>CAVUCA010000006.1:0-341426 GCA_963739865.1 uncultured Chloroflexia bacterium
ACCGGACTAAACAACAAGCGAAAGGCACCTTTAACCAATCCTAATTTTCCACTGTGCTCCTGAATTTCAACGGCTCTCGCCATTAAGCCTCAGAATGCGTATGGGTTACTTTTTCTCTATATACCGAGATAGTCATAATCTAATCATCCATATCTAAGAAACATTAGTGAATAATCATCGACATGTCACAATTGCACGTTGTTATTTTAGTTTCATAGCTGAGGAAAGTCAATCCCTCTCGATGATGCCCTGAGGTGGGCTAAGTTACTCCGAATAATGCAGCATTATAATTTGTTAATTCGTAGATACCACGTTGAAATCATTTTCGGACCTTTTGGAAATATCATGCCAAACGGAAACTAACACTAAGATATTCTACGCTTGATAAGTCGCTTTAAAACAAATTTAATGTATAATCCTCCAACACATGCACCAACACAGCACAAGATAATGCAACTAATAAAGGCAAGTGGTATGTGGCCAACTTGGGTGAAATATCCTTTAGTCCAGTATGAAATAAGATGGTCGATGTCAACCGATACGCCAGCCACCCCACAAATGCCGACAACCCAAAATGGCACACCTCGAACCCTAATATTACAAAAACGTTGTATCCCCATATCATTCAGTTCATCCTTTAGTGGTAGTATAAATACTAGACATCATTGTATGACTATGCTAATTGAAGTAGATGTGACTCTGTACCTTAACTGACACTAAGCGAACGAATCTTCGCATTTAAGTAGATTAATTAGTACATCCCGATTGTCTTTTCATCTTTAACGAGCAGATAACTGCTTAATTAGTTCTCTGGCTTCGGTTTCCAATATTGGTAAATAGGGAGAGTCACCCCTTAAACCTAATCAGTCTATAATTGATGTACTATTTGCCTAACTTTTTCCAGTCCAGACTTCATACCATTCTTTGGTTTCCTTCGCACGATGATGAGCTACACCGAGCAAAGTGTTACCTACCACTGCCTTATAGTATTGTATCGTTTCCATTTGTGAAAATCATAATACCTGCAATATGAGATATTAACAATTGAACTTTGATACACAGTAACTTTCAGTTTAACTATAACATATAATAAGAACACCCAGTTCTTCACTGAATGCCCTTAAATTACTCATTTAGAAACTCTTTTCTTTAGTGTGGAAATACTAATTCAGCAGCAGTCCATAAGATGATTATCAAACCAACAACGATAGCTACAAAATTCAGTATAGTTCTATCTTTGTTTTTAAAAACCGCAATACTGCCCATAATGAAGCCGGCTAAACCTATAATAGCGATTACAAAGGTGGGTATAGGCAAGAAAGCGACGATTTTAATAATGATCAAAATGATAAACGCTAATGAGAGTCCCGATGCCCATTTGCCGTTATTTGTTGTTGGTAAAAATCTCATATGATTGAATATTTCTCATATATTCCTGAATTTTTTGATAGAATAATAACATTCGCGTTAAGCGGAAGAGAACCAAACTTCTACCCATCCTATAAACAAAAAGGGCATCCAGTTTCTCACTG
This sequence comes from uncultured Chloroflexia bacterium, assembly GCA_963739865.1. Taxonomy (GTDB): domain Bacteria; phylum Chloroflexota; class Dehalococcoidia; order Dehalococcoidales; family UBA2162; genus JBBITI01. Next base: position 1,533 of record CAVUCA010000006.1, read on the forward strand.
AATGTCCCTTTCAAATCGGCTTTCAAATACTACTCTCGCTACCGTCGCTGCTTTTCGGCAGCCTCTTTGGCTTCTTGGAGCCATTTGCAGAGGCTGTCTATCTGGTCAGGGGGCACTAAAACCACAGAGGAGTCTTGACCTGGGTAATCTTGAATAATATAGATATAACTACTTTGTTGGTCTACTCCTACCTTTATTTGTTCCATTCGTCTCTCAAACGAAGCTTCCCGTTGATTCATTGGATTTAGTCTCCCAATAGGGATTCATTTGATGTCCTTCATTTTACCACTGCACAATCATCACCTGACAAACTCAGGCACGGCTGGAATTTATTACCACTGCACAAACATCGGGATGTTTGATACACATTGACTATGAGTCTATATCTAGTGACAATTCAATAAAATTAATCCCATATAAGTCAATTACAATACCGGATATTCAAAAAGAGGTTTTATATGTCTAAAGGTAGGAATTCTCAGGTTATATCAATTAGAGTACCAGACGAATTAGCTAATGTAATTAAAAAACATGCACGTCATGAAAAAAAGTGTGTATCAGTTTTTTTAAAGGATTGTTTAACTAATTATTTATCTAATGATTACGAATTTGAACAATTTACTGGAGAATTTTCTAGTAGTATTGAAAATATTGTGCCCACAGGTATTAATATACCTATGTCAAAATCTTACCAGGGCACACCCCGAAACGCACCCTGTCCCTGTGGGAGTGGTAGAGAAGTATAAAAGGTGTTGTGGAGCTTAATTTTTTTGTATACACTACAAATAGCTTCAAACAGTACTAATAGTTTTGTATCTGTTTGTATAAATTATGGTAATTAGTAATTAAAGATGCGCCCGTGTGCGTGTGCGCGAGGAAACGACTTTCTAAGTCTAACCCCCCATGTCAACAAGGCGTTGGATTGGCTCCGCCTACCACCAACGCCCCATTAATTCCACGCTCTTATTATCTACAAGGACCACGGATTTACCTTTCCCGAAGGTACGGACAGCTTATCACACGTCTACGGCTTATCCTGTCAAGGTTAAACCCTTCGGGCTAAAGACCTTGACAGCGCCTTGACGTGTGCTATTTCAACGCTGTCCTTCGGGAAAAAAGTAAATTAAGGGGAGGTACTACTTGCTATGACCAATGCACTATATCATCACGGAAAATACCATTGTTGGCATCTGAAAAAGGATTGGACTAAAACCCAACTACTGGAGTGTTGTCTATGCCATAAAGTGAAACGGGTATATAAGCCAGGATTCAAACCTAACTACCATAGACCTTTTTTCCAACCACCGATAAAAAGTTAATGATGTGCTATTATTAACTGGAAAAAAATATATCTTTCTTGTCTGAATTTTTAACAGGATGGAATAGACATGAAAAAGTTTATTTTACCCGGGATAATCATTTTTCTAGTTATCGTATTTGTTTTCGGACTATTAGGATATCTGGAAATTTCACCATTTGACAAGCCGTTCAATAGTGTTCTTCGTTCCGTTGACGAAAATATCCCTATCGTAGGAATTGCCAATGCTGAGAAGTACTATGTCGGGACACAAATTGTTAATGGAAAAACCGAATATCGCTTATACGTTTCTTTAGTTCCAACTAAATCAGCTTTAGGGAATTATGAATACGAAGTGCAATTGTATGATAAGGGCATAAATCGGGATAGTACCACTATTATGTGGAATCAACCGGAGATAAATGTTTCTAAAAGTAAGACGGTAAGTTACAAAATAACTACCGAGGAATATAAAGCATATAAAGGTGAAGATTTATCTACGGTATTCAAGATTTACATACAAAATTAGGTCTGGAATATTAGTGAAAATTTGAGGGTAAATATCATGAGAGCTGTAATTTATTGCCGAGTCAGTACAGATGACCAAGAAAAGGAGGGAACAAGCCTTAAAACGCAAAAAGAGGCTTGTCTAGAGCATTGTAGAAAGAATAACTACGATGTAGCCAAACAGTTTTCGGAAACTTATTCTGGACTAACACTAGATAGACCAAAATTGAAAGATTTAAGAAATTTAGTATATTCAGAAAATATCGATGTAATCGTTGTTTATTGTCTTGACCGCATTTCTAGAGACCCCACTCATGGAGTAATTCTTACCCAAGAATTTGAAAAACATAATGTTAAATTTGAAGCCGTGACCGAAAATGTTGATAGTACCGAATTAGGCAAGCTTATTAGTTATATCAGAGGCTTCGCTTCCAAACTTGAAGCTGAAAAAATCAAAGAGCGCACAATCAGAGGTAAATTAGCAAGAATCAAAGAGGGTAGACTTCCCCAAGGTACAGGCAAAGGTATTTACGGTTATGACTGGAATAAAACAACCGGACATCGAATCATTAATGATTCCGAATCAAAAACAGTCCGCTATATTTATAACTCAGTTATTAAAGGCGATAGCTTCAATAAAATAGCAGTGAATCTCAATAAAGATACAGTTAAAACTAAGACCGGCTCTTTATGGCATCCCCTTACGATAAGGAGAATAGCTAAAAATATCACCTATACAGGGCAAACTTACTATGGTCAGACTTATAGAAATTCCAGAACTACTGTTAAATATAAGCCTAAAGATGAGTGGATTCTAATCCCAAATGTTACACCCCAAATAATTTCCCAAGAACTATTTGACCGTACTCAAGAAGCGATCGACTATGCAAAAGCAATCCGTCCGATAAAACCTAATGCGTCCTATCTGTTAACAGGATTCGCTAGGTGCCCGAAGTGTGGCTCCCCGATTGGTGGAACGATGCTTCAAGGCAAGTATCGTTATTACCAATGCCGTGGCTCAAAACCCACTTCCACCCGTGGCAAAATATGTGACGCTGGATATATTAAAGCAGACCAAATTGAATCAAAAATCTGGGAAAAAATAGTCGATTTAGTATCTTCGGATGCTATTTTATATTTAACATCCTATTCTAAATCAAATAAACAAAATGAGAAAATTAGAGAGACTATCGAAAAAGATATCAAGAAATTAACATCAAAAATTAATGCTTACACCACGAAAGAAGCTAACCTAATAGACTTGTTTTCTGAAAAAGTATTTACTAAAGATATCTTGCTAGATAAAATGTCCAAGCTTAAGCAAGAACTCAAAGCAGACCAGAATCAGCTAGTATCACTAAAAACTTCACGAAACCAGATTAGAAATTCCAGTGACCATCACCTAGACTTAACTGAACTCTCAAAACAAATAATAACTACTTTGTCTAATCCGAACGAATCATTGAGTCTGGAAACTAAAAGAAACGCTATTAAAAACTTGAACCTAAAAATAAGGTTAGACCCCAATTATTGGAGTGTCAGCCTTGAACTGGGAACAATGATGATATCAAGCACTTCTGATAATAAACCCATGGAACCAACAAAAGAACAATGGGAATCTATGGGAAATATTGCTAAAGCCCAAGATAAAATTACCGTAGATGAAAATACGGAATCTTCGCCGGACTATAACTTAATCGCCGATGCTGTTAATAAAGCTGGTTTTAATTTAGTTACCACTGAACAAACATCGGCATCACTACATGCACGTAGTTGTCCGACCCCACCGGCCGTATCACCCCCGGACTAGAGGGCCCGGTTGTCTCCAGCGCTACTCTCGGTTCTTTTAGTACGGCGAGTACTTCGGTGAGATATTTGCCGTTGAAAGCGATCTTTGATTCGGGCCCTTCTACCGTAGCATCGATATCGCCGATGTCATCCCCCAACTCCTCCGACCGCGCTGATATCGTCATCTTTCCTGTTGTATTCTCCCCCGCCCCCATCACTATCCTCACAATGCCACTGCCGTCCCGGGCAAAAATCGAGGCTGTCTTGGTCGCCCGCAGGAACTGCGCCACATCCACTATCGCCTTGGTCTTGTAACTCGCCGGAATGAGCTGCGAGTGTTGGGGGAACGTCCCCTGTACCAGTTGTGAAACCAGTTCCAGGTCTTTTAGTTTGAATAATATCTGGCTTTTGTTCGGGTTGACCGTGATCTCTACTTCATCTTCGCCGTCGGACATCAACCGGTTGAGTTCCGCCATCGTCCGTCCCGGCATGATGACCTCGGCCTTGTCTTTCACCGGGGTCGCCAGGGGCAGTTTATGTACCGCCAGCCGGAACCCGTCCGCCGCCGCCAGCGTCAACATTCCGTCGTCAAACCGGGCGTCGATGCCTGTCAGCACCGGCCTGGATTCTTCGGTTGCCGCCGCGAATACTACCTGCCCTATCCCCAGCCTCAGGTCATCAACCTTCACCTTGGTCGTCAGGCCTTCTCCTACCACCGGAATCGGCGGGAAGTCCTTGGCGTCAATGCCGCTGATTCTGGCCTCGAACCGGGCGCATTTTACCGTCATCGTCTTGCCCTTGGGCGATATCTCCAGATCGATCTTGCGCTCGTAATTCACCCGTTTCATCTTTCTCTTGCTCGGCAGTGAGTTGACGAATTCTGTAAGAAGACGTGCCGGTACAGTAATCGCGCCTTCTTCTTTTACTTGGCCCCGATCCAGTAGCTGATTGCCATTTCCAGGTTCGTGGCTACCAGCTTTGAGCCTCGATTGGTCCGTCATTAAAAGGACGTTGTTGGTTATAGGCAACGTGGTCCGCGTCGCTACAGCACGGCCGACAATGGCTAAACCACGGCTGATATTTTCCTGTAAGCAGGATAGTTTCATGTTGTACCCTCCTGGTTTTGTTGGTTTGTATAATCACTCTATCTTGTATTTCTAAACCGGCTTTGTCCTACCGGTTGCGTTATTTGCGTCATCTCACGGATAAAGTAGAAGGTAGTATATAACAAATACTCGTAGCGTACAATAAGGAAAAAAGATACTACTGCGGCAATTTTTATAATGATGAGAACGGCGGTTTGGTAAGTATCGCCGGCACTTTCTTAACCGCCCGCGCCCGGTGGCTGATTTGCCCCTTGACTTCCGGCGTTAGTTCGGCCATGGTTTGTCCCAGTTCCGGAAATAGGAAGACCGGGTCGTAGCCGAAACCATTGTTTCCCTTCGCTTCGAAAGTGATGTATCCCCGGCATTCCCCCTCACACACCGCCGCCTCCCCTTGCGGTGTGGCGATGGCGATGACACACCTGAACCGGGCTGTCCTTTTTTCCTGCGGTACATTTGCCAGGTTCGCCAGCAGCAGCTTCACCCGGTCCGTATCCGAAGCCTTATCCCCAGCATACCGGGCTGACCGTACCCCCGGCTCCCCTCCCAACGCCTCTACCTCCAGCCCCGAATCATCCGCCAGCGTCAGCAGCCCGCTTTCCCGGGCATAAGCCGTGGCTTTTATCCGGGCATTTTCCTCGAAGGTCAGCCCCGTTTCTGCCACCTATCGACGTTATACCCGCTTCTTCCAGCGTGATCAGTTCCCTTCCTGTCCCCCCCAGCAAGGCGCGGAATTCCCGCACTTTCCCTTTATTATTCGTCGCTATCAGCAGCTTACTACCCAATATTTCTTCCTGTTCTCTATTTCTCGTATCTTTTTTTCTCTCGCCCCCTGCGGGAGAGAGTAAGGGTGAGGAGTATTTTCCGTATTCTTATTTCGTATTTAGAATTTAATATTTGATGTTTTAATATTTTAGTATTCTATTCCTTCCCTCGCCGTCGTTCCCCCATCATACGGGTGTTTCACCTTCTTACACTCCGTCACCAGGTCCGCCAGGTCGATCAGCCTCTGGTCGGCGAACCGCCCCGTTAGTATCAATTCCACCTGCGGCGGTCGCGCCTTGATCAACTCGGCCACCTTTTCAATGCCAACCAGTCTCCATGCCGAGGCGATGTTTACTTCGTCCAGGATGACCAGGTCGTATTTCCCGCTCAACACCGCTTCCCGGGCAGTTTGAAGCGCCTTTTCGGCTTGTTCTTTCTCTTCCGGCTTTACATTCCTCGGGTCGGTGAAATCGAGGAAGCCGAACCGTTTTATCGTTGCTTTGGGAAATGTCTTTAGCGCTTCCCATTCTCCGTAAGGATAATCACCCTTCATGAACACAACTACGTAGACACTTAAGCCGTGCCCCAATGCCCGTAAGGCCGTTCCCAGTGCTGCCGTCGTCTTCCCCTTCCCGTCCCCCGTGAATATCTGTACCAGGCCTTTTCTTGCTTTTATTGGTGTTTCTGTTTTCTTCATATTCAGGGTAGTATATCAGTGCCCTAAAAAATAACCCCCGACGATGTCTGCCCTTGCTTCATTACATAATCCGTGTTCCCGTGCCAGAGGTCGGGATAGGCATGATAATACGGGATATCGGCATCGTTAATCTTCTCTTTATGGTCGCCGATTTTCTTAAAACAATCGGGGCATAAAATTACACAGTTGTCGGCGTCCCATTTCCCCCCTTTATCCGCGGGTGTGCGTTGCGCAACTTCCACTTTCTTTCCTGCCATCCCTTTGCCGCACTTGGCGCACCAGGTCCCCCACCCGTCCCATTTGCTCTGTCGATAGGAAGCACGTTGTTTCTCTAATTCGCTAAATGCCATTTTCGTCTCCTTCCGGAAATAGTTTTAAGCCCCCTAATTATGTTTTTTGTGTTAGTGGCTTGTCAACTGATTTGTTCTCCCGTTCCTCCGGATGATAAAATGTGCACCAGTTTGGAATTCGGAGATGGAAGCTATGATTCTGGAAAGGCTTGAATTAGGTTCTTATGCTGCTAATTGTTATCTCGTGGGTGACGAGGCTACTCATGAGGGTATGATTATTGACCCCGGCGCTCAAGCCGGACAAATTTCAAAGAAGGTCAAAGAATTAGGACTTGACATAAAGTATATAGTCCTTACCCACACCCACCCCGACCATATCGGTGCTGTCAAGGCTGTTAAAGAAGCTACTAAAGCCCCTGTCCTCGTCCATGAAGACGATGCCTCCGGCCTTAAGCAGCCCAATCCCTTTGGCGGCGGCATTCCTCCCGGACCCCCCGACCGCCTTCTCAAAGGCGGCGATACCCTGAAGCTAGGGGAGCTCAGTTTCCTTGTCTTACATACCCCCGGCCACAGCCCCGGCGGCATCTGCCTGTACGGTGGCGGTGTGGTTTTCTCCGGCGATACCCTGTTCCAGGCCAGTATCGGTCGTTCCGATTTTCCCGGCGGCAGCCAGACACAGTTGTTGAACGCCATCCATACCAAGCTGCTAGTCCTGCCGGACAATACCCCCGTCTTTCCCGGCCATGGCCCCGACACCACCATCGGCTATGAAAAACGCCGTAATCCTTTCCTGCGTGAACTGTAAACAATAATAGGGGCGACTTAGCGTGTCGCCCCTGCTTCGTATTTTGATGTTTATAATTTGGTTATTGTTTCGAATTTAGATATTCGAATTATGACATTTTTATAAATCCTTTTCCATTTTCCCTAGCCTCTTCTCCAGCGCCTCTTGCCTTATCACCAGCGTCAAATCGCTTCGGGTCTTCTCCAGCACCCCCCGCACCATGTCCGTCGTCCGCCGCAGGCCGCCCGTAATGGCATCCGGAAAGTCTATTGTCACCAGCACACTGTAGATATCGTCCATCGAAGCCAGTAACTCCTCCCCCCGCGACAGGTCCCCCCGCCTCATACTGTCCAGCAGGTACCGCCGTAACTCCCCCACCGCCTCTCCCAACCCGTTCAAATATGCTGCCGAGTCTACTCCCAGTTCCGTCGGCGTCGCCACCGGTTTTCCCGTCACCAGGTTCAGCAGCAGGCATCCTTCGGCATATTCTTTCTGTGAATCCCTCAAGAAGCCGGTATTCATCACTTCCGGGCTGCCTATCAGTGAAGCCTCCGCCCTGGTCAACAGGTCCTTAGCCTGGGCCAGCAGCTTGACTGCTTCATCGAATTCCTGGCGGTGTATCGCCCGTATCGACAAAGAGCAATAGCGTATCGCTTCCCGGCATCCCGGCATCGCCCCTTCCCGGGCTGCATCTTTGGCTGCCAGGCTCATTCTGATTTGTTCGGATATTGCGTCTAGATTTTCCGTAGGTCGGCTCATTTCTTCTCCTTGATCGCTTTTACTATTTCCCGGGCAGCTAGTTCCGGGTTGTCGCTACCCGACACCGCACTGATTACCGCGATGGCGCTTGCTCCTGACTGCATTACCTCGCCGGCATTATCTTTATTGATGCCGCCGATGGCTACTACCGGTAACGTTACTGCTTGTTTTATCTCACGCAGCCGCCCGAGGCCGACCACCTCGACATCGCTTTTCGAACCGGTGGCATATATCGCTCCCACCCCGATATGGTCCGCCCCCTCTACCTCTGCTGCTTGTGCTTGCTCTACCGTGTTGGCGGAGCACCCCAGCAACTGATCCGGCCTTAACAGCTTCCGTGCCGTGGCTGCGGGCAGGTCTTCCTGGCCTACATGCAATCCGTCGGCTTCGCAGTCCAGCGCCACTTCCAGGTAATCATTTATGAAGAACAGCACGCCGTGTTCCCGGCAGATTTCCCTGATTTCCCTCGCCAGTATCAGGAGGTTTTTTTTCAACAGTATCTTTTCCCGGAGTTGGATCGTCCCTGCCCCGCCCCGGATCGCTTGTATCGTTATTTCCTTGTGGCTGCGCCCTTTCAGTTGCTGCCCATCGATTATCACGTAAAGCCCGGCCAGTTTTTTCAGCTTGTCTTGCCTGGTCAATTGTGCCAGCATTTCCTGTTCAATGGTGTAGAGTTCGAACCGTGACTGCCGGTAATTATCCGTATTCAGTTCCTCCGGTATCCCCTTCGTCTTCACCAGTTCTTCGAGTACCCTGAGGGATTCCTGTACTCGCCGCGCATTGGCTACCAGTATATCCTGGAGCTTCTTGCTTTCCGCTTCTCCGGCTACTTTCGTGTCCTTTCCCACGTCAGAAGTTGCGTCTCTCGACCATACAAGCTGTCGCTGTAGTTCCGGGCTGGTCTGCACCATCCTGTGCCGTATTGTCTTTAGTTGGCTGCTGATTTCCCTCTTATTCAATCCCAGCCGGGCAATATCTTCCAGTACCCGCAGTCCCTCCGCCGTGCGGTTGAGGTTAGCATCGATTATGCGTCCGGTTTCCTTTTCTATCATGATCTCGAAAATTATCCTGAATCAGTCCGCCAACTCGTCCGGCAGCTTACCTTCCCGTGCTGCACTGATTTCTTCTTTGATCTCTTTCGGTATGTCCATACCCATGTCCTGAAACTTCTTTTCCGTCCATCGGCCGATGTTCCGTGGGTCTTTATAAAAATCCGTTCCTGAATGCAAGGATGGTTCCCCGGATTCTTCATGGATGGTTTGCGTCGATTTATGGTAGGCGAATTTCGATACCAGGCGTTCTGTCTGGTCGCTGCCGCACTTCGGACATGCTGCTGTTCCCGTTTCTTTCCAGCCTCTCACCAGTGTGCTGAATTTGTTCCGGCATTTCCGGCACTGATATTCGTAGATCGGCATTCTCACTTACCTTTTTATGGGCTTTTATCTTAAAGGACATGTTAACATATCCGTAAATCGAGGGTAAACTATTCTTCCCCTACTGCACTTTCGTATATCTCTATTCGGCTGGCTTTCCCGTCATATCCCATTTCCACTGCGACGAAATCGATACGCCATGCCTCCGCTGGTTTTTTCTGTGAATTCAGGTAATACGCTGCCGTCAATCTCATCTTGGCCCTCTTCGCCCGTGAAACGGATTCTTCGGGCAGTCCGAATCTTGTATTGCTCTTGGTCCTGACTTCAATGAATACCAGGCATCCTTTGTGTTTGGCAACGATGTCGATTTCCCCTCGTGGACACCGGTAATTGGTTTCGATGATGCGGTAGCCTTTCTTTTTCAGATGTTCTTGCGCTAGCTTTTCGCCCAGGGCTCCCGTCTCTTTACGTTCCATCTCTTCCCTGGTTTATTTGATATCCATCGCATCTTTCACCGGCTGGTAGTTCCGACGGTGTATCGGGCACGGCCCGAGTTTCTGCAGGCATGCCAGATGAATCCCTGTCCCATACCCTTTATGCCGGGCGAACTGGTAGCCCGGGTATTGTCTATCGAATTCGGTCATGATCCGGTCCCGAGCCACTTTTGCAATGATGGAAGCGCAGGCGATGGAATAGCAAAGTGTATCCCCGTCCACCACTCCCTTCTGGTAAATCTTGACTCCGGGTAGGGTGAAATAAGTCTATTAGTAATGCATCCGCTTGGGGGGATAATTGGGTGACTGCTTGTCGCATGGCTGTCTGCGTTGCCTTGGCGATGCCAATGGATTCGATCGTCCAGCAGTCTACCAGGCCGATTCCTACGGCAATTGCTGTCTGGCGGATGGGTTCGTAGAGTGCTTCCCGTTGCTCTGGGCTGAGTAGCTTACTGTCCCGGACTTTGTTCTTCCAGGCGGCCTTGAGTCCGGCTGGTATGATCACCGCCGCCGCCATTACCGGCCCCGCCAGCGCCCCCCTCCCTACCTCATCGATCCCGGCAATATAACTGTATCCTTGCCGCCGGAGTAGTTTTTCTTCGGTGAATGAGGGTACTCGGGCATTTGCCATGTGGTGGCGTCCCCCATGTTCAGCTTTCTTTGCTTTCCTTAAAGTTCCGGAGCGGCTTCCGGTTTTTCTTCCGGGGCATTCATCGCCGCTTCTGTTCTTGGTACTTCTGTCACGGTTGGTTCTTTAGCTTCCGCTTCCGGCGGTTTTATCTCAAATTTGAGTTCCGTTACCGGCAGGTCGATCGTCACCTGGCTTTCGTCTAACAGTACGGTTACCGTCTGTCTAAGTGGATTGCCCCCTACCACTTTACCCGGTCCCGTTGGTGAGATTACATGCTGCCCTTCCTTGGGTAGATTCTTCCGCAGGTCGCGGTATTGTTGGCATTCGTAGCTAAGACAACACATCAGGCGGCCGCAGCATCCCGATATTTTCATCGGATTCAATGGCAGTCCCTGGTCTTTCGCCATTTTCATCGATACCGGCATTAGTTCGCTTAGAAAACTGCCGCAGCATAGTTCCCGCCCGCATCGGCCGTAGCCTCCGATCATTTTTGCTTCGTCACGTGGCCCAACTTGCCGTAACTCTACTCGGGAATGCAGCTTACCTGCCATCTCCCGTACCAGCTCCCGGAAGTCCACCCGTTCCTCGGCACTGAAATAGACTGTCACCCGGCTGCCGTCCAGGTTGTAGTCGGCAGATATTAGTTTCATCGGCAGGTTCAGGCGCTCCACCATTTTCGCCCCTTCTATCATGGCTTCTTGTTCCCGGGATACCAGGTCCTTCACCTGCTGCAGGTCTTCCGGATTCGCTTTACGGATGACGGGCTTTAGGGGTTCCGGTAATGTGCTTTCCTCCACCTGCTTAAGCGGGATGATTACCTGCCCCAGTTCCAGGCCGCGCGCCGTTTCCACTACCACTTCGTCGTTCGCTTGGAGTTCCAGGCCGGCTGGGTCGAAATAGTAGATTTTACTGACTCTCTGAAACCTTATTCCTGCTATATTTATCATCTGATTATTTTACAGGTTAATGTCTGATTTCTGAAATGATACAACTGCTTACTTAACCCTTTTCGTATTTCGAGTAGTTCTCTTATTCTTTAATCATAAATCATTCATCATAAATCGCCAAATAAGTAGACTACTTTATTATGCCTGTCGTCAAGTTCATGCCGGTCTGTCTTGTTGCCGGGAGGCTGAGCATCAGTACTTCCAGGGTTAATCTCGCATTCGCATTTAGTTTTAATTGTTCCCCAGCCGCTATTATGGCGCTGATGGTTTCCCTGATCTGGCTCAATTCCAGGATTTCGGTTGTGGTTTTCAGGATGTTTTTCCGGTCGATGTTGGTTATTTTTTCTTCCAACTGGCACTTTAACAACAACAGGTCGTGCCACCAGTCCAGCCACATCGACAGTTTTTCCTGTACTTTTTCCCGGCTTTGTCCGAATTCCGTCGCCAGTTGTGCTGCATAGTCGAACCGTTCTTCTAAGCTCGCTTCCGTGGTGGTTATGATTTCTTCTATTTGCGCCTTATATTTGTCCAGTTGACTATCGTCGATATTATTGACCGCCCACCCCGGGCTGCCGTGTGACAATCTGGCTAGCAGGTCGGCTTTTCCATCTGGTACCTTCCATCTCTCGATTAGCGCTTGCTTCGCTTCCTCTATCGGAACCGGCTTCAATTCCAGCCGCTGGCAGCGCGAAATAACCGTTTCCGGCAGCAGCCGTTCTTTAGCTGTGAGTAAAATAAAGACTACTTTATCCTGTGGTTCTTCCAGTGTTTTCAGCAGGCAGTTGGCTGCTTCGGTTGACATCCCCTCAGCTCCGTCGATGATGTATACCCGGCACTTGCCTTCGAATGGTGGCAGGTTGGCGGAATGCTGTAATTGCCGGATTTCTTCGATGCTGATCTCTGTCTTGATTTTGCCTTCCTCGTTTTTCCCCAACCCGATTTCCAGTACGTCGGCGTGCTTGCCTTCTTGTATCCGCCGGCAGGAGGTACACTCTCCGCAGGGTGGTTTGGCGGCACTACAATTTAGTGCACAAGCCATATCTCGCGCCAACGTCATCTTACCCACATGGGCTGGCCCGGTAAAAAGATAGGCATGGGCAACCCTACCTTGCTGCAAACCCCCCTGTAGTAGTGTCAGCGCCCGTTTTTGTCCTATCGTGTACCACATCTTATTCTTCCGTTACATCGCACCTGATCAGGTCTGCGATGGTCTCCCGCCTTCGTATCGAGCGCGGCTTGCCGTCCTTCACCATCACCACCGCCGGCCTAAAAAAAGCATTGTAATTGCATGACTGCGGTATATTGTATGCCCCGCATCCCGGCACGGCCAGGATATCGCCCGTTGTCATTTCCGGCATCTCGATGTCTTTTATCAATACGTCTCCTGACTCACAGAATTTCCCTGCGATCGTATATCTCCCTTTTACCGGGTCGTTCATCCGGTTGGCCAGCACTGCTTCCATTTCATCCTGGTATAAAGCCGGCCTGATATTGTCTCCCATCCCCCCGTCTACCGAGATATAGGTGCGTATGTCCGGGATTTCCTTGCTAAAACCCACCGTATAGAGCGCCACGCCCGCCCGCGCAACCATCGCCCGCCCCGGTTCTATTATCAGCCGCGGCTGTGCCATTCCGGCTTGCTGGCATTTGTCACGTATCAATGCTGTTATGGTCTCGGCAAATGTGGCTAGTGGAGTCATCGGTGCGTTTATGGTCATCTGTACCGGGAAACCACCTCCCACACTCAATTCCTGCATATTGAAGTTGTGTTCTCGCTTCATTCTGGCTGCGAAATCAAGTACCGCTTCGATGGCTGCCCGGTAAGGTTCCGTCGTGGTCAACTGTGAGCCGGCGTGGAAATGCAGCCCTATCAAATTGAATTGCGGTATCACAGCCGCTGCCAGTAGGGCTTTCTCAGCCTGTACCAGCGGGAAGCCGAATTTGCTGTCGATATTCCCCGTAGCTATGTGCCGGTGGGTATGCGGGTCGATCCCCGGCGATATCCGTATCAGGATGTTTACCTGCTGCCTGGTCGACTTGGCTATTCGTCCCAGGGTTGTTATTTCGTCAAAATTGTCTACGACGATACGCCCCACCCCGTATTCCATTGCCAACCTGAGTTCTTCTTCCGATTTATTGTTCCCTGGAAAGGAGACCGTCTCCATCGGGAATCCGAATTCGCGTGCGATGCTGATTTCCCCGCCCGACACCACGTCCAGCCCGATACCCTCTTCTTTCATTAAGGCAAGTATCGCCCGGTTGAGGAAAGCCTTGCAGGCATATAGTACCGTTGTTTTCGGGTATCGTTTCCGGAATTCGTCCTTGAATTCCTTCGCGGTGGTTCTCAGGGTACCTTCGTCGAAGACATACAGCGGCGTCCCGTACTTGGCCGCCAACTCGCCGGTATCGCACCCGCCGATTTCCAGGTGGCATTTACTGTTGATGTTTGTCCCTTGCGGGAACAGGATTAATCGGTCTGTCTGTTTCACACTCATCTTTACTTCGACTCAAGTTTAGCAACGGCCGTACCTTAAGTCAAAATACTACCAAACCGGATGTGTAATCAGTATCCGTACTGTAGAGGTGTGACACTGGATTGCCTGCAATATATCAGCAACGAATAACTCTGTCAATCCTGAAATTTTACTATTACTTAATATATTTTCAATATTAGTATTTCGAAACTTATATATCCACTTCGTTCCGGCCCTTGCTCAACAGGCTGTACTTGACCTCACCCCCGCAGTACCCCCGCACCAGATCTGCCAGTTCCATCGTCAGTTTATTCGCTTCCTCTACCCCCACCGGCGGCAGGCAGTCCAGGTTGATTACGATATTCTTCGTCTCCGTCGTTAATTTGGTTTGATCGCCCTGCCGCCAGTTCCATCTCCGGCACATCACCGCCGCCCCGTCGTAGTAGATGACTTCCCCCGGGTCCGGATGCTCGATGTCGGTTGAATTAAATGGTATGAATGGTTCGTCTCCCCTGGCTGTCGTCAGGAACAGGTTCTCTTTTATCGAATTAGTGTCGTCCGCCCCGCTCGGCAGCACGTATTTCAACGAGAAATAATTGAACAGGGCTACCGCCGTGTTGATATATGGCAACTGGTCCCCTCGCCGCGCCCGCCGGCACAGCGATTCTACCGAAGGATAGAACTTATTCGGGTTCGCTCCGAATTTCAGGTAGGCCTGTCGCCAGGGTGCGATTCTGGGATGGTTCTTGATGTCCTGCATCGCCGGGTCTTGCGTCGCTTTCCGCTCTTCCTCCCGCAGCCCCGCCAGTAGTTGCTCACTCTCCCCATGGTTATCGATATTCCGGGCGATGATCACCCCCCGGATGTATTCCGGGAACATTCCGAATACCTGCGGCGCTACTATCGATTTCACTGGCCTGCCTCTTTTGCTTCAAGTGATTTACTTGGATTTCTTAATTTCGTCGTTTCTTAGAATTTAGACATTAGTGTTTAGGTATTTAGATATTAATGTTTACTTAGTATTTAGAGTTTGGTTATTTGAATTTCGTTATTGTGCTGCACTGACCGTGAGTTTAAGGTCGAAATCGGTCGACTGTGCCACGAAACTCGCTCTTAAAAACCCGTATTCCGAATAATCCGATTTGAAAGATAACCGCAGGCTGAAAGGTTCGTGGGTTCCCGGTTGTATCAGATTATCCCCGGACACGCTTAGCGTCAATTCGCCGTCGGTATATGTTACTGTATCCTTGAAGGTCGGTTTCACTCTTATGGGTACCGGGGATGCGTTGTAACAGTACACCGTCAGTGTCACCCGTCGTATCCCTCTTGAGTTCATTTCCGACCAGTTTAGGTTATTCAGATTCGGTATGATACCGGTATCGCACATAATGGTATGTTCTTCATCCAGGTATAATTGCAGGTAATACGGCAGGTCCCTCGGGTCTACTGTTATTTTCGGTGTCGGTGTTGGCGAATAATCGATGAACGGCATCAGCGCCGGTTCGGTCGGAGAACTTTCTACCGGCGTTTCCTCGTTTAAACAGGCACTGCACAATACTATACTTGATATCAATATCGTAATAACCGGTAGCCGTCTCAAGAACTTGTTCTTCATATCCCCAACTTTTTTCCCGGGGTATTATTTTTATTTTGCTTTCCGGTTATTGTATTCCTCTTGTTATGAAGAGTGCAAACCTGTGAACAATTTTATTTGAATCCCAGGATGTGTTCGCACACCACATCGCCGGCTGGTATCGACTTACCTACCCGGTAGGTTAATTTCGGATTGAGTGTCTCCACCACCGTCCTTTCCATATTTGTGTGTGCCCTGCACATCGCCGGGTTGGTGAAATGCAGGGGGCATTCGCCCACCGTAATGACGACCCGGTCTTGTTCCCAGACGATAGGTATGACCTTGTCCTCCTTCCCCCGCCCCACTGTGTCGAATATCCTGATCAGGTACTGTGCCACCGATGCCAGGTCGTTGTCTTTTATTCGTTTTTTCGCCCGTTCTGCTACCGTCAATCCGTACTCCCGGCTCATTTCCGAAATAATCTTGATGCCCTCTTCCCCGAACCGGTTGTAGAGGAAATCGTAATTATTCCTTATCCGGGCATATAACCCGCTTACCGCACTCCGGTATACCTGCTCCAGGCTGCGTTCGTCTCTTCCTTCCATTCACTTACTCCCGGTAATATCCCACTTTCTCTGGGGGTATCCCTTTTTTAGTGTAACCGCTCCCGTAGATTGATTAGTTTCCCCTGAATATAAAGCTTGACCGCTTCTTCGGCGGTGCGTTCATCAGTAATGATAGGTTCGATTTTAAAACTCTTCAGGCTTTCGTAGGCTCCCATCCCCATTCCCCCCGCGATCACTGCTTTGCAGTCGTTGATACTCCCCGCCATCCGGCCATGCAGGTTCTGCGCCGCCGGGTCGTTATGGGCGTGGCTGTGGTCGTGGGCCGGGTGTTCGTGCCCCTGTCCGCCCATATTATGGTGTCCAGCTTTCTCCCTCTTTTCCGTATTGGTTACCTTCCCGTCTTCTATCGTGTATACCATGTACCATGGTGCCATCCCGAAATGCTGGCTGATGGTGGTTCCGTCTTCTGAGACTACCGCTATTTTCATGTTTTCCTCTTTTCCTCCGTTTAATTTGTTTCTTTGTTCGTTTTCTACCTGGTTTTCTTCCAGTTCGTAGTGACCGCCCTCTATCCGCAATGCTTTTCCGTTTAACAGGCTATCGGCGATCTTCCTCCGGGCCGACGCCAACAGCCGCTGGAAAGTTGGTCTTGAAATGTTCATCCGCACCGCTCCCTCCGCCTGCTCCAGGTGTTCCAGGTCGTGCAGCCGTATCGACTCTATCTCTTCGACATTCAGGCGGTTCTCTTCCAGCAGCCTTAATGGTATCCCCGCCGGTTTAAAATAGGTCGTCCCCGGTAGTGCGCCTACTCTTCGGCATTTAGGCGGCCTGGGCATTTCTCTCTCCTATAATTATGAGCATACGTTCATAATATCAGATTTCTTCCCTCCCATCAATTAGTACCTTATATTTAATCCTGCTTTCTCTTCCGTTTGCTTTACTTTCTTTCCGCGCCTATTATAGGTGGGTAAATTCGGTTATGCCTTCGTCGCAGCCTCTTTTTTAAATAATAAGTCAGGAGTGTTTTTGCTGATGTCGATTTCTCTTGCAGGCAAGTGTGTTATTATTACCGGCGCCGGCCGCGGACAGGGCCGGGAAATCGCCCTCGCCATGGCAGCCCACGGTGCTAAGGTAGTCGTCAATGACCTCGGCGGTGAGAAGGATGGCACCGGAGCCGACCGTTCCCCTGCCGACCTCGTTGTCTCCGAGATCAAGCAGGCTGGCGGCCAGGCTGTCGCTAATTACGATTCAGTGGCTGATTTCACTGCTGCCCGGAATATCATCGAAACCTGTGTCCAAAGCTTCGGCCGCATCGATATTCTCGTTAACTGTGCCGGTATTGGCGGCCGCGGCTTCAAACCCTTCTGGGAGCTTGAAAAATCTGATTGGGACAACGTCATGGCCGTGAACATCAACGGTACCTTTCATACCTGCCGCCATGCCCTTAGTTATATGGTCCACCAGAACAGCGGCCGCATCATTAATTTCGCTTCCCCCGCCTGGCTCGGCCACGGCCCCTCCGCCTATACCGCCTCCAAGGGTGCCGTCGTCAGTCTTAGCCTGGGTATTGCCATGAGTATGGCCCTCGAAGGTTATTCCATTACCTGCAATGCCTTGATTCCCATCGCCGAGACCCGTATGAGCCCTCGCTCCGGCGGTACCGCCGGTTGGGAAAAAATGTATAAAGCCGGGTTCATCCCCCGCCAGATTTTTGAAGAGTCCGTCGATCCCCCGCCCCCCTCCCATATCCCCGCCGCGGTTATGTACCTGGCGTCCGACGCCGGTGCCCACCTTAACGGCCAGATCATCGGCGCTTCCCGGGGCCGCGTCGCTCTTTATTCCCAGCCTTCTGAATTTAAAGGCGTCTACAAGGAAGGTATCTGGACCCTCGAAGAACTTGCCCAACGCCTCCCCACCGCTTTCGGCAATGGCTACCTCGCTAATCGTACTTAATTGCTTATCAGGTAAACGTCAAGAAGGCTGCCCCGACAGGGGCAGCCTTCTTACTTCTCTTTCAATCCTATTTCACAGGTTTTTTTCGGTCCCTTGGTGGTACCTCTTTTTCATGGCCTGCGTAAGTTTAGTGTTTCGCCGAGCGGCCGCCGTCCTGGGCGATTATCTGTCCGGTGATGTAGCTGGAGGCGTCCGAAGCCAGTAACACGGCGATGCCGCATAGTTCGTCCGATTCTGCCATACGGTTCATCGGGATGTCTTCGTTGGTCTTCTTCATTCGTTCCTGCATCATCGCCATCATTTCCGGGTTGGGTGTGGCCATCGGCCGCGGGTTGTCATGCCCGAGTTCGGAATGGTGCATACCCGGAGCGATGCAGTTGACCCGGATGTTATATTTCGCATATTCGATAGCTGCAACCTGGGTCATTACATTGATGCCTGCTTTCGCCGCGCAGTAGGCAATGGGGGCGATTTCCGGTACTTCCGCCCGGATGCCGGCTGTGGACGAAGTAAAGATGACTGCACCTTTATTCTGCTTGATCATCACCGGCAGCACGTATTTCATGACCAGGAAGGGGCCGCGCAGGTTGGTGTCGATCACGATGTCAAAATCCGCCAGGTTCTCTTCATGGATGGGTTTTAGTCCCCGGGCGATGCCCGCATTATTGAAGAGGATGTCGATACGGCCGAATTTCTTGACCGTCTCGTCGACCATTCTCTTAATATCGGCTTCCTTCGTCATATCTGCTGAAATACCCAGTGTCTTACCGCCGTAGGCTTTGAGGATATTCAGGGTCTCGTCTATCTTGCCCTGATCCCGGGCGGCGATCGCTACATTGGCGCCGAAAGCGGCCATCGCCTTGGCATATGACCGGCCGATGCCCCGGCTGCCGCCGGTAACTAATGCGGTCTTGCCGGTCAGGTCGAAAAGATTTTTATCTGTCATTCCCTTATTCTCCTTAATCTTTTTCTTTTGCCTTATTCTAGCACTTTACGTTGTCCTGTAAAACGGGTCAAAGTATGATATCCTATTGCTATGATTTCATCAACCTGGTTCATCGCCCTCGGCGTGGGCGTTCTCTTCATCGCCGGTTGTCTCTTCGGTGCTTTTCACGCCCTCGGCCGTAAACGGTTGTTGAACGATAATCCCACCTCAAAGACCCAGGGCGTTTTTATCGGCCTCACTGAACTTAATGGTACCGCCGAAATGGAAAAACCCTTGATCAGCTACCTTGCCGTTGCCCCCTGTGTTCATTATGCCTATACCGTTGAGGAACACTGGCAGCGTACTGTCACCGAGACTTATACCGATTCCAAAGGACATACCCATGTCCGTTCAAAAACCGAAAGCGGTTGGAAGAGGATCGATACCGGCGGCCTCTCGGCGACTTTTTATCTAAAGGATGATACCGGTGTTCTGCGCATCCTCCCCGAAGGAGCGAAGATCGAAGACAAAGAAGTCTTTGAAAAGACTGTCGGTCCCGGCGATCCTATCTATTTTAATAAATGCCCTGCCCGGGAGATAGCTAACACCACCCACCGCCGCCGCTTCCGCGAAACGGCTATTCCCCTCCATGCCCGGCTTTATATCGTCGGCCGCGCCCGGGAACGGGAAGACATCGTCGCTGCTGAAATCGCAAAAGACAAGGCCGCTCCCCTGTTCCTTATTTCGGTACGCACCGAAAAACAGGTTTCTACCGGTTACGGTGCCCAGGTCTGGGTCTGGGTAGTCCTGGGCTTTCTCCTTTCCCTCGGCATCGCCCTTGCCTGGCAGTTAATGCGTCCTGTCGCCGCTGATTTTACCATCGGCCCTTACCTCATCGCCGCCTTCGGTTATCTCTTTATATATCTGCTCGGCTGGGTCTGGACTATTTATAACAGCTTTATTAATTTACATAACAGGGTGCAGCGTGGTTGGGCACAAGTTGATGTCCAGCTCAAACGTCGCAATGATCTCATCCCGAATCTCGTCCAGGTCGTCGCCGGCTACCGTACCCATGAACAGGAT
This sequence comes from uncultured Chloroflexia bacterium, assembly GCA_963739865.1. Classification (GTDB taxonomy): domain Bacteria; phylum Chloroflexota; class Dehalococcoidia; order Dehalococcoidales; family UBA2162; genus JBBITI01. Next base: position 21,542 of record CAVUCA010000006.1, read on the forward strand.
ACCCAGTTGCTGGTTACCCGTATGCGTGGTCAACTCTCCGCCACCGCCCCCGGCGTCTCCGGCCCCGATTTCTCCGGTGTCGCCCCTCTACTCAAAGTTACTATTGAAGCCTATCCCGATCTCAAAGCCAATGACCAGTTCCTCAAACTCCAGAAAAACCTGGTCGAAACTGAGCAGCGTATCGCTCTCGCCCGTGACTATTACAACGATATCGCCACCTTCTATAATTCCCGCCTTGAAATGGTGCCCGACCGCTTTATCGGCGCTCTTGCCCGCCTCAAGCCCCGGACTTTGATGTCCGCTGCCGGCTTCGAACGCGCCCCCGTCCCCGTTACCCTCAATGCTTGAACTTAAGGTTGACTAACTTATAAGTCTCCCGTCTCTTCATTCATAAATCTTAATTCATTTTTCTCCCCATAATGAACTTTTTCCCTTGTCCTCGCCTATATATCTATAGGAGCGCTCCGGAAGGACCTTAAATTAAGGAGGCAGGATATGAGAGCATATGTTATCCGCAGGCTTGCTTTGATCGTACCTACACTGTTGGCCGTTACTATCGCCGTGTTCCTGACTGTCAGGTTCATCCCGGGTTCCGTAGTCGACCTTATGGCGGCTGAAATGCTGTCGGATGGCGGCGGAGGTACCAATACCACCGATTTGACCGAAAGGATCCGCCATCAACTCGGCCTCGACGTCCCCATCCATCTCCAGTATCTGCGCTGGCTCGGCGTGATGCCGCAGGAGGACGGCGGCTTCCACGGTATCCTCCAGGGCGACCTCGGTTCCTCCCTCTGGGGCTGATATCTAACCCTGATTGAGAGTCGATATAATATAAGCGAATTCATCATATCTCCCGCTCATACTGAACTCGTCGAATGTATGGGCGGGAGATGAATTTTTCGCAATATTAACTGTTTATGTATTCCGAATTTCGATATTCGTATTTATTTATGATTTCGGTATTCGATATTCGGATTTTCGTCTTTATACATCCGCCACTCCCCCATCCCTGTAAAACACCCCGTCATACGACTTCTGCTGGTACGGGAATTTCTGCATCGCTTTCTCGTCCAGGTCTATCCCCAGCCCCGGAGTTACCGGCAGCAGGAAATACCCGTCTTTCTGTTTCAATGGTGTTTTTACAATTTTCATCGTTTCCGGTGCGGGTAAAGCATACTCCAGGATATCGAAGTTCGGTATCGCTGCCGCCAGTTGGATGCTGGCTGCTGTCGCCACCGGCCCGTTCGGATTGTGCGGTGCTACTCTGATGTAGTAAGTCTCCGCTGCCGCTGCAATTCGCCTAAATTCCGATATTCCTCCGCAGTGGCACACGTCCGGCTGGATAATGTCTACCATTTGCCTTTCGATCAGGCTTTTATATTCCCAGCGACTGAATAGCCTCTCCCCCGTCGCCAGGTCTGTCCCTGATATCTGCCGGCGTACTTCTGCCAGGGCTTCCAGGTTGTCCGGCGGTACTGGTTCCTCGAAGAAATAGATGTTGTACTCTTCCACTGACCTTATTTGCTTCACCGCCAGCGACGGCCATGCCCGGCCGTGGTTATCGATCATGATGTCGATGTTTGGTCCTACTGCTTTGCGCAGTTCCTTGATGCGTTTAGCAAGGTTCTTCGTCACTTCTGCCGGGTCCATGGCGCCCTGGGAGAACATTCCCCCTGCTTTCACCCCCGTATAACCCGCCGCCAGTATCTTATCCACCTGATCCAGGCCGAATACATGGGTATATGCCCTGGCCTTATCCCTCACCGGCCCCCCAAGCAGTTTATATACCGGGACGTTGTGTACTTTTCCTGTGATGTCCCACAATGCCTGGTCGATGGCGCTCAAGGCGGAATTCAATACTATCCCGCCCCGCCAGAATCCGTGGCGGTACATCACCTGCCAGTGCCGTTCGATCTTTGTCGGGTCCTCCCCCATTATGCGCGGGCTAAGGTCGTTGATTGCCGCCGCCACCGCCGGCTCCTGCCCCTCCACACTGCCTTCCCCCCACCCGTAGATCCCCTCGTCGGTTTCGATTTTAGCGAATACCCAGCTCTGTCTCGCTACCCCCACCAGGAACGTCTTCACTCCCGTTATCTTCATCATGCTCCTTCCTTTTCATGTAGGGATGTCACAACTAATGCCCTATTATCCGAGCCGCTCTTTCCCCTGTCCCGTATTTATCGGGAAGCCTGTCGAACGTATGAGCGGAGATCTTCTCTTATCCGGTTTGTATTTTATCTCTTGTTATTTGGTATTTACTTCGAATTTAGTGTTTAGAATTTTGTTATTTATACCCCCCATATTCCTTCGCTACCTCCATCATCGCCTTCAAATTTTCGAACTTCCCGTTGTCGATGCTCGCCCCGCCCGCCAGTATATATCCCCCACCCGCCGCACAGTCGTCGATTAACTTTCGGCAGTATCCTTTCACTTCCTCCGGCGTGCCTTTCATCACTACCGAGGTCGGTACGTTCCCGGCGATGCAGCAGACGTCTCCCAGTATCTCTTTCGCTTTCTTCATGTCCGTCTGGTCGAAGTACCACACCACCGCGCTCCTGGGCGTATCGGCGATTTGCTTCAAGCGGTTCGTATACCGTCCTTCAGCAAAGGGCATCGGCACCAGTCCTTCATCCACCATCGCCATAAACAACCGCCTCAGGTAAGGCCAGTAGAATTCGGCGAATTGAGCATCGGACATGAATACGTCGTCGCCTTTGTGCAGTGGCATCATGCAGATTGGACAGGCCGTCATCGGGAAATTCTTGAGGGAAGTCTCGATCCCCATCTTCAGGTAATATTCCATCGCTTCATGCAGCTTCTTCGGCTGGCGGAACATGTCCATCGTGATACCGTGTGTCCCTCTTAGCGTATCGGCAAAATGGTCGAACGGTGCTCCGATCATCGGCCCGCCGCCGTAGGTTGAGGGATATCCCTGTGCTCTTATATAATCATTGATTTCCAGGCTGGCATCCCGCCACCGGTTGTATTCGTCCGCCAGGTCCATGAGCTTTTGGAATACCCCGCGTATCTCCGGGTCGGCCAGTATCGCTACCAGCGCCGTTCCGCTCCATGAACGTGTTGACGGCAACCAGTTAAAGCCTTCGAAAAGTGGGGTGGTGCGCGGCAGCATCGTCCGGATATTATAATCGGAGGGGTCCATCATGTACCGGTCGTATTCGTCTGCCTTCATGTACTCGCCTTCCACGAATTGGTTCATCGTCGCATCTTCCGGTAAACCCAAGCCCGGCAGTTTCTGCAGCTTCGACTTGACGACTTCGGCGATTTTCCCCGAGGGCACCAGCCCCGGCCCAGAGAAAGTGTCCATGTCCCCGAAAGCTTCCATATACTTTTTCCATATCTCGGCGCCTTTTTTATAGTCGTACATCAGGGTATGGAAATTCGCCCCGCCCCAGTACGCCGGGTAATTCCCCGTCGGCAGCATCACCGGGACCCGGTCCGGTTTTTCCATCTTGATCGCCTTAATGAACCTGGTTACCCTGGCTTTATACAGGCTCTCCGCTTCTTTACTCACGAACTTGATGTTCTTCGCCTCCAGCCAGTACTTGAACCGTATCTCGCGCTTTTCTTGCCAGGTCATCTGGTCCCAGTTCGCTATCCCTTTCATCCGCAGTATCTCCTTAATAAATATCCTGGTTTATTTTTCGTTGTTATAAAATACGGCGATTATAAAGCTACAAATACTACTACGCAAGCTGATATCCGTTTCTCCATTCCCGGCAACGACCGGGAATCCAGATGGTTGAGTATAACCATTATGTTGTTTCCTCGTAAATGGAGGCTGCTCAATAACAAGTTCATTTATTGGGTTATACGAATTTTGCTGATCAGTTGGGAGAGAGAGGGTGGTACTTCGATTTTCATATTTCGAATATCTTTTGTCTCGAAATATGCTTTTATATCCAGTCTCTAAACTCGCTTGTACTTCCATCTCCCCATGCTGAAATAGATCGTATACAGGACGGCTGCTACTACTGTCCCGGCCACGATGCCCCACCGCACCCCGTACACCCCTAGTCCCGGTACCCGTGATAGGAAATAAGATAATGGTATTTGCATTAACCACATATTAACGATCATGATTATCATCGGTACCATCGTGTCTCCTGCCCCGTTGACACATTGTTGGAATACATTCGTCAGCCCCATCACTATCCAGTTGGCACAGGCGATTCTTAAAAATAAACTGGCAATTACTACCAGTTCCGGGTCACTGTCAAAAATCCGTACGATGTATTCGGCCCATATCAGGACGGCCGCTGAAACTACCACGAAAACCCCTGATAATAGTCCCCCCGCTATCCACCCCGTTTTCTCCGCCCTCTCCGGCTGCTGGGCGCCCAGGTTCTGTCCGGCTAATACCCCCGCCGCCTGCCCTACCCCCATGGCCGGCATTTGCAGGAACATCTCTACCCGTTGATTTAGCGTATGCGCTGCCACTGCCAGCGTACCGAAAGGAGATATGATCCACACTAGTACCAGGTTTCCCAGTGTCCTCTGCATGGCTGTGACCGAAGCCGGGATACCAACTTTCAGCAGTCGCCAGATGACACTGAAGTCGATGCGGAAATGGCTGAAACTCAGGTGTAGCCGGGTGCGTCCGCTGAGCAGGAACCACAACCCGAGGCCGGCCCCTATGCCCTGCGAAAAAACTGCGGTTGTTGCTGCTCCGTTTACCCCCATTTTAGGGAATATCCACAGGCCGAAAACCAGTAAAGGACAGACTGCGATGTGGACCAACCTGAAGAAAACGGCGATCCACATCGGGGTTCGTGAATCTCCGGAAGCCTGCATCATACTCTCGGTCATGTTGCGGAATGACATGGTTACCATGCCGATGAAATTTATCCGCATGTATGAACCGCCTAAAGCCACGATTTCCGGCCCTACTCCCATTATTCTCATGATGGATTCTGCGAAAAAGTGGCCGATCAAGGCCATCGTTATTGAATATGCCAGGCTTATCACCATGGCTTGCTGGGCAACGAGGTTTGCTTCTTTCGGGTTCCCGGCGCCGATGTAGCGGGCTACCATGGCTCTCAGTCCCTGGTATAGGCCCATGGTCAGGGAATTGACCAGTTGCACGATCATCCCCGACACGCCCACCCCGGCGATCGCCGCCGCCCCCAGTTTCCCCACCCAGATCATATCGATCGTAGGGCCCAGCATGTTTAGACTGCCGCCGACTACCATCGGCCAGGATAAGGATAAGAGATTGGCGGTGATATTGCCCTTGGTCCAGTCCCTGATTTTTCTTTGCTTATTAGTGCTAACTACTTGATTATCCGTTGTCTTTTCTCGATTCGTTACCGGTCTGGGGTTCTTTGGGGCGGCTTATTTCCTCAGCTATCTTGATAAAAGCAGCTTTCTCTTCTTCGTTGAATCCTTCCAGCGAAGGAGCTACTGTCTGGCTTTCTTTCACTAGCATTTTGGCATAAAGATTTTGCCCTTTTACTGTGAGGATTAGGCTCCATTGCCGCCGGTCGGTATTACTCCGGGAACGTTTGATCAACCGCTTCTTTTCCAGCGAGTTCAGGGTGAATGTCAGCGAACTACCGGGGACTGCCAGCCTTTCCCTTAACGTTTTGATAGAAATACCCACTGCGGCCTCACCCACAAGCAGCAGGGTCAGGAATTGGATTGCATTTAGCCCGTAATATTTCGCCAGCGTAAGCTTTAACAGCATCGCGTGAGAGAAAAATCGGACGATTGTATCGGCAGGAATATGTACCATTTGTTTCGAAATTGGAATTATTCTATAATCGAAAGATACTTTTTCTTTCGTCTGTTGTCAAGTTAGTTAAAAATTGGGAAAAGGGCACCCTCTATTCCTCATCTTCTTCGTTGCTGAGAATTGAAAATCATGTAGTAAGGAAGCTGGAGACGGCTTTATTAAGGAGATTGTCATGGAATATAATACGCTTCTGGTGCCTGCTGAAAAATTGGAAGAAGAAACGATGTCCCTGGCCCGTAAGATCGGCCGTAATTCCCAACTGGCAAATCGCCTCGCAAAGCTGCAGTTGCACCGGGGCCTGAATTCTACCTTGGATGCCGCCTTAGAACTCGGCGCTACCTGTCAGTCAATTTGTCTTACCTCTCCGGAGACTCAAGAAGCCATGGCCGCCTTCCGGGAGAAGCGTAGCATATAACATCTCTTGGCCGTAAATCCATTATGAAGCCCTGATAAAAATAGGGCTTCCTCCGGGCACTTATCTCTCACCCGGCCGGCTTCGCTCATCCTGAGCTTTGTCGAACGTATGAGCGAAATTATTATCTATTACATGGCTATTCCTTAGTGCTGACCGGACATGTCCCCCTCATCCGGCATGCCCGGCATTTCCGGATATTCCCGATGGGCTCCGGCGGGGCTTTTCCCTCCAGCACTGACTTGATCCGGTTGACCGTTGCTGTTACCATGCTGTCATGGTCGCTCCGGTATTCTTCCAGCCAGATGATTTTTCCTTCGTCTTCTTGTCTTAATGCTGCGTACAGCGGCAACTCCGGGCTGTATGTCTCGCGGAATGCCTGGCAGTAACCCCACACTTGCAGCTTGCTGCTGTAATAGGGTATCGTCCCGGGTTTGTCGTCGATGATGATGATGCGGTTGGGTTCGAAGGCTATTTCATCGATGCGGCCGTATAGTACCGACCCTCTGACCGGGATATCTCTCGAGACCATGGTGATCGTCTCCTGCTGTGCCTTCTGCTCGGCCTCGGGGATGGTTAACGCCACCTCGGCTTTCTCCCGGTGCTCGGTATCAAGTAAGGCGTGTTGACTCGTTCCCACCACCATCTCTACCGTCGGCGGCACCTGTATCCCCACCGCTTTCTCCAGGAAAAGCAGGTATTCGCAGTAACCGTGGATGTTTAACCAGTTCACCGGTATCAATCCGTCCGGGCGGGCAATGCCCCTTCGCCCGATTCCTTTTACTGTCTTGAACCTTTTCCCCTGCTTTCGTATATTACGTTCGGTCATCTCTTCTCCCCGGTTTCTCCGTAATATTATACCGTACCTCCTCGTATCGTAGTTCTTATGCCATAAAGTTCATTTATTGTGATACCATTGGTTTGTTACAAGTAGTTTATTTCGGATTCACTGAATAGGTAAATGTAAGTGTTAGAAGTATAGGAGTTACCATGGACCTTGTTATCCGCCCTGAAAATAGTACCGAAACCCGTCTTGTCGAAGAGTTGACCCGCGAAGCCTTCTGGGATATTCATGTCCCCGGTTGTAATGAGTACTTTTTATTGCATAATCTACGTAAGAGCAAAGATTTCATCAGTGAACTCAATCTTGTCGCTGAGTTTACCGGACGAGTCGTCGGACATATCGCCTATACCCGCGCCGTTATTAAACAGGATGAAGGAAAATCGATCGATGTGACCTGCTTCGGTCCGATCAGCGTCCTACCGGAATTTCAGAAGCAGGGTGTCGGTAGTCAACTCATCCGCCATTCCCTCGGTTTGGCGAAAGATATGGGTTTCCTTGCTGTCTTGATTTACGGCGATCCCCGGTATTACCACCGCTTCGGCTTCCGCTGCGCCGAGCGTTATGATATCCAAACCGATGATGGCAAATATGCTGTTGCCCTTTTGGCTCTGGAACTCCAGCCCGGTTCCCTCGCCCGCGCCGCCGGCCGCTTCCTGGAAAGTAGTGACTTCGCTGTCGACCCCGCCGCCTTCGAAATCTTCGACCGTACCTTCGCCCCAAAGGAAATGCATTCCGGTATCCCCTCCCAGCTTGAATTCAGTATCATCTCCAGCCTGAGGTATTAAAATGTCTTATTGTTCTGACATCCATTCCTGTTCTGGAATTTCTCCTGCTGAATCATCCTGGTAGAAAAACTGAATTCCGCTCACTCTGAGCTTGTCGAAGAGGAGCGGAATTCAGAACTTTTCTTTAGCAGTTTATGCCGTAGCTCTCCTGTTTAGCCATAAAACTATCCCCACCCCTACCACCACTATCCCCGCAGCTAACAGCCCGATCAGCCCCCAGTTCGTGCTCTTCGGATTTGGCGGTGGTCCGCCCAGGTTGATCGCAGGCGTCGTGGCTGGCGGCGCTTCCTGTATCCTGAAGGTACCCTTTTGCCCGTTTATCTCTACCTCGTATTCCCCCGGTTCGCTCCGGTTTACCGTGAAACTTACTACTTCACTAGCCCCCGCCCCCACTGTGACTGTTTTGGCTTCCTCGGTCACATTGTTGATCTTCAGGACTAAATCGTAATCCCCGGCCTTTCCCCCGGTATTACTTACCTTTGTTGAGACTACCACGATATTATTACCGGCTGAGGATATGGTTCCTGGCGCCGGGTCTATACTGATCTCAGCTACGGAGAACTTGGCTGGTAACGGGATGTAAACCGGGGTGGTTGCCGGTGGTGCCGCTTTCTTGCCGGCAATTGTATAGATACTGAAGTGTTCGATGGTCGTCGAAACACAGGACTTGGCTTTATCTACCGTACTGGGTAGCCACTCCCATGCCGCTGTATCCGGATGATACACCGCAATACCCAGGCTGTTGATATCGGTACCCTCCGGTATCTCGGTCGCCTCATAAGTCAAGGTCAGAGTGATGTCCGGGGCGAAGGTGGCCCCGTCCGGGGTGATTTCGTATACCTTGCCCACAAAAATGCTGCCGGCTGCTGCCCCGGCCGGGCTGTCCACCGGCACGATTTTAATGGTCTTGAGTTGGGCTTTGTCTTTGGTCTGTGCCAGGACGCCCTTGGCGATATCGATTTTTACATAACCATCCTCAGACTTCGCTGCCCCGTCCAGCAGGAATAGTCCCGTACTGTTGGTATACAGGGTTATGTTCGTGATCCCCGGTCCTGTCGGTGCTCCACCTCCCCCGCCGAATCCACCCCCGAAGCTCCCGGTATTACCGGGTGGCGTTGTTGTTGGTGGTGGTGTGGTCGTGGGTGGTGGTGCCGCGCTGGTCGTGAACGAACACTCGGGTTCGGCGGCTATTTCGCCGTCATCCCCGGGGCCGTATGAATATGAGATATATACCCGGTAATAATAGGTCGTGCTGGCCGTTAGCCCGGTGACGTCAAAATATACTGGCCCCGGTGCACTTATCGTTGCCGGTTGGCTGGTTCCGGTATAAGGGCCGGGCTCCGTACGCCAGGCGAAATAGGCTTGTGCGGATTGTACTGTCCCTAACGAGGTGACTGTCCCGTTCAGCCGCGCCGACTTATAGGTGATATTGTCAGCATTTTCCGTAACCACTAATGGGATAACGCCGTAAAATGTAAAACTTTTCTCTTCACCCCAGTCGGTCCCCTGGCCAATCGCTTTGGCGCGAACATAATACGTCGTCTGAATGCTGAGGCCTGTTATTTCGGCACTGAAAGGTCCTGGTTGGTTAAGGCTTTGCAGTGGCGTCTCGAAATCATAGACGCCGGACTTGGTACCCCATTGGAACGATACGCTAACGGAGCCAGCAGTGCCAAGGGAAACCAGCGACCCGTCTAAGATGGCCTTGTTTGGCGTCACCGCTGTTGCCATCGTTTCCACCGATGGCGGGGTTGTTACCGCGGGATCGATTGTGAAATTTACCGCCGTCGTCGTGTTTGCGACATTCACCGTTACCGCTGTGGCGTCATTTACCGTGGCTGCTCCATCGTAATATTCTATGAGATACCCTGCCGCCTCAGCTTTAACTGTATAGTCTCCTGCTGGCAGGTACGTCGTGGTGTAGCTTCCATTGCTGCCGCTGGTTGTTTGCCATGTCCTGTTTGTCTGGTCGGTTGCTGATATGGTGGCTCCTGAAACCGGTGTCGTTCCATCAGTGCCGTAAACATACCCGCTGATCAGGCCGCCCGGCTCCAGACTGAAATCGATATTGGGCGTATTTTGGGCTACTGTCACACTCACCATTGTCGCTTGTTCTGAGTTATAGACATTATCATAATATTCGGAAACGTACCCATTGAAATAAGCATATACCCGGTTATTGCCTGAAGGGGCTTCATCTATTAAGTAGCTTCCGTCAGCATTAGAGTAGCCGAATCCGGAAGTTTTATTCGCCAAACTAGCTTGAATCATTATCCCGGGTAGAGGTGTTACGCCGTCTGCTTGATACACATGGCCGGAAATCGATCCGCTTGGGTCCAGTGTAAAATTGATGTTCGCTGTATTACCGGGTGGTGTTACCTGTACCGGTGTCGCCTCGAAAATGTTACCTGTATTGTTATAATATTCCGTTACATAACCTGATACTGATGCGTACACCCGGTAGCTGTCCGTCGACAGCCCGGTGATGGTATAGCTGCCGTCGACTGCCGAAGTTGTGCTTCGGTAAAAGCCGAGGTCAAGGTTCATAGCACTAATTTTCACTCCGGAGATGGGCGTTGTTTCATCACTCTGATATACATGTCCGGAAATAGATCCGCTGACATTCAGATTGATGTTGACATTTAGGGTGAGATACGGAGCTATGACAGGAACAGGGGTTGCTTCGGTATAAGAATATGTTCCGTTGAAATACTCCGTAATAAAACCATTGGCTTCTGCTTTCAACCGGTAGTCTCCAGTCGGCACTCCTGTAATGGTATAGCTGCCGTCGGCAGCGGTAGAGAATATTGGGTAATTGGCCCAGTCCACCCCGATGGCATTTGCCGTTATAATAGCTCCGGATATTGGTGTAATACCATCATCTTGATACACATGGCCGGAAATGGATCCACCTTGGTCCATCGTGAAATTGATATTCGGTTTGTTTTCGGGAGCTGTAATGTTTACTAGTGTCGCCTGATTCCATATGTAAGTATTATAGTAATATTCTAACATATGTTCGGTATGTTGGGCATATACTCGGTAACCATCCGAGGGTAAGCTTTGGATGGAATAACTCCCATCACTATTGGTAAATGCTATGTGTGCTGTAGTTTGTCCGGCATTTACCGCCGTCACATTTGCCCCGGAGATTGGTGTTGTCCCGTCTGCTTCATAAACAAAGCCTGAAATAGATCCCGTAGCTTCGTCTTGCCGTGTATCTATCGGTTTTGCCGGCGGCATAACCGCCGCTGCCTGGGCACTGTATGGTATTGAGAATACCATGCAGACGACCAATAAACACATCCACCCCGCCCGAAACCATGATCTTGTTTCAAGCATTGCTTCTTCTCCTCTGTACCTTCTAAAGCTGTAGTTGATTCATCGTGTATTACTTTCTTTGTGTTTTGTATTTGTTATTTTGATATTCCTTTGTGCTTAGAGTATTTCTTCTTTGGTTCTCCTTTTTAGCCATAAAACTACCCCTACCCCCACCGCTGCTATCCCCGCGGCCGCCAGTCCGATTAACCCCCAATTCGTTCCCTTCTTCTCTGGTGGCGGCCCTACCGGGATGCCTGGTGTTGTCGTAGCCGGTACTGTTTCCTGCACCGTGAACGAAGCTTTCTGCCCGTTTATCTCTACCTCGTATTCCCCCGGTTCACTCCGGCTTACCGTGAAACTTACTACTTCACTAGCCCCCGCTCCCACCGTGACTGTCCTGGCTTCCTCGCTTATACCGTTGATCTTCAATACCAATTCGTAATCCCCGGCCTTTTCCCCGGTATTACTTACCTTTGTTGAAACTATCACGATATTGTTAGAGGCTGAGGAAATGGTTCCTGTCGCCGGGTCTATACTGATATTAGCTATGCTGAACTTGGCCGGCAGCGGGATGTAAACCGGGGTGGTCGGCGGCGGTACCGTTTTCTTGCTGGCTAACGTGTAAATGCTAAAGTGCTCGATGGTCGTCGAAACACTCGATTTCGCCTTATCCAGGATGCTCGCTAATGATTCCCACTTGGATGTCGCCGGGTTATAGACCATGATGCTTAAACTGTTGATATCGGTTCCTTCCGGCGTCTCGGCTGCATCATAGGTCAAGGTCAGGGTGATGCCCGGGGTGAAGGTAGCCCCGTCCGGGGTGATTTCAAATACTTTACCCACTAACAGGAATCCTGATGGCAGTTCCGCAGGGCTATCTACCGCCACGATCTTGATGCTCTTTAACTGAGTCTTGTCTTTGGTTTGTGCCAGGACGCCCTTGGCGATATCGATGTTTACGAACCCGTCCTCGGACTTGGCTTTTCCGTCCAGGACGAATAAGCCTTCGCTGTTGGTGTACAGGGTCAGATTCGTGATGCCTGGCCCCGAAGGTGCTCCTCCTCCACCGCTAAAACCGCCCCCAAATCCGCCGCTTGGCGGAGGCGGCGGTGCTGCGCTGGTGGTGAATGAACACTCGGGTTCGGCCGCAATTTCCCCGTCATCCCCGGGGTTGAATGAATATGCAATATAAGCCCGGTAATAATAGGTGGTACTGGCTGACAGTCCGCTGGCATCGAAAAACACGGGGCCGGCGGCACTGATATTTGTGGGTTGACTGGTTCTGGTGTATGTACCTGGTGCCGTACCCCAGGCGAAATATGCCTGGACAGTCGGTACGGTGCCCATAGCTGTTATGGTACCGTTCAACCGGGCAGCGTTGTAAGTGATATTTGTGGCATTATCTGTTACGCCTGCCGGGATTTCTCCCCCTGCCAGGGTGGTGAAAGTTTTTTCTTCCCCATAAACCGTCCCGTGGCCCACTGCCTTTGCCCTGTAGTAGTATGTTGTATTGGCGCTCAGGCCAATCAAGTCGAAGAAGAAAGTACCCGCGCTGCTTAACGGCTTGATTGCTGTCTCTGGGTTATAGCTGCCGTGTGTAGTTCCCCACTGGAAGGAAACATTAACCGTCGGCGCTGTTCCCATCACCTCTAGGTTGCCGTTCAACCGGGCACTGAGATGGCCGACGTTGGAGGCGTTATCTGTACCGACTGTGGGTGGCGTGGACGGGGTGGTGAAGCTTTTCATCGTCCCCTGTCCGGTGCCGTGGCCGGTGGCCTCGGCACGGTAGTAATAAGTTACGGCCGGACTCAAACCGGTGATGTTTCCAGTGAAACTGCCAGTGCTGGTACGTGTCTGGCAGTCGATCACATTCGGCAGGCTGCTTTCACTGGTCCCCCAGGCGATCTTGGTAGTCACCGATGTTGCCGTGCCCAGGTTGGTAACATTCCCCTGTAATTGCGCTGAGGTGAAACTGGGGACTGCATTCCCTGTCGTTACCGTCGGTGGCGTGGATAAGGTCGTGAATGTCTTATCTTCCCCGTAACTGGTTCCCTCTCCTACCGCCTTCGCCCGGAAATGATAGGTGGTATTAGGTGTCAGTCCGCTGATCATGGCATTGAAAGCTCCGGTACTTGTTTTCGTCTGCGGACTGGTTGCATTCTCATAATTGTCCGTCAGTCCCCATTCGAAAGAGACATTGGCGGAGGATACATTCCCAAGGGAAACTAAGGTTCCAACAAGTTGAGCTGAATTTACAGTAATAGAATTGGCTATATTGGTGGTAAGTGATATAGGAACGATTGGGGCGAAGGGACACCACGAAAGGTATCTGTCGATATCCGAGTTGTTTGTTAATCTGGTTTTGTTAGAACCATCAACACTCATAATATAGATTTCATCGTTTCCGTCTTTGTCCGATACGAATGCAATTTTCGCTCCGTCTGAAGACCATGTCGGTTCGGTTTCTTCTTCAGGATATGTAGTAAGTCTAGTCTGTGCAGTTCCGTCATAATTCATGACCGCTATGTCCGCATTCCCGTTGGACCCTTCATAAGCATCATAACGAATATAGGCGATTTTGGTACCATCCGGTGAAAATACCGGGCTAGATTCTGCAACGAATGATGTATTTGTCAATCGCATCAAGTTATTCCCATCAGGAAGAATGGTATAGATGTCGGCAGCGTAATTATCGCTAAATTCGGTAAAGGCAATACACGAACCATCGCTCGCCCATGTCGGATATGCGTTTTGTCCTGATGAAGTGATTTTGACAAGGCCTGAACCATCAACATTGGCAACGAAAATGTCTGACCAAGGTGGTGAGCCTCCTGAACCATGGAACGCTATTTTTTTACCATCAGGTGACCAAACTGGACTATCATCATATCCAATGCTTCCTGTCAGCTTGTGTTTGACTCCTCCTAAAACATTTACGACATAGATCTCATCGTTCTGGTCTCCGTCTAAATGATCTATAAAGGCGATTTTCGTACCATCCGGTGACCAACTTGGTTTGTTGGGCTCGAGGAAATTTGCTACTTTGGCTAACATCACCACATTAGAACCATTGGAGTTCATCACATAAAGGGCATCCTCATTATCTCGGTAACTAAGAAATGCGACTTTGGTTCCGTCAGGCGACCAGACTGGTGAGGTGTCATAAACAGAATCTGAAATTCTAACCTGTTGAGTGCCATCTGGATTCATTATGTAGATTCTACCTATTGAATCGCGTTCTGATCGAAAAATAATTTTACCGAATCCCGGTGGTGGTTCAATTAGCGAACAAAGATGGAGAAAACCTTTTCCGAATGTACTATCTTTTCCGGTTATGCCAAGATCAGTGGCATTTTCTTTAACAACCGAGTATATTTGATCTCTGGTATACGCGTTGAATCGTGACTTGACGACTGCTGATGTTCCAGCAACTAGAGGGGTCGATGCTGAAGTCCCATAAAAAGCTCCTGTTCCATAAGAAACTGTACTCACTCCATCCGGAGCAACTACATCAGGCTTAATCTTGTTGTCTTTTGTAGGGCCTTGAGAACTAAAACTCTCTATTGTTGACGGTGTATTCCAGTAAACCGCCCCCACAGTCATGACATTAGGGGAATCTCCCGGTACCACGATACTTCGCTCTGCCACTCGATATTGAAAAGCATGTGAAGAAAAGAGTTGCAACAGTCTGGTTGCCGCTCCATCCTTTTTCCCTATCGCCAGGTAATATTCTCCTGTGTAGGTAGCGGTATAGGAAAGAGCTTCATACGGAATATCTGTTCCTGATTGCGTATTCGTCGATCCGGCGACGATTTGGTTGTTGGTATTAATCAGCAGGAGGTCATAATCGTTCACCGAAGAGCCCCAGGGATCGTTCCATGTCAATGCTCCTACGATCTGCTGTCCGGCAGATACTGTTATTGTGTTTCCCTCATCCAGTGGCGAAGTACTGAAATCGTTCCAGTTATTACCATTTCCATCATTAAAGAGTCCGCTCCAGTGGCTCTGGGCATTGTTCCCCGCACTCTGTACCCACAATATCCCCGCCGTTTTCGCCTTCGCCACGATATCGTTGACCGGGCCCGTTCCGTCCCCCGGCCCCACCGCCGGCCAGCCCACCGATGAAGAAATGATGTCGACATCCTGGGTGATCAGCCAATCTACCGCGTTGCCGAATTCCACCAGCGTACTGTAATTCACCAGGAATAATTGTGCCCCCGGGGCCACGTCATAAACGATTTCCGCACAGGCCGTTCCGTGCACCTGTCCTCCTCCGTTGATGTCCGCGCTGAAAGACTGTATTGTTACTGACGCCGGCAGTTCTGTTCCTAACAATGCTGCATATCCCTGGAACCCGGTATCCAGGATGGCTATTTTCACCCCGCTCCCATTATAACCGGCCGTCTGCCAGTCATCTGCACCGATTAGTGCCACCCCTTCGCTGACGATTGCCGCCGGTACCGGCTGGTACGGCAGTTGTATATATTTCACCGCCGGATTCTCCGCCAGGGCATTCAGGGTATTTGCTGGCAGTAATACCTGTACCATGTCTTCATATTTCGCTTCCACCTCCCCCACTGCCCGTAACAATTCAGCACCTTGTTCTATCTGTCCGGGCTGGCATTCCACGATGACTCTTACCTTGTTATCCGCCATCTTGATGCCCGCTTGCTGCGCCATCATCATCTGTATCGTGTTGTTCGCTGTTGCTGCCAACCGGTTGAGTCCTGAATCCAGTTTCGGATTTCCTTTCGTCGAACCATGCGGCGCTCAGTATGCGGGGCAATTTCCTGGTCTACTCCACCTTGTGCCTTCACCGGTAGTATTGGTGTGGTGAATATTAAGCTGGTAATAATGGCTATCCCGGTTATTGTACTTAATATCCTGAGCCCGCTAGTTTGTCTCATGAAGTTACTCCCAGTTGAATATTTTACGATTAAGTTCCTGTTTGTCTATCTGCCAGCTTCATCACTGATATCTGCAAGTGTGAATATAATAGTACAAAAGTAATGGGTAGTCAACCTCACTTAAATCAACTTATATTACAAAGTATTCAGTCCTAAAGTACCTGGCTGTATTTTTTGGAACTGCCGTCAGTCCGCGCTGTTGACAACCCACGAACAAAAGTGCTATGATATCCGAACTTATGTTATTACCGATTTGTTGACATTAAGTAAGATTAGCGAGGTGTTGGTATGACTAAGTTATTTGCTTTTACTGGACATAATGTAAAAATTAACCATTTAGCTTTAAATCATGCCTGAGGTTGTTTCTTCAAAATCCGTAATTTAGCTGCAGGTTGTTCTGCGAAGAATTGACAGGCGGGACGCCTGTCATACCAGGTTTGTCTGGTATTTTTGGAAAATGGTTAACCGGAAATTTAAGTTGTCGTGCCGGAGATGGCATCCCATTTCTCCCACGCCTTCCGCTCCACCTCGTACGGTGCTGTCTCCACCCGTGTCTTCAGGTCCAGTATCATCGTCTGCCGGTCGGTTCCGTAGGCCGGCCAGCGGCCCAGCAGGGCACAGGAAGGATCGCCGGTGCGGGCGAAAGCAGTACAGGAGTCCTGAATTTTAAAGGATAGTTGGCGGATTTCCGGTGTATCACCGGTGAAATCCGGATTAAGTACCCCGAAGAGCAGAGGATTGTCCAACCCATGCGTCGCTCCCATGATGCCGCCCATCGCCGGCGAGGGGTAAGTAAACAGATAGTTGAAAACCGGAACTCCCTGGTCTCTTTGCGCTTCCACCAATCGGAGCGTTGGTATCCGGAACGTCATATCCGTCTGAATGCTACCGAATATATCTTCCGGGGTTACGTGTTTCCCGCGTTTGGTTATTTCCGACTGGTAAGTGGCGATAAAACCTGGCACGATTTCTCCGGGTAGTAACTTTTTCAGGCGTTCGGCCAACCCGGCTTCGTCTATGTTTCGTAGTGTGAAGTCCATTTTGACCATGGATAAAAACTCGTCAAGCATATTACCAGCCATGACCGGAATGTCTTTCGCTGCTCCTTTACGGATAGCAGTCAGCGGATGTTCCGGTAGCACTGTCCCGTCGATTACCGGTAGAAACGCGGTGCCTCCGGAATTTACAGGCTGCATATTCATCTGCTGCTGAGCGTCGAGCAGTTGCTGGGTGTTCAGTCGGTATAATCCGTCGACGTCATACGGTTTGGTGCCAGTGATACTCAAAAATAGTTCTGCTGTTCGGACCGCTTTATCCTTCGTGATGACCATGTAAGCCCCGCTGCGGTTCATTGCTTTCTGAAACTTACCGCTGGCTTCCGGCATTGCCAACAGTGTCCCGACACTCATCCCGCCGGCGGAAAAACCGAAGATAGTGATGTTCTCCGGATTGCCGCCGAATTCGGCGATATTTTCTCTTACCCATTCCAGTGCTGCCGTCTGGTCCAGCAGCCCTTCGTTGCCGGTAGCCGGGATACGATTGGCCGTGATTTCCTTGAGGTTTAGGAAACCGGCTGCCCCCATACGGTAATTGATGGAAACCAGCACGATATCGCCCCGCCGGGCCAGGTGTCCCCCATCCAGGAAATCTTCGCTACCGGAACCCATGATAAAAGCCCCGCCGTGTATCCAGAACATCACTGCCCGTTTGGCATTGTCCAGTCCCGGCGTCCAGATGTTCAGGAACAGGCAGTCTTCACTCTGCGGTTGGCCGGAGAAGTCCGGCCCGAACCCGGAGCCGCGGGGCATCGTATTCTGTGGTGCTATCGCCCCGTAGTCTTTTGCCGACCGTATTCCGGGCCATGATTTTGGTGGTTGGGGGGGCAGCCAGCGGAAAGCTCCAGTTGGCGGTAAGGCATATGGGATTCCCCTAAAAGAATAGATCCCGTCTTGATAAACCCCTTCCAGCTTTCCGTATTTTGTCGATACTCCTGATTGATTATTCATTGTTCGCCCTCCAAACCACACCCCGGATTTTAACGTGGTTTTATTGTACATCAAATAAATATGTTACGCGAAAAGATTAGTATAAGAAAAATTTAATAATGAATAATCATTAATCTGCAGCCTCGGTCCGGCCACGGCAACCTGGTATCGTTTCATTTGCGCTGTAACGGGGACAGGCGTATAATCCGGCTATCTTGAAGACTATCCTGAGTTTGTTCATCGTACTTAATCGCTTGGTACCAGAGTTATTGGCCTCTGTTTAAGGAGGGCGGTAATTACATCAAATAATTCGGGGACGCATCGTCAACAGTCGGATTTCTACTAATTTATAGGGAGGTTAATACGTGAGTAATTGGCATGATTATCTGAAAGAAAAAGGTCATGCGCCTGATTGGCCGTATCCGGTCCTCTATGACAAAGAACAGGAAATAGAGACGGATGTCCTGGTCGTCGGCGGCGGCATCGCCGGTTGTTGGGCTGCTATCAGTGCCGCCCGGCAGGGTTTACGAGTTGCTCTAGTTGAGAAGGGCGATACTGTACGCAGCGGCGCCGGCGGCCCGGGCTGCGACCACTGGTGTAATGCCCCGGCTAATCCCCTTTCCAACGTTGACCCCGATGAATGGGCGGAGCATATGGCTGACCGTCCGTACTGTAACGGCATCGGCCTCCAGATCCAGTGCCGCGAAGACTGGGATACCCTTCAGGAAATGGAACTGATCGGCGGTAAAATCCGGGATACCAAAGACGAATACGTGGGGGCTGAAGGACGGGACAACAAGTCGAAATTGATGATCTCTCCCCGGTATACGAAAGTCCACAGTTATGTCCCTGACATGATTAAACCGACTACCTTTAAAAGCAACCCGGAAAAAAAGTTGAATAACGTCGTCATCCGGATTTGGGGCAGCACATTTAAACCAGCCCTGAAAAAGGAATGCAAACGCCTGGGCGTCCAGATTTACGATCGTGTTATGGGTACCAGCTTGCTTACCGAGAACGGCGTCCCCGGCGCTCGCGTCGTTGGTGCCACCGGTGTCAATAACCGCACCGGTGAATTCATGGTTTTTAAAGCTAAATCAACTATCCTGTCCGCTTCCGGCGGCGGTTCTATCTGGTTGTTGAGTACCGAGCTCGGCGGTTATTCCAATATGATGTCCCGTACCATTACCGGCGACGGTACCGTTATGGCCTGGCGGGCTGGCGCTGAATTGACCACCATGGAGCGGACCGGCATGATCGGCATCGCTACCGGACTGAAGCACAAGTGGTACTCCGGGGCGGGTGATGCCAGTTACGAAAATGTGCCCATCGTGGATGCAAAAGGTAAACGGGTACCTTATCCCATCCAAGGTTGGGAAGACGCAGGGGCAATGGTGCCCGGTATGGAAGTGATGGAGAAGATCCGCCAGGGCGTTCTCAAGGGTGAATATGCCCTGCCGTTTTATGGCGATTTCCCGGCGATGTCCGACGTCGAACGCCGGGCGACCTGGAAATTGATGCTGGGTGAAGAGTCCACCACGAAGATCATCATGGATACCTTCAACCAGGCTGGCTATGATGAGAGCCGTGACCTGTTGCAAGCGTACCGTTTCATCGAAGGTAATAGCTTGCCGCAATGGCGGGATGCCGGGGGAGGCGGGGGTATTGTCGTCGACTGGAATCTAAAGACCACTTTGGATGGTTTATATGCTGCCGGTACCCAGATGTTCTCACCGGAGGACCATAGCTATGCTGCCGCTACCGGCCGCTATGCTGGACGTAAAGCGGCCGCCTATGCCGGAAGTATAAGTGCCGGTAAGATTTCCCGTGAACAGATCGAGCGTGAAAAAGCCCGTGTTTATGCCCCGGTGAAGCGCAGCGGCGGTGTGGAATGGAAAGAACTCCATGCCGGTGTTGCCCGGGTCATGCAATATTACGTCAGTGAATTTAAGGATGAAAACCTGCTAAATATCGGTTTACAGTCGCTCAACCGTATTGAAACCGAGTTCGTCCCCCAGGTTTATGCCCTGGACCCGCATAAGCTCATGCGCAGCCTGGAAGATACCAGTTTGTTAACTTACGGCCAGATTATCGTAAATGCCATGCTCGCCCGCAAAGCCAGCAGCATGCCTCTGAACTTCCAGCGCATCGATTATCCGGCTATCGACCCGCCGGAATGGCACCATTTCCTCACCGTTAAGCTCGATAATGGCAAAGTAAAGGTCGGCAAGTTGCCCATGCGCTATTTCGGCAACATGAAGGAGCAGTATGAAGCTCATAATAAAGACTACAGCGGCGTCTACCGGGGCAAATAAGTAAGGACGGTGCAGGGAGAAAGCTATGTCTAAAGAAAAAATCATCGCAATGCCGAATGTCGTTACCCCTAATCAGCCGGTGATCTTTACTGAAAAATGCAACGGCTGCAATCATTGTATCGAGGTCTGTCAGGTGGATGTTTATATTCCTCACCCCGAGAAAGGCAAGCCGCCCCTTGTCCTGCATCCCGAGGAATGCTGGTATTGCGGCTGCTGTGCCAACGATTGCCCGCGGCAGGCGATCAGTTTAATTGGCCGCTGGAACTCCGGGGTTACTGGAAGAATAAAAAGACCGGCGAGGTGCATCAGGTTTAGTTAGAACTTTCGTAATTATGTAACAAATGCGAGCCGCTCATGGTGAGCTTGTCGAACCATCGGCTCGCTCAGGGACAATATCAGCGTTATTGAGATTATTCGTACAAGGAACTCTGTAACCTGGTACCTTATCAAACTGTTGCTATAAGGATGGGCTTTATACAGTGAAGTCTATCCCCTTTGCTTTAAGTGTCGGTGAGGTTTGGTAGAGGACTGGCTAATCTGGTATATTGAAATTTATGGGAAAAACACTAGCTGAAAAAATCCTTAGTATTAAGTCCGGGACCGAAGTCCATGCTGGCGGCCTGACTGTCGTTCAGGTTGACCTGGCCTTTGTCCAGGATAGTACCGGGCCGTTGACCTTGCGCCAGTTTGCTGAATTGGGTATTTCCACCCCCCGCAATCCGCAGCGTACTGTGTTGTTTATCGACCATTCTTCTCCGAGCCCCGCGAAAGAGCTTTCCAACGACCATCTTTTCCTGCGTAAGTTTGCTCAGGAAACAGGCGTGGTCTTGAGCGATATCGGTGAAGGCGTCTGTCACCAGCGTGTCGCTGAGGCTTATGCCATCCCGGGGGAAGTGATCGTCGGAGCTGATTCCCATACGGTCACTGCCGGTGCCCTCGGCGCTTTCGGGACCGGGATGGGCTCTACCGATATTGCCGTGGCCATGGCTTTGGGCAAGACCTGGTTTCGGGTGCCCGAGACTTTCCGCATTCAGGTTCACGGACGTTTTCGTCGCGGCGTCTATGGTAAAGACCTCATTCTCCATTTGATCGGGTTGATTGGCGCCGACGGCGCTACCTACAAAGCTTTGGAATTCAGCGGTGATGCCGTTGCCGATATGTCCATGAATGACCGCTTGACTATTGCTAATATGGCGGTGGAAGCCGGTGCCAAGGTGGGGCTTTTCCCCTCGGACAAGGTGACGCAAGCCTACCTGGAAAAGCAGGGGCGGGGTAACCTGTATGTCCCGCTTCAGCCTGACCCTGACGCCGTTTACGAACGGACGATTGATATCGACGCTGGTGCTTTGGAGCCGACTGTTTCCCGGCCGCATACTGTGGATAATACTGCCCTGGCCCGTGAGTTGAAAAATATCCATGTCGACCAGGTTTTCCTGGGTACCTGTACTAATGGACGTCTTGAAGATTTTAAGATCGCCGCTGGTATTCTGCAGGGCCGAAAGCGCCATCCGGGTACGCGTTTGGTCGTCGCCCCGGCTTCTCCGCAGATTTACCTGGATACCATGGCCGCCGGGTATATGGCAACCCTGGTTCAGGCCGGCGCTACCGTCGTGCCGCCGGGCTGCGCTGCTTGCCTCGGCGTCCATCAGGGCGTCCTGGGTGATGGCGAGGTCTGCCTGTCCACGGCTAACCGTAACTTCAAAGGCCGCATGGGTAATCCCAATGCCTTCGTCTACCTCGGCAGCCCGGCTACCGCCGCCGCTACCGCGGTTACCGGTCATATCACTGACCCGAGGGAATTTCCGGGGAGTTAAAGAGGAGGTTTGATAACCCCCTCACCTTAATCCTGTTCCCGCGGAGGGGAGAGGAAAATGATGATGAACATGGTATTAAAGAGGGAAAAAACCCTTATTTTGTAAATTACTTACCCTTTAAAGTAGGGGAAGAGCAACTACGAGGGATAAGGTTGCAATATGTTAACCGGAAAAGTTCATAAGTTTGGCGATGATATTTCTACCGACCTTATCATACCCGGCCGGTATGTCTCTTTACGCAGCAACCTGCCTGAACTTGCCAAACATGTTCTGGAAGATGCCGACCCGTCTTTCGCCGGTCGTGTGCAAAAAGGCGACTTCGTGGTCGGCGGCAATAACTTCGGCCTTGGCTCCAGCCGGGAGCATGCCCCCATCGTGATTAAAATGGCTGGTGTCAGTGCCGTCCTGGCGAAATCCTTCGCCCGTATCTTTTTCCGTAATGCCGTCAATATCGGCCTGCCGGTACTGGTTTGCGATACGGATAAGATAAACAACGGCGATATCCTGGAAATCGACCTCTCCAGGGGGGTTGTTCAGGACAAGACTAACGACGTTACACTTACCTTCAGTCCCATCCCCGATATCATGCTCCGTATCCTTAATGAAGGGGGACTTGTGTCCTATATCCGGAATCACAAGGATCTGGTAATAGACACTTAGGAGGTAGCCATGAAAAAAACATGGAAACCTATCGCAGCGGCTGTTCTGATGCTGGCCGCCTGCTTTCCCTACTGCGTTGCTTCTACCCGCTGGTTTCAGGAACCAGACTTCTTTCCGGAAACCATGGGCGGCGGCCCGATTTGGCCGTGGCTCGGCTTGATTCTGCTTTTCCCCTTTGCTCTGCCTCTGATTGTCGGCGCTATATGTGCGCTGGTGCGGAGCGCTTGGATTTTTACTATGGTAGGGGTGATCACCCCGTTATTGTTTACTATACTAACAGCCCCGTTTGGTTGGGTCCGCATCGGCCCGGAATTTATCGTCCGGCACCAGTCTGATTCTGTCCGTACTCTGGTCACTATACTGGTGTATGTCTTTATCATTGCTGCTGCCTTATTGTTGTACCTGTCCCGGAAAGAGTTTAGCGGACGGAAATCATCGGCCGAGCACCTGTTCGGCCCACCGAAGAAATATAAAGATATGGTTAGTTAACATATTTCGTGAGGTTATATGAAACATAATGTTACTCTTATTCCCGGTGATGGGGTTGGTCCCGAGGTTATCGGCGCCGCCCGGCGTTGTCTGGAGGCCACCGGTGTCTCCTTTTCCTGGGAGACCATTAATGCCGGTGAGACGGCACTTAAAACCGAAAGCAGCTTGCTGCCGGACCGCTTGCTGGCTTCGATTAAGAGGAATAAGGTCGCCTTAAAAGGCCCCACCACCACTCCGGTGGGCACCGGTTTCCGCAGCGTGAACGTGGCATTACGTAAGTCTCTTGACTTATATGCTTGCCTGCGGCCTTGCCGCTATTACCAGGGCGTTCCCGCCCATTACCAGGGTGTTGATATCGTGGTGGTCCGTGAAAATACCGAGGACCTGTACACCGGTATCGAGTTCGAACGTGGTTCTGCTTCTGCCGGTGAACTGCGGTCCTTTATCCGCAAGAATACCGGGCAGGAAGTCCCGGCTGATTCCGGGCTGGCTATCAAGACAATATCCGAGGTCAATAGCCGGCGCATCGTAAAATTTGCTTTCGATTATGCCCGGTCCCACCAACGTAAGAAGGTTACTGCCGTACATAAAGCCAATATCCTGAAGTTTACCGACGGCTTTTTCCTGGAAATCGCCCGTGATGTCGCAAAAGGTAATCCTGATATCGAGTTCGAAGACCGTATTATTGATGACCTCTGTGCCCAGTTGGTGCAGCGTCCCCACCAGTTCGATGTACTGGTATTGCCTAATCTTTATGGTGATATCATTTCTGACCTTTGTGCCGGGTTGGTGGGTGGGTTGGGTGTTGCCCCTGGTGCGAACCTGGGTGAGAGTTTGGCTGTTTTCGAACCCACCCACGGTAGTGTCCCGAAATACACCGGCCAGAATAAAGTGAATCCGTTGGGTGCTGTACTTTCCGGTATCATGATGCTGCGTTATCTGAAGGAGAATACTGCTGCTGCCCGTCTCGAGACCGCGGTTAGCGAGGTACTCGCCGCAGGTAAATCGGTGACCTATGACTTGAAACCGGACCGCAATGATCCGTCTGCCGTCGGTACAGCCGAAATGGCGGATGCCATTATTGCCCGCATGAAATAAAAAAAGAGGGCGAACGGTATATTCGCTCTCTTTTTAACATCTCCTACGCCAGCGGCGTTAGTGTTAACAGGTCCCGGGCGATATCCGGATATTTCACGATGAACATCAGTTCCTCTTCCACCAGCGGTTTCTGGGCTTCAACATTGGCGAAGCGTACCAGTTCCAGAATGCTTTCGGGATCGCTGTGATGTGAGAGATCGACTTCCAGTTTACCCATGATATGCCGGAAGCCGGAAATTCCACTATATTCCCCGGAACATATTTCACGGCCGGTTTCTACCATTTCGGGGTCGCCGCGTCCGAGTTCCTTAAAGTCGTATAATTCGTAGTTCTGCGGGTCCTTGAGGACACCGTCGGCATGGATTCCCGACGCATGAGCGAAGGCATTCGCCCCTACCCCCGGCTGGTTGATGGGGATGGGTACCTTGAAAGCATAACTGGCATAGTTGCATAGCTTCCATGACTTGTCCAGGTGGACCGGCATCCCCAGTTCGTATTTCCCGGCCAGCCCTTTGGATTTGAGTAAAGCCAGGATCACTGCCAGCAGGTCGGCGTTGCCGGCGCGTTCGCCAACCCCGTTAACCGTGGTGTTGATGTATGCATCCTGTCCGCCTTCGACTACACCAATCGCCCCGGCGATGGAATTGGCTACGGCCATCCCGAGGTCGCCGTGACAATGCAGTTCGATCGGCATCTTCAATTCCCCGGCTAGTGTTTTACAGGTATCATGTATGGTGAAGGGATTATCAAAACCCAGGGTATCGCAATAACGAAAACGATCGGCCCCGGTTTCTTTTCCGGATAAGCCGAACCGCACCAGGAAATCGATATCGGTCCGGGAGGCATCTTCAGCATTTATCCCTACGGTGCGGGCACCGTGTTTCCGGGCTGTTTCAATGGCAGCTTTGGCGGTATCTATAACCGCTTGTTCGCTGGTGATGCCGCGGAATTTGCCGTATATCATCTGTTTGGAGGTAGATATTGAGAGGTTAACATCCTTCAGGCTGGGTACCGTTTCGAAGGCCCGGTTGACATCCTCGGCAGTTGCTCGTAACCATCCCCCCAGTCGGATTGGCGTGAGTACTCCCATCTCTTGTAATTTTAAGTTGGCTTTCAGGTAATTCGATTCATGGCGGGTCGTCGGAAAACCAAACTCACTCTGAAATACCCCGAGATCGTTAAGATAGATATTGATCATGGTTTTAGCCAGCTTGGACAAACCCAGTTTTGCCGTCTGTACCCCGTCACGGTTAGTAACATCTATTAGAAAAATCTTCGCCATCTTCTTACCCTTCCTTAGGTCTAATATATAAGTGCCGTCCGGCAAGTGTCAACTATAGTGAAAACTAAATCATGTATCGCCTTAAAATTATGTGACCGTCATCACAATCATAAGTAAAAAAGCTTGACTGTCAGTCAGGTGGTTGATATCATCAACCTGCTTGATAAGAAAACAAGAGAGGTATCCATGAATTACCTTGAAAAATTATCCGGGGCCATCCACCGGAATCAAAGTTTTGTTTGCGTTGGCCTTGATCCTGATCCGTCGCTGATGCCCGAAGGTATCAGTGTGATTGACTTCAACCTGGCTATTATACGGGCCACTGCGGATTTGGTTTGCGCATATAAACCTAATTTTGCTTTCTATGAAGCCTTTGGCATCGACGGGTTGATAGCACTCAAGGAAACGATAAAGAATATTCCGTCTTATATCCCGGTGATCGCTGATGCCAAGCGGAGTGATATCGGTAATACCGCCAAGGCTTATGCCAGGTCGATTTTCGAGAACTATGGGTTCGATGCCTGTACCGTCAACGCCACCCTGGGTTTCGATTCTGTAGAGCCCTTTATCCAGTATCAGGAAAAAGGTGTTTATTTACTGTGCCGGACTTCGAATAAAGGGGCGGCTGATTTCCAGTCGTTACAAGTCATCACAGAAAATGGCACAAAATTGTTTTTTGAGGTTGTCGCCGAAAAGGCAAACAGTTGGAATAAGCATGGTAATATCGGCCTGGTGGTAGGGGCGACTTATCCGGAGGAGTTGACGGCTGTACGGAAGAACTATCCGGAAATGCCGTTCCTGATCCCGGGTGTAGGGGCACAAGGAGGTGACCTGATAACCACGGTGCGTAATGGACTGGATAAAAAACACGAACGTACCGTTATCAATTCTTCCCGCCAGATCCTGTATGCCTCCCGCGGTAAGGATTTCGCCGAAACTGCCCGGAAAGCTGCCAGGATCATGCGCGACCAGATCAACGCAGTATTAACCGGGAAATAATTTATTCCGTATTTTTACATAAAGTAATACAACACGAGAGGAGATTATCATGGCAAGACTGATTACCGGCGGTAGTGGTTTGGTTGGTGCTGAATTGGCACATTCTCTTGTAGCTAAGAACGAAAGTGTCGTCGTTTTCGATGTCATGAAAAGCAACCGTTTAACGGACATCGAAGGTAAAATTAAGTTCATCCGGGGCGACTTAAGCAACTCGCCGGAAGTGTTTAATGTAGTTAAAGATAACAATATAACCCATATCTACCATCTTGGTGCGATGTTGACTTCTGAATCTGAAGTGAATCCCTGGGGTTCATTTCAAAGTAATGTAGTAGGAACCTACAATGTATTCGAAGCAGCGAGAATTTTGGGCGTAAAGCAAATGATGTTCACCAGCAGCATCGGCACTTTCGGAGAAACCCAGGGTGATGTCATGTCCGACATCGCTTTACAACGTCCGCGGGACTTTTATGGCGTCGGTAAACTCTATTGTGAGGGTTTGGGCCGTATGTACCGCCGGAAATTCGGTTTGGACTTCCGGGCGATCCGTTATCCATCGGTCGTCGGACCGGGAGTAAACACCCCGGGACATTGGGATGCCCCCATGATTAGAAGCCTTGTCCATGGTAAACCTTTCCAATGCATGGCCCCGGAAGATATGAGTGGTGCCATGCTGTATTACAAAGATGCTGCCAAAGCTGCGGAAACGGTGTTGCTGTCACCCCCGGATAATATCAAGATGATAGCTTACAATGTAGGAGCAATCACGGCGTCACCTAAGGAAATTGAGAACGCTGTCCGGAAATATGCTCCGTCGGTTTCTGTCACATATCCGCCCAAGGGCGGTCCCATGCCGCCTATGAAACCGCGCCGTTGGGATGATTCATACGCCCGTAACGAATGGGGCTGGTCGCCGGATTTTACAGATATCAATGCTATTGTGGCTGACTTCGTTGAGGAAATGAAAAAGCATCCGGAACTATACCAGTTTTAGTCAAAAACTGATTATCCGGGCTGATATTTTCCTGAAATACTAAAAAAGTAGGCCTGATTTGACTGGAAGTCACTCACCTATTGCCCGGGCTTTGGTCCACACTTCCCTTGGGGTGATACTAGTACTGGCAGTCCTTATTCTGGGAAAAGATCCGGTAGCTGGACTATTAGCAATCGTTGCTGCCGGTTTAGTAGTTATCGAATGGCTTCGTTTCCGGAGTAAGGTACTCAACCGGTGGCTAATGACCCGGTTTGTCCTTTTCACACGTGAGGAAGAAATAAACCAACTTACCGGAGCTACATATTACATAACCGGTTCAGCCCTTACCATCGCTTTTTTCCCGGTTGAGATAACCGTAACTGCCATGTTGTTCCTGGCGATTGGCGATCCTGTCGCCACGTTGGTAGGCAAGAGGTGGGGTAAACGGTATTTCTGGGCCAAGTCTTTGGAGGGCAATTTATCTTGCCTGGTAGTATGCCTGGTAATTGGAATATTATCGGCGGTGATACAACAAGATTTGTTGATGGTTGTGGCCATAACCGGAGCCGCCTTTGCTTTTATCTTCGAAACCTTACCCTGGCCGGTAAACGATAATATTACTATCCCGGTAGGTTCTGCTGTTGCTATGCTGGTATTACAGGCGGTCCTTCAGATATAAAGGGATTATCAGGATTTTCGGACAAAGTACATTATCATTACCCCGGAATCGTCCACTTTTTCAATGTGGAACGATTCAGCCAGGACGGTTTCGAATCGATACCTTATGTGCAGGAAATTCGGCCTTTCCAGAAATTTTTCGAGGCGGGCCATATCCTTTGCGAAGGGATGAGTGCGGTTGGGAATATCGAGCACCATCCGTGAACCTGGTTTAAGCACCCGGGCTAATTCTTTGATAGCTTTGCGTACATAGGGAAGACGGCAGTATTCAAGGATACCGATTACCGCCGCGATGTCGAAGAAGTCATTGGGAAAGGGCAATCTGGCAATTTCCGCCGCTTTTAAGTCTCCAATCGTTAGCTGTTGGGCCGCGGCGAATCTCTGCATCGCTTCGATTAAGGAAGCGCTGATGTCGACACCATAATACGTCGAAGGCCATTTATAAAGCCGGTAATTTATGAGGTTGGCGGAACAACCGGCATCGAGAAATTTCATACCTTGTCCAGGTGCCAGATACTCCTTTATCTCCGGACTGCCGCTGTTATAAGACACGATACCTGAAGAGAATGATTGGAAAAAAGGAGTTACCCGGATATCTGCAGGCACATTACGCAACGGGTCGAGTCCCTTCCGGCGTTCTTCTACCGTCAGGTCGTAAGCCGCTTTATCGTTTGTAAATGCTTATCCATTTTTAGTTGCCACTATACAAAATGGTCGGCGGATATATTTCAAACATACCATATTTTAAGGTGTTGTGTAAAAGCGTGACAAAAAAACCTGTCCGTTCTACAATGGGTTGCCGCGGCGTAATATCTGACAACCGGTATTGCCGACTGGCTTTGTTAATATCAAATCCAGTGCTGGATAGAGCAAACGAAGGAGGGTCTTGATGACCGAGTTCAAGCACGGAAAATATATCGTGACTCAGCCGAAACGCGATATCGTAGTTCCGGATTGGGGAGGTAATCTTTCCCCGGAGAGAAGCACCCGGGTGATGTATTTAGACAGCGAGGTGATAAAAGGCGCATTTTACGTCGAGTGTGTCTGGTTTTGGCCGACAGACAAGGAAGACAAGGGTAGTCCGGAACCACATACCCATAATTACGATGAGGTCATTGCTTTCTTCGGTACCGACCCCAAGGACCTGAATGACCTGGGCGCAGAGATCGAGTTCTATATCGACGGTGAACGTAACCTGATGAACCAGACCTTTTTAGCCTTCATTCCGGCGGGCATCGTACATAATCCCTTGAATATCCTGAAAATAACCCGGCCGGTCTTCCATTTCGCGGTCGGACAGGGAAAGACTTACGCTTAATGCTACCCGGTAAATATAAGGAGATACAGTTGAAAATTACGAAGATAGAATGCATCCCGCTTTCACTAAAATTTGCCAAACCGATGATCATGTCCTGGGGACCGGAGTACGCATCTGACGTGGTACTGGTGAAGGTGCATACGGATGAAGGCGTCACGGGTATCTGTGAGACGGGAGGAACATCGCCGTGGTATATGGGAGAAAGCCAGGATTCCATCATGCACAATATCAATGCCGTCTACGGCCCGCAGATACTGATAGGAGAAAATCCTTTCAAGATAGAAAAAATCGTTGCCCGGATGGATAAGGCCGTACGGGGCAACAGCCAGTCGAAAGCAGTGATCGACTACTGCCTGCATGATATCAAGGGGAAAGCCTTAGGTGTACCCGTATATGATCTGCTGGGTGGATTATCCAACGAAAAGATCCCGTTGTGTTTTGTGATGTCCTCCGATACTCCCGATATCGTAGCGGCGGACGGGAAAAAGCTGTTAGCGGCAGGTTTCCGCAGCTTGAAACTGAAAGTAGGCAACCGGAGTGCGGAAGATGATATCGCCCTGGTAGCAGCTTTACGCGAAGCTGTCGGCAGCCAGGGACGGATCATGATCGATGTCAACGGCGGCTGGCATTATAACCAGGCTTTATATACCCTGAAGAAGATGGAGAAGTACGATATCTTCATGGTCGAGCAGCCGGTACCGCGCTGGGATTACGAGGGGATGGCGCGTTTACGCCGTAAGGTAAATATCCCCATCTGTGCTGATGAAGCAGCGGTCGAATTGGTTGACCTGGCCCGGCTTATCCGTATGGAAGCGGTCGACGGCTTCTTCCTCAAGGTGCCTAAAGCCGGTGGTCTCCTGAAGTCGCAGAAATGGGTATCGATCGCCCAAGGCAGCGACTTGCTGGTGATGTGCGGCTGCATGATCAACTCAGGCATCGGGGCGGCGGCGGAAGCGCATTTCCTGGCGGCTACGGAATGGATGGGGCGGAGTGAGCAGGAATCCATCGGGCCGCTGAACCTGTATAACAGGCCGGATACTACGAATCCTCCCATCACCAACGACCTGGCGAAAAAGGTTCCTACCTATGAGGGTGGATACCTTTATCCACCGCAAGGGCCGGGATTGGGGGTGGAATTGAATGAAGCCGTGATTCCGTCTTTAATCACGCCGGGAAAGCAAGCGACGGTCATTGGAAAATAATCCCGGAACGCATTAAACCCGACATAATTAGAGTGCCTTTATGTATCTTGAAGGCACTCTTTATTAGTTTTTCTCAGGAGACTGCCGGAGGGTCTCGAACATCTGGAAATATAGTCCTTGCTTGGCCATGAGTTCCTGATGCGTTCCCTGCTCAGCAATTCGGCCGTGATCTAATACAACGATACTATCGGCATCGGTTACGGTAGAGAGCCGGTGGGCCACGATAATACAGGTGCGGCCCTTACTGATATGCCGCAGGGATTCCTGGATGATGCGTTCGGTATTGGTATCGACATTGGAAGTAGCCTCGTCAAGTATCAGGATAGGGGAATCAGCCAGGACCGCCCGGGCCAGACAGACTAACTGCCGCTGCCCGGTACTGAGATTGACCCCCCGCTCGCCCACCGGTGTACCATAGCCTTTTTCCAGATGGGAGACGAAATCATGTACCCCTGCCGCTTGAGCGGCAGCAACAACTGCGTCATGATCGGCATCAAGCTGTCCATCACGGATATTGTCTTCAATGGTGCCGGAAAACAGGAAGGGGTCCTGGGGAACAAAACCGATCTGCTGCCGCAATGATGACTGGGTAACGGAATTCACATTATGACCATCGATCAAAACCTCGCCTGCCGAGACTTCATAAAACCTGGCGACGAGATTGGCGATACTGCTTTTCCCGGCGCCGGTTCGTCCGGCAATGGCCATGGTTTGGCCTGGCTTGATTTGAAAGTCAATACTGTGTAAAACTTCAGTCCCGGGAATATAACTAAAAGTAGCCTGGCTGAAAGTTATTTCCCCTTTTACCCTGGGTAGTACGACGGCATCGGGCGAATCATTAATCTCAGGGACGATATCCAGCAGTTCGAAGATACGGACACCGGAAGCCATCGCCCGTTGTATTTCGGTATACATGGTCGCCAACTGCTGGACCGGGGCGGCAAGGCGTTGGATGTAGAGTAGGAAAGCGAGGAGGAAACCTACCTCCAGCCGGCCGTCCAGGACCTGGAAACCACCGTAGACCAGGACGATGACATATGAGGCATCGGTCAACATCTGGGTAATAGGCATAATAGAACCCTGGAGACGGGCAGCTCTTTTATTGGCGTCCAGATTAGCTTTATTAACGGCATCGAACCTTTTGA
The DNA here is from genome assembly GCA_963739865.1 of uncultured Chloroflexia bacterium. Classification (GTDB taxonomy): domain Bacteria; phylum Chloroflexota; class Dehalococcoidia; order Dehalococcoidales; family UBA2162; genus JBBITI01. Next base: position 53,518 of record CAVUCA010000006.1, read on the forward strand.
CGTTTTCTTTCTCACGGGAAAGACTCTGGGTAACGCGAACGCCGGAGATGCTTTCCTGGAGATTATCGTTAACCGAAGCGATCGCCTTACGGGCCTGGACAAATGCGCTGCGAGCATAGGTCTGCCAGACGATCATAACGATAATCAGAAGCGGCAAAGTACTCAGTGAAAGCAAGGCTAAGCGCCAGTCGATGACGATCATAATAGCAGCGATGCCGATAAGGGTAATGGTATTAACGGCGACATTGATAAAATCCGTAGTAACCAGTGTTTGTAGTTGATCGACATCATTTTGGACGCGGGACATGACCTTGCCCACTTTGTTCCGATCGAAGAAGCTCATCGACAAGTCATGGAGATGACTGAACATGCGCGTCCGCAAGCGGAAAAGGATGCCTTGTCCGGCATAAGACAGGTACAGGGTTTCCAGATACTGGGCTCCCCATATGATGACCAGGACCCCGAAATATAGAAGCGAAGCGATAGTTAGACCATCGATATCAGCAGCGACAATACGGTTTATAGCCAGTGCGACCAGGAGTGGGGTGACCAGGTTGGCTGCAGTCCGGATAACCACCCCGGTGGCACCCAGTCCCAGGTATTTCTTGACCATGGCCAGGTATTCAAAAAGCCGGGCGATCATGCGGCTGTCATAGACTTTACCTAGTATTTCATCATTATCGCCGGCATCGATAGCACTCCGCAGCGGTTGTGCGGCCGGCGGGCCGCCACCTGGCTGACCTCCGCCACTGATCATATTAGTCACGCCTCCCTGTTTTATCTTCAGACGGCTGGCCAGCCGACAATTGGCCTTGGTAAGTCTCTCTGTATAATCCGTTGATAGCCATCAATTCGTCATGATTTCCTTTTTCTACGAGCCGCCCGTCTTTCAAGACAAGGATGAGGCCGGCATGGCGGATGATAGGCAGGCGGTGGGTGATGATGAATGTGGTCCGGCCTTCGATAAGTTTGTCAAGTGCTTGACGGATAAGGTGTTCGGTTTCGGCATCGACGCTGGAAGTGGAGTCATCGAGGATAAGTATCCGGGGATCGATAAGCAGCGACCGGGCAATCACTACCCGCTGCTTTTCCCCACCTGACAGGGTAACTCCCCGTTCGCCTACCCAGGTATCGTAGCCCTGGGGTAGACTGGTGATGAAATCATGGATTTGTGCCGCTTTAGCCGCAGTGATGACCTGTTCCAACGTGGCATCGGGAACGCCGTAAGCGATGTTGTCACGGATAGTAGCAGAGTATAAAAAGATATCCTGCTGGGCGATGCCGACATTCTTACGCAGGGAAGCCAGGGTAATGTCGCGGATATCGGTACCATCGATTGCAATACTGCCGGCGGTCACATCGTAAAAACGGGAAATCAGATTGATAACCGTGGTCTTGCCGCTGCCCGACCCGCCGAGTAAGGCGACTAATTGTCCGGGCAGGACATCGAAACTAACATCATTAAGTACAGGTGCTCTTTCATCGTAGCTGAAACTGACATTTCTAAAAGATACGGACCCTTTAGCCTGCTCCAAATCGACAGCACCAGTCCGGTCCTTGATGTCGGATTCGGTATCCAGGATCTCGAAGATACGGCGGCCGGCTGAGATGGTACGGGAGATCATGGCAGAGAGCATACCCAGGCGGCTGACGAAACCAGCCAACATGCCCAGGTATAAGATGAACTGGGTGGCTCCGCCGATAGTAAGGTCGCCGGCGATTACCTGTCGGCCACCGTACCAGAGGACAAGGACGGTGGGAATACCAAGCAGCAGCGTCATCAGAGGGGTATAAACAGCCTGGATACGGGATGCGGCAACCTGTTCCTGGTAAAGCTGGTCGGCATCAGTGTCAAACTTCCGTTTTTCCCTTTCCTGCAGGGAGAAAGCTTTAACGACCCGGATACCGGAAAGACTTTGTTGAAGGGTAGTACCGAGAGAACCGATAAGCTGCTGGACTCTGGTCCATATTGGCTGGAGCCGGTTACTGACATACAGAGTTTGCCAGAAGATAAGGGGCATAAAAGCCAGGGTGAGTAATGCTAACCGCCAGTTCAAAGTAAACAGCAGATAACCAACCCCGGCGACGACGAGGATGATCTGGATCAGGTTTAATAGACCGGCACTTAAGAACATCCGGGCTGCTTCGATATCGACAGTCGCCCGGGACATGATCTGGCCGGTCTGAGCTTTATCGTAAAAGGTAAAACTAAGGTGCTGCAGATGGTTGTAAAGGGCATTGCGGATGTCATAAGAAGCTTGCTGGGAAACCAATTGAGTTATATATGTATCTCCGAAGCGGGCGGCACTACGGACAATCGTTGTTCCCAGGATAATTCCGGCGAAGACGAGGAGAGTAGTTTTACTACCGGAATTAAGAGCGGTATCGATGCCATTACCGAGAACACGGGGAATCACTAACCCGCCTACGGTGCTGATGGTGATACAAATCAAGCCGAGCAGAAGCCCGAGCCACCGTTTGCGGACGAAGACCACCAGCCTGAGGATTATTTTCATCGCTTTTTCCAGCTATGGGGAGTGTAGCACCAGGAACAGCAGGCGGTCAAAACATATACAATTCCGGATATGGTGTTTGATGATAACCTCCGATTATTAACCAGTAATGACTTGAATCAACCGGGAGACGTCAGTCACGTTTTCCAGATTGAGGAAATCGGCAACAGCCTGTTTAGCTTTGGCAGCAGGTAAAATCCGGCTGGCGTTGTGCATGAATTTGGCAGCAGTCTCGTCATCGGTCAACCGGGCGGGAGTGCCAACGGTGCCGCGCCGGTATTTTCTTTCCACCGAAAAAGTCTGGTTACGGGCAATGACATCGACCTTACTAAGACTGGAGAGGGGATCGCTTTCCAGGATTTTCAAATAGTCAGGGTGGGGAACTCCGGTAATCTTATCCATGAATCGCAAGATGTCCGGGTTTTTCATGGTCTGCGGTTCGATCCAATCGATGCCCACCGGGATGCGATGAGCAGCGACTGCGATATTGTAACGGGGATTGAACTGGGCGGCAGAGATGGTATCTACCTCTTTACGGCCAAATAAGCCTTCGTTAAGACCGCCGCGTCCGTATACTTTTACACTATCAATTTCTGCAGGTTGCAGGTGGTTTTGTTCAATGATATCGCAAAAACAATCAAGGATACCGTGAAAAACAGCACAGCAGGGATATGGTTTGTAATGAAGCCGGAAATCGAAACACCAATTTGCACCCAGGCTATCCGTAATTTCCTGGGGATACCAGTTCTTAAATCCAACGAAATGAGCAAAACCGTGTTCCGGGTCATCGAGTACCGTGGTATCCCCGGTATATCCCATATCGGCTAGTAAAGCGGCGGCGACAGCGCCGGTACTCTGCCAACCGGGAACCGCATACTTTGCCATATACCGGTCCTGGCCGAAACCCCAACGGCTGTATGACAGAACCATACAGAGATGGCCGGCGACACCCAGGGCATGCAGCATTTTTGCGTCGTTGAAATGCAATAGACGACCGGCCCCGGCGGCGGCGCCAAAATTAGAATAAGCATTTCCCATCAGTCCGGGTTGGGCTGTACGTTGTCGTTGGACAGCTTCCGGCGTGATGTTATGCCGGCCGACCGCCCGGGCGATACGGGCGGAAATTTCGAAACCGATAGCAGAAGCCAAAATCAGGTCTTTACCCGAAGCCCCGGTGCTCTCAGCTAGAGCCAGGACAGTAGGAAATACGTACACCCCGTCGTGCCCGCCCGCCATAATATTAGAGTAATCCATGGTAATGAATAACTCGCCGTTGGCAAAGGCGGCATTAGCGCAGGAGACCTTATCACCAACCCCAATAATAGAAGATTCCGGCGGACCACCATATCTTTTCGCCAGGGCAACGTTCATTTTCCCTTTCTCAGTTGCGAGAGCGCCCAGGCCGCAACCGATAGTATCCATCAGGATAAGCTTGGTTTCCTTAATGATTGATGGAGGCAGGTCTTCATATTTGGTTTCAGTAGCGAACCGGGCCAATCGCCGTGTAATACCTTCCATAACAAACCTCCCTGAAAATGTTATTATCTGCTTGGAGGCATACCGGGCGGACCACCCCCGGGAGGACCTCCAGGTGGGGGAGGAGGGGGTACTTTATTCTGACGTTCAATAAGTAGTTTTTCAATCTCCTCAATATCATTGTCCGCAAGAATGATATCGGCAGCTTTCACGCTATCCTCGATTTCAGACGGGTCACGGGCTCCATTGAGAGCAGCAGTGACTTCCGGTTTCCTTAAGGTCCAGGCGATAGCTATTTGAGCAATGCTACAATTATATTTCCGGGCAATAGGCGTAAGGTCGCCGGCTAGTTTCAGATTGAGACTCAATTCAGGTTCTTTGAAATGGGGGTTGGCACGTCGAAAATCATTCGGTGCCAAATCTTCAACTTTGATAGTACCGGTAAGTAAACCCTGCTGAAGAGGACTGTAAATGATAACTCCCATATGATGCTGCCGGCAGTAATCGAGGATACCGGTCTCGATACGGCGTTCAATCATACTGTAGGGTGGTTCCATGGCAGCGATGGGGTGGATGGGTTGCAGTTTATCCATTTGTTCGATAGTAAAATTGGAGACCCCGATATAACGAATCTTGCCTTCTTTGACCAGTTCACTGCAGGTGCGCCAACCTTCTTCCATGTATTCGATTGGATTCGGCCAATGGACCAGATAAAGATCTAACGTATCGATTCCCATTCGTTTCAGACTGGCTTCACATTGCGCCCGTACGCTAGCCTGGTCGAGGCGGAAAGCGGCTTTCCCCGTTTCATCCCAGGTACTGCCGCACTTGGTGACGACGATGGGACGCCTGGAAAGTTTTCTAAAAGCCATACCCAGAACTTCTTCGGAATGGCCGCGGCCATATGCGGGAGCTGTATCTAACCAGTTGATACCTTGTTCGACCGCACGAATTACGGTATTGATCGAGGCTTGATCGTCCTGTGGGCCCCAGGTCATACCACCATATACGGAACCCATCGGCCATGTCCCCAGGCCGACGGTACTCAGGTTGAGATCGGTTGCGCCTAATTTTCTTGTTCTCATAAAACCCTCCTAAGAAACCAGGGTGCAAGAAACCAGATGTATGCCACCCTACCTCACTTCACTATTACCTTCTTCCCGCTCCCTTTTTAGCCGCTAAATTAGCTATTTCGGAGATTTCACCAACTTCTTCGAGCTTTTCCAGTAAGGTTATCAATTTTTTAGCTTGTTTAGGTGAGACTAACCGGGAAAACGCAACTTGTTCCAAGAATTTTGAAACGAGATCATCTCGAGACATAGGGCGGTATGGTTCACCTAATGCCCGGGCTACATATTCGGAAAAAACCTGTCCGTCTTTCATTTTTACTTGAAGTTCGATACCTTCCGCTTTATTCAGGTTGTCCAGCTTTACTTTCCGGATTAACGCCTGTAGTTTGGGATCACGGATCTTTTCTTCAGTGAAGTTCTCATTTTTAGAACTCTTGCGGAATAAAGTACTGCCGACGGCAAAATAAAAACTCCACAGAGAACTCATCGTCGGGTAATCACCGATGATATAAGGTTTAGAGTAGTGGACGGCGGCTGCAGCAGGAGAGAGAAACAGGGTTATTTCCGTGATATCATCAGGATTAATGTCATGTTTCCGAACGATATTTAAGGCTGCCTCGGTTGGAGCATTCGTGGGCCGGCCGCCCGGCCATGGTTTGAATACCTGTTCTACAATATGTTTTTTACCCAGATTACCGGTAATCCTTTCCTGCCGGTTGCAGCTTAACAGACCGGGGTAGTAACCACCGCGTTCACCAAAAAATGGATCTTTTACTCCCGGCCAACCGGCTTTCGCCAGTTGAGCTGCGTTAATCCCATTACGGGCTTCGATCCCATTACTCATTTTAGTACCGACGGTTTCTTCATAACCGCCCGCCGCCATCTGGGCCAGGAAGAAGGGATCTCTTATCCCAAGCCAGCCGGGATTAGCTGCTTGTCTTATGTCGGTAGAATCTTGTTTTGTGGGCTTTGGTGTTTGTGGGGCTTGTCCGGGAAACATGACGCTGCCACCCCCACCCAACATCATGGCAAGGCCGAAAGCATGACTCATTTGTGTATGGTCCAAACCTAACATAATTCCGGCAATTGCTGTCGATCCAAAAGTAGTTGTGGTCCCGCGGGTCATAGGCGCCGGCGGCAAATCAGGGCTGGAAGCCTGGCCGGGTGGGGTACGGTCGTTGGCGATATAAAGGCGGGCAGCGAGATCGTCTCCGGCAACAATAGCGGCGATGAGTTCTTTTCCGCTAATATTCATGGTTTCACCCATGGCAAGAGCGGTGGGGACGGTAGTCTCGGTGATGTGATTAGCAAAACGCCGCAGGGGTTTGCCGTCGATATATATCGTACCGGGCTTGCCATCACCTTCGATAATCAGGGTTAAAGGACCGCGGTCGAAAGAACGGCCGAAGATAGCGTTGAGCAGGGCAACGTCGTGGGCTGGGCCTTTGCCCCCGAAACCGAAAATAGTTGCTTCCTGTTTACCTTTCCAACCCTTTATTAAAGCGGCCAGTTCCGGATTCCCGGGACACGTCGCCCCACCGATGATATCGCCGATCATGTCCAGGATACGCCGTTTCGTATTGTCAACTACATCCGGTTCGATATCTTCAAAACGGGTATTCAAAACATTATCGATCAATGCTTGAGTAACAACTTGCCCATCGTTATTTACATTACTCATTACCAGTCCCCCTTCGATTTGCGGGTCAGGCAAACGCCGGACCGGGGTCAGGAAGTACCGGTTCCGGCGAGAATGACGATAGAGAACAGATATCTATTCGATGACTAACGGACTCATGCCTTTACTCAGGAGTTTAGGGATGATTTTTTCATTGAGTTCCAATCCGAGTCCGGGGCCTTCCGGCGGGTAGAAATAACCGTCTTTATATACCGGGGGATTCTTGGCCAGATCGTCCTTGATAGGAGGACTGGTGGTGTCCCATTGATTATGAAGCAGCGGCGGGCCGAGATTGGCGTGGGGGAATTTAGCCATCCAGGGATCGGCGGCCAGGTAGTGTGCCTGAGCGGCAGCTTCATATCCGGAGCCGACCATAGAACCACAGGAGATCGCTAAATTCGCGGCTTCAGCGATAGCCGCCCACTTACGTGACTGGATGATACCCCCGGTCCAAACGACTTTTATGCAGACACCGTCACAGGCATCTTTCTTGATACATTCCAGTAAACCGGGGATTTCGATAGCAGATTCATGCGCCCAAACCGGGGTATGCAGCTTCCGCTGGAGACGGGCCATGCCGTCGACATCCCAGGTGGGCAGTGGCTGTTCGACTTTAAATAGATGAAATTGCTCCAGGCGGATACACAGGTCCAGGGCGGTAGAGTAGTCTAAACCTCCGTTGGCATCCACCCCAATATCGACTTCATCGCCTACGGCTTTGCGGATGGCTTTAATGTTAGCGACATCTTCGAAGACTGATTTGGTGCCCCAACCCGGACCCACCTTGCATACGATATTCCGTACACCTGCGGCGACCACCCTGTCTGCCATGGCTGCCCGTTCTTTAGGAGTACCACGGGAAATCATCACACTGATGCCCAGCTTCGGACAGGCTTTGCCGCCGAGAAGTTGGTACACAGGCATCTTTAAAGCTTTACCGATAATGTCATGGAGGGCGAAATCAACCGTGCCGGCAGCTACCTGGTTACGAGGTCCGAATCCCCGGAATAAACTGTTGACTATTAGACCGATATTAAAGGGATCGGCCCCGATAAGTTGCGGCCGCCAGGATTTTAAAGCCAGCAGTACGCTGTTCTGATCACAGGTGCCGCCGTCGGCTGCCCCGGTGATGCCCTCATCGGTATATATTTTCACGAGGACGACATTTGAATCTGGTCCGCCTTCCTTTCGCGGTAAAGTACAAGGGAAACACTCAATCTTGGTAATTTTCATGAATCACTCCTCTTTAGAATTCGCTTTATCGACGATTCGATAATACACAGATACCGGACGTGCTCCGGTACCGGTTCTCAACCGTATCCTGTATACCGGGAGACTTTCTAGAAAGAGATCACTTGCCCGGTGATGCCACTGGAGACATCGGATACAAGAAAGACCACGGTATTGGCTACATCCTGGGTAGTAGTCAAACGTCCGAGAGACATTCTGGCTCCCATCTCTTCCGCCCGTTTTGGATCCATGGTGGCATGAGTGCCGAAATTAGTCATGACCATGGTTGGTGCCAGACAGTTGACATTGATCCCTATTCGTCCGACTTCCTGGGAAAGACACTTTGTAAAGGCGATCACTGCTGCTTTAGCACCGGCATATGAACTGGAGCCAGGCATCCCGTTGATCGCCACGCCGGAAGAGAAATTAACGATTTTACCGTACTTGCGTTCCATCATGCCAGGCAAAACTGCCTTGGCGCAATACATCGAGCCGAGGAAGTTAATATTGATATCTCGTTCCCATTTGGCTTCCTGGGCCTGGTGCAGCGGCCCGGCTCCGGATGTACCACCGGCCGTGTTCACGAGGATATCGATACGGCCGAGTTCGGCGATAGCAGCTTTTACCATGTCATTTACTCGAGACTGGTTGGAGACATCAACGGAAGCGGCAAAAGCCTTTCGTCCCAGGTTAATGATTTCGTCTGCAGTCTTTTTTGCCCCGGGTAGATCGACATCGGCAGAAACGATGTGACACCCTTCCTGGGCAAGAGTGAGTGCGATATTCCGGCCCATGCCGATCTGGCTGCCGGTACCGGTTACCAGGGCTACCTTGTCCTTCAGACCCAGTTCCATAATACCTCCTTCAATGTTCTAGAAGTGAGATGCCGGAGTAGAGTCGTCCCTTTGAATGACCAGGTGATAGTAACTAACTATCCTTTAAGGGTAGTTAGTAAAAAATTGCATTTTCTTATCAGCCGTTAGCGGAAATTACAGCCTCCCAGTGTTTCCCTGCAATGTGCGATAGTATAAAACAGGTTGTGATAAAAGTAAACAAACATATGTTAATTACGCATATATAATAGAAACAGAAGTCACAGAAACGAATATCATAAAAATATCATGAATACCGGGTCTTTGTCTGGAATAAATTAGTATAATAATTGTTGACTTAACAGGGCATATTTTGTACTATCAAAGCGTAATCATGGGGATAGGAGGCCGGGATGTCTGACATAAAGATCCGTAAAGAACTGGTAGAAGCGATTAAAGAGAAGGGACAGGACGTAGATAAATTCACCAACCGTGCCATAGAAACAGCGTTAAAAGAAAACCCCGTCCGTAAACGCCGGCAAACACGATACGGCGGCGATTGTTTTTGTGATGACCACTGCGTATCTCAGTAATGCCAGTTGATGTCCCTCAAATCATTTACTAATAAATAGCTTATGAAATACGGAATATTTTTCAATTATATGAAGAATCCGTAAATTTCAAAACATAACCCACTAAAAATTACAGTTTCTTCTGTATTAGTCAATTCTGTTCTCTTTCATTCCATACTGGAAATACCGGTGCTGAAAGATAATTATTTTGTCGACAACTAAATCAGAGGAATCAGCGGTACCCGGATATGGATGCTTCCATGTACATTTAGTTGTGTATGGTTAGTCTATAGATCTAATCCACATACCTGATTATCTATATACTAGAAATATGTCTAGTACACCGGAATATTATTTATATTTTCTAATTGACATATAATAAGTAGAGTAATATAATCATAATTATAATATCATATACGACATCAACAACGATGTATGTGGGACAAGGCGCAAAACAGGTCTAGTTTAAGGGGTAGCGAAAAGCAGATTAGCCAGGAATCAATCCGGCCAAGCGGCAACTAAAGGAGGGAATATGGCAGCATATGAAGAAACAACCGGACGTGGTAACCCACAATGGCCGTATCCGGTAAGGTACGGAAATGAGAATTTCTTTGATACGGATGTCCTTATAATCGGGGGTGGGATCGCCGGCTGCCATGCGGCGATCAATGCTGCGAAGCGGGGAGTCAGTGTCGCAGTAGTAGAAAAAGGGGCAACGGTGCACTCCGGATGCAGCGGGGCAGGGGTAGACCACTGGGGAGCGGCTTACGGCAATCCCTGCTGTACCTCCGACCTGGAGAAAGCTGCTGAAACCAGCGCCCGCACCCGTTCCTATATTAACGGTATGGTCAGTTATATCATCATGAAAGAGTCCTGGGATGCCCTGGTGGATGTCGAACAGATGGGGATGCAGGTGCGCGATGAGCAAGATGAATTCGTGGGAGCGCCTTTCCGGGACGAGAAGACCAAACTCATGTTTGCTTATGATTACACTTCCCGAACCAATATCCGGGTCAGCGGCGGCGCCAAGGTAAAGCCGGTGTTATACCGGGAGATGCTGCGGCTGGGGATCAAGATATTCGACCGTGTAATGGCCACCAGCTTATTAACAGAAGGGGGCAAGCCCGGAGCCCGGGTGATTGGAGCCACCGGCGTAAATGTACGGACAGGGGAATTCTATATATTCCGGTCGAAAGCGACAGTCTTAAGTACAGCACAATATTCAGGCATTTGGGTATTCAATACCGAACTGGCCGGCTCGGCTGTCCACCTGGATGATCCTAATGACGTAGGTGAGGGTACGGCCATGGCCTGGAAAGCCGGGGCGGAACTCACTTTGATGGAGCGGAGTAAGGGACCGGTACACGGGAGTTTCGGTTGGCCGCGATTCGGGGTGGGTAGTCCCAGCAATACCTGGTTTCCCTGCACCATCGTAGATGCCAACGGGAAGGAAGTACCGTGGGTGGACCGGGAAGGGAACATTCTGCTCAACGTAGAAGACCGTACCAAGCATAAAATAGGTGCTTCACCAACCCCGGACCTATCCGATATGATCGCCCGGGGTGAGTTGGTATTGCCGTTGTATGCCGACCTGCCGGGAATGCCGGAGCATGAGCGAAGAGCTATCTGGGGCATGATGATCGCCAATGAAGGAAAGACACGGGTGCCCGTCTACCAGGTCTACGGCCAGGCTGGCTTCGACCCAGACAAAGACATGTTAATCACACCAATAACCGAACACGAGGTTGGAGGGGAAGGCCTGGGGCCGCCGTTATGGCGAAGTGCCTCAGCAGGCGGCGGTTGGGGCAGTGGCGGGTTGGTAGTGGACTGGGACTTAAGGACTACTTTACCCGGCTTGTATGCTGCAGGAAATCAGATCGCCGGGCAAAACGGGGGTCACCCGGGGGCGGCTACAACCGGACGTTACGCAGGTAGAAAAGCCGCGGCATATACCAAGACAATAGAATCATCCGTCCCGGACCGTAAACAGATCGAAAACGAGAAAGCCAGAGTGTATCAGCGTATCGGTCAAGGAGGGGATGTAGGCTGGAAAGAATTGCAAGCGGGCATGTGCAAAGCAATGCAGATATATTGCGGGGCGTATAAGAGCGAACGTATGCTGCAGACCGGACTCTGGTGGTTGGACTCGGTAAAACAGAGCGAGGCGAGTAATACTTACGTCCGGAATCCACACGAACTCGAACGCTACCTTGAGTGCCTGACACGATTGACCATGAGTGAGATCATCATCCACGCTTCGCTGGCCCGGAAAGCCTCCAGCGAGATACTGGATTTTCACCGGGTAGACTATCCTACGGTAGAGCCGAAAGAATGGAAGAAACTGATCACAGTGAAATTTCAGGATGAAAAAGTAGTAACCGGGGACCTGCCGCTGAACTATTATCTGACGGCGCCGTACGGCTCATCTTTCAAAGAGAATTATGACTTACATGCAGAAACAAGCGATGTGAGGGAAAAAAATGAATAATCAGGCATACCTGGTACCTAATCCTGTCACCCCTTGCCGGGCGATCCGGATCGACCCGGAATTATGCATCAGTTGCTACCGGTGTGCCGACCAATGCCGGGCTGATGTCATGGTCCGCAACCAACCCAAAGCAGGTGGGATATCCCGCTGCGAAGTAAGCTGCCCGGCGGGAGAGAATATCCGTTGGACGACCTACTACATTGAGAAAGGACGTTTTACAGAAGCGTTGGAAAGTATCAAAACCGAGAATCCGTTTCCCGGTGTATGTGGCCGGGTGTGTTTCCATCCCTGCGAGGAGAAGTGCGTACGGATTGATTTTGATGCCGGCATCGCTACTAATGCCCTGGAGCGGGCGGCATTTGATTATGCCGATGGTAAAGCTGTCAGGCAGCCGGAGAAACGTCCGGCAACCGGTAAAAAAGTGGCGGTAGTCGGGGGCGGCCCGGCTGGATTGACTTGTGCGTATTACCTGGCAATCCTTGGCCATCAGGTAACCGTTTTTGAAGCCGGACCGGCCGCAGGGGGTATTCCCCGGCTGAATATCCCGGAATTCCGTTTACCGGGGAGGGTGGTGGAAAAGGAAGTGGCAGAAGTTACAGCCCTGGGTGTAGAGATAAAGTTAAACAACCCGGTCGATCATCCGACATTTGTCAGGTTGACTAGAGAATATGATGCCTGTTTTGTTGCTACAGGAGCACCGGTTTCTCAAAAATTGGGGGTAGCGGGAGAGGATTTTGAGGGGGTTGTCAGTGCCCTGGAATTCTTGCGTAAGGTAAGGATGGGGGAGAATGTAAAAGTAGGGAAAAAGGTGGCGGTTATCGGCGGAGGAAATGTTGCCACGGACTCGGCCAGGCTGGCACGCCGGCTGGGGGTGGAGGACAGTGACCATGATATGTTTGGAAAGCCGGGACATTATGCCGGCATATAAAGCAGAAGTTGACGCGGCCGAAACGGAAGGGGTAATGATCCTTCCATCATGGGGTGTGAAAAAGATAAACGGCGGCGGCAAGGTAACCGGTGTCGAACTCAAGGCCTGTACCTCGGTATATGATAAAGAAGGGCGCTTCAGCCCGGTATATGACGAAACATTAAACCGGATGATAGAAGCCGATACCATTATTGCTGCTATCGGGCAGACGACGGACCTGTCCTATGCCGATGCGAAGATGAAGGCGGGAAGTCGGATCAAAGCCGATCCCGATACGCTGGCTACTGATGTACCGGGGGTATTTGCGGGGGGGGATGTAGGGACAACAATACGGTCCATCGTGCAGGCGATTTCTTCCGGGAAGCGGGCAGCCATCAGCATCGATATCTATCTGACCGGAGGAGATATAAAAATTCTTATGGATACCAACCGTGCAGCGACTTCTATGGGTGCATATCTCAGGGAAGGTAAAGCAAATCCGGAAAATCGTGTCCCGGAGGAGCCGGATAGTGCTTATTATGGCCCGGGAATCCGTTTGGAGCCGGAGACAATACCGGCGGCAAAGCGTACCGTGACACACGAGGAAGTGAACAAAGGTTTTCTACGGGAGTTGGCGATTGCGGAAGCGAAGAGGTGCTTTAAGTGCAGCCAATACGAACCGCCGCTAGTCCTCTATTCGGATGAATGCTGGTTTTGCGGGACATGTGTGGAAGAATGTCCGGTGAAAGGGGCGATCAGGATGGAACACCCATTGAATCAGAAGGTGGGCTGGAAACGAAAAGAAACCGGCATGTTATATAGGATTGGAATGAAAGATCCTCCAATGCCTAATAACCGGCCCCCGGTAGGATAAACTAAAGCAGCAGGAAGTGAAATATTGAAAAAATAATCTATTATGATATATTATTGAAAAAAATTTAATTGAGTAATATTATTACCATACTCTTATATTACCCCGTTGTATAAATTTGTGATTTATTTTGGTTAATATGAAAGGATATCAAGGATGGATGAATCTGTCTCGGCGTTGTACCGTAAACTGATGCAGGAAGGTTTCAAAAATGCCGGAGCCATAGAAAAACCGACGATGTTCATCGATAGTAAAGCTGAAGGGGTATCGATCTGCGGACAGGGAAAGACTGATTTCATGAACATATATATACAGGTGGATGATAGAACCATCACTGATGTGAAATATTTATGCAGTTGCGATCCCACTGCCAATGTAGTTATTGAGACGTTGTGTAATCTGGCAAGGGGTTTGACAATCGAGAAAGCAAAGGATATCAATAAAGACCAGTTTTATGAGATAATCGGCAGCAGTCACGGCCCGATACGCCAGAAAGTTTGGGGAGCGATCGAGTTATTGAACCGTGTCATCAAGCGTTATGAGGTTAAGATGGCTGCGTAGGAATACTTGTGTTGCCAGGATATTATCCATGTGAAATTTGATAATTCGTGTTAAACAAAAGTTAGGAGTGTAAAAATGGTCGATAAAATGTACAAATGCCTTAATCCTGTTGGGATACAGAAGCCGATCGATTTGTATCCTCTGGCTCCACGTCTGGATAAAGACAAACTTGCCGGAAAGACTATTTATATTAGTGTTGGTGCCGGCGGCGAACAGGGACTTATGATTCCTCTGCCCAAGCGACTCAAGGAACTCTATCCCGATATCAATTGGAAACTTACTCATGCCGCACCCCACCGCACGATCGCCGGCAGTATCGCTCTTTCCGAAGAGGAAATGAAGGATGCTGATGCGCTGATCCGTGGTGTCGTGTGGTGACATGGCGCGATATGGGAGCAGTTGCCTACCCTATCGACCTATGAAAAAGCTGGCATCCCCAGCGTCTTTATTATTTTCCCCGACCAGCAGGAATGCTGGAAACAAGCTGCCTGGTTGAATGGCTTACCCTCGGCGCGTTATGTCTGTGAATCACGCACTATACCCGGACATATTGATGTCGAAAGAGTGATTCCCGAACTGATGGATGGTTTAACCCGGCCTTTAACGCCAGAGGAACAAAAAAGAGTTAAGTACGAACCGCCAGTAGAAAAGCGTATATTATTCGAAGGTACTCTTGAAGTTGCCCAGGATTTCTACGAAGCAGACGGATATTATCCCAACACTACAGAATGCCCCCTTTGCCCGCTATACCGATGGCTTACCGGTCCGGGTGCCTACCGAGGAACGGGTAGCCGAGATGTTAAAAGGGACCAGCCATAAACCGGATGAGCTGATCGTGTTCCATGAAGACCATGATGTCGGTGACCGGTCGGTCCAGATGGGTAATTCCGGTAAAAAAGGCGAACCGGTTGTCTATCTACCGATGGCACGTACCGCAACCGTGGAAAAAATCGCTGCAATCGCCGTCATGGCCGGTTGCAGACCGGAATATTTCCCGGTAGTACTGGCTATTGCTGAATCAGGTGGTGGTTGTGGTGACGGCCGTGGCGGTGGCGGATACTGTGTCAGCGGCCCGATCGGTCGCCAAATCGGTATGAATTATGATGTCAACCTTCTCGGCCCCGGTAATCCTGCCAATAAATCTATTGCCCGTACAGCCGATCTGATGTGGCGCAACCTCGGGGGAGAGATCCCCACGGTAAATAATTGCGGTGTTTTCGGAAGCGGACTGACCAACGTCTTCCCTGAGAATGCGGAAGCACTACCACCCGGCTGGGAAGGGATTAATGAAGAATGCGGCTTCAACAAGAACGAGAGCGTCCTCGTGAGGATCGGGATGGGTTTGAGCGGTATGGAATCCGCATCATGGATGCCGGGACAGTACCGGGAATTCCAGAAGAGCGGACATAGCGGCATTGCCAGGAGACTTGGGGTTAAGGGTAAACCCGGCCCTCATAATTTCCTGGACTATATCCGCGGTTTCTGGGTTGACGGGGAGGGTGGTTTTACCTTCTTGATGCTTCCGGAATTAGCCAATCACCTGTATCAATATGGCTTTAAGTCCAAAGAAGCGATCTATGAATATATTTACAAGAGAAGCTATATACCTCTCAAGGAATATCGGCTTCACTCTGTTCCGGATGTCTGGACCAATGCCTGGAAAGGGATCGAACCTACTTCAGGTAAACACTGGCTGGAATTGCCTGACGATTATATGGTACCTGCTTGTCCTGATCCCTGGGCTAACATGATAATCGTCATGGGAGCGGGTGAAGAACAACTCCACTGGATGAGAGGGTCTATGAGAGATGCATACAATATCGATGCCTGGAAATAATGCAAGACGTTAATCATGCGACTCAGATCGAGGAGAAAAGAAAATGACTACGGCTGAAATGATGGAACAACTGAACACCAAGAAAGCTGCTCTCGAAAGTTATAAGACAAGTAATCCTCCGGCTGATCCGGAGATGATAAAAAAACTGGAAGATGAAATCAAGCAGCTTGAGTCTACCCTGGGTAATAACCAGACGGCCCCCAGAAGACGGCGGGCGGCATTCCTGGACGAATGCGCCGGATAGGAACATAAAAAAGAGTGTTAGTATTATCTAGAGTTACTAAACTCTAGATAATACTAATCACCTCATAGAAGATACCATTTTAGTATGAAAATCCAAGTGTTGTTATTTGCCCAAGCCCGGGAAATCGTGGGCGAAAGTCAGATTGAGTCCACCGTTACTGATGGTACAGACGTCGCTGGACTTCTTGCACAGCTTAATTCCAGGTTTCCTGCTTTATCCAGCCTGGAAAAAAAAGTGGCAGTTAATAGCGAATATTCAGAGACCAATCAAATACTTCATGCCGGCGATGAAGTAGCCATAATTCCACCGATCAGCGGGGGGTAAAATGATCGATATTACTAATACTCCTATTTTTATACAGCCAGTCATTGATCATGTAACACAAAAGCATCACGGAGCATTGGTCTCTTTTATTGGAACGGTCAGGGATAATGCGGAAGATAAACGTGTATTATACCTGGAATATGAAACTTATCCGGAAATGGCTCGAAAAAAACTTGAGGAAATAAGCGCTGAGATTCGTAACCGATGGCATGGGGATGTTGATATCGTTCATCGTGTCGGCAGGATTGAAGTAGGCGAAAATGCAGTAATTATCGTGGTGGGCGCCGCCCATCGTTCGGAAGCTTTTATTGCTTGCCAATATGCCATTGACCGGATCAAAGAGATCGTCCCGATTTGGAAGAAGGAATACTATGAAGATGGTTCCAGTTGGATCGGTCATTTACCCATAAATACTGGAACGTAATATTTACAGGTAAACTTGTTATATGCTATTGGTCGTCCCTGGCTTAGTGAAACTTGAAGTCTTTTTGTTTAAAGACTTTTATACAAGAATCGACGACTTCCCCATCATACAGATTGTTTTTCTCTCTAACTATTTCATCTAGAGCTTCGCTAAGGCTGTGTGCCGGCCGGTAGGGACGGTGAGTGGAAATAGCTTCGACAACGTCGGCCACCGCCAGTATTCGCGCTTCCAGGAGTATATTATCTCCTGCTAATCCGGCAGGATAACCCGTACCGTTTACTCTTTCATGATGTTGAAAAATTATCTGGGCCACCGGCCATGGCATATCCAGCGTCTTCAGAACTTCATAACCAAGTGTTGGGTGCGTTCTTAGTATGGCGATTTCTGCGTCCGAAAGAGTATTGGGATTGGTCAATATCTCAGCCGGGACGCGGACTTTTCCGATATCATGGATTAGTCCTGCTAATCGCAGCCCGGTGATACGGTCTGGCAACAGGGGCACTTCTTCGGCGATTGCACAGGCAAGCTGAGATACCCGCCGTTGATGGCCTGCAGTGTACGGGTCTCTCATTTCCACGATCATCGCCATTGCCTGCAAAGTATCTTCCATGGCTTTTATTAGTTTCAGAGAACTATCTCGGGCGGTTTCTTCAGCTTTCTTGCGAATTGTAATGTCTCTCAGGACGCCCTGGAGGGCGATTACTTTATCATCTTTCATCAACGGAGAACTATTTATTTCGACAATAACAATATTACCTTGTGCATCCAGTTGTCCGATTTCAAGATTTAGTATCGTTTCACCGGAGAGGGCTTTACTTATCGCTTTGATGGCCTTTGGTAATTCACTCAATGGGGTTGTTTTTTCAAATAAACGCCCGATCAGCTCTTCGGGCTGGTATCCGTAAATATCCCGGACTTTCGGACTGACGTATTCGATTTCACCTTTTGGTGAAAGTTGAAAGACAATATCATTTGAGTTGTTGATGAGATTCCTGAGTTGTTCTTCGCCCCTTTTAAGGTCTTCTTTTTCCTGTTTTAATTGGGTATTTTCGGTTTCGAGTTGTATAAGGCGTTCGTATACGGTTGACGGTCCCGGTACAGATAAAGCTTGGTCAGTATTGGTTATAGTCATTTTATTATTTGATACAGAAAAAATTCGACAATGATCTGTTTTGATTTGTTGACAATATTCTTTGTAACATCTTTAACAGACAACTGGTTTCATGAACGTGTGTAGATGTTTTTCGACTTGCTTCCATTATTCTTCAGCGTGTTTCTCCACCAGTTCTTTCCTCACTTTATGGAAGGTAGAAATGACATTTGCCTTAATACGAAGCAGGCTATTATTTACATCTGATTTCTGACTTTCCGGTTTACAATAACTCGGGTGAGTTTTCATAGAGTCGATTGTTTTATCTTCTTCGAATACCCCGGTCATTTGGGTAGAGGTTCCCATGGAATTTTCCCAGGCATCCATGACTTTCTGTTTGCTTTCGAATAAAGCTTTTGTTAATCTATCTTTATACACATAAGAAGCTTTATCAACCGCCTTATCTACTTCCTGGCGGTAATTGACTAAAGCTTCGATTTCAATTTTTTCACGGGTTTGCATTGCTTTTTCGATACTTTCTTCACACACCACGCTTGTGTTCTCGGCTGTTTCCATGGAGTTTTTCCAGGCATCCATTACTTTTTGTTTGCACTCGGTCATTGCCTGTTTAGTCTTGGATTTATATGCCTGGGAGGCTTTATTAATTGCCTGGTCCAGGTCTTCTGTGTATAATTCGGCAGCTTCACGTTCCGCATTTTCACGGTTCTTCATGGCTTGGTCGATAGCTAAGGCACAGAGGCGGTATTGCCGTTCCGCTTCTTGGTAAGCTTGCTCATCCCTGTACTCACGCTCTTTAAAAGCCATGGCAAGGTTTTTACGGCTACTCAGATAGGTTAGATATGCCGTACCAACACTTGTTTTCAACCCTTTAGGTTTTTCTGTTGCCTTACTCTCGATAACCGAAGGTGGTTCATCAACCGGGTTTTCCTCCTTCGTGAATTGCTTCTCTATCTTATTTACATCAAAGACCTTTGCCAACGAACACCCCCTAAAAATAAGCCATGATGAGGCAGTATGTATGTATTGTATTCTCAATAAAGTACTATGAATATCCATCAATTGAACTATTCTTTGTATTACTTTAGTAGTCTGATGCGCATAATTCGTGAGAGACCCGTGGTATTTGTGTACCAGGGTGTATAATAACGGCAATATTTTTAACAACATAATATGCCTGTAAAGGGGATTACGTACATGCAGGGAGCATTAAGTGGGATTCGTGTTATTGATCTTAGTCATGTGCTTGCCGGGCCTACCGCAACTATGATTCTGGCCGACCTGGGGGCTGAAGTCATTCATGTTGAAGCTCCTCAAGGCGACGACGCCCGTGAGTACGGTCCTTTTGTGGGTAAGGTGGATAAAAACCACAGCGGGTATTTTATCAGCCTTAACCGCAATAAAAAAAGCCTGGTTCTGAATCTAAAACATCAGCAAGGTAAAGAGATCCTCTGGGATCTTATCAAGGTTTCAGATGTTATTGTTGAGAATTACCGGCCGGGCACCATGAAGAGCCTGGGTTTCGATTGGGATAATATCCACCGTAAAAATCCAAGGATTATATATGCCTCAATATCCGGATTCGGCCATGACACACTTCCGGAATATGCCGATCGGCCGGCTTACGATGTCGTTGCCCAGGCGTATAGTGGATTGATGAGTCTTACCGGTCCGGAACAAGGTCCCCCTTGCCGGGTTGGTTCTTCGATGGGAGATATTATCGCCGGTCATCAAGCTGCCATCGGTATATTGGCAGCTTTGTTTTACCGTACATTAACCGGAAAAGGTCAAAAATATGACGGCTCAATGGTAGATGGCTTGTTTTCTACCCTGGAAAACGCCGTCATCCGTTACACGAGTGAAGGCAAAATACCAAAAGCCCTGGGAACTGCTCATCCCAGTATCACGCCTTTCCAGGCTTTCCAGGCCAGTGACAATTGGATTGTAATTGCCGTCGGTACAGATAAATTATGGGCACGCTTCTGTGCGTTACTGGGAAGAAACGATCTGGTGGAAGATACGCGGTTCCAAACCAACCCGTTAAGGACGGAAAACCGGGAAACCCTGGCTGGTATTATCTCGGTTGAGACGGGAAAAAAGACCGCCCGGGAATGGGCGGATATCCTGGAAAAAGAAGGCATACCGTATTCTCTGGTCAATAATATACAACAGATATGTGAAGATCCGCATATACAATATCGGAACATGTTAGTGGAAATTGAACAAAAAGGAATAGGAAAAATTAAGATCGCCGGTTCACCATTTCGTTTGTCTGAAACTCCGGGAAAAGTCTATCGTGGTGCTCCTTCTTTAGGTGAGAATACTGCAGAGATATTGTCGTCTTTACTTGATTTGAGCCCGGAGGAAATACTCAACCTGAAAGATGAGGGCGTTACTAATTAACAAGTAGAGATACAATCGTATAGAAATGTTTACTGGAGATGCTGGAAACATGTAATATACAACATCAAGAATAGAGGAGTCGGTGCATGAAAGAAGAATACAGGAAATTTGATGAATTCGGCCGGAAACATCTGGAGCAGCATTTTAATGCTCCTGCTCAACCCAAGACCACCGGTATGGCTAAGAAAGTAGCTATTGAGGCGGCAATACCTGGTTGGCAGCCTATATCCTGGTATGAGGAAAGGGGTGTTACTAATTTGCCACCCGTTACTTTCGAAGACCAGGCTAATGCAATCGTCGAATGTGTGAAAGCCGGTGCTTCGGTGATCCATACTCATCCCCGAGATCCTGAAACCGGGGCGACAGCACATATGGACCCGATTGGTTCTCCTAAGTCACGGCATGCTGAGTGCCTTATGGAAATAATGGACCGGGCGCATAAAGAGGTCGATTTTATCTGTGCCCATCATACCTGGTGGGGTAACCAGCAAAAAGGCTCTCAAGCTGATTTTATTACCCAGACCAAACTCTTACTCGAATTAGGTAAAGCTAAAGGACTCGGCAACTGGTATGTTGAATCCGCCCTGATCATGACCGAGGGTAATTATCAAGTAGGGCATGCCACTTTTGATGTCGAAAGCATCCAGGAAGGCGTAAAGTGGATGGAAGCTAATGGTGTCAAACCGATGGTTGAGGTGGAGTCTTTTGCCATCCCCCGGGTAAAACAGCACCTCATCGATGCCGGATTACTGAAGAAACCTTTCTGGGCAGTAATTCAGGAAGGCAAACATAGTGATGACCGGGCTTTCGGCGGTGACCCCTGGACCCAACTGGAAGTCATCACCAGTCTGGGACTGGCGAAGCAGGGACTGGGTGAAGACGCTTTCCTTGGCATCGCTCCGGCCGGGCGTAACTGGCTGACCATGGCTACCATTGCCCTCCTTGGCGGGATCGAGTTGATCCGGGTCGGCATTGAAGATCAGTTTTATCTGTATCCGCACCGGGACGATATTTCCCGCAGAGCTGCCGATACTACTGAGATTATCGTAAAAATTGCTAAGGCATTAGGTAGAGAAATCGCCACTCCAAATGACGTCAGAAAAAGAGTGGGGATACCGTCAAAATAACATCAATATTATTACAGTAAAAACTGGAAGGCCCTTCTATAAAAAGACAAAGAAGGGCTTTTCTTTTATACTGTTAGACGGTGTATCTGTATGATATGATATCGTTTTTATCCTGCTTCCATTTAAGAGAAGCAGGTTTTGGTTTGTATGAAGTGGATGGAGGATAAATGAATTGGTACATCCTGTTCGACCCCCAGGCGGCTAAATGGATATCTTTGGCCGTGTTTGTTCTTGCCTATGCTATCATCCTTTGGCGTAAATTCAATATTGCGTATGTTGCCCTTTCTGCGGCTGCGGTATTGATCTTGTTAGGTATCACCAATCCCGCCCAGGCTTTCTTACGTGATGTAAACTGGGATGTCATAGTCCTGTATTGGGGCTATTCCATGCTCTCCTTCGATTTCCTGCAAAGTAAAGTACCGGCTTTGATCGTTAACAACGCTTTGAGCCGCATAAAACAGGAAAAGTATGCCCTACTCTTCCTTTGTATTATGGCAATGATACTCTCCAGTGCTTTACCCAATCCGGTTGTGGTCGTGATGCTGGCACCTGTCGCCATCGAGATGGCAGAGAAACTAAAAGGCTCTCTGTTTGTATATATGATTGCCCTGGCGGTGAGTGCTAACGTGGTCACAACCGTTAGTATGATTGCCGATCCCCCGGCATTGATACTGGCACTGTCAACCGGTATGCAATTCCTGGATTTCTACTGGTTCCAGGGGAAGATCGGGTTGGGTACTATATCAATAATCGGTATTTGTATCGCTGCACTAACCCTGTTTTATCAATTCCGGAAGATGAATAACCGGGTCGTCATACCCCGGGAAAAGATTGATGTCAGATGGTTCCCATCATTGTTATTCCTCGTAAGTGTTGTCGTATTGGCGGTCGTACCCTGGAACTCTTTAGGGAGTTGGAACCATCCCGGAATTGTCGGTTTGGCTCTTGGCTTGATATGTTTACCTATCGGCGCCAGCAGGGGTAGTTTTAAAGCTATGATTAGAGAGTCAGATGCTACTACGCTGCTATTCCTGGTGGGTATATTTATCGCAGTGGGTACTATTCAAAATGTCGGCTTGTTAAGTGACTTCTCAACATGGCTTGGCGGTATCGGGATAAATAGTCCGCTGGTTTACCTTACTATCTTCACTTTCATGTCCGTACTTCTTTCCGGGTTTGTGGATAACGTACCATATACTGTCCTCATGATCCCGGTATGCACCGGCGTGGCCAATGCCCTTGGGGTAAGCCCGTTTCCTTTTTATTTTGGGATGCTGGTTGGTACCGGTATCGGAGGCAACCTAACCCCGGTCGGTGCTACCGCCAACGTCCTTGCTTGCGGTATATTGGAAAAGAAAGGGTACAAGATAAAACTGGGAAAATATATGGCGATTGCTTTGCCCTTTACCCTGGCAGCGGTACTGGCGGCATTTATCCTGATTGTTATAATCTGGCTTTAATAAAGAAAAGAGTAAATTTTAAAACCGGTGTCTTCTCTGTCAATTAAAATGAGAAGACACCGGTTTTTTTTAGTTAATGGTTAAAGATACTTGGCGCCGTACTTCTTAACAGTATCGATCATGGCGCGGACACATTCGGGTTTACCTTCATTGATTGTATTATTGGAGACAATGAAACCGCCGCCCTTGGCACAATATTTCAGCAGGTCTTCGACGTATTCTTCAACTAGTTGAGCTGTTCCGGTAGTAAGTATTGAAGATGGAACACTGCACATGATAGCAACTTTCCCGCCAAGGACGTCCTTGGCTTTTTTCACGTCGCTGTAAGCAAAATGGGCAAGGACCTTGCCTTTGGGAAGGTCGGCGAGGTATTCAAGCCGCTGGTCCCAGGTCCCTTCAAGGAACGGGCAGGGTGTTATCCCCTTATCGATCATCTTCAGCATGATTGCCTTAAGGCCCGGCCAATAGAATTCCTCGAATTGCTTTAGTGACATGAAACCGTCCGAACCGCGGTGCAGCGGCATTAATGCCCGGGCTGGTTTGGTGAACGTTGGCACCGAGTCCAGCATGGCGAGTGTTCTTTGCAGAAATTCATCCACCATCCGGTGCAGTTTGTCGGGGTAGCGGTACATATCGGTCATGGCGCCCTGCATGCCGCGCATCCAGTCGGATATGGCATCGAAGGGAGCTCCGCCGCCAGGAGCTGTCGGGCAGGGGAAACCGAGCGATTCAGCTACCTGGTAGAAATTTACCATCTTCGGCTTCATTTCTTTACTAATGCGGCCGGCTTTCTGGAATTTTTCGATCGCACCTGCTACTTCAGGATCTGCGAGGGCTTCGGCAAGAGCTAAGGCCCCGAAAGTTGAGGTCATCGAGGAAAGCGGGGGTAATTTCTTAAAAGGTTCTGCTGCTCCGATCATCCGGCCGAACATGGTACGGAAGATGAAGTCTGATTTATCGCTAAAATATAGATCGTATTCACTGCCTTTCATGCTTTCGATCTCGATTGCCTGGTGCATATTATCATCGCCCAGCCCCCACCCCGGCCATCTCTGCGTCTTGGGCTCAAGGTGTTCCAGGGCAGCACCGGGGTTAAAGCCCTGGATAGACCAGATTCCGTCCGGGGCATAATCAACAATCGTTTTCCTGGTAGCTTCCAACCATTTGTCATGGTCATACCAGGCATCCTTGAAGGTTATCCCGGTATATTTCGCCGGGAAATATGTAGGAGCTAACATGACCGGAATCCGGTCCAGTGGCTTCAGATGGATCGCATTCATGATGCGTTGTTCCCGTTCCTGGTATAACTCCTGGGCAGTTTTACTCATTCTTTTATTAACTCCGTTCCTTTTTATTAGGGGTCACATTATGGTCATCGAATGACCATCACCTGACCATATTATGACGAAAGGGAGACTATTGTAAATATTGGTAGCTAAAAAACGTGTTGAGGTGGTATCGTCAAAGTAATGATTACTAATAGTCCGTTCAGTCTTGACTTATGGCATTGTTCAGGAATAGACTTTAGGGCGTGTGGGAGGGCATTGGTCATGAAATGCCTGCATTGCCAAGCTGAAATCGGAGACACTGTTAAATTCTGTAAAAACTACG
The DNA here is from genome assembly GCA_963739865.1 of uncultured Chloroflexia bacterium. Taxonomy (GTDB): domain Bacteria; phylum Chloroflexota; class Dehalococcoidia; order Dehalococcoidales; family UBA2162; genus JBBITI01. The sequence goes on from CAVUCA010000006.1 coordinate 78,234, forward strand.
GACAGCTCGTTCCGGTAGATCCGGTATGCCCGAAATTGCATTTTAAGCCAGATTTTTCAAACCCGCCCGACCTTGCTCCGGCGGTCAGGAAGCAGACCTGACCATACCAATAATACAAGTCATTAATTGCTAGTTGAGATGAAGACGCAGTCCATCCTGAAACGGGCACTGAGACATAAGGAGATATTGAAAGCGTGATGCTCTTCAATTCTCGACACTACTTTTATTCATAATTCAATGTGGGTAACCGAGGAGGAGGTTAAATAGTAATGGAAAAATCAAGAGAAGAAATACTGATTGATGAACGGAAATTAAGGGAACAGATCGAGAAGAAACACGGTAAATCGGTGGAGGAGCTTTACCAGGAGAGGGAAAAGAGATTGTGGGATGCTATTACGCTCAAGATACCGGATAGAGTGCCTGTTCTCTTTGGGGGGAGTTATGCAGCATGCGCTCATGTCGGCATACCTTTCTCAAGTGTCTATTATGATGCTCCCGCCTGGAAAAGTGCCATGAAAAAAATGATGGCTGATTTTGAGCCTGATGGATATGGCACCATTACGTCCGGAGCGGGTAAGTCCCTTGATATTCTAGATTCGAATTACAGCTGGCATCCCGGCGGCCGACTTGCTCCTCATATTCCCCACCAGATATACGAGCAGGAGTTTATGAAAGAGGACGAGTATGACGACTTCCTCTTTGACCCTTCGGATTATATCATCCGCTGCTGGCTGCCGCGTGTATATAACTCGATGAAGCCGCTGGCCAAATTACCACCCCTGATGGATATGGGGATAATGATGGCACCGGTGGTCACACTCCTGGATTCACCGGAATTCGCGCAGTTTGCCAGTGACATGAAAAAGGCCGGGGCAGAACAAAAGAAATGGGATAAAGCGGTTGGCGATTTCAATAAAGAAATGGCATATCTCGGTTTTCCGCAGGACCCGTTCTGGGGGCGAGGGGGGGAGTACAGCCGCCCTTCTCGGGTTTTACCAATAGCTTCCGGGGCTTCAAGGGCGCCGTCATCGACATGTTCCGCCGGCCGGACAAGCTGAAAGCGGCACTCGAGAAGTTACTGGAATTCCGCATCCGCCGGGCGAGACCTGCAGTCCGCCAGGATAACAAGCCCACTATCGGCGGCGCGGCAGAAGCGCACCGGGTTTCTGACGAATTTTTGTCAAGAAAGCAGTTTGAGGAGTTTGTCTGGCCCAACTGGAAACGGGCAATCCAAACCACCTATGATCTGGGCTATGATATCATCGCCATGCTGATGGAAGGCAGGCGGGACAACCAACTGGAGTACCTGACCGAATTTCCCAAGGGGACTTTCTATCTCAAGATTCAAGATACAGATATGTTTCGGGCTAAAGAAATTTTGGGTGACCGTGCCTGCCTGGCCGGCAATGTGCCGCTTTCATTATTGTGCGCCGGTTCACCCTCAGAGGTAGAAGAATACTGTAAGAAGCTGATCAAGGTCTGCGGGAAGAACGGCGGCTTCATACTGACCACTTCCACCACCGGCTACGGCGAGACCAAACCGGCAAATGTAAAAGCGATGATCGATTCCGTCGAGAAATACGGCCGATACTAGGCGCTTCCTTTTACTTCCGTAGTATCAAAATGTTGTTATTAGGAGCTCTTTTTGAATCATGTTGATGTAAAAAGATGAGAAAAAGTTAAGGAAATACTGGTGAGCCGCCTGGGACTCGAACCCAGAACCTAATGATTAAGAGTCATTTGGAATCGGGGGAAAACCAAAGAATAAATTCACCAGTTACTAATGTACTAATTAATCAATGCTATCAGATTAGTTCAAAACAAAATCAAAAAATAGCATTATGTTCTAGTTATCATTACTCTTCCTATCTAGAGTATCCCTTACCAATTATCTATAGTCACACATGCATCAATATCTCATAAATCCTTATTAGTTTTTTTATTTGGAGGATTTATGAGATATTGGTCAACTATCAATGTTGTTGATGAATTCCTGATTTCCAGGGGTATGCTTCGGCCTAATTCAATCAGGGATTACCGTAATGATCTGCTCAGTTTTGCTCAGGCTTTCCCAGAACTACCATTAACATTTCAACCAATCCAAAAATGGCTTAATGAACAAAAGCGAATTAATGGTGATGCTCCATTAACTCCGGAAACCTTACACCACCGGTTTCGCAGTATCCGAGCTATGTATCGCCAATTTTGGGATTGGCACGAAGTTAAACTCCGTGGTGTTCCAAATCCGATTAACAAGGTGCGTGTTCCTCAACCGAGACCGAAAGCGATGCGGATCTGGAGTGAACAGGAACTATACAACCTTTTCACCAGCGAGATGTCATCTCGGGACCGGGCGTTAATAAATCTTTTTCTGGATTTGGGACCACGGGCAAGCGAGTGTTGTAGTCTGACATGGGATGATGTACTGCCGGATAGTTTCATAATCCTACGCGGGAAGACAGGAGAACGAGTTGAACCGATCAGTGAATCAACTTTCCGTTTGATATTGGCATTAAAACCGGCTGTTTATACCGGAAAAGACCAAGTGTTTATCGGAATGAAAGGCCCACTTACTTATTGGGGGATCTATTCGGTTGTCAGACGACTTTGCGCACGAGCCGGTATCAGCGGCAAACGAGCTTCACCACATACCTTCCGTCATACGTTTGGTACGTATTACGCAGATTCCGAATATTGCCAACCGAAAATCCTTCAGGCTCTCTTGGGACATTCTGATTTCAAAACAACTCAACGATATATCAATAACAGCCGAAAACAAATAGCGCGGAATCATGCTCTGTGTACACCTTTGCATGTCATTGCTGCTGCTGCACAGTCGAATTTCCTGGACAAGATCGATGCTGTAAAAGCGGCTGAAACCATCATCCATGAAAGTGTTGCAGCATTTGTTTCCAGAAAGGTGCCAAGATCGGCAGGAGGCTGAAATATGGTTATCGACACCGAATTCGCCATCAAACTCACAAAAAACATACTCAGGGAATTCCAAGAACCCAGCTGCCGGAAAGTTACACCGATAATAGCCGGCCTGGTTATTAACGTACTGCCGGACTGGCAGCGTCGTGAGTTAGAAGATATTCAGGCGATGAAAGAAGCCAGCCGGATATTTTTACAGACGAAATTATTAGTCAAGTCTGCAGGAGGCCGTCATGAATCAGGAACATACCACCAGTGGCAAGTGTCGAAAATGCCTGATAAGGTTTGTGTGGTCTGATCAAAGTGTTCCGTTTAAACGGGCACTGTGCCCTTTCTGCCGGACTCCACTCAGGCGGACCAATAACTTATTCCAGGGAATATCTATCACGATAGACCAGCCGCTTGATCGTCGGAAAATCAAAGCTGCGAAAGTAGAACCCCGGCCATCTTCCGGGCCTGGTCCAAGATTATGAAATAAACAGGGACACCTGAATCTACAGGAGATCTATGCCAGACGTTTTTTCGAAAGAAGTACCGGAACTTTACCAAATTCATTTTGAGCATTTACTTAATTCCGCCATATCGGTGGAAGTCATAAAAGAACGCGGCTACAGCACCATCATGGCCGGCCGGCAGCTACTAAACTTGCAATTATCCTTTACCCGGGTACAACGACGCCCTGGTATCCTGATCCCGCTGCATAGCGTCGACGGTAAGGTCACCGGTTACCAGCTGCGGCCGGACCATCCCAGGGAAGAAGTAAGGGAAACGAAAGTCCGCAAGATCAAGTATGAAAATCCTAGCGGATCGAGAATCAGTCTTGATATCCCGCCACGCTGCCAGCGTAATTTAGGCAATCCCAAGATCACACTATTTATCACCGAAGGTATCAAAAAAGAAGATGCTCTAGTCACGGCCGGGGCAGAATGTGTTGTCGGCCTGATCGGGGTATGGGGTTTCAAAGGACGGAATCCTTTTGGTGGGAAAACCGTATTACCGGACTGGTTATCGGTTGCTCTTAATCAGCGTCTCGTTTACCTGGTATTCGATTCCGATTATGCCGAAAACTCCAGTGTTTTCAAAGCCCTTAAGGAACTGACCGGATTCCTGGAAAGTAAGGGTGCCACTGTTAAGATCTGCTATCTACCTACCGGTGAAAACGGGGAAAAAGTCGGCGCCGATGATTACCTGGCTAAAAACCATAAACTTGAGGACATCATCGCCTTGGCCGGTACAGCTGTTGAAGCCCTGGTAAAAACACCCGTAAAGAAACAAGCTTTTACCTATGACGGCTTGATCCAACTGGAACAAGCAGACTTTGCTGCCCGGATCGCAGAAGTTACTACCCGGGATGACGGTAAGGATTTGAAAAAGTTCTATCATGTCATCGGGCGGGAAGCTGACGGGAACGGACCTCCTTTACCGGACGCCAGGGATATTCCCGTCGACAAGTTCGAGACGATGGACTGGGTAGCTGAAAACTGGGACCTGAAGGTTTCGATATCTCCTGAGCATAATTCCAAAGCCCGTATTGCTTATACCTTGCGTAAAGAATCCCGGGAAAAAGCCGTCCGTCGACATATCTATGTTCATACCGGTTGGCGGGACATTGACAAGAAAAACGTCTTTCTAACTGCAGCCGGCGCAATCGGCGCACCAGGTATCGAAGTCGACTTGGATCAGAACCTGAAAGATTACTGGTTGCCCAATGCTGACGGATCGGTACAAGCCGATGACAACGCTCTGAAAGCCAGCTTTGATTTTTTCAAACTGGGTAATCCCCAGGTACTCATACCACTTTGGTCAGCAATGTATATGGCACCGCTTACTCCCTTTGGCGATCCTTCCTTTACTTTATACCTGGAAGGATTCAGTGGTACATATAAATCTAGCATCGTCGCTTATGCTCTTAACCACTTCGGGCCTAACTTTAACTACAATCGGCTGCCGGCTAACTGGACCGGTACCGGTAATGCCCTGGAAAGACTGCTTTTTGACCTGAAAGACTTGCCACTCGTGGTCGATGACTTTGCTCCAGCCCAGGATCCAGCAAATGCCCGGAAAATGGAAGCCAACATTGAAAGAGTAGTTCGTGTACAGGCGAACCGTCGTGGCAGTATACGAATGGACCGTGAAACCGGCTACCGCCAGACCTATGATCCTCGAGGATTTATGATTTCGACCGGTGAACACCTGCCCAATGGCCGAAGTGCGCTGGCCCGGATGTTCGTGGTCAAGATTAACCCGGGAGATATCGACTTTAAAAACCTGATGACAGCTGTAAATAACCGTGAGATTCTTTGCCATGCCATGGCTCAATATATCCAGTGGATTGCCTGGCACTGGGATGAAATTCGGAACCGTCTGTCGAAAGAAATAACGAAGTGGCGGAATGATGCTGTCATGTCGGATGAGCACCCGAGGTTACCCAATGCCGTTGCTCAACTTTATGCCGGTTTGAATCTTGGCTTGGATTTTCTAGTCGAAAGAAAAATTATCAATACCAACACCGCCCGGATCCTGCGGCATGAAGGTTGGGTTGACTTAATCGGCTGGTCAAACGAGCAATCGGAGATCGTTGAAAGCGAACGGCCGGCACGTCATTTCATGGAATCGTTCCGTGCACTAAAAAATTCTGGCCAGATATGTTTTGCCCGTCTCGATTCTACGGTAGATCCGGTACCAGGTCCGGGACAAACAATAGTTGGTTGGAAAGATGAAGAGGGTAACTATTATCTGAATCCTATGGTCGCCTACAACACGGTGGTCCGTTTTTGTGCCGGCAGCGACGCACCCATGACAGTGAAAAGCCGGGCAGTCTGGAATGAACTTAAGACACTTGGTCTTTCAGACTGTACGAAAAACAGATATCAAACGAGAGTAAGGATTAACGGCAAGCTTGAATGGGTGATAAAACTCCCAAAACATGCTGTAGATGTGGAGATGGCTGAAGATTAGTTCATAGGGTGGTCACGCACGTCCATGCTGTACTACCACTACCTATAAAAAAAGTGAGAACAGTGAGAACAAAAGGACATTTTAGCTTCAACCGCCGAGCCTGCAGGCTCAAGTGGGAACAAAACCCGGTTTTGAGCCTGAGCCGCGCGCACTTTGTTTTGGAAAGTATCAATAAAAGTGTTGTTTTTTCTCATTCTGAAAAAATGTTAGCCTCGTGCAATAATAAAATCACAAATTGTAAAGTAACATTATTCAGCCACGAATTATGGTATTTTTCTTCCCCTGAAAATTACATTTTTAGTCGTTTTTTTGCTCTTGAGTGAGAACAAAGTGTCACGAAGTGAGAACAATTTGCCAAAAAGTGAGAACAACGTATTACGAAGTGAGAACAGAGATGAAGCTAAATACTTTTTATATCAATAAGTTTGAGGCTACCGCGCGCACTGTTCTCAAAAAAATACATAGGTTCGCGTCTACACAACGAACGCGCGACCACCCTATGAACTATTGGAGGGCTGTCTATGAAACCGCAAACGGAACTCAATCCGGAAAAACAAAATGGGCAAACCGAAACAGAAAAGTTGATTCAAGACACCATGGCTGCCATCGATCAAGCCGGCTATTGTCTATGGATCTGCAGCAACCTGGGCGGAGCGGCGATCTGTGTGATTCGGGACAACGATATCGAAGATGCAAACGGCCGGCTGAAGATATCCTGGGAGCAATTCATGATTATGCAGGAATATCCGGTTTATACCCTTGATGAACTAAGGTTGTTGTCACAAACAGGTGATTGGACACACAAGGCGGTCCTGGATCTCAAACATATGACCGGAATTGAAGTCTATAAAGTCGAAATACCACGAAAACGCAAGCCCGTCACTAAAAAATAGGTGTTTGAGAATGGAATCACGCGGTCAAATTGCTGCCAACCGGAATGACCTGGAGTTACGGCACCAGCTAAACGAAACTGAACGGAAAGCCTGGTGTGCTTTAAGCCAGCACAAATTCATGATGTTTGGTTACTGGGTAGCGGTTTGGGTCCATCTGAACAATGCCGGTAACTTGAATTGTCACAATCCCTTCGAACCGGCTGTTGTGCTGGCCAGAGAAATTCGTGAGGAATCGGGCAAGGAGTCCGTTAATTGCCTCAAGAGAGTTCTGGATAAAGGAGTGAAACATGAGTAAGAACACCCCTGAAGTCACACACCGCGCCGGACTAAGCCTGGCTGACGGCAAACAGATCGCTGCAGAGGTCATCGAAATGATCAAGCCTTTCTGCGAGCGTATCGAGGTTGCCGGGTCGATTCGCCGGCTAAGACCTGTTGTTAATGACGTGGATATCGTGGTGATCCCTAGTAACCTGGTTGCCCTGGTTGACCGGATCCGCGGGCCTGGTAATTACGGAGCTGCGGAAGTAAAAATCCTGCATTTTCTATACAAGAATGTTGCGGTCGACATCTATATCGCCGATCAGGAATCATGGGCAACGCTGCTGCTGATCCGGACCGGATCTCGGGAACACAACATCCACCTTGCAGCTCGGGCAAAAACCAAAGGTTGGCAGCTGAAAGCAAACGGTGAAGGACTGCTTAATGAAGGTGGTATGAGGATCGCCGGTGATACCCGAAGATTCGATCTATAAAGCTTTAGACATGTCATATCTGAAACCGGAACAAAGATATTAAAACAAAAAATACAAACATAAAGGAGATCAAAAATGGTAATGACACTAGAAAAAACAGATATGTTGGACTTAATCAAAGTCGCCGGCAACTTTCAGAACTATGCCGATACGTTATTCATGAAAGCAGCCGGTGTTTCCTCTAACCAATATCGGGTGTTAATGGCGGTGGCACATGGAACACAACCGGTTATCGAGACCGATATCCAGAAAGTAACCGGCCGTGGGCTAAACTCCATCAGTATGCTGGTCGACCGTATGGTGAAATCCGGACTTATTTCGAGAGAACGGTCATTAACTGATCGACGGAAAACCATAATCGCACTTACTGAAAAAGGTGAATCTTGCCTGAAGAAAGGGACGATCGCCTGTCAGTGCATCGATGAATTACTTGAACCTGATCACCGGCAGATGCTTGATGCCTGCCTTCGGGAGATCAGCGAAAAGATAAGGTAAGGAAGATGGCATAAACCATGCTAAATAAATGTACTTGCTACGCAGTCATGGGTTCTTCAGATTCTGCCCGAGAAGATCTCTGGAAACGTGTATTTCCACCAGATGGCCGGCTGCCGATCCGTTCACCGGTAGCAGCCGGTATGGGCAACTTCCCCGGTGGCCAGTCCCCGTTTTATCTCATGGATATGTCCCGGGTCACTCCGGAACAAAAACAACTGATCATCGAGGAATTGGCCAGTAAGTTTCACATCCCCGAAAAAGAAGTAGCCAGTGATATAGAGCGCGATGGAATCCCGGTAAAAGCCGACGATGTGATAGTTGCATGGTGCCCGCATCATGTGAGGGCTTTGTAACGTAAATTCGAAAAAAATATGGTTCTTGGAAATGAATCACGTGACTAAATTACTATCAACTATTACATACAAGGAGGGTAACCTTGACCAAGGCAGTTATCTATTCCAGGGTTTCAACTGATGACCAGCATACCGAGAACCAGGACCGGCCACTTATGGAATGGGCGTTTACAAGGGGACTGGAAATCGTTGGCCGTTATTCCGAATCAGCCAGCGCTTGGAAAGACGGCCACCAGAAAGAATTATCCAGGTTGATTCAGGATGCTGGACGCCGCCGCTTCGATGTCGTCTTGGTTTGGTCTCTGGATCGATTGTCCAGGCAGGGTGTCCTGGCAGTCCTGGGACTTATTGAGCGGCTTCGGGTCTATGGTATCCGCATTTTATCTTATCAGGAAGCCTGGACCGATGTACCTGGCCCTATGGCTGAGGTTTTGTATGCCATCACAGCTTGGGCTGCTCGTTATGAGTCTCAACGTCGGTCCGAACGTGTCAAAGCTGGTTTGTCCAGGGCGGTCAAAGAAGGGCGGAAACTGGGACGACCAATAGGTTCAAAGGATTCCAGAAAAAGAAAACGTAGTAGTAAAAACTCGGCATTTGGAAGTTAAACTTGGTTATTAAGAAAGGGATTTTTTTCTACTTCTGTGTAAATCTCGTTGAACAATTTAAGGACATCATCTGTCATCGTCTTTGTGCCGATGACTGCAGTGTTCTGTTTCGTTTTTGTCATTTCCCATGCTATCTCAAGGATTGTAGCTTTCACTTCGTTACTAATCATAATTTCACCTCTGATACTTTCAAATATTATAGCATTCCTATAGATCACTCCGAAGATAAGGTCCAAAAAACATCCGGTCAGGTTCAGGCTCGATACTTCGAGGCTAACTTACATTGTCAAAAAAGTATTGTTTTTAATGAAAAAAAGGCCTGCGGTTAAGCAGGCCAATTAGTCAATTGGGAGATATGACTTTGATTATACGGCTGAATGGCGGATATTGCGAACGTGGTCAACAGCGACAACGATGCCATCACCCAAAAGCGTGTTCAGGACTGAGCTTGTTACTCGAATTACCTGGTTTGCGATTTTGTTTTTCATGTTTGGACCTCCAAGTTGGTGATGAATATGAAGATGTATCACCTATATCCACTATGACACATCAATGTAACACTCAAGTTACGTTATCTGTTCTGAGTAACGATGGGGCAATGTTTAGGTTACAGAATGGTAATGTTTATAAACTAATTCAGAAATATAGTTCTATTATTCTCTCAATGGTTGTTGCCCGAGTTATAGAATTCCAGTGTCCATCAGACTATTTTAGGGGTGAACAATATGAATAAACAAAGCATACAACTCAAGTTGCGTGATCATCCTTTCCTTAAACACCTGGTAGACGAGGGGATGGTATGGTCGGAAGCCGGCCTGGATAAAACGATCACCATTATCGCTGTCGCCGGTGATTTCGACGACTGGTCTGCTTATCTCGAAACTCCGGAGTGTGGACCGGACCGCGTATTGGAATTGGGTAGTAAACTACCGCACAAGGTAGCCGCTGAATTATTTCCAGAATGGGCACGAACGCTCAAATGGAGGCCGTAACGATGTCTACCGGGAAAGACTATGCGAACCGTGACGACCGTATCCGGATCGTAAAACATGTTTATCTCAATGATAAGTGGCTGGAACCCAGTACCGTAGGAATTATCAAAAATGCACTCACTTCACCGGTTACAGGCCAACGGCTTTACATAGCACTGATCGATGGACACGTGTATACCCTGGTGCCGGCCGAATTCCAGGTAATCAATGAGGCAAAAGAGTCATAAGAGAAAATCAGACAAGAGGGAAGAGGTAAATGTTTAAAAAAGATTTATCCCGACGTCAGCAAGAGGCAGTAAGTTACGTTGCCCAGGGACTTACAGCGCGTCAGATTGGCACCAAAATGAATTGCAGCGAACAAACAATAAAAAACTTTTTATATTACGCTCGGATGAAATTAAGAGCACACAACAATGCTCATCTTGTTTATCTTGTATTTTGTTCTTCTGATATTACGTCGGCATGAATAGCTTTAGTAACAGAAAGGGGAATCGGGTGAATATCTACTACTTATCTAATTTAGCTATCAGTCTACAATTTTGGAAAGCTTTCCATGGATTCCTGGTAATTTTGAATTGTTGTCCAAATTCGCGCAATCTTTTTGCTATTTTCAAGATCATCCTCCTTATTCGTGTGATCACCCGAGTCCCTCATAAACATTATAATTTATCATTTGTCGCTGTAGAGCAATGGACATAAATTACGAGATTGTACTTAAACTATCTCTTGAATGTTAAGTGTTCAATAAACGTAGTCTACTGAACCAAAGCTGTAAACATATATGAAAATAACTGTTCAAAATATGTCATTTATTGAAAATGGTGGAGAAAACCTATGAAAAGGACCTGCCTGGATTGTGGAAAAGACTATGAAGGGCGATTCTCCGATAACTGTCCCGTATGTCATAGCGGAAGGGCAATTATTGACTCAATAAGGGAAGACTATTCTGAACAAATTCTGAACAAGGAACTATCAGTTGAGACGACTGTTGTTACTTCATCACCGGACATCATGGAGCCGGTTACCAATAACGCAATCGTCGATTTAGCTAATAATACTGCAGACCTAGTTATAAACGATGTAGACAACGATTCGGATACGTCAGAACCTGTCACAAAAATCAACAAGTCCAATCATAGGCGTCGCGGCCGGCCACCTGTTGTAACACCTGGTCAGTTATCGCTTGCAGATCAACTCGGGCTAAGTCTGAGAAAACGTGCTGTTATCCTTGGAGTGAGTCGTATGACAATATTAAGAAGGGATCGGGAAGCGAATGCACAAAAGGCCGATACGAATACTATATTGTCATAATTACTACCAGGTGGTATATTACTGAACCAATAACCAACTCTATGCTGGAGGGAACATTACCATGACGAATTACCGAATTTCGAATTCACAGGGACCTCCGTTTATCCAAATTGACATTATGGACAGGTGCAATTTGAGATGCCGGACTTGTATCAGAGGTATGGGACTCATGAAGAACTCACCCGGCTTGATGCCGATCGACCTCTTCAAAAAGATCGTTCGGAAAGCAAAGGATGAAGGGTATCCTGCAATAGCTTTTACAAATTGGACTGAGCCTTTTCTTTGCAAAGACCTGAACAAATACCTGTACGCTGTTAAGGAGAATGGTCTTTTTTGTATCGTTTCAAGCAATTTGTCATTGGAACCAATGAGCGTTCAGACGACAATCAAAAATGCACTTATGGCAGGTCCGGATCGTCTATTTGTTTCGGTCTCTGGATATGAGCAAGCCGTTTATGAAGTCAACCATGTTGGAGGGAATATATCATGGGTAAAAGAGAATCTTGATTACATTGCCCTTTTAAAGAGAGAAAAGACTATTGATACTGACATCGTCTTGAAATTTATTTGTTTCGACTACAACTCTGATGACGAACAGCTGCTAAGTAACTATGCAAAAAAACTGGGTCTGGGATTCCTTAAGGTGGAAGGTTCTAGCCATCCGTCTCGCTCTGATGCTTTCGCTAAAGATAGAACGGAAGATTTCTACTCAAACATGTTAAAGAACTACAGACCTTCGACGGCTCAACAGAAGAATGGAGAAGTCTGCGACCTTGTAATGAGAGACATACCAATCGACTGCAGAGGTGATGTATATCTCTGTTGTGCGCTTCCCAACTATCAGGCTTTCAACTTTGGCCCATTCCTTGAGATGCCGTTCGAGGAGATTTTGTTCAAACGGTATGTACACCCTTTCTGCTCAGCGTGTCAGTTACCTAGACGAAAGATGACCGAAAACGAACTTGTTATGCTGGCTGATGGTTTGATGTCTGTATCGTGCCAGAATGCCCCCGAGGTCCGCAATAATCTGTACTTGAGACTGAAGAAACTGATAGGACACTAATCTATTAACATTCATCTGAGCATATTTCCAGAGAAAGTCGTTAGGCTTGAAGGCAATCGATTTACCACAGAATCTCCTGGGTCAGCCTTGATTTGGAAGGTCTATTAGACTATGAAGCTATGTAGCTGAAGCTGGTCGCATCAGCATAAGCGTTCGTTCCATTTGCATCGGCGGTCAAGTTGTCGATTTGCTTGGCATACGTGATACCAGACAAAATCACTGTCTTAGTTCCATAGACGGCCCGAAGCCCCTGAACGGAACAACCATGAATGTATCCTGTCACGTTACCTGCACCTCCTGGCACTGTCCAAAGGTGTGCATCTTGTCCTTGAAGGCCATATCCGCCACCGCTTATTTCCCAGCCACCATATATCACGAAGTGTCCGCCGGCTATTACGCTTACACTAACTTGACCAGCTACGGTCGTTTGCGCTTTGGTGCCTTCACCTTCAAAGGTTCCCGACTCCTCTACTTGAATTACTGGGCCAAAAGCGCTGCTTGTTTGTTTGTAATAGGAATTGTCATCACGCACAATCCCATTAGCTCCGATCCACATGCCATAGTTCGATCCTGCCTGAAGCACCATGCACGAATTCATATACACCATCGTACTACCCCAGGAAGACACAGCGCAGGGGCCAGTTGTTGCGGTAAACTTGATATGAGTGAACTTAACGATGCAGTTGTCGTGAACTGAGCTGGAGCCTGTAGGGCCAGCGATCACAGTCGCCCAATCCAGAATGTCGTATGTATCGCCATTTTGTGGTACTGCAGGTAAGGTGGAACCATCAAGCCACAGTGTTGCTACTGTGTTGTAGCCAATAACCCTTTCGTAACCGTTATTCAACCCTGATGTAAAGCGAATAATTCGACCAATATGGGCACCCGCTACAAAAACCCCAGTAACACTAGCTCTATTTGCTCCGGCAGCATTTGTACCCCCGGTAGCAACGTTACTTGCGACAGTTGTCATTGTTCCAATGACTTCCACGGATGGATTAGGGTCATCATCAGACTGGTGAGAGTTCATGCCACTAAAAACGACATCTTCATTGAACGTGTCGCCACTTGTGTAGATGTTTACCTTACCCGTTCTATTCAAAGGGATCTGAGAGCGAGCGTACATCATTGTTTTGAAGGCATCAGCACCGCTGCCGTGGCCGTGATCAACGTCATCAGTTCCAGTAGGGTCCACGTAGAGCGTCGAAGGACCAAAAGCTTGCTTGGGTATCCATACTGAAAGGTCAGAATCGTAGGTGTATTCCCACTTTCTACCCGTCTTCTTTATTAGGATTGTCTGTCCGTCGTAAGGAGAAAGTGGAAAAACCGAAAGCCTGTCCAGTACCTTGGTCAAAGTGCCCTGTGGTGGATATGCCATGGTCGTTCTCCTACTGTTATTTCACCTGGTTACTTACGTCCGGACGGAAGAAATAGAATGACGGCCACCAGGCCGATCCCTACCGGTAAAGCCCAGGATGGAAGCTGGCTACTGTTGCTGTCCCCGTTTCCGGAAGAACTGCCATTTCCGCCCGATCCACCGGTCCCAGGAATCGTTGTCGGCGGTGTATAAGGCGGGTTATAACCACCACCTGGATCAGACGTATAGCCGCCACCGGTCCCGGGAACTGTAGCAGCTGCGGTGACTTCGAACAGGCCGAAGTCGTTCGAATTATCGTAATCCGGGAAGAAGTAGTACGTTCCCGGAGTCGTCGGTGCCGTCCAGTCCATACCGGCATTGAAAGCCATGTTGACGTTGACCATGGCATCGAGGACCTTGGTACCGGTCGCCTGGTTTTTCACGACGAAATGCGTTTTCTTCTGCCATAATCCCAGGGCACCGGCAAACAGGTGTACCGGTGTCCCGGGAGAAATATCATAGACTTCCTGATCGTTCTGCGTAATATGAATGATCATGTGACTCTCCTTAATACCATGGTCCCTAAAACAGCGATACCAAGAATGGCTGCCAGGAACAAATAGCCGCCACCCGGTCCCAGATCATGGACTACTTCCCGGTAAAATCGCCAGCCGATGATCAAGACGGCTAGAACGGTCAAAGCAAGAACGGCGGCCACGATAACGGCCAGCCAGGGAAAACCTTTTCGGTATGAGATCCGGATCAGCGGACAGCCGGTACTGACAACGGCATCTTCAACGCCGGCATTATTAAGCCGGGCTCTGCAGTTCTGAGACTATCCAGCTTGGTGGAGTGACACGCAGATCAAGTTCGAGTTGACCGCGTTGCCCCTCTTCCAGAGAGTCATCGGTCAACTGTCCGGAATCCAGGATACTACCGCTTGCGATCTGTTCCCACATCGTCCATTACTCCTAGTATCCGAACCATCCACCGGCCATCATCTGGGCCAGTTGCTCAGGGGTCAGGGTAGTTAAGTATGTGGTCTGGCCGGCTTGTGCTGCTTGAGCGGCCGCGGCTGCAGCGGCTTGCCTGGCTGCTTCAGCCTGTCTTTCTGCCTCGGCTTTTTCTGCTGCAGTCCTGGCAGCTTCGGCTTGAGCAGTTGCAATACGTGCCGTTTCAGCTTGTCGTTCAGCTTCCGCGATAGCAGCTAATCTGGCTCTTTCCAGTTCTTGAGCCTGTAGCTGAGCATAGTTGATGGTCTCCTGCGGAACTTGTGTTGCTACAGTCGTGCCGGATTGAACCGGATACTCGTCCTTCAGCCATGGATTAGCAAGAAGAACCTGCGGCGTCAGCCAGGTCTCATTGGCAGCTTCTTCGGCATCCCAGACCGGATCCAGTCTGGCTACCAGTTCCGGTGATATCAGTGCCTGAAAATTGGCACTGTATCCCTGGGTCTTGTATTCCAGGAAAGCAGATATTTCCAGTGGAACGATCCCACCTGGTATGCCTGTTGTCATGCCCTGCGTATAGATCTCATGTAAAGACATCCCTTTCACCCGTTCAGCCCATATCCGGTAATCTTCTTCAGTAATACCGGAAATCTGGTGCCCGAGGTAGGCTTGTCCGGCATCCAGGGCACTGCTACCAGTAGAAATCGCATTAGCCACAGGTGCGCTGATAACGACTTTGCCGGCACTATCTATCACCTGGCCGCTGCTGCCTTGCTGTACCTTGACAATAGCCATGGTTAGATCGTTAATCGGTATGACACCCCCATCCCCGGAACCAGGTGGTACAGATTGGGCAGCAGATGCTTTCTTTTTAGATAGTCCCCAGGCGACAAGTCCGAGTATCACTGCAATACCAATGATTTTTTTATCCATGGTGAAAACCTCCTATAGCGGGACGACTTTGCCGTCGTCCAGTGTAATGAAGCCACCACCACCGATCTGTATCATGACCAGGTTGTCATCCGGATTATTGGTGGTGAATAACCTGTTATTGGTTTGCCAGGTGCCGTCCGGAGTCACGAAATATCCGGACAATATCGGTCCCGTGTTGGGGATATCGACCACGGTACCCGGAGGGAACGGCGCTTGTCTGCTGGATATAGGCATTTCTGTTACCGGCAGGATCGATCCATCCGGAAGTCTGGCCACTTCATTTCCAGTTAATGTAGGACCGGCCGTCCTGATAATTACATCCGGAAGGTGGATATACTCCACTTTTTCTATCTCACCTGGTGTTGTTTCGGCCGCTGCAGGCGGTGGTTGTTCTACCAGTAGTTCTTCCGGGAATGCTACCGGTTCTGCCGGTTTCCTGGAAAAATACAATAAGGCTAAGATAACAATAATGATAGGGATCATTAGTGTCCTCCTGTATTCTGTTGCTTATGGAAGCGGGAGATCTGGTGCGACATCCCGAAAAGGTAACTGATCGGTGCGTAAACCATCAAACGTGCTGCTTCGCCCATCTCCGGGATCGTCAGTTTGGCACTGAGTATCCAGGTGATGATTCCCAGTACCAGGACGCCCGAACACCCCCACCACGGCAGCGGTGACTGCGGTACCGGGATCGGTCCGGATGTATGTTTGATCGTTGTCCTGGGATGACGGATAGCCTGTTTGGTACAACTGAACAAGATATGGAAAATATTGGTCGTGTCTTTCAGGTTTTGCATGGTGTTAAGATCCTTTGAGGGTTTTTTGCCTTGATACGCTTTAGTGGGTAGTGGATATCGACGACCTGCAGCTGGCCACTTTCTTCCGCTTTAACGAATGCCGGCGGGATCGCGGTATCTTCCGGAGAAAGGATATTAATCCGGACCAACTGCCAGATCGCCTGCGCCAGGCGGGTACAAATGAAGCGGGATTTCTGTACCAGGGCCAGTTCGTCCGGACGGATCCGCCGCAGCCTGTGTTCGGATACCAGCTGCCAGAACCAGCAGCCGATCAGGTCTGCCGGCAGCGCAAGGAAAAGCCCGAAGTTATACAGTTTCCGGCCGAAGATCGACGAGTACTTGGCAGCCCGTTTCCCCTCTTCGGTAGCTCCTGGGAAAGTCGGGAAATAGACAACATAATATAAATGGTCGTACCAGGATAACCGGCCGATATCGCATCCCCGGCCGCTCATCTCGATGATTTCATAATCATCTTCTTCGGCAAGCCGGGACCTGATCACCAGGAAGTGATATAGGATCGTTTGCGGCTCAAAAATGTAGTATTGAGCTTTAGCCAGCAGCCCGCCCTGGACACCCACAATACTGCCCGGAAGATAATTCCGATTCATACTATGCCCCCGCTACTTCCTGTACTCTGAATACCTGGAGTGTGGTATTTACGGAATGCTGGAAGTTCACCGAGTCGCCGGCATGGACCAACATGTCAAAGACATACAGACCACCGGCCAGCCAGGTTATTCCCGGCATTGAAATTAACGGTTTGAGCATTGGCGCCTTTAGTAATCACGGCCTGGAAAATGCCGGCAGTATCTACCGCCACCTGGATCCGGAAGACGGTGGCTGCCGTTAGTGGTGTTAATCCGGAAGCAAGAAAAGGTGTCGCTGCCGTGATAGCCAGGTTGTGTTCGTTTGCCCGTTCGATGGCTCCGATCATGTTCATCAGGGCAGCGGTCGGAGCCTGGGGTTTGCCCATCGCTTCTTTCCCTACGGCCAGGTACAACTTTTTCCCGGGCTGGACCGGCCAGGTGATATAGAACTTATTGAACGGCATCTGCCAGTCGAAGTATTTAAGTGGAGACAGATCATTCTTGTTAAAGTGGAAACGTACCAGGCAGCCGTCCAGAACACCGTCCGTAGCCGCAACTATCGACTGACCGGACTCGGTGATTTCCTTATCGGTTTCGGCTGTAGACATATCGAACTCTAGTATTCGATAAGTTTTCAGTTGCCCTTGTTCAAGTTTGTTACGTAGATCCTGCCGGTTGTCGATCGATAGTAAAGTGTTCTGTACACTGGTTCCCGGAATAACCAGCTGATTAGTATTCCCCTGCAGATAACCTAGCAGGGCTTTATTTACCCGGGTACTTTCAATTATCAATTCATCGACCCGGGAAAAAAGATCAAGTAATCCCTGGCGGGGATTTTCTTCGCCGTTTGCCATATTGCGTCCCCCCTTAACTGGAAAGGGCGACGGCTGCGTTGGTAGCCATCGCCCTCTTGTTTCGTTCCGCTATTACCGGCAGCTTTCGGGCTAAATGCCCATCAGCATGGTCTATACTTCCCACATCGACTGGGGGATCGGTTGCACCAGGTCCCAGTAGATGATGGTGGCATCGCCGGCTGCCCGATTAGTGATCGTAAGACCGAGTTTAGCGTCGCCCTGTTGCTTGCCGACCAGGTTAAGGCCGTAAAGCGGCCCCAGCGGATTCTCGGACGGATCCACATAGTCGCGCAGGTCGATGATAGCGAAGCCTGCCGGCATGTGCATGGCCCCGTTATAACCGGGCCGAGTGGTGGCGATGGCACCCAGGACAGTAGGCTCGGAATCGCCCACGATCCCGTACCTTCGAGCCGTGGCATACTTCAGGTCTTCCCAGTTGGACTCGATGACGGTCCGCGACGCTTTGGGCAGAAAGAGTTTTACCCCGCCGATCTCATCATCTGCCCTGAGAGGCGTAACCGCCGTATTATCCAGGGAAAGGATGACGATCCGCCGTAGATAGGAACCGGCCGGGATGTCGATCTCTTTCCCGAAACTGGCATAATTGGCATCCTGGTTCCAGACCTGGACAAAGCCGGCAGGCATCATCATGCCGCGAGAGATCGGAACGTTCTTCACGTGGTCGACCTCAATGGAATAAGTACCGGCTGTGATATTACCGGCAGCATCGGTAACCGCTGCGGCCGGAGCATTGATGATTGCCTGGATATTCGAGAGCTTCTTGGCCGGTATCACGGCTGACATATCGAACCGGTTCCCGGGCATCGATCCTGGATGGAACATGAATGAGTGGTTGAAACCGGTAGCACCAACATCGGTATTGGCATGTAGTCCCGGGACCTTGTGGTCCGCCTGGTTAAGCAAGGATAACAGGATACCCAGGGCAACGTTGCCGGTCAGTCCCAGGAAGGTGATATTATCACCGACGATCTGCAGCCCGTCGAGTACCCGTTTGGTGGCATCGGCTACCGCCGTGGCTGTGAGTGTCGCTGTGATATTCGCTCGGACCCTGATCTCTGTGATCACGCCGGATTGGGGCTGATCGATCCCCTGTAAGGTCGCACCGGCTGCCCAGGCACGGGTAGTGACGTTCCGTTCAGTCGTTCGCTGCATGGCTACACCCCCGTCCCTTTGTAATAATCGGCTGCGACTTTATTCGCCTGGTTCATGACATTGTTCTTGATCACCCGGTCCCGGTTCTGGTTCTGCGCCAGACCGGCATTAGTTACCGTACCGGTGATCTTGTTGGCCAGCTTTTTGACATAGGTGTCGATGGGGAGGATATCCCGGATCCCGTCGTAACCGATGAGCAAAGCTACCGCTTCCGCCCCTTCTTTCCCCAGGAACTTGGATCCCCATTTCACGGCAGCAGCGGCCAGGGCCAGTTTTACCAGGCCGGTGGTCATCGGTTTGGCATCGCCCATGAAACCGTCGATCAGTTCCGTCCCCAGGACAGCGATACCGCCGGCCACGACGATCTTACCGACTGGAACGTCCATGGCCTTAAAGCTCATGATGTTGTCAAGCGCCCCGGCTTTACCCAGGACCGCTTCGGCAGCAGGATCTTTCTTAGTGTCTTCGCCCAGCGTCGCCAGGCGTTTATCCAATCCCTCGATCTTGGCCAGGATATCGTCGACCGATTGCTTGCTGGCCATACTATCGATGAGGTCTTTTAACTCTTTTGCGTCCAAATCTATTCCTTCCTCGTTTCAAGATTCCGGGGATCTATTTGCACTTACCCTTGATCCGGACCCCGACCTTGGTCCGGCAGATCTTGATCCCCTTTTTACATTTACAGGTATTCATCTTCATGGCTACTGGTCACCTTCCTTATTAGTTAATGCCGGCTTATCTCTTCTTGGATTTGCGCGGATGCTTCAAACATTTGCCGGTCCGCTTGTTCTTCCCGAACTTGCAGGTCTTTTCAGCCATGCCGACACCTCCTGTCTATTGCTCTCTGCAGGGGGAAGACCTTTCCGGTAAAGGAAAGAGGGGGGAAGCCCTCGGACCTTCTTCGTCCAGGTCTTCCCCCCTCTTAAAATGGTTTCCATCAAGGTCCCATCCGTCGACGGGACCACGATATCTATAGTAGTGTCATTCTACAATGCCGGATAAACATGATTGTCAAGCTACAGGCTCAATTATTCTAGTTAATAATGTTGTTATTCACTGGAGAAGTGGTAAACTAGTGGCATGTTTAAAATCATTAAAGAATACATTACTGCATTGGGATATTGGGGATTTCTTGTTATAGCGCCAATTATTCTTGACGTACTTGGAGTTATCCAATTAATCACTAATAAACAAGTGTTTATTTTACCTTCGTGGTTGTGGTTTCAAGTGAGTTTTTTGTTTCTATTAGTCATACCATTTATAGCCTTTTATAAAATCAGAATACATGTGGAGAAGATATCTGATGATAGAAGTAGGGAGTTAGCAAGGCTAATCCTTCAGGTAAGAGACGCAGCTGGTAAAGTGGTGTTACATCATATGGGTAAAGGCATTACGGATGAAGTTAAAGAACTACATTCCAAATGTAATGAAGAACTGTCTTTGCTAAATAGAGAAGGTGAAGTTGATGGAGTGGAAGTGAAGAAAATTGTATATGAATACACTACATTTGTTTCTTTGCATGTTTCGCGCCTACTTGGTGCCTTTTCTGTTGTGATAGGCGGGCCAGAAAAAGATAGTATTCAACGAATGGATGAATATTCTTTTTGTGGACTCATGGCTGATCGTGCGGATAAGACAATACAAGAAATTAGAAAGACATTGAGGAAATAAAATAATTGTGACGAACAATTTTAAGCGCGCTTTGTTTACAACTATACTTCCGGGGACGTCCGCGGCGTCGGCCGTAGACCAGCCTTAGTTGTTTCCCGGCTATCTGAGAAGAGTACAAACGAACGGGAAAACCACAGTAATGTACCAGGTGATGGGACTTAAATAATAGGCGGTTAAGTTGTGGGATCCTGAGTTCGGTACCGGTTAACTCTGCCTCGATCGTAAACGTGGCCCGGCATTGCGGGCAATGACACATTATCTCGATCCTGGAACTTACCGCTTGATTCGAAAGCACTTTGTCGATCCTCGGCGGCCGTTACTGACACAAACATAAGGTAGTTTATGTTTCTTGCCGGTCTCGATATCAAGCCTGGATAGTGACATGGTACCGCCCGGGTGCGTATGCCATAAAGCTTCCGGAGCGCTGCCGGCAGGACACTCGATCTGGACGGTGACATTATTCTCGGTGCCATGGTGCGTCGGGCCATGGAGCAGCTGCCCGGTCTTCGTCCGACAGATCAGGATACCGATCTCTTTATCCATCACCCTACCACCGGTGCCGCAGCGATCGCATTTACTATTTCCGAATCCGTGAAGGGGACGGCACTAGCTAGCGACCGGTCGATCACTTCCACGCCGGCTTTTTCCCAGGCGGCTACTTTTTTCAACTGTGCCGGTGTTCTGTTAACGACCGTTTTCTGCAGGACCTGGTTGCCGCTGCAGAGTATACCGGTCCATTCCGCATCGACCGGGCATCCCAGGTAGATAATGGTATCCCCCAACTTTTTCACCGGGAAACTTGTCTTGTGAAAGGCCGATTTCAACCGATAGTGCTTGATGACTCTTTTTCCGGTGATCTCGATCAGTTTTGGCTTATCTTCTTTACCCAGTTCAGCGAATAACCGGGCCTGACTTCTAGTGCCGGTTGCTTCTTTTTGAGTTGCAGGCGGTCCAAGTTGATCGGTTGGTACCGGCATTCCTCTTTTGCCGGCAATCGAATAATCGGCTGACTGGCCGATTACCAGCAGATCCAGGACATTGATCTGCAGTGGTGCCAGGGTACTTTTCACGCTTTCGAACGTGGTACGATCCGCCTCGGACAGTTCGTTGTTCCCGGACGGATGATTGTGGGCTAGTAACAGGTTTGATGCTCCTGTTAACAAGGCAACCCGGGCTAACTCATGAGGATCAACCAGTGCATAATCATGGGTGCCGATAGACTGTTCGAAGAGTCCGACGAGTTGACCGCCGGTATTGGTACATACTACCAACAGCCATTCCCGGTCGGCATGCCGCATCAGACAAGCGAACGGCTGCACATCTTCCGGCCGGGTGATCTTGGGAGCGTCCTTTACATTCCATGCCGGGGACCGGACCAGGTTGATCTGTACCTTGAACTTCTCATATTCATCCGGCACGATACCATGTAGACTGGATTGAATTATTTCCGGTTTGGGTATGATCACTGGGTAAACCGATGTTTTTCCATCAAATAATGCCGCCTGTTCAGCCGGCTGCCGCTTCGTTTCCTTCTTCACTTCCTGGGGCAGCCAGGTTAGCTCCTGGGAAGTCTGTGGGATACTTATTTCATAGACGGCTTCCGGATTTGTGGTATATACACGTTTGGCAGTGGGTACTGACTTTGCTCTGATCGCTGCCTGGTTCAGGTTGTCGGCACTTAGTCCCCCGATATGTACCTGGTAAGAACCGACGCCCATACCGGATTCGCAGATCTTCACGGTACCGACGCCGGCACCCCAGGCCAGGAAGTCCCGCAGCGGCCGCCAGTTCATGATAGCATCGACCTGTTTGTCATCCAGGTTGCACAGGTCGACTTTGGTTTCCAGCCAGTGCGGGGAGTGTAATACCGCCGCTGCGATGTCGGATAGCTCAGCGCCGCGGACGGCGGTTTTTAACAAGTCTATTTTCAGCGGTCGGATCTCGGGTAACAGACCGCCCTGCGCCGGTGATGGCGATTCGATCACCTGCCGGGCATATTCCCTTAATATGGCCGCGATCTTCCGGGAAGATCTGGAATTGATATCCAATACCGTCAGGATATATTCCTGGAAAGCGTCCAATTCCCGCTCGAACATCTGAGACTGGTGCAGATAGGTGTCCACGGTCAGGCCCGGTGTTTTCTTGACGGCAGCGAAGACCGCCACTGCCTTGGCCAGGTCTTCCCCGATAGCATATTCGGGCATCCTTTCGCCGGCAGCGGTCAGGGATTCCGCCCGGGCCAGTATCCCCAGGCTGCGTGTGATACCGCCGAATACCGTCCTGACCGCCAGGTCGGTGGACTCGAAGAACCTTTCCGCCAGGCGGAGTCCCACATCGCCCTTGAAAGTAGCTACAAAGATCGCCATGGTCAGTCGCCGGATCCCGTCCTGGTTAAGCTGTCCTTTGGCATCTACCAGCCGGGCCTGTTCGTTTTCCGGCAGCCGGCTGAGGAAACTTTTCACGAATCCGTAATTCCTGGCTGCCCGTAAGGCATCCTCGATGTTCTCATTCTCCAGGACTTCCAGCGAGATGAGCATTTCCACGCTGATCTTGCCGGCATCCGTGCGGGCTTTCTCGACGGCCGAAGATTCGATGGTGGTGGAACTGTTGGCTTCCTGGACGAACTGCCGGCGGTCTACTTGGGTGATCCGGACGCGTACCAGGACCGGCGCTTTGTTCCCGGATTCGGCGGTACCGACTTCCAGGCCGAAATCCGGCGCTTTATCGATCAGGGCTTCCAGGTAT
Organism: uncultured Chloroflexia bacterium; assembly: GCA_963739865.1. GTDB lineage: Bacteria > Chloroflexota > Dehalococcoidia > Dehalococcoidales > UBA2162 > JBBITI01. The sequence goes on from CAVUCA010000006.1 coordinate 101,657, forward strand.
TTCGCCCATACATCCGGATGTCTTTTGTAAGCCAGGATCAGGGCCATGGTCCGTCCGTTGCCCGATTCGACCACCATATCCGGACCGACGATCGGCGCACCCCGGTCGATGGCATGATATTCGGTCAGCAGGGACACGGGATCAAGGTTAGCGGCCATGCGTTCCACCTGCAGCCGGGTGGCCGCCCTTTCGCGTAATCTGGGCTGCAGCTCCTGGGGATAATCGGGACTGGGGACAAACGTTTCCGGATCATGGGAAACCGATAACTTCAGGGCATCCACGATCCGGTATTCAAATTCATACTTAGTGATGTTAGTGGTACCGGTGGCAAAAGTGCGGCTGGATATCTCTTTTTTCGTTCGGCTGGCTTTGCGGCTGACATCCTGGATCAGTTTCGACAGATCCTGGATACTGACCGTGGTCCCTTCGATCTTATCGGTAGCAGTTACCCGGAACTGACAGCCTTTCCCGTTGACTGGACTGCATTTACCCGATATCCGGACGGATGTTTCTCCCAGGGTGGCCTTGCCGGCAGTGACCTTACAGGTATCCACCAGCATGGTTTCGAAATACTTCCGCCATCCGGATGCCCATGCCGCCGATACCAGGTCATCGGGTTTTACCGATTTCCCGCAAAGCAGGTTCTCTTCTGCCCGGCGCCATTCCCGTGATTCGTTGGCCAGGTCTTCCAGTTTCTGGATCTCTTCGGCCGGACTCTTCGGGTCCCGGGTAAGGATGATCATGGTTTCCTGGGCATAAGCTTCCGCCCGTTTCAGGTGTTTACGGGCACAGTTCTCGCCTTCGGAATGGCAGGGGCACTCCGGATCGGCAATATGGTCTTCGAGCAGTCCTAAACAGTCCTCGAGTTTTTCATATTGCCACCGGATGATCGGTTTCATGATGACACCCCCTAGAGCCTGGTGATGAGCGGATTAATCCGGGTAGACTTTTTCCCGGGCGAGTTTAAATGCCCGTCGGACGGGCTGGAGGCTTTTGGGCCCGGCAGTGCCGGCACCCCCTTGGCCCGGGCACCGATCTTGATCCCTTCCATAAAGATCGCCTGGTTGGCACGGTATACGGTACCGGGATCCGGACCGCCCTGGCCGCCGAAGAGGGAATCAAGTCGCTGCTTGAGTGTCAGCAGCTTTTCCAGATTATCCAGGTTGAAATCATCTTTAGGTTGTAACAGAGAAAAAAGTGGTCCCAGCCGGTCTATCACATCGCCACCTTTATTGTTGCCGCCGTCGTCTCCGGATTTTCCGGCCGCCGAGCCGCTGCCGGCCATTTCCACAAAAGCCTCTTTAACCTGGGACAGGATAGCTTCCTTGTGGGCTTCCAGTTCCTTCGAGTTATTGTCCCGGATATTCTGCAGCTGGGTGCCGAATTCCGTCTTGAACTTATTAAGGATGCCAATGATACTTTCCAGCACGGCTTCGGTGATCGTCCGGGTCATCTTTAGTTCATCGACCGCAGCTGAAGTGGGAATCCTTTCAAGAACTTTATTGACCATGTTGTCGACATTCGTGGCTTCGATCTTCAGTTCGATCTGTTTAGCCAGTTCTTCCCGGGTCTTCTTGAGTTCGTCGCTGACCAGCTTCATGATTTCAGCGCGGATTTTTTCGACTTCAACAGCCAGCGTCTTTTGTACCGATTGACCGCTTAATTCCTGGAAAGCATCGAATAAGTCTTTTTCCAGGTTGTCGCCATTGATACCGAATGCCCGGAGCTTCTTTTTAAAATTCTCCAGTTCATCTCTTTTGTTCTGTTCAGACATGCTTCCCCCCTATTGCTATTCGATCTTGACCCACAAGTTCAGGGCTTTGGTATATTCCCAGCCGGTGGCATCGGCCGGCTTTTCTTTGGAGAAATGTACCTTCTTGCCGTCAACCACGGTCGACTCTTCCAGGATCCCCAGTTCTTCAGCGACGGTAGCGACATCCTTATTGGTAGCATCCGGCGCCACTTCTTCCAGGAATCCTTTTTTCACGCCCAGGGCGATGAAATTGTCCTGGTCCATGTCCTTCAGGAACAGGGTGATGATTTCCTCTTCATGCTCTTTACTGGACAGGCTGGCCACCCTGGCTTCCCGGGAAGTCTTTTCACTTTGTAGTTCGTCGATCCGGGACTGCAGTCCCTTTTTATCTTCCTGGAGTTGGGCGACCTGGCCGGTAAGTTGTTCGGTTTGTCCCTTTAGTTTGGTGATTTCTTCATTTAGTTCGCCTTGATTTGACATAATAGTTGACTCCTTATCAGTGGATTGACCCATTGCAGCGGTTACCGGTTCAGCTGGTAAGTGAACCATTTTTTCCAGGTACTTGATCCGTTCCTGGAGTGCTGCCTTTGTGGATCGGCCGGTGGATGCAAACGGTATCAGATGTTCTGCCTGGTAACAGGATATGCCATGATCAATATGTAGATGTTTCCGGACGGCTGTTTTACTACCTTTAAAGTTACAGCCATCGATCGGACAGGGAACTGGTTGTTGGTCTATCATGGGAATCTCCTGATATGGGGATATCAGGATTGTTATAACAGTTGGTTTGCGTGTGAAGTCAAGCTAGAGGCTCAAAAATAGATATGTGCTCTTTAGTTATAATGATGCGAGTAATTCATTTTCATATAATTATAATGTAATATAAAATGATACAGAATATGTAAAAAAAAATAATGAGGTAACTCTTTAAACGAACTTAGTAATGGATAATACTGAATAGATGGAAGAAAACAAGCCAGGTCAAGATTTAACATTATTCCAACAGTCAATGAGAATAGTCATGGACATTGTAGCCCAAATCCAATGGGCATACGACGGAATAATGAAAGAACATAGGATTGACGATGAGGGCTTAAAGAAGACTATTTGTTTCCACATCGTACTTTTGGTTTGGGAATTTAATAACGAATGGAGAAAAATAGAGTCTTTCCCGAAAAGTAAAAATGACGAATTAGTTAAAGCACTTCGAATTATAAGCCCCGCAATTCATCGGATTAGAATATGGGGAGATGGTTTAGATTTAGTGAGGAATCAATTTTTAGGTCATCCTAGTCATCGAGATAATAAAGGGAAATTTATACCTATTAGAGCTATTTTTGAAAATCCCAAAGTACCAACTTCTTTTGGTGAAATGTTACTACTCGGTAAATTAGCAGAAATAGCGATGACATGGTTATGTAGGTTAAATCCTGAAGATTATAAAGTTTGCACAAGATGGCTAGAATCGCAAGGGAAAGTTGAGATTTCGAAGGGTGTTAGGACAACGGATGAAATACGGGTTGAAATTTCGAAAGTTGAAGTAGACATAAGAAATAAGTACGAAGAGTTTTATCCTGGTAACATATAGAGAATTAATGACCACTGAACGTGAATGGGAAAGCTGATACTAAAACAATACCTGTTCTACTGAATGGAATAGAGGGGTAAATAAATGCAAAAAAAGAACATATCACTTCAGACAAATAATAGAGTTGAGATTATAGATGATAAAAACGAAAATTTTGGTAATAAGGGAGTAGTAATTGTAATTGAATCTCAGGATTTGGAGATATTAAGAAATCCTCGAGGGAAAAGAATCGCTACAAGTGTGATTACAATTAAGTTAGATGTTATGGGAAAGTTAGTAAAAATATATAATTATCCCGAACCATTTGAGAAACAGATAAAGTTATTGCCCAAATAATAAAAACATAGGTATCTAATCAAATATTGTGTTTTTTCTTATCTAGTCGTGTCTACAGAAAAGCCGGTTCCGTCGGTTGTAATTGTTACCGTTCCGTTCTTATCGGTACCATAAATTACTGCCCCAATTTTTTGAAGAGCAGTAATTGTCTCTGAATGGGGGTGACCTTATGTATTCCCAGTTCCTGCTTGGTAGATCGCGACTTCTGGACGAGCAATATTCAGATAAGTTATTGATGATGCAGTCCTCGACCCATGATGTCCAACTTTTAAAATATCACAATCCGGTATGACCGAATCAGCTAGCATCGATTCTTCGGATTCTAGTTCCGCATCACCTTGGAAAACGAAGTCAACTTCTCCATATTTAAGCCATAAAACGACTGAAGTATTATTTGCATCAGACGGTAATGGTGTTGTTGGATTTAGTATCTTCAGAGATAAAGTCCCTGCGGTGATAGTCTGTCCTCTCCTGGCTTCATAAACGGTTGCACCTTCGTTGCTTGTTGCGTCCATGAAATCTCTATATGTAGCACTCGTTGATGTATCTCCACTGTGCCATATTTGCGATACCTGATATCTTGCAAATACATCGATAAGTCCGCCTATATGATCAGCGTGAGGATGAGTGGCTATGACAACATCTAGTGGACCTTGTACGTATGAAGCTATGTAATCGGATACAGTTGAACTTCGTACACCAGCATCTATTAGTATTTCCGTTTCACCATGATCTAGAAATATCGAGTCACCTTGTCCGACATCGATAAACGTGACAGTCAAGTCTCCAGTCGAAGTGGTTGTCGTAGTAGCTGTCGTTGTTGTCATTACGTCAGGTGTCGGTGTGGTAATTCCAGGTGTTTTCGTAGAAGTCTGCGGTTCAGTTTTTTTATTTGTATATACAGTGATGCCAACGACGAAAAAGGAAACTAGAATAACTAGGGAAATGAGTAAATATTTCATGGGCGACATACTGAACACGGAGTATAACCTCTAGCTATTGCCTCTTTCCTCTCGATGGGTATTTTACTTTTAGAGAGATAACGACAACTGCCTCGATGGTATTTTTCACCAGTTCTGGTGATATAAACAATATCAGATACAGGGACAGAAGTGGTCTGAGTAGGTTTTATCGTCGGTGAAGATGTTTTGGGTGTTGTTGGAATATTTGGAATCACTGGTTTAGTTGTTTTTGGTGTTAAAGTAATAGGATTGGAAGGGGTGATAGTGAAATATGTACGTGTTGGTTGAGTGATTGATATTGTAGGTGATTTTATTTTGTTAATATCTGAAGTTGGAGTCTGATTACTACAAGCATATAGTGGAAGTAATAATGAAAAAACTATTAAGAATGAAATCAGTTTTTTCATATTCACCTCAATACACTTTTTTAGGATGCTCATGATTATACAATTGTAGTACACATTATTCAAAAATGATTATATTACTCATTTTCTTTTTTCTTCTTTAACTCATTACCTAAACCAAATTTAACTACAAAATATAGATATTGACATTTTTTGTATCAAAGTGTAACATATCAACCATGACGACACAGAGTGCTTACTTAAGTCAAACACAGGCAGCTATTGAACTCGGGGTTGCCAGGATGACAGTTGTAAGGTGGATCAAAGCAGGTAAGGTATCAACTGTTGATATTGCCGGGCGGCCAGTCATTACCCGAATTGAACTAGACCGTATTAAGTCAGAACGCGAAAAGCAGCCCGTATAACTGAATAAAAAGAAAGGGGCGCTGCCCGGTTATCTTGGCGGATCGTCGGGCGAACACCCCTATAAGGAGACGAGTGATGTATCGATTACACCATGCTATTTCAATATGGTTTTCCGGATTCCCGGGTACCTTTTTCTCTTTCCTGATTCAACGACTTTATCAATCCCTACTAAACGTCGTTGGTGAGCCGCCTGGGACTCGAACCCAGAACCTAATGATTAAGAGTCATTTGCTCTGCCAATTGAGCTAGCGGCCCATCAATCGAAGTTTAACAAAATTCGAAGCTGAGTGCAACTTAAAAACAGGTTGGTGCACAGATGATTTACGCAATTAATTGTGTCCTATTACTCGTTCGAATTCTTCCAGTACCAGTTTGGCTATACTAGTCCATGAGAATCCGTCCACCGAACTACGTATCTTCCGTGACTGTATCAGAGTACGCTCCGGCCAGGCCAGGACCTCGGATATCCTCTCGGTTAGTCCCTCTGCCGAATGGGCGGGCACGATGTATCCGGTTACGCCATGCTGGATAATGTTCTTTAGGTTCCCGACGTCGGTTGCCACGACAGGTGTGCCGCAGGCGAGGGCTTCAAGGGCGACCAGTCCAAAACTTTCATATAGTGAAGATACCACACATACATCAGCCGCGTTGTAAAAGGAAGGCATGAGTTCATGCTTGACCGTGCCTATGAAAGTTACCGCTTCGGTAATACTGAGTTTTTGTGAAAGGTGATTGAGTTGTTCCAGTTCCACCTTATCTGCGTTATCGCCGCCAACAATCACCAACCGCGTCCCATTCTTTTGTTGAATGCTGGCGAAGGCTTTCATCAAACGGTCGATCCCTTTCAAAGGGGTGATTCGTCCTACAAAAAGGACCAATTTTCCCTTCCCCAATCCGGTTTGTTCGCGGGCCATGTCTCGGCTGATAGGGTGGAATGTGTTTGTGTTAACGCCGCAGGAAATCACCGAGATATTTTCTCCAGGTACGTTATAGAATTTTACGAGGTTGTTTTTTTCCCGTTCTGTAGCCACGATTATCCCTTGACAGGCATGGGCTAAATCGGTTTCGGTTTGGATGCGCAGGTGTGGTTCTTCATCTCCGATACCAAGGGAGTTTTTTACCCCTCCCAGGGTATGGAACATGATCAAGTTCGGTACCCTCCAGAGTTTGTGCAGGTCCTGCCCTACGATACCGGATAACCAGTAGTGACTGAAGACGATATCATACTTTAGATAATTGGCTTTGCGGAATTCTTCAAGGCTGTAAGTAAAATCAGGGAGATAAGAGTACAGGACTAACTTGTGGATCTGGTCATCACCGCCTACCTTGAGGTGTATCAACCGGACATTACGGCCGAGGCTCTCCATCAGGGGGTCGCGGGGATCGTGGACCCGTGTAAATATGTCTACTTGATGTCCCAATACGCCAAGTTCCCGGGCTAACTCCCTGATGTAGACACTCATGCCGCCGGTGTCTCTGGTTCCGAGTTGTCCTACCGGGCAGCTATGAGCACTTAGCATAGCTATGCGCAAGTTGGTTTCTCCATAATGTCCGGATTAAGGAATCTCAACTGTACAGCGGGAGAGGGGAATTTCATGGCCGCCCAAACGCTCTTTGTAAATCTCATTGCCCTTGAGAAATTCGAATCTTCTTTTCCCCTGGCGGATACTTTCCTGGATCGTTAATACTTTCGACATCAGGCCGACGCTTACAGCATCATATTGTGGGTCGAAGCCGCTATTATACAGGTAAAGAATATTGTTATAATCAAAACACATCACCATGGCGACTGGTTGGGAATCGATGGTCACCCGGCCTAACCGCAGGATGCCGGCAGTCGCGGTGGCATGGCTTAACGCACGGAAAAATACTTCCATGTCAGAAGTCATGAAATGAGCTTTCTCATCTCGGGCCAGGGCAAACAGGTGCATGAAATCATTAACCAGTTTATCTAGCTCCGTATTACCATCGAGCAACTGATATTCAACTTTCCCGGCTTCATTTAGCCGCCTTAACTTCCGTCTGACTTCATGGCGTTGCTTCGAATTAAGTAAAGTAAGGTATTCATCGAAAGTTGCCGGTAGTTCCATCTCGGAGGATACATCTTCCGGTTGTATTGATACGGATAAGCCGCGATTTTGTGCGATGTCAACAAAATTTGACAGGACAAAGGAATCGGGGCGAAGTAGTCCGAGGTCGAGTTTTTTTATCTGCTGTTTTTTCAGTTCTTCGAGAAGAGTTACGGAAAAAGCTTCTTCATTACCGGGTACTACAATGAAATCCAGGTAATCGCAGACGTTGTCCCCGCCGACCAGCGAAGCAATCCCGTTCTTTAACTGCATCGGAGCGATGCCTATAACCTGCCCGCTATCACGTACAGTTATCAAATGGAGTTCGCTGTCCGCATGAAAATGCTGCCACCATGTCTCCATCCAAAACGGCAGGACAAAAATGGAATTCCACAGCAGGGTTTTATCGGAATTTCTTAGTGCGGCTAGACTATCGAAGCTTTCCCGGGTAACACTATACATCAGTTAAATCCAGTGTAGCATTTGGGGTATTGTGCGTCAAACTACCTATAGCCGGGAGTTTGGATTGTAGTTGACATAGAACAGCCTGAAGTCTAGACTTATTTTTCAATATCAGGGTGTCAGAGGGGGGGTATCGTGAGATCGGAGGCAGCCAGTATTACTTCAACCGCATCGATGAGAAAAGCCGGTCTCCTGGTCGCTGTCCTGAGTTCCTTTTTTACCCCGTTCATGGGTTCGGCGGTCAATATTGCTTTGCCTTCCATTGCCAGTGAATTTCATCTTAGTGCTGTTGCCTTAAGCTGGGTGGCTACTTCTTTTCTTTTGGCCGCGGCGGTCTTTATCGTTCCCTTCGGCCGGTTGGCCGATATTCACGGCCGCAGAAAGTTATTCATCCTGGGCTTATTCATATTTACGCTATCCTGTCTGGCTATCGCATTGTCTCCCTCCGGCGCCTGGTTAATCGTTTCCCGGGTTTTTCAAGGGATCGGCAGTGCCATCTTGTCGGGAACAGCGATGGCCATCCTTACTTCCGTCTATCCGGCCAATGAACGGGGAAAAGCCTTAGGATTTCAGGTAGCCTCTGTCTACCTGGGCCTTTCACTTGGGCCGTCGCTGGGAGGGTTTTTAACCCATTATTTGGGTTGGCGAAGCATCTTCTGGGTAGGGTTGCCTCTGGGGATAATCACTATTATCGCTACCTTCTGGAAATTGAGAGGTGAGTGGTCCGAGGCTAAGGGTGAGAAGTTCGATGTCACCGGTTCTATTATTTACGGTGTAGCTCTTGTGGCGTTGATGTTAGGCTTGTCCGAATTACCGGCGATGATCGGTGTGTGGCTGCTGATTGCCGGTGTAATCGGCATTACCTTGTTTATTATGTTGGAACTGAAAATACTCAGTCCGGTACTAAATATTAATCTATTTCGCCAAAACGCTGTTCTGGCCTTTGCTAATCTTGCTGCTCTGATCAACTATAGTGCTACCAGTGCGATTTCATTCCTGTTAAGCCTGTATTTGCAGTACCTGAAAGATTTCAGCGCACAGGTAGCCGGCCTGGTTTTGATTATACAACCGGTCATGATGACCCTGGTTTCCTTGTTTGCCGGCCGCCTTTCCGACCGGACCGAACCCAGGTTATTAGCTTCGATAGGTATGGCTATTACCACTGCCGGGTTGATAATGTTGATTTTTGTAGATGCGAATACCAACCTTGCTTTCATCATAATGATATTAGTAATACAAGGTATAGGCTTTGGCTTGTTCTCCTCACCAAACTCGAATGCTGTCATGAGTGCCGTCGAAAGGCGCTATTACGGTGTGGCTTCGGGAATGCTTGGTACTATGAGATTGATCGGTCAGATGTTGAGCCTGGGCATCGCCACCCTTTTATTTTCGCTTTATATGGGACAGGTACAGATAACACCGGAGTTCTATCCGCTTTTCCTGGATAGTGCTCATACCGGCTTTATTATCTTTGCCGTTTTGTGTTTCCTGGGCGTATTTGCTTCCCTAACCCGGCGTAAACCTGTTGCCGGTAGATGAATTACTTGGCAATAAATCATTCGAATTGTAAATAATCCGAAGGGATTACATTAACTATTATCACATGACATAATGGTAAACAATATAGATTGGAAAAGGGAGGTGCGTCGATGGCGTTTTCTGAAGCTACCCTAAAGGAAGCCTGGGAGAAAGCCGGGGGCCAGTGTGAATGCAGCCGGCGTACCCACCGGCACTTCTATACCCCGTGCGCCAGGTTGTTAAAGTGGGAGAAGCGGGATGAAAATGTAGATGGTGGTTGGCAAGCCCGCCAAATCGACAGCTTTGCCGGTGATACTGCTACGAACTGCCTGATAATATGTATGGAGTGCTATCAGGCGATCGGTTAGCCCGGCTTTCCATTCTGATTATTTACTACCGGCAAGCGGGAAATTGCGTTTTATCTCCTGGTGTGTTTCCGGTATCAGAAATCTTCTTTACATCAGTGTCATCAATAGTATTGTCTTTGATATTATTTGTGATTTATATCATGTTTTTCCGCTGGCACAGGTAGTAAGATTTATAAGTTATATGTTATTACAGGAGGGATATGATGGCCGTGAGATGTCCGGGCCAGGATATGAGGAATCTCAAAGTGTCGGTGCATAAATGCCCTGGCTGTGGGGTGGAAGTTGAGCTGTTTTCCGATGAAAGTAGCATGAAATGCCATAAATGCGGTACACGGGTTTATCGTGAACAGGTTCCTTCATGTACCGGATGGTGTTCGCATGCCCGGGAGTGCCTGGGAGAAACAAGATGGCAAAAGCTGCACCAGTAAATTTCAGTTATAATGTGCTTAGCACCCCATAAAAATAATATGTGAACCGAAAGGAGGTAGCCATGGCATATATAGCAAAAGACTTCAGTCAATTAATCGGTATGAAAGGATTTAGCGAAACACTACTTAAAAACCATTTCACCTTATATCAGGGTTATGTCACTAATACTAATAAATTGGTGGATGCTTTCAGTGTTATGCTTAAAGATGGGAAAACAGCTACTCCTGAATATGCCGAACTAAAAAGAAGATTCGGGTTCGAATTCGATGGTATGCGGCTTCATGAGTATTATTTCAGCAATCTGGGGGGTAATGGTGTCCTGAACAAAGATGGTGCCCTGGGAAAAAAATTAGCGGCGGAATTCGGCAGCTATGAAGCCTGGGAAAAGGACTTTAAAGGTACCGGGACGATGCGGGGCATTGGCTGGGTAGTTTTATACCAGGACCCGGTAACCGGCAAGCTGTTAAATGTTTGGATAAATGAACATGAAGTCGGACACTTGGCGGGTTGTCTTCCGCTCCTGGTCATGGATGTCTTTGAACATGCATTCATGATCGATTATGGATTGAAGCGGGCTGATTATATCGAATCGTTCTTTACCAATATTAAGTGGGATGAAGTCGAAAGCCGCCTTAAGTAATCATCCTTTATTACTATGTTTAGCTGTCGGCCGTATCTGTCGGGGGAAAAAGAAGGCAAATTCCCCGGCAGAAAGGTCGAGATAAAGTGTTTTTACTTGCTTTGTATTCGAACTGTCCAGCATGTTATTCAACAATGTACTAGTTTGTGGTAACATATGGACGATCGTGTAAGTTAGTAGTTTCGGTTCTTGGGAGGGCATGAATTGGACAATGAATTGACCGTCGGCCGCCAGGTTGCTCAGAAAATCTTAGAAAATGTAGAAAAAGTTATTATCGGTAAGCGAAAGACAATTGAGTTGGCCGTGATCGGACTGATGAGTAAAGGCCACCTGTTGATTGAAGACGCTCCGGGAGTTGGTAAGACGATGCTTGCCCGGAGCTTGGCAAGGTCGGTCGATTGTACCTTCAAAAGGATTCAGTTTACTCCCGATATGCTGCCCGGCGATATTACCGGTGTCTCGGTTTATAATCAGAAAACCATGGACTTTGAATTCCGGGCCGGGCCAATCATTGCGAATATTGTCCTGGCGGATGAAATAAACCGGGCTACGCCGAAAGTACAGTCTGCCTTGCTTGAGTGTATGGAAGAAGGACAGATAAGCGTAGATGGCATAACCCATAAAATGCCGGTCCCGTTTCATGTTTTGGCGACACAGAATCCCATCGAATACGAGGGGACATTTCCCTTACCGGAAACACAACTCGATCGTTTTCTACTCCGTATAAACCTGGGATATCCATCGCTTGCTGATGAGATTGCTATCATGGAAAAACAACACTATACGCATCCTATCGATAACCTGGAACCGGTCGCAACCGTCCACGAATTGTTAACACTTCATAGTGCTGTCCGGAACGTATTTGTTGATGAATTAGTCCGCCAGTATATCGCTTCGCTGGTGGCAGCTACCCGGCAGCACCCGGGCGTCAGGTTAGGAGCTTCTCCCAGGGGTTCTCTGGCGTTATTCAGAACGATTCAAGCCCGGGCTTTACTGGACGGGCGGGATTTTGTATTACCTGACGATGTTAAATATATGGCGGAACCTGTCCTGGCACACCGGTTGATACTCCGGTCGAGAGAACAGTCGGAAGACCGTACCGGCCGGAATGCAATCAACGAATTGTTGAATACAATACCGGTGCCGGGAACCGTGGCTAAACGATAAAATCTAACCCGGGAAAAACAGAGGTAATAGAGGGAATATGAAAATCAGGCCGGTAGTATATATCGTGCCCGCCGTGATACTTGTATTTTCGCTCATCATCGGTTCCAGTTTACTTCTTCGGGTGTTTATAGCCCTGGTAGTGATTGGGTTGCTGGCTTTATTGTGGGTGTGGTTGGGGTTGTGGAGACTGAAAACCAGACATGAAAATATTCCGGTTAATTGTCAAGCCGGTGATAGTTTTAGTGAAAAAACATCAATAATAAACGATAGTGGTATTTCCAAGTTTGCGCTTAAAGTTGAAGTAAGGAATAATCTGCCTGGTCACTCAAATATCGCCATATTGAATGTTGGTAGTCATAAAGACCAGTCTTGGGAAAAAAGAGTAACCTGTTGGCGTCGAGGACGATATTTTCTCGGACCGTTAGCGGTAACTTCAGCCGACCCTTTCGGACTTTTTTCCCGGAACAAAGATATTGGTCAAACCAGGGAAATCACGGTATTTCCTAAAATAATCGAATTACCTCTATTCAGGACGTCTAATACCTCTTTAGTTGATTTAGGCCATGGTATGAGTGGCAGGAGAATCAGCCAGATCAGCCCCAGTGCTTCAAGTATCAGGGAAATGGTCAGTGGTGATAGCCAGGAACATATCCATTGGCGCAGTACAGCACATACCGGTAAATTGATGGTTAAAGTCTTTGATGCAGAACATTCTACGGAAGAAACCAAGGACGCCTGGATGGTACTGGATATGAATCAGGCAGTTCACACTGGTAAGGATGAAGAATCTACGGAAGAATACTGTGTAACCGCCGCCGCCTCGCTTATCAAGAAGTATCTCGATAGCGGGATGCGGGTGGGACTGACAGTGAATGACCGCCAGGTTGATGTGATGTTACCGAATTCCGGTAATACTAATTTTCTTCAAATGATGGAAAAGTTGACCTTAGTTAAAGCCGATGGTGATAAGCCGCTTTTCAATGCACTTATCGACCCCAGACAATTTGGCAGCGGTCATAGTACGGTAATTGTCATCACCCCGCAAGCGAATGAACAAGTTATTGATGCTATAAGGGGACTGAAAAATTATGGACATTCGGTGGTCGCGGTATTTACTGATAGTTTGAGTTTCGGTGGGCAGATCAGCTCGGAATTTGCCGTCAGAACTTTAGGAACTATCGGTGTTCAAGCCTATGTCGTCCGCAAGGGAGATAATTTAGCGCGGGCTCTTGATAGCAGTAAGACACTCTGGTATTCGAGGTATGTATGAGTTACGGCGTCCCTGGATTATACGATAGGCCGGAAGATGTCCCGGTCTACGGTTTTGGTTCTTATCATCGTCATAGTACCTTCATGGTTAGTCTCCGTAAAATATTCCGGAAGTTGTTCCAATCGGCTAATACTGGAGAGTGGTTGAATGTCTTACTGCTTCTGGTTACCTTAGGTATTGCCGTCTATTCTGTTCAACAAGCTAAATGGGTATCTTCTCAGTTGCCGCTCATACTTATTTTGTTATTATCGGTTTTAAGTACTGTATTATTGATTAAACTCAGCTTTCCCAGCCGGATAAGAATTGGAATAGCAGTTGCCTTATTGTTCCTTATGCTATTATGGCAGGCCGTCAGGTTGGCGAACGGGCTATCAATATTTCAGGCTCTGTCCTCGAACCCGAATGAAAGTACCATCCATTTTGCAGTCTTTTTATTATTCGTAACATGGGTCTCGGGTGTGGTATCAACATGGTTGGTACTTCAGAAGCACAATGCTTGGTTGCCGGCGGGGATAGGTGTTGCCTTTCTTCTGGTTAACTTGAGTAACCTGTCTCCGGATTATTATATAATCCTGCCGGTATACCTCGGTTTCGCTCTAACCATGATAGGTGTAACCTGGTTTACTAAATCACGCCATGACTTAAAAAAGCATGGAGGATATTTTGCTAAACGGACTCCTACTTTCATTATTATTTCCGTGTTATTTATAAGCCTGTTAGCTTCTTTGGCTGCCTGGTTTGTCCCAGTGAAGGGTGTCGAGCAAATTGGTTTCGATGCCGATAGTCAATTGATGGCTGCTTTACAAAAAAACTGGCTAAATGTATTTGCCAGTGTACCCAGTAAGTGGAGGACAATCAGGTATACAGAACAAAAATCTTTGTTGTTCGACGCTCCTCTGGATAACCGGTCGGCGGTTCTTTTTAAAATATCTTCCCCACAACCCGCCTATTGGCGGATACAAAGATATTCCGAATATAACGGAAAAGGGTGGCGTGGGTTTTCGGAACAATTAGGGAAAACGGTTGAAGCAGGTACCGAGCCGGAGTTCGAATTATTTCCGGGAAGCCGTCAGGAGATGACCTATACTATTGAAACTTTTGCCAAGGTCGACATTCTTTTACTTGCCGGCGAGTTTGTGTCAGCTAATATTCCGGTCCGGTTCACGACGGTTGATCCAGGTGCCACGGATGTAACGTCGGTAATAGCAACCCATTTGATACAGCCACATCAAACATACACAACGACCGTAAGTGTCAATATGGCAAGTGGTGCCCAGTTGTCGGGTGCAGGAAATGACTATCCCGAATGGATTACGCAACACTATCTGCAACTTCCCGACGACCTTCCTCATAGGGTCGGTGACCTGGCGGCAGCGATTACTGATAATGTTAGCAGTCCTTACGAAAAGGCGGTCACGGTTCAAAAATTCTTAAATGGATATAAGTATAACGAGGATGTAGAGTCTCCTTCACGGCTGGGTGATGAGGTGGATGCTTTTTTATTCCAGCAGAAAGAAGGTGTATGCACGGATTTTGCTACTGCCATGGTGGTTATGTTGAGATCCATCGGTATCCCTTCAAGATTAGTAACCGGTTATGCTCCGGGAGAACTAGAAGGTAGTACAGGTGCATTTATTATTCGCGGCCGCGACTATCATGCCTGGCCGGAAGTATATTTCCCCGGGTATGGCTGGATCGAGTTTGAACCTACTCCAGGTTCTATCGTCGATCTGGGTATTACGTCGGGCAATAACAACATTCTGAATTATTATGAGTTATTCCCTCCGTATCCCGTCGATTCCGGTACCGGCGCGATTCCGGATATTTCTCCAGACAATATCATAACTAACAAACCTAATTATGTAATACCGGTTATTATCGGTCTGCTTTTTGTTTTCGCTATTTGTAGTATAATTTGGGTGTTTGCTAACCGTGCCTATCAAAACCTGCGCTTGTCGGGTGATGCCTTCATGGTTTATGACAAGATGTGCCGTTTGGCCTCGTATTCCGGTGCAGCCCCTTTGATTTCAGAAACACCGCTTGAATACGGGCGGCGGTTGGCGAAGATGGTCCCCGTAGGGGCGGAACCGATATTGAATATCGCGGTTCTTTATACTCAGTCCAGGTTCAGCCCGAAAAAAAGCCTGTTGGATAATGACCTTATAAAGCTGCAGAAAGCTTGGGTTGAAGTATATCCGCTACTGTTCAAACGCCGTTTACCATGGAATAAACAATAATGTTTCATGACACTATATGCCAAAGAAAGCCACTCTGAGAAAGCAACGTATCGATTTGTTACTGGTAGAAAAAGGCTTGGCGGCTAATTTGGAAGCTGCTCAGGCGATGGTGATGGCTGGTGAAATCACTGTCGATGGTCAGGTGTTGACAAAACCTGGTATTCCGGTCAATCTGGAATGTAAGCTTGAAATTGCCGCACATTCCCTGTATGTAAGCAGAGGTGGGCTCAAGTTAGCCTACGCGCTCGAACATTTCGGTGTAGATATCAATGGGGGATCGGCTGCTGATATCGGTTCATCCACCGGTGGTTTTACGGATTGCCTGCTTCAGCACGGTGCTAGCCATGTATTTGCCATTGATGTCGGCAAGGGACAGTTGGACTGGCGGCTGCGCCGTGATTCACGGGTCGTGGTCATGGAAGATGTGAATGCTAAATATCCTTTTTCATTGTCACAGCCAGTAGACTTGGTTACCATCGATGTGTCGTTCATTTCAGTTCAGAAAATTATTCCATCTGCGCTTAATGTCTTGAAAGATAGTGGGTATTTGATAGTCTTGATCAAACCTCAATTTGAAGCTTTACGTAAAGAAGTGGGAAGAGGTGGAATTATTAGAGATCCGGAAGTCCATGCCCGGGTGCTGGGACGTTTTATTAATTGGATTGTGAACCGGGGGTTGCGGTTGGGTGGATTAGTTTCTTCACCCATCGAAGGTGCTTCCGGTAATCGGGAATTCTTAATGCTGATCAAATGAAATGTTATCTTGTTACTGTGTAGTTGACATAACAATTGCTTGATTCGCCGAAATCGAATACGATATAATGAAGTTGAAGATTTAAGAGGCTAATAAGCTTGCACGAAAGCTGTGGAGTATTCGGAATCTATGCCCCTGATGAAGATGTAGCTCGCCTTACCTTCTTTGCTCTTTTTGCTCTCCAACATCGAGGTCAGGAAAGCGCTGGTATCGCTACCGCTGACGGAAAAAAGATTCAGGTATTCGCCCGTATGGGATTGGTTTCCCAGGTCTTTACAGAGGAATCGCTTACCCAGCTTGTTGGTCATATAGCTATCGGACACAACCGTTATTCTACAAAGGGTTCCAGCAGGATAAGCAACGCCCAACCCATGATTGTGGGAAAAGATAATGAACTTCTATCGATTGCCCATAATGGTAACCTGGTGAATGCCGATTTTCTACGGCATGAACTGGAAGAACAAGGGTATTCGTTTAACTCGACGACCGATAGCGAAGTAATTGCCAACCTCATCGTTGTTTCACCAGGAAAAAACTGGGTCAATAAAGTGCGTTACGCCATGCACCGTTTGCAAGGAGCTTATTCCATGGTGTTAATGACCAAAGACCGGTTGTATGGAGTACGCGACCCTTTGGGAATTCGTCCGTTATGCCTTGGTGAGATCCATGGTGGATGGGTGATTGC
Organism: uncultured Chloroflexia bacterium; assembly: GCA_963739865.1. GTDB lineage: Bacteria > Chloroflexota > Dehalococcoidia > Dehalococcoidales > UBA2162 > JBBITI01. Next base: position 118,665 of record CAVUCA010000006.1, read on the forward strand.
GTCTGAAAGTTGTGCCTTGGACCATATCGGCGCCCGCTTTGTCCGGGAAATCGAACCGGGAGAGATTATCTCAATTGGGCCCAAAGGGGTTGAAAGCTACCGTGAACCGGCTGCTCGGCATGCTCTCTGTATATTTGAGTACATATATTTTGCCCGGCCTGATAGTACAATAAATAGTCGTTTGCTTTATCAAGCTCGTTTGGCGATGGGTGCCGGTCTTGCCGATGAACATCCTGTTGATGCTGATATCGTCGTGGGTGTCCCGGATTCGGCTACGGCTGCGGGCGTAGGTTATGCCCATCGTTCAGGTATACCACTGGTTGAAGCAATAATTAAGAACCGCTATGTCGGACGTACTTTTATTGAACCGGCTCAACGTATTCGTGATTTGGGTGTCGGGTTAAAATTCAACCCGTTACCTCAGGTCCTCGAAGGCAAACGGGTGATACTGGTTGATGACAGCATTGTCAGGGGTACGACCACTCCAAAAGTGATAAAGTTGATTCGTAAAGCAGGTGCCAGAGAAGTCCATATGCGTATCTGCGCACCTCCGATACGGTTTCCTTGTTTCTTCGGTGTTGATATGGCTACCCGTTGGGAATTGATCGCCGCTCAAAAGTCCATCTCTGAAATCAGAGATTTCATCGGTGCCGATTCGTTGGGTTACCTTAGTATCGAAGGTTTAATTAAAGCCGTTGCCTTGCCCGGAGATGGTTTCTGTCTGGCCTGTTTTAATGGAGAATATCCCATTCCGGTACAGATCCAAATGGACAAGTTATCTCTGGAAACTCAACCGCAACCGGAATCCGGTCATGGTGATAGCAAGTAAAAAATTGCTTAAATATCGGGCCGTGAAACTGAATTGCTGAAGTATTACTAGTTGTGTCCCACTAGTCTGATGAGGGCTTTACGGCTTGATTGCTGTTTTTGTTTTTATGTATTGTCCATTCCCGCCGGTATATTTCCATGAAGAGGAAATCATATCCGTCACGTACTAAACGGACATATGGCTTAAAACCTGATTTTCTAAAACATGTCTGGGCACGGTAATTTGATGCCAAAGTCTTTAAATACACACGCTTTAAAGGGGTATTCCCAAAAATATAGTTCAGTAGCGTTGAAATTACTTCAACACCATAACCTTGATTCCAGTATTCTTTCTCTCCAATCATGATACCAAGTTCAGTTTCACCGATTCGTTCACTTATATGATAATAAGCACAATTTCCGATGTGTTTGCCGTCAATGGTATCGATCGCAAAACGGCAACTGGCAAAATACGGGTGTTTGATTTCTTCAGCGTAATCCTGTTTATATTTACCAAAAGGTAGCTTCACCGGTACCGTAGCATCCAAACTTGCTAATTCGGGATCGGTTTCCCATTTGTAATCATTTATGACATCTTCGATTGATTTATCTCGAAGAACAATTCGATTGCCTTTGATCATATTCATGTGGTCCTTGTGTCTCATATTAGTGTCGATAGTTCTCATTTCAGTCACAATATATTTATATTTGGAGTGACATCGGGTCTTCGTTGGCTGTGAGTTCATCTAACGATTGCCTGGCAAGATCCCGGATTGCAGTATCTCGACTACTCAGTAGGTTCTGTAAATATTCTTTGGCCTTCGTCCCGCCGATTTTACCCAATGATTGTACTATTGCCATACGTACTTCAGTATCGGGGTCTCCCCCGATTTTTATCAGGGGAGTAACCGCTATTTCATCGCCGAATTCACCCAGGGCAGTCGCTGCTTCAAACCTGATTTCCGGGTCTGTATCGCCCAATTCCTCCAGCAGGATGGGCATCCATACCGGATCACAGTTCCTTCCCATTGCAAATAGAGCACTGACTTTCAGCCTGGGATTTTGGCTATGGTAAGCAGTTGATATTTCTGCTTTTACTTCAGGAATACTAAGTGGTGACACAGCCTCTAGAGCCCGGCGGCGTACTTCTTCAATGGTGCTAATATCTTTAGTGACAACCAGCAGGGTATCTCTTACCTTATCAAGGTATGACACCCTCAATTTTCCTTGCTCCGCTAACATTACGTATCTTCCGAGAGCGGTTGCCGCCGCCGCCCGGACTCTGTCAGAACTATCATTAGATAGTAATTTCACGAGAGGATTGATTAATGACGTTTCTTCATTTTCCCAAAGGCCTTCGATCGACTGACTTCGAATATCAGGGTTTGTATCGTTAAGACAAAACTTAAAGATGTCATCAAAATTAAGTTCGACATTATCTTCCGTTAACTGTACGAGTCGCTTAATAATACTTAACCTGATCTCTTCGGGCATGGTGGAGAAAGATTTCTTAAATGATTGCAGTTCTACTTGACCGAGATTACTTAATTCTGCCAGTTTGACTCCGGAAAGTTCTCCGGATGTGTTGGCTTCCGAAAAGAGTTCGCTGAGTGCATCGGGCCCCGTATCCATTTTCTAGTCTTCACCTTCTTCATCTTGTCCTTGTTCCCAGATGGGTTCGGTGAACAGGTCGATATATTCACCCATGGCTTCGGCTGCCATTTGTTTCAATTGGTCTTTTGCTTGTCCGGCGATTTGTTCAAGTTCAAGCAGGTCTACTTTTATATCAAGCATCCGGGTCATCACCCTTAAAACAGCCAGTGCTGCCATGGGATTTTGTAAACGTGCCGCATTGGCTGGAACTTCTCCCAGAATGCACATCGCATCTACTGCCCGTTCTTTTGCTACCCCCAACAAAATGCCATTAAGGCCGGCGATTTGTAAGTTGCCTCTTTGCATAAGACCACGGCGTTTCAATTCTCCGGTAAGTTTATTGGAGGTAGCTACTCCCCAGGTTTTAGGAATTTCAGTATGGTGCATTCTGGTGACTGCAGCAGCAAGAGTATAAACCCTTTGTACTTTAAACTTGATAGCCATATCGAGGACACAGTTCGCCAGGTCGTATGACTTGAATGCAGGTTGGTCATCACCTACAAAAAGTATCAAGTCACTTTTCCCGGTTTTGTTTTTCCAGTAAAAAAAACGGCTTTGAGGAAATTGAGGTGCCTGCACGACATTATTTTCCACCGTTACCCCGATCGGATCGAAGAAATCAGGGGCGTTGATTTCCCCCAATTCTTTAAAAGCGATCCTCTTTCTCAGGTATTCGGCGATAATGCTGCCTACATTTGCTATTCCGGGCCAGACAGCAACCATATTTGGTGTATGCAGCCTGGGCCGGGTATATATCTTTAATAAGTCAGTCATAAAATTGTTAGTAAAAATCCCCGATACGATGTTATTGTGTGCAACATCCGTCAAGCCTGTTGCTATGGCCAATACCAATAGTTTGTTATTTACTGGCTACAGAAATACTCGGGAAATATAGTGAAGGTGTACTTAATCCCCCCAGCCATCTGGTGTCGCTGCCAACGGCAGCAATCTCTCGAAATAGTTGGTATACATTCCCCGATACCATCGTATCCTTCACCCTACCCACTATTTTACCATTTTCAACTTTAAAGCCTAAAAGGACGTTCCCGCTAAAATCCCCACCAAGGATATTGCCCTGTTCTGCACCCATCAATTCTTCGATGACAATACCGGTTTTTATATCATGTACTAGTTGTTCGAAGCCGGTATTTCCCGGAGGAATAACAAAAGCACTGGGGGAGGGGGAAGGCAGCCCACGTCCTCTTCCGGCATTACCGGTAGATATCTGTCCGGCAAGTCCGGCAGTCTGAAGATCATAAAGGAAATTCTTGATGATGCCCTGTTCAATAAGAGGAGTGCTTCGGCTTACTATTCCCTCATCATCACAGGGTCGACTGGAAGGCCGGAAAGGTCGCGTCGGATCGTCATATAACGAAATCATGGGACTAAATACCAATTTACCCAGTTTATTCCCTACAGGAGAAGCACCTTCTAGTACAGTTTTACCGTTAAAGGCTACCATTAATGGTGAGATTAAAGCGCTGGCAACACCTGATGGAGTAAAAATTACGGGATAAGACCCAGTAGAGATCGTTGCCAGGTTTTTTGACCATTCCAGTTGCTTTTTCACGGTAGTAATTATTGAAGTAGTCTGTAGAATTGGATGACATGAACTTTCACCATCACCAACGAACAACATATCGGTGCCGCGGATAAGAGTACCTGATACATTTACAGAAAAGTGGGTTTGTTTGTATGAAGCCTGTCCCCCATTGGTATTTACAATATTAACTGATATATCTCCTTTGGAAATCCACGCTTGACATACCAGATCCGGACATTCTTCTCTTAATGCTGATATTATTACATCCCCCAGTCTGATCATCATATCTGGAGTGATACCTGAAACTGCCTGGTCGTAAATATCAATCTCAGGGTATTTAGTACTTGTGGGAAATTCGAACTTACATTCCGTTCCGAATTGGGCTGTTTCCAGCGCAGCATTTATAAGGCTTGAAATGTTATCATTCTGTCTTGTTGCGGTGGCATAACCAAGCCGCCCGTTTTTTACAACTCTTAAGGCGATCGAAGAACTCTGATGTGTCTGGGCATGTTTCAGACGGTTGGTCTCAAACTGGATTGGTGTATTCTCTGATGTTACCGAAAATACTTCCCCCTGGTCGACCATTTTCTTTATCTGATCAAAAACGTTGTCCATATTCCGATAAAAGATGTCAGCCACACGCTGTCAGCTTTATTACCTCCCTCCTACCAGGCAGTGGCGGATCCGGATGTGGGGACTTCCGTTACTGACCGGTAATGGTGATTGGCCCGATTTACCACAACCGCCACCCTCATTCATATCGAGATCATTACCGATGGCATCTATATTTTTAAGTGTGGTAAATACATTGCCCGTGAGTACTACCGGACGTAGAGGTTCGGCAATCTTTCCATTTCTAATCATGTAGGCTTCGCCAGCGGAAAATGTAAACATCTCCATACTGGTGGTTCCACCATGCCAGTTACGGGCATAAACACCTTCCTTGATATCGGCAATCATATCGCTGAACGATACGGATTTAGGTTCAATATAGGTATTGGTCATACGGACAATTGGTGGATGGCGGTAATTGATGGCTCTGGCATTCCCTGTAGGTTTTTCCCCCATTTTAGCAGCGGTTTCCCTGGAATGAAGTCGGCCGACCAGTTTCCCTTCATGAATAAGATATGTCCGCGTTGAAGGTACTCCTTCATCATCATATTTGAAGCTACCACGTAAACCCGGATCTAAGCCTGAATCAACAATGTTCAAGTCTTTGCTGCCGAATTCCTTACCCAGGGTCATTATTTCCCGCATCCGGTCGTCTTCATATACGAAGTCAGATTCAGAAAGGTGCCCGAAAGCCTCATGAACAAATACTCCAGCTAGTATCGGGTCCAGGACTACCGTATATTCACCACCCTTAACATGTGGTGCGGATAACATCTGTACGGCTCGCTGTGACATCTCTTCAATATCGTGATCGAGGTGCCTGATTTTACTAAAGTCACCCAGGCTGCCGGCACTAAGGCCGACCTGCTGTACATCGTTTTCTTTTGTGGCGATTGCCGTCAACCTCAATGTTATATCGTACCTTTCCTGTTCGATATGACTTCCAATCGAGTTGATAAAAATCACTCTACGGCTTGAATCTCCATAATTGATGTTAGATGTTTTCATGCCGGAAGTATTCCAGATAATATTGTTATACCGGTCAAGTAATGCTTTCTTCTCTGCCAGCGGTATCGTAGATGGGTTTTCAATAATATGTGCTGGAACAGTGTCTATAACAGGTTGTATCTGTGCGAGGTGGATCTTTTCACCGTTGATAAAGCTGGCTTGCTGAATAGCTTGATCGATGCGTGCGTTAAGGTTATCAAAACTATTAAAACTGGCAAACCCCCACCCTCCCCCTACCAAAGCCCGTACATTCCCTCCGCTAGAGGTTGCCTTATCCACCGAATCCATCTCACGCCCACGGTAGGAAATTCGACTGCTACTGCTTTCTTCGAGATGGATTTCAAGATAGTCAGCTTGATATCTGGAAAGAGACCCAAGTTCGTGGCTGATATTTCGTATATCTGTCATATCAATATTTTAGTATAATTTTGATAAGTTTATCTTCATGAAGTGAGTATTGTCAATTTGGACATACCGGATAAATTATCCTGAAAATTAAAATAAATTGTAACTGATTTGTTGACTATATTTGGGGAATTCACCGGTAAAACATCCGAGACAAAGATTTTCCAGTTTTAAAGGATCTTCCCGTAGTTTCTTTTCATTTTGCATTAGTAATATGGAATTGGCATATGATTCCACGGAATTAAACCATAACTTCTTAAGGCCTAAGACTTTCTGCATTTCTTCGATACTGTGTTTGGCGGCGAGTAAAGACCCTCTTGGCGTTATATCAAAGGGGCAGGGATATTTGATCGGTGGGGTTTCTACTGCCATATAAATTTCTTTTGCTCCGGCATTTCTTAACTTATATATCCGCTCACGTGTTTGATTCCCTTCTACAATAGAATCATCGACCATTATGATCGTTCTGTTTGCGATAGACGATGCAATAGGCAGCAATTTATTCCTCGCCCTTGATTTTCTCAATCTGGAGTCAAAGGGCAAAAAACTTCTTCCTCCAGCTTCTATATTATAATCGTATACACTTTGGTAAGGGATAGAAGTTGCCAGATGCAGCCCTTCTCCGGTAAGATTTCCTGACATTGGAAAACTGGAGATTATATCTGCTTCAGGACAGTTTTTCGCCAACTCTTTGCCTGCTTGGCATCTCACGTCTCTAACCCACACGTCTTCGATTTTGGAAGACCCTCGAGCCCAATATCCGTATTCGAAACTGCAGATGCATAAATGTGAGTTGGGCATGGTCTTTAGAACTTTAAATCCTTCCGGTTGAATTTCAATTATCTCACCTGGGCGTACATCTCTAATGAGATCCATGCCGAGATGTTCCAGGCTGATTGATTCCGAAGCTGCACCGCACCCGGCATTCTCTCCCATCAATCTTCCTAACTGCATTGGCCTTATCCCGATCGTATCTCTGGCAACAAATATGCCTTCCGTGGTCAGAAGTACCATGCAGAAAGGGCCTTTTATAGTGTTGAAAACACTTTCAATACCTGCAAGAGGGTTCGATGCTGCTGCTACCAGGCGGGCCATGATGCCTGCTTCAGATCCGATGAGATATGGTGATTTCTCTTTGACTTCCTCCTTATTAATAATCTTCCCATCGAATGCCAAAGCAATCGTTCCCATTGCAGTTTCTTCGATCCATGACGGTTGCGGGTTTTTAGGGCTTTGATTAACATGGACAATAAATTGCCGTGCACCTGCCAGGTTCTCGTGTTCTCTATTAAATAGAGGTGTTATTTTCCCCTGGCTTGCATACCTTTCGATGATGCCATTTTTTCGGATGGCAATCCCTCCCCACTCGTCTCCTCTGGGCTGCATGATACCTGCTGCGTTGGCAATGTCCTCCAAATGGATTTCACCACTTAGATTCAACCCTAAAATACCGGACATGCGAGCCCTCCTGACTAGTAACTAGATTTATATATGGAGATTTACGGACGGTATTACACTGGCGTTCCTAATAGAGTATACCTGTTTCTAATACCAGGGTGCTAGTAACAGGCCATAAAGTATACCCAGTACCAGCATTTCACCTAACCCGGCAAAAAGGCTATATAATAGCGATATTATAGGTATACTATACATCATCCAGTTTGATAGTACCGACATAATAATCCGGCAGAACCACAAAAGACTGGCAAAGCTTAAGCCCTTAAGAAAACCGGTATCACCGGGAAGGCTGTCAAAAAGAACTAAAAAAATCCCTGCCAATAAAAATCCATATACGAGATCGATGATGATTCCGGCTGAAAAATTGATGGTAGGTTTTTGGATGGGTTTATAGACTGCAAATAACCTCTTTCCGAGAGGATTAGCATTGATGAAGCCGTCCATGAAGGCGAAGAGCAAACCACTGATGATACTGATAATAATGTAGCTTAGTATACGATATCCCTAACCTGATAACGCTGGTAGCTACCACCACAACCAATATGCGCCGCCAACGAGAAGCAAAAAGATACCTAAAACTATAATTATCCGGGAACCTATGACAATAGCATGCGGTTCGGGACGCCAGGGAAGATGGTCTAAAAATTCGCGTACATCCGGACGGCTAGCAATATTGTCATAATAGCTTCTTTCTTCATGTTTGGCCCAAAAGAAGCCGACAATCCCCAGAATAATGAACAGTCCGCCTAACCCTACAAGAAAATACCAGTCGAACCAAGGCATGGCTTCTGCTCCCGGAAGATTTGATGATAACTATAGATACAATACTTCCTATTGTCAACTGGTCTGTTAGTATATATTCCAGTAAAAGAGGGAAAGAGTAACTAACCCTTTCCCTCTTAAATAGCTTGAAGTAAACAGTAAACTAAATAACTACTCTATCCAAGCTTTTAATTAGTCAAGCCAGGATATTTCTATTATATTCTTATTAACAAAATCAAATTAGCTGACTTCGACAGTAGCCCCGGCTTCTTCCAATTTAGCCTTGGCTGCTGCTGCTTCTTCTTTGGAAACCTTTTCTTTCACTGGTTTCGGAGCACCCTCGACTAAGTCCTTCGATTCCTTTAGGCCGAGCGAAGTTAGTTCACGGACTGCTTTGATGACGGCAATCTTGTTGGCTCCGATAGCTTTAAGGGTTACGGTAAACTCGGTTTTTTCTTCAACAGCAGGCGCAGCTGCGGCGGCTCCACCAGCACCACCGGCAGCAATTGCCATGACCGGCGCAGCAGCGGTAACACCAAATTCGGTCTCAAGAGTTTTTACGAGTTGTGAAAGCTCTAAAACCGTCATGCCTTTGACCGCAGCAATGATCTGATCAACACTCATATTTTCAGCCATTATTGTTTTTCCTCCAGTTGTTTAATTCTAGCTTGTAGTACTCCAAGAACACCTCTCATAGGAGAGGCGAGAGCTCCAACTAAGCGTGAGACAGGGGCATTCATCTGGCCAAGTACTCTTCCGATTAGTACTTCTCTGGAAGGAAGAGTAGCCAATAACATGATTGCTTCTTTTGGATAAACTTTATTGCCTAGAAAACCTCCTGTAATACTGAGCCCTTCGATTTCACCTTGGCTGCTGATAATGGTCTTTACCGGAGCTGATATATCTCCATACCCAAAAGTAATCGCCATCGGGCCCACAAGCGAATTTACCATGGCCTCTTTGCCTGTATTCGTTGCCGCAATTCTGGCTAGAGAATTCTTGACAACGCGAATCTCGCTGTTCGAATTACGAAGTTTACGGCGAAGGTTTGATAATTGAGAAGCTTTTACCCCGCGATACTGTGAGAGAACTATAACGTTACTCTTAGTCATCGTTTCTTCGAGTTCGGACACTATTTTCGACTTTTTTTCGGTAGGCATCTTTTTCTCCTCAATTGCTTGTTACGAATAAAAAAGAGAGTCCTGCCTGATAGACGAAGACTCTCCCGACAATCAAATATTTATGTATTGTCTTTATGGAATTCCTCGGCGGGATATTTAAGTTCCGTTTAACTGGCAACACCCGCTATCTCAGGACTAAATTATTATAAAGTAAATTATTATTCCTGTAAAATACTAGCTAAGCGGCGCTCATCGTAAGCGTAGTTTTTAAATCAAGATTAATGCCAGGCCCCATCGTTGTTGTTAAGTATGCTGTCTTTACATACTGCCCTTTTGCTCCTGATGGCTTAGCTTTAACAACTGCGTCAACTATAGCAGTTAAATTATCAACTAGACGTTGATCTTCGAAACTAATTTTACCGACTGGAACGTGAATTATCGCAGCACGGTCTAGTTTGAATTCGACACGTCCTTTACGTGAATCTTGAATCACACGGGGTAGATCATTTGCCGGGACAACAGTACCGGATTTTGGATTTGGCATAAGCCCTCTTCTGCCCAGGACTTTACCAAGTTTACCAACTCTACTCATCATATCGGGTGTAGCAATCGCAGTATCGAAATCAACCCAACCGCCTTCTATCTTCTGTACAAGGTCGTCTGCTCCGACAAAATCGGCTCCGGCAGTTTCCGCTGTTTTCGCTGCTTCGCCTTGGGCAAACACAAGAACGCGGACCTTTTTCCCCAACCCGTGAGGTAATAAAGCAACACCTCGAACTTGTTGGGCGGAATTCTTTGGATCGAGCCCGAGTCTTAAATGAAGTTCCACTGTCTGGTCGAATTTTGCGGTCGAGGTCTTTTTCGCCAGTTCAACCGCTTCTTGCGGCGAATATACCTTGTCTTTTTCGATCAGTTTTACTGCTTCTTCGTATTTTTTACCGTGTGTGGCCATTATTCTCTCCTACTCAACGGCGATGCCCATACTGCGGGCTGTACCGGCCACGATCTTCTCGGCTGCTTCCAGAGAATCCGTGTTAAGGTCCTTTAGCTTAATTTTAGCAATTTCCTCTATTTTAGCTTTAGAAATTGTCCCGGCTTGAGTTTTACCGGCGGTTCCGGAACCCTTTTCTATACCCAAAGATTTTCTTAATAAATCAGGTGTGGGTGGAGTTTTTGTAATGAAACTAAGTGTTCGGTCTTCATATATCGTGATCTCTGCAGGAATAATTGAACCGGCTTCTTTAGCGGTTCGTTCATTATATTCCTTACAGAAAGCCATGATATTGACACCATGGGGACCTAACGCCGTTCCAACCGGAGGAGCGGGTGTTGCTTTTCCGGCAGGTATCTGTAATCTAAGAATTGTCTTTACTTTTTTTGCCATTTTCGTACTCCTGGGCCAGTACCCGATCTATAACTTCTCTACCTGTAAAAAGTCGAGTTCAACCGGGGTTTCTCTACCAAACAGGGAAAGAAGAACTTTCACTTTTCCTTTTCCACCGATGATTTCGTCGACTACACCTACAAAGTCGGTGAAAGGACCGTCGATGACTCTTACGCTTTGCCCTTGCTTAAACCCAACTTTAACTTTCGGAGCTTCGGCTTCCATTTGCTTTAGTATCTGACCGACTTCTTCCTGTTGAAGAGGTACCGGCTTATTACCACTGCCGACAAACCCGGTCACTCCTGGAGTATTACGGACGATATTCCAGCTGTTATCACTCATTTTCATACTAACAAGGACATAGCTGGGTAGGATTTTTTTTACGACGGTTTTCTTTTGTCCGCCCCTGACTTCTACCTCTTCCTCAGTGGGAACAACCACATCACCGATTTCTTCCGCAGAATCCATGAGTTTAATACGTTGCTCAAGATTCCGTTTGACTCTTTCCTCATAACCGGAATAGGTATGTATTACAAACCAACGCTTATCTTTTTCAGCCATTAGCACTACCTGAACAGATGGGGCAGGTCTTTATTAAGCAAAATGCCCTCACCCGCCAATAAAGACCCCTTCAATTAGTCTGGTGAATCCAAAGTCCACCAAAGCGAGGAATATACCGACGACGATGGTGACCAGTAAAACAATACCGCTTAAATATATAACTTCACGGCGACTGAGCCAAGTTACTTTCTTCAGCTCACTTAACGTGTCACTAAAAAAATTCAATTTACTCACGCTGCTGGTTTTAGATACAGCAGCACGCTGTTTCAACAATTCCCAACTCCGGTTGAGTTAATATCGCTATTATTCCCAGTATTGGTTAAATATTCAATTAAGCTGCCTTGGCAAACCCTACTTTGCTTCCTTATGAGGAGTGTTATGTTGGCAGCGCGGACAATACTTATTTAACTCCATCCGCTGAGAGTCATTCTTCCGGTTCTTGGTAGTTGTGTATGTCCTTTCCTTACACTCAGTGCAGGCAAGGGTAATGATTACTCTGGTATCACCTTTTTTAGCCATATTTACTCAATTATCTTGGTAACTGAACCAGCACCGACTGTCCTACCACCTTCACGAATAGCGAAACGGAGACCGGGTTCGAGAGCTACCGGATAGATCAACTTTATTTTCATCGTTACATTATCACCGGGCATGACCATTTCCACGCCTTCCGGGAGTTCGGCGGTACCGGTAACATCAGTGGTCCGGATATAGAACTGTGGTTTATAGCCGTTGAAGAACGGAGTATGCCGCCCGCCTTCATCTTTGCTCAGGACATAGACCTGACCTTCAAAATAGGTATGAGGTTTGATAGATCCGGGAGCGGCAAGAACCATACCGCGCTCGATATCTTCACGTTCAACACCACGGAGCAGGACACCAACTGCATCGCCGGGTTCGGCATCATCCAGTATTTTATGGAACATTTCAAGACTGGTCGCAATGACTTTCTTAGGTTCATGATGCAGACCGACGATTTCAACTTCCTGACCCGGCTTTGATAACACCACGTTCGACACGGCCGGTAGGTACAGTGCCGCGACCCTTGATGCTGAAGACATCTTCAACTGACATCAGGAAGGGCTGATCGACAGGGCGGACAGGAGTAGGAATATATTCATCGACGGCATCCATCAGTTTCCAGATAGCGACCGCACCACTTGCATTCACGCTTGCCGCAGCCGCATTCCAGGGCTTTTGAAGCACTCACGTCTAACGACTGGTGTCTTATCGCCGGGGAACTGCTGTTTGGTCAGAAGTTCTCTGACTTCTATTTCAACAAGTTCGAGTAGTTCTTCGTCTTCCATGAGGTCGACCTTGTTCAAGGCGACGACGATGTAAGGTACGCCTACCTGGCGGGCAAGCAGGATGTGTTCACGGGTCTGAGGCATTGGGCCGTCAGGAGCGCTGACTACCAGGATAGCGCCATCCATCTGGGCGGCACCGGTGATCATGTTCTTAATAAAGTCGGCATGTCCGGGGCAGTCGATATGAGCATAATGCCGTTTGGCGGTTTCATATTCAACATGCGCGATGGCAATCGTCATACCACGGGCTTTCTCTTCCGGGGCGTTATCGATAGAATCGAAGGCACGGAACGTCAGCCGTCCCTGCTTTCGATAGGACCAACGTAATCGCTGCAGTTAGGGTAGTCTTACCATGGTCAACGTGACCGATGGTGCCTACGTTACAGTGTGGTTTTGATCGTACAAATTTCTGCTTTCCCATTTCCTTTTCTCCTTCTAGTAAAAAGCCCACAATCGGATTCGAACTGATGACCCCATTCTTACCAAGAATGTGCTCTACCGACTGAGCTATGTGGGCACAATGACACAGCTAATTCTAGGCTAATACATTGGAAAAGTCAAACTGCGCCACCACTCAGCGGCAGACTCGCTCCCTACCGCTCTTGGCGGGAAGTCAACCATCTGTTGAACTTCGATTATGGGGCTAAGTCAAGGTCGTTCAAGAATCTAATAATAAGATTAATTGCTGGGGTGAAGTTTGTCAAGAGGGATGCGCCTGAATTGAGATAATTAAAAGTAATAAACAAGAGCCGGGAATAAATCTTTACCCGGCTCTTTTGTACTAGTGATATTTATTTTACCATGCCTTTAGCTTTAAGTAGTTCCGCTGCCAGTATCGATCCCCCGGCCGCACCCCTTACTGTATTATGGTGTAAACCGACAAAACGGTAATCGAAAACATTACATTTTCGTAGTCGGCCTACAGTCACCGCCATACCGTTGCCGTTATCGCGGTCTTTTTGGGGTTGTGGCCGATTAGCTTCATCTGTGTAAACTAAGGCTGGAATCGGAGCGGACGGTAGTTTCAAGTTCCTGAGGAGCAGACGATAAAATTACGCCAAATCTTGATAATTTCATCCATCATTCGGTTTCTTCCCGGCAAATTGTATACTGCAACAGGCCGTGTGTCCATCGGTTACCGGTACACGGTTACAATGTGCTGATATCTTTATTTTATCGTCCGGGACGATCTTTGCCTTTCTCTACTTGCCAAATATTTTCTTAGGTTCAACCTCGGATTTTTCCTCTTCTCCTCCAATGTAAGGAACAATGTTATCAATCAAATCTATTGAGGCGGGTCCGGGATACCCGGCGCCGGATACTGCCTGGAGAGTGGTCACTATCATTTTATCTATCGTGTAGCCGGCTTTCATCAAGGCATATAGGGGTATCATATAACTCTGTATACTGCAGTTCGGCTTGGTAACGATAAAACCTTTCCATCCCCGTTTCTTTTGTTGTTCCGGTATGATGGACAGATGATTTTCATTGATCTCCGGAATGATAACCGGGATATCGTCAACAAGGCGGTATGCCGAATTGTTGGAAACGACAATGAATCCTTTTTTAGCATATTCGCCTTCCAGGTCGAGTATCCCCTGCTTATCCATTTCAACCGCAGAAAAGACCAGGTTGCATTTTCCGATTACATCGTCAACCTTACTTGCATCTGCCACCGTCAGTCCGGATACTTTCAGGGGTATAGGAGCACGCATATGCCAGCGTCCGGCGACAGCATCGGTATATTTTTTCCCGGCCGAGTTTGGCGATGCGCCAAGGTAAGTTATTTCAAACCAGGGATGTCCGGCTAACAACCGTACATAATTCTGACCGACCATACCGGTCGCACCCAGAATACCAACTTTTAATTTTGATACCATTTCCCTATCCTTTTATCAGGTTATGAGATGAATGGATTATACCAGATTTTATATGCCTGCACACTGTATTTCATAAGCCACCTTTTTCTCAGAACAAGGCAAGTCACCCCATTTGGTCCTCATTGGTAAGGGGAAGGAACCGCGGAACAACCTGAAGCTAAATGGCCCGTTTTGGCGAAACAACCTCAGGCACGAATTGAAGCTAAATAAGGTATCAGGGACTGGTATCCTGTGCAAGGCGTTTTAGGTAATGGACCAGGGATTCATCAGGCCGGGGATTAATAGGGGATATGGAACCGCCGAAAAACTTGCAATTGGTTTTCACCAGGCGGTTATGAGTAACTACCAGGCTGGAGAGAATGGAAATATCCAAAGGCTCATTTTTCAGAACATGGTTGATCTTGATACGGAGGAGAAGGATTTCATGGTCGAGGTTGGTGAGGTCGTGGACCTGTTCGTAGATCGCTTTTTCCTCGTCAGTGAGGGCATTGTAATAAAAGAAGGGGTGTTGAGGGGTAGTACCAGCAGTTTCAGTAGTCATCGATATACTCCTTTTTATAACGCTTATTTTCAGAACACAAGTATTATAGAATTAGTGTTCGGTGTTGTCAAGAGGTCGGAGATATTGAATCGAAACTGAAACATTAATCTGGAAATATACTACGTGTTTGTCTGGCCGGCCACATATCCGGAAGCCCAGGCCCAGGCGAGATTGTAACCGCCTCTCGCTCCGTCGACATCGAGGACTTCGCCAGCAAAATAGACATTCTTTACCAGTTTTGATGCCAGGGTGTCTGGTTTTATTTCCTGTATATTTACACCGCCGCAGGTAAATTCAGCTTCATTCCAGCCTCGCGTAGCGGTGATTGAAAAAGGCCTTGATTTCAGGTGGTTCACTACATTAACGATACTATTTGTTTCAAAGAGGGATTTAAAGGCGAGATTGAATTTATTTGGTAAAATCCCGGATAACATATCGTTGGTAGAAAAACCAGCTTGCTGTCTACGGGATAGTTCATCTTTTAGTTGTTGTCGATCCATGAAAGGTACCAGGTCTACTGATATCGTCACCTTTGTTTGGTGGTTGCGGTTGAGAGCGATCGATATCAGGCCGCTTAAATCTAGAATACAGGTCCCGGAAAGGCCGTATTTGGTAAAAAGGAGTTCTCCATTTATTTCCGGAGTTGCCTGGCCATTGATAAGCGTTTGTACTCTTGCCTGGATCCGTTGCCCTTGTAACAATTGACATAATGTATCTTTAGTTACCAATGGGACAGCACTGGGAACCGGTTCGATTATCGTATGCCCTAATTGCCGTGCTATCTGAAAGGTACTACCATCGGAACCAAATGACGGATAAGTCTTTCCCCCGCCGGTAATGATGATCTTTTGGCATGTTAACCTTTTCCCGGCATCTGATATAACATTTAAACATTCATTTTGAAGAGATAAGCTTGTGCAATTGAAACCATATTCCACGGGTACCAATAGCCGGTGTAATTCCAGTTCCAGGACTCTTAAAACGGAAGCTGCCTGATTTGTTGTGGGGAATATCCGTCCCTCCTGGGAATAGACGCTGAGGCCGATACTGTTAAAGAAACTAATGATGTCCTTCTTGCCGTATGAGGAAAAAATTGTCCGCACGAGGCTTCTCGCAGCCTCATTATATTTATTCTCATTCAAGTTATCATTGAGTAAATTACATCTACCATTACCGGAAGCAAGTATTTTCTTTCCCATCTGGTTGTTTTTTTCGCAAATGATTACAGCCTCACCACGGCGGGCTTTGCTGATCGCCGCCATGATGCCGGCAGCGCCTCCTCCAATGACAACTGTTAAATCTGGTTCCATTGATTTCAAGTCCACTTTTTCAATGATTCTATATCAGTTAGTGTCAAAAATAATGAACGTCATTTTTTAACAAGAGAATTCGATATAGAACTAGTGTTTACGTTAATTGCTGTAAATAGCGGGTCGCAAAAATCCCGGCGATGGCCCCGTCTCCGACGGCTCCGGCGACCTGCCGAGGTGAACCGCTGCGGATATCTCCAGCTGCAAATATCCCGGGAATACTAGTCTCCATTTTCTCATCAACTACAACTTGCCGTCCATTGTCTAGACGGATGACATTTTCAAGAAAACCGGAATTTGGATCCAGTCCGATATGTACGAGCACGCCGTCGACTTTTATAGTTTCCAGTTGGTTATTTCCGGTGTTAAGTAATTGTACTGCGGCAACATGATCGGTACCAATTATTGCCGTAGCTCTCCTGCTGCACCATATTTCTACTTTAGGATCATTTTTAAGCCTATCCTGGAGAATAGCCGTGCCGGTAATTTCAGGTAAAGCCTCAATAACATACACTTTGGAAGCGATTCGGGTCAGGTATAATGCTTCCGTAATTCCGGCATCGCCGCCTCCAAATACCGCTACAACCTGGTCGGCAAACTCTCCCCCATCACAAAACGCACAGCTTATTACTCCGGCTCCCTGGAATTCTTCCTCACCGGGAACGCCCAGTTTACGGTGTACCGAACCTGCCGCAATGACGATTGTTTTTGCAGTATATGTTGTGCCGTCAACACAGGCAATATACTTATTGCCTGACAAGGATTGGATCCGGGTTACTTCTGCACGTTTAATCTGCAAGCCGTATTTGACGGCCTGGTTTTTCATGTCCATGGCTAATTGGGCCCCCGCTACCCCGTCGGCGAAGCCCGGATAATTTTCGATGGTTTCCACATTCATGATATAACCGCCGACATTCTCTTTTTCAAGCAGCAAGGTGTGCCAATTGCTACGGCAGAGATAAAGCCCCGCAGTAAGGCCGGCCGGTCCGCCGCCTATGATGATGGCATCCCAGTCTGACATCTTTTAGGCTCCTTTGGGAGTTAGTGTTTAATCCTCATGCGATATTATTAGGTGTCCCTCCATTGGCTTGTTTTTCTATCGCCATTTATCGACCGAGGCACTCCCGAGATATGCTAGAGTTCCTCCTTGCCAATATGGGTTAGTTTCGCCACCCGCAACCATGATATTGACATCGATATTCCTGGGAACTGGTATCACCGTACCTTCGGATAGCTTTAACCATGAAGCATAAGGTTCTACCCCCGCTTTCGCCAGTTCTAACTCCTTGGGATGTCCCTGGCTGACTCCGAATATCTCTCCCCAATATTCCTCCTGGGCGTGCATTACATTCTCTTTCAACCACCGGTTGAATTGTTCCTTGGTCTTGAAACCTTCCTTATATATAAGGTCGGCTGCCAGGGGGTCGAGGACTATCGTCTGGCCGCAGCACCCGGTCTCATAAGTAAAGAAGCGTTTAATGGTAGCTGACTTGTTAGTTTCAAATCCACCCTGGTTAGACCAACTCCAACCGTGGAAGATGCTGACCGCGCTTTCATCAGGACGAAATCCTTTTTGGACATGAAAAGGCTGCCATCCCGGGGGTAATTTTTCCTCCCTCTCTCCGAAACAGAGATTAGTATAGGTATGTCCCTGCCCCTGGCTGCCCATGTATTTTTTACCGGGTACTCCGCCGTTACCCAGGTTACGTGATATTAATGTCCAAGCGGTCCCGATACTGGCATTGGCATGATTAAAAGGGCCGAAAGCTCCTATCTCCATATTCATCCTTATTTCGTTGCGAATAGGGCCGTTGACACACATCATGGCCGTGAATGAGTTCGTGGAAGTGAATAACGAAGTGATGCCGGCCGAGGCTACTGCCAGGATCACCGGGAAAAACTCCGCTTTTGCTCCTGCCATGACGGCGTTAATGGCGACTTGTTCCACATTGTACGACCATTTCTCATGGGGAGAGGACGGCTGCATCTCACCCACTTTTTCATGCGGATGGTGGCTGGTACCTTTTAGCATTTCCCCCACTTTTTCTTCGGTTGGTAATTCGATTGGTAGATATGATGTCCACCCGTTTTCCCGGAAAAGGGATTTCAGATTATCCGGAGTATCCGGGCCGATCAACCGTTCACGTGGCCGTTCGATAAAACCTGTATTCGCTTCTTCCGGGGTTATTGGTTTGGTAAGCGCCTCAGCGATTTCCTGTAAGATTGGCTTACCGTTGATAGGATCGTTCCCAAGTATTTTTCTCCGGCATTCCTCAGCCGGCCGGTAAGCAACGGGGTGGGGAAAAAACACGAACCGTAAAGATGACATCCCTTTGGCGGCTACTGCTGTTTTAACCGGCCATTCAAAAGTATTGGTGATAATTGGGACGGTAGGAACCCCCATTTTTTCTACGGTGACACAGTGTCCGGCAACTGCCGGCGAGCAGGTGCTTCAGTGTCCGGTCAGTTGGACCATACCGTGTCCCTTTGCTTTAATCTCCGCCCATAATTCCGGGTCGTCATCGAAATAGGTCTTGATTTTTTCACGATAAATCCAGGCCGTGTCAGGAAAATGTTCTTTTAGCGCTCGTACTAACTCATCGGCAAAAACTTTACTATTGGGGAATTTAACGTCAACAACATATATTATTTTCCCTTTCAAGGTGTCGAGGCGGGGTGCCATTGGTTCAAGTTTTATCGGCGGTGGTTGTCCCAGAGGATTAAGTACTGTAGTCTTTTCCCGGGTCATCAGCAACTCTCCTTTTCGCTTTTTCCCACATTTAAGCTAATCAGTTAGCCGGATTATACAGACTGTTCGCAATGGCGGGCAAGTACTGGATCGGTTGATATACGAATAAATGGAAAAAGTAGAATTTTTATCCTTTTCCCTTTAAAAGAATGATTAGTATCCGTTATTTATATATAATTTTTCTGACCGTTTCATACGAAAGTAGGTATTCGTCTGCAAGTTCTTCAATCGAGACTTTATGAAAATATTTACTTCTGATTTCCTCGTTTCTTTGCAGGAAAAAAATCCTCGCCCCGCTATTTTCCCCCCATTTTTTACGTGCTTTACTCTTGGGAATGTAGATAACTTCACCTTCAGTATATTTCTGAATTTCCCGGAGTAAATTGTCCGGTAAAATATCGGAAGCTTTTCTATATTTCATTTTCGATCCGGATGTCTAGCCATTTTTTATCAGGAAATCTGAAATCGATTTGTATTCATCGATTACTGCACCATGTTCTATGATGATCGACCTGATTCTTTTTTCTATTATTTCTGCCCGCTGCCGGTAAGACATCAGGTCATTAGCGTTGTATGCCCCTAACATGTCCAATTCACCAAGTCCAAACTCTTCCCCGACGATATCCAATTCGCTTTGTAGATAACAACCTCGGATATATGCTTTGATTGCATCGCCTGCTTTACAATAATGATATATTTCCCGCCAATGATAACTGAGTTCATGGTACCAACTGGCCAGGTCTTTAAAATTACCATTAAGTCTCTGTGCTTCCTGCGTTATCTTCTTTTCATTAAGGTATTTCCGTGTATTGTGGACTAATTCATAACATTGTTGATTTAATTCTTCTCTAGACCCGGCTTTTACAATATTTTCTATTAGTGTAATGAAGTCTTGCGGGATATTTTTCATAGATGATAATTCTGCCATAAAGCTAATATGTCCATGCTTGAAATATGTCTGATTGGTATAAGCAACCGCATTTGAAAGAAAAACCACGATAAATCCTGCAGCTTTTCTTACTTTGTATAGTGAATCCTCAAATAATATATTCTGGTACAATTCCATAGCTACCGCTAATTTGCTCAATGCTTTGCGGTAGGTATATTCCGTGTTGCTCAGGTTATTTTTTAATCTGGCCTGTAATTCCAGAAAATGGTTTTTTTCTGCTTCATTCTTTGAATACAATATCCTGGCATCAAGCAGAACCGGTGCATTATCCTCTTCCAGGTTGGCAATGCTTTCCATCCTTTCCCAGGACAGGGGAAACAGGTCATATCCGATGCTGTCTATGATAAAAGTCCGGGTTAATCCGCTTGCTTTTTCTGCGGTGGGAAAGAAAAAACTCATCGCCGCTTGTCCCCTGTCTGTATCGAGCTTGTAGGTTTCTTCCCCGATAAGCAAGCTGATTTCATTTTTAAATTTATTCTTTATCCGGCTGATAATCCAATCCGTCAACTGTTCATTAGTTGTTTGCATAAACCAACTCCAACTTTATTTATTGAAATAGCTATTTCTGTACAGTTTGAGGATATGACGGAAATGAGAGAACTTCAATACCAGGTTTGTTTATAAATATTCCTAACCGGTGATAAAAGAAAGTAAGTAGGTTGGTTTAGTTATGGGAAGTTTTTGAATGGAAATGACGTGAGATGTGAAAAATTAATTAGTAACAAAAGTGGTGGAGAGGGGGGGATTCGAACCTCCGAAGCCCTTAAGGCGACGGTTTTACAGACCGTTCCGATTAACCACTCCGGCACCTCTCCATGTATCCCGACTCTGAAAAGGTTCAACAGCCCGAGAGGGGAGTCGAACCCGCTAACCTACCGATTACAAGTCGGTTGCGCTGCCATTGCGCCACTCGGGCATATTGAAGTTCGGGGTTACACGTGTTATTATAGGTAGGAAATGCGGGGTAAGTCAAGGCAAAATTTCCCGCTGAATAAGTGGGAAAGATAGCTTGACACGTGCCCTGAATTTTGATAGAGTATAAGAGTTGCGGGTGAGAAATCGCCCGCATTGGCACCTTAACAGCTGAATAGCGAGAGGAAGATCAAATCACACAATTTTGGAGAGTTTGATCTCGGCTCAGGATAAACGCTGGCGGTGTGCCTTATGCATGCAAGTCGAGCGGTTTTTCCCGCAAGGGAAAGACAGTGGCAAACGGGTGTGTAATACGTAAGTAACCTGCCCTTAAGTGGGGAACAACTCTGAGAAATCGGGGCTGATACCGCATGTGGTCCTTGACCGCAAGGTGAGAGGATTAAAGCCTTCGGGCGCTTGAGGAGGGGCTTGCGTCCTATCAGGTAGTTGGTGGGGTAACGGCCTACCAAGCCGATGACGGGTAGCTGGTCTGAGAGGATGGTCAGCCACACTGGGACTGAGACACGGCCCAGACTCCTACGGGAGGCAGCAGCAAGGAATATTGTGCAATGGGCGAAAGCCTGACACAGCGACACCGCGTGAGGGAAGAAGGCCTTCGGGTCGTAAACCTCTTTTCTCAGGGAGGAGTAAGGACAGTACCTGAGGAATAAGCCACGGCTAACTACGTGCCAGCAGCTGCGGTAAAACGTAGGTGGCGAGCGTTATCCGGATTTATTGGGCGTAAAGAGGGCGCAGGCGGCCTGGTAAGTCGAATGTGAAATCTCCTGGCTTAACTGGGAGGGGTCATTCGATACTATCAAGCTTGAGTGCGACAGGGGGAGGTAGAATTCCCGGTGTAGTGGTGAAATGCGTAGATATCGGGAGGAATACCAGTGGCGAAGGCGGCCTCCTGGGTCGTTACTGACGCTTAAGCCCGAAAGCGTGGGGAGCAAACAGGATCAGATACCCTGGTAGTCCACGCTGTAAACTATGGACACTGGGTATGGGGAGTATCGACCCTCTCCGTGCCGAAGTTAACGCGTTAAGTGTCCCGTCTGGGAACTACGGCCGCAAGGCTAAAACTCAAAGGAATTGACGGGGGCCCGCACAAGCAGCGGAGCGTGTGGTTTAATTCGATGCAAAACGAAGAACCTTACCAAGATTTGACATGACGGAAGTAGCGAACCGAAAGGGGAACGACCTGTTAAGTCAGGAGCCGCCACAGGTGCTGCATGGCTGTCGTCAGCTCGTGCCGTGAGGTGTTCGGTTAAGTCCTGCAACGAGCGCAACCCCTATTGCCAGTTATATTCTCTGGCGAGACTGCCTCGCAAAACGGGGAGGAAGGTGGGGATGACGTCAAGTCAGCACGGCCCTTATGTCTTGGGCTACACACACGCTACAATGGGTGGTACAATGGGTAGCAATGGGGCGACTCGGAGCTAATCCTAAAAACCATCCTCAGTTCAGATTGTTGGCTGAAACCCGCCAGCATGAAGTTGGAGTTGCTAGTAAACGCAGGTCAGCATACTGCGTTGAATACGTTCTCGGGCCTTGTACACACCGCCCGTCACGTCATGAAAGTCGGCAACACCTGAAGTCGATGGGCTAACCCGCAAGGGGGGCAGTCGCCGAAGGTGGGGCTGGTGATTGGGACGAAGTCGTAACAAGGTAGCCGTAGCGGAAGCTGCGGCTGGATCACCTCCTTTCTAGGGAGTGTTCGTTCCGGAGGAATCCGGGACTATCTCCTAGGTCGGTCACCGGCCTATATAAGATCGGTGAAATTCTTCCTCTCGCTATTTAGCTGTTAAGAGAAAGAAGCGGCAAAAATGCCGCTTTTTTCGTATGTCCTAACATGTGATCCTAGTCTATATGTACGGTATTCAGTATATAGAAGCTTGATTTTTACGTATTAATTAACGTAGAATGATAGAGTTCTACGGGCGATTAGCTCAGCTGGTTAGAGCACAGTCCTGATAAGACTGGGGTCTCAAGTTCGAATCTTGAATCGCCCACCACTGACTATAAACCTCTGTTTCCACAATAGATTACGTTACATTATCTATCTAAATATTGAGATATTTTCAAAAAGATAATTTTAATAGAACTGAAAAAGGTACCAGCAGATTATTCGTTGATCAACTTGCTAAATCCAGATCAAATTTGATTGGTAATTCGACTATAAATGTGGCTCCTTGACCTTCTTCACTTTCAGCATATATTTTGCCGCCATGCCCGGTCACTATTCCATGACAAATACTCAGTCCCAACCCTGTACCCTTACCTATTGGTTTTGTAGTATAGAATGGATTAAATATACGGTTAAGATTATCTTTTGTTATCCCAGGTCCATTATCTGTCAGGGATATTTTGATATAGTCACCGGATATTTGTGTAGTTATCTTTAGAGTCCCGCCTCCATGCGCTTCTTTCATGAAATATTCGGCATTAATAATTATATTCAGGAATACCTGTTGTAATTGAAAAAAGTCAACCTGAATTTCGGGTAATCCTTCTTCGAATTGTTGAACTACCGTGATATTATTCAAATTTTGATCGTATTTACGAATCTCAAGCGTTTTTATGATGATGGTATTTATGCTTGCAGGTTGTTTAGCTGCAGGGTGCTTGCGGGCAAAAGTAAGCATGTTTTTTACCACTTCTGCGGTACGTTTAGCTTCACGGCACATCATTTCCACATCTTCTTTAATATTATCCGGCAATGGTTCTTCTAACAATAATTCCGAGAATCCGATCACGGCAGTCAATGGATTATTTAGTTCATGAGCCATTCCGGATGCTAATTCACCGATTGAGGCCAGACGATCAGTAGCCATGAGATTTTCCTGCATTTTTTTCTGTTCGGTAATATCTCGAATGATGCTAAGAATGTGCTTGCCATCCGGTAGTTCGAGCACTTCTCCCAATACAACGCAGTTTCTGACTTCACCGGACTTCATCCGCATATCCACTTCTAAATTTGATGCTTCGCCATTTGATAGTTGTTGGTCGAAATACCGGTTGCGGTCGGCTTGATTACACCATAAATTCAGGTCTAGGGTAGTAAGGCCAATAACCTCATTGGGTTTATAACCTGTCATATGTAAAAAACTCTCGTTCACTTCAACAATACGTCCATCGGTTTTTGAGATCAGCGCAATTGGATCGGGACTGTTGCGAAATATTTTTGCGAATTTTTCCTCTGATTTTTTCAGTTCGTTTTCCATTTGCTTTCGTTCGGTGATATCTTCGTGTAACATTTGGATGCACCTTTCTCCATTCCAGATAATGTCTTTGCTATAAATCCGGACGATTCTCGACTGACCATTGCTGCATATCATCGATAATTCATGTGTCGGAGGTACTATCCCGGAGTTGATTAGTATTTGCATTTCACGCGTTAAAGAAATGGATTCAGGAGAGAAAGCTTGTTGCAGCGGTACTGAGGATAATTGTTCAATGGTCCGATAACCCCACATATTTAACATAGTATGGTTGACAAATACGATGTTACCTTGAAAAGAGATAATCTGAACACCAAAGGGAGACCTTTCAAATGAATTACGGAAATTTTCTCTTTCTTTCAGTAACGCAGCTTCTGAGCGTTTACGACCTATTATTTCAATACTTAATTTTACCGATTGATTTTGTAGTTCCCTGGTTCTCTCTTCGAGCATCAAGGTCATCGCCCCTTGTCTTCCCGCCAAGCCGCTAAACAAAAAACCAAGGCCGATAACTGCAAGATCGAGTCCGATATTAGTGGTTTCAAGGTTAATGAAAACTCTCGATATAATAAATAGCCCAACCAGGATACAAATGAGTAAACCGGATTTAGTCCCATATAACCAGGCGGCAAAGAGGATAGAAATCAAGAACGAAAAACGGTAGATTGAAATATATACCGGAAGAACCGCATTTTCCCATGCTGGAGCTATGTGTAATGTAATTTGAGGTGCATAGCAAAATATGGCTGCAACTATAGCCATAATAATTATTACTAAGAGAGAACTTTTATGATGCATCCGGGCTTGCCGTATTATAGTATCAAACGGTTTTGTTAAATTCGAAGTGAATTTTTGTGGAGCGCTGTCGGTAAAGGTGGCTTTTTTATTTAACATCGGCATTAACCTATACGATTTCAATCGATACTGATTACACACAAAATCTGGTACGATGCCAGATACCAGCGCTATATTCCTTATCTTTTCATATGGATAAGCCTGATAGTAAATATCCAGGCTTATCCATAAAGTAAATGAAATGCCAGCTTTAAGATACCTTAATTGATTACCTCAAGTAAGGTATAATAGTGCCATGTTTCTTATACTATTGGTTCAATTGGATAAATATAACTAAATGATATATAAATTATTGAAATTGCTTGGATATGCCGGATGCCATGCGGCATCCTTATCGGTATTCATTTACAACTAGACACTAACCGTGATTGGATCAGTTCAATCGAGATATGATTTCAGCCTGGATACATCATTCATCAATTGTTCGAATTGTTTAGGATAAAGTGATTGAGCCCCATCAGATAAAGCATGTGCAGGGTCATGATGGACTTCTACAATGAGTCCGTCTGCTCCGGCTGCGATCGCTCCTTTCGCGAGGGGAATGACGAAGTCTCGCCGTCCCGCTGCATGGCTGGGATCGACGATTACCGGGAGATGGCTGAGTTCTTTGATTGCGGGAATCGCTGCCAGGTCCAGTGTGTTTCTGGTATTATCTGAAAAAGTGCGTATCCCCCGTTCACAAAGGATCACACGGCTGTTGCCCTCAGTGATAATATATTCGGCGGCCATCAGTAACTCATCGATAGTTGCCGCAAATCCCCGCTTCAATAACACCGGTTTTGATACACGGCCGGCAAGCCGGAGCAGGGAGTAGTTTTGCATATTCCGGGCACTGATTTGGACGATATCGGCATATTTTTCGACTTCTTCAAGATTATCACTATCGGTTGCTTCGGTCACGATCAACAGACCTGTTTCTTGCCTGACTTTTTCCAATATCTGTAGTCCCTTAATGCCAAGGCCCTGGAAGCTGTAAGGAGAGGTCCTTGGTTTATATGCCCCACCGCGGTAAATCTTCACCCCACAATTTTTTAAAAACCTGGCGATGGTCAATGCTTGTTCTTCACTTTCTACGGCACATGGGCCGGCCATCATCACCGGTTCATCAGCCCCGATTCTAACTTCACCAACTTGTATTATGGTCGATTCCGGCCGGGTTTCCCGGCTGACTAACTTGAAAGGCTTGGTGACCGTGATAGTTTCTTTGACCCCTTCCATGGCTAACAATATCGAACCGTCAACCGGATGCTGGTTGCCTATTATACAAACAGCGGTACGTTGCGCTCCCGGCATTGAAACACCGCGGTATCCCATCTTGTGTATCTCAACAATAACCGCTTGTATCTGAGCATCAGTTGCACCATTTTTCATAACAACAAGCATGAAAATATCTCCTACTTGAGCGGATGTTAAAAACGGAATTTAGTTAGTTCTATAAATTCTGTCAATGCAAGGAAAGTAATAATTATCACCTGGTATTATATTCTAAATGTAGAAGTAAGAAAAACCTCTTGATTAGCCGGGATTTCAAGCTATCGTGGTTACTATTCTTTCCCGGCTCAAATATCCGGTAAGGAGGATTGCTAAACCCATTAATAATAGAGAGCCGCCAAATACCATCCCCGTGTGAATCCAGGATACGGCAATACCCCTGGATATTACCATACTGGAACCGTATAAGACGGCGAAAGCAGGGGCAAATAATACAATATTGAGGAGTCTGTTTTCCCGCATGCCTAATAACAGTTGGCCGAATCCCAACAGGCCGGTAAATGCCGCGATGAATACGGGTACCGTGATCACCACATGAAAGAGCGTCGGAATTTCCGGTATAAGTGCATTACCTGTTTGTATACTTGGTATGCTTACCAATAATATTGCCGCGAATATGGCTATTAGCCAAGCTGGAACTACTCCGGCTAATGTTTTCCCCAACCATATTTGCCGCAGCGTGACCGGGGCGCACATCAGTGTTTCTATTACACCGTCACGTTTTTCCAGCATGAAGATCTGTCCGGTACCGATATAAGCAGTAAAA
This sequence comes from uncultured Chloroflexia bacterium, assembly GCA_963739865.1. Taxonomy (GTDB): domain Bacteria; phylum Chloroflexota; class Dehalococcoidia; order Dehalococcoidales; family UBA2162; genus JBBITI01. The sequence goes on from CAVUCA010000006.1 coordinate 145,741, forward strand.
AGGGAGATCGAAAGCGATAAGTAAAATATCGCCCCGTCTATCGAAATACTGTTATCCTTGGCATTGACGATTTGTTGTGAGTAGATGATGGCAAAAAAAACGGTAAATACCATGCTTAATAGTATGGTGGTCCGGTTTTTCAGTAACTCTTGAAGTTCTTTTCGAAAAATTGCCATGACTTTATGCATTCGCTTTCTCCCAGTGCATGATCTCCAGGTAGATTTCTTCGAGTGATTGTGTAACCGGTTTTATTTCTTCTACTTTTATTCCGTTACTGATAAGTACCGTCAACAGGTCAGATGACTTGTTGTATTTTTGTAAGGTCACTACAAAACCTCGTGTTTCTTTTTGTTCGATATAGGAAATATAATCTAGTGTCTTCAGTAATTGGATAGCTTTGGCGGTTTGGTTGATATCCGCCACCTTAATTTCTACAGTGTTTGTCTTCTCCTTACCAGTGATATTTTCCATTTTGTCACAGATCCGGATGGTGCCATTTTGTATTATGGCTGCCCGGGAACAAATACGCTGTACTTCATCCAGGTCGTGTGAATTTAAGAAAATTGTCATCTTGTTTTCTTGACATAATCTTAAGAGTAAGTCACGCACCATCTTCTGTGCTTCCGGATCTAATCCTGCTGACGGTTCATCCAGGAAAAGTACTTCAGGGTTGTTCATGATCGCTTTCGCTAGTGCCAGCTTACGTTTCATCCCTTTGGAAAAAGTACCGGCTTTGTCATTTTTTCGGCCGGACAATCCCATCATTTCCAATAACCCGTTTATCCTTTCATCCCGGTTATCGATTTCATACAACCGGCCATAATATTGCAGGTTATCTCTGGCTGAAAGGCGTTCGTACAGGCCGTCGCGTTCCAGCAGTACTCCGACTTTACGGCGGGCTTGAGTATCGTTCGCCAGGTTCTTTCCCTGTACCGTAACCGTCCCGGAATCAGGTTTTAGCAGGCCGAGGATAATTCTCATTGTGGTTGTTTTTCCCGCTCCGTTTGGCCCCAGGTAGCCGAAGATATCCCCTTTAGCAACACTAAAAGAGATATTACCCAGTACTGTTTTTCTTCCCAGTCGCTTGTTGATATCTTGTAGCAGTATCGCTTCACTCATTAGTACGCTCTACCCGGTCCTTTTCTTCATTTATAAAGATATCTTCTATTTTTACGTTGAAGAGATTGGCTATCCTGAAGGCTAATGGGAGGGAAGGGTCATACTGCTCTTTTTCAATGGAAATCACAGTCTGTCTGGTGACACCTAGTTTCTGGGCCAGGCTTTCTTGCGTCAGGTCATACATCGCACGGAATACTTTCAGCTTATTTTGCATAAATCCGCTGCCTAGTGGTTTCGCTCATAGTATATGCGGGTTAAAGAGTATATGATCATCAGCGCACAGGTGGCATAAGACAGAATTGCACTTGCCCCCAGGCCTTCCGGTAGTATCTCATCACCCATTATCGCCAAAATCACTGCGCCTAAGGCAGCTAATGGCCCGTATATACCCAGGGTTAACCGTGCGGACTTCTCATTTATCAGGTGGCTTCTTTCATCTTCCATAATTTCCTTCACCCGTCTCCGCAGTATGGTGAGAAAAAGCATGCCGCCGATGATCACCGCTAATGGAATAATGACACTGGCTTGTGAAACCACCGACCAACTTACCACTGCTGCCACGATGATTACGACAATAGTTCTAAGAGTTTGGAAAGTATTTTTACTCATCATTTACCCCGGTGAAACAAATATTACTTCAAATTGTAATGGAAACCATACAAAAAGTCAAGGAACATATACAAAAATCGAGGATAAAAGGCAGCAGATAGATATCCGTAAAAAAAGAAAAATCAGCGGCAGTGGTTATGCGGTTCCCACCAGACTAAAGCGGTGGTCATACTGTCCGGCCAATGGTATTTTCCCTCTTTCAATTCGAGTCTTTGTTTGAGTACGTTTCTAACCACCATATCATAAGCGGCGTTATTTTCTATTAGCAGGTGGCGCTTGGCCCTGTTGAAGGCGTCTTCGATGGTTTCATCGCTCCAATTATGCCGGAAGTCTTCGATGATAACGTTACTATATATGCCTAATTGGTATAAAGCATTGTAACCGATGATAAAGTTGGGTGAATCATGCCGGGTCCCGTGTATTTTCATGGATAGTTCTTGTATTATGCCGTCGATCGGGAAATGCCGTAATCCCAGATAACAGCGTTTTTTAGAATGAGCTTCCATTTTATGCACAAAGCCGGCAAAATCGGGACTCATATACATGGCATGGAACGAAATCACGAAATCGTATAAACCTACTTCTGCTTCTTCCCAGGTCTTTTGAGAGATTTCGATCTTGTCTGTGACCCCTGAGTCGGCGGCGTTATGTCTTAATATGTCCAGCATGGCTTCCGACGGATCTATCGCGGTTACCTTCGCCGCCGCTTTTGCCAGCGGGATGGTCCACCGGCCGGTGCCGGCGCCGATATCCAAAACTGTATCGTCCGGTTTTAGTTCGTTGATTACCTTTTCTAATAAGGAATCTCGTCTGCCCATGTTTTTTCGCCGTGTAGATGCTTCATAAGCTTCCGCTTTATCTTTGCGGTTGAAAGCATGGGGAAAGTTGCTTCCACTGTGTATTACCAGGTTACGCCAGGTTTCCAAATAATCAGGTTCATTCATCATGATTCGTACCGCCAATACAATAGTTGTTATTGTTTTAACATGATGGGAAATAGAATACAAATATTGGCGATATTCTGGGGTATGCGCATAAGATCACTGAAATACTTATGAAATGTGCGTTATTGTTTTGCGGATTTTCTCTGCCATTTCTTCCGGTTGGAACGGCTTGGCGATGAAATCATCAGCTCCGAGATTCATTGCTTTTGAACATACGGCACTACGGGCGCTGAATACTATTACCGGCAGGTGCGGACAACCGATATTATCTTCTCGTTCACGGAGTTTCTTCAGCACTCCAAAACCGTCGAGCCCCGGCATAAATATATCAAGTATCATCAAGTCGGGTTTCTCGGTATTGATAATACTTAAAGCGTCATCTCCATCGGAAGCTGTAATTACCTCAAATCCACAGGAACAGAGATTTAGTCTGACAAATCGTAATATCCTTGGCTCGTCATCGACTACCAGGATACGATGTAGTTTTTCTTGTCCCTTTTCAATCATGTAACTTGAAACAGGAACCATTAACTATCTTAGTAAACTTATGAATTAGTATCAAGGTCTGTCTCTTTACCGCCTTATTACAACCCAAGCCAGTCTATCATTACAATTGTCAAATTGTTATCAAATATCAGAAGAAGGATATTACATTTTTATAACATCACAGGACTTTATTAAGCTTTGCGTTTGTTGTAATATAGTCAAGATGTCAAGGGCCCGTAGCTCAGTGGCAGAGCGGTCGGCTCATAACCGATTGGTCGCAGGTTCGATACCTGCCGGGCCCAGAACCTGTTCCTTTTCCGACAAGCAGATTGTAACCAGTGTTTTAAGACGATGAGACAAATGCTCTATTTACTTCTATTTATCACGAACGAACAACACCAGGGTAACAATGTGGGGTTATTATGTATTTCGGTAACTGCCTGAAGGGGCTTGCATCGCCGGGTTAGTGTAGATGAGGTCAAGGTAAATACTCCAAGCGGCGCCTCCCGGTTAAGGGAAACCTGACTCGTGCGAATTTCTCTGATTTTTATACCAATTTAGATATTTTACCTTGTTATGGTTTTATTGCTTCTTCTAAACAAACCTCTGGTATCTTATGTATCCTGCAACCATCTTCGGTTTCAATATCGTAAAACCATTGAACATCCTGCCATGCGATAGAAGGCCCTACAACCAGGTTTCTGATTTTCCCCGCCATACCGTTGAATTGTTGTAAGTCCCTAATGGATTCATTCCCCCCAAAGTCTTTAACCTTAACTTTTAAAGACTTTTTATCCACTTTTATGTGTACTTCTTTTTGGTTGTTAAATTTAGGTTGCATAATCTCCTCCATATCGGGTATCAGCAAACCTGGATTGTTCTAATATTTGACAGCTGAGTTATAGTTTGGGCCATCCAATGCTTTGATGAGGGAGGAATTATTAAGTATCTAATAACCTAAACTGAAACTACAATAATTCTATCATTGATAAAACTAAATATGCAAATTTTAACTAGTATATAAATTCTAGAAATATAATACAACGCAGAAAATTGACATAACATGGTGACCAATAATATAATGTGATATTGGTTCAAGTTGGGTCATTAGTACTTCTTACATTTCCAAACTAATCATTCAGGCCGAAATATCATATCAAGTATTGGGTGACCGGACTCCTACCAAACATAAAAAAGGAGGTCACCCCCCTATCAATCCGCAAGACACATCTATCGGATATCCTGATGATGTGTTAACCACTTATTTTTCCGTTGCAGAGTGGAATTCTCCTGTTAAACGGGAAAAATCATGAATATTTTTGAGGAGTTTTCACCAGTTGAATTTTAACAGTTTCAGTTTACATCCTGATATCATATCTGGCATCAATAGCTTAGGATATAAATCCCCGACACCAATTCAAGAACAGGCAATCCCACATGTCTTAAAGGGCAGCGATATCATTGGCCTGGCCCAAACCGGGACCGGCAAGACCGCCGCTTTTGTGTTGCCGGTTTTACAAAAATTGATATCCGCACCGCGCAAGAAAATGGGTGCGTTAGTTATATCTCCTACTCGTGAGCTTGCAGAACAGACACGCGAAAGTTTTTCTCAATTAGGATATCGTACCGGATTACATTGCATCACTGTCTATGGTGGTGTCGGTATGGAAGCGCAAATCCGTGAATTGCGCAATGGTTCTGAGATTGTAGTTGCGTGTCCGGGACGATTGCTCGATCATATTAGTAAAGGCCATATAAATTTCAGATCGTTAAATATTCTAGTAATTGATGAGGCAGATCGCCTTTTTGATATGGGCTTTCTGCCTGATATTCGAAAAATAATCGGATGTATATTACATAAACACCAGACGCTGCTTTTCTCTGCTACTATGCCTGAAGATATCCGTAAGCTGGTCAACCAAATCCTGGTTAATCCGGTTACGGTGCAGATTGGTACCACAAAACCTGCGGTAACAGTGTCTCATGCTATCTACCCTTGCAAGCAGCATCTTAAAGTGGATTTACTGGAAGAAATACTGCATAGTATCCAATCGCCTTCAGTACTGGTCTTTACAAGAACCAAACACCGGGCGGAAAGCCTGGCTTTAACATTACAAAAACGAGGGTATCATACAGCTTCCTTACAAGGTAATTTAACGCAACGGCGCCGGCAGACCGCTCTCGAAGGATTCCGTGACGGTTCAGTAAACGTACTGGTAGCGACTGACATTGCCGCCCGTGGTATCGATGTCACCGGGATCTCACATGTCATCAACTTTGATATTCCGGCTTGTGTCGAGGATTATATACATCGTATTGGACGCACGGGCAGAATCGGGAACAGTGGCCAGGCTTTTACGCTTGTTACTAAGGAAGATGAGCCTATGGTCCATTCACTGGAACAATTATTGAAAAAACCACTGGAACGGCGCACAATGAAAGACTTCGATTACAGTCTACCCGCGCCATCAAGCAATTTCAGTAAACCTCCTTTTCGAATAAGAAAAATCGTTCCCCTTACCGGACCAGCGGGTATCGTGGTTCCTGTCACAGACTCTAGAAATGCTGGTAATAAAGGTAAAAATCCAGTAACTTGGACCAGGTTTGGGAAAAGAGCTATGCAGAATGCGTGATCTACCATATCTGGTAACATTAAGGATTCTCAAATAAAACAAGGATAGTAGTTATTAGTTCATCAATGGACGGGGTCATTTTATAGGGTGGTTATAATAACAGGGAATAATGGAGCAATATGAATATACCAGTACTGCGTATCGGTGATTTGGAAGTAAAACTTCCTATTATCCAGGGAGGAATGGGGGTTGGCATCTCCCTCTCCGGCCTGGCATCTGCTGTGGCAAATGAAGGTGGGATCGGAGTTATTTCCACCAGCGGTATCGGTATGTTGGAACCTGACTTCAGGACCGACCTTGCTGGCGCTAACGAGCGTGCCTTGAGGCGTGAGATAAGGCAGGCGAAGAAGTCCAGCCACGGCATTATCGGTGTCAATGTATTGGTAGCTTTATCAGACTATCTGCGTCTGATTCAGGTTGCTCTGGAAGAAAAAGTAGATGCGATATTTCTAGGGGCCGGCCTACCGCTCCGCTTTCCGGACAACTTTATCAATACTGTCAAGACTAAAATCATTCCCATCGTGTCTTCAGCACGTGCCTTAAAACTTATTTTTCAATACTGGATCAAACATTATCACCGCATCCCCGATGCCGTGGTGGTCGAAGGCCCGCTGGCGGGGGGGCATCTGGGCTTTAAAAAAGAGCAAATCAATGATCCGGCATATGCCCTGGAGAATATTGTTCCCGAAGTCCTGGCAGCCGTGAGTACCTTTGAAAATGAAGTCGGCCGGAAGGTCCCGGTTATCGCCGCGGGCGGGGTTTTTACCGGCGAAGACATCTACCGGTATTTGCAGATGGGAGCGGACGGGGTGCAGATGGCGACGAGATTCGTGGCTACCGAGGAATGTGATGCTTCCGATGCCTTCAAGCAAGCCTATATGAGTTGTTCTAAAGAAGACCTGGTAATTATCGATAGCCCGGTTGGTTTACCCGGCAGGGCCATCAGCAACAAATTTCTCGAAGCCGTTCAAGCGGGGCAGAAACACCCCTTTCAATGCAATTGGGCATGTCTAAGGACGTGTGATTTTACCAGTGCCCCTTATTGTATATGTGAGGCACTAACAAACGCAAAAAAAGGGCATCTGAATAATGGGTTTGCTTTTGCCGGGGCGAATGCTTACCGGATCAATAAACTAACCACAGTAAAAAATCTCATACAGACCCTGGTTTCCGAATATAGTATTGCGGCGAGTCATCAGTTATCAATCGCCAATATCTAGTTAGTAGTAAATCCTCAGTATTTCAATAAGCCTTGCTGGTCACTATTTCCGCCATTTTCCATTGTTTTAATCCTCCCGTAATCAATTCCACAGAGGATCTACTATCCATTTGTATTTCGATATATCGAAAACGCCTTTCGTAATATGAAATTAACATATTCGACATAATTATGAAATATCCCCCTCATAGAATATCTCTATATTAAAAATTATGTGGAGGTAAATTCTGATGTTAACTGGTATTTTAGCTGGAGTCGCCTTCGTCGCTTTGTTTGCTATGTGGGTTATTATTCCAAGCCGTATCAAAAAACATCGTGTCTCGCAGGAAGAAGAAGAATAATCCTGTTATTAATTATCCGGTCTCAGATTATTTAATTGAGTATGTTTATCCGATAGAGAGGAGTATCGTCAATGAAAACTCATGTGCTCCCGTTTATTACCCGGATTTCCATTTGGCTGAATAACGGTTCTTCCCGTAAGGATGCCTGGATTCGGAGGGGGCTGGTAATAGCTGTTATGGTAGTCCTGTTCTTTGGGACCTTCGGTATCGCTCCACATATTGCCTTTGCCGCTGATCCAACAGGACCTGATACTTTAGCCGGCAATCCGAATATGTCAGTAAATATGGCCTGGACACTGATAACCGGTTTCCTGGTTTGGTTTATGCAACTGGGGTTTGCGCTTCTCGGCGCCGGTTTGATTCGTTCTAAAAACCAGGTTAACTACTGGACCAAGAGCTTCATGGACTTTTGTATTTCGTCAATTGGTTTCTGGGCTTTCGGTTTTGCGTTCATGTTCGGAGGTTCGAAATTTTTCCCGGGACTGGACCAGGGTACTTCGTTTATAGGTTATTCCGGATTCTTTCTTAGCGGTACCAGTTATGATGTTTCTACCATGATGATGTGGTTCTTCCAGATGTGCTTCATGGCTACGGCTTGTACTATCGTTGCTGGAGCTGTGGCAGAAAGGATGAAGATAACCGCCTACCTGGCTTATGCCTTTGTTCTTGGTGCCGTAGTATATCCGATTTTTGGTAAATGGATTTGGGGCGGCGGTTGGCTCAGCACTATATCTGTTTTGGGAGCCACTGGTGTGCGGGACTTTGCCGGTTCCGGTGTAGTCCATATGGTTGGTGGTCTCTCTGCCTTCATTGGTGCCGCCATGGTCGGGCCGAGGATCGGTAAATTCAATAAAGACGGTACCCCAAATAACATTAGAGGACATAACTTGCCGTTTGTCGTCATCGGTACTTTTATCCTTTTCTTTGGTTGGTTCGGCTTCAATCCCGGTAGTACTCTAGCCGCAACCGATTTACGGATATCTGCCATCGCCGTAAATACGTTTTTGGCCGGGGTGACCGGTGCCGTGGTGGCTCTCTACTGGACATTTGTTAAAACGGGCAAAATGGATATTATCATGGGATGTAATGGCAGCCTTGTTGGCCTGGTTGCCGTGACCGCACCATGTGCTTATATCGCTCCCTGGGCTGCTGTGGTCATCGGTGGTACGGCAGTTCCTGTGATGATGTTCGTCAGTTACCTGGTGGAAAAAGTACTGAAAGTTGACGATGCTGTCGGTGCCGTCCCGGTTCACTTTGGCGGCGGTTTATATGGGTTGTTGACCGTGGGTATCTTTGCCGACGGTACTTATCAGGGTGTTCAGGGGTTGATCACCGGACATGCCGGTCAATTGGTTCTGCAATTGGTAAATATCGGCACTCTTATCGCCTGGGTGGCTCCGACCATGTTTCTTACCTTCTTTATTCTGAAGAAAACAATTGGCTTGCGCGCCAGCCGGAAAGAAGAACTCCAGGGCCTGGATATTCCGGAACATGGTATCGAAGCATATCCTGCCGAGGAGCCCGTAGAATTAGTTCCGGTTATTAATAGTGCCCGGAAATAAACCTGAGCTTAAATTAGAAAATATTCACCGTGTTGTGGTGGGGGCAGGTCAACTGCCCCCACCTGAGCTCCCGTACTGAAAAACTGGAGGATATCATGTCCAGACAGATAGTGATTGAACCCTCTTTTCTTTCAGATAAGTTGATCAAACAAATACTGGAAAATTTCCTGGTTTCCCGTGGTTGGGAAATTGATGTTTTTATGGTACCCAACCGCGGTATTGATATTAAAGCTAAACGTGATGTTGCACACTGGATGATCAGAGCGAATTTGTTTCAGCCGCCTAGAGATGGGATTGTCATCTCTTTTGTTTCTGTACTGGGTGAAATCCTACAGAGGATGGATGACCCCGCTAATAAATATAGTGTCGCCTTTCCTGATATCAGGCCGTTCCGCCGCTTATGGGACCGGTTGCCGGCTTTAGCCAAGGATTCTACGGGTATTACTGCCTTGTTTATCAACCAGGCCGGGACCGTCACCGAAATCAGGTAAATATTTCCATCGCCAGGATTAAAAATGGACACACTCAGCAGAATTCTCATTATTATTATTTTTGTGGTCATGTTCGTCGTTATCACGATGGGCAAGGTCCATCGTTACCTGCCTGCGATAATTGGCGCGGGATTAACTATCCTTGTTTTGTTCTTTATTTTTCGTGATTCCCAGGCGGTTGTTAGTGTTCTGAACCTGTCGGAAATCACCGGTGTCAAATTCTGGATTCCCGGGCAAGCACATCTTGAGTCCCACGGTATTAATTGGCAAACCATTTTCTTCATCATCGGCATGATGATTATGGTAGAGGGTCTGGCTATCGTCGGTTTCTTCCGTTGGATGTGCCTCTTTCTCGCCAAAATCGTAAATTACAAGGTAATTTCTATTTTTATTACCTTTATGCTGCTTTCCGGTTTCCTCTCCATGTTCATCGATAGCATCACAGTCATGCTCTTTCTTGCTACTGTCACTATTGAAATTGCCCGTCTGCTGCGGATCGATCCGGTCCCCCTGATTATTGCGGAAATATTCTCCTCTAATATCGGTGGTAGTGCTACTATGTCCGGGGATCCCCCTAACATCATCATCGGAACTTCTCTTGGATTTACTTTTATTGATTTTGTGCAAAATTTAGGCTGGATTGCGTTACTTGGTTTGTTCCTTGCTCTTGTATATTTTCTAATTGTCTTCCGTAAACAGTTATCTACCCGTCAGCCTGGTGTTGAAAACATCCCCCAGATTGTATATCCGCAGCCGGCAGCAGCCATCACCGATTCAAGGATGTTCCTGTTGCATTCCGGAATCCTGGTTGTCACGGTTGTTTTACTGATCACCCATGCCATGACTGGTATCTCCGTTGCTTTGATCGGTATTATTTCTGCTGTCTTGACTTTATTGGTTGCTCATAAAGAGGCTTTTTCCATTGTCAAGAAGATAGATTGGCGTACCATGCTTTTCTTTATCGGCCTTTTTATCTGTGTCGGCGGACTTGAAGAGACGGGTGTCCTTTCGCTGCTGGCTGGTTATATCGGCCATCTCTCCGGCGGAAATCTGATCGTTGTTATCAGTATTATCTTGTGGTTTTCAGCTATTGCTTCAGCCGTCGTCGATAATATCCCGTTCGCCGCCACCATGGTCCCGGTAATCAGCCAACTCTCACTGACTTTGGGACTTGATTTGCATCATCTAGCTTGGGCACTGGCTTTAGGTACTGATATCGGCGGTAATGGTACTCCCATCGGTGCGTCGGCAAATGTAGTTGGTACCGCTATTGCTGAGAAGGAAGGGTATCCGGTATCCTGGGGTAAATATCTCAAATATTGTTTTCCTGCCATGATTCTGGTTATCGGTCTGTGTAACTTGTTATTATTTCTGAAATACTGATTTCGGCTGGTATTTAGCGGTATCTACCTGGGGAGGATTATCAGATGTTCAACCGGATACTTATCCCCCTTGATGGCTCAGATCTTGCGGAACAGGTCTTTCCATCTGTGATTGAGTTGGCAAGCGCTTTCGGGTCTCAGGTGATCATTACCGGTGTCTGCGATCCGGGTAACGAAGAAGAAGGCCAGGCTTGCCGGTTGTATTTGTATGAAACTGCAAAAAAACTAAAGGGACGCCTTGCCCATCCCGCGGCTACTATGGAATCCGAGGCCTTGTTCGGCCGTCCGTCCGAACAGATCTTGCGTTATGTCGAAACGAATAATATCGACCTTATTGTCATGTCTTCCCATGGCCGTTCCGGTATCACCCCGTGGCCGATGGGGAGTACCGTCGACAAAATCTTTAGTAAAGCCGGGATACCTCTTATTGTTGTCAAAGCTAAAGAAAAACCGGATACCGTTCAGTTGTTTAACCGGATTGTCGTTCCCCTGGATGGTTCGGACAAGAGCCATGCAATTTTACCCTATCTAAAGGAATTAGCTGATAGAATTCCTTGTGAGGTATTCCCTGTTCGTGTACTGGAAGCCGGTAAGCATGTTCGGACTATCGGAGGCCTTAACTATGTCAGGTTTCCTGAACATGACATAATGTCAACGAAAGTTGCCTTAAAAGAATATCTTAAGGATGTTAGTTCCGGCATCGCTTCCAATTTATCCAGTGTACATTGTGAAGTTAAGGCCGGTGAAGCTGCAGCAGAGATTCTTAATTTTTGCAGTGAGACCGGTTGTACCCTTATCGCCATGACCAGTCATGGCCATCACGGCATCGAGGCCTGGGCTTTGGGCAGTGTTACCTCAAAAATTACTACGGTCGGTAAATATTCAGTATTTCTGGTGCCGTCTTTTTCCAGAAAATGAGAAAACTCTTACTCTGTCGGATGTATGAAATTGTATTGGATACTAAATAAACTCCTCCACAGCTGCTTCAAATTGTATCGGGTCGATTTTTTGCCGGACTAACGGTTCCTTTTTTAACGCCGGGAGTAGTTTTTCAAAAACTGGCCTTTCCTGGTTATATATAAGTCCGATCGGAATCCGGTCCCCCCATTCTTGAGCTTTAACTATAGCCATCATTTTATTACTTGGATCATATTCTTTATCCTCATCCAACCTGTAAACACGTTCACGGTACCATTGGAAAGTGTTTTTCCGGTTGAAAGAGACGCATGGTTGCAGGATGTCAACCATCGCAAAACCCTGGTGCTTGATTGCCATTTGCATTATTTTGGTAAGATGCTCGATATCTCCGGCAAAACCGCGTGCCAGGAAACTGATATCCGATGCCAATGCTAGTGTTAGCGGGTTTAACGGTTGGATGGCTCCAAATGGTGTGGTATTCGTAACAAATCCCACGTCGCTCGTGGGTGATGCCTGGCCTTTTGTTAATCCATATACCTGGTTGTTATGCACAAAGTAAGTCAAATTCACATTACGCCGCATCGCCGCTAAAGTATGGTTCAGCCCCTCGCCGTAAGCTCCTCCGTCGCCGTCGATAACGATCACGGTAAGTTCCGTATTAGCTATTTTGGCCCCCGTGGCTGCTGGTATTGCCCTGCCGTGCAGTCCGTTAAATACGTTGCCGCGTGTATAGTGGGGTAATTTGGGTGCTTGGCCGATACCGGATACCATCAATATCTGGTGGGGTTCCAGGTTTAATGCCACCAGCGCTTTACGGAAAGCTTGTAAAATACTGAAATTACCGCAACCGGGGCACCATGCGGTCGGCATCGCTGGAGAGTAGTCCTGTAAAGTTACCATCTCTATATTACCCCCTTTTTGAGGTGGTCGATGATATATTTCGGCGATATCGGCCGTCCGTCGTATCGCAGGATACTGTCACTTACTTTTATCCCCGTCTCACGGCGAATTAACTCTGCCATCTGTGAAGTCGCATTACTTTCGATCACGATGCTCCTGGCTTCATCATCATTCAGGGCATGAGTAACGGCATCAACCGGGAAAGGCCAGATCTCACTGAAATGCAGGTGATTTGCGGCGATTCCCTGACCATGTAATATTGACACCGCTTCATGTATTGCCCCGTAGGTACTGCCCCAGCCGATAAGATTCAGTTTTGCCTTGGGTACTTTATCAAACCGGGGAGCGGAAATATCGGTTTTTAGTCCGTTAACTTTACGGAGCCGTTTTTCATTAAGCCGGATTCGCGTCCCGGCATCCTCGATTAAGTGGCCTGCTTCATCATGTTCGTCCGAATCAGTGACGACTAATGCCATCCCCTGTCCCGGTAATGCCCGCGGGGAAATTCCGGAATCGGTGATTTGATGCCGCTTGTATTCACTGATATCAACGATTTCTCTATCCGTGATCAGGTTGCCGCGTTCTATTCTTACTTTAGTTAGGTCAAATTTGGTTGCCGTAGTATATGAGGAAGCCAGGTGATGGTCGGTTAGCATGATTACCGGGATTTGGTACTTTTCCGCCAGGTTGAATGCTTTTACCGTGAGTAGAAAAGTTTCTTCAATAGTGGCCGGTGCAAGTACAGCCCTGGGGAATTCACCATGTCCGGCATGCAAGGCAAACCACAACTCACCTTGTTCGGTACGTGTAGGTAAGCCCGTCGCCGGCCCCGGCCGCTGTCCCAATACGATTACTACCGGTGTCTCCGTCATTCCGGCTAGTGCGAGTCCTTCTACCATTAAGGCGAATCCGCCGCCGGATGTTGCCACCATGGCGCGAACTCCGCTGTACCCGGCACCCACCACCATATTGATCGCCGCAATCTCGTCTTCCACATGTACCATAACTACGTCATATTGCTTACTTTTCCTGGCGATATACTCGAGAATGGATGAAGATGGGGTCATTGGATACCCGGCAACAAACTTACAGCCGCCGGCTAATGCACCAACCGATAGTGATTCATTCCCATTTACCAGCATCCGTGATACCGGATTATTGATTGGTGCCAGGTTCAGCCGGCGATTACTTCGGCGGACAAAATCATACCCTGCGCGGGCAGCCTTGATGTTATTTGACAGGATTTCGCTGCCGGTTGATGAAAACTCCTTCTTTAACACTTTTTCGATGAGTGAGAAATCCATTTGGGTTAATCCTACGGCCGCTCCTACCGCCACCGTATTTGTCATTAGTTTATTGCCGGCTGCTTCCATCGCCATCCGGTTCAAGGGCACATCCAAACTATTGGTACTATTGCTTGAATAATTTGTCAGTTCTCTATCATGGATGATGATACCGCCTGGTTTAAGCTCATCTTGGTGCAAATCGATCGTCTCCCGGTTAAGGGCAATGATGACATCTAATTCTTCCGCAAGTGCTGATATTTCGTTTTCATTGACTCTTATTCTGAAAAAGTTATGCCCTCCCCGAATTCTGCTCTCATAGTCCTGGTCGGCGAATATCTGATAACCACCATAAACCATCGTTCGGGCAAAAATCAGCCCTACCGATTGGATGCCCTGCCCGGCCTCTCCCCCGGCTAGAAAGTTGAGATCTAACGGCATGACACACCCCCCATTTACGCTGGTGAAAGTAAATATTAGTATTTTCCCCGCTGGTAAATTAGATTATAACTTTTATCAGTATAGTCTGTAGTGTCCTGAGTTGATAGACAATTACAACAGTCTGAAGTTAAATGAGCTTCATTCAAGCGTAAGTATTTTTGTAACGAACTTCATATTCAGGACAGTAGATGATATTCTCGGTATTCTTGTTTTACCTCTATGTTACAACAAATAAAAAATAGTGTAACCTTAGTCACTTACTAGAATAATTTTGTATAATATTATTTGTATCATTCACGCGCTATAGAAATTATCGATAATCTGGTTTTCCTGTTCGAGGTTGTCCTAACCGGTATCTTACTCAGTATGTGGTTCATTATTCTGAAAAAATTGTGAAGAAGGAGCAGCCTTAATGAATGAAGAAAACAAGAGCTCGGAAGCGGGCATAACTCACAATCCTAAAACTGTCAAAGCTACTTCGAACCGGGACTGGTGGCCGAATCAGTTGAACCTCAAAATACTCCACCAGCATTCCTCCAAGCCCGATCCCATGGGAAAGGAATTCAATTATGCTAAAGAGTTCCGGAGCCTGGATTTGGCAGCAGTGAAAAAGGACCTTCGTGATTTAATGGTGAGGTCACAGGACTGGTGGCCGGCGGACTTCGGCCATTACGGGCCTCTCTTCATTCGCATGGCCTGGCATAGCGCCGGTACCTACCGTATGGGCGATGGGCGCGGCGGGGCGGGGGCCGGTCAGCAGCGTTTTGCGCCCCTCAATAGCTGGCCGGATAATGCTAACCTTGATAAAGCGCGCCGGCTCCTCTGGCCGGTGAAGCAGAAGTACGGCCGTAAGATTTCCTGGGCTGATTTGATGGTCCTCGCCGGGAACGTTGCTCTGGAATCGATGGGATTCAAGACTTTTGGTTTTGGAGGCGGCCGCGAGGATGTCTGGGAACCGGAAGAAGATGTCTATTGGGGTTCTGAGAATAAATGGCTGGATGACAAACGCTACTCCGGCAACCGGAATCTCGAAAACCCGCTTGCTGCCGTACAGATGGGCTTGATCTATGTCAATCCGGAAGGCCCGAACGGTAATCCGGACCCGCTTGCCGCTGCTAAGGATATCCGTGAGACCTTCGCTCGTATGGCCATGAATGATGAGGAAACAGTTGCCCTCATTGCTGGCGGGCATTCTTTCGGCAAGACCCATGGTGCCGGCCCGGCTTCTCATGTCGGACCCGAACCGGAAGCTGCCCCTATCGAAGAACAAGGCCTTGGTTGGAAGTCTAGCTATGGCACCGGTAAAGCCGGCGATGCCATTACCAGCGGACTGGAAGTCACCTGGACTACCACACCCACGAAATGGAGCGTCAATTTTTTCTGGAACCTATTCGGTTACGAATGGGAACTGACTAAGAGTCCGGCTGGCGCGAATCAGTGGGTGGCTAAAGGTGCCGGGGCAACCATTCCGGATGCCCATAACCCATCCAAACGTCATCCTCCCACCATGCTGACTACCGACCTCTCGTTACGTTTTGATCCGGCTTATGAAAAGATTTCCCGGCGCTTTATGGAAAATCCGGACCAGTTCGCCGATGCCTTTGCACGAGCATGGTTCAAACTGACACACCGCGATATGGGCCCCCGTACGCGTTATCTCGGCCCGGAAGTACCCGCTGAAGACCTGATCTGGCAAGATCCGATACCTGCCGTGAATCATATATTGATCGATGAAACGGACATCGCTTCACTCAAGGATAAGATATTAGCTTCAGAACTCACTATCCCGGAATTGGTTTCGACCGCCTGGGCGTCCGCTTCTACCTTTCGCGGCTCCGATAAACGCGGTGGGGCTAATGGGGCTCGTATCCGCCTGTCCCCGCAGAAAGATTGGGAAGTCAACCAACCGGACCAGCTGAATAAAGTACTGAAGATACTTGAAAGTATTCAAAGCGAATTTAACAATCATCAATCCGGCGGTAAAAAAGTGTCACTCGCCGACCTTATTGTCCTCGCCGGGTGTGCTGCTGTCGAACAAGCCGCGAAAAATGCCGGCTATGAGGTAACGGTCTCCTTTACACCGGGACGTATGGACGCTTCCTGGGAACAGACCGATGCGGCCTCCTTTACCGTGCTGGAACCCGTCGCTGATGGTTTCCGTAACTACCTGAAATCCCGGTATGCTGTATCGGCCGAGGAATTATTAGTTGACAAAGCTCAATTGCTGACCCTGACCGCACCTGAAATGACCGTTCTTATCGGTGGCATGCGTGTCCTTGATGCCAACTTCAAAAAGTCAACACACGGTGTCTTCACTAAACGGCCGGGGACTCTGACCAACGACTTCTTTGTTAACCTGCTTGATATGGCTACTATCTGGAAACCTGCCTCGGAAGTTGGAGACATATTTGAAGGCCGCGACCGTACCACCGGTGAATTAAAGTGGACTGGAACGCGTGTAGATTTGATCTTTGGTTCCCACTCCCAACTCCGGGCTCTCGCCGAAGTCTATGGGAGTTCGGATGCACAAGCTAAATTTATCCATGACTTTATCGCTGCCTGGAACAAGGTGATGAACCTGGACCGTTTCGACCTTGTTAAATAGTACTTTAATTGTTTGAGAACGTTTGAGGAGGGAAAACATGCCGGATGCCTTGGAAGTCATTAAAAGCGTACTTACACAACACTTTAAGATCACTGAGAATATCAAAACTACCGGTGACAAAATGAATGATGTGGATGCGGTTTTCGGGGTACAGGTAGCAGCGTACCAGACCGCGCAAAGTGCGTTCTCAGTATCCCACCTGCTGGAGAAGCGGGACCAGTTGCTTAAAACAATCAATATCCTGGGAGAAGGCTTACAGAAGCACTTTGAATATGAAGAGAAAGTTCTCCCGCTGGTATTCGGAGAACTCCTTTTGAAAGATATCCTGCACGATCATAAGAAAGTATTCGGGCAGATCGAAAAGGTAAAGACAAGCCTGACCAACCTCGAAAAATTGAGTCCTGACGAGTTGCAAACCAAGAGACTTGAGTTGATCGAGAGCGTCAACGAGCTAAGTAAAAAAGTGGTAGATCATGCCCATTACGAGGAGAGCATACTGAATCTGGTAAAGAAGGTGTTTGAAGATAAACCTGCACATCCGGACTAATAAAAACTAATACAGCCGTATGGTAAACACAGCTATAACTAATTCCTGTAGTTATCGATGTTAGGATATACATATCGGATGTATTATAAAAACAATAGAACCATTAGTGCATCTAGAGCCTAGATACTGATATTCTTGAATGATATTGACATGTCCTTTTTTATCATGTTATGCTGTGCGTAGTGGTGAAGTATATTAACGCCTATTATTACGACTATTACTACTATTATCCGGCTTCCGCCGGGGGGCTGAATATACTTCGAACCTGATAACGAATAATTGAAGATATAAAGAGCCCCTCAAAAGGGGCTCTTTTGTTTTAGCCGGCATTTTCTAAATACGGAGTCGAAATATGAAGGATGAGACAAAGGTTTACAAGACTACTACCTGGTCGGCAGGCCCCGGCTGCCACGGCGGTTGCGGTGTACTGGCTTATATCAAAGACGGTAAGCTGGTTAAGATCGAAGGTGACCCCGACCATCCGATGAACCGGGGACGGTTGTGTTCCCGGTGCCTGGCCATGACGCAGTATGCCTATAATCCCAAACGTTTGCGCCATCCTTTAAAAAGAGTCGGCGAACGTGGTGAAAACAAGTGGCAGGAAATTTCCTGGGATGAAGCCTTTGACCTCATTGAACAAAAATTTGGTGATATCCGCGAAAAATATAGTGCCGAAAGTGTTGTTTTTGCTATGGGTACCGGCCGTGATATCGGTGCCTGGATCTGTATGTTGGCTTATGCCTTCGGCAGCCCCAATGTCAGCTTCATTATGAGCGGCAACGGCTGTTATACCCCGCGAATCGTTGCCTCGGAGATTGTTACCGGTGAATATTGTATGTTCGACGGCGGCCAGTGGCTGCCTCAAGGCCATAACGATCCTAAATACAAGACCCCGGAATGCATCGTTATCTGGGGCTATAATATCGCTGCCTCTTGTCCCGATAACATCTTCGGCCATTGGATCATCGACCTGATGAAAAAAGGCACCAGGATAATCACCATCGACCCGCGCCTGACCTGGTTCGCTTCCCGCTCCAGTAAATGGCTGCAGCTTCGTCCGGGCACCGACGGCGCCCTTGCCATGGCTTTCCTTAACATCATCATCAAAGAAAACCTCTACGATAAAACTTTTGTCGAAAAATGGACGAATGCTCCGCATTTGATCCGCAAAGATAATTTTAAGTTATTGCGTGAGAGTGATCTGAATATCAAAGGCTCTCCGGATAATTTCGTCGTCTGGGATGCCAATAAATCGGCTCCTGCCATTTGGGATCCTAAAGAAGCGGCCTTTAGTACTCCTGGTGTTAAACCGGCTCTTGATGGTGAGTTCCAGGTTCATTTGGCTGATGGCAAAGAAATTTCCGTCACTACGGTATGGGGCCAGTTCTGCCGGAATGCCGCTGAATACCCTGTTGATAAAGTGGCGAAGATTACCTGGTTAAAGGAAGAAGATATCATTGAAGCCGCCCGTCTGTATGCGAAAAGCAAACCGGCGACTATCCAGTGGGGCCTGGCGATCGATTCCACCCCCGCCATCACCCCCACCGCCACCGCCATCATCGACCTGATGGCTCTTACCGGCAACCTGGATACCCCCGGCGGCAATGTTATTGCCCGTTATGCTTTTAATGCTGTGGCTTATGCCCTTCCCGGGGCCAAGGGTGTTATCAAACTGGCTTCCAAAGAGATCGATGAAAAGCGGATCGGCTCTCAGGAATACGGCCCGTTCAACCAGTTTGTTTGGCGGAGTCAGACCGACCGGACCCTGGAGGCTATTAACACCGGCAAACCATATCCCGTCAAAGGCATGTGGTTCCAGTGCTGCAACCTTATCGGCGGCATCGGCTACGATACTAAACAATGGATCAATGCCCTGAGCAAGCTTGATTTCATCGTCACCGTGGACCTGTTCATGACGCCGACCGCCCAATTGTCGGATGTCGTCCTCCCCGCCGCTACCTTCCTCGAAAAAGAAAGCATGCGCAGCTGGTGGGTGCCTTTACAGAGCATCAATAAAATCATGACTGTTGACGAATGTAAGTCGGATATCGAGATTAACTTCGAACTGGCGAAGCGGTTCGACAAGAATTTCCGCTGGCAGACCATCCACGAGTTGTTCGACGACATCCTGAAACCTTCCGGATTGACGTTCGAACAACTACAGGAAAAAGGCTGGGTGATACCACCCGATGGCGACCCCAGTGCTCCTTATCACCGCTTCGAAAGAGGCCTCTTGCGGCCGGATAAGAAACCCGGTTTTACGACAAACTCCGGTAAAGTGGAGCTCTATTCGACCCTGCGTGAGAAATGGCAGCTTGAAGCATTCCCGCATTATGAAGAACCGCCCTTTACTCCTATCAGCCGTCCCGATTTGGCAAAAGAATATCCCCTGATACTCTCTACCGGGCGGCGTTCTCCCGTCTTCTTTTTATCCGAACACCGGAATATCCCGTGGTTGCGGGATGCCGATCCCGATCCGGTTCTGGAGATACATCCGGATACGGCGGCTTCACTGGATATCGGCAACGGGGAATGGGTCTGGGTGGAAAATTGGCAGGGAAAGTGTAAACTGAAAGCCAAAGTTACCCCGATCGTGCCGCGTTGGATGGTCATGGCGGCTCATGGTTGGTGGTTCCCGCCGAAAGAAGGTGAAAAGCCGTCCCTGGACAAACAACTGGAATCGAACATTAATTACCTGATGCCGATGGGTGCCCAGGGTAAAGATGGCCTTGGTACCCCCACCAAACATCTACTGTGCCGGGTATATAAGGCATAAGCGATTGTAAGGAAAAACCAGGTCAGTGTTGGCATCGGAAGGCAGGAGGAATAGTAAAATGGCGAAAAAACCGGAATATGGCTTACTGATAGATTATGAATATTGTACCGGCTGCTATGCCTGCCAGGTTGCTTGTGCTCAGGAACATAATTGGCCGGCAGGGATGGGTGGCGTCCGGGTGCAGGAAATAGTACAAAATCTTCCCAATGATAAACACTACCTGATGTTTCTACCGGTTCTGACTGAATTGTGCGTGCTTTGTGCTTCACGGACTAAAAAAGGGCAGCAACCGGCCTGTGTTCAGACTTGTCTGGCAGCTTGTCTGCAATATGGCAAGATCGAAGAATTGACACAGAAAATGACCAAACCCCGGATGATTTTATGGGCTCCGAAGTAATGGTATTTTCATACTGATACTTGTTTCACGGTTTCCATAACTAAAAAGGCGGGTCATCTCAAGAATTTAAGAAATGGCCCGCCTTTTTTTATGTCTTAATTTTGTCTATCTTGGCTTGATATGTTGGGTGATCCGGCTGAATTTTGAAGAAATACGGTCTTTTTCTTGTGCCAGTTCTCTTTCTACCCCCAGGCTTATCTGTATCCGCTTTTGATTCTCAAATACTACTTCCTGAACATGTTCTATTTCCGGCCAGTCTGACATGATCTGGACCAGGTCGGTCGCCCTTACAAGCTCGACCACGATGAAAGTCCGGTCTACCAGGTGTTGTATTTCGGTTTGCAGGACTTCTTCGTAAAAATTGAGATGGTTGCGTACTTTATCGATGCGTTCTTTATCTCTCGGGGGCAGGATTTCGATGATGCGTTGTTCCCGGATATCGGTTTGTTCATTATCCGGTTGCTTGATTGAGGCAAGCCCAATATTGTTACCGGTATTACGATTAATGGATTTATCCTCATACTTAGCTTGTTGTCCTGGTGAATTAGCCGGATTTGTGGATGGCGGTAAATTATGGTTCTCCAATTCGGTAAATTTTTGTTCCAGTTCTTTCCGGAATACCGCAGATTGTTTCTTTAAAACGTCGATTTGGGATGTACATGTTTCGGATATTTGTAGTGCCGTTTCGGCAAGCCGGGATTCTAATGTCTTGATACTGTTTTCTTCAATTGCCGAAAACTCCTGCTGCCACTTTTGTTTGACGGACTGGATACCTTCCTGGGTCGGATTAGTTGATTTTGAAATATGCTCGTTCAGTTGCTTTTCGGCTGCGCACCGGGCTTCGTTTGTGATCCTGTTTTTATCTTCTTCCGCTTGTATCCGGGCTTCATCTTTTAGCTGTTCCGCAATTATTTCCGCCTCGGCAATGGTCTTTTCCCATAGTTTGCTCAGGGATACCAGGTGTTCCTGCCGCTTAAGCAATGAATCCCGCTCATCAACCAGTTGCTGCACCAGGGACACCAACTGCCGGTCATCGAGTTTCTTCATGGCCTCGCGGAATGTCCGCAGAGTCATATGTTCAAGGTTGGGATTTTCGTTAATGTGGCTCATTTGTTTTATTGTCCTTGATTACATATTTTCCTGAGTCGCCTCGGCATTATCAACAAAAGAATGGCCTTCCGTTAATTGATGGTATTTCTTCTTGGCTTTAGCTTCCGTCATACGTTTAAGTAGCGATGCCACTTCTTCCTGGAAAAACCGCCGGTCGCCCCGGTCGCCTAGCCGGTATGCTTTCAATACACCCCTGTCGTTTAAGCGGCAGACGGTATTCCGGTGTACCCCGAGTAGTGTCGCCGCTTCACTCGTGGTTAATAGCGTTTTAGTTATTTCAGTTTGCATATTGATAATATTTGATTTTGTTTTGGGACTTATGACTTTAATTACGGATAATGTTCCTTGTTATTGTTGAATAAAGTACCCCAAACCTCCTCCGGTTGCGGTACTGCTGCGGAAGGATAAGATCATGTATATAAACTGCCAGGTATCTTCCGTCGTCCATAAGTCAATCTGTGCTTGTGTATCGCCTGGTTTTAGTAAACCGGAACTAATTGGGTTGCCCCAGGGAACATAGAATGTATCGACATCAACACCTTCAGCACTCATTCCAATGGAGAGAGCATTCCAAACATCACTTGTACTGCCGGGAGTACCGTCTGAAAGCGTTGTCCCGTTAAATTGAAGGTAATCCCCTTCGTACCAATCGTCTCCCTCTCCGATAAATGCTGTTAATTTGGCGGCAATCGTCTCACCTACAACGGGATTTGGCACAAGAAATCCGGAGATAGTACCTCCCGGAGTGTTGTCAGGATCGCCATCCCAATTGACATTCGAGTCGTCGATACTTGTCATCATGTTGTCAAATAAATATAGTTGATGGCCATTAGTCTCCGGACTGGAGTAGATTATGATCAAAGACCAGCCGGCATATGAACTTTCCCAGTTACTCGCTGTTGCCGCATCAGCCCCGACATTGCCGACGGTATATTTACCATTACCCGGCCTGTTCCCATCCGCTTCTTCGTCACAAAATGCCTTAAGTATCTCGGTTACATCTTTTTTACAGGAGTAAAAGTATCCAAACCAGGAAGTACCGCCTTCACTATCATTAAGTCTGGCTTGTACCCGGTCGTCTTCGAAATTTCCAGTATCAATCGTCAGCGGACCTATACTTTGAGTTGGATTCGTGCCGTCGAAGTACACTTGATCATCGTCTATCTTGAATACGATGGATTTATCAGCGGGAAGTTCCGTTATTCTGATATTATCTACTTGAACATATTCGTCATCGGCGTTGAAATTAAAGTAGAAACGTACTTTAAAATTGGCCTTTTTGAAGTTGTCGGGTATGTAATATGTAAATAAGTTCTTAGGACTATCGTCTTTGAAAGCTTCGAAATAAGGGCTCCAGCCCCCACCGGTAGAGATGGCGTAGAAAAGTGTGTCATTCGATTCAAGAGTACCACTTTCCGTCTGATTCCATGTTAATACTAGATTAGATCCTTCGTATGCGGACAGGTCGATAGTGCTAACCATGGTCAGTGTCTTTTCTGCCTCACTCGCGGTAAGCGAACCTCGTCCCTCAAACCTGTCTGATACAACTGACCATCTGACTGGTACCATCCCAGTTAATAGCAGCATAGACCATCGAAACTCGGATGTCAGGGTTAAAGTCGTTACTATATACACCAAATCGTTGTAACCCCGTGTTAATCTCTTGGACAGTCCATGGGTTTCCCGTTGCTGGGTTAGTGGCAAAGGTAAAACTATATGTAGCCCAACTAGTTGTTGGATTAACAGGTGTAGGATGAGGGTAATCTGTACCATTAACCCTGATATATGCAACTATATTGTTATCTCCACCACTTGAATCTCTTGCGTTAATGTGTATAGTGAAATTTGTTATAGTCGTACCAGTTGGTGCTGTAAAAGCCGGGAATGTGAATAATTGATATCCTCCCGAATCCGTTGTTCCCGTGATATAGCTGCTTGTATCCGGAGTAGTTTCATCTACATATGTATAATAGGATGAGGAACCACTGCTTCTACTCCAAGTTCCTGCACTGCTGCCAGTCCCTGTTGGTACTCTGGTCTGCCCTCCTGGTGACCAATCTGTCGAAGGGGCAGTTAAATCCGAACAGTCATCTGAGAATATTGTTGTTGAGTTGTAATACCACCCGGACCAATACAAATATGCCAGCTCCACCTGGGCATCTTCGGGAATATCAGCTACTGATGTTGAACTCTCCGAAAGAAGGACATTTCTAGATTTAGGATATATTCCACTCCTGTACATTAAGCTGTTGCCGATCGCTTTATAATCGCCGGGAATAGCTGCACTCAGTTGGCGTATGTCGTTCTTTGAGATGTACTTTTCGACTTGGGTCTCTCCTGCCACGGAGTGTATCTGACATATATTGGTATCGGCATCCCAGGCATAGGGGATATCACCGACACCTTCTGTCGTTACCCATGCTACGGCAGTGGGCAGTCGGCCGGGTGTCTCTGAGCTGAATTGAAAATCAATCGTGCATTCCATCGGAAAATCCGAAGTGACTACACCGGGTAGAGCATCCTTAGTTGGGGTTCCTGTATAACCCGAGTAGTAAGTATCGTCTGGGAAGGTCCAGGTTATAGCAGATCCCCCGGCATGCTTGATTGTTACATTATCACAGTAGTAAGTCTTAGTATTGTTTTCCTCTATATTGCATGAATCGTCTACATAACTAAAACCAGCGGGCAGCCATACCCCCAATGTTGTTAACATTAAGTTAGCAGCTTCGTTTTCATCTTCCGGATAAAATACGATTTTTATCTCATAATTGGTTGACCCTGATACTCGCCCTGTTACGATTAATTTGCCTGTTTCGATTATCGTCCTTGCCTCAGTTTGATCTGGGATTGCGATATTACTGGGTATCCAGACATTCTTAATCGAAACATCAACATCATAGTTGTTCACGGTTTCGGGCAGTGAATATGTCCAATTATCTGTAATGTAATCATATCGGTCATATACCGGGTCCGTGAATAGTGTTTCGACATTATCGTACCTGACCTGCCATACGCCGTCTTCGATTCCCGCATCAGCAGCATATAACTCTTCAGTCTTCTGCTTATATATTGTCCCTGTCTTAATGCCCGTACCCATATAGGTCAATAAGGGAGTGATAATTAAACTCCCGACTAGCATCAGGATTAATACAATGACATAAGCATAACCTTTATTTGCCCGGAAACATGGTGATAGATTATGTCTAATATTTTTCATATAAACCCCTAATAACTGTTACGCGGTAATATTTTGATCTCGCGATTTTCAGAAAAAGTACTGTTATTCACCGAGGCACTTATATCTACTATCACTTCATTGTCGACATAATTTACATCAAGGTCAGCGATATAACGGCTGATATTAGTGGTTTCTCCAGACGAATACTCGCGTGCTAACACATGATCGGCCAATGTATAAGTAATTTCATAATCTGCGTTGGTCCAGTCAGTCCATGTGAGTTTGAGTATTCCATTCCCTGGTAGACTGTCGGTCTGGATAGTTTGAGCCATCTGTATATCACGGACCAGAAAGTGCAGCGCGTTTTCCACCTGCTTAATGGCAACCATATGAGCAGTATGACGTGCATTATTCATTATTATTTGATATATAACTCCGGAAACGCCGCTAATAATTAGCGAACTGATTCCCATCACTAGTACTAGCTCAATCAGGGTCATTCCGGACTGGCGTACGCTAGAATGATTGAATAGTTTTATAATCACTTTACTTTATACCCCACTAATCTCATGACCTCGTTGTCTCTATGGTCAATAGTAATCGTGATTCTTTGAATATAATTATCCCGTCCTGTAATATTATCAGTAGTATCAATGGTAACCTCATAGTCGGTATATTCTGCAGGAATCGTGTCTGGTGTATAACTGTAGGCAAAAGTTAGATTTTTTACATATTCCATCTGACTCTCAGCCAGGTTTTTTGCCGTCTCTTTTTCGTCAACGGATATTAATGTATAAGATGCATTAC
The DNA here is from genome assembly GCA_963739865.1 of uncultured Chloroflexia bacterium. Lineage (GTDB taxonomy): Bacteria > Chloroflexota > Dehalococcoidia > Dehalococcoidales > UBA2162 > JBBITI01. The sequence goes on from CAVUCA010000006.1 coordinate 171,489, forward strand.
GGATAGCAGTTAGAAACCCGGTTACTACGATACCGGCAACTAGAATAGAGATTACTACTTCTATTAGAGATACGCCCTTTCTGATTGCCGTTGAAAAAATGGCGGGTATATTTTTTTATTCGAGACTTTAACTTCAACATATTATTCCACCCGTCAGAAATTATAGTCTTTCTTAATAGACTATTCATTTTATAACAATTTAACCACTACTAACGACCTATTTCCATAGCCCGATGGTACTGGTATTCTATTTATTCTGAAACTGTTCCTTTTCTCCTTTTTTGTTTTCCTGACAAATGAAGTCTTTTCACGTTGTACATTTTAGAAGAAATATAACAAAAGGATAAGTTCTACAATGACTGATAATTTATCGCCGGATTTACTAAAGTACCAGGTGTGGACTCTACTCCATTATGCTTACGATTTGATAACTAAGATTGAAGAAGATACTTACCGTATGAAAGCCGGTGTCTCTTATCAACAGTTTCTGATACTCATGGTAGTCGCCACCTCCCCGAATACCGTTACCGTTGTTGAACTCGCCCGTATGTTACAGCGCCAGCCAAATAGTATCAGTACGATCGTCGACCGCATGGTCAAACAATCGTTGGTTAAAAGGGAATATAGTAAAACCGACCGCCGCCTTGTATATGTAAAATTAACTCCGGCAGGGAAAAATATCGTAACCAGGGCTGCCGTAGAGGGTAACGAACTGGTCAAGCGGGTTATGACCGATTATTCCGAAAAAGAATTACGGATGATGGTCAAATTACTGGACAAACTGAATTCATTGGCTGCTCGCGAAGCTGGTTTAGATTACAATCCGGCTGAGAAAGGTATGGAGATAGTTAAGAATGCTTCCCGTGTATTTAACGATATTGTAGCTGTGTCTTAGCTGCTGGGTTTGTGAAGTTGTTTCTCAGGTTCGATCCCTGACAACTTCCCTTTTTGTATCCCTCAAAGATTCTATATTTACCCTCTTGTTTTTTCTTTTGTCGATGTTGAATTTAACGCGTCATTCGATATACACTCTATGCACATCGACATCGTATGTACATCGCATGTACATCGCCATATATGAATACAAGAACATGACGAAGGAATAGAATACTATGGGTAAAATTATAGCCGTCGCTCAGCATAAAGGTGGTACGGGGAAAACTACTACCTGTATTAATTTGGCCGCTTGTCTTTGCGATTTAGGTAAAACTGTCCTGATCGTTGATTTGGACCCTCAGGCTTCTTGCACGGTTAGCCTGGGAATCAATCCTCTGGAAGTAACAAAAACCAGTCATCATTTATTAGTTGATCCGTCTGTTACCGTAAAAGATACTGTTGTTACCCGGCAAAGGATCAATTTTCATGTTGTTCCGGCTAATGTCGATTTATCTATGGCTGAATCTGAATTAGTTGGCAAAATTGGCCGTGAAAAAGCTTTACATAAAAAATTGGTCGTCGCTAAACCGGATTATGATTATATCTTCATCGATTGTCCGCCGACTTTAGGCTTGTTAGTCATCAACGCTATGGCGGCAGCAGACAGTGTTCTTATTCCCGTACAGTGCGAACCTTTGACACTATATGGAGTTAACCATTTGCTTCAAATAATCAACCTGATTCGCGAAGATGTTAATCCCAAGCTCAAGATTGAGGGTGTTCTCCGTACGATGTATGACCGGCGTACTAAATTAAGCCAGGAGATATCTCAAAGTATGGTGCAGACGTTCGGTGACTTGGTGTTCTCCACCATTATTTATCGACACACTAAACTCGCCGAGGGTCCGGTACACGAACTGCCGGTTAGTTTATACGCCGCTAATTCCGCCGGCACTAATGAATATCGTGATTTGGCAAAGGAGTTGCTCTCCCATGACCAATAAAAAACCGGACAAAAATGTCGCCGGCATGGCTGTACTCCAGGATATCAGGAGCCTGCTTTCTTCTTCCCATGACACTAAAACAAACTCGCCGGCTGAAACAAAAACCGGGACAGTGTTACGCCGCCAAAAAGATAAAGATATCAAAGAACTGAAGCAATATCAGGAAACAATATCACAACAGCAGAACCGGATTGTACAGCTGGAAACAGAAAAGAAGGAATTATCTGGAAAACTGGCGTTACTACAAGCAAATATCGGTGGGTCATCTGACGGTGATAAACACCGCACTGCGGATATTGCCGGTATGGAGGCCGGAAAAGAAGAATTAACTCGCGCCCTTGCCCAAATTGAAGAACTTCTTCAATTGAAAACTAAAGATTTAGTACGGCGTATCCGCCGTATTTATGAAGAAGCGGGTGATTTTGAAGCGGGGCGTGATTTCCGGCGTATCTCCAACCAACTCGAAGCCGCTGAGAATTTCGGTGAATTTATCCGGGCACTGCTTCGCTAATAACCCTTGTCAATTCGTACCTTTTCTGGTATTCCGTTGTTCTCTGTTTTTACTGCCCGGCATGGTGGCTACCGGTCAAACTAGTAAACAAACACCAGGCCAACCGTAATTGCCCCCGGTACTTTACTGAGATCATCCAGTAGGGCATACGATGCCCATCCGGCATCATTTATCAGCTTGGTCGCATCGATCCCCATCGCCTCTATCGAAGGACGTGATTGCAGGGGAAAACGGCAGGATCCACTTTGTAAATACTGGCAGGGCGCCCCTTCACATAGATAGTCTTTACATGAACCGCCTCCCAGCCCCATCGCCAGATGATAGCCGTCTTTAAAGGCCTGGCGTTCCAGTGCGGCTGCTATTTCGATCCCTTTTTTATGATAGTGCAGCAACTGCATTTTTCCGGTTTCCGACATTTCTTTCCCCGGTTGAATCTCATCTATTCGGACATCGCATTTAAAGAGGATCGCTGTTGTATAAAGGGCAAAAGCCCGGCGGATCACGTCCAGGTCGGGTACATTTGGGGGGCAATTTGGTGTTTCTCCGGCCCGGCCGCACCTCGGGATAAGGCATTTCAATCTAACACGTTCATCGACTGTTATCACCTTGGCAGGGATTATTTTGGCATCGGAAGCTCCCAGTTTGATCGCCAACAGCCGGAAATCTTCCATGTTTTGCTTTATTATTCCTTCATCAATATCACGGTGATTCTTTCCCAGCTTTTGTTGTTGATTATCCATCTGTATCACCTCGTTATGAAAACCGGACACCAGTCAATAGCCACTTTAGTAGACTTTCGTAAAATCTGTCAATCTTCTATCCGTATTAATATTGACACTCCTATTATTGAATGATATTGTCTTGTATAGCGGAATATATACGCCTGGTTGTAAATCCGACATAAGAGATGAGTAATTGGTAGTACTTCGTTCACGTCCGGCAATATTAACTTTATACGGCGATTACCTCTTGAAACACGGTGGCGAAATCAGCATCGCCAGCCTGATTGAAATTCTTAGTAATTTCGGGTTGTCCGGGCAAGCCGTCAGGTCGGCGGTATCGCGCATGTGCCAGGCTGGATTTATTAAAGTCAGGCGAATTCGTAAAGGGAGTTTTTATTCCCTCACCGAAAGTGGTTATGAATTGCTTAACAAAGGAACCGAACGTATCTTCCGGCGCAAAAGCGGGCCTTGGGATGGTTCTTGGAGTATCGTCACTTATTCCGTACCGGAAAAATTACGTGAGATTCGGGATAGGCTGCGTGTCGAATTAAGTTGGTTAGGGTACGGCGCCCTTAGTGAAGCTACCTGGATATCGCCTTACGATATGACCGCCGAGGTTGAATCCTTAGCTAAACGGCTTCATGCCCGTGATTACTTATATTCCTTTCATGTACGGCACAACGGTTTTACTCAGATCATCTGATATCGTTGCCCGTTGTTGGGACCTTGACAAGATCCATCGCCGCTATGCCGCTTTTATTAACGAATATAAACCCCGCTATGAGAAATATCTGCAGAGACTGGAACACGGGGAAGTTATCGAACCAAATGAATGCTTTGTTGAAAGATTTAACTTGATCCATGAATACCGCAGGCTGCCGTATCTGGACCCGGACCTGCCTGAAGAACTGTTACCGGCAAGTTGGCTGCGGCCGCAAGCCGCGAGTCTGTTTAAAGACTATCATGATCTTTTTGCCGCCCGGGCTAATGCTTATTTTGACTCGGTCTTTCGTAGCTCAATACTGGGTAAAACGAGCAACCTGTAATCCTTAATGGTCCGCATTCACGAAAAATGCGGTGCTATGCCGCCAGTTCAATCGTGATCGTTGTTCCTTTCCCCGCCTTTGATTCCGCCGTCAAAATCGCGCCTACTAACCGTGCCCGTTCTTCCATCCCCGCCAGTCCAAGTTTACCATCCTTGGTAAAATCTCCCACCGTGGGTGGGAGTGCGAATCCCTTGCCATTGTCAGAAATTGTGATTTTTACTTTGTAGTTGGTGAATTCTACTGTAACTCCCGCCCGGTTTGCTTCGGAATGACGCCATATATTACGTAATGCTTCCTGGACGATACGGAATAAAACCAGTTCCACTTCTTCTCCCAGGCGGCGTTCGGTCCCTAATACCTTGACATCTATCGGGATGTTTGAATATTGAGCTGTATCGTCTGCCAGCATCTGTATCGCCGGTAGCAAGCCCAGCCGGTCGAGTGCTGCCGGCCTTAAATCCTGGCTTAATCGGCGTACTCCCTGCATGATGTTGTTGCTTTGTTGCCATAATTCTTCCAACCGCTGGCGCATTGCCTCCGGTATGTTTTCTTTACTGCTGGCGAGCGCATCGAGTTGACGGGAAAGGACTACTAGTGACTGAATAGTATCATCATGTAATTCGCGGGAAATGCGTTTTCTTTCCAGTTCTTGCGCCCGGGTTACCTGTTCCAGGTATAGTCTCTGGTTTTCTTTTTGCCGTTGTTCTTCCGTTACATCGCGGGCGATATGTTGAAATCCAACCGGTTTGCCGTTGCGCCTGATTACGCTCGAGCTTAATCTGATGGTTGCTTCAATCCCGTCTTTTCTTCTGATTTTTTGATCGTATGTTTCTCCCGGACTCTTCTGTTCAATGAGCCGGCGCCGTATTTCCTTGGCATACTCCAGGGCTTCCGGTGACAGAAATTGCCGGACATTCATCCCCACGATTTCCGGCACACCATATCCCGTCAGTGCCTTGTTTGCCGCATTGGATCCGGTGATGTTTCCTTCCATATCCTGGAGCCATATTGCGTCATGAGCGTCTTCAAATAGACTGCGGTATCTTTGTTCCGATAACTGCAATTCGTGTTGCATTGTTTCAAGTTCTATCCGGCGTTCCCTTGCGTGGCGGAAAGAATCAATTGTTAATGACATAATGTCGCCGACACTTACTACTGCGATCGACTCAACTAAAACATCTATCCGGTTGTCGGATGACATCACGGCCTGTAGTAACATGAGAATTAAAGCAATCACAGAGATTATTAATGATCCTCTGAAGCCGAAAATGAAACATGACCAGATGATCGGTGCCAGATACAGGATTCTTTCGAACGCATGGCGGGTCAGGTCCAGTTCATTGATCAGGGTATTCAGGAAAGACGGATACCCGATAGCATTGTTGTAATAAAAGCAAGATATCAGTACTAAGAGGATTGTGATTAGCCAGAAACCGGGATTACGTAACAGAGAGCGTATTTTTTTTGCGTAACGGTTCATCTATCTTTACTTAAGGTTTTTATTAAGGTAAGTCGTCCAGGGTGACCCAACCTTCTTTTAGCGCATGCACTACTGCTTCGGTCCGCGAACTTACCTGGAGTTTGTTGAATATATGGCTGAAATGGGCTTGTACGGTGCGTAATGACAGGCTGAATTTATCAGCGATTTCCTGGTTGCTTAATCCCCGGCTGGCCAACCTCAACACGTCAAGTTCTCTTTCGCTTAAAATTTCAGTAGACCGGCCTCTTACCGTTTTACCGGAAACCGGGACAAATTTGTTTAACACTTTTCGGGCAACGCTGGGATGGAGGACTGATTCTCCGGCATGGACGGCATGGATCGCTTCAACTAACTCCCTGCCGCGTACACTTTTTAGTAAATAACCGGCTGCCCCTGCTTCTAATAAACTGAAAACGAACTGATCGTCATCGTAGGCACTGAGTACCAGGACGGTTGTTTTCGGGTATAGTTTCTTGATTTGTTTGGTCGCTGCAATGCCGTCTACTTTGGGCATGGCAACATCCATTAAGACTACATCGGGATGTGTGGTGCCTGTTAGCTGAATCGCTTGTTCCCCGTCGCCTGCTTCAGCGATTACTTCAAGGTCAGGTTCTTGTTCCAATAATTGCCTGGTACCTTCACGTACCACATTGTGATCGTCAGCAATAAGTATCCTGATCTTGTCCATATTATTCCTGTATGTTTCTCTCACCTTCTATAATAGTCCATTTATCTGACCGTCTCAATTTTTTTTCTTAAAAATGTAAGTATTATTACTTATAGATTACATAATGATATTAGGTATCGCTACGGACTCGGTACAGGCCTTTATAATGATAAACTGTAATCAAAAGGCGTATTATGAATTCCGGAAGGGACCGTATTTTGTATTCAACATGCAGTATTGTCCCCGTATATATAGGTAATTACACAGCCATTCGTTATGAAGAGATTATCATCGGTTATATTTCATCCGCATGCAGATATCGTCACAGGGTAGGGCCGGACAGCCGATGGTTTTGACAAAGTTCTTTGGGAACAGGGTAGCTGGAAATGGATTGGCAGTTCGTTGTGGCTCTGGTAGTCGCAATTCCCTTTGTTCTGTTGCCTGCTGCTTTTATTTGGTATATTAATGTAGGTGGCATCTATAAATCATTTAGGTTGAAAATAGGACATAAAACGAGTAATAAGAAAATATCCAAAATTGGTAAATAACATACGATTGTTACAGTGAGAGGTATGTAAGGAGAACCATGATCACACTAAATATCAATGGCGAACAGGTACAGGCCAACGAGGGAGACACGATACTGGAAGTCGCTAAAAAGGCTAACATATCGGTCCCGCATCTTTGTTACATGGAAGGGTTGGAAAATTATGGTGGGTGTGGCTTATGCGTTGTTGAAGTGGAAGGCGAAAGAAACCCCACCCGTGCTTGTGTACGGGAAGTAGCTCCGGGCATGAAGGTTCTGACCAACACGCCTAAAGTTCGGGCTATCAGAAAGACCGTTGTCGAACTTTTACTTTCCAATCATCCTCAGGATTGTTTCACCTGCATCCGCAACCAGAACTGCCAGCTTCTCGATGCTGCTTCCGAGTTAGGTGTTCGTTCCATTCGTCTGAACAACATCTGTGAAAAGAAAGAACTGGATACCACCAGCGTATCGATCACCCGTGATCCTAACAAGTGTATTCTTTGTTCACGTTGTATCCGTATGTGCAACGATATCCAAAAAGTCGGTGCTATCGACTTCTCGAACCGCGGCTTCGATCTGGAAGTGTGCACTTTCGGTGGTGAAGGCCTTGGCAAGAGCGAGTGTGTAAATTGCGGTCAGTGTATCCATGTTTGCCCCGTCGGTGCCATTTACGAAAGGAGCGCCATCAACGAAGTCTGGGCTGCCATTGATGATCCCAATAAACATGTCGTCGTCCAGGAAGCCCCTGCCGTCCGTGCCGCTCTTGGTGAGGAACTCGGTCTCCCTGCAGGCACCCTGGTTTCCGGAAAGATGCATTCTGCTTTGAAAAAACTTGGCTTTGATACCGTTTTCGATACCAATTTCTCTGCCGACCTTACCATCATGGAAGAAGGCAGTGAACTGGTCAAGCGCATCACTTCCGGCGGCGTACTACCTATGTTTACCTCCTGCTGTCCGGGTTGGATAAAGTTTATCGAAGAATTTTATCCCGATTTACTACCTAATCTATCATCCTGTAAATCGCCTCAGCAGATGTTCGGCGCCCTTGCCAAGACTTACTTCCCCAAGGTCGCTAATCTTAAACCGGAAAACATCGTCTCGGTCTCAATCATGCCTTGTACTGCTAAGAAATTTGAAGCCCAGCGGCCGGAAATGAACGCCAGCGGTTACCGGGACGTCGATTATGTCCTGACCACTCGTGAATTGGCAGCCATGATTCGCCAGGCCGGTATCGACCTCGCCACCCTTCCTGATGTCCAGGCCGAGGAATTGATGGGTTCGTACACCGGGGCTGCCACCATCTTCGGTGTAACCGGTGGTGTTATGGAAGCCGCCCTCCGTTCTGCCTACAAGCTGATCACTGGTACTGAACTGGAAAATATCGACCTGGTTCCCGTGCGCGGCATGAAAGGTATCCGTACCGCTAAGGTTAAGGTCGGTGATCTTGAAGTGAACGTCGCCATCGCCCATGGCCTCGGTAATGCCCGTGAACTGATGGATGAAGTCCGGGCTGGAAAATCCCCTTATCACTTCATTGAAATCATGGCTTGCCCGGGTGGCTGCGTTGGCGGCGGCGGCCAACCTATCGGTTTCGATATGGCGATCCGGAGTACCCGTGGTGAAGTCCTTTATAAGGAAGATAAATCGTTGCCGGCTCGGCGATCTCATCAGAACCCCGCAGTCCAGAAACTGTATAAAGATTACCTGGAAAAACCGTTGGGAGAGAAGTCCCATCACCTGCTGCACACCAAATATACTCCTCGGGATACCGAGATTTCCGGTACTAAGTAGAGAATTCAGGCACGGATAAAAGGGAGAAAAGATAATGACAAGTGCTGTTAAAGAAAAAATGAACGGCATTTTCGCCGGACACAAGAATGCGAAAAAGGATGCCCTCATCCCCCTATTACAGGAAACTCAGGCTTGTTTCGGTTATTTGCCGGAAGAAGCGATGCGGGAGGTTGCTGCCTTCCTTAATACTACTCCTGGTGCAGTCCTTGGTGTAGCTTCTTTTTACGCCATGTTTCGCTTCCGCCCCACCGCCAGGACCCGCATCACCGTTTGCCGTGGTACTGCCTGCCATGTCCGCGGCGGGCCTCGCATCCTTGAAGAAGTCGAAAATGTCCTTAAGATTAAAGACGGGCAGATGACTGCTGATAGCGAATACAGCATCGAAGAAGCTGCCTGCTTTGGCTCCTGCGCTCTCGCCCCTGTCATGGTTATCAATGAGCGTGTTTATGGCCGCATGACTCCTGCTAAAGTGCGGGAGATCCTGGGCAAGAAAGGTTAGAGGTCGAGTGAAATGAAAAAGTCTTACGAAGAACTGAAAAATCATGCCGCTGCCGTCTGGAATGAACTCCAGAATAGCAAAAAACCCCGTATCAGTGTCGGCTTGGGTACTTGTGGTGCCGCCGCCGGTGCCAATGATGTCGTTGATGCTATAAAAAAGAAATTAGCCGAATTGAAGATCGATGCCGAAATTACCCGTGTCGGTTGTATCGGGCTTTGTTGTATCGAGCCTATCGTCTCTATCGGAAAACCGGGCAAACCGGATGTCTACTATGGCGACCTCACCCCTGAAAAAGCTGCCCTGTTGATCGAGGATTTTCTCACTAAGGATAATCCCCACCCCGAAATGGCGGCTGGCAAGATCGGTGAAGGTGATGTTGCCGGTATCCCCAGCCTTTGGGATCACCCGATGTTGAAGGGACAGGTCAGGATCGTTCTCCGTAACTCCGGGCTTATCGATCCGGAAAATATCGAACACTATATCGCTCACGGTGGATATGCCGGTGCTGTCCGGGCTTTAAAAATGAAACCGGAGGAAATTATCCAGGAAGTAAAAGATTCCGGGTTGCGTGGCCGTGGTGGTGCCGGTTTCTCTACCGGGACCAAGTGGGAGTTATGCCGGAAAGCGGTGGGCAGTCCTAAATACATCATCTGCAATGCCGACGAAGGCGACCCTGGTGCTTTCATGAACCGGGCTTTGCTGGAAAGCGATCCCCAACAGGTTATTGAAGGTATGATCATCGGTGGTTATGCCATCGGTGCTAACCAGGGTTATGTATACTGCCGGGCTGAAAAAGCCGGTGCTATCAAACGGCTTGAAGTAGCCTTGAAACAAGCGGTTGATTTTGGCCTGATTGGTAAGGATATCCTGGGCTCCGGCTTCGATTTCAACCTTGAGATACGAAAAGGCGCCGGGGCTTTTGTCTGCGGTGAGGAAACCGCTCTCATGGCCTCTATCGAAGGCGGCCGCGGTATGCCTCGCAGCCGGCCTCCCTTCCCCGCTGTCTCCGGTCTTTGGGGTAAGCCGACCAACATTAATAACGTCGAATCCTGGGCTAATATATCTGCTATCTTCCTGCATACCGGTGCCTGGTATGCAGGTTATGGTACCGACAAGAGCAAGGGTACCAAGACCTTTGCCCTCGCTGGTAAGATCAAACGTACCGGCCTTATCGAAATCCCGCTTGGTATGCCTATTAAGGATGTTATCTTCGGTATCGGTGGCGGCATCCTGGATGATAAGAAATTCAAGGCTGTCCAGGCCGGCGGCCCTTCCGGTGGTTGTATCCCGGCTGAATATATGGACCTGCCTGTCGATTACGAAAACCTCACCAAGGCCGGTGCTATCCTGGGTTCCGGTGGCATGATCGTCGTCGACGAAGACACCTGTATGGTCGACCTTGCCCGTTACTTCCTTACCTTCGTCCAGTCCGAGTCCTGTGGTAAATGCCCGCCTTGCCGGTTGGGTACCAAGCAGATGCTGAATATCTTAACCGGCATTTGTAACGGCAAGGGCAAGATGGAAGATTTAGCCCTGCTCGAAGCCCTCGCCCAGGATATTAAGAATGGCTCTTTGTGCGCTCTGGGTCAGACCGCTCCTAACCCCGTCCTGACCACTATGCGTTATTTCCGTAATGAATATGAGGCCCATATTCTGGAAAAACGGTGTCCCGCCGGTGCTTGTACTGCCCTCGTCACCTATGAAATCGATGCTAAAAAATGTATCGGCTGCGGTACCTGCGCCAAGAATTGTCCGGTTAACGCTATTACCGGGGAAAAGAAATCACCTCATAAGATCGATCAAACTTTGTGTATCAAGTGCGGTACCTGCTTTGATGTCTGTCCCAAGAAAGTACAGGCCGTCAAGAAGGTTTCCGGCGCCGCAGTTCCTGTCCATGCCTAACCATTGAATATTGTCCGCTAACTACGGACGGTTCGGAATAACTCTAAAATAAAAGGGCCCAGCTAACTGGCTGGGCCCTTTGTTATCTTGAATTATAAGACTATTTGTTTTTCCAAACGGCCGGACGTTTTTGTAAAAATGAATTAAGGCCTTCGCAAGCATCTTCTGTTTCCCAGGTCTTGATACCCAGGTCGACCGCTCTTTGCATCGCTTCAACCCAATCACTTGCGTCTGCTGCCTGGTATAATGCTTGGCGGCAAAGTTTAACTCCGGTACTGCTCATCGCCAGGAACTTTTTCGCCGTAGCTTCTGCTGCTGCATCCAGTTCTGCTTCCGGCACTACCTTGTTCACCAGGAAACATCGTTCTGCCTCGGCAGCCGTCATGTTTTCCCCCAGCATGATTACCTCGAATGCTTTCCTTTCCCCCATGATCCTGGGAAATAACGCTGCTGCTACCGGTGCTAATCCACCCAGTTTGATTTCCGGTTGTCCGAATACGGCTTTATCGACGGAAATTGCATAGTCGCAGCCGGCCACTAATTCGCATCCCCCTCCCAACGCCACCCCGTTCACTACTGCCATGCTTGGCTTGCCCAGGTTCCGCAGGTACTGGAATACTTTCCCGAATTCCCGGATGGTCAGCGGCATCCGTTCTCCCAGGTGGTCCTTTACCTCTACCCCCGCACTGAAAGCCCGGTTCCCTGAACCCCGCACCAGTAATACCTGTATACTGTTGTCCTTGGCTATTTCGGCAAGCGCTGCATTCATTTCCACCAGCATCTCGTAGTTCATCACATTGGTCGACGGCCGGTTCAACGTCAGCTTCCCGATCCCGCCCGCTTTTTCTACCGTGATTAATTGATATGCCATAATATCCTCCTGTTGATAAGTGCTGGAAGTTTTAGAACAAATAGGTTGGGTCAAAGTTAATTCCCTCTCCCCTTTGTGGGAGAGGGTTAGGGTGAGGGGTGAGGGAAGTCCAACCATCGATAAGGGTTGGACTTCCCATTATGCACTTAATTTACTGCTTGGGTTTGTAGATAACGTCTTCCATCAGCTTGTCGCCGAATGGTTCGGCGTTTGCTAATGCCTGGCGGTATTTTATAAAGTCAATCACGCTCTTTCCGGTCTGGGCAGAGGTATTGAAAGCGTTGAAGCCGAGCAAGGCTTCCGTATTCATGTTGGCACCGAGCCAATATTGCGACCAGACTTTGGTCTGATCCCAGAAATATTTCTTCTTCATTCTGATCGAGTCGATGGTCGCCATGCTGCATAATGGCATGAGATTAGCTAACGTCCAGACGAATTTACTTATGTAATCATCCAGCGCCGCCCAATCGGTCTTCAGTGTCTTCAGTTGGTCGCTGCCTTCTTTGGCCGCCGCGCCCTTCTTCATCTCGCCGTAGACGATCTCACCATTGTCGACGTACTTCTCGGTAACGACCCTGGGATCTCTCACCCATTCGCCCTTTTCGTTCTTCTTGATCGGGATAGCCTTGGATATGAGGCCGAGTCTCTCCATCTTGTAAGCACTCCAGGCTTCATTGGTAACCGCACTTAACATGGCAAGCTCAGTCGTCGGCAGTTGCCAGGGTAAGAAATCGGTGGAGCCGCCGGTAGGTGTGGAGCCAACCCTGGTACCGGCCTGCCCGAAAGTGGCGGTATCAGCCGCAATCGTAAAGTCGCATGCCTGGCCGATCTCCTGGCCGCCGGCGATACGCATACCGTTGCAGCGGCAGACGACAGGGGAGTGACTCTGCAGGATGGAATCAACCATGGCTGCAAACAGGCTCAAATAATCTGCGTACTCCCTGGGCCGGCGGGTATAGTATTCCGAATACTCTTTTGTATTTCCGCCGCTGCAAAATGCCCGGTCGCCCATGCTGGTGAATATGGTTGCTACCACGGAGCGGTCCATGGAAGCTTTATTCATACCTGCGATGACACCCTTTACCATCTCGGTCGTGTAGGAACCATATTGGGTGGGGTTATTCAGGGTGATCCATGCTGTAAATAGCCCGTCGATCGTTTTACCCGTATTGGGATCGACTAAAGGCTTCTTTTCATACATCGTACAGGGAGCTACGGTCCCAAAATGCTCGTCACCGTAGATTTGATGGTTCTTGAGTGTGTTATCTCTCGGAATCCAGTCTAAAGACATTTGCCTTCCTCCATATTAACTATTTCTTAATTTCTTAGATTTCCTTAGAAATCCGGAACCAGTACGATTCTCTTGTCCAAACCACCCTTGTGTCCGTCTTCAAATGCTTTCTGTATCTGGCTCATCGGTCGGATTTCTACAAACGGTTCGATTTTTACTTTACCGTCAAGGACCATCTTTAACACTGCGGGATAATATTTCGGTAAACAACCCCACGACCCCAATATATCGCCGTCAAAGGCCATCAGCCGTGAAAGCTGATATTCGTTCTTCTGCATCCCGTAGCCGCAAATTACCAGTGTGAATACGAAAGAGAAGAGTTCCAAAGCGATCTGCTGTCCCGGTAATGTCCCGCTCCATTCGAAAATCTTCCATCCGTAATTGGAAGGTATGCCTTTTTCTTTACAATATGCCCGGAAGGCATCCCTTACGCCTTTCGTATCCTTATCGGCTGAACTGATCGTCGCCGTGGCGCCAAATTCCTTAGCCCTCTGTAATTTTTCCGGGCTGCGGGCGATCGCCACTACTTCTTTCGCCCCTAAACCGCGGCATACCTGGGTAGCATATACCCCCAGGCCGCCGGTAGCCCCGGTGATGATGACGTTGTCCCCGGGTTTCAGATTAGCCCGCATTGCCGCCTGGTAAGGTGAAGTAACGGCATCGGCTACTACCGAAAGTTGTTCCAGCGGGATATTTCCCCTGTTTTCTACCGCACATAGATCTTCGGCGGGTACCACGATGTGGCTCGAAAAACCGCCGTAGATTCCCATGCTGTTGCCCGGCATTTTCTGGGACAGGCAGCGGTTGCCGCGTCCGGAGGCACAGATGGCACATTTATTACAGGGCATTACCGCCGGAATAATGACTTCTTTTCCGATCCATTTGCTCTCTCCGGCTACTACCCGGCCGCTTATTTCATGCCCCAGGGTCATGGGAGGTTTATTGACGGTCGGCACACCATCATAAAAATAGCCAAGGTCGGTATGGCATACCCCGCACCCGGCTATCTCTACCAGTACTTCACCCGGTTTAATTTCAGGTACATCGATTGTTGTTCGGGCGAGTTTTCCCGGTTCTGTCATTTGCCATGTTTGTATCTTGCTGGGAACGTTTGGCATCTCTCCTCCTCAAAGCGGATTAGCGCTTGTTTTTCAAATTCATTAAGATACATAAACGCCGGAAAAATGATATCATGCAGCCCCATGAGTGTCAATGGAAAGATAACAATCGCTCGTTAACCTATGTTGATTGTCTTAGGTGCGTTCTGCCTGGCAATCAGCACTTCCCGCTGGATTCCCGGTACGTGTCTTGATGCCCTGGTATATCAGTTCGAACATGGTATCGCCGACCTGCTCTGCGGTCAGTCTTCCCTTCGGCGAAAACCAGATGTTGCTTCTGATTATCATCGATGGGATCAGGTAACTCACGATTTGTTCATCGAGGTCGGCAAAGTGGCCTGATGCCCGGCCGCGCCGGATTATGTTTAACACAACATCATCATATACTTTACGTAACTTAATGATTTCATCACGGTGTTCCGGCGTCAGGTCCTTCAGGCCGGTATCGGTGATCGATACGATCGACTTCCTCATATTGACCAAAAAGCCGAAATGGGTCTTAATGAGTGCTTTTAACAGGTCGACCGGACAGGTCTTTTCATCTGCACCTAATGGTTTGACCTGGTCGAGCATCTGTGTGGTAATATCGTGGATGACCTCGTAAAGGATATCTTCTTTATTTTTGAAATAGTTGTATATGTTGGCCGGCCGGCAACTGCAGGCTTTGGCAATATCGTTCATACTGGTGCCTAGATACCCTTTTTGCCAGAATAAAGTTTCCGCTTTATCCAGTATCCAGGTCTTCTTGATGGATGATTGCATTGCTTTACGTTGTCCGGCCCGCCTCATGTTATCTCCTTGTCAATGTGTCCTCCCGCAAGATAACACAACCTTGGTTAGCTGTCAAAAGAAATAACCGGGTTATATCGTTTCATAGGTTTGACATCCTGTTTTTACCGGTGTTATAATGCCACTGTTAATTAACAGTTGTTAATTAATTAGGAAGTCTGTTATGGTTCTTGCAGTTGCTTATGTTTTCATATAATATGATGTTTCGGATTAATTATTTCTATTATGGGGCGCTTCCTTTATAATTGTATGTTTCATGTTCTTCGTTCTAAAATACAGCTTGTTTGCTTGAAAATATAGAAGAATGAGTGATCTAGGAGGCTGTAAGGTGCAGGTAATAAAAACGGATTGTGGCATATGTATCAATTGTTGCGGTATGGACGCTTATGTGGAGGACGGGAAACTTCTTAGAGTGGAAGGGTCTAAAGAACACTGGCTGACCCACGGCAGGCTGTGTCCTAAAGGCGAGCATGCCGTAGAGTATGTTTATTCGCCTAACCGTCTCAAGTATCCCATCAAAAAAGTTAATGGCCGTTTTGAGCGGGTTTCCTGGGATCAGGCCTTGGACGAGATCGCTGCCAAATTACTCCAACTGAAGGCCAAATACGGCGCTCACACCCTGGCTACCTTTACCGGTTCGGTTGGTGTCGAACATTTCGAAATGGCCGCCTTTAACCAGAGATTCGTGAAAGGCTTCGGCAGCCCTAACTTCTTCAATGCCGAAGGCATCTGCTTCCGTTCCCGTATCCAGGCCCGCCAGATTACTTTCGGCCGTTACCCGGTGGAAAATCCCCGGAATGCCAAATGCATTATCCTTTGGGGCCATAACCCGGATGGCAGCTACTTCCCGCAGGGAATGAGGATCCGTGAGGCCATCCAGGACGGCGCCCGGCTTGTCGTCATCGACCCGCGGCGTATACCCTTGGCTAAGGAAGGCATCTATCTTCAGATTCGTCCCGGCACTGACTGCGCCGTGGCTTTGGCTATGATCAATGTCATCATCGAGCAGGGCCTCTGGGATAAAGAATTCGTTGATAAATGGTGTTTTGGATTTGACCAGCTTGCCGAACACGTCAAGTCCTATACCCCGGAAATGGCCGCCGCTATCAGCGGTATCCCTGCTTCGGAGATAAGGCGTATCGCTCGCATGTTTGCCTCTACCAAACCTGCTTGCATCGTCGATAGCGTCGGTCATCTTACCCAGGTGAGGAACGGTTTCCAGACTTATCGGGCTTTTGCTATATTGCAGTCCATCACCGGCAATATCGAAACCCCGGGTGGCTGGGCTAGCTGTCCGCAGCCTCGCTTTGCCGACTTGCGTCTTCCGATCGAGGAGAAAAACCTTGGTTACGATGAGTTCCCCGTATTTCATCAGTTTAAAAACCCGCCGCCCTATGGCTCGGCCTCATTGATGGCCCAGACCATGATCACCGGAAAACCGTATTCCATCAAGGCTTTTATCAGCTCCGGCGCTAACCCGGCCGTGACTTTCCCTGATACCAAGCTTTTACTGGAAGGCTTCAAGCAATTGGAGCTAAATGTCTCCATCGACCCGTACCTGACCGAGACCGGCCAACTGGCTGATTACGTTCTTCCCGCTTGCACCTCATTCGAGGAAACCGGCATCGGTGGCTTTCCCTGGGCCATTTCCTACGGTGAACCATATATCATGCTGCGCAAAGCGCTTATTGAACCGCTTTACGAGAGTATGCCCATCTGGAAAGTCTGGTCGCTGCTCGGCCGTAAAACCGGTATGGCCCAGCATTTCCCGTGGAACTCTGATGAAGAAGTGGCCGCCCATTTCTTCTCTACCACCGGCATCACCATGAAAGATCTGAAAGATCATCCCGAAGGCCTTTATTTTAGTAAGAAGGAATACAAGGTAACCGGTTTTAGCACCAAGAGTGGAAAGATCGAACTTTATTCCGCCCGGATGGAAGAGCTCGGCTTCCCGGGTATCCCTACCCACATTGAACCGGATCAGAGCAGTACCGCTAATCCTGAACTAGCTAAGGAATATCCCGAGACGCTGCTAACCGGATGCCGGGACATCGAGTACATCGATGCCCAGCTCCGTGATATCCCTGCTTTGCGAGTTGCCCGGCCGGAAGGTGAGGTTCAGGTTAATCCCATCACCGCCCGGAAATACGACATTGTTCACGGTGAAATGGTCGGTATCGAGACTCCCCGCGGCTCGATCCGGATGAAAGCTAATGTTACTCCGGATATTATGCCGGGTGTCATTTCCGTTCCCCATGGCTGGGCCGGTGCTAACTCGAATATCCTGCTGGATTCTCAACTGGTTGACAAGGTTTCCGGTTATATCACGTTGAACGGAGTTGCCTGTCGTCTGGCGAAACTCGCGGTATAACGAATAAACTAAGAAGGTATCCGGCCTGATATGTTACAATTAAAATATCAGGCCGGAATTATTATGGATAAAATACGCTCGTTAACTTACGAAGAATACGCCAGCCGCATCAGAGAATTCCATGGTAATCTGGCACCTGGGGTGGTTCTCGCCGGCTTTATGGTCGATTATGCTTGCCGTCATCTCCCCGAAGGTACGCTGTTCGACGCTATTTGTGAAACTACCGCCTGTCTTCCCGATGCGGTGCAGTTATTAACCCCCTGTTCTATCGGTAACCAGTGGATGAAAATTATCGATGTCGGCCGTTATGCCTTGACCCTTTATGACAAATATACCGGAGAAGGTGTCCGGGTATTTCTGGATCATCGCAAAATGGACCGCTGGCCGGTTATCAAAGCCTGGTACTTGAAACAAAAGCCCAAACAAGAACAGGACCGGCAAAATCTCACCGAGCAGATTAAAGAAGCCGGGACCGGCATCTTCGGCCTGGAAAAAATTCGTGTCTCTCCGGATTACATGCGCAAGTTACCTAAAACTATTGTTATCTGTCCCGTCTGTCACGAAGCTTACCGGGCAGAGGATGGCAAGACATGTCCTGCCTGTCAGGGCGGAAAGTTGCCTTATCATACCTCAGATAAAATATAGCTTCCCGGATACAAATAGGAATATTCCTTTTATAGTATTACAGGCGTCTCGACTGTCCCCTCCCGCCGTTAACCCCCTCAGAGGAATCTTATCTTAACCACCCGCTCATCTTTAGCTTGTCGAAGGATCACCCCGCCTGTCCCGTATCTATCGGTAACCTTATTGACATCATACCAACTCCCCCCCTTGACAACACTGAACACCAGTGCTATGATATCAGAACTCATGTTTTTACGATTAGATTTGTGCAATATAAGTAAGATTAGCGAGGTGTTGGTATGATTAAGTTATTTGCTTTTACCGGACATAATGTAAAAATCAACCGTTTAGCTTTAAATCGTGCCTGAGGTTGTTTCATCAAATTGCCGTATTTAGCTTCAGGTTGTTCAGCGCTTCCTCTTCCTTTTCCAAAAGCCTGCCCCGGACGACGAAAGTAGCGCTTTCGTATGATCCGGGGGAAGATATAGATAGATTTCGTACGGTGGAACGCCTGTTATACCAGGAAAATATTAAGTTGCATAGATGATAGAGTTCTCTCTCCAAATTACTGGAGAGAGTTAGAGTGAGGATTATTTGGTATTTTGAGTTTATTTCGGTTTTAGCTATTAGAGTTTCTTTTTCCGTTCTTGACACCCTTCTGATCCATCCGATAGACTACGCCAGAATCGGTATCCTGGTTGATTCCTTTTTATTTTATTCGGATTTAGGATTTAGATATTTATATTTTCTTGAATATTAGGATTTTCTCCGGAGGTACTTATGGGTTCGGTACGGTTGATGCAGTATGCCTGGAGTTATGATCCTCGTGAAGTGGAGTATTTTTTACCCGATTGCTGGGATGTCACGGTTCATGATATCGCCGGTGCCCGCCGTCCTGCGTTGACCGTGGGCCAGGTCCGTCAGGCAATCACCTCCCCCATCGAATCCCCCCCCCTGCTTGAACTGGCGAAAGGCCGCAAAAAAGTTTGTATCCTGTTCGACGATCTGGCCCGGGGTACCCCCACCTGGCTGATCGCCCCCATCGTTCTGGAAGAACTCAAGTCTGCTGGTATCCCTGATGATGCTATCGAGTTTATCTGTGCTACCGGTGCCCATCAGTCCTGGGACCGTGCCGCCCTGGTCAGGAAGGTTGGCGAAGATATCATGGCCCGCTTCCCGGTGTTTAACCATGTTCCTTTTTTCAACTGCACTTACTTAGGCCAGACCAGCTTCGGTACTAAAGTCGAAGTTAACAGCGAAGTTATGTCCTGTGACCTCAAGATTGCCATCGGTGATATTTCTCCTCATGTCAGTTACGGTTTTAGCGGCGGCGGCAAGATGATCATGCCCGGTGTCGCTTCCTATGATAGTATCGTCGAGCACCACGGCGTCGTCCACCGCCCTAAGGGCCCCCCTGCCCCTCCCGGCCCCGAATTCCGCAGTGCCGCAAATCCCAACCTGCGCGATGCCCTTGAATTTGCCCGTATGGCCAAGCTGGATTTTTCCGTCCACTGCATGTTGAACCACCGCGCTGAGGTGGTTGCCGTTTATGCTGGTGATGTCGAGGCTTCTCAAAAAGTTGCTATCGAGGAAGCGAAAAAACACTTCTACGTCCCTCCCACTGAAGATAATGACATCACCATCGCCAATGCCTTTTGTAAAGCCAACGAAGCTAACATCGCTTCCGGTGTGGCTTTCAATTCGGTTACCCGCCTTGGCGGTACTGCTGTCCTCTTTGCTAACTCTCACTTCGGCCAGATCGGCCATTACCTTTTTGGTAACTGGGGTAAAACTTATGGCGGTAAGGTTCTCAGTAAGATGAGTCCGCCCCCGTGGGTCCATCACTGCATCTTTTACAGTGAATTCCCGGAAGCCCGCAACCGGGACCGTTTTGCCGATAACGACCTGCCCCGGGTCTGTTTCCCCAGCCAGTGGGCGGAAGTTATCGGCCGCCTTATGGAATGGCATGGCACCAGGGCTAAAGTTGCCGTTTTTCCCGATGCCACCAACCAGCTGTGATTAGTATCTGGTATCTCGCTTTAGTATTTGGTAATTGATAACTGGATATTACTTTGAATTTAGAAATTTGTGCTTAGGATTTTTAATAGGAGTAAATTATGGATCTTTTTGAGGCTATCAACAATCGCCGTAGTATCCGTAAATTCAAAACCACCCCCGTTGACGAGAAAACAGTCGAGGCCTTGCTGGATGCTGCCCGTAAAGCTCCGTCCTGGGGTAATTCCCAGTGCTGGCATTTTGTCGTGGTCCGGGACCCTGTGATCAAGTCCCAATTGGCGGATACTCTGTTCGGAGTGACCGACCGCCCTAATAGTGTTGCCTTATCTATGAAGCAAGCTCCGCTGGCTGTAGTTGCCTGCGCCGAACTTAAAAAGTCAGGGACTTTCTATGTTGAACCGCGGAAGTATGCTACTGATAAGGGTGAATACTGGTATATGTTCGATACCGCCCTGGCTTTGGAAAATCTGTGTCTGGCTGCTCATGCCCTCGGTTTGGGCACCGTGATTGCCGGAGCTTTCGACGCTAAACAGGCAGCTGAAATTATTAACGTCCCGGACGGCTTTGTCGTCGTAGCTTTTACACCCCTGGGTTATCCCGATGAAGCTCCCAATGCCCGCCCCCGTAAGGAGTTAAAAGATATCGTTCATCAAAACACATTCTAGAAATAAGTATTTCACTCATTGTTTTCTTGGGATAGAGCCGCTTATACTAAAGTAGTTTAAGTTCTAGATTGAGTGTTAACAAAGTCATTTTGGGAAATATCTAATATTTAGTTGTTATATGCGAACCGCTCATGGTGAGCGGCCCCATCACGCTTGATGGGACGAACCATCGGCTCGCATTTTTTACAGCTAAGTATGAGCGAAATATTTGGAGGGCTAAATGGCTTCAGTTACGGATATTGAGAATAAACCATGGCCGGAGTTGACTCCCCACCAGAAACGGGAACGGCGGGTTAAAAGCTTCCTCTCACCTACCGGCATAAATTTCAAGAGTAAGCAAGCCGAACGGTTGTATAAAGAACGCGCTATGCGGATGTGGTTGGCTTTGACTGGAAAGGAACCGGACCGGGTTCCTGTTTCTCTCCCTTCGGAAGCCTTTCCTGCTTATTATATCGGTGCCAATTTACACACTGTTATGTATGACTACCGTGTGATGAAAAAGGCCTGGATGAGTTTCATCCGTGATTTTGAAATGGATACCTTCCGTGGCCCCGGCTTGATTCACCCCGCCCGGGCTTTCGAAATCATGGAACATAAACTCTACCAATGGCCGGGCCATGGTTTGGATGAAAAGGTCAGCCTGTATCAGTATGTCGAAGGCGAATATATGAAGTCCGATGAGTATGATGCTTTCCTTGCTGACCCCTCTGATTTTGCTTTGCGGGTTTATATGCCGCGGATTATGGGTGCTTTGGACGGTCTGCAGCATCTTTCGCCTCTGACTTCTTCTTTTACTATGAATACTACCTTCATTACCCCTTTCGCCCGCCCCGATGTCCGCAAGTCTTACGCTACACTGATAAAGGCTGGGGAAGAGATCGAAAAATGGCAGAAGTATGTCGGCGATTGCAGCCGCGCTGCCCTCGAAGCTGGTATCCCTTCTACTCGCGGCGGCATGGCCCTGGCACCTTTCGATATTCTTGGTGATTCCATGCGGGGTACCCAGCAGATTTTCATGGATATGTTCCGCCGGCCGGAAAAAGTTATGAAGGCCCTTGATGTCATCGCCGATTTCACCATCCGTAATGCCATCGAACAGGTCGATGCTTCCGATGGTTTCATAGTCAGTTTTCCTCTCCATAAAGGCGATGATACCTTCATGTCCCAGGCACAGTTCGATACTTTCTACTGGCCCAGCTTTAAGAAGGTCATGATGGCTTTGATTCAAGAAGGTATTATGGTCTCCTTGTTCGCTGAAGGCCGTTATACCAATCGTTTGGCAAAGATTACTGAGTTGCCTAAAGGTTGGTCGCAGTGGCATTTCGACCAGACCGATATGGCTAAGGCCAAAGAAATCCTTGGCGGCAGGATCTGTATCGCCGGTAATATCCCTGCTTCACTGGTCTGTACCGGAACTCCGGCCCAGATAAAGGAACACTGCCGTAAACTGATCGAGACCTGTGGTAAAGGCGGCGGTTATATCCTTACCGGTGGCGCCGCGGTTTCCGAAACCACGGCCGAAAATTTGAATGCCATCACGGAAGCCGCTAAAGAGTATGGCGTTTATAAGTAGATTGTGTTGGACTAAAAAAGAAAATACAAGATACCCGAGTAAAGTGCAAGTCATTCTGGCGGAGAGATTGTGTCACAATATCCCGGAAATGCCCATTCTGAGGAGCGAAGCGACGAAGGATCCGTTTTCAAGAACGAAGAAACGGATTTCTCAGTACTTAATAATTCGAAATGACATTCTGACACAGTGTCGAAGGCTAGAATCCAGCGTCCTCAGTATATCATTACCTTAGGACATGCTTGGATATATGACGAACTAACCAAGCATATTACGGTATTTTGTTTAGGAGTAAGCCTTGGAATCTATTGCAATAATTTCAGATATCCATGGAAATACGACGGCTTTGGAAGCCGTAATTAAAGATATCCGCAGCCGGAACATCAAACGGGTATTTTGCCTGGGTGACTTTATCGGTAAGGGCCCTGATCCGGCAAAAGCCTTGGATATGTTTTGTGAATTTTGTGAAAAAGCTGTCATGGGTAATTGGGATGCCTTAGTTGCTTTGATCGACCCGGGTGTTCCTGTTTCCGATGGCTTACAGCAGCATATCTACTGGCACCGCTCCCGGTTGGGCCCTGACCGTATGGAGATTCTGGCCCGTTTGCCCTTTGCCCTCGATTTTACCATGAGCGGCCGTAAGGTACGGCTGCTGCACGCTTCACCCCAGGGGCTCTTTTATCGAGTATTCCACGAAGATACCGAAGCAAAACATCTGGGTATGTTTTGCAATACTGAACACACCGCTAATGACTTTATTCCTGATGTCGTAGGTTACTCCGATATCCATCATGCTTTCTGTAAATCATATGACCATAAGTTACTCTTCAATGTTGGCAGTGTCGGCAATCCTCTTGATGTCCCGACTGCCAGTTACGTTGTTATCGAAGGCAATTACGGCAGCCCGATCAAAGATACCTTTAACATCGATATCATCAGGTTACCCTATGATATTGAAACTGAGATTGCCAAAGCCCGCCGGTCAGGCATGCCGGAAATTGAGGCTTATGTGGCCGAACTAAAGACCGCTGTATATCGCGGACGCCGTGGCCTTACATAAATAGGATGAAAAAACAGGTTTTATCCCCCCACCGCCTGGAGTATCAAGACCACCCGGTCATTGGGTTTCAACTTGACCGGTTCATCCTGGCTGATGAACTGGCTGTTTAGATAGATACCGTATTTTTCGATTAACCGGTTTGTCCCTTTCTCTTTTACAGTGCCTTCGAAAGCAGGCAACGTCTTGCCCAGTTCTCCTATTAATTCCCCGATTCCCGCCCCGTTTTCCACTTCAATTTCTATCTTGTTTAGTTCGGTATACGGAGATAAGCCGTACATTTCTACCGTTAACTTCATCATGTCACCGTTTTGTAGGGAGTACCTCTTTAAGTAAGAGGTACTCCCGCTGCCTCAATTATACTAGAAAGGAGGACGTTGCTCCGGCCATAGCTCGCTTGCCTCTTTGGTCAGGCCGAGCGATAGCAATTTGGCTTTACTTGGCTTCGTTGTAACCCGGTCCCAATCGAGTGCTCCCAGGTTCCAGTAAATAAAAGATTCCACCTCTGCGGTTACCCCTGCTAATGGGCCGGATTGTAACGGTGGCCTACCGATTATTCGGGGATGCACGTATCTCTTCATTGGGTTTATGCCTTCCCTTAAGTCGAAAAGATGCCGCATCGTGGTGATTCTCTCACCGGCTTTTATCATCTCGGCGAGTGTCAATCCCCACCCGGTGATCGCATTCATGTAATCTGTCAATTTCTGGGGAGTATCGGGAGCACTTCCGAATCCGTACCCCACGAAACAGACGCCACAGGAGTTTGTGATTTGCTTGCCGAAACTTCCTGGTCCGAAACCTGCAGTATGGCGTCCGGGGGTAGCATCCATCTGGTATCCTGCTATATTAAAACCACCGAAAGGGGAAACCAGTTTGGGGTCGTGCATGCCGACTTCCTGTCCGCCGATGTGCACGGCGAATTGCTCCGCCCCTTTACCGATTTTCTCAGCCGCTACTTTCACCCCATCCGCCAAAAAATTCCCGATCCCTTCCCGTTTTGCCATCTTCTCTGTCATGGCAACCATGGCATGATGGTCGCCCCACCTCAGTTCAATACCACCGGTGTCAGCCTTAGATAAAATTCCGTTTTCATAACACTCGATGGCGAATGCTATTGCTGTACCTGCCGAAATCGTGTCCAGGCCCGCCCGGTTACATATATCATTTGCCATATTGATGGCTTCGGCATTATTAACACTGCAGTTAACCCCGAAACTGGCTCCTGTCTCGTATTCCGGCCGGCGGCTTCCCGCTGCATACTTGTATTCGGTTCCTTCTTTCAGTACTGCTTTACACGCAATGGGACAATGCCAGCATCCGCTGAGCCGTGATACCATCTGCGCTAACACATCTTCATGTAACTGTGCCCTGTCCGGCATATCGGTGACCCCCACCCCTCCCCAGTTCCTCACCGGTGAATCACCGCTGTAGGCCGAATTGTATGTCATAGCACTAGTGCCGTACTTATGCTGACGGTCGATCATTGAAACATTCATCGGCGGCCGTGGTGTCTGCCAGCCCTTTATCTGCTCGGTTCTTAGCTTATCAAGGGCTTCTTTGTTTGCCACCGGGACTTGCATCGTCCCTCTGGCCACTACCGCTTTCAATTTTTTTGAACCCATTACTGCACCCAGTCCGGAACGCCCTGCGGCCGATCCACGGTCGGTCATTATACAGGCAATCAGTGCTAACTGTTCACCGGCCGGCCCGATACAAGCTACCCGGCTCTGTTTCCCGTACTCTGCCATCAGCTTATCTTCCGTCTCGTAAGCATCTTTGCCCCACAATGCCGCAGCATCTTTCAGTGTGGCTTTACCTTCGTCAAGTAATAGATATACCGGATTAGGTGAGATACCTTGGAAAAACACGGCATCATACCCGGCAAACTTAATGTAAGGTCCGAAATCCCCGCCCGAATTGGCATCTCCCCACCCGCCCGTAAGCGGAGATTTGCCGACCACCTCATATCTTGCTCCTGTCGGTGCCGGTGTCCCTGTTAGCGGCCCGGTAACAAAACCCAGTATGTTTTCCGGGCCTAGCGGTTCCACTTTTGGTTTCTGCCGGTCATACAGGATTTTCGCTCCCAGCCCGTTCCCGCCTATATATTCCCGGCAAATTTTCTCATCAAGCACTTCATCTTTTAGGGTTCCTGAAGAAAGGTCTACAAATAAGACCTTTCCCATGTAGCCTCCAGCCATGGTTCTTTTGCCCTCCTTTATTGCTTTGTAGAGACATTCTAGCACACTTGTGATATCAATATTTTGTAAAGAATCAGTTATGGGAAAATTTGCATTTATTAGTCTTGTGTGATAGTATCTATTGTTAACTAAATAGGTGTAACTCTTCGAGTTGGCATACCTGTTCTGTAAAGAATGGATGTCAACCGGTGGACTCTTATATGGGTCTTAGGGTATTACTGGAAACGGTAATACCTCCCGTGTTCGGAAAGGAGAGGTAATCGTAGCCATTATTTTAGGCACCTCCTTTTCGAGGTGCCTTTTTTGTTTTTACGATGCCATGTTTGGTAGTAGTTTCTTAAATATATCAACCTTTTAGTCAGAGAAAATTTAAATGGCCGTATTACTGGAAAAATCAATAAATACTGGTAAACATTCCAATCCGGATACCGATAAGAATAGTAAGTCTTCGGCTACACGTGAACGAACTATTATCATCAGTTTAGGCGTAGCTTTACTGGTTGCCGCCCTTATCTCTCTCGGCATCGGTCGTTTTAAGATTCCCATCGAAGAAGTTATCGGTATTGTTTGGTCCTGGATTTCCGGTAACATCGATCTCTCTAATAACCCTACTGCCGTTGTCGTTCTGCTGGTTAGAGTGCCACGTATTTTACTGTGTATGCTTGTAGGTGCCGCTTTGTCGGCATCCGGGGCTTCTTATCAGGGCCTTTTTAGAAATCCCCTGGTATCGCCGGATATCCTTGGTGTTGCTGCCGGTGCTGGCGTCGGGGCTTCTATTGCCATTTTAATGGGTGGGCAATCGATAGCTGTCCAGTTAATGGCTTTTGCCTTCGGTATCGGTGCTGTCTTTCTCGTGATGGGATTAGCTTCCGCCCTCGGAAAAGGTAATCCGGCAACCCTGATCATGGTGCTGTCAGGGATGGTTATCGGCTCACTCTTCAGTTCTTGTACTGCTTTGATAAAGTATCTTGCCGATGCTCAGGGCAAGCTTCCTGATGTTGTGTTCTGGTTAATGGGAAGCTTTGCTAAAAGTGGCAGTTTTGAAAATGTCTTGATTCTGTTTCTTGTCGTATTATTAGGCGGAATCCCCTTATTCCTGATGCGTTGGCAGATGAATGTCCTGGCTTTTGGTGATGAAGAAGCTCAGGCGATGGGAGTCAATACCCGCCTTTTACGCATCAGTATAATTCTGTGTTCCACTTTACTTACGGCATCTTCTATCGCTATGTGTGGCTTGATTGGCTGGGTTGGCCTCGTGATTCCTCATATCACACGTTTTCTTGTCGGTCCAAACTTCAAAGTTTTATTGCCCACTGCTATGGTCGGTGGCGCTTTATTCATGGTAATCGTTGATGATTTTGCCCGGGCTACCATATCCGGAGAAATCCCGGTTGGTGTCATCACTTCTTTAGTCGGGGCGCCTATCTTCATCTATATGATGTTTAAAGGCAAGCGGGCTTGGGTATGAAACTGGAAATAAACAACATCGTATGTGGCTTTGGAAGCCGTATCGTCGTCGATGGATTTAGTACTGTGATTAACTCGGGTGATATTCTTTGCTTGCTCGGTCCAAATGGGGTAGGTAAGAGTACGCTTTTCAAAACGATCCTTGGTTTTCTCAAACCCATGGGCGGCGACATCTTGTTGGATGGTAAAACGATATTCCGTCTTTCGCCTAAAGAATATGCCAGGGTTATTGGCTATGTACCTCAAATACATATTCCCCCGTTCCCGTTTCGAGTTATTGATGTTGTGATGATGGGCCGGACTGCGCATATCGGTGTTTTCAGTGCTCCTAGTCAACGTGATTACGAAATATCCGAAAAAGCACTGGCACGTTTGGGTATTAACTCATTAGCAGAACGTACCTACACTGAGATCAGCGGTGGGGAACGTCAAATGGTTTTGATTGCCCGTGCCTTGGCTCAAGAACCGGCCTTTTTGTTACTGGATGAACCGACGTCCAATCTTGATTTCGGCAACCAGGCACGAGTCCTTCAGTGTATTAAGAACCTGGCCCGGGAAGCTAAATTGGGAATTATTATGACTACGCATTTTCCCGATCATGTATTTCAATGTGAAGGCGATGTTGCTTTGATGGAATGGAACAACGTCTATCTTGCCGGCAATGCTGAAGATATTATTACCACGGAAAATATGAAGAATACCTATGGGATCGAAGTAAAAATACTGCGTAACGATGTTGAAGCAGACCTGTTGCTGCGTTCCTGTGTTCCAATTATCAGGAAACAGTGAGACGGTGATTAGCACTACTGATTTTTGAGTTTTCAATGATGTTATATATAAAAAGGAGGAATATTTCATTGAAGAATTGGTCGCAACGTACCCTGTTTATCATTGGTTCTATCTTGCTATCTTTATGCGTGATCTTTTCCGGTTGTTCGTCCGGAAATGAAACTACTACCGAACCCACTTCCAGAATTGTCATGGATAAAGAAGGGAATCCCATTACCATCCCGTTTAAAGTAGATAGAGTAGCTCCACAGATCGGTGCCATGGCCCATATGACGGCTTTATTAGGTTGTGCCGATAAACTCGTGGCTACTGCTTTTGGCGGCACTAATGCCTATTTCAATAAAATCTTCCCGGAGTATCTTACCGCCAACCCCAAGGGCCTTAGTACCAGTAATGTTGAAGAAGTTATTGCTTCCGGTGCCCAGGTCTTGTATGGTCCCATCACTGACAATGCTACGATCGAAAAATACCAAACGGCTGGTATCGCTGTAGTCCCCTTGACCACTTTTTCTACCGTAGAACAGATGAAGGACAACATTAGAAAGATCGCTGAGATATTAGGCGGTGATGCTCCGAAACGGGCGGAAGACTTCTGTAAATATTACGATGAGCAGATGGCATACGTCTCTGACAAAACAGCAAATGCATCCGATGTTCGTGTCATGTCTCTCAATTACAATGCGAATGCCTGGGGTACTATCAATGCCAAGGATATTTGTTCGGTATATATCACTGCTGCCGGTGGTATTAATGTCGCTGCTGATCTGGTGATTGCCTCTGGTGTTAGCGGTGGTATTAGTACCGAAGATGTTATTAAATGGAATCCTGAACTGATTATCACTAATAACCAGGCTGGCAAAGATGCGATTCTAGCAGAACCTACTTTTAAAACCGTACAGGCAGTAAAAGACGGTAAAGTGTATGTTGTACCAACCGGTACTTACCTTTGGTCGGTTCGTAGTGCTGAAGGTGCCATGATGCCTTTATGGTTAGCCAAAACTATCCATCCCGAAATTTTCACTGATTTGGACATGAACAAAGTGGTCAGAGACTATTATAAAAAGTTCTATGATTACGAGATTCCGGATGATGAAATTACTGTGATCCTTGCTGGTAAATAACTGGATCGACCTTGAACCCCAGGATATGGCCTCTCAGGCATCTCGTTGTTAGAAGTGTTTGAGAGGCCATATCCGGAAATTTTAAGAGGATAAAAGGAGTATTATTATGAGTCCGTTGATAAACTGGGAAGAACTGCGTCAGATGACCTCACCTCCCATGCCGCCGCCTAATCCCAATGCCAAACCCGGTGCGAACATGTTTGATACCGATGAATCAGCAGATATGTATAACCGGATCGCTAAAATGGAAAAGATTTATACCTTGAACCAGTTGAATTGTTTCGAGACGACGAAAAACGATACGGTTCTCGATATTGGCTGTGGTCCCGGCCGTATCTCAGTCCCTATGGCACAGCGAGCCAAAAGCGTAACTTCTCTCGATTCATCTCCCAGGATGTTGAAACACTGCCAACGGAACGCTGATGAAGCCGGCGTCAAAAACTTGAAGACCATCCAGATGGACTGGAAAGATGCCGTATTAGGTAATAACCTGGAACAACATGATATTGTGATCGCTTCCCGCTCGGTAGGTGCTCAAGATATTAAGAAAGTCAGCACCTTTGCCCGGAAATTCGTTGTTGTTATCGCTTGGGCAAATGCTCCGAACATCCCTACCGTAGTGGGCGATTTATTTGTAGGCGTTGAACAAGCTCGCCGGTTTCAACCGATGAGAATTGACCGCCGGATAGGTTATAATCTCACCTATAATACGATATATGATATGGGTTTTGAGCCGAATGTAAGAGTCGTGGTCGACGGCTTTACCAGGGATTTCACCTCCAGGGAAGAGGCTTATCAGGACTTGTGGCAATTAAATAAAATACAGGGTGATATCTCCCAGGTTTTTTGCCGTAATGTCGATAAATGGTTGACGGATAACAAGAATGGTGGTCTCACATTCCGGCGTGAAACACGGTCTTTCGTTATATGGTGGGACCCGAATCCTGTATCGTACTAAATAAGGTGGTATCAGGAATAGTCTATTATTGGCAGGATTAATTTCCGGTAAATTGTTAAGCGTGTTTAAAGGGAACCGGTATAACCTTCAGGAATGGGGAGGGGCTTTCGGTGACCTGGGCACGCTTATTCCTTTTGTGGCTGCTTATATCTCTGTGATGAAATTGGACCCCTTCGGAGTCCTCTTTGCTTTTGGTCTGAGTAAAATAGCTGTTGGTTTATTCTATAAAACACCTGTCCCTGTTCAACCGATGAAAGCCATTGGGGCAACTGCGATTGCTGGAATCAGTTCTGTCACACCCGGTATGGTATATGCTTCCGGCATCGTCACTGGAATCATCTGGCTTTTTCTTGGCTTGACCAATCTGGTGGGATGGGTATCCAAACTCGCTTCTAAACCGGTAGTCCGTGGTATCGTCCTCGGCCTGGGGTTGCTTTTTATCTCCCAGGGGTTAAAAATGATGTTAACTATGCCGTGGCTTGGTGCCGCCGCTGCTGTAGTAACATTGCTTCTATTATCAAACAAGAAAATCCCGGTCATGTTTGTCCTGCTGGCCGTCGGTGGTATCGTGGCGATTTGGCAGCAGCCTGGTATTATCCGTGAATTATCTGATGCCGGCGTTCATTTTCAACTGCCGGTTTTTTCTATAAGCGATTTCACCTGGCAGGCATTTACTGGAGGTGCCTTATTATTAGCACTCCCTCAAGTTCCCTTGACCCTTGGTAACGCTATTATCGCTACCACTGCTGAAAATAATGAGATCTTTCCTCAGCGTAAAGTTACTGAAAAAAAGTTGGCAATTACTACGGGCATAATGAATCTGTTTTCGCCGATGTTCGGTGGCGTTCCGCTGTGTCATGGCGCCGGTGGTATGGCCGGACACATCCGTTTTGGCGCCCGGACGGGCGGTGCTCTCATTATTTTAGGTGCCATAATACTGATTCTGGCCTTTTTCTTTTCAGACTCGATCAGCATTGTCTTCCGGCTTTTCCCGGAAGCGATTCTTGGTGTGATATTGTTCTTTGCCGGATTGGAACTGGCGTTAACGGTACGTGATATCGGCAGTGACAAAGCGGATGTGTATGTCATGGTAATTACTGCCGGATTAGCGATGTGGAACATGTTAGCGGCTTTTATCGCTGGTATCAGTGTATATTGGTTGCTGAAACGTAAACTGGTTAAGCTATAAATCGTCGGTATTCAGGTATTTCTTTATTGACGACCATATTATGTTCAATGGGAGGTAGCTCATGTCGGTAGAAAACTCGATTTCGAGTATTAGTGAAAATAATAATCAACTGATCATCAAACATGCTGGCAGCCTCGGGGGAGCATTCGGTGAAATCAATAATGAGTTTAAGCGTCTGAATCCCGGTGTCGATATCGTTTCCGGTGGTGGGGGTAGTGCCGCTTTAGTTCGTGATACTGTCCGGGGCGTACCTTGTGGTATATTGGCTTCAGCAGACTACAATCTTATCCCTATGATGATGGTTCCTGAACATGCTGATTGGTATTTGATATTTGCCTCCAGCCGGATGGTTTTGCGTTATACCGAACATTCAAAATACAGCCAGGAAATAAATGCACATAACTGGTTTGACATAATACAACGGGACGCCGTAACTATTTGGCATTCCGATCCGAATGAGGACCCTGGTGGCTACCGTACCTTGATGGTATTGCAGCTTGCTGAATCGTATTATAAAGTACCCGGTCTATATAAAAAGCTTATGACTCCGGAACATGACCGAATCATCTCTCGTTCCAATTTCCAGGAGAGTGCTTCAGGTTATTCCTTTGGATATGGTTTACGTGGCGGACCGGGAAATTCAAAGACTATGGAACTCCCTGATGAAATAAACCTGTCGCGCCAGGAAATGGCTGACCTGTATAAAAAAGCCGAAGTCCGGCTTTCTGGTACGCATCCGGAAAAACTACTGGTCCTGCATGGTGAACCTGTTTTATTTGGCTTGACCATACCGCATATTTGTTTACATAAAGACCTGGCTTTTACGTG
This sequence comes from uncultured Chloroflexia bacterium, assembly GCA_963739865.1. Classification (GTDB taxonomy): domain Bacteria; phylum Chloroflexota; class Dehalococcoidia; order Dehalococcoidales; family UBA2162; genus JBBITI01. Next base: position 203,438 of record CAVUCA010000006.1, read on the forward strand.
GGTCGAATTACTACTAAGTGAAACCGGAAGTAATCTTTTACAAAAATCCGGCCTGGTTCCCATAAAACCCGTTTTTACCGGTGATGTCAAAAGAATTCCTCAATCATTGCGAAGTCGTGTACAATAGAGTCCGTTTTACTTTACTTAAACTGAAAGGGTGTTTGTAGTGTCCGAATTCTTGAAACTGGTTACCCCGGAGGAGGCCTTGGCCCGGCTTAATCCTTATCTAAAGACATTGGTAAATGTAGAAAGTATCGATACCACAAAAGCTTTAAACAGGATAACCGCTGAAGAAATCAATTCCCCTGAGAATCTCCCCGGTTTCTCCCGTTCTACAATGGATGGATATGCCGTTAGAGCAAGTGATACCTACGGAGCAAGTGAAGGACTTCCTGCATATCTGAAAATCATTGGTGAAATGCCTATGGGGCATTCATCCGATATTTCGGTGCGCCGTGGAGAAGCCGTAAAAGTTCATACCGGTGGCATGGTAGCCGAAGGTGCGGATGCCGTTGTGATGGTTGAAAACACTCAAAAAGCTGATGATGTTACCATCGAAGTATCCCGTCCTTTGGCTCCTGGAGAAAACATCCTGAATATCGGTGATGATATCAAATATAGAGAAATATTATTCCATCAGGGACATGTTCTCAAGCCACAGGATATTGGCGGTTTGATGGCTTTAGGTATTACCCGAATATCAGTGTTCATTCGTCCGAAAGTAGGTATCATTTCCGCAGGTGATGAAGTTGTTTCCCCGGAAAACATCCCCAACCCTGGTCAGGTAAGGGATATTAATACTTATAGTATTGGCAGCCTTATCAAACAGGCAGGTGCTGTCCCAAAATCTTATGGTGTAATCCGAGATGACAAGGACGAATTATTTAAGCAAGCTTCGGCTGGTATTCAGGAGAATGAGATACTCGTAATTTCTTCTGGCAGTTCTGTTAGCACCCGGGATATTACCGCAAACGTTATCGCTTCATTGGGTAAACCGGGAGTACTTATACACGGTGTATCTTTGCGTCCTGGTAAACCTACTATCCTGGCTATAGTCGACGGTAAGCCGGTTTTCGGCCTGCCGGGTAACCCGGTTTCCGCCATGGTTGTATTTGATCTCTTCGTACGTCCGACTATTTATCGAGTCGGCGGTTGTCTTCAACCTCCTATACAACCGGTTGTCATGGCCAAGCTTACACAAAATATTCCTTCTACCACAGGACGGGAAGATTATGTCCCGGTGATTTTGGAATTACTCAGAAAGTCAATATCAGGCTACGCCTGTTTTTGGCGAATCGAACTTGATTACTACTTTAATCCGCGCAGATGGCTTAGCCATGATTCCATTGGATAAACATGGATTGACGGCTGGAGAATCAGTTATAGTCAGAATTTTCTAAAGGAATACATTATGACTAGAAAAACATACCTTGAGGATATTCCTCTTGAAGATGCCTTATCCAGGTATTTTCTTGCCCTCGAACAATCGGGTTTCAAACCGCTTTCCGGAGAATTGGTACCGGTAGAACGTTCAGTAAGCCGGATTACTGCCGAACCCATTTGGGCAAAGATATCTTCGCCCCATTATCACGCTTCAGCAATGGATGGTATTGCCGTTAATGCTGCGGATACTTTAGGAGCTTCCCGGACAGAACCGAAGAGGTTAAAAATAGGCATTCAAGCTTTCTGGGTAGATACCGGTAATGCTATGCCTGAGGGTACAAATGCTGTAATTATGGTCGAAGATATACAGATGATTGGCCAGGATGATGCTGAGATACGGGCCGCAGTTCCTCCCTGGCATAATGTACGGCCGCTCGGCGAAGATATCGTCGCCACTGAACTAGTGCTACCTGAAAACCATTTGATTCAACCTCATGACTTAGGCGCTTTATCTGCTGCGGGGTTGATTGAGATTCCTGTCCGTCGCATGCCGCGCGTGGCGATTATTCCAACCGGTTCGGAACTGGTTATGCCTGGCTCTGCCTTGAAGCCGGGAAACATCATTGAATATAACTCCCTCATGTTGGCTGAACAGATTAAGGAATGGGGAGCTGAAACCTCGAGGTTTGCTATTATCCCGGATGACAATGACAAATTGCTTAAAGCGGTTTCCGGGGCTCTAAATGATTGTGACATGGTGGTAGTTAATGCAGGTTCCTCTGCTGGCAGCCGGGATTATACATCGAGTATCGTTGAACAATTGGGAAAGTTGATCGTGCATGGGATTGCTATTCGTCCCGGCCACCCTACCATTCTGGGCGTCGCTTGTGGCAAGCCCCTGATCGGTATCCCCGGTTACCCCGTGTCAGCTTATATAACGACCGAACTCGTAGTGAAACCGGTTATTGCCCGTTTGAATGGCATCGCTCCGGTATCCGGTCCTAAAATACAGGCGGTGGTTAGTAGAAAAATATCTTCTCCTATTGGCCAGGATGAATTTATCCGGGTGGCTTTAGGTAAAATCGGTGACCGTATTATTGCTACTCCTTTATCCCGTGGTGCCGGCGTTGTTACTTCACTGGTTAGAGCAGACGGTATCATGAAAGTCCCCCGTTTTTCTCAAGGAATCGATAGCGGAAGTCAAGTAGAAGTAGAAATAAAACGGTCGCAGGAAGAAATTGAAAACACTATCGTAAGTATCGGTAGTCATGATATGTCACAGGATATCCTGAATTCATTGCTTCACAGGCATTACCCCGGGCGCAGGTTGTCTTCGGCTCATGTGGGTAGTTTAGGTGGATTATTTGCTTTAAAGAGGAAAGAAGCCCATATCGCCGGGACTCACCTGTTGGATGAAGATACGGGAGAATATAATGTAAAGTATATCAGGGATGTTCTGGCTGGCGAAAATACTGTGTTAGTCAACCTCATCTACCGACAGCAAGGTCTGATGGTAGCCAGGGGAAATCCGAAACGTATAACAGGTCTTTCGGATTTGTTAAGGCCGGAGGTTAGTTTTATAAACCGACAGCCAGGTTCGGGTACGAGGGTATTGTTCGATTATAAACTAAAACAGGCTGGTTATGATTTCCTGAAAGTAAGTGGTTATAACCGTGAAGAATATTCTCATACCGGGGTTGCCGCGATTATTGCCAGTGGTGCAGCTGATGTTGGTTTGGGCATCCTGGCGGCAGCACGCGCCTTGGGATTGGATTTCCTGCCCTTGCTCCAGGAAAGGTATGATCTTGCCATACCGTTGTCCTTTTATCAAAGTCCATTACTACAACCGCTTCTAACCATCATTCGCGGACAGGAGTTCAAAGATATTATCACCTCATTGGGAGGATATGATACTGCTGAAACCGGCCGTGAAATAGGGATATATTAGTATAACACCCTGATGAGTAATCTTGTTTGTATGCTTTGCCATCACCAAGCCTGTCATGCTAAACTAACTTCAATAAAAAGAAGGGAAAATTGCCGATGTCATTAACGAGAAAAGTTATTTCTTTTATTATGATTATAGCCATCCTCGGTATAGCCGTCGGCTGTGGAGGAAAAACCTTGAAATGGAAAAGTCCCCCGGCGATGTCTATAGATGCTAATAAAACTTATACCGCAACAATTACCACCAATTACGGTGATATTGTAATCGAACTATTACCCAAAGAATCTCCAATTACTGTTAATAGTTTTGTTTTTCTAGCACGGCAAGGTTTCTATGATGGTGTCAAATTCCACCGTGTAGTGAAAGGATTTGTCATCCAGACTGGCGATCCTACCGGAACTGGTAGAGGTGGTCCTGGATATCAATATAACGATGAGTTGCCGGTTCAGCGTGAATACGGACCGGGTATTGTTGCCATGGCTAATTCCGGGTCTAACACTAATGGAAGTCAATTCTTTATTTGTACCGGTTCAAAATCAAAAAACCTTAATTATATGCCGAACTACAATATATTCGGTCAGGTTACCAGCGGTATGGATGTCGTCTTAAAAATCGATGCTGTCCCGGTTACTGGTTCTGAACCTTCATCACCCACAGTCGACGTTCATATAGAAAAAGTAATGATAGTAGAAAAAGCAGCTTCTTAAGTTATCTTGATGGGCGATCTGATATTAAATCCCGGGAATGAGTCGTTTCTTGATTTATCGTATGTAATCGACTCTACAGCGTTAATACGTTCTATAAAAGTACGGGCATCCGATATTGATCTAACAGCAGTTGCCAAGGATCTTATCGAAACGGTCAAAACGGTAGCTCATCCTAGGGCTGTCTTTCTCCCAATGAAGGTTAAATCCCTGACGGGTTCTTCTTTTATACTGGGAGATACGATTTTCCACAGCAGGGTACTAGGAAAGGTACTTGAAGAAGACGCTGTTGTTTTCCCGTATATCATAACGATCGGAAAAGAGCTTGATGCATTTGTTTCTCCGCAAAACGATATGCTGGGTAAATTCCGGCTTGATGCCGTGAAATCTGCAGTTCTCTTTGCTGCTGGTCGTTCTTTTGAAAACGAACTAAAAAAGAAATATCCGGAACAAAGACTTACTCATATAAATCCGGGTGAGATCGATGACTGGCCGCTGCCTGAACAAAAGTTATTGTTCAATCTTTTCGTTGGTACTGCTGAAAAACTAGGTGTTCAACTGACCGATGGATGTATGATAAAACCGGTAAAATCTCGTTCCGGCATTTATTTTGCTAATGATGATGGTTTTGAAACTTGCCGGCTTTGTACTCAGTACCGCTGTACCGGTAGAAGGGCGGCATTTGATGCTCCAACCCTTGCCCGGTTGACTGCCTGATCAGGAAATGGTGATGAAAGCCGATACTAAAGAATATTCAGGTTAGCGATAGCACTCCGGAATTCTTCATTATCCATCCCTGAGATAATCACGGTCTTTCTTCGCCCGGTGAGTCCTTTATCGATCGAAATGTCACTTATTCGGACATCAAGTAGTTTGCTTAAATATTTCATGAGTTCTTGATTAGCCTTCCCTTCCACAGGTGGGGCGGCTATTTTAACCTTGAGCACATTATCGGTAAAATCAACTATGGCATTCCGTCCGGCATGGGGTTGTACCTGGATTATAAGTCTCACTTGTTTTTCGGCCATTTAGATTCCACGTACTATCGCATCGCTCATTTTACAGACCCTGGCGATTTGTTTGACATCATGGACACGGACGATGTCTGCTCCATTAGCAATTCCGATGGCTATGACCGCTGCGGTCCCTTCCACCCGGTCATTTGCCGGTAAATTAAGAATAATTTTAATCAGAGATTTCCGAGACGGGCCAAGTAATACCGGTCTACCCAATACCGAAAGCTCTTTCATTCTACGGACAATCTCGATATCCTGCTGCCATGTTTTACCGAACCCGATGCCCGGATCCAGTATGATGTTCTCTTTTTTTACCCCTGCTTCCGTAGCTGTTTTCAGACTATAAGTGAGTGAGGATATCACCTCGGTGATAACGTCGCTATATGTACTGCCGTCGCGCTGGACTCCTTTTTCAAACCCACCTTTATCACGCTGGTTACTCATTAAGATAATCGGGAGGTTTCTTTCTGCCGCCAGTACCGCTAATTTAGGTCCTTTTTTTAGTCCCCATTGATCGTTGATCATCTTTGCTCCGGCTTTTACCGCTTGCAGCGCTACTTCATATTTGGTGGTATCGACACTAATAGGGACAGATATTACAGGAGCTAATTTTTCAATGACTGGAATCACGCGTCGTAATTCTTCTTCAACCGGTATCGGTTGATACCCTGGCTTGGTTGATTCACCGCCGACATCCAGGATATCTGCCCCATCTGCAACCATTTTTTGAGCTTGCACCAAAGCAGTTTCCGGCCCGGAGATGCCATCTCCGGAAAATGATTCCGGAGAAGTATTCAATATTCCCATGACATAGGTGCGTGTTCCCCAATGAAATTCGAAGTCACCACATTTAGTTATCCCGAGATTAATGTTCACATTGTCCTCAGCCCGGTAGGGATATTAGTCTGCGCTAACATAATAAAGAAAGCTTCATGGTATTGCAACACCCGTGAAGCTTTCTGTCTAAATACAGAGCTAAGGTAAACTACAATGTGTGCGTACCAAAAGCGAAAGATGATCTGCCAATACTGTCCGGGTATTGGAACTTTTGCCTGGCAATGAGTACCATCTGCCGGCCCAGGTCGCTGGTAGCCTTCGCACATTTTCCCATTTGTTTAAAGTCACCCCGGGGATAGGCTGCGATGTAGTTTGCCGGAATCATCTGACGGGTTACCATATAAAAATACAGGTCTTTCAATACGTCGACTAAACCCAAACTACCCCCGGTGACAATAACACTACCAACTTTATTGGCCAGACTTTGTTTCGGAGCACCAAAACAGATGGTCCTGTCGATAATAGCTTTGGCTTGGGCCGTCATGCCATAAAAATACACCGGTATGCCGAAAATGATGCCATCAGATTCTAGAAACTTGGCATATAGTTCCTGCATATCATCCTTGATCTGACATATGCACGTTTTTGCACATGCCTGACAAGCGTCGCAAGGTTTTATGTCTTTTCCGGCAACACTAAAAAGTTCTACGTCGGCTCCTTCCGCCGTTGCCCCTTCGAGAGCGATATTCAGTAAACTTATCGTGTTGCCTTTCGGCCTTGGACTGCAAGAAAGCCCCAGGATTTTCATAACTTAACCCTCCTTTGTATTTCTTCAGTTAAAAAAGGAGACCAGTGTATGGATACCTTAATCATCAGTCAAGGCTTTCCTTTGGGGCCGCGGGCATAGCCCGTTTCCCACCCGACCACAATCTCTGTGGATCTACTTTTTCACGGAGTACCATGAGTTCCGCCGTTGTAGGCGGGTCGGTTACTTTGATATTAGGAGAAATCTTTAGGTCCCAGGATACTTCAGCCCGTACTTTTTCCAGGGTAACTCCACAGCCCCCGTGGTAGGATTCAAGAACCATCTCTCCATTGTTAAATCCAAAAACCCCGAGATCAGTTACAACTGCGACCGGCCCGGTCCCAGGCGGCAAACCTTCTTTTTCCCGGCGGTTTGGCGTACCATCGAAATATCCCGGACAGGTCACGAAGTCTACCCTCTCCGGAAAGCGGCGTTTCGATTGTCTTAATATCACTACTGTCCGCTTACAGAAACTCATTACATCATTGCCGCCGCCACTGCCGGGCCAACGGTGTACCGGTTTGTGGTAGTCACCAATAACCGTGTCATTGATGTTGCCGTACCGGTCTACCTGGCCTCCCCCCATAAACCCCATGGTCATATATCCTGCCTGGCCAAGGGTATTAATGTAGAACAAACTGGTTAGTTGATCCGACATGGCTTGAATGCCAAGCGAATCTGTTCCCGGCGGCAGGTCATATGGAGTTACCCGGATAATACCGTTCTCGATTACGATGGTTGCTTTTGGCGCATGGTTATGTTTGGCTAATAAAGCAGCCAGCATCGGCAAGCCTACTCCCACATATATGGAATCATCGTTTTTCACCTGCCTGGCGGCCGTGACTACCATTTGATCAGCAGAAGTATATTGTTGACTGTCCATATTATTCATATATTCCCCTTATTGACCGGAAATAACCGGATCGCTGTAAATAGGGTTCTTCACCTTAAGTTTTTCAAAGTAATCATTTCCCTGAACATCGGTTATCCGCTTCAGGTATTCATTGAAGTCCTTAACCCCGTAAATATTGTTTTGGACGAATGATTCGTAGCCTTCTTTACCCATCATATTTCGCATCATTCCCATGTTATCTCCAGCATAACATCCGGCCAGATGCATAGGGTATGCTCCGAAAGGTTGTTCAACCACTGCACTTACCCGAAATCCCGGGATAATGGTACGGTTAGGGTCTCGGCGGATTACCTCACTATCTACTATTTTCTCCGTGGTGACAATGATATTCCGGCTGGCGTTTACTCCTTCCTGATCGATACCAAGGCTGCCCCATTTCTGGGCATTTCCTTCTTCATCACATCTCTGGACATGGAAAACCGCTACATCCGGGACAACGGCTTTCACCCCAACAAGTTTATTCCCGGTGAATGGGCAGGGGAATTCTCTAATATTGGTATTGTATCGGAGCATGTCTGATCCGAGTTGTGCCTTAGTCGGCATGAAAGGGATGCCTATTTGCCCGGCTAATAAGGCCATGCTTACACCGAAGTGCGAATATTCCTCGATGATCGGCCGGTGTCCGGTTTCCCTGGCTTTCACTAATACATAACTCATTTTTTCATCCTGGGCCATGTAACCTGTGATTATCTTGTCCAGTAAACCCTCTCCAATCATAAAAGAGATTGACCCGGTTAAGGCACAAACCAGGGTCATATGATTGATTTTCTGCTTGACGATTTCATAAACCGCTGCGGTTGGTTCACCATGTTGACAACCCGATACAAAAATCGTATTGCCGCTATGTACAAAACGGGATACCGCCTCTTTCATAGTCATCACTTTACCCAACAGAACATCTCCTTGATGAATATTTAAGTTTTGCTTATAAAAGCACTTTGTCTGCTTTCAGTATAGAGATTTCCTTTTTCGACGGGATGCCAACATTTATCATGAAATCGAGTCCTCCTTGATTTTTCCCGTGTCATCCCCTTAGTATCAAAAATAAAATTATATACGATATTAAATAGTCAGGTTGAGCAATTGAGTATTATCCGGAATTATATCGGCTAATTAGCGTTATTGATGAGGGATTTTCCGCACATCCAAAAATCTACGGGATTTAAGGGCAGAACGTGGTAGTGTTCCATAATCATGAAATTCGAGTTCATAACGCAGGTTGGTCTTGAGTCGTAACTGGTTAACCAGTTTTTCTTCGATGCCCGCCCGATTTTTTTTATGTTCGGGTAAAATCTCTACTTTTAAGGATATATTATCGATGTCGCCATTTTTGGATACTACAACCTGGTATTCATCACCAAGTTCGGCGATGCTGCGAACGACTTCTTCGATAGCGGTTGGTGCCAATAGAACCCCTTTAACCTTTGTAATATCATCCGCTCGCCCGATTATTCCCCCCTTTAGTAATCTGAAAGTACGTCCGCAATCACATCTTTCAGTAGTGCTTAATTCGACGACATCTTTTGAGTCGAACCTGATGCAAGGATGAGCCAACCGGTCAAAAGTAGTTACAATCATACTGCCTTTAGCTCCAGGTTTATCGATGATCTCTCCTGATATTACATCTTCGATTTCAACAAGGTGGAAATTTTCTAAAATATGTTCTCCACATTGAGCTTCACATTCGAAACCCCAGTGTCCGATTTCTGTTGCACCAACCTGGTCGTACACCTTAGCTCCCCATGCTTCTTCCATCCGTTTTTTGGTCGCGGGAATACATGCGCCAGGTTCACCAGCAGCGGTAATTTTTCGAATGAACAAGTCTTTTGACGGTTCGATGCCTAATTTTTTACGCGTGGTGTCTGCCATTCCTAAAATATACGTCGGAGTAGCCATTAAAGCAGTAGCTTTTAACTCCATCATTTTAAGAATCCGAGCCTCGGTATCAAGTACCCCTCCAGGGACGACTTCACAACCGATTTTTTCCGCTGCATAATGACCGGCCCAAAAAGCTATGAAAATACTATAACCAAAAGGTAAAAAGACACGGTCGTTCTCCCTATAACCTTGTGCCCAGAGGGCATATGCCCACGACTCAGATGACCATTCCCAGTCTTGCCATGTTTCCGGGTGATATACCGGCTGCCCGGTTGTTCCACTAGTTTGTCTTAACTCTGTAACATCCTCTATCGGTACTGCCAGTATATCTCCATAAGGGAAAGGATCTTTTCCCTGGATTTCTCTGAGCATTGCTTTATCTGTCTTGGGCACTTTTTGGATATCATCGAATTTCTTGATATCACCCGGTTCTAATCCGGCCGAACGATAAAGGCGATGATAAAAAGGAGAATTGTCATATGCCCAATGTAAAATGCGTTGAAATTTCTTGAATTGAAGTTGTTGGAGCCTTTCCCGAGGTAATGTTTCCAAAACAGGATTCCAGTATCTACTTTTTTCCATTAGTCTCCCATTACCGGTTTAGATTATTTTTCCGGCGTCCCTTTCATAAATCAGTTGCCCGATAATACAACCGGCTTTTACAGGTTGTCAATCAAAATATTACGGAAATTTAACCGAATTTATATAAACATATTATTACTGATCAGGTAATATTAGGACATCAACTCCTATACTCGTTTATACTTCCAACGTCCGGTTCTAAAATACAAAACATATATTACTGCCCTGACCATTACACCGATAGATATTCCCCATCGTAAACCGACAACCCCAAGGCCGGTATATCTCGATAGAATATAACCGAGCCCAATTTGGAATCCCCACATGGATACAAAATTGGTTATCATTGGTACTAGAGTATCACCGGCTCCATTCAAGCAAAGACTAAGAGCTATAACCACTCCCCAAACCAGATATGCCGCTACCTGGATGCGAAGAAAGGTGCTGGCTGTATCAATAAGACCTGCATCTTTGCTGAAAATTCCTACTACGTCTTCTACCCAGAACCAGATAACAAAGGCACATATAAGACTGATACCGGTAGCGATGGCTGCGGCAATCCAGGCGGATTTTGATGCCCGCTCAGGTTGTTTGGCGCCGAGGTTTTGTCCGACGATTACTGCGGCTCCCTGCCCGAATCCTCCTCCCGGCATCTGGACAAAACCATCTATTCTTTGGGCCAGGGAATGTGCGGCAACAGCCAGTGTACCAAATGGGGTAAATAATCTTACCATGATGAGATCAGCAAAACTTCTTTCCATCTGGGTTAATGAAGCTGGTATTCCAATGCGGATAGCCCGCCAGATAATATGCCAGTCTACGGTAAAATTCCGGAGAGATACTTTAATGCGAGACCTGCCGCTAAATAGTATCCATAAGATAATGATGCCACCAACCGCTTGAGCTACTACATTACTTAAGGCGGCTCCACTAACACCAAATTTAGGGAAAATCCAGAAACCAAACACAAAAGCCGGGCACAGCAATATTTGGAGTAGACGGAATCCTACACTTATTTTCATGGGTGTTATGGTATCGCCGGAAGCTTGCATAATGCTTTGTGCAATCTGGACTGACGCCATAGTTACCATACCTATTAGTAAAATCCGCATATAAGCAGCGCCTTCATCGACAACACTCGGGTCTACTCCTAATAACACTAGTATCGGACGGGCAAGGAAAATACCGATTGCTGCCATGATGATTGAAAAGAATCCGGCGATAAGGAAACCTTGTTGAGCGATGCGGTTGACAGGTTTTAGGTCACCGGCACCGATATTACGGGCGATTAATGCGATGATACCGGTAAATATCCCGTTGAGTAATGAGTTCATCATCATTACCGCCATTCCGGAAACACCGACACCAGCTATCGAAGAAGCGCCTAACTTCCCCACCCATATCATGTCAATAGCTGGCCCCAGTGTATTAATAGTGTTTGTTATTAACATTGGCCACGAGAGTGACCAGAGGTTGCCGAAAATACTGCCCTTCGTGAGGTCTTTGTTGAATGATTTTCCGCCGATTATTGGATTTGATCTAGACATTGAGTAAAGTCACTTTATCTTGGAAAAAGAAAAATAAATCCCTAGGAAAATGGGAGAACTTGTAACAAAACAATATTTGAATAGAGATTGAAATCAATATCAGAGCCGATATGACAGATTCCGGTATCTGACTTGGGTTCATATAATAGATATCACCTTCAAGATTGCCGACAACTTAATGTGATACTTTATCATCTTCGCTATACTTAATAAAGCTGGATTTAGGAAAGAAAATAAAGATCGGTAGTTGGCAGAAAATAAGATATTAAGGTATTATCATTACCTTAACCGCTTCAGTGGACATAATTTGAGTATCGAAGGCTTCTTTTACTCTATCAAGGGAAAATTTATGTGTAATAAAAGGTTTTACGTCTACTTTCCCTGTTTCCATTAACTCTATTGCACCAGGTAAGTCCCATTTCAATCCACAACCAAGTAAGGAGATATCGTTACTGACAAGGACAGACGGGTTCCACTCAAATGAACTAGAGTATAGACCGACCAATTCTACCTTACCTCCACGGTGGGTCATCTGGAGAGCTTGATAGAAAGTAGACTCGGAACCAGCAACATCAAAGACGATATCTGCTCCTCTTCCCCCGGATTTCTCGGTTACACTAGGTAATATATCTTCTTTTGAAGCGTCTACTGCTACTATAGCTCCACTATTGGCTGCAAGGTTGATGCGTTTCTCCCTATGACCACTGGCATATATCTGCTTTACTCCAAGTGATTTAAGTATTTGGATGATACATAAACCGATTATGCCTAAACCAAGAACTACAATAACATTATCCGGTTTTGGTTGGGCTTGTTGTACTGCATATAAGGCTACTGCCAGTGGTTCGGCAGCAGCACCTTCTTCATATGATAAAGCCGCAGGCAATTTGGCCACATATTGACCGAGCTTTATCGAAGGAACAGCTACGAATTCGGCAAAAGCCCCTGGCATTGCATATCCAACAAAGCCAAGCTTTAAACACTTGATATAGTCTCCCCGCTTACACCAGTAACATTCTCCGCATCCTTTTCCTCCCATGGCAACAACTCGATCACCTATAGTTATATCTTTAACTCCTGTACCTATTTCCACCACGTCGCCGGCAAATTCATGTCCCATTATTGTTCCGGGGCCGCCTCTTTGGTAAAAGTGGACATCTGAGCCGCAAATACCGGCCACTTTTACTCTAATTATTATGCCATTGCTTTCCAGTCTAGGATAAGGTACTTCCTGGAGGGTTATTTGCTTGGCTTTGCCCATAACGGCAGCTTTCATGTCTTACCTCCTTCCGCGATTAAAGGAAATGTCTTTTAACATGATTTAGATTTTATAGGATGTCAAAGTATACAATGTAAATTCCACAGGGAACAATGGGTAATCTTTTTAAACGCAAGAAATAGTTGGTGGGGAAAAAGCAGGATAGTTCGATAGTCTAAAGCGGGTGAAGAAGTGTTAGTAACCGGAAATAAAAAATACCGTCAGATTCCAGTAGAGTATCCCTGTATAAAAAACTACACATAAAGCGGCGCACATAAATGCGACTTTTGGTTGTCTCTTAAAAATGTCCCATAATATCAGCCCTGCGAACAAAGAACCCGCTGCTTTCAATAATAGAAAGTCATTACCACCAATGATAGTTTGCAGGAAGGGATTTATTTCTTGTCCTAAGCCGTTTCCCGTCAGAAATCTGCTTATAAGGCCGTCGGCCAGTACCAGAAGAAATATCAAGATAGTAAGATATTTCATGTTGATATGGGAGAAATATATACTCACATTGATAAGATAACGTCAAAAACCGGATAAGTCAATATACCGATATTAACTTCGTTCTAGTATATCTGACATTACTTTAGTACTGTTTGAGGAATAAGCAGCGAAAAGAGAAGTAATATAAATAACGAATATTCTTCATATTAGTTGACTACGCTAGAAAAAATATCAAGAACTCGCTTCATTTATACTTTTCTCCCCGGCCAATATAGCTGCTCCCAGAGCAGTTATGAATTGGGGATCCGGTGGAACCAACATAGAAAGATTTAGTTTTTCTTCAAGGATACTAATAATGCCGGTATTAAGAGCACCGCCACCTGATACAGCACAGGGTTCTTCCAGTCCAACCCGGTTAACCAAGGCAGAGATTTTCTCAGCGAGGGCTTTGAGCACACCTGCTAAAATATCTTCCTTGGAAATACCTTCGGCAACTCGTGATATCGCCTCTGATTCTCCAAAAACGGCGCACCCAGTCGTAAAGTTAACGGGATTTTTTGATTTCAGGGATAACTCTCCGACATCTTCGATTCTTACTCTAAGGACATTAGCTACGATATCGAGAAAACGCCCACTACCACCGGCACATTTCTCACTGATGACGAAGTTTTTAACCTGTCCCTCGGAATTAGTCAGTATTACCTGACTGTTTTGTCCTTGAATATCGATAACCGTCCGGACTTGCGGAAATACCTGATGTATACCACGAGCACAGCAACGGATGTCAGTGATGTATTCATTACTAAAAACGACCGTTTCGGCATTTCCTGTCATTCCGATACTGGTGATATCTTTTTCTGAGATGCTTGCTTGACTTAGTAAAATGTCTTTTAGTTGTCCAGCGCTAAACCTGTAATTTACACCTGAAATCAGTAAATGTTTAGCTATAACTTCCCTATCTTTGAGCAGGATGCCTTTACTTGTTTTTGACCCGATATCTATTCCCATATACCATGCCATGATGATACTCCTTATTGAAAGAAGGTGGTTTCTTCCAGCTTGAGAGGCCCTCTTGGCAGGGGTTGATGGCGTTCGATAGCTTGAACAACGATATCGCGTGCTAATAAAGCTGCCCCCAGTGCTCCACTAAGTAACGGTTCGCTGGGGACCATTACATGACATCCCAGTTGTTCTTCCAGTGCCGTAACGATACCGCGGTTTTTAGCGACACCGCCGGTAAAGACAACATCGGGTTCTATTTTTAGTTTCCGGGCCATCCTGGCAACGCGGCCGGCGACCGAGTCGTGGAGTCCGGCAATAACATCTTCAAGCGGGACTCCCTCCGATAAGCGGGAAATCACTTCCTGCTCAGCAAAAACTGTACAGGTACTGCTTATTGTAACGCGGGTACGAGCTTTAGCTGAGATATCACCGAGATCTTCTACTTTTAGTCCCAAAACAGCAGCGATCACTTCCAGAAATCTACCAGTCCCGGCAGCACATTTGTCATTCATTACAAAATCAACCAGCTTGCCATTCCGTATTTTGAGGGCTTTTGCATCCTGGCCTCCAATATCAATACCAAGATGGACGTTCGGAAAAATGCTGGCAATACCCCGGGCATGGCAGGTGAGTTCGGTAATTTGCCGGTCGGCAAAAGGGACATTCATCCGTCCGTATCCAGTAGCAACAACAAAGGAGATGTTACCAAATGTCAGATTCGCCTGATTCAGGACTTCTTTCATTACTTTGTTAGCCTGCCGCCGGTGTTCTGCTCCAGTGTGATAAGTAATACTGGCACAGATTTCCGTATCTGAGATGATTACTGCCTTAGTCATGGCAGAACCGATATCGATCCCTGCAAAAAAAATCGCCGTTTACCTCGTATAGACTAATAAGTAAAAAAGACGTTTACCTTACAGGAGTATAATACACGAAGTTTATTTAACACTTAATCATCTAAGATTACAGATAGTTAAAAGTATCATCCAATGATCTCGGTAAGGCCCTGTATCCTTGTCCGTAAAGGGGCCAGGGCAGATTTGCTGTAGTCATGTTCAATATAGATGCTTGGTATACCCAGGTTTTCCAGATAATCTTTTACCGATGGGACTTCATATCCATGACAGTCGCAATACCGGACAGATTGCAGGACAGCCCCGTTTACTTGCCAATCTTTTACATAATCCCTGAGATAGCCGAACCGGTTCTCAATATCTTTTTGATAATCCTTCTTATTACCGTTCAGTACAGGATCATGTAGAGTCCGTGGACATTTTAGAGCTACTAGATAATATTCGGCAAGGCCATCGAGCGGATCAGAAGTAACCGGAACATCGGAAAAATATGCCCGGCTGCCCACACAGGTATCATCGATCACTACATTTGCTTCAAGGTTCTCGATCATATCGAACAAAGCAGTATCATCAATCACGGAACCCCAAACTAACAGCCTGGCTGGCTTTTTCATAACTGCAATAGAACGGTTTTTTACATCATCCAGTACTTCTTTCAGCAGTTCATTCCCCTCTGCTATGGGTAGACTCATAAGGGAAATCAATACCTTGAGGGTATCGACTCCGGAAATTTTAGGTGGATCAGACTTTTTTAGTTCATATAATTCCCGGACCATAGCTCTTTGCCGGTTATGAAGAGCGATGGCTTGTTTAATCATTTCATCCGAAAGCGGTTGATTGATGTATTCCTCAATGGTTTTCCGGAAGTCACTGACAAGGTCTCGAAAATGCTCCCGGGCGGATCTATGGGTGGTGTGCGGAGTATCAAGGAAATGGGTAAAGGAGTTGGGTACACTCTGACGCCACATCCCCGGCAGCATACAAGCCACGTCACATACATGAGCGAAAAGGACGCCGTCCAGGAAATCGTACCGCCCTTTCATACCAATGTCGAGGCAACTGCGCATAAATGGACATACTACCGATGCCATATGTGCATCTGCTTTAGTGATCGGTTCAGTCATATCGCCGAATATACGGTATGGGATCATGCCAGCTGCGGTAACCAATTCTGTGACCGGGTACAAACATACATAACCCATGATCTTTTTACCGTTTACTTTTAATTCCTTAACCCTCTGGTCCCGGTGATTATAGATTTCGTGTACCCTGGCCAGACCGTGGTTCTTATTCATTGTCATTATTCCGTCTCCTTTATTTACCACTCCAGCCCGGCTCTTTTACGGACTCCACGGTGATGTTCCATGGTTTCTTCGAAAGCTTCACACAATCGCAGGGTGCTATTAATGTCAAAAAGCCTGGCATCCACAATATCTCCGGAAATTATCAGAGAAGGTACCTTGTAGATATCCATCAGGTTTTTCTGCCGGCTATTCTGATTGCCGCTTTGTGTACGGCAGGTCATATTACTGTGGAAGATGACGCCATCAAGTTGATATTTACGGGCAAATTGAACACCCGGCCGGTTGGAAATCCCTGACTCCCTGATTTCTTTATAAACCAACTCAGCTTCCTGCGGAGTAAATTCGTCGGCGATCTGCCGTTGAAGAGAACGGTGGCGGTATTCCACGAGCCTGCGCAGCGGATCGGCGATTTGTTTTGCATCCGGCATTGGACGTGTATTATGGTAGTCTTCACGGACAAAATTCCACCCGCGTTCAGCCAACCTGTCGAACAGGGAAAGGGCATGCCAGGGGGCAAGGCCAAAGAAAGCGAGACGGTATTTCTCCGGGTGATTGATACCAGCCTCCTTTCGTTCCACACGCCCCTTAACTTCTTCGTACATATCTTTATATAGAGTCATAACTCTCGCCGGGTCCTTGGTTCTGAAGAGTGAGGAGTTCATAGCACTAAAATAATCACGGGAATGCATGGGGCAAGGCCGGTTCATTCTAAGTTCATCGGTAATATGAGACCATAGTTCATCGAGATCAATCGATGCATTTATATCGCGGGAAAAGGCATCCCAATCCAGTTTACGACCAACCAGGTTTTCCATAAAAACGATGAAGTCATTTAGTTCATTCATCAGGAACTTGACTTCACGTTCGTGAGTACCTTCACGTAGTGATTCCAATTGCGATGAACGGGGAGATTCCAGCGTCCACACCGGGGCATCGATATATCTGCCCAAAGCCTGAAACCATTTGAAACGGGCATCACAGGCAGCTCCGGAAGAAAGGAGGATTATGGGTTTTGGCATACCTCCCTGGGGCGCTTCATCGGGGATACGGCCATCAAGGTCATTAAACATCTTGGCGGAATAGCCGAAACAGTTCTGAGCGTAGCCGCACAAATGAGAAGGGAAACCTTCCGCTTCCGAGCGGTCGAGGAAAGAAGTTGCGGCTCCTCCAGCAGCGCAAACCGTGCCGTAGTTCTCCGGGTATACGGCTTCGATGTCCAGCGCATTCAGTATCGGTGGATAAAATCCGAAGTCGAGCATGCTCCAGGCGACAGGTTTTTCAGCTTTGGCGGCGGCTAAGGTATCGCTGTATGTTTCATCAACCAGAGCCCGCAGCGGATACATGGATTTAAGGCGATTAATCGGCCTTGATGAGTCTGGCCCCTTGATGTTTTTCTGTGTCGTCATTGTGGGTTCCTCCATTGTGCATTACAGGGAACACCAGTGGCAAACGCGGGTTTGTCCCATATCCTGCAAATTCGTTGATAAAGGTTTAGCTAAGAGGATTATACCGATTGGATGCCTTGAGAGGCAAACGAAATCCAGAAGAAGCGTTAAGTGAATAAATATTGCAGGATCACGGAGAAAAAATTAGAAAGGCGGTGAAGTTACAATTACGGTATTTTAAAATCGCAACAAGAATACTTTTAACATTAGTTGATACTAGAGCGATAACTTGCTAACTACCGACAAAGGTCTCTGCGTGTTCAGTCTCTTTATCAATACTCGATTGAGACCATGATTTCAGGGTCTTTGACCATAGATAGGCATATTTTTTCTCCGGCGGCATCAGCTTCCATTTTACGCTGAACAATACTTTCTGTGTGAAATCCTTTGTCCTTTTCATAAGCAAACTCCAAGCTGATTATTTGTCGACCCTTACATACTCTATAACGAATTATATGCACGAAAGTTAGGCTAAATCTATAGGAAATTTAGAAATTGGGATAAAAGTACTATGTAGTACTATACAAAAATTTTATCTTGGAAAAATGCTGCCAGTGGTGTTACTATGTCTGCTATGGCTGAAACCGGACCACAAAAACCCCAAATCGAGTTGAACGAACAGTTTCAACAAGCTCTCCGCTTGATGGAGCATACAAGAAAAAGCATCTTTGTCACCGGAAGGGCCGGTACCGGTAAATCGACATTACTCTCATATTTCCGCCAGATGACACGAAAGCAAGTAGCAGTGATAGCACCAACCGGTGTGGCAGCCCTCAATGTACAAGGCCAGACTATCCATTCTTTCTTTGGTTTCAAGCCGAATACTACCATAGAAAAAGTACGCCGGATACGTACTCGTGATGAAACAAGAAACATCTTTAAAAAGCTCGACACCATCGTGATCGATGAAATATCTATGGTCAGGGCAGACTTACTGGATTGCGTCGACCGTTTTCTTCGTTTAAATGGACCTGATTCAGAAAAGCCATTTGGAGGTATCCAGATGGTGTTTTTTGGTGACCTTTATCAACTGCCGCCGGTCGTCAGCAGAACGGAAAATGAAGCATTCAGGCTGCTTTACGAAACGCCGTATTTTTACAGTGCCCGTTCGTTTATACCGCTGCAGATGGAATTTATCGAGTTGGATAAAGTATACCGCCAGCACGACCAGAAATTTATCAACCTGCTGAATGCGATAAGGAATAACACGATCACAGATGATGGTTTGCGCTTTTTGAACCGGCGATACATCCCTGATTTTGAACCTCCGAATAATGAGATGTACATATATCTGACAACTACCAACGACATGGCTGGTAGGATAAACGAAGACCGACTTTCGAGACTGACTACTTCCTTGTATACCTTTAAAGCGGGGGTGGAGGGGAATTTCGGCGACGAATATCTACCAACGAAAACCGAACTGCAGGTGAAGGTAGATGCCCAGATCATGATGTTGAACAATGACATGGAAGAACGTTGGGTCAACGGTACGATGGGAAAGATAATCGAGATCGATGAAATGGGGGCTTATCCAGTTATTATTGTTGAGTTATCTGACGGAGAAGTAGTAGAAGTTAGCCCATTTACCTGGGAGATATTCCGCTTTTTTATAGATGAAGGACGGCTGCAATCTGAGGTTATAGGACGATTCAAACAGTACCCCTTGATGCTAGCCTGGGCGGTTACGATCCATAAAAGCCAGGGTAAAACTTTCGATAAAGTCATCATTGATATTGGGCGGGGCACATTCGCTCACGGGCAGACTTATGTTGCTTTAAGCCGCTGTACTACCCTCGAAGGGATGGTGCTCAAATGTCCTTTACAAAAACACCATGTGTTGACCGATTACCGGGTAATGAAATTCCTTACCGGACACCACTATGAAGAAGCGGGAAAACTAATGTCTCTAGAAGAGAAAAGGCGGATACTGGAGGAAGCGGCAAGTAAAGGAAGTCCGGTAGGTATAACTTATCTCAAGCCTAATGATGAGAAGTCTATACGTAATATCATACCGATGGAAATCGGTGACATGGGATATCAAGGAAAGACCTACCTGGGAGTGAGAGGTTTTTGTTTGCTTCGGCATGAAGACCGCACTTTCCGGCTTGACCGCATCCTGGAGATAAGCATTGGAGATAAGGTTGACAGGAAGAATGACGACATCAAAGTATTTCCGGATGATCCATGGTCCGAAGTATGACCGGATCTATGAATGTAAAACCAGGTAGCGGATTTATGGTATTATTTGCAGCAACCATGACTAGAAAAGGATATTCAGAAAAGGGGGGTACATGGCTAAATCACATTCTACGACGGCCCAGAGAAAAGAGATAAGAGCTTTACAGGAAGAGATACAGCAGAAGACCGGCAAGTCAACCAAACAACTGTATGAAGAGAGGGAAAAAAGAATCCGGGATGCCACTAACCTGAAAGAACCGGACCGGGTACCTCTCTTTATGTTTCCAGATCCGGCAATTCACTTTAAATTGCACCAATCAGATGCATACTATAAACCGGAAGTATGGCGGGATGCCCTTATTAAAGAGACTCTGTTTTTCGAGCCGGATACTGCTTATGCCGGTTTAAGTACTTCCGGTGATTCACTGACGGCCCTGGATGTGAAAAATAAACTATGGCCGGGCGGGCCACTTCCCGAGGACTATGAGTACCAGTTCATCGAAGGCGAGTGGATGAAAGAGGATGAATACGATATCTTCTTTAAAGACCCGACAGATTTCATGATCCGGTATTACCTGCCGCGAGTTTACGGTGCTCTGGAACCATTAACAAAATTACCGCCACTTGGTTTAGTCATGAATAGTTTTGAAGCGATGACCACCTTTTTCACCAGCCCGGAATTCGTAAAGCTGGCAAGGAAGGTAAAGAAAGCTGGACTGGAACTGGCAAAGTACCGGAAGGCTTTCGGAGACCTGCAGGAAGATTTTGCGGTATTGGGCTTTCCAGCGATGTCTCATGCCGGGGGGGCAGGGGTAGCGCCATTTGATGTGCTGTCCAGTTTCCTTCGAGGAATGAAGGGTTCGATGTTGGACATGTACCGGCAGCCCAAGAACGTAATCAAAGCTTGCGAATTTATCCTGGAAACACGGGTAGCCAACGCTAAACCGGCTGACCCTAAAGCGAGGGGCAACCCGAAACGGGCATTCATGCCGCTATGGCGGGGCGATAAGTCCTTCATGTCCAAGCAGCAGTTCGAGAAGTTCTACTGGCCGACTTTAAAAAAGACGATGCTGGCCGATATCAAACTAGGGTTTGTGCCAATGCCAGTTTTTGAAGCCCATTTCGGAGACCGCCTGGAATGCATGCTGGAATTACCTAAGGGGAAAGCGGTGGCGGTGGTAGAATACATGGATGTAAAACAGGCCAAGGAAATTTTAGGCGGGCATTGTTGCGTAATTGGTAATGTTCCCAAGTCTTTACGGTATGCTTCCATCTCCGAGATGACCGATTACTATAAAGACCTGATCAAGGTCTGCGGCAAAGGCGGCGGTTTCATGTTGAATCTGGCACTGCCTTATAACGGGACGATAGAACAGCAGGTAAAAATGGTCAATGCTATCAAGGAAGCTGCCAGATATTAGGTCGCCGGTAACTACATATAAATTGAAATAAGACCAGAATAGAGATTTCGAAGAAGCTAACCCCTGCCGCGGCAGGGGTTAGCCTTAGTATAGAAAACCGGGCAAGCCGGAAATATGTGTCTTATTTGACATTGATGATGAGAATAGATAAACTCGAAATCAAGAGTCCGGGGAGGCGACATAACGTATGATTCCTGAAAAAACACCCTTCTTTATCACCGCTGAGAATAAAGCACTAATCGAGAGCATCATGGCCGGAAAAGACAAACATCCGGTCAACATTTTAATCAAGGGCAAGCACGGCCTGGGAAAATCGGAGCTAGCCCGGCAACTGGCAGCCACATATAAAATGCAGTACATACCTATTCCCATCAATCTCCTGCAGGAATCAGGCCAGTTAATGGGACACGATGAGTTCGTGGACAACCAGACGACATTTGTAGAGTCGAATTTCGTGAAAGCAGTACGCACGCCAAATTCAGTGATACACCTGGAAGAATTAAACCGGCCGGAATCACCAAAAGCCCTGGGTGAACTTTTTCCTTTATTGGATGACAGCCGGATGATCGTCCATGACAAGATAGGCGAAGTGAAAGTGGCTAAGGGAACCGTCTTTATCGGGACTTTAAATATAGGTTTTGAGTATACCGGCATCGATCCGCTGGATGAAGCGCTGCGCGACCGTTTCCATTTTGTCGAACTGGGTTATTTACCACCAACGGAAGAAGCGAATCTGATCAAGATGAGGACAGGGCTGGCAGGAGTTCCGGTAAACCAATTGATAGAGCTTATTAATTCCCTGAGGTATGACGGGCAAGACCCGATACACGTGTCGACACGACGTATCCTGATGATCGCGGAATTGATGCAGGCCGGTTTGCCGATGCAGACGGCCATCGTCAACTCCATCGGCATCGATAAAGACAAACTGGAGTCGATCCTGATCAGGTTCGATTTTGGCGGTATGAGCACCGGCAGCAAGGCAAAGGCCGGGGGTGGAGAATACGTACTCTTATGACGTTAACCAGGACCGCCAGGAGTTCGAACTGGCGGGTTAACTCAAGTTCAATAAAATCGGTAGAAGGTGCCCACATCCTGAGGGCACTGAAAAAAGTGGCCGGTGCAGCCGGCCTGCCGGCTGTCAAGAAACTCAGGTTTAATACTAATGCTTATATGGCGGCGGTTGAACTTGAGGCTGACCTGGTACGCATCGATGCCGGCGACCTGTTCACGAAAGCCCCGATCCCGCCGGAAAATATGGATATCCTGGTGGGAAGGACCCTCCATGAAGTCCAGCATTACATCATCAATTCTTCCGGAGTATGGTCGAGCAGCCATTACCGTATCGCCGAAGATGAGAGAGACGTGTTCGGAAATTTCGTGAACATCGGGGAAGATATCATTATCGACGACCGGTTGACAACTAATGTCAATCTCAAGGACTATCATGAAGCAGCCGTAGAGAAATTGTTTTCGGGAAGGCGCAATCCCAAGTTGAACAGCCTGCTAGAAATCTGGATAGAGCATTCACTGGCACATGATCCGGAAATATTAAATTACGTACCGGAAGAGATAAGGGATGCCATGGATGATTTAGCTGCTCTAAACAGCAAGATAAAAGAACCCATGGAGAGGTTAGCCGGGACCAGGATCAGAGCCGATCTTTACGTAGCGACCTGGGAAAAAGTCAGAAATATAGTCTTGCATCCGCCGGAAATCGGAGAAGATTGTAATACCTGTTCGGACGGACACCTGCCGGCAGAAACACCACCGGGTGAAAAAGAAGCACAGGGACGGACGATGCCCGGGCCGACTAGTATGCACCCGGATAATCCAAAAGAGCGAGATACATCACTGCCATTGATGAACATGGTACCAGCACCAATCGACCAAAGGCTGGCCGAGGCGATCGAAGAGGCCATGACCACAGATACGGAAGATATCACCAAGCAGGTCTACAATGAATTTGAAGACGCCGGTTATATGCCGAAGAGTTATGTCTCTTTCGTGGTGACACGAAAACACGAGACGAAGACAGTGATAGTCAAACCCGACCCGGAGCAATGCCGTAAACTGGAAAGGATATTGACGATACGCCGCCGGCTGCAGGCACGGGTAATGCGGGGGGAGAATTACGGCAAGCTGGATATGAAAAAGCTGCACCGCTCGCAGACGGACCAGAAGATGTTCAAGTTAAAGTACCGCTTCCCGGACGGATTCCCCGACTGTGCCATCCTGGTAGATATGAGCGGCAGCATGAGCGGGAAGCAAGCAGAAGAGGTAATAACGGCGGCCACCTCACTGGCTACGGTAGTAAAGTGCAAGGTGTGGAGTTATGCCGAGCAAGGCTCGGAAATAAAACTGATAAAACTCGACGACGGCAAGATGACACATAAGAATACCCCGTGCGGAAATACTCCCAGCGGCATCGCTCTGGTGGGGGTAGCCGATACCTTAAAACCCGGGGGCTTAGTCATCCACCTGACTGACGGTGAACACAATGTAGAATTCGGGCCGGCAGAAGCGGCCGAGGTACTGGACCGTAAAGGCATCAATGCCGTCCACCTGCTATGGGGGACGAAAGAAGGACCATACGAAGGGCTGCCCTGTAAGGTATTGACCGGCGGCCTATCCGAGTTTCCGGATGCCCTTTATTGGATATTGGTAGAAGAGTTACAGCTCTCGGGGTTGGGAAGGACGAAATAACCGAGGCGGGCTTAGCATGCTAAGCCCCTACAAAAACAAATCTAAAATACTAATTTCTAAGTTCAAAGTAAAGCACTAATAACCAAAAAATAAAAGGTGGTCCTACGTACCGCCATCCTCATATATCTACTGCCAGGTAAGTTCGTTACCAGCGCGGACCATAGCGCGGACATTTTCGATCCTGGAATTATCGGGGGTGGAGCAACCGGAACTGAGGATGAAACCACCGCCGCTGCCAATCTCATCAATAAGTTTTTTACAGTAAGCGAAGACCTGGTCGGGTGTGCCCAGGGTCAACAGGGGGGCGGGGACATCACCATGCAGAGCCATGTGGTCTTTAAGGACACGGCGGGCTTCAAAGATATCAGTGGCGCCGTCAAGCTGGAGGACGCAGCGTTTAGCGGGAAATTCCTTAAAATAGGGCAGGAAACGAGTCCAGTCGCAATCGCAATGGAAAATGATATCAGCCCCGGCGTCGGCCATTGCCCAAACATATTCCAGCCAGGTAGGCAGGACAAATTCCTCGAACTGCTTAGTACTGATAAAGGTGGCAGAAGACCGGGAACTGGCGGTGGCAATACGCATGATGCTGGAACCCTGGAGGGACTTTTTACCGTTGGCGATGATATCCGGCATGGCGGCTTTAATGGCAGCCTTGATCTTGTCCGGCATACGGCGGACATCCAGGGGGAACTTAGCGATGGAACGGTGAATAGAAAAGAAATCAAACGGGGGAATAGAACCCATGCCGGTCATCAGGCTTACCACGCCGCGGGCATCCCACTTAGCTGTTTCCGCCTGGATGCGCTGGGCATCGCGTTCCTTTTCAGCACCGGAGATATCTATCTCCGGCGGGTTGGGATTCAACCTCTTGTTGAGACGTTCCTGGAGGGCATTGAAGCCATTATCGATAAGGTAGTCGTAATCCTCAACGGTCATGATTTCGTGTTCCACGAACTGGACGACGCTGTTCTGGGCTAACTCACGTCCCGGCCGGGCGGTGGTCATGGCGAAACCGACAGGGCCGCCGGTGCCACGGGGCATCATCATGGGACGGCCGATATCCCAGCCGCCCATATCAACGAAAGTTTTTTCGAAGGCAGCATTAGCCTTGACCTGGTCTTCGGCAAATTCCTGCTGAGTGATGCCGGCGTAAGTGGCGGCGAACTGCATGATAGAAGGGCCGGACAGGATTTTATCGACTTTTTCGAAGCGGATAGTACGACGAAGCCTTTCTTCATTAGTCATGGTATCTTTACCGGTCATAATGCCTTCACCTCCGTAAATTTCCGAGCCAGATGGACCGCTTCCATGGCGTCATGCCCCCAGGCATCGGCACCGACCTTTTCGCGGACCATCTCGTCGGTCATACCCCCGCCGATCATGACATGGGCGTCCAAACCGGCGGCTTTAAGGGCCTTGACGGTTTCTTCCATGGGACCGAAGGCGAGCGTAAGCAGGCCGGAAAGGCCGACTACTTTAGCCCCAGTTTCCTTGACCTTATCGACGAAGACATGGGGCGGGGCATCGACGCCGACATCATAGACTTCGAAGCCGTTGCAGCGGAGCATGGCCACGACGATATCCTTCCCGATATCATGAACATCACCTTTGACGGTGCCCATGATAACTTTAGTTTTAGGCCCGTTACCGGAGGCGGCGGACAAGCGGGGGCCGAGAACCTTCATAACATTGTTGAATAACTCGGCGGAGACGATGAGTTCGCTGACAAAGTATTCTTTTTCGGAAAATCTGCGGCCGACTTCTTCCATGCCGGCACGGCAGGCTTCGACGACGGCCAGGGGGTCGTCACCAGCGGCCAGGGACTTGTTAACAGCGGCCAGTAGTTTATCTTCTTCGAGGTCGCCCAACTGTATACGGATTTCGGAAAGTTCAGCAGACACAACAATCCTCCTTATTTACATGCAACCCTCAAGAGAGAGCCAATTAATTGCACGACCGGAATATAGACAAGGCCAAAAGGTAAGAGCAACGATTGTCCCCTATGGCTGGAAAGTCTAGTACGGCCGTATAAAGATGTCAAACTACGAGGGGGGAATCCTCACCCTAACCCTCTCCAAAAATTTGGAGAGGAGAATCCATCCTAACCTTCTCCAGTAATCTGGAGAAGGGACTCTATCATCTTTGAAATTTCTAATATTCTGGTATTACAGACGTCCCGCCGGACGAAATCCCTCTATATCTCCCCTTGAAAAGGGGAGAGGAACGACAGCGTCCCTATTCATACGGATTTAAGAGATAAGGAAAATCCGTACTCATGCGGGATGATTTGATGGAAAATACCTATGGCAAATCAAAACAACCTGAAGCTAAATGGCGGGTTTTGAAGAAACAACCTCAGGCACGATCTGAGGCTATATGGTTGATTTTTACATTATGTCCGGAAAAAGCAAATAAATTAATCAAACCAACACCTCGCTAATCTTACTTAATACCAACAAATCAAATGGTAAAAACAGAAGTTCGGATATCATAGCACGGGTGATCGGTGGTTGTCAAGGGTTATTTTGGGGAAAGGAATAAGGGCAGTAGAGGTTCAGGTAAACGAGAAACAAGCAAGAAATTAATAGTATGAAGAAAATTTTCCAGGGAAATGTTCGGTTTTGGGTTTGCTGTGCATCTTATAATATAGATGATGATATACACTGGTATTCATTAGAGAGGTAAACGATGATCAGCATAACAAAGGACAGGAAAACAATTACTATTATATCGTAAGCCTGCTGTTAGCTTTGGTTATCTGTCTGCCAGGTTGTACCAATAGCTTAGAGCAGACTACAGGTTCAAAGACCTCGACAAAACCGCCTTCCCAGACCACCGGTACTTCCACTTCTACTCTAACGCAAACTAGTCCAACTATACCTCCTACCAGAGAGATATGGCCGGTAAATCAACCGCCGGACATGACGGGACGGATATTTGAAATGTTTAAAATAATACCAGATAATCCGGATATTAGTCGCATGAACAGGTCTGGTTCATTGATTTTACAGGCATGGGACTCAACCCTTGAACTTAAATACAAATGACTTTCGAGATACTTCTGGACAGCTAAGTATAGGAAATGAAAATACCTATATCGACTACTTAATACTTTCATCAATGGATACTGATGATCGGGTGCGGACATATTGGTACCCATGGCTAGGACAACCGCCATTTATAAGCGGTATGGGACTTAATTGGGGAAAAGTTCTGACAACCAAGCAAACGATTAAATATGTCCCAATCCGTACGAGATATATCGGATACGGACCTCTGGACGTGGAAAGGAGTATCGAAGTATCGGCGAAATATCAGAATTCGCCTATCAATATTGAAGGAATTAGTGGAAACTTCAATACTCACAGCCATCAGCCAGGCAGTCGAACAATACGAGGAAGGATATCAACGTCCACAAATATCAAACAGTCGATGGTATAGATATCTATTCTTGGGATAGTGTAACTAATCCACAAAGGAAATTTGTACCCCCAATATTTGATTTTAGTGGTAATGGATGTACCATAGCAGTCCTATCTGACCGCATCTTGGGTTCCTGGCAACCGGCTATGAGTTGATAAGATGATCGATGCCAGCCAGGGCAGAATGCCCAGCCTGGCGGATGACCCTCTATACCAGGAATTGGCAACCAAACTGGAAAACATGGGAAATATGTCCGCGGTGATATCGGTGGATAAAATCCTGAAGCAGGATTTATGGCCGGGGAAAAGCAGCTTCTTCGAGAAAGCGGCTTCTTATGCTCCGTTGATGGGGCCGTATACTGCCTTTGCTGCCGGATTAAGCGTGGATGAAAAAGGAATGTTCGTGTCCCTGGTACTGCTGTACGACTCGCCGGACCTGGCGGAACATGACATCGAGGTACTAAAGGAACGATTGGCAGCGGGGACCAACAGCATGAATTCTCCCTGGGCGATAGAGGTGGATGATTCGGAGATCTGGGCGGATGGAAATGCTTTGTGTGCCAAGTTATACGGGAATGCGACCGGCTACTGGGACTGTTTTGTGCATCAGGAACCTCTTTTAGTAAGAAGTAACTGATAAAAACAAACTCAAAATTCAAAACCCTAAACCCTAAACTCGAATAAATCCAAAACTCTAAACTCAAAATTCTAAGGAAGTGACTAAAGGACTAATAACCAAATATCAAATTCCAAAATAACGCCCACTCTGAGTCCTGATACTCCTTTACTCCTTTAATCAGGACGTGATAGTCTCCTACCAATGAAGTAAAGCAACGGTTGGTAGGATTAAAAAGGCGGGAGACTCCTACGCCTTGCCAGTAGGAGAAAAGATGACTGGCAATGGCTCTGAGTGGGTTAGCAGTGGGAAGACGCCGTTCATGGGTTCGACGGGATCAGGATGAGCAGGGGGACGGATGGTTTTAAAACATGGATACAATCATTCGCCACATGTAGACCCCTGCTTGCGCAGGGGTGACGACATAGTTGATCTCTTGATACCCGGCGGCTGCTCATACATTCGACGGGGCTTCCCGATAAATGCGGGAAAGGCAGGGTGAGAGGGAAGGGGACGGTAAAGATAATTGATTTGGATGTATATATAACAGAAACGGTTACGCGGTTTCGGGGAGGAGGAGGCCGGCGAGGAGCATGAACAAAGAGATGACGGCGGAGATAATGAAGCCGGGCAGGAAAGAGCCGGTGATATCAACCAGATAGCCGACCATAAGGGGAGCGATGAAGTTGCCGATGTTGCCGGTGATCTGGACGGTGAAGGCAACCATAGCGGCGGTGCGGGGAGAGTCCTTGTATATTTCAAAGGGAATGGTGAAAAGGGTCGGGCCATAGATAGCGTTTAAAATGCCATAACAGGCGATGCACAGATAAATAACCACCAGGTTATTGAAAAACACACACATCAAGGCAAACGGGCCCAAGAGCAACCCGGGAATTATTAAAAATGGTTTACGGCGGTGGAAGTAAGTGGGGAGAAAACCCCCGGCGATACAGGCAAAGATACCGACCAGGGTTATTGTGGCAACAATGGTGCTGGCTTTTTCCAGCGGCATATTGAAGACCCGGTTATAATAACTGGGCAGCCAGGCGCCAAGGCTATTGCCTAAGCCCCAGCAGCCGAGAGTAGCTAAAGATAACAGGATGGTCGATTTCCGGGTAAGTGCCTGGAAGATGGAGATTGGGGGACGGGCGTCAATAACGACCTGGTTATCAACCGGGACACCAGGCTTATCTTTTTTGCGGTCTTTACCGAAGATAAGCCAGGAAACAGCCACGAGTAGAGCCCCGCCGCTGTAAATAGTAATGGTAGTTTCCCAGGAAGTGGCGCGAGCCAATGGTACCGTGAATAAGAAAGCCAGGGCGTTGCCCAGGGAATTGAAACTCAGGGTAATGCCGTTGACCAGGGGGACCTGGCGGGCGGGGAACCATTCGGCAGCCATAGCGGGAATCAAGGGGAAAGTGATGCCGGCGCCCAGGGCAAAAAGACCCCGGGTAATCAAGAGGGGGAGAAAGGAGTCACACAACGGGGCGAACAAACCGGCCGCCTGTAAGAGGGCACCAAAGGCAAAAAATTTCTTCGGACTGACCCGGGAGGCGATAAGGCCGAGGGGGGCAGTCAGGATGATGATAGCCAGAGGAGAAACGGAGGCAAACCAGGCGGCGGTACCACTAGTCAAGCCATAAGCGCCGATAATAAACGGCAGCAGCGACCCGGCGGAAGCCCAAATACCACCGGAAAATAAACGAACCAGGCAAACATGTGCCTGGATCACATATCGGTAACGACTATTATTCACTCAATACCTGAGATAGAATTCACCTATTTACAGGGGTACGGGACGCACCGGATGAGCGTATACAAATATAAATGATATCGCTGCGATATAGAGGTGTCAATGGGCGGCCAGACACGGAAAGGGTTAAAACGGGGTTACAAATAACATAGACAAAGATCAAAAATTATGAGTGTGAGTAGTTACTCAATCTCGATTTCCAGACCATAGAGGAGGGAGAGGGCTTCGGGGAGAGAGAAGCGGGCGTTTTTAATGGTATTATTGCGGACGTCAAGGCTGTAGTTTTTGGCCTGGCGGAAGTCGGCGCGGGTGAAGTTGGACTTGAAGATGGTGCTGTTCTGAAAGTCGGTACCGGTAAAGACGCCGTCGGTCATATCGGTCTCGACAAAGCGGGCTTCTTTCGCGGAACATTTGACCATGTGTATTTTAGGAAAATGGAGAGAGCTGAAATTAGAATAGTCCAGTTGGCAGTCATTAAAGCTGATATCCTGGATTTTAGCGGCTTTAGCCCAGTCGAAACCCATCACCTTGCAGCGGAAAAATTTAGGTTGTAAGAAACGGCTTTTATCGGGATTGACCGCCGACAAAGTACAACCTTCGAACTTACAGTCAAGGAAGACACATTTCTCGAATTTACAGTCGACAAGGCGGCATTCGCTGAAGGTACATTCCTCGAAACGGACAGAGGATACGGTTTCGTTGGAAAAAGACAGGGCAGAGAACTTCTCCTTAAAATAAGCGGATTCAGAGAAGACCATGGGCTAAGCCAGCTCTTTGAGTTTATTGACGATCCAAATCATACCTTCAGTATCCAGGGCACAGTATTGTTCGAGGGCAGTACGAGTCCTGGATTTTTCTTCTGCCGTCATTTTACCGGACATCATATCGAGGTAGGCCAGGCTGGCTTGATCACCCTTGCCGATATCCATATCGTCGTAACTTTGCCCGGTCAGAGCAGGAAGTACTTTCTTAATGGAAGCGCTGCCCTGCTGGTCCGGGTGATAGTAACTGAAATTACGGAAAGGCTGCAGGAGATCGACCAAACGGGGACAAACCTGCCCGACCCACGTCTGGTGTTCCGGGTATGCCGCAGCTAAGTCGTTGAGGATGCCTTCTTCAAAGGACTGGTTATAGACGACGATGCTGCCCTGACGGCCGATGACTTTTCTTAACTCGTTAAAGAATTGCGGCCGGGGATCTTCATTGCCATCAGCCAGGAAACCGAAGTGCCAGGCCATAGCGCCGGGTTTGTCCACGATATGCAGAGAGAACTGGAAGGGCACCTGTTGATAAGGGCGGGTGCCATCAAAGAGAGGTACGGCGGCACTGAAAGGTCTCAAAGTCAAGGTAGTGCACGGGATATTTGAGCGACTTCAGAAATTCGGCGAGGGCCGGCTTGTCGGTGAAGGCACTGCCATGGAGATCACACCATTTCTGGACTTCCTGGGGGCCGGTCAGTTTAACAGAGTCCGGAATATCGCGGAGGAAACAGGTGCCGCCATATAATAAGTCGAAGGCCTTGGCGTTCCCACGGTACAAGTCGAGGATATTATTCTCCGGTACGGATTCCCAGCAGAGAGAAACATGGCATTCATAAGGGTCATTGCAGTGTACACCGGGAAGGCGTGCGGGCGAAGTATCCGCTTGCATAATCGACAGCATCTCGCGGATACGGCTCTTCAAGTCCTGCTTCGACTTCCTATAACCTGGCCGGTAATATCCTCATTAATAAATAGTTGAGAAGGATCGATATCACCTTGTTTTACGTACTTATTATTGATGTGCATGAGGAAACAGCGGCCGACAGACAGGCCGCGGCGTTCACAGCAAAGCCTTTTGGAAAGAGACGTCATGGATATTTTCCTCTTTGACACGGGTGCCGCTTTTTACCTCGATGATGTCCCATTTATCAACCCCGTCAAATTGCAGGATATCCACGCGGGAATATAGGCCGCCGGCAGAAATACCGGCTTCAAAGAAAGTCTTGCCTTTATCCAGCAACTTAGCATTAAGGTCACCGGTACCACGAAAAACAGATTCCGGGACGCGGATACCGCCGGGAAATAATTTTTCGGCATATTCCTGGACGAGATGCCCCTGGTCGAAGAGATGCTGGGTCTGAGCGTCGGGTTGAGGAACAGCACCGGGTTGATGAATGATTAACCAGAGATATTTCAAACACTGCATGCCGTTGAGATACCGGGACTTGGACAATGATGGAGGCATGGGTCTCCTTTATGAACCATATTCAGATATGGAAGAATACACTTACAGGTTATAACACAGACAGCAGGCGAATTATACGACGCCATGATAGAGATAGCAAAACAGAGGACATGTTAATGTGAAGGGTTGACGGGCAGAACAGGCACAGGTTACTATCATGTCAGGACGAAAGGAGAAACCGACAATGGCAAGAATCGATATCAGATTTCCAGAAAAAGGCCTATTTTCGACCGAGATACCGATACGTATCAGCGACATCAACCGGGGGCGTCACCTGGCATTCCACATCGTGCTCTCTTTTACCGAAGAAGCACGGGTACGTTTCTGGAAGTACCTGGGATACAGCGACGAAAACATGAACGGGGTGGCGATGATCGTGGTGGATGCGGCGGTGATGTACCGCAAGCAAGGCTTCTACGGTCAAACGCTAAAAGTAGAAGTAGCGTTGGCTGATTTTACCAGTAAAGGCTGCGACATGTTGTTCAGGATGTCCGATACCGCGACAGGGCAGGAGATGTTCCGGGCGAAGACAGGGATGCTGTTTTACAATTACCAGGCACAGAAAGTAGCAGCGGTGCCGGAGGATTTCAAACAAAAAGTCGCTGCCCTGGAGAGCCGGTAAGGCTCTCGCGACTTCTTCATGCTGACCCTGACTTAGAGTGAAACAAAATGGTGATTTTAGAAAAATGAAACAGAAGAAAAAGCATATCAAGGTACCCAAGAAATTACCTGATTTTAGTCTGGCAGACATATTGAATGCACCCAAACCGAAAACCGTTAGTAAAAACACTGACGGTTTGGGATGCAGCTATTGCGGCAGCGGGAGATTCATATATAAAGACGAAGTAAAAGTATTTCGCGGCGATAGGATGAAGGTATACCATTGTCATAGCTGCGGCCAGGATTTTTATAAACCTGAATAATATGCAAGTTAGCGGTTACCGCTTCAAGGTTCGCCTGAGGTTTTCCTTACCGCCTGACTTTAAGGATAAAGTGGCATTCTACGACGTCAGCCAGACCACGTCTCCATGCAGCTTAGGGTCGTGGGGGCGGGAGGCGAAGACGGCGTATTCGGCTTTAGCCTGTTTGACGGTGGTCTCTTTACCGTGTCCGGGGTAACAAATAGTATCATCAGTCAGAGAGAATATCTGTGTAGTAATTGACTTCTGAATCTGGTGGAAACGGCCGGCGGTAATCGTCCGGCCGGGGCCGCCGGGGAAAAGGGTATCGCCGGCAATGAGGTATTTACCAGTCAAGAAACAGACACTGCCGGGGGTGTGGCCGGGGGTGAAGAGGGTGGACAGCTTAATCTTGCCGACACGGAATTTACGGCCGTGATGCAGCAGGATATCCGGTTGGCGGGGCAGCCAGTACATATTGTCCCGGGGATGTACGGCGTAAGGGACCGGGATGCGGCCGAGAACAGCTTTGAGGCCGTAATAATGGTCGATATGGCTATGGGTCAGCAAGACATATTTTACATTGGTATCCTTAAGATGCTTGACCAGGGTGGGGGCGCCGGGGGGAGTATCGATCAGGACACTATCGCCAGTATGGGGACAGATGACGATATAAGAATTTGTTGCCCAGGCTCCTATTTCAAGACGGACAATCCTGATGTCGTCGTTATCTACAACAGTATCAATTTGCATATAAGACCTCCAGGAAAATACTGGATTCAAGGCTATCACAACATCAGCAGATTGTATAGTACTTATGCGGGACTAAAAAACAAAATAAAAAATCATGATGCTTTTAGTTGACAATATGAGCAGCAGATTAGTATTATCGAACTTGGGATAATGAAGAAAAAACAACCAGCCATACCTAAATGGAAATATACACCAGCCTACGATGAAATATCCCGAAAAACGCTGGAAACTGCCCTCAATAAAGTAGCCTTATATAAGGACTGGCGTTTACGGGACCCCGGAGAAAAGGCTGACATTGACACCCGCTACGCGGCCATGCCGGCATTGACCAAGAAAGACATCCGTGAGAACTTTCCCATGTCTATTTTACCCGACGATAAAAACATGGAACAGGGGTTGGCGAGCGGTGAGATAGAACTGGTAAATACCAGCGGGACGACCAACGAAAAAATCACCAATATCTGGAATCAAAAATGGTGGGATGCATCGGAACAGGCGTCGTGGAAACTGAACAAACACATGGCGGGACTGGGAAAAGGAACGCACCGCGAGGCAATCCTGGTCAATCCAAGGAACGTAGGTTTTGCCTCAGATAATGACGACCTGCCGATGGAGCAAAGACGCCTATCAAGATACTTATACTTGAACGAAAAAACGGATCCGGAACTATGGACGGAAAAACACATCGACCGCATCACCGAAGAACTGAATATTTTTCAACCGCAAGTTTTAGAAGCAAATCCATCGATATTGGCGAGGTACTGCCGTAAGGCCGCAGAGCGAGGATTGAAGGTATTCCAACCGGAGATCATAACCTTTACTTACGAATATCCGATCAAATTGCATTACCGGCAAATCAGTAAAGTATTTTCGTCGCCGATGATCAGCTCCTACGGAACAACCGAGACCGGATATGTCTTCATGCAATGCGAGTATGGCAGCTTCCACCAGAATACGGGATATTGCCGGGTAGACTTTCAGCCCTTGAAAAAAGAACACGGCGGGCCGGTATTAGGCCGGATACTGGTGACACCACTGGGAAATCCCTGGAGCTACCTGATGCGTTTCGATACCGGGGACCTGGTCTACTTAAAGGAAGATGGGAAATGTACTTGCGGCAGAGACGATGGTATGATCCTGGCTGCAATCGCAGGCCGGACAGTCAACCTGACGAAGACATGCCGGGGACGGTTAGTGACGTTGCAGGAACTGGACGAGGGGATAAGCCAGGTAGACGGATTGGAGATGTACAAACTGGTACAGACCGGAAAAACATCTTATGAACTACACGTGGTAACCGGACGGAGAGACCAGCGTAAGTTAGCAGGTGAAGCTACCAGCCGGTTGCAGGAGATATATGGGGATGAAGCAGACATCAAGGTAGTGTATGATGAAGAAATAATGCACGAACCATCCGGGAAGTACCTGGTATCCCGGGCGGAGTTCGCAATAAATATCGAGGAATATATAGACCGGGAAGACCAACCCGGGAAAGAAAGATACAAATAATATGAACGATAAGAAACCGATCTACCTGCTGGCGGGGGGGAGGGGAAGCAAGAGCCCGGACAATATACTTAAAGCGGTGTTCAAGGACATTGGAAAAGCATCACCGACCATCGCCTACGTAGGAGCAGCGACCGAGGACGATACGACCTTCTTTCAACATATGAGTTCGATGGTACGGTCGGCGGGAGACTGCAAACTGGTCCATGCAGTGATATCGCCACGAAATGCCGACCTGAAAAAAGCCAGGGAAATCCTGGAAAAAGCGGATGCGGTATACGTGGGGGGTGGGGACGTGGAAGCGGGCATGGAAGTATTGAACAAGAAAAAAATGACCGGGATATTCCCGGAGTTATTAAACAGCGGGAAACTCTTCTTCGGGGTCTCGGCCGGGAGTATCATGCTGGCCAACGAATGGGTGCGCTGGCGGGACCCGGACGATGATGATACTGCCGAGATGTTCCCCTGCATGGGGCTGGCACCGGTTATTTGCGATACACACGGGGAAGGCGACCACTGGGAAGAATTACAGGCAGCGTTAAATCTCAAGCCAGCCGGGACAACCGGATACGGCATCACTTCCGGGGCCTGCCTGGTGGTATATGCAGACGGCAAAGTGGATGCATTAGGTGGAGCAGTAGCCCGCTATACCAAAGACGCCAGCAAAGTACGGCAAGCGGCAGAACTGAAAGCGGTATAACAAAGCGAACATCGATAAATATAATTAAGTAAGGAAATACCTGGTACAGGCGAAGCAGCGTGTTCTTAACAAACGCAAAATTTGCATGTACGATTAGGATAAGATGACAGGATTTCGCTGGCGGGGCGGGGGGAGGTTCGGGGAATACGAGGAAAGGCTTTCCGTACTGGACATCTATAAGTCCGGCACACTTGATTTCAAGTTGGCGAGCCTTTTGTGGTTATTGATGGATCACCGGGCATCGATACTGGTAGCTTCGTTACCGATGTTAGCCGGGAAAACCACGATACTGAATATTCTGCTGGACTTTTTACCACCCACCATAAAACAAGTACAAATGAACGGGCTGCTGGAAGACTTTTCTTTCCTGAAAGAAACAGTCCCGGGCGAGACATACCTGGTAGCTTCCGAGTTCAGTGAAGATAGAATGGACTACATGTGGGGCCCGCCAGCACAACGCGCTTTCCAATTACTGGAAGGCGGATATGCCATCGGCGGGACGATACATGCCCGGACAGCAAAAGAAGCCCTGGTACTACTGCACGGTTACCTGCAGGTACCGGTGGAAACATTGGGCAAGATGGACGCCATAGTAACCTTAAGGGCGACCCGCGGAAAGACGCGTTTCGATGAACCGATCCGGAGAATAGACGCAGTCAGCTTGATATTACCCCATAACGAAGGTCTATCACTTAACATAATCGTTTCAAGAGAACTGGGAACGGATACCCTGATATTTCCGGAAAACCAGGAACTTGAAGACGCATTGAGACAGAAATTCAACCTGAACCAATTGAATGTGGCTGAGGAACTGGAAAGCAGGGCAAAGCTATTCGCCAGACTGCTGGTGGAAGGAAAGACGTCCAGTGATGAGGTGCGGGGGGCCATAATCAATTATTACAGGAAAC
The DNA here is from genome assembly GCA_963739865.1 of uncultured Chloroflexia bacterium. Classification (GTDB taxonomy): domain Bacteria; phylum Chloroflexota; class Dehalococcoidia; order Dehalococcoidales; family UBA2162; genus JBBITI01. Next base: position 240,398 of record CAVUCA010000006.1, read on the forward strand.
ATAAGAAATAAGCTGGCGATAGACTGTAAAAAAAGGTTGACAGAATCCAGTAGTAGTTGCTAAAATAGTATAACTTATATACTATTAACAATAGAAAGTTATTCTTCTGCAATACCGAAGGCATGAGCAAGCCAGGAGACGCAGAAGGTTGTATAAAGCTAATCGAGGAAATGTCTTTAGTCTACGGCGATTTGAGTACACAGCAACCGGTCTTTCCACAGAACCTTTCAAAAAACATGACACGGTTTTATATGTATTCCGCAAATAGACCACAAGACACTAATATAACCAAAAGGGTGATCGATTACGGAGTAACTACTAATGCTAAGAATCATAAAATACCTTAAACCATACTCCTGGATGATCGGGTTGATATTCGTACTGCTTTTCGGGCAGGCGATGGCCGACCTGGCACTACCGGGCTACATGTCAGACATCGTTAACATCGGTATCCAACAGAACGGCATTGAACGGGCGGTACCCGAAGCAGTCCGGGCCAGTGAATTTGAGAAAATAACCCTGTTGATGACAGCCGAAGAAAAAGTCTTGGTCTCTTCCGGTTATGAAAAACTGGAACAAACCGATTTGAGCGAAGAAGAATTCGAAAGAAATGTCAAGCTTTACCCGGTGCTGAAAGATGAAGCGGTATTCAAGCTAAACGATAACGGCAAGGAAAAAGCCGGGGAACTGGAAGCGGTACTCAACCGGTATATCCCGGTAGTACTGGGAATCAACGAAACAGGTTTAGCAAGTTTCGGAATCGAGTTGCCGGAAGGAGCCGATCCCTTTACAGCTTTAAGCCAACTGCCCGAAGATCAATTAACGGTATTGCGGACGGCCATCGATACTTACTTAGATGCGATACCGGAGAAGACCCTGACCCAATATACGACGGCTTATATTGCATCCGAATATAAAGCGATGGGGATGAAGATCAGCAGCATCCAAGCGAGGTACATGGTCAAGATAGGCCTGATGATGCTGCTGCTGACGCTAGTAGGGGCGGGAGCATCGGTGATCGTGGGATATTTCTCCGCCCGGATCGGCGGGGGATTGGGAAGGGACCTGCGCCGCCGCTTGTTTGTAAGAGTGGAGAGTTTTTCCAATACCGAATTCAATAAATTCTCAACAGCTTCACTAATCACAAGGTCGACCAACGATATCACCCAGATACAGATGTTGCCGATGATGCTGTTCCGGACCTTGTTCTATGCCCCAATACTGGGCGTAGGCGGGATCCTTCGGGTGGTAGGAGCAGACCAATCGATGTTGTGGATCATCGGAGGGGCGGTGGGCATCATGTTGACAATAATGCTGTTGATGCTGCTGATCGCCCTGCCGCGATTCGAAGCGTTACAAAAATTGACAGACAAGTTGAACCTGGTAACCCGGGAAATACTGACCGGCTTGATGGTCATCAGGGCTTTCAATACGCAGTCGCAGGAAGAGAAGAAATTCGACGAAGCCAATATCGAGCTGACAAAAGTCAACCTTTTCGTCAACCGGTTGATGGTCATGTTGATGCCGGTAATGATGCTGGTGATGAACGGCGTGATGTTATTGATAATCTGGGTGGGAGCGCACCAGGTAGATATGGGAACGACACAGGTGGGCGACTTGATGGCCTTCATGCAGTATGCGATGCAGATAATCATGGCCTTCCTGATGATAGCGATGATGTTTGTGATGGTACCGCGGGCCAGCGTCTCGGCACAGAGAGTGGCTGAAGTACTGGAAACTGAACCGGTCATCAAAGACCCCATGAAACCGGCAGAATTCGATTCCAGCCGGAAAGGGACGGTAGAATTCCGGGATGTGTCTTTCCGGTATCCCGGGGCGGAGGATGATGTACTAAAAAATATCAATTTCACAGCACGGCCCGGTGAGACAACAGCCTTTATCGGCAGCACCGGCAGCGGGAAGTCCACACTAATAGACCTGATACCGCGTTTTTACGATGTTACGGAGGGAAAGGTAGTAATCGATGGGACTGATGTACGGGATGTGACGCAGCACGACCTGAGAGCCAAGATAGGATATATATCGCAAAAGGCGGTGTTGTTCTCCGGTACGATAAAGGAAAACATCAAGTACGGTAGTGAAAAGATAACGGACGATGAAGCAGTTCATTTCGCGGAAATCGCCCAGGCTAACGAGTTTATCGAAAAGAGCGAGAACAAATATGATACAGAGGTTGCCCAAGGCGGAACGAACTTATCGGGCGGGCAAAAACAACGCCTGGCAATCGCCCGGGCATTAGCGAAACGGCCGGAAATATATATCTTCGATGACAGTTTGTCCGCCCTTGACTTCAAGACTGAGGCGGAATTAAGAAAAGCTCTCAAGAGAGAAACGGGGGGAGCGACGGTATTAATCGTAACCCAAAGAGTAAGCACGGTGATGGGAGCCGAGCAGATCGTGGTCCTGGACAAGGGGACCATTGCAGGAATCGGTACACACCCGCAACTGATGGAAGGCTGCGCCGTATACCGGGAAATCGCCTTATCTCAGCTTACCAAGGAGGAATTAGCCTCATGATGCAGCACGGTGGGCAGCCACAAAATAGTTACCGCAACGGGGGACCGCCAGGACGTCCTCCGGGGCCTCCTCCCGGGCCGATGGGGGGACCGCCGGGGGGACCGATGGGGATGATGGGGGGCAAACCAAAAAGCTTCCGCAAGACCATGAAGACTTTCATGGAGTATCTGAAACCATACCGGTTCCAGATAGCGATCGTGGTCATATTCGCCATCGCAAGCACGGTTTTTACTATTATCGGGCCGAAACTGTTAGGTAATGCCACTACCCGGCTTTTCGAAGGGGTGGTAGCAAAAGCGATGAACGTGCCCGGAGCGGCAATCGATTTCCCATATATCGCCCGGATAGCAATCATCCTGATTATTTTGTACCTGCTTAGTACCCTGTTTAATTATATCCAGGGCTTTATTATGACCAATATATCGATGAAGGTAACTTATACCTTCCGAAAAGAAATCGCCGAAAAGATAAAGCGGTTACCGTTAAAATACTTCGATACCGCAAGCCACGGCGATATTCTCAGCCGTGTGACTAATGATGTCGATACGGTAAGCAATACTCTCAACCAGACGATGACGCAGATAGTATCATCGGTGGTGACGATCATCGGCGTCCTGATCATGATGATGACCATCAACTGGATCATGACGTTAGTGGCCGTACTGGTGCTACCGTTATCGATGCTGCTGATCAGCAGTGTTGTTAAATCCTCCCAGAAGTATTTTCAGCGTCAACAAAGATACCTGGGACGGGTTGACGGCCATGTGGAAGAAATGTACAGCGGCCACAATATCATGAAAGCCTTTAACGGTGAAGAGAAGTCGATCGAGCAATTCGATACGCACAATGAAAAGCTGTATAAGGCAGCCTGGAAGTCACAGTTCCTGGGCGGCTTGATGATGCCGATAATGAACCTGGTGGGTAACCTTTCATATGTAGTCATAAGCATCCTGGGCGGATACCTGGCAGTGATTGGGGCAATAGGCGTGGGCGATATCCTGGCTTTTATCCAGTATATCAGGTCATTCACCCAACCCATCGTGCAGACGGCCACCATCGCTACCGTAATACAATCAGCGGCTGCAGCAGCAGAACGGGTCTTTGAGTTTCTGGAGGAAGAGGAAGAAGTACCGGAGCCGGTGAAACCGGTACAATTAAAGAACGTTACCGGACACGTCTCTTTCCAGAACGTGAGATTCGGATATACACCGGACAAGGTAGTAATCCATAACTTTTCGGCCAATATCAAGCCCGGACAAAGAGTAGCTATTGTAGGGCCGACGGGAGCCGGCAAGACAACGATCGTAAAACTACTGATGCGATTCTATGATATCGATTCCGGTTCGATAATGATCGACGGGGTAGATATAAAGCAATTTAAACGGGATGAATTACGCCGTATGTTCGGGATGGTGCTGCAGGATACCTGGTTGTTCAACGGCACAATACAGGAAAATATCCGATACGGCAATCTTAAGGCTACGGATGATGAGGTACGGTCGGCGGCCGATATGGCCTATGCAGACCATTTTATACGCACTTTGCCAAAGGGCTACGACCTGGAGATAAATGAAGAGTCCAGTAATATTTCTCAAGGACAAAAACAGTTGTTAACGATTGCCCGTGCGGTCCTGGCCGATCCTAAAATGCTGATCCTCGATGAAGCTACCAGTTCAGTCGATACCCGGACCGAAGTATTAATACAAAAAGCGATGGGTAAACTGATGAAAGGCCGGACCAGCTTCATCATCGCCCACCGGCTATCGACAATACGGGATGCAGATATCATCCTGGTGATGAAAGACGGCGATATCGTAGAACAAGGCAAGCACGAAGAACTACTGGCGGCCAAGGGGTTCTATGCTTCACTTTATCAGAGCCAGTTCGAAGGGGAAGCCGAGGAAAACGGTAAGGCACCACTGAAGCCAGCCTTCGGTAAGCCAGGAATGCCGACACCCGGGATGCCGGGGATGCCGCCACCCCAATTCAAACCGGAGAAAAAGGGCAACTAAAGGGAATACGTTTAAGTAAAACTAAAACAATATATAAGCGGCTTGTATTATTTCGATACAAGCCGCTTTCGCTTTCACTAATATATTAATGACCACAATGAACATTTGACTTAGTCTCAGCAGGGTCATAGAATTGGTCGGCAAATATATGATAGGAAGAATATGTTCGAGGAGCGGCCGTAATGAGTAAAGCAAGCTGGTCCGGGGAGAAATTCGAGGCAAGAATCAAGGCTCTACAAGAAGGTATCGAGAAGAAACACGGCAAGACGACGGAAGAACTGCTGCGGGAACGCGAAAAGCGGATGAACGATGCAATCGAGCTAAGAGTACCGGACAGGGTCCCGGTGACGATGCATACCGGGGTATTCTCCGCCAAATATGCGAGGATACCGTTATCAGCGATGTATTACGACCATGCCGCATATAAAGAAGCGTGCTTACAAACAGTACTTGATTTCGAACCTGATTCCGGGGCTAGTATGATGCTGGTGAGTTCCGGGACAGCACTGGAATTGCTGGATGTCAAGCACCAGAGATGGCCGGGGTACAATCTACCGGCGTGATACGCCTTACCAATTCGTGGAAGGGGAATACATGCAGCCGGAGGAATACGACCATTTACTTAACGATCCCTCCGATTTCATGTTCCGGGTATACCTGCCACGTATCTTCGGGATACTGGCGCCGGTAGCTAAACTGCCACCGTTCCGGGATTACCTGGGGGGCATGGGTTTCTCCGGATTACTGACAGTGCTATTAACACCGGAATATAAAGAACTGGGGAAAAAACTGGTGAAAACCGCCCGGATCCAGGAAAAGATAGCCAAAGAAGGGATGGAGTTTTCCCGGGCGATGTTATTGTTGGGATACCCTTCGAATTACGGCAGCCGGGTATTCGGGGGAGGGGTAGGCTCAGCACCGTTCGATGCGATTTCCGATAACCTGCGGGGGATGAGGGGGGCGATGCTGGATATGTACCGCTGCCCAGATAAATTATTGGCAGCTTGTGAGAAAATCCTGGAATGGCAACTGGCAAAAGCGATACCGGCAGAATTAAACGCACGGGGATACCGGCCGCAAGCCGGCATGCCGCTGCACCGGGGTTCGCAGGGATTCATGTCGAAAGAACAATTCGAGAAATTCTACTGGCCGACGTTAAAAAAGGCAATCATATCCAACGTAAACCTGGGGTATATATCGGCGCCATTCTGGGAAGGCATCTGGGACGACCGCCTGGAATACCTGCTGGAACTGCCGAAGGGCAAAGTGGTTTTCTACTGCGAACTTACAGATATTTACCGGGCCAAGGAAGTGCTGGGCGACCACATGTGCATCCAGGGGGGAGTGCCACCGACGATCCTGCAAACCGGTTCGCCGCAGGATGTGGAAGAATTATGTAAAAAGCTGATTAAAGTGGTAGGTAAGAACGGTGGCTTTATCCTCAGTCCGGGCAGTGCCATCGACTATGCCAAACCGGAGAATATCAGGGCAATGATAGATTCCGCCAAGAAATACGGCTGGTATTAGGTACGAACTTGCCAGAGATGGAAAACGAGATAAAGAACGAGAGGATGACAATCATCCTGCACAGCGGTTCTTATGACCGGGTATCCAATGCGTTGTCGTTAGCGACGATTGGTTTAAGCATGGACATGGATGTTTATATCCTACTGACATACGAAGCCGTGGGGAGGTTCATCAAAGGCCATTTTGAAGACAAGGACGGGACAGAACCCGGGATGTACAATAAGATGCATCAAGGTATAGAAGCCGGAAAGTTCCATAATGTCGAGGAAAAATTAACTACAGCACGTGAAATGGGCTTAAAGTTGTATGTTTGTAATACTGCACTAGCGACTATGGAAGTCGATATCAAAGACATGGTAGATGAGGTGGACGATGTTATGGGACTGACCGCTTTCATTCAACTAGCCAAGGATGCAGCCATCAACTGGTATATTTAACTGAAGGAAAAATGCTTACCATATCCGGGGTAAGAGTATCTTGCGGTCCGGGGGAAAATCAGGGAAGTTTTCTTTATACCATTTCTGGTGGGAGCGGGCGCGGGGTACCAGGTTTGCGGCGGTCCAGACAGCGAAAGCCAGACCGGGCAGCGACCAGGTAGCGATAGCCCAACCGGTCCAAATCATGATTTCACCGCAATAATTCGGGCAAGAAATCCAGCGGTACATCCCGCCATAAGGGACCTTGTAAGTAGACTCACCGGATTTCCGCAGATTACGCAGGGTAGTATCAGCCTGCCGATTCATGATATAGCCGACAACAAAAAAGGTAACGCCGACGATGAAGCGCGGTCCAAGCAACCAGTCCGCATTATATCCGCCGGAGAAGGAAAAAACATATCGGCCATTCAGATAAGCATTGATCGAGTTAAAAATGAAGCCAAGAGACACTACCAGGGCTGTCATTTTACGGGCACTACGCAAAGAAAAGGGGAAGATAAAAGCACGGTGCAGATAATGGACCTGCCATAACCCTAAAAAGATAAAAGCGGTGACAGAAAAAGAGTATTTGCCGATAGCCCAACAGTAAAGGAAGACCAGCACGGAAGCTGATTCCATGATGATCCAACCTAATTTATCGTTAATAACAAGACCCCATCCGGAACGGGAGTGACGGCCGTAAGGGGCGTTGATAAAAAACAGGGAAATGAATACGACCAGGGCAGTCAGAAAAAATCCAATAATCAACCAATCATAAAGAGTAATCTCATTCATGACGGTACTCCGGAGTAAATACGTGGAGAATATTCAATCTTACCGGTTTGCCGGAACCATTCCAGGGTATCGGCGACCGACTGTGCCAGAGGCCGCGGCTGGTAAGCGAGTTCACGGGTAGCTTTTTCATGACTGACACAGGGGCTGTCCTTAAGGGTCTTAATAGAGAAACTGGTATAGAGAGGCCGCCGGTGCCGCAGACGGTCATAACAGGTAACCATAGGCGCCCCAACGGCGGCCAGCCACAGGGGGTAATTGAAGCGGGGGGCGGACTTGCCGGTGACTTTTTCCGTAATACCGGCAATTTCACGGAGACTGGCCCAATGGCCGGAAAGAAGGTAATCCGAACCGGAGGGAGCGGTCTGTGCTGCCCGCATGGCGCCTTCGACGACATCACGGACATCTACCCAATCGAAGCCGCCATCGACCATCCCCGGTAATTTACCTTTTGCCAACAATATCAGGACTTCACCGAAAAAGGAGGGTTGAAAGTCATACGGGCCAAGGATAGAAGTGGGACGGATAATGACGGCATCCAGTCCCTGTTGAATGCCTTTTTCAATCTCTTTTTCACCGGCAGCCTTAGAAAAGCCATAAGGAGGCCAATCAGAATTCTTCATCAGATTACAAGTTTCATCGATGGCCTTTCGTCCGGAATCTGGGTCCATGGCATGTACCGAACTAAAGTGGACCAACCGATGAACATGGTTTTGCAGACAGGCATCGATGATGTTACGGGTACCATTCACGTTTACCGGTTCCATATCCCGCCAACGGTCCGGGGTAAGGGCGAGACTGGCAGCCAGGTGATACACAGTATCAACGTTTTTAAAAGCCGGAACCAGAGATGAAGGATCACGGACATCACCATAAATGGTTTCAACACCGAGACCTTCAAGAGCTTGTTTGTTATGGTGAACCAGAGCACGTACAGTATGGCCGTGGGTAAGTAATGCCCGTACCAGGTTAGCACCAACATGCCCGGCAGCACCGGTGACCAGAGTAATCATTAGTACCAAATGCTAGCATATTTAGTTGCGGATATCTAGAGCAACTAGGTAATAAGGATTACTACTGATATAGAAAATGGCAAGCATCTTGACAACAATCCGTTATGGATAGTATTTTTTTAAACAAATCCCAGGACAAATAGATATTAAAAGGGGTAGATCACTATGTATAGAAACCGCTGGTTGATATCTATGTTGTTAGTCATCTTATTGTTGGGAGGGTGTGGTGGAGGGGGAGCACAGACGAAAGTGACACCAACATCGACCAAAGGCCTGACGGGACAGACCATCAACTTGTCCACCGGTACTAGTATGATCCAGGGGGGGAAATGGCGGGACGTAGAATTCACCGTCGATTCATCCTGGAAATATATAAGTATCGAAGGCTGGTTCCATGCCTCGGGCGGGGCGCAAAACGATATTGAAGTATTTATCTGCGACGATAATACTTATTCAGATTGGAAATCAGGAAGGAAGATAACTCCGGTATTAAATACCGGCCGGAAAACGATCGGTGAAATCGACTTCAGCCTGCCGGAGAAATGGAAAAAGTATCACCTGGTATTCAGTAATATCTTCGCCAATACTACCAAGTATATTCAGTCACAAATCGACCTGAGATATTATACCGTGGACAACACAACGGCGAATAATTCCGCGAACTAAACACCTTTAGGCAGCATGACATCTACAATCGCGGAGCGGCCGTTTTGGACATGCCTGAGGGCTGTTTTTAGTACAGGCATGACTTTCGCCGGGTCATCGACAATACGGCCATACCCGCCACAAGAACGGGCGACTAAAGATGAATCGACCGGAGGGTCGATATCGAGGCCGGAGGCAAAACCTAATTCGTCGGATATTTTCGATTCCGATAGTGATTCCACGATTTGGCGAATAGCGCCGTAAGAACGGTTGTTAAAGATAACATACAAGACAGGAGCTTTATAAGCCCGGGCAGACCAAAGAGCGGAAACCGGGCAGCCCCAATAAAAACCGCCATCGGTCAACAAGCTGACCACTGTCTTGTCAGGAGCGGCGATCTTTGCGCCAAGAGCAGCCCCGACAGCAAAACCAATATTTCCACCGGCACAGGCAAGTAAACTGAAAGGTTCGGTGCGGTCGATCTGTTCGGTAGGAGATGCAGCTTGACTGATGAGGTGATTAACCAAAATAGTATCCGGTCCTATTATTTGAGCCAGACAATAGGATAACCAATCAGGAGAAACCGGACTATCCTGAGCCTTATTTAAAGCCATATCGCGATAATCCTGACGTTCCCTTAAATGCTTTGCTGCGAGTACGGCATAACGGGACTTAAGTTCGGCCTTTTTCGCCGGAGTAATTTGTTGCCGGAGGATACGGACTAAAGCCGGGATAGCTTCCCGGGAATCAGCCTGGAGAAAGATATCGGCACCACGTCCCCAAAGCGGCCGGCCGACGGTAAGAGGGTCGACATCGACCTGGAGAATCCCGGCATCCGGCTTTGGGCTGCCTGCGGCGGGGACATAGGGCATATCGTAATCGAGAGATAAGACAACATCAGCTTCAGCGAGGGCGGTATTGATACCCCGGCTGCCGCCGATATGTTCGATGCCGGCGCAGAGGGGATGGGTGGTGGGAAAATTCATACGGGTCAAGCCGGGCATTACCGGGGCAGCTAAAGTTTCCGCTAAATCAGTTAAAGCCCGGATATTCTCTATATAACGTCCGGTAGAACCGGCAACGATGAGAGGATGATGGGCGTGAAACAGGATATCGGCAATTTTAGTGAGTACTGCGGGGTCAGCCTTGGGGAATGCTGGAAAAACCAGCTTCGGTTTACGGATATCAGTGGGGTCGAAAGGGTGATTAAAGACTTCATGAGTATATGTGACATAGACCGGGCCGCGAGGTTCAGCCATGGCGACATCGAAAGCCTGCTGCAGTTTTTCATGGAGGTTATCCCGGGGACCGATCTCGACATCCCATTTCATAAAATTGCGCAGCATGATACGTTGATCGAAAGGTTGTTTTTGCCAATCGGTACGGGCAGGACCGGCAGTAACCTGCGCCAGGATGACAACAGGGGTACGGCCCCATTGGGCGTTATGGACTTGTCCTGCGAGCTGCAAGGTTCCTAATTCACTATGTACCATCACGGCCTGAGGTTTTCCGGAAACCATGTAATGCCCGATGGCGGCGGCAAGAGCAACAGACTCATGGAGGCAAAGCACCATATCAGGCGCGTGTTTACCGGCAACATGATACCGGCAAACTGCCGCCTGTACCGGACATACATCCCCGCCCGGGTTAAAAAAGACACTGGATATTCCATTAGTATTCAGGATTTCGAGGAATGCTTCTGCTCCGGTGTATCGCTCCATAGTACTAACCTCCCTATCTCAGGACAATATGGTGTAACTGTATCTAAATAATAGCTAACTGGGATACATCCCGCCGTCGATATTTATTGCCTGGCCGGTGATGTTCCGGGATTCCTCAGAAGAAAAGAAGACGACAGTACGGCCGATATCTTCGGGGGTCTGTTCTCTTCCTAAAGGTACTTGAGGTTTGATGACATATTTATCGAAAAATTCCCGGGCGGACAAGTCTTCGGAGCCCGGGGTCATCTGCTGGCGGCGAACGAAGCTTCTTTCAAATAGAGGAGTATAGAGCACACCAGGACAGATACAATTAACGTTGATGTTGTAAGGTGCCAACTGCAGGGCAAGCATACGTGAGAACTGGATAAGGCCAGCCTTGGATACACAGTAACTCATCATTGGACCGAATCCGGATGGCTCGGCGCCGCCGTGATGAACCATACCGAATTGAGGCCTACCGCCAATAGAGGCGATATTGATTATCTTGCCGCTTTTTTGTTTGACAAAATAGGACATCAGCGCATGGCACATCATCATAGAAGTTTTAAGGTTCAACTTAACGGTATCATCCCATTCCTGTTCTTCGGTATAAGTCCGGCCAGGCTTCTCAAAATAATAACGAGATTCACCTCCGACGTTATTGACCAGGATATCAATCCGGCCAAAAGCGGCCAATACCTCAGTAATCAAACGGTCAACATCTGTGCTTTCAGTCACATTAGCAGTAACAGCCAGGGTCTTTACGTTCAGGGATTTTAGTTCAGCAGCAGCTTTTTGAGCATTGGCCGGGTTAACATCGACGACAGCAATGTCGGCACCTTCTTCAGCCAGGCAATGGATAATGCCGCGACCGATACCGGCCCCACCACCGGTAACAACTGCGACTTTCCCTTTAAGTTTCAAATCATACCTCCGTTAATAGATATTGAAAAAAACAAAAGATTAAGTTAAAAGTCGCGGTTATTCTAGAATAGAGACGGGATACAGGTCAAACACGTGGCTCAGCTATATGACCTAAATACAAAAAAAGAAAACGGGGCGGTCTCAAGAACCGCCCCTATTGAAATGGGGGGATGGGGACGGAGGGGAAAGTATAAAAAGGAGTAGAAAACCCTATGGCTATCTATGCCATTCGCCGTGTTGGGAATACAGCGGGCCGGTTGGACTTACCCAATAAATACCCGACCAGGAAATATCAGCAGCACTGATAATAAAACCGGTGTTGGGATCAAAAGAGTATAGAGCATTCGGGGTACCATTCAGTAAAGCGGATAATTCACTACTATCTGTAGGCCATATATTTTTATCAGCATAATAAGCGACAGACGCTGTCTTGACGTTTTCGAGTTCATTACTGGCGGCTTTTATCGTTCCGGAAACCATGAACTGGGTTACGTTAGGGATGCAAACACCGGCTAAAATTCCCAGGATGGCAACGACGATAAGGAGTTCTATAAGAGTAAACCCTTTTTGACAAGAATGTATCTGTTTGTTTAATTGGCTGCTAAACATCGCTAGTTAACTCCTGGAAAAGATGCTAAGTTAACAATTCATTGATGCATCCTATTGTATGAGATGAAAGAAGGCTAAGCAATGGGAAAGTGGTAATAGCCCGTTTGTCGCATGCGATAGATATTTGAGGCTAAAAACAGATAGGACAAGAACCAGATATTTTTTCCCAAGTGGATTATGAATAATAAATTCCGGTTATGGCTGGTGACGCAGGTGTCGGTTATTCAGAGCTTCACCTAAAAAAGCTCCGGCAATACAGCCAATAAAGATACCGGCAAAGGTACAAGCTACAGTGATACCGGTACCTAATTGAAAACCCAGGAAAAAGCCAATAAGGCCGCCAACAAGAAGACAGACAATAGCGGTGCGAACAATCAAGGCCTCGCCTGGTTTTTTGGGGGGTGGGGATTCGGGGTCATTACTTGGCCTGGTGTGTTGTAGTGTATCAAGATAGCCCTGGTTACGAATAGGGTCGGGAGGGAGGAAGAAAGTGATATTGGACTGTACATGTACCTTATCCATATCTAACCTCCTGATACAATGATAAGTCCGGAAAAAAAAGATGTCAAATTATTCGAATATGTGGGAATCAGGAGTAATAATTTTAAGGATAGCAGGTAAGCGTTTGAATTAAAGCAAGATTAGCACCGGCTTATAACGCAGGTTGCTCTTGAAATCGTTTCAATGCTGCAATCCGGGCTTCAAGATATTTTTGTTCTATCTGCCGGTTGAGAATACACAACCTGCTCCTTTTCATTATTAAATACGTCCGGGCTTATCAGCCATTTCAACAGTCGAGTCAGCCGGATGTATGACACTTAAGTTTATATATAGTCGCCGGCGGCTTTAATCCACCCAGCCACGTCACTGGATGTGAATTTGAAACCCTTGGGGACAAGTATAGAACCGGATGTAACAGCTTCGCGGCAAGCCTGATATAACTTCGCGGGATCGGCTGATGAAAGTTGTTCGATAGAACGAATCTGTCCACAACTAATAATCAGTTCGACTACCTCATCTTTAAAACCAAGAATAGCCAGCCGTGACATCAAAGAGGCCATATCGATGAATTTTTGGGCGCGGGCTTCACTTGTGCGTAGAACACCAGAAACCTGGGCAGCACTGGCTAAACTAAGTTCACCGACCGTGGAAATACTGATTTTACGAAGCCGGTCCTGATAACGAGAACCGATACCCTCGATATCACTAACCGGAGCATTACTAAGATTTGCCCAGATATGAATGACGGTATTTTGCTTGTCTACCGGTTGACCGGGAGCAGGATTTTGTTTAACAACGAAGCCGAAGCTGCCCGTAACAGGCACAGTAATATCCTCGCTTTTTGCGGCATGGAGTACATATTGCCAACCGCCGGATTTTAACACTCCGAGAGCTTTGTCTATGGGCATGCCACATAATGGTGGTACGATATTTCCGGTTGGAGACGGGGAGAGAGCGGCAGTTGCTCCAAGTTTGATTTCACCGATAGAACTAACGAAAGAAATGCGAAGGGTAGATAACAAGCCCGGATCTATACCACCTCGAATGATATCATCGGAAGAGATAGGACTAATAGACATCTTACCACGAGAATCTGAACTGACAGTGACTTTAAGTTCCAGATCAGCGTTATTCAAAATCATACTGGCGGGAAAATTGAGATCAGGTACGATAGATTTTTGAGCATCGGAAAATGACTGCCCGGCGGTTTTTAAAAAAGTCTCGAGGTCGATATTGTTCGGATGTTAATGTGTTAACCATAGGACTACCTCCTATATCGTGATAATTTTCATTTACAAATAGCTACGTCCGTATAAAGATCCGGGAAAAGCTGTCATTCGAAAATAATTTCTACTCCCGGCAAAGCCTTGGACCGTAAAACGAAGCATGCTTGATCAGGCTAGAGCCAAGTGAAGTGATCAATGCATTATTTCCTATGATAATTGCGATGATAGCATTTGAATGATGTTTTAGAAAGGTAATCCGGAAGTAATACTGAGCGTGAAATCCAAAAGTTACAGGGTCAGGGAGAACAACGTACCATATGGTAGTACGGGGTATGAGAGCACGAATATTTTAAAAGAAGGGAGTTTAACGTAAACGATGATGCCACATAGCATCCGTTACTGAACACCTAACCGGATGTAGTTACAAAATATAGAATAAATAATGGGGACAGCTTAACAAGCAGACAGGTCATGTATTTGAATAAGGAAATAGACTGCAAGGGGAGGGTATGATGATAAAGGTGATTCTAAAGCGAAAAGTCAGGCCGCAAAACTATGGCAGACTTATTGGACTCTTACGCGACTTGAGGGCAGCAGCCCTGCATCAACCTGGTTATATTACCGGTGAAACGGTAGTTAGAGGAGATAATCCAGTGGAAGTCCTCGCTATCGGATCATGGTTGTCTGAAAGACACTGGCGGGCATGGTCGACATCCCAGGCACGTAATGAATTGGAAAGCATGGTGGATCCATTGCTAATTGAAAAGACTGAAACAACAATATACGAAGTACCGGAAGAAGAGTTATAGAATTTCAACAGGGCGTACTATTTTACTATTACAGGTCTTACTATCTCGCTATTTTACCCGTGTTCCATGGTGGGTAGAATTAAGTTAAATACATAAAAGTAAAGAAATGTAATAGAGAGGGTCTGTCGAAATGCATAACTATACAACCTGGTACGAGTTTAAAAGGGACCTGGAAAAAAAGACCGGGCGAGTGCTCTTCAATAATGACTGGCTGCAACTAAAACCACAAGCACCGCTACCATGGAGTGCTTCACATTTCCGATCTGTCTTTAAAAAGACTGGAAAGAATAGAATCCAGATAATAATCATAAAAACCATTTTACCAATCCGACCCGGGGAAAGAAGGGTATAAGCAACAGCCCTGAACAGGCTCAATAGAACATTATACCTTCCCAATACTATTTGAACATGCCACAATGGCATTACCTGGTTAGTATACGGGTAATTCTACTATCACCAGACCGTTCATTTTACCCGTAAACATGAGTATAGAAGAAGGAGTTTTTCACTATGGCCGAACAACCGGATAGAATCGACTTAATATTTGAAGACATGGTGAAAACAGGACTACTTTCGACGAGTAATCAATGGATCGAGAAAGCCAGCAAACAGAGAAATCCCCGATTGACACTTGAACTGGCTTATTCCAAAGTTTTGGAGTATGACGCAGCAGAGAAGATGTTGTTTTCCATTAGCGACTTAAACTAAAGAGAAATCACTACTAACTCTTGTCCGAGCCCAAATAACATATAAGAAAAGCATGCCGTTATCAGCGGCATGCTTTTTGTAATTACCTAGTCTTTAGCATCCCAGATAAAGGCAGCGGTGACGATAGCTACTGCAGTGGTAACAATAGCGGCGAAATTGAACATAGTATGATAACCAAAGCGGTCGATGAAGATACCCATTATAGGAGCGAAGATAGCCCCTGTATACTGCATAGTTGAGTAGTAGACTCCATAGATAGTGGAACGGTACTTAGCCCGCGTCTGGTTCATAATAAATACTTCGGTCACCGGGAAACGTATTGCCTGGATCAAGCCCATAACCCACAGGACAGCAAAAAGCCAAAAACCAAAGGTCACAGCATTTAAAGCGAAGATTATCAAACCACCGATAATGCCGGTAACTACAATTACTTTAACGCTCCCGATCTTATCGGAAATATAGCCACCGACAGGCCCGGCCCATAAACCCGATGAGTAGATGATAGACAAAAGACCGGCAGCGATTTCTTTTGATATGTCCAGCTCATTTACCATATATAGGGTTAAAAAGGAATTAACAGTAGCGCCGGCTCCTCCGCCAATGACCATCAAGACGAGAAACGCAATAAGCCGGCGTTTATATCCGGGTTGGGGTTCTTTCTCATCGACCTGAAGCCGCTTGGCAGCTTCAACATGGGCTTTACCGCTGCTACGAGTCAAATAAAGGAAGAAAATAAAACCCAGAATAGCAGTAGGGATGGCCATGGCGATAAAAGAACCTCGCCAGCCCCAGGAAGCAGCGATGGCGGCGGCGATGATAGGAGCAAGGAAGAAACTGGAATTACCGCCAATGAGATGGATACCCAGGGCACGTCCACGCTGGTTAGCGGGGACCGAAGCGGATATTAGGGGAGTGGCGGCGGGATGGTAACCACCGGCCATAAGACCCATGAAAACCATGAAAGCAATGAGCATGACATAGGTAGTAGACAGACCAACAGCCAAGCCGCCGATAGCAACACCAAGAGTTCCAATAGTAATAAGAATGGTAGGTCCGATCCGGTCAGCCGCCCATCCAGCGGGCAATTGAGCTGCTCCACTAGACAGGGAAAAAGCTGAAGTTACCACAGCAGCATTAGCGTTATTAAGGCCGAATTCCTGTTGGATATAGGGGAGGAGGGGTTGGGGAAGAGCGGTCAATATATGGTGGGTAGCATGAGCCAGAATAAAGAATGGAAGAGACTTCCACATGAAGGAACGTTTTTTCGGTTCAGCCGGGGGAGTTCCGAATCGAGAAATCTTTTTATCCTCTTAAATATTGAAAGCCGGCAGGCTTACGGGTATTTAAATATTGTTGTATAGGATACACTTACTTTGCAAAAACAGCAAATTTAGCATATTTCAAACAATACGGAGCATCCCCTGGTATCAATTACTCGACAAAGACCTCAGGTGTAAATGGAGATAAAATAGACTTTAATCTTTATATTTTACTACCTCATTGATAGGACGCCGGGGACTGCGGTAGGTATTGATGACGGCATCAGGATCGGGATAACCAAGAGCAATACCGGTAATGATATTCAGGGTTTCGGGAATCTCAAGTTCCCTGCGAAGAACATCTTGATGAGATACTAAAGAACCAGCGATAAATGAATCGACACCATATCCTTGAGCAGCGATACAGACAGACTGAATGAAGAGACCGAGATCAAGGTTGGATGATAAAGCCTTGTCCATACAAATGACAGCTATCATCTGAGCGCCATTTAGACGGGCACCCCATTCCATAAAAACACGGCTTGAGGCGGGGTCATTCGGATCAAGTTTTAATAATTTCATACGTTCATTGCGAATGACCGCCATACGTTCCTGGATATATGGTGGTTGTGGAGGAGGACCACCGGGACCGCCCGGGCCACGGGGAGGACCACCAGACGCGGACTTAAAGCGTTCCATATAAATTTTACGGATCCTTTCGATAGACGCGCCAGCGGAAATAAAAACTTCCCAAGGTTGGGCATTACCCCCGGAAGGGCTGCGCTCAGCGGTTTCGAAGATTTTAATGACAATGTCTTTTGGGACCGGCTTGGGACTGAAATCGCGTACACTATGACGAGCAAGGATAGCTGCAATAACATCCATATAGAAACCTCCAAAAGGAAATTTCGAGGACAAGGATAGCACAGGCAGTGAGATTATGCCAATAAACAGACTACATTATCCGGTTAAGTTGGTCTACTTTATTATCCTAATTATCAAAATATTCTGACAAAGCGAAGATAAACAATCCGACTTAATCATTGAATATAAATATTTCTTCTATCCTGGCATGAAGGGCTTGAGCGACATCATGTGCCAACCTGAGAGAAGGATTATATTTCCCTTGTTCTAGATAGATGATCGTCTCACGGCGGACACCCACTTGCTCGGCCAGTTTTTCCTGGGTAAGACCAAGCCGGGTACGGTAGTCTTTCATCAACGTTTTCATTGGAGTTCACCACGACCGGGAGACTTCGATAAACCTAAGAAATATATGAAAAAAGTACAAAGTAGACTAAGTCCGAAAACAGCAGGGGCGATTAGAAGTCCTAAAATAAAAAAGAAGGCCTCTTCAATATGAAACAAGAAATCTACCATATTATGCGCGGTGATGGAAAAAGCAATAGTGCTAAGAGAAAGACCAGCCGAAAGAAGGAATATTTTAAACCAGCGTAGGGCACGGATACCCAGGTTTGGAAGAACACGGTCGTAATAGAGGTAGGTAATGGGATAAACAAGGCTAACGGTTACCAAAAGACCGCTGACAACTAATGAAGTGGATACATTTTCAAAGACATCAAACCGAAGTAATAAAATCAATATGAGACTGGCAATAAAGAAAAATGCACCGGTAATCCGAGCAGCACCAGTAAGATTATTTCGAACCCTTTCATCAATAACCGGTAAACGGCGATAACGAATAAGGGACCAAATTTCACGATACCATAATAAAAGTGAAGATAAAAAAAGGGCAGCAACGACAAATATGTTTTCCCTGGATAATAGCAATAATAATCCCAGTAAGCTGATAACGGAATAAATGATAAGAGTCAGTTTTATCTTCATATCAAAGCCTTTTCCTGATGTTAGAAATAGATAACGTTATATATATATAACATACCGGATAATTGAAACTGTGTCAATAGGGGCTACGGTTGATATAACAGTGGAATAACTAAAAGGATTCCAATTGGTCACGATAGATAGATATATGATAGAATCCCCGCTGGGGATTTGTGAGGGGAACAACCGCCTGATAATTATTGTACTTAAACGAGCCTTCTCCCAGAATGCACTAAAAAGAGTTTCATCGTTACAAGTATAAAAAAAGAGCTTATCAAAGCGGATTCAAGCCGGGGGATGCTTTATCTGGACGTTAATCTTAGTAATGGCGATGTAAATGCGAGATCAATGAATGACCTGGAATAATGTCACCCGGCGAATACGTAATATCGGTACTTTCAGTTCTTTTAAGAACCGGGCATACCGGGCGTTTTTTTTCGGAATGATTGGGCAATGGAGTTCATTCAGCATGGACTCGGTAGCCCGTTCTTATCTGGTTTACGATATCACCGGTTCAGCAATGATATTAGGGATCATGTCCCTGGCCAGTGCGGTACCGATGTTGACACTGGCATTATTCGGTGGGGCTATTGCTGACCGGCTGCCTAAGAAACGTTTGATACAGATAAGCCAGGTAGCGATGACTGCCATCTTCGTCATCCAAGGAGTGGCGGTAAGTGTGGGATATTTAGGCCCAACTCACCCTGAGTCATGGTGGGTTTTGATGATGACGGGGGTGATGATGGGAATAATCATGGCGATAGCTATGCCGTCAAGACAAGCAATCATTCCCGAGTTGATTGGACGGGAACAACTGATGAATGCTATTTCCTTGAATACGTTGGGGATGAGTTTCTTCCAATTGGTCGGACCGGCGATTGCGGGGTATATTATCGATGCCTGGGGGTATGACACCGCATTTTATAGCATGGCAGGATTGAATGCTTTAGCGATTATTTTCACTTCTTTGCTCCCGAATACAAAGCCGATCCAGATACTTCGTAAAAGTGTTATGAATGATATCGTAAAAGGGGCAAGGTATATCATTAGCCATAAAACGGTAATGACGATACTGGCATTCCTCATAATCACGGTATTACTGGCAATGCCTTTTCAAGCGCTGATGCCGATATTCGCAAAAGATATTTTAAAAGTAGGGGTTCAAGGGCAAGGTACACTAATGAGTGTATCCGGTATCGGGGCACTAGCAGCTTCATTAACTTTAGCATCGCTGCCATCGAAAAAGCGTGGACTGATCGTGTTGGTATCCAACATTATTATGGGAGGAGCATTGGCTGTCTTTGCCTTCACTACCTCATGGCCACTAGCCCTGGCGATGATGGTCGTAGTAGGTATTGGACGCATTGGGAATAATACAGCCGGGACTGCCTTGTTACAAACACACACTGAACCGGAATACCTTGGAAGAGTAATGAGTATCATGATGTTGAACTTTGGTTTAAGCAGTCTGGGTACATTCTTTGCTTCGGTTATTGCGGATAAAATCAGTGCTCAATGGGCAATCGGAGGAATGGCAATAGCACTGGTGTTGATTTCAGTGTGGGGCCTGTTGTTTATACGCCGGCTTGTGAAGTTGGAATAATAATCAATGGAAGAGTTGGCAAGGACGATCTGTACCGCAATCGTGATATACCTTCCCATCCTTCTGATAAAAACGGCTGCGTTTAGTAAGGGTATGGTTAATGAACTGCACCGTTTCTAATGATTTACATTTAGGGCATTGTGCTAACATATCATACGGCACCGGTTCATAATTAATCACCTGATTATGCTTATTTTCGCCGATGTTGAAAGGCTTAATAGTTACAGGACCAGCCGCATCAGCGACACTTAACATAATATTATCCAATGAATCGGATAATGGTGTTGTTAGGGTATTATTCTTCGTATACATACCTGATTAGTCCACCGGTTTGATGTGATTAGCAATACGGTTGATCTTGTGATTGAGTAAGCCTTTTTCAACGGCGATTTCAGACTCGACACCAAGCATAACCTGAGTGCGGTGCTGTCCGTCAACGACAGAATCCTGGACCATCTCTACTTCAGGCCAATCAGACATAAGATTGGTGAGGTCCAACGGCTTTACAAGCGTTACTTCAATGAGCGACCGGTCGACCATATGCTTTAGATCAGTTTGAACAACGTCTTCCAAAATATCCAGGTGAGACTTCAGGGCATCGATACGGTCCTTATCCCGCGGGGCAAGGATTTCAACAGTTCTCATTTCACGTCCGGCAACAGTGTTCGGTATTTTGGAAGTCGGCATGGGATTAGCAGGATTATTTTTCACCGGTTCGGAAGGAGTCATATTCTCTAAAGTCGATAATTTCTGTTCCAACTCAATCTGAAAACCAATAAACTGCTCTTTTAAGGATTCAGTATAAGACGACATACTTTCCGAAATATCATGAGTGACTTCCTTGATGCGGGCTTCAAACTTGTTAATGCTGGTTTCAGAGAAGGTATCGAACTCCTGGAGATATTTAGCTTTCGCAGCGATGAATTCTTTCTGAGCAGAGCCGACAGCCTCAATCTTGCGTTCTTCCAAAATCTTGTCAGCATTTCCTTTGGCATTATTGAGGATAGATGCAACTTCGGCATCAGCCTGTTGTTTAGCTTCTTCTTTAATCTGACGAGCTACTTCATCAGCGGCTGCGATAGTTTTTTCCGAAAGGCGGCTAAGGGAGACCAGGTGTTCCTGGCGCTTCAACAAGGACTCCCGTTCGTCGATCAATTGCTGAACAAGACTTAATATTTGCTTGTCATCAAGATCGGCGATAGCTTCTCGAAGTGAACGGCCGGAAAGCTGGTCCAGATTAACATTTTTATTTGAGGGGCCCATAGAACCTTCTCCTTTAAGTTATGCTGACTAAACCATGTTAGTTACTTACTTAACATACAACATTGAAAACGTAAGTAATTCCATCAGTTAACCAAACATCACTAAATGCAACTTAACCAAACGTTTCTTATTGTAATTCACCTGAGAAAAAGGTA
Source organism: uncultured Chloroflexia bacterium (assembly GCA_963739865.1). Taxonomy (GTDB): domain Bacteria; phylum Chloroflexota; class Dehalococcoidia; order Dehalococcoidales; family UBA2162; genus JBBITI01. The sequence continues at coordinate 261,943 of CAVUCA010000006.1, forward strand.
AATGACCCAGAAGTACTAGAGACCTAATGAACTAGTACTATTCTTTTGAAGTATTCAGTAATATGTGGAAAAGAGTATTGTAATTCCAGAGGAACTAAGAAACAAGAATACAACCGATACCAACAGGCATTCAATGAGGGGAAAAGACGAATAAATACAAAACGCTAGGTATGAGTTAAAGTTCGTACTTTCCTTTTTTGATCTTGGGTGTTATTCCTACTGCAAAAACGGACCAATTCAGCGAATTCGTTTATTTTAGTAGAGTTGTTTGTTTCCAGAAAACCATCGTAAGTCAGGCTGATCCATGGTTTTTGATAAAGGTCGCTAAATTTCTCAGACATAGCAGCCACGATCCCGCCGGGCATACAACCATGGGGCATGACGGAGATAATCCCGGCGAATTCCGGATTTTCCAACCAATCAATACCGCTGCCGATACTTAATACGGCTTCACTACCGCAACGGGAGGAAAGATATTCAGCGGATTTATCGAGGATATCTATCGTAGAAGGTTCTTTTTCAGTGATTACCGTATGGAAGTAGCGGGCAATCGAACGTTCATCGTTTTCCTGTATCTGTTTTCGCAGGTAACTCTTGAATATCCTTAACAATTTACGGTCTTTCAGGGCATCTTCGAGGTTACGGTGCGAGGTATATTTCATCCATTCACCTACCGGAGAAACAATGACTTCAAGTCCGACTTTTTCACAAGTACGGCTAAGATTACGATTACTAAAGACATTCGACCGAAGATATATTTCTCCGTTTATACCGACCAGGGGGCGGCGGGGTAGTGTAGTATCAATCAGTTCTTTAAACTCGAGAGATGCTTGCTTAAGAACCGGACCGAGTTCACCTTTGATACGGACTCGATCAGCGATATTATTCAAGTGGATATCAAAGAGACGTTCTGCATCACCTATAGTTTTCTCATAAGGACGTACCCGCCAGAGAAGTTTTTGAAGGTAGTCAACAGCAACAATCCCCTTCCAGGCTAACAACTCGAACTTGGTTCCTAACCCGATATCACGGTAAGCATTATTCGATACGGTAGTGCGAATGGGCAAATCATATCCGAGTTCTTTAAGAATACGGATCTGTTCAATAGCATATTTACCCAATCGACATGGTCCAAACGAACCGGACATGAAACCTTCTACATCCTTTATCCCATGTCCGTTATCATGGTAAAAACGTATGAAATCACCTAACGTGACACGGAAAGGCAAGCATTCAGTACCGGAAGTGACCGGATTACTATACAAGATATTATTCTCATCCGGTTCCGGTAGGGAGACTGCTTTAACACCCCATGCTTCCATGGCCGCAGCGATAACATCGGCATGAGGAGCCATGCGCGGGATAATAAGAGTTTTACCATGACTGATGAGAGCCGTGGTACCACGGTAGATATCACCGGGTTGGACCGAACCGGACTTTCCAGAACGAGCAAAACCCTGGATAGTATCAACAAAAGCTTCCAGACGGGTGACGATACCGGCTTCAGCGGCATGTTCATCGATTTCCAATTGACCTAAAGGTTTACCACCCATGATATCTTCCAACTCTTTGAGCATAAAAGAATTAGGGCCGCAACCAAAATTGGTAAGTGCCAGGCCGAAGAGCCGAGGATCATGAGCCGTGATATCGCCAGCGGCAATAAAACGGCTTTCATAAGCCCAATATGGACGATCAGAGAAGGACTTAGGATCAACCGTATTAAGCGGCAAAAAATCAAGCGGGATAGGAATCACGCCCAATTGGGCGAGTTTTTCGGCAATGCCGAGGTTTGCACCGGCATCCTGTGACATATAAGACCGGGCAATCAGGACTACCCCAAGCTTGTCACTGTCATGAACTTGCTGGAGAAGCCGGGCGCCTAGTTCAGATTTATCTTTCTCATATTTTTCTTGAGAAGCCAAACCAGCCATGGCAGCCTTAATGCCAATTTCCTTATTGAAGCCAAGTTTTCCAGCGATGCCGACAAGATTGTGAATTACATCATCATTACCCTGGCTGAAATCTAGAATAGGAATCAAAAATTTGTCTTCCAGGTCAAGGACTTGACGGACGATAAAGGGCGATGCCTGTACAAGCGGACATGCATATTTCTGATTTTCATTTCCTTCTTGTAAACCTAGTCGGATAGCACAGGGGAAGATGATGAAATCATTACCTTTTAGGGATTGAGCATGACCATGAAGGAGTTTAATAGGGAAACAGCTATCGGTGTAAGCGGATTCAACCGAGTGTTCCATTATTTCTTTATTTGTACGATTAGAAAGGACGATCTTTACGCCGAGAGAGTTGAGAAAACCGATGAGAAGGGGAGCATAATCATACACAAGTAAAGCCCTGGGTAAACCAACAGTGAAACCGGTCCCGGCATTTTCATCATATTCGCGGAAGAGAAGTTTTTCCCGTTCATCAAAGAAAGTTTCTTTATGAGCATGATTTAAAGTACTGTCATATTTGTCACAGCGACTTCCATAAAAGGTAGGCTTCTCTCCCGGTACTTTCATCTGGGTGATGGCACAATTATTGTCACAGCCTTTACAGGTAAAGGTAGAAAGATTACATTCAGCATCAATAACGTTACGGAAACCTTTAAATTTAGAAGCTTGAGAATGCACAGATTCCCGGGCTAGCAAAGCAGCGCCAATAGCCCCGCATACTTCACGGTGTTCAGCCACAAGTAAAGTCTTATCAGGAAGTTGTTGGTGGAAGGCGGAAACGACCGCTTTATTATAAAAAACCGCTCCGGTCAGGATCACTTTCGATCCTAATTTACGCGAGCCAACTACTTTGGAAAGATAGTTACTGGCGATTGAATTCGCCAAACTGGCGGTAATAACGTTCAACGGCATACCTTCACGTTGAGCGGCCGGGACAGCTTGCCCCATAAAAGCAGCGCAGCGAGTGCCCAGATCGATAGTGAAGGGAGCGCCAAGGGCAAGTTCACCGAACTGACCGTTTTTCACGGAAATACCGAGCATCTCCGCCATTTCATCGATAAAACTTCCTGTACCAGCGGCACATGCCTTATTCATTTGATAGTCGACGACTACGCCATTACGTTTAATAACGAGCTTGGAATCCTGTCCACCTATCTCAATAATATCGGCATCAGGATCTATCTCCACTGCTGCCCGGGTCTGAGCAGTAATCTCATTTTTAACCAGGTCAGCTCCGATAAGGCTCCCAATCAAATAACGGCCGGAACCAGTGACACCGACACCTTTAATAATGACTTTGTCAGCACCGGCATCAAAAAGATTGGTAAAAACCTGTTTAACTGCATCAACCGGACGTCCAGCAGTCATAAGGTAATTTTTTGTTAGGATTTTTTTCCCAGTCTCATCCATGATGACTGCCTTGGTACTGGTAGAACCAACGTCGACACCAAGATACCCGGTACATTTTCCAAACATAGATTGGTTCAGTCCATTACCGGGAATAGTCGATATTCTGAAGAGGGGGCATATCAAAATAGCGTTTTCCCTCAGTCTCATCAGGAAGAAACCCAAATTTAGAACCACTATTACGACGAGCGAGCAGGGCAGTGCCAATTGCTTCAGTATTCAAAAAATTTGCAGGGACAATGACCGGAATAGCAGAACCATTACGGGTAGAAATCATATTACTTAGTGCTTTAATGATGGCACCGTTAGAGGCAACGCCACCAACAAAGTATACAGGATCGTTAAAAACTCCTTTTTTCAGGGAGACGACCATACGGGCAATGCTTTCAGAGAGGCCGCAAAGCATTGCTTCCACAGAAACACCTTTCTGTTGAAGATGGATAAGATCACTTTTAGCAAATACACTGCAACGAGCGGCAATACGGGGTGGGGTGCCATTGTAACGTAAAGCTAAATCTCCAAAATCCTCAATACGAATGCCCAGACGGTAACATTGCTGTTCAAGGAACCGTCCCGTTCCAGCAGCGCAAAGAGGATTGGAGACAACCTTCCAGGGTTTTTCCAGCCCGCCATCTAATTCTATGACCATCGAACTCTGCCCGCCGATCTGAATGATAGTACGGACATCGGGATGAGCATGAAGCAGTCCGGAAGCAATAGCGAGTGAACTGCTGTATTCGGTCCATTTGAATTCGGGAGGTACGATAGCTTTACCGGAACCAGATACACCGACTGCAGTAACTGAAGAAGAGATAATAAAATGATCGACCTCTTCAATCAATGAATTTAAAGCAGCGCGGGGACTGGTTACAATCTTCCGGGCAGCAAGGAAATGAATCTTACCGGACTCGTCGACCAGGGCAATCTTAACATTAATAGAGCCGATATCTACGCCAAGGTAATAGTTCATAAGACAATATGAATAATATCAGAAAACCGTATAATATCAAAAGAAGAGGTCCCATCCTCCTCATTAAGCCTGTAGAAATTATCAACAAAACAACAGACCAGGGGGAAATATAACTTAATGCCGGTAAGTCCCATACTCTCTAGCAGCCCGCATAAAAGCGCGCAGGTTTTCCGGATTGGTTTCGACACCACCGGACCCTCCGCTGAGAATATAACCACCACCCGGGCCACAGACTTCAATAAGTTTACGACAGTATTCCTTAACATTTTGAGGTGAACCGGTCATCATAAGAGAAGAGGGAACATTACCGGCAATACTGGCGACTCTACCAATAGTTTGTTTTACCCGGGCCATGTCGGATTGGTCAAATCCCCAATGAGTCCAGCCTTTAGGAATATCCTGAATAACTTCCAACCGACGGTTATACCGGCCTTCCGCCATGGGCATAACCATAAGGCCTTCATTAATGAAGGCAAGTATCAATTTCTTTAATGTTGGCCAGTAAAAAATCTCAAACTGCTTATCGGACATGAAAGTATCATCGCCTTTATGCAAAGGCATGCCAACAGCAACAGCACCAAAAGCATTGGCAGAAGCGATGGTTTGTTTGATCGTGAGTTCGGAGATTTTTTCCATGGCTTCTAGAAGTCTATCCGGTTGACGGTACATATCTTTTGATATTCCGGAAGTACCTCGCAGTATATCAGCAATACTATCGAAAGGAGCTAGCGCAGAGGCACCACGGATACTGGGGAAGCCGGAGGCAAGGACATCGCGGGCACAAGCCCCGACTTTTTCTCCCCAACGGGCTTGTTCCATACCGGCTTCAAAAATAGCTTTATAAGCAGCCTGGATTTCAGGACGAGCCCCGGGAGAAACAAAGCCAACTGCGGAACCGATGCCCATTACCGAGGAAAAAGGTACCAGATCCTTTAGAGGTTCCAGCGCACAGATTGTACGGGGCATAAAGACACGGAGGGAATAATCGGACGGATCACGAATCAGGTCGTCATATTCATCAGCTTTCATATATTCGCCTTCAACAAATTGGAAAGAGGAAACATTATCGGCTAACCCGTTTCCAGGCCACTTATAAAGACTAAAACCAAGCAGTTCAAAAACACGGGCAGAATAAATCCCGGGACCCGAGAAGGTATCCATGTCGTTACGAAAATCATTAAGAAAAATACGCCAGGTACGGCAGAGTTCATCATAGTCATACATTACACGGTGAAGATTGGAGCCAGCATAATAAACCGGATAATTCCCTACGGGCAACGATACCGGAACACGGTCCGGTTCTTTGAGAAGTAAGACATCCTGAAGACGTTTAGTACGTTCACGGTATAATTGAGCATTTTCAGGACTGGAAAAAGTAATACCAGGTTCCTCAATCCATCTCCGGAATCTTTCAACACGTTTTTCTTCTTTTGTCATGGCAGACCATTCTTTCACCACCATCATTGACCTCCCACTTGTTTTAGGTGACAAATCGGTAAAACTTGATGTGTTGAGTCTATGGTGAAGACTAAAGAAAGTCAAGTCTAATATGATAATCCTATGTGATTATCATAGATTTTACAAGGGGAATAAAAATAGAGGGGGATTTATTTTAAGCGAAAACGAGGGAATAAGGGATTGGGAAAGTCCGAAATGACAATTCAAGTTAATGAGATTGCTGCTGGATAAACCAGTCGATAATTTCACGGGCAATAGACATTTTAGGCGGGATTTCAGGGAGATTTCCGGCGGTATACCAACCTGCCTGCGAAACTTCAATGCCATCTACCTTGATATCCCCGCTTTCATACTCAGCGGTAAAACCAATCATCAGGGAATCAGGATACGGCCATGGTTGGCTGCCGAAATAGCGGATATTTTTAACATGGACACCAACTTCTTCGAAAACCTCACGGCGCAGGCATTCTTCAAGTGTCTCACCGGGTTCGACGAAGCCAGCGAGAATTGTAAACATATTCCGAAAACCAGCCCGGTGACCTAACAGGATTCGGTCGCCATTAGTAACCGCAGTAATAACTGCCGGAGAAAGCCGGGGAAAAAACAAAAGACCACAATCAGGGCATTTACGGGCACGTTCTCCGGGTACGGCAACAGTAGGATGACCGCACTTTCCACAAAACTGATTCGACCGGTCCCAAGAAACAATCTGCAGTGCCCGGCCAGCCAACAGGTACAAGTCATCGTCGATATTACCCCATAACGACCGCAAGTCAAATAGCGCAGTACCCGGCGGAACAGGCTCATTCGGAGGCAGTTCAGCCGAATAACAGCCGTATTCCTCCAGAGTTCCCAAATACTGGATACGGACCGGAGTCAGCGCCCATTCATCAAGTCCAGTCAACAGGGGAAGCGAAAGCCGTCCTTCTTTTACCTGGAGAAGTATTTTAGAATTACAGATGGAAAGCCAGAAATTTTTTCCATTAATACCCGGGGGAGGGGTAACGGCGATGCGGTAACGCTTATAAAGGCTTTCTTTAGACATTTAATTACTCAAAGAATAGTTAATTAACGATAATGGCAATATATCATACGGACGCGAGAAACGACAAAAACTGTATTTATTACAAAGTAATAGACACCAAAGGGTTTTATTAATTACCGTTAATATATCACGCTCGACATGATATCAACTTGACACTGTAATGAAAGGAGGATAACATATCTGAGGAAAAGAAAGTTGACCATGGCAAGAGAGTTATAAAGAGATGCGTTTAGGGATCTGGGAAATAGGGCTCATATTGGTAATCATTTTGATTATCTTTGGTGTGGGCAAACTACCCCAAGTCGGTGGGGCAATCGGGAAAAGTATCCGAAACTTTAAAAAAGCCCAAACCGGCGATGATGAAAAACTTGAGGTAAAATCCCTAACGGAAGAAAATCCAAAAGCCAAATAGCGAGAAGAGCGCCCCGGGACCATAACGCTCATATCGTGGTTTTGAAAGGTAATGTGGGAGGCTCTGTTTGGCCTGAGAAAGGGTCGGCGGAGCTTTTTTAGTATAACATCGCCTGCAACGTGACTTAAATGGGAAGCGAAATTAAAAAGAAGGAAAACTTCAAATTAAGTCGGCGATCTTTTCTCAAAGCGTCGGGAGTTTCCGGCATTGCCTTGCTGGCAGCCGGAATGACACATACCGACGATACTTTATTTGAAAATCCACAAACACCGGATTCAGATAATACCGAGGGTGTTATATCCGAAAAATGGATAAACACCTCATGTTTAAATTGTCCAGCAAGATGCGGCACTTCCGTACGTGTTGTTAACGGAAAAGCTGTTCGTATTACCGGTAACAAACTGTCAAAAGTCTCCGAAGGTGAAATATGTCCAAGGGGGCATATTGGTCTCCAGGTACTAAACGATACAACACGAATTACTTTGCCGTTAAAACGGACTAACCCCGAGAAAGGACGTAAAGCCGATCCGGGTTGGGTTAAGATATCCTGGGAAGAAGCACTACATGAGATTTCAGCGAAATTACGTGATATCAGGGCTGCAGGAATACCGGAACAAGTTGCTGTCTTCAATGGACTGAATACAAGAAGCGATGAAGATTTGATATCGCGTTTTTCACAAGCTTATGGTACGCCTAACTTAATATCCGGAGACACGCTGGAAAATGAAGCGGAAAGAGTAGGGCGGTGGCTAGCTGATGGTAATTACAGCCATATCGCCTATGATCTAGACAAAACTAACTATATTCTGGCTTTTGGCGCCAGTATCGTAGAATCTGAAAGGCCCTTAGCCCGAAACCTGAGGATGTGGGGGAAAATCAGGCGGGAAAGGACAATGCGGGCGAAAGTTGTAATAATCGATCCCCGATATTCGGTGACGGCAGCTAAAGCAGACCGTTGGATACCGATAAAACCTGGAACAGACGGGGCGCTGGCGATGGCAATTGCTAATGTAATCATCGACGAAGGCATGTACGATAAAGAGTTCATCAACAGCCATACCTCGGGATTTGATGTTTTCAAAGCAGCCATTGCGAAATATACGCCAGAAGCGGCTGCCGCAGAAACAGGAATCAATGCAGACACAATCAGACAACTCGCCAGAGAATTTGCGACCACCAAACCGGCCATTGCATGGGTAGGGCGAGGGACAGCGGGTTGGCCGGAAGGATCGATGACCTGTTATACAATTTACTGTCTGAACGCTATGGTGGGCTCGATCAATGTCCCCGGGGGGATAATATTCCAGGAAGACCCGGAATACCGGGAGATGCCGGATATCAATCTGGACAATACGGCAATAGACGTACAAAACAAAGAACGCCTTGATAGACGGAAAACGGAAAATGCTGAAAACCAGCTATCAGCGAATCTTGCCGCGATGAATATAGCCAACAGCCAACCATATCCGGTAAAAGTGGCAATGGGACTGAATACGAACTTCAACATGACCGCCCCTTCCAGTAAAACATGGGATGAAGCTTTACAAAAAATAGAATATTACGTACATATATCACCTTTTGTAAACGAGATGGCTTTGTTTGCCGATATTGTACTACCGGCGACGACCTTTCTGGAGCAATGGGGATACGAACACAGCCCTGCAGGTTCCGGTTTTGCGGAAATTAGAATTAAACAACCGGTGGTTGAGATCAAAGGTGAAGCAAAAAGTGTCGGTGATATCATTTTCAACATTGCTAGCCAGACTGGGGGCAGCGTGGCGGCAGCTTTTCAGGATATTGGAGACAATACAGAAGGATTTGTACGTTTCCGGACAGGGGACAAGGAGTCGTGGGAGGATTTTACTAGAAAAGGGGTTTGGGTAGGACCGGCATATCAGTATGAACAATATCAACGGGTCCTTAAAACTAAATCAAACTTATTTGAATTCACCTCAAGCAAATTGGAAGAGCTGGAGAAATTTTCATCCAAGGTAAATCAATATCCAGGCACGCCACGCTATGCCCCGGTTTATTATGGTGATGAAATAAAGTACCCCTTCGTGATGACCACATATCAACCATTATTAACAATGGAGAACGGCAGCCAGAATTATCCATGGGCACAGGAAATTAACCTGGTAATGCACGGAGTCGGATGGACAAGCCTGGCTGAAATGAATGCAGAGACGGCACATAAACTCCATATCAAAGACGGTGATGAAGTATGGGTCGAATCATCACAAGGTAGATTAAAACTAAAAGCCAGGGTAACCGAGTGGATACATCCGGAGGTAATCGCGATAGCTCGCGGCCAGGGACATTATGCTTCAGGAAAGTGGCAAAAGGATATCGGGGTCAATCCGAACGATATTACTGAATTTGGATACGAATCTTTAAGCGGGCAAGCTGCTTTATACAATACCCGGGTGAAAGTATACCGGGCATAATATACGATATCTTACTCAGGAATGAAGAGTCCGGTAACCATGTTACGGAAAGTAATAGTATAGTCCGGACGAAACTAGTGATTTAACCAGAGATGGGAGTTAAAGATGCCAAGATGGGGCATGGTGATAGACCTGGATAAATGTGTAGGTTGCCAGGCTTGTAGTATCGCTTGTAAGGAAGAAAATAATGTTCCGCACGGTTCACCGTCAGAACAAAAACGAAAACGTGAGATATACTGGCACCGGGTTATCTCAGCAAGTGAAGGAGAATATCCAACTTCCAAAGATACGCTGATACCGATGCCCTGTATGCATTGCGCCGATGCTCCCTGTATCACGGTATGCCCGGCAAAAGCGACTTATCACCGTCCGGACGGAATCGTAGTCCAGGACTTCCGGAGATGTATCGGATGCAGGTACTGCATTGTGGCATGTCCATATGGAGTCAGGAATTTCAACTTTAGTGACCAGATAAAACAAGAATATCACCGGCCGGAGACAGCACCGAACCGGCAAACAATGGGCATGTGGCCGTTCCCGCAGCGGACACGCGGGGTGGTTGAAAAATGCATCTTCTGCTTCCATCGCATTGATCAAGCTTTACGGGAAGGGAAAGTGGTCGGTAAAGATGTAGTCCCGGCTTGCGTGGAAGAATGCCCGACTAAAGCCAGGGTTTTTGGAGACCTGGATGATTCGGAAAGTGAGATATCACTCTTGCTGGCGACAAGAAGTAGTTTCCGGCTGCGAGAAGAATTTAGTACCAAACCCAGCGTTTATTATTTACATGGCTAAATATGAGGAATTGTAAGTGGACTTAACCTTTGCGCCGATAGAGGGAAAATCACGCGGATTCCGCCGCTTGATGGTAGTACTTGGTGTATTGGTAGCAGTGATGTTCGCCAGCTTCATGGTGATGTACCTGCTGGGACAGCAGGTATGGGGAACCAGCAACGCCATACCCTGGGGACAGCTAATCACGCTGGATTTTTTCTTCGTCGGGGTGAGTGCCGGAGCGATCGTTGTTTCTGCTTTATGTTATGTATTAAGGCGGGAAGAATATAAACCGATTGGGCGTATGGCGGTATTGATGGGATTCCTATTATTCGCCGGAGCAATGGTTACCGTTTTAGTAGACCTGGGAAGAATAGAGAAGTTCTGGCGGGTTTTTGCCTGGGGATTCATGAACAATCCGACTTCCATGTTTGCCTTTAACAGCATCTGGTATACCGGATACTTATTGTTGATGGCGGTCTATTTATGGCTGGCAATCGAAAATAAAACAAAATGGGCGATGATTATCGGGACGATAGACGTCCTGTGGGCACTTGCAGTACACAGCTTCACCGGGGCAATCGTGGGATTAATCGGCACCAGGGAGATTCTCTCATCCCCAATAAAACCTTTTGAATTTATCACGGCCGCAGTAACTTCCGGGACATCATTACTGATAATCGCTGTTTACCTGACGTTTAAATATACGAAACGCCCGTTAGACAACAAAATAATACTATCACTGGGGAAAATCCTGTCCTATGTAATCATCATATTATTGGTGATGATATTCTTCGATAAACTTACTCATATCTACTTCCCCGCCAGAGAAGGCGTACTATTCTTATTTACCGGCCCTTACTGGTGGTTATTCTGGATATTCCAGATAGGGATGGGGATCGTATTTCCTTTAGTCGTACTATTCAATCCGAAGACCAATAAAAATGTGAAATGGGTACTGGCGGCATGTGCTTCGGTGGTGATAGGGGTGTTTGGCGAGCGGGCTGCTATCGTCATACCAGGTGCGGCCCAGGTACAGCAATTGTATCCGGGGGAAATACAGGGGCAGTGGGGAATGGCCGGAGCTTTCCCGATAACTATATGGGAGACGTTATTGACTATCGGGACCCTGGCATTTGTGGCCTTGTTGTTTGTCCTGGGACTTAAATACCTGGAGATTTTACCCAAGGGAACCGATCCCAAAGGTGAGGCGGTAAAACATGGGTAAAATGAAGGCCGAAGTAAAGCACGATGGCCATGATAAAGAATATAGCCGCCGCGAATTACTACAGATGGCCGTCCCGAAAGGGATTTTTCCAAGTGAAGAAAAACTAATACTAGATAAAACGAAATGCAGTGGTTGTGCAATATGTGCCCAGGAATGCTTGACCGGGGCGTTGACAGTGGAAGGCGAAGAATCGATAAGCCTGATATTCCGTTACCAAAAATGTGATGCCTGCGGTGAATGTGTAGAAATATGCCCGGAAAAATGTTTGAAACTGGAAAGTGGTAAAAATGAATCGCCACAGGTGATCCTGTTCGAAGATGAATATGCCCGTTGTACAAAATGCGGGGTAGTGATCGGGTCGAAGTCAATGATAAAAAATATACAATCAAAATTTGTTAACAGCGGTCAAACAATCATAGAAAATCTATCTCGCTGCCCGATGTGTAAAGGGAAGAAATAAAAAGGAAAAGAGTTGCTCAGGGCATTAGCGATACTAATAGAAATCCTGATATTAGGTGGAATAATATTCTCGCTGTTATGGGCCGTACGTCTGATATTGTTCGACCTACTGTTAGGGCCAAGATATAAAGGCATTATAACGATGTTGTTGGTGGCAGTTGGTGCCGTATGCATCATATTTTTTATATCTCACCTGACCTCATTTTATCCGACATTGTAGGAGAATAAATTGGACTCTTTGGCCTTCTGGCAGGGACAGACTGAATATATAAACAGCATCATCATACCGATCTTGATCGCGGTATGTATTCTTTTACCGGCGGTCTTCCTGGTGTTCCTGCTGGGTTTCGCCCGGAGATACCGGTTATGGAAAATAGGCAAGCCGGAAAAGAGAACCGATAATGCCACATCAAGATTGTTAACAACACTGGCCGTAGCTTTTCCTCACTTCCGTTTTATCCGGAAAGGGGAGTTGTATGCCGGACTCATGCACCTGTTCATTTTCGGCGGCACGGCATTACTCTTCCTGGGTAAAATTATCCGGTTATTTTCATTGGGTGGGGTGTCAACACCGCCGGCTAGTATATTCTTATGGGCTTCGCTAATTTCTGAGATCGGGGGAGTTATCATCCTGGTGGGGGGAGGTATGGCAATATACCGGCGCTATATCAGAAAACCCGACCGCCTGGATACTAAAGAGGAAGACAACCTGGTATACGTGATCGCTTTTATCATCGTAGCGACAGGTTTCATGGTAAAAGGATACCGGATCGCAACTGCACCAGTCGCGGCAGACTGGAGCATTGTGGGCAGTTGGTCGCCCGTCGGCTATCTGATATCAAGAGGCTTCCTGATTTTCGGCGAAATAATGAAGAACGAATTGTTGGTCTGGCATCGGGTAATCATACACACCATTCCGGCATTGTTTTTATTGGTCTACATATGGGTGATGCGGTCACGACTGCAACATATCGTGATCTCGCCGCTTAATGTATTTTTCCGTTCGCTAAAACCAAAAGGCCAACTGGTACCGATAGACCTGGAAAAGACGGAAAATTTCGGCAATTCACAAATTGAACATTTCACCTGGAAACAGTTGATGGACCTGGATGCCTGTACCCGCTGCGGACGCTGCCAGGATGCTTGCCCGGCATATGCCAGCGGTAAAAAACTCAGTCCGAAGAAACTGGTACAAGACCTGAAGACTCATATGCAGCAGGTATTCCCGGTACCGTTCTCTAGTAAACCAATCGAGCAACGGCCGGACATGATCAGCGAAGCGGTGACCGATGAAGTGATATGGGATTGTACGACCTGCCGGGCTTGTGAAGAAGCTTGTCCGATATATGTCGAAAGAATCGATAAAGTAGTAGACATGCGGCGCAGCCTGACCATGGAAAGAACACAATTACCGGAATCAGCCCAGGAAGCACTAAAGAGCCTGAGTACACGGGACCATCCGTGGCGCGGCACGACGTTGACGAGAACTGCGTGGGCAGAAGGACTCGATGTGAAGACCATGGCTGAAGACAGTAATGTTGATATTCTATATTGGGTAGGCTGCACCGGAGCACTGGATGAAAGAAATGTAAAAGTTTCCAGGGCGATGTTTAAGATACTGAAAGCGGCGGGAGTGAAGTTCGGTATTTTAGGGACTGAGGAAGGCTGCTGTGGTGATCCGGCAAGGCGGATGGGAGATGAGTATTTATTCCAGACTTTATGCCAGAAAAACATTGAGATATTTAAGAATTATAATGTCAGGAAAATTCTCACAGCCTGCCCGCATGGTTACAACTCTTTTAAATACGAATATCCACAATTCGGCGGACAATACGAAGTAGTCCATCATACGCAATTAATCGCTGAATTGATCCGGGACGGTAAACTTAAACTTAAAAAACTGGAAGGAAACAAGACCGTTACCTTGCACGATTCCTGTTACCTTGGAAGGTATAATGATATCTACAATGAACCGCGGGAAATACTGCAGGCGGCCGGATTGAACCGGATAGAGATGGAACGCATGGGGCCAAACAGCTTCTGCTGCGGTGGGGGCGGGGGGCATATGTGGATGGAAGAGGACCCGGAGAAGCGGCTAAATGTAAAACGGGCTGAACAGGTAATAGAAACCAAGGCCGACCTGGTAGCAACCGCCTGTCCATTCTGCCTGGTGATGTTGGTTGACGGGCTGAAAACGAAGGGGGTGGAGGAAGCGGTGGGTTCAAAGGATATTGCCGAAATAATCGCTGATTTGCTGTAGCCAAGCAATAGTAACGATACCTGGCGTATTCGATTTCTACTTACCGTTGAGTGGGATTTCGAGCCCTGGTTCAGATGGTAGAGGTTCATTAAACCGTCGGGCAATGGTAATAGTAGCCAGCAACATAGCGTTACGGACTTTTCTGACAGTTTTCAAGAAATTACTTTTGGAAAGGTCATCCACATAAAGAAAATCCTCGAAAAGCATGCGGTCCAACGGGACATCAAGGCCGGCATAATCGATGCCCATCATGATTGTCTGCTGACGGATTTCATACACAAGATCACGTTGGTCTACAGGCCGTAGAGCACTGAATTTTTCTTTATGGTGAGGGCTTAATTTTAAAGTAGTGAATATTAGTAAACGTTCTGTTTGTTTTTGAGGTGTAAATTCTTGAGAAACGGAAATAGGACGTTTTTGGTAATCAATTGCTTCAATTACCCAGCGGATCTGTGGTGATGACTTGACAGGGCTTACTTGCCAACCTTCGGTAGTCAGATATTCAGTAACTCGCTGTAACAAGCGGGAAGACAATTCGTTGATACTAGAGTCCGGACTGCTCAATACAGTCTCCTTTCAGGTTAAAATACGCACAAAGCGCGATAACTTATTTTATCATAAAAAATCATCTATGAAACAGTAAAATAGTTAGAAAAAACAACAAAAGTACTATATATAAAAGCTAAATAAAGTAAGTAAAAGAAACTATTCGACACCAGTTATACAAAAACACGATTAATGATAGAATGCAGCGTGGTAGTGTAGTCCGGTAAAAATATATGAAAACGAATTTGAAGAATAAACTGGGATCAGGAGTAGAGTTACTCTTCGTATTTACTTTACTGATAACATTAGCCCAATTAACTAATCACTTTGCACTAAAGCCGGCAGTGGAAGGAAATCCGGAACCGGGAGGAATCATATATGGCATTGTTTATGCGATAAGTATGGTTATTACTATTATTTGGGATAATACCGGACCAGTGATTATTGGGATTATGATAATAACCGGGTTGTTTATCGTGATTAATATGTTAGTTAGCCGGGGAAAGAAGGAAAAATAAACCAGAAAAATCGATGAATACCAGATATCCAAAACATGAATGGTTGAGATTGACAGTAAAAGCAAAAATATGCTAACATCAAAGTCATATAACAAAAATTTTACGGTACTGTTATATGTGACATAGGTGGGACAGGCTTCTGATATTGTTTCCCATGACAGATCCGAGACAAAGATACTTAAGGGGGCCTTACATTGAGGTATGCAGAAACAGGGGTCAACCTGGAGATCGACCTTACTCACGGAAGCATTGAAAAAGAAGCTACCGACCCCAAACTAACCGAGACTTACCTGGGAGGACAGGGTACGGCCGTTAAGCTACTCTGGGACAGGGTAGGACCGGATGTCGAGCCTCTCTCAGAAGATAACCTGCTGATCTTCAGTTCCGGGTTACTAAACGGTACGGCGGTCCCGGGCGCCAACCGGACATCAGTAAACACTATTTCACCGCAAACCAAATTCATGGCACATTCATTGATGGGCAGTTACTTCGGCCCGGAAATGAAATTCGCCGGATATGACAAGATAATCATACGGGGGAAATCTCCGCAACCGGTCTATCTATGGATAGATAACGATAAAGTTGAAATACGTGATGCCAGACACCTGGCAGGAAAAGGTACAAGAGAAACCGCCGACCTTATCCGGGCAGAAATTGGACAGGAAAAAGCGCAGGTAGCAGCTATTGGTTTAGCTGGGGAAAATCATGTCTATACCGCATCGATCGACCACAGCGACGCCAGCGCGGCGAGGGGTGGGTCGGGCGCAGTCATGGGTTACAAAGGACTAAAAGCTATCGCAGTCCATGGGACGAAAGATATATATGTAGCTAAACCGGAAGAGTTGTTTAATCTATGCCTGGAAGCAAGAAAAACCATCATGTTCAAACACGAAGAGACAGAAGCTCTGGCCAGGCAAAGCGGACATTCCGCAGAATATGTGCAAATGGCCAAACACCGCGAACAACTCGGCGACTGGATGGCAACTGACGAAGATGACAGTTTTCACCACAATAATTTTGCCTGGGGTAATGCCCGAACACGACGGAAAGGTTTCTGGAGCCCGGAGTTGGAAGAGCGGTGGCGGCGATTAAAATTCGAAAATATGGACCGGCAAACCGGTTGTTTTAATTGTCCCAAGATATGCCATAACGTGATCCGCATGCCGGGAGGCAGACGTTTTTCTTATAAATGCTATGCTAAAGATACATTCCATATGGCAGCTTTCCAGGAACTGGATTTTAGTTTTGAGATACTACCGATCGCTGAGGAATATGGAGTCGATGCTTATTCTACACCCCAGATCATCGCTTTCGCCCTGGAATTACTGGAAGCCGGAATTCTAACCGATAATGATTTTCCCGGCATGCCCGCCGATATCAGGGGAAGATTCCATTACGTGTTGGACAAGATAGTGAGGAGGGAAGGGATAGGAGATATCCTGGCGGACGGGGTATACTGGGCAGCCCGCAAGATCGGAAAAGGGGCGGAAAAATTCGATCATAATACCACCAAGAAATTCGAACAAATTCCCATAAAATTAGGAAAAGTGAATCCGGCATATTTTCTAATGATTGCAACGGGTGAAAAAATGGGCATCACACAAATAGAAGGCTCCTTCCCGCAGGACCCGTTCCCAAAACAAGAAGAAAGAGAAGCTTTTGTAAAAGAATGGATCGCAGTACCCGATGAGAAGTTCAAACAATATTTCCTGCAATGGGTGAAAAGAGACCAAATCACCAACGAGATGGCCAGCACCATCACCGAGTGGAACGAATTGATGCATTATATCGACGATGCAACTGGTTTGTGTGCTTTCCTATCATCCTTCCGAGGCCAGTTCGGAGGTAAAGTCGCATATCATATCAACAATGAACCGGAAATAATAACAGCGGCAACCGGTATCCAGATGGATAAACAAAAACTCTGGGATATAGGGCAGCGAAACAGAAATCTGGTAAGAGCCATTAATATCAGAAGGGGTATGAGGAGAAAGGACGAGAGGCCACCGGAAGACCACTGGGCAGTCAGGAATGAGGAATCAGAACAGAAATTACTCAGTGATTATTATGCCTACCGGGGTTGGAATGAGGAAGGGATTCCGAAAGCGACAACTCTGGATAGGCTTGGATTGAGCGATGTTAAGAAAGAGTTCGAAGAGAAAGGCATATTAACTAAAGGTTAAAACCTGGGTAGATTTTTAAAATAAATCCGGGAAGTGAAGGGGCTTCCGCATGATAAAGAAAGAAAAGATCATCAAAATTAATACTGATAAATGCACGGGGTGCCGCTCTTGTGAGATGGCGTGTTCGGCTTTTCATGCTACACCAAGATATAGCATTACCAACCCGGACAGGGCGCGAATCCATGTTTTCCGGAATGAACTAATGGACGAATATGTCCCGGTATATGCCAGCGAATTTACACAGGCGCGCTGCAACGGCAGGCAAGTACATACAATCGCCGGAAAAGAATACAGTATATGTACTTTTTGCGGAGCTTCCTGTCCATCCAGGGATATCTTCAAAGAGCCGGATTCCGGATTGCCTTTAAAGTGCGATTTATGTGAAAGCGATCCACCATTGGAAGAACCAATGTGTGTCCAGGTATGCGAACCGGGATGCCTGACATACGAGGAACGTGAAGTGGTCGAAGAAAAGGAAGAGGGTAGTGTCCCCATTTCTCAAAAGACGATAGAAATGGAAATCGGCCTGGAATCGTTAATTAAGAAGCACGGAATAAAGAAAGTAAAAGACGCCCTGTCGAAGATGTCGAAATAGAAGGCTAAAAAATTGGAAACGGTAGCCCCTTTCAAAGAAGCAATAGATGCCATTAAGCAAGCCGGTGGTGAAGCTTTTAAGTACTGTTATCAATGCGGTACCTGTGATACAGTTTGCCCATGGAACAGGCTTAAGCAATTTAGTATTCGAAATATCGTCAGGCAAGCAACCTTTGGCCTACCGGAGATAGAAGGAGAGGACATCTGGCGGTGCACGACCTGCGGAAATTGCCCTCAGAAATGCCCGCGGGGGGTTAAGCAGATCGAGGTAGGGGTATCGATACGCCGTATAGCGGCTGAATACGGGGTTGTCCCGGACTCTATCCATACCGTAGCCGCCAGCCTGGGAGCAGAAGGCAATCCGCTGGGAGAAAAGCGGGAGAAAAGGGCAGACTGGGCAAACGGTTTACCGGTGAAACAATTCACGGAAGGCATGGAAGTACTATATTTCCCCGGATGTTATCTTAGTTACGATGCACGGATGAAAAAGGTGGCGGCAGCAACAATAAATGTCCTGAATAAAGCCGGGGTAGATTTCGGTATATTAGGAACGAAGGAAAACTGCTGCGGGGAAAGCATCCGTAAGACGGGAGATGCCGAATTATTCAAGAGATTAGCCAAAGAGAATATCAAAAATTTTATCGATGCAGGCGTAAAAAAGATATTGGTATCATCTCCGCATTGCTACCATACCTTTAAAAATGAATATGCCCAGTTCAAGGTTAACTTTGAGGTCGTCCACATGACGCAGTTCATCGCTGAGTTGATTAAACAGGGACGGCTGAAAATAACCGGAGAAATGAAAAAGAATATTACCTATCACGACCCATGTTACCTGGGACGTCATAACGGAATATTCAATGAACCCAGAGAGGTCTTAAACAGTGTGCCCGGCCTGACACTAAACGAGATGTCTGAGATGAGAGAATCGAGTTTCTGCTGCGGCGGTGGCGGTGGAGGCATTTGGATGGACCGGAAGAAAGGCGAGCGATTCTCTGACCTGAGGATGCAGCAAGCGCTGGACACGAAAGCGGATTTACTGGTAACGGCATGCCCGTACTGTATTATCAACTTTGAAGACAGCCGGTTGACCCTCGGAGCTAGTGAGAGCATCGAAATAAAAGATATTACTGAAGTCATACAAGATGTCGTCTAGCGTAACATAAGCCGGAAAATATTTAGTACAAGAGAAATAAGAGTAATTTAAGACAATGCAGGAATACACGAAGATACTAGATACCAAAGATACGACTCCGGAGATAAACTGTGAACGATATAGTTCAGGGGTGTGGAATAAGACTGCCGTCCAGGTACCGACTGAAGCAGAATTTACCCTGAAAGTAAACGGACAGGATTTGGTATCAATTCTATGCACGCCGGCGAAACTGGATTGTTTAGCCGTAGGATTTCTCTATGCTCAGGGTATTATTACCGGGCTTGAAGATATTTCCGTTATGAAAATCGATGAAGAAAACTCGATCGGCGATATCGTGTTAAGAAATAAGGATTATAGTTTTCCTACGAAACGCACGTTAACTTCAGGATGTGGGGGCGGCATTTCATTCAAAACCGGAGCCAGTAAAGTACATTCCAATCTAGCTATTGATACTGAAATCATATTTAGACTAATGAATAAGATGCAAAGCCAGATGGAAATTTACCATAAAAGCGGCGGAGTACACGGCTCGGCATTAGCAGATAAAGAGAAGATTTACATATTGGCAGAAGACATCGGCCGGCATAATACGATAGATAAAGTGCAGGGGGAATACCTTCTAAGTAAACTTAAGCTGAAAGACGGTATATTACTGAGTACCGGCCGTGTGACGACAGAAATGCTGATAAAAGCGGCGATGATGAATATTCCAATAATAATATCGAGGACATCACCCACCAACCGTGCAATAACCATGGCCAAGGAGTTAGGAATAGCCCTGGTAGGATATGTAAGAGATGACCGTTTCTTTGTATACTCACACCGCGAAAGAATCATCCACAACCAGGTAAGTCAGACTGTATGAAAATCTTGTATAACAGTAAGTACAACAAGGAAGATAGTTAGTGGAAGCAGAACGGGATGAAGGGCGCATCATAGAAAACACCGTAGATAATAAAACCGGTGATGTCCTGATCGTGGGGGCGGGGATAAGCGGCATCCAGGCAGCCCTGGACCTGGCGAATAACGGATTTAAGGTCTACCTGATAGACAAGTCGCCGGCAATTGGCGGCAAGATGTCACAGTTAGATAAAACATTCCCGACCAACGATTGTTCGATGTGTATCGAATCACCGAAATTCATCGAATGCAACCGGCATCCGAATATCACCATTATGACCTACACTGAAGTTGACCGGATCGAGGGAGAGGCGGGGGATTTCAGGGTATCTTTAGTAACAAAACCCAGATATATAGATAGTGAAAAATGCCGGGGCTGTACGACCTGCACGGAGTATTGCCCGGTTAAGATACCGAATCAATACAATCAGAACTTGTCACAGGCGAAATGCAGCCACATTTATTTTTCCCAGGCGGTCCCGTTGATTCCATATATTGATGGTGAACACTGCCTATTCCTGAAAGATGAAAAATGCACGATTTGCCAGGGTGTTTGTAAGAATAACGCTATCGACTTGACGCAGAAACCGGAACGGGTAGATATCGAGGTGGGAGGGGTAATTCTTTCACCAGGCTACGAAACATTCGATCCGGCCTTAAGGAATGATTTTGGCTACGGACAAATGGCGAATGTGGTGACAAGCCTGGATTTCGAAAGGATACTATGTTCGACCGGCCCATACGATGGTGAAATAAAGCGGCCATCCGACGGCAAACATCCCAAACGGATAGCCTGGATACAATGCGTGGGTTCACGACAAGTATTGGAAGGCGGTAATAGTTACTGTTCGGCAGTCTGCTGTACTTACACACAGAAACAGGTCATCCTGGCAAAAGATCACGAAGCGGATATAGAAGCAACGATCTTCCATAATGATGTCCGGGCTTTCGGCAAAGATTTTGAGAGATATTACCAGAGAACAGAAAGTCTACCGGGAGTTCGTTTTATACGCAGCTATGTATCGGTGGGGAAAGAAATTCCGGAAACCAGGAACGTTACCATCAGATATTCAACGACCGACAGCGGAGTGAAAGAAGAAGAGTTCGAAATGGTGGTGTTATCGGTCGGACTCAACCCGCCGAAAGATGTACTGGATTTGGCAAAGAAATTTAGTATCGAACTAAACGACCATGAATTCTGTAAGAATAACCCGGCCAATCCAATTGAGACTTCCCGGCCGGGGATATTCGTCAGCGGGGCATTCCAGGGGCCGATAGATATCCCGGAATCGGTGATGACGGCAAGCGGAGCAGCAGCTCTTTGCAGCCAGTTACTGGTATACCGGCGGGGCAAGTTGAATAAGGAAAGAGTATATCCCGATGAGAGAGATGCTACGAAAGAACAACCGAAAATCGGGGTATTCGTTTGTCACTGTGGAGCTAATATCAGCCGGGTAGTCGATGTGCCCTCGGTGGTAGAATTTGCGAAATCGCTGCCGAACGTGGTACACGCCCAGGAAAGCCTGTTCGCATGCTCCACGGATAATGCCCGCCAGATATCGGATGCCATACGGGAAAAGGGACTGAACCGGGTGGTGGTGGCAGCCTGTACACCAAGAACGCATGAGCCATTATTCAGGGATACCGTTCGTGAAGGCGGCATCAATCCTTATTATTTCGAATTTGCTAATATCCGGGAACACTGTTCCTGGGTCCATTCACGGGAGAAAGAAGAAGCAACCCGGAAGGCTAAAAATATCATTCAGATGTCGGTAGCCAGAACGGCCTTGCTGGAACCATTAGTTGAGTTTCAGTTACCCGTAGATAAAAGAGGACTGGTGGTTGGCGGCGGGGTGGCCGGAATGACCAGCGCATTAAGCCTGGCAAACCAGGGGTTCGAAGTCTACCTGATTGAAAAAAATCCGGAACTGGGCGGTATGGCACGGAAGTTATATTTCACGCTCGAAAGCCTGGATGTGCAAAATTACCTGAATGAAACTGTAAAACGGGTTTATAAACACCCCTATATCCATGTATATACCAATGCGACAATTACGGATGCCACCGGATATGTGGGTAATTTCGTCACGATGATTACAACAAAGGGACAAAAGAAAGAACTGCATCATGGCATCACTATCATTGCCACCGGGGCTGAAGAGTATAAACCGAACGAATACCTCTACGGAAAAGATGAACGGGTATTAACACTGGTAGAGCTTGAAGAAAAAATAGCTAAAGAGGAACTAAAGGTCACCAAAGCCCAAAGTGTGGTGATGATTCAATGCGTAGGTTGCCGGCAAACCGACCGTAACTACTGCAGCCGGGTATGCTGCGGCCACTCGGTGAAGGAAGCCCTGAAACTAAAAGAAAAGAAGCCGGACATGGATATATATATCCTGTTCCGGGATATGCGGACTTACGGGTTCAAGGAAGACTACTACCGCGAAGCCGCGGAAAAGGAAGTGCGATTCATCCGGTATACCCCGGAAGATAAACCGGTAGTGGAGCCAGCCCAGGGAGAGAGCGGCAAACAAGTTCTGCGGGTGACGGTGACGGACCCAATCCTGAATAAAAAGATTGCCCTTGATGCGGATATCCTGGCATTAGCAGCAGCGGTAGTACCGCTTGAAGGAAATGCAGAAACAGCCAGGTTATTCAAGGTGCCATTGAGCCTGGATGGTTTCTTCCAAGAAGCGCATGTAAAGCTGCGGCCGGTTGATTTTGCTGCAGATGGAGTTTTCCTATGCGGGACGGCACATTATCCCAAGCACCTGACCGAGACGATCAGCCAGGCGTATGGTGCAGCAGGCAGGGCGGCGGGAATTTTATCGCATGACTCGGTAACAGCTACCGGTGCCATCTGTGAAGTTGATGAAAATAAATGCCTGACCTGCGGGGCATGTATATCGGTATGTAAGTACGGGGCAATCGAATTCGTGGAAACGCTACAGGGTAAAAAAGCGAAAGTCAATCCGGTGCTTTGTAAAGGAGACGGATTGTGTAATTCGAAATGCCCGACCGGAGCGATTTCCCTGAAACACTTTAATGATGAAGAGATATTAGCGCAGATCGATGCCGAAGTTCCGGAGATGGTAAACGCAACTGCCAGGGCTTAAGACGATCAAGTCAAGGATAAAAGAATTACCCTGAGGAGATAAAATTGGCTGATTTTGAGTTCAAACCAAGGTTACTTGGTTTTTTATGCAACTGGTGAGCATACTCAGCCGCTGATCTAGCTGGAGTTTCCAGGCTACAGTATCCGCCATACTTAAAAATAATCCGGGTCATGTGCACCGGGAGAATCGACCCGTCGTTCATATTACAGGCGTTCTCTAACGGAGTAGATGGTGTTTTTGTCGGCGGCTGCTGGCTGGGAGAATGTCATTACCTGACGGAAGGGAATCATTCAGCAGTAAGTATGATGAACATCACAAAAAAGTTGATAAAACAGTGCGGGATAAATACCAGTCGTTTAAGGCTGGAGTGGGTTTCGGCGGCACAAGGAGTGCGATTTGCCGAAGTAGTAACCGATTTTTCTAAACAAATACAAGGAATCGGCCCGCTGGCTGTGAATGAGGCCAAAGATGGAAACAAACTTAAACTCAAGCTTAAAGCTGCCATCAGTATCGTGCCTTATGTCCGGCTGGTAGAAAGAGAAAGACTGAGGGTTCATTTCAATACTAGAGAAGAGTATGACGCATATTTCGATACCGATGAGGTAAACCGGATATTCAACGAGACGGTCATCGATAATCTGTTATTGAAACAAATACTGTTGTTAGTCCAGGAAAAAGATTATACCAACGAAGAAATATCGGTGATACTGGGAATCAGCCCGGCTGAAGTTGCACACTACCTGATGAGTGCATCAAGAAAGCGATTGACTGAGTTTGATGAAAGCCAGAAACGTTTTAATCCGGCAGCTATAAGAAAATAAACGATCTATATTCAACTAAAAGAGCATAACGATCAGGAACGAAAATAAATGGATATAAAAAGGGTAGACCAGATCATTGAAAAATACCAGGGTAAGGATAGTGCCCTGATACAAATATTACTGGAGATACAGAACGAGAACCACTGGCTGCCGAAAGAAGCACTGGAAAAAGTCAGTGAGCGTTTACAGGTTCCGTTAAGCAAAGTGATGAATACGGCAACTTTTCATAAGACCTTCAGCTTGATTCCGGAAGGCCAGCATGAAATTCATATCTGCAACGGTTCATCATGCCATGTCCGGGGAGCGCAGCGAATAATCGATACAGTAGTACAAGCCACCGGGACATTACCGGGAGAAACAGACGAGAATTTAAGATATAGCCTGAAAACGACAACCTGCATGGGCTGTTGTGCTGCCGGCCCGGTCATGATGGTCGATGGCGGTTACCATAATAATATGGAACCGGAGAAAGCGGAAGAAATAATCAAACAAAGTGACAAGGGATAAATAGTGCCCATACTGAAATCAGTATTTGAACTGGAAGAGCTACGGACGAAAATCCTGTCCGATAAAGACCGGAATAAACCTTGTATTGCCATTTGCGGGGGTACCGGTTGTCACAATCAGGGAAATCAGAAGCTGGTCCAAGCTTTCCAAGACGAAGTAGCGATAAAGAAATTACAGCCCAGGATACATATCAGAGAAACCGGCTGCCAGGGTTTTTGTGAACAGGGACCGATGGCTGTCATTTTCCCACAGAAGATCTGCTATGTTAAGGTAACGGTTAAGGACGTACCGGAAATAGTGGCTGGTGTTAACAATAACAAAATAATAGAACGCTTACTGTACACAAATCCGAGTACTGGTGAAAAAATCATTCATGAAGACGATATCCCCTTTTATAAAAACCAGACCCGGTTCATCGGAGGCGATTTTAATAAAATCGATCCGAACAGTATCGAAGATTATCTAGCTACCGGGGGGTATTCAGCTTTTGTAAAAGTCCTACAAATGATGACACCGGAACAGGTCATCGGGGAAGTCAAGAAATCCAATATCCGGGGGCGTAGTGGGAACGGTTTTGCCGCCGGCAGAAAATGGGAAGCCTGTTTAAAAGCGGAAGCGGAAACTAAATATATCATCTGCAACTGCCATGAAGGCGATCCGGGTGCTTTCGTCGACCGCCGTATGATGGAGGCTAATCCCCACAGTATTATCGAAGGGATGTTAATCGGGGCTTTTGCCATGAAAGCCACCGAAGGTTTCATCTTCGTGGGCGATGAATTTCCCCTGACAGTGCATAATACCGAAACAGCGATCAAACAAGCCGAAGAATTTGGTTTACTAGGTAAAAATATCCTCGGTTCAGAACTTAGTTTCACGGTAAAAGTAACGATAGACGGTGGTAATTATGTCTGTGGTGAATCAACCGCTTTAACAGCTTCCATGGAAGGAAGGGTAGGTGAGCCGATCGCAAAATACGATCATGCTACGGAACATGGATTATGGGCGAAGCCGACAGACCTGAATAACCTGCAAACATGGGCTAACATCCCGTTCATATTGAGAAAGGGAGCCGATGAATATATCAAGACAGGCACGGAACGAAGTAAAGGGACACGGAGTTTCTCACTTTCCGGGGCCATCAGGAATACCGGGATAGTCGAAGTTCCAATGGGGATGCCTTTCAGAAAAATAGTTTACGATATCGGCGGCGGACCAAGGGAAGGCAGGAAAATTAAAGCTTTGCAGGTGGGGGGACCGATGGGGGGCTTCATTCCGGAAAACCAACTGGATATCACAGTAGATTTCGATGAATTAACCAAAGCCGGCTTGACGCTGGGCCCAGGACTGATAGCTATCGATGATAACGCCTGTGTCGTGGACATGGTTAAATATTTCTTCGCTTTTCTTTCCAATGAATCATGTGGGAAATGCACACCTTGCCGGGAAGGCCTGCGGCAGATGATCAAGATCATGAACCGGATCACCGAAGGTAAAGGGAAAAAAGCCGACCTGGAACTACTGGAGGCCATCGCGAAAGTACAGAAATCAGCCGCCTTATGTGCCCTGGGAAAAGGGGCATCGAATACTCTCTTCAGTGCGTTAAAGAATTTCCGGGAAGAATTCGAAGCGCATATCGAAACCAAGCACTGCCCGGCAGGGGTATGTAAAATGCCGGTGCCGGCGGCAAATTGAAGAGACATTATTTACATAATATAATAATCCGGGGAAAAGGGGGCGCAAGGTAAATCAGGATGAGTGAAATAACCCTGACTATCGATAATAAAACGGTCAAAGCCCGGGAAGGGATGACCATTTTTGAAGCGGCGAAAAATGCCGGGATAAATATCCCGACACTTTGCCATCATGAAAAACTGAAACCTTATACTGCCTGCCGGATTTGTACCGTAGAAATAGAAGAAAGAGGGAGAATAACCCTCGATACCGCCTGTTCATGTCCGGTAGAAAATAACATGGTGGTAAGAACGAGATCGGAAAACATCGATAACATCAGAAAAACTCTCCTGGAACTTATGCTCTCACATGCTCCGGATGCACCTACCCTGGTGGAATTTGCGAAAGAATATGGGGCAGATAAAAACCGTTTTGAAAAAGAACCGATGTTTTGTATTCTTTGCGGACTATGTGTGAGGTACTGCAACGAGGTCAAGAAGAAACATGCCCTGGCATTTGTCGAACGCGGCACAAAAAGGGAAATTAGTTTTATCCCGGAAATAGCGGCTAAGGAATGTTGGGACTGTAAAGAGTGTTTTCCACTATGCCCTACCGAGTATCTCCAAGCGACCTATGTATTAACGCAAGCACTCATTGATGCGCCTGCATCAAATTCAAACCCGGGAGAATAAATACAAGCTGGGGGGTGGTTGTTATTTCCTCATTTTCTTCAGGAGTGTTTTAAGTTTGTGATTTGTTTTTTCAACTCATATAATAACCGCGTATTACACTTTCAATAGATTGATGATAACCAGGGGGGGAGAAAATGGAAGAGAAAATAATATCAGTATTAGACCCACGAGGACAACCCAGCGGTATTTTCGGACAAGCCCTTTCACCCGAAAACGACATGATGGACTTGCTTAATCCGTTAGGGCAACCGGAAACAACACTAAAAACCGTGAACATGGCAGAGCGGCTGTCTACACTCGAAGGTAAGACGGTTTATATCGTAGAGACCGGTTTTGCCGGGGCGAAAGAATTCATGGAAGAGGTACAAAGCTGGTTCACCCGTAACAAGCCGAATATCAAGACAGTTTTTCGCAGTAAAGGGAACAATACATTTGCCAATGATCCTATACTATGGCAAGAGATCAAGCAGAATGGTGATGCAGTAATCTTCGGCGTCGGTTCATGAGACGGATGTACGGCGAGTCTCGCCGACTTTGCCCGGAATATGGAAGATGCCGGCATCCCGACGGCACCCATGGCGACAGCCCACTTTGCCAACTACATGGCCAGAGACAGTAAAATTCATGGGATGCCACTACGTTTCAGCTTTCCACCGCATCCCACTGCGTGGGTATCACGGGAAACTCATCGCCAATATGTCGAGGGGAACGATCCTATTACCGGACATCCTTTGATGCAGGAACTTATAGACGTGCTAACCAAACCATTAACTGAAGCAGAAAAACACCCGGAGCCTTTAAAAAGACCGCGGCGGCAGCGGCTTTTAGAACCGGATAATGAAGATAATCTAAGGCAGTTATTTATTAGGAGAGGGTGGACCGACGGCTTACCGATTATACTCCCTACCGAAGCGCGGGTAGCGGAGATGTTAACCGGGACCGACCATGAACCTCAAGAGGTAGTCGGACGTATGTCGGTCACACCGCATGAGGAAAAACTGGAGTACACCGTAGAGAAAGTGGCAGTCAATGCCGTAATGGCCGGTGCCCGGCCGGAACATTTCCCGGTAATACTGGCACTGGCGGCTACCCAAAGAGCACTAATACCCAGTTCGACCGGTTCGTGGGCACATATGATTATTGTAAACGGCCCCATCCGCAACGAAATAGGGATGAACTGCGGTAGTAGTGCCTTGAGTCCCTTCAATTTTGCAAACTCGGTCATTGGAAGAGCCGGTACTTTAATGAGCATCAATTTTGGAGACATCGTGCTATCGGAAAACTTCACAGGCGGTGCCGGAAATAACTTTAACTATAACAATCTGTGCTGTGGTGAAAACCAGGAAAATTCCCCCTGGGAACCATTCCATGTACAAAAAGGTTTTAAAGTTAGTGATAATACGATAAGCCTTTTCCGGGGTTGGAGTATGCAGGGTTTCAGTGTGGGACCGCCACAAAGAATGGCCCAGATCATGATGGGGATCGGGTTTGGCGGGGCAACATTCATCTTAGACCCATTAGTGGCAAAAGGTTTGAAGAACGAAGGATTTAAAACTAAGAACGATTTAGCTGAATGTATCATTAAGGAAGCGAAAAATTTGGGACAAGGCGGCCGACCGCTGACCGCAGACAGTATAAATATTTTCGTGGTGGGCGGTGAATGGAATCCGGTTTTTATGACCAGCGATTTCGTATACGTCCAGACTGAACGTATCGATAAATGGATACCCAAGGCTGGAATACGTAAAGATGTTATTCCGATCAGGATGCCAGCCCAGGCTAATTGTAGTGAAGGTGTCTGTGGAATACCTTTGAGTGTTCTTGATGACGAGGGAGGGAAAAACTAATGGACAATGTGAAAGGAAAGACGGCTTTTATCACCGGCGGCGCCAGTGGAATCGGGTTGGGAATAGCCAAAGTATTTGCTGCTAATGGAATGAAGGTAGTTATCGTTGATTCCCGGCAAGATGCTTTGGATGAAGCGATGGTCTATTTTAAAGAAAAGAAATTACCAGTACATCCGATCAAACTTGACGTTACGGACCGGGAAGCTTATGTTAAAGCAGCCGACGAAGCAGAAAGGGTATTTGGTAAGATACATATCCTGATCAACAATGCCGGAGTATCAGCCGGCGGGCCGATACAGACAACCACTTATAAAGATTGGGATTTTTGTATGGGTGTGAATGTAGGTGGGGTAATAAACGGCATCACGACAATTTTGCCCAGGATGCTGAAACACGGTGAAAGCGGGCATATCGTTTCTACATCCTCGACCGCAGGCTTGAGTACAGTCGCCGGTTGTTGTGTTTATAATACCTCGAAATTCGCGGTAACCGGGATGATGGAAACGATCGCTACCGACCTCCAGGGGACGAACGTCGGAGTGTCTGTGCTTTTCCCCGGTGCCGTGACCACTAATCTCGGTATCTCATCACAAGTCAACCGTCCGGCTAATTTAAAGAACGAGAATGAACAACGAAAGCCACCACCAGGAGGTTCACAGCCACCACCCATGGACTCGAGTACATTTATGGACCCGGTAGAGATGGGCGAACGAGTGCTACGAGGCATATTACGAAACGACCTCTTTATCAATACCCATCCCGAATTCAAAGCCGGTTATGCGGCACGTAATAATGCTATCATTAGCTCGATACCGGACGAACCACCCAACGAAAAGAGGCATGAGGTACTAAAAGCATTTGGTACGCTAACATACAATCCGATATATGATACTCAGACTACACCCGGACCGCTTAAGAGGACAATGCAACCTTAATTACTAAATCCCAAAAATACATGCGAAAAAAAACGGTCGGTAATTATCCGACCGTTTTTTTCGACATCAAGGTTTATTCTTTAACTTTGGTTTCTTTTTCAAGAAAATCAGCGAGTGCTTTATAGCCTTCACTACCAAAAGTACGGAACTGCATAATCAGTAATTCGGAATATTTAAATCCCTTGGAATTAGTCCAATCACGATGTTCTTTGTCACCACGGCCGATCATATGGCGGGCTAAATCCATGGAAGAACTGGATATCTTTATACAGACCGGACATTTATAACTCATCGGCCAGCCTCCTTTTTACCGGATTTCTTTTGTTTTCCTTTTTCTTTAATGGCTTTGAGGATTTTTTCCGGGGTAATCGGCAAATCGGTTATGGTTACCCCGACCGCATTCCTGACGGCATTGGCAATAGCAGCAGCGGTGGGGTTGGTCAAACCTTCACCTGCTTCCTTGGCACCGAAAGGCCCTTCGGGTTCATAAGTATCAATTTCAATAATCTTGGTATCCGGCATATCCAGCGAACGGATGACTTTATAATCGGCAAGCGAAGGATTCAGAATTTTACCCTGGTCCATAGGTTGGTCTTCACAGAAACCATAACCGCCTGCCATCATGACGGCGCCTTCGAGTTGTCCCTCGATACCGATAGGATTTATCACTGTCCCGCTCTCGTGGGCGGTGGTCACGTTTATTAGTTTCATTTTACCGGTCTCAGGATCAACTTCTACTTCAGCCGTTTGAACTCCGAAGCTATAGGCAGGAGAAACCATTCCTTTGCGGTGGGGAGTGTAATGGCCCCGGGCGATTATCGTTTCTCCATCACGACCACGAACCGCTTGTTTTACGATATCGTAATAAGAAACGCCGCGTTCAGGCCGGTCAACCAAATGGATCCAGCTATTCTTAATGTCCATGTCGTACACGATATTGATGCCCATTTTAGCGGCAGCAAACTCTAAAAGTTGACGTTTGGCATCAGCCGCCGCCATCTTGATGGCATTACCGCTCATCAATGTTTGACGGCTGCCCCACGCCCCAAGGTCAACCGGGCAGATACCGGTATCGGCAGCGTGAATCCGGATATCTTCAAATTTTACACCGAGTTCTTCCGCACAAATCATACTGAGAGTCGTATCAGAACCCTGGCCGATATCACAAGCCCCGGTGAATAGATCTACTTTTCCATCGACATTTATCTTGATCAGTGCCGAGGAGAAGGCATAAGGAGTATCGAACCAGTTGAAAATACCGCCGGACATAAAACCATAAGCCGCGATGCCAAGGCCGCGGTTAGGAGGCATTTTGCCTCTTTCCTTGACGTGTTCTTCGATTTTATCCAGGCATTGATGCAGGCCGCAGCTTTGAATCACCGCTTGTCCGGGTATCTCATGGTTGGGGGTCATGCCGTTCTTACGGCGAATCTCGATGGGGTCGATGCCAAGGTCTTTAGCCAGCAAGTCCAACTGGGATTCGCCCACGAAACAGGCCTGAGGAGCACCAAAACCACGCATAGCGGAAGTGGGTTCGGTATTAGTATAGGCGCGATAACCATCATAACGGTAATTGGGATATTTATACGGGAAAGAAGAGAAGAAGCCGGTCAGATATATGGCGGTGGAACCCATACCGGTATAAGCCCCGCCGTCCGTAATGACACGAACTTCCTTGGCTAATAAAGTGCCGTCTTTCTTCGCACCAAGGCGGGTATAGTAGTACATGGGAGTACGCCGCTTGGTGGCGGTAAATTCCTCTTCACGGGAGAGGACGATGCGGACCGGGCGGCATATCTTTTTCGAAAGAAGCGCAGCGCAGAACTGGGTAGAATCGAGTTCGAATTTACTGCCGAAAGCACCCCCGGTAGGAGGTTTGATGACCCGGATATCACCCTCTCTCATGCCCAGGGCGTCGGCCAACAATCCCTGGATATAATAAGAAGATTGGGTAGAGGTATACATGATAAGTTTGCCATCATAACCGTAACTCGCAACGGAACCGTGGGTTTCCATGCACATATGAGCCTGTGAAGAACAACGGAACTTGTCCTCTCTAACATAATCGCATTTCTTGAAAGCTTCATCCACATCACCCCACTCGATGTGGCGTGTGACGTTAATGTTCAATTCAACCCCGGCATGAACCCGGGGGGCGTCTTCTTTAATGGCATCAAGAGGGTCGAAGACGGCTGGAAGCGGTTCATATTCAACTTCAATAAGGTCGAGAGCTTCCTCGGCAATATCTTCATCGATAGCCGCCACGGCAGCGACAGGGTCACCGATGTAACGGACTTTTTCCCTGGCCAGAATCTCTTCATCGCATAATTCAGGGAAACGGCGCCAGATACCGATTTTTTTACCAAGGCTGTCCTTACCGGTAACGACTGCTTTGACCCCGATAAGTTTCTCAGCCCGGCTGGTATCGATGTTCAATATGCGGGCGTGAGGGTGGGGGCTTCTAAGTACTTTTCCGTATAACATGTTGGGGAGGACGATATCAAAAGTATATTGCGCATTACCGGTTATCTTTTCGGTCCCATCGACACGGTGAACTTTTTGTCCGATAACTGAATAATTACTCATTTCGCCTCCTTATATTCACCCCGGGCGACTGCCGAAATTGCCCGAATGATACTGTTATAACCGGTACAGCGGCAGACGTTCCCGTCAATGCCTTCTTTGATTTGCTGCTGGGTAGGCTGGGGGGTTTCATCTAACAGTGCCTTAGCGGACATCAACATTCCGGGAGTACAAAAGCCGCACTGGAAAGCTCCATAATCAAGAAAAGCTTTCTGGAGAGGGTGTAGATCGGCACCATGGGCAAGCCCTTCTACAGTTAGGATTTCAGCCCCGTCTGCCTGGACAGCCAGAACCGAGCATGATTTAACGGCAGCGCCATTCAAGATAACTGTACAAGCACCGCACGCACCTTCATTACAGCCGCGTTTAGTACCAGTCAATTTCAATTGTTTTCTTAATATATCTACAAGCAGAGTCTTGGGATTTATCGAAAGTTCATAAGGCTGACCGTTAACGGTTATTTTTATTTCTTTTTTCATTTGTTCCTCCTTATGCTTTCGCCCTGGATAAGGCTTCATTTACAACACGAGGGACCAATACCTTAAGTAAATCGCGACGGTATTCCTCAGAAGCATTAATGTCGGTAACCGGTTCTGCCTCTTCGGAAGCAGCCACTCCGGCTTTTTTCAACAGAGCATCGGTAACACTTTTATCTTTAAGAACCGCTTCAGCTTTTTTTACCCGCAAAGGTTTGGCCGCAGCGGCGCCAAGTGCAATACGAACATCTTGACACTTACCAGCTTCATCAATGGCTATCCATGAGGCAACCGAAACGGTTGCCATATCACTCTCGATGATATTGAACTTGGTATAAGCAGCACCGGAGCGGATAGGAAGAGCCGGCAATTGAATCTCAGTGAGTATTTCTCCTGGTTCTAGTAGAGTCTCGAAATAGTCTACAGAGAAATCATCCATGGAGACGATGCGGTCTCGCTTAGCATTCGATAATTTCAGACGGGCGCCCAAGGCCATCAGCACAGGGGCTGGATCTCCAGCCGGATCGCCGTGACAGATATTCCCGCCGATCGTGCCCCGGTTGCGGGTCTGTATTGAAGCCAGGCGGTGTTCCATTTCAGCTAATACCTGGAAAACTCCCTTTACCATACCTGAATTTTCAATATCACGATGAGTTGTCAGAGCACCGATCTTCAACCCCTTTTTACCGTCGCTTTTGATATAGTTGAGTTCAGGTATACCATATATATCGATGAGATATTCGGGTGCGACCAATCCCTGGCGCATCAGGATGAGCAATGATTGTCCCCCGGCAATGATTTTATAGTCATCCTGAAATTTATCGAGCATCGTTAATGCTTCTTTAAGCGTCTTCGGACTTAAATACTTAAAGTCCTTTATCATGCACTCATATCCTCCTTATCCCTTTCCTGATTTCAGGAATATTTATTTTCAATCAACTACAAAGATGCCAGAAAGCAATAAAATAGTCAGGATGTCTTATTCTCCAGTTTATTCTGGAGGTTTCTGGTAAATTCTTCGCCGACAGACTTAATCTTTGCCCGCATGATTCGATCGCCAAAAGTCGCCAGCTTGCCCACCAGACTAACATTGGAGGAATAAGATATCTCAGTTTCACCTTTTTTAACTCATGCAGACGGACGATAGTTTCCTGGGTAAAAGTTCCCATCTTGCCCTCATCACTGCCACGCCCGACTGCTTTGACGTATGTTGGAGGGTCGGTTTCAGTAAGGACAGTAGTGAACTTTAAACGGACGGCGATCGGCCCGACTTTCTGTTTAACAATGGTTTCATAAGTCTTGTCATCGATGGCTACCATTCTTTCCGTACCCGGGATACAGGAAGCGAGAGTTCCCGGCTGTAACACGGTATCCCAAATTTTTTGTATCGTTTCTTTGATAACAAACTTGCCTTCGATAAGCATAATCTTATATCTCCTTCTTCTCGTCTTCTTGCATGCTCAAGAACGGGTCTATGGCTTTGATATTAAGGGAAGGTATATCATAGTTGCCATTCGTAGTAGTTTTATTTGGTTTTTTCCGTTTACCTTTTTCCCCGAGATAACCACGGTAATTTTGGCAATAACACAAGTAATAGTGGCGCCCCCGGTATAAAGCGCATTCTGCACACAACTTTTTAGAGAAAGGACAGAGAACCTGCTCTTTGGCCATGATTAATTCCTGTTTTCTCCGGTATAAAATATCGTTTTAAAAGCAATTGAAAGGTAAATGGAAAAAGGATGATGTTTGTACAAAGAAAGAAGAAGATCTATATTTTCGTATTCCACACCACATTCCCAAATAAGAAAAACATTTATTGTCCCGAATTGATTTATGATTATCGTATACGATAATCATAAATCTACCAAGGATACGGGAATTATACATCCCTATCTGATATGGTGCAATACGGCTAAAAAGGTATTCTTGTATTTCCAACAGGTGCATGATATTCTAGCTTCAAATCTAATTGATACTAATTAATTATATGAACAATCAGCATCGATCGAGAAGGGCATAGTGCTAATGACAAAAGAGGTGTCTTATGGTTTCTGAAGATAAAATATACCGTGAATTGCAAGAGCATCTGAATCGTTCGCCTTCCGGTTTCCCCGCTTCGAAATCCGGAGCGGATATCCGATTGCTCAAACATTTGTTAACACCGGAGGAAGCTACTATAGCCACCGTGCTTTCCACGATGAAAGCGGAATCGATCAAGCGCATTTATAAGCGAGTAGTAAAAAGCGGATTGAAGATTTCACACGATGAATTACAGAATAAATTAGACCACATGGTCCATAAGGGAACGATACTGGCTTTTACTCAAGGGCATGGAGAGCGGGTATATAAGAATGTTGGGGTATCGGCAGGTGGGATGATCGATTTCCAGGTAAACCGGTTAACCAAGGATTTTATCGAAGACCTGGATAAGTATCATGAGGAAACTTTTGCCTTGGCACCAAAGCCTGATGAAACAGGAAAACCTCGAAAACCGATGATCCCGCAACTAAGGACGGTACCGGTTGAAAAAAGCATCCCGGTGCCGGAAAAGAAACTGATAAGTACGTATGACGACGTGAGAAAACTGGTGGAACAAGCTCCCGGCCCTTTCTCCGTGGCAAACTGTATCTGCCGGCAAATGAAGGATTACCGTGACCAAAAATGTAAATATTCAGAGATGCGCGAGACATGTTTACAGATAGGCCCTGACCATGCCCGGCAGTATGTTGAGATGGGGATCGGCCGGTCAATCACGAAAGAAGAAGTATTCAATATACTTGATAAAGCTCAGGAAGCAGGCTTCATACTGCAGCCGGAAAATTCGCTGATACCGCAGAACATTTGCTGCTGCTGCGGCGACTGCTGCGGACCACTATCGGCAGCAAAAAAAGCCCCTGACCCAGCGGACCTATATGCCTCGAACTACCATGCTGAAGTGAATATCGATAAATGTACCAACTGTGGTGTTTGTGTGACCCGGTGTCAGATGGACGCCAGGGTAATGGAGAATGGAAAAGCAAAAGTCATCTTAAACCGGTGTATCGGCTGCGGGAACTGTGTCACTACCTGTGTATCAGGGGCAAGTAAGATGGCCAGGAACGAGAAACAATTGATACCTTTCCGTGATAAAAATGAGACTTTTGAAAAAATCATGGCCCAAAAACTAGGGCCATGGGGCATGTTTAAGCTGCGCCTGAAAATGTTTTTCGGGATGAAAGTCTAATATGACCGTATACCGGTCAACTTAATTTTAATAAGGTTTCCAGTATCCTGGCGGCATCTCGTACAAATACCGGGCACCGGGTAGTAAAGATAGATTTACTGCGGGCTTCAGCAATGCCTTCAGGAGTACTGATATCAAAACCGACAAGGTCTTTGCATATCAAGGAACTATGTATTTCAGAAAATTTGCGGTTGAATTCCTGGAGTAAATCGTAAGTCCCGTCTACATTTTCACGTGGATTGGTTGCCGGTAACTTACGAGCCAAGCCAATAACCATATAAGCGCCGGAAACAGCACCGCAGTTATTTTCACCGCGTCCCATGCCACGGCCAAATCCCTGGGCGATTTGCAGGGCTAACAACCGGTCGAGATTAAAGATATCGCAATATGTACTTAGGACTGTCTGGGCACAGTTCATATGACGGCTGGACATAGTGGTAAAAGCATTATCATATCTACTCATAATTGGTAGTATAATGGAAAGCGGGATATTCCGTAAAATATCCCGCTTTTTAAAAACTACCGATAAAAACTAGGATTTATCTATAAGCTTCAGGGTTATCCGGATCGGGGATCCCGCAGGTGCCATCCGCACATGCATTCATGTTAACCGCCCGCCATTTATCAACAGGGACACTGACCATATGGTTGTAGTCGGAAGCTTTCCATAGTGGACTGGTTTCCCCCCCCACTACTAGAAGATTTATCCGGTTAGGGTCAAAATATGGGGCGATCAGGGTATCATCCGGGAGATTTTTCCAGGTAGCATAAGGTTCAACTCCCTTATAGGCTTCGGAAGCGACTAACATATCGATATAGTCTGTCTTCCAATATCTTCCAGCAAGCATTCTGATATTCTCAGATAAGTGGCGTGCAATAATCTTCTTTTGTTTTAAAACCCTCATTTTCCTTTAAGTTCCTAGCTACGGTGGGGTCCATGATAATAGTCGCTGCCGAGTTTAAAGGCGGGATCACCGCCAATTCAAAATTCAGTTCTTCAGTAAGTGAACGGTGTGCCGCGGCGCCGGTGCTGTTGATCACTGCCCAACCCATGAAAAGGCTGACTACACTTTCCTCAGGTTTGAATCCTTTTTGCACATGGAAGGGCGTCCAGACACTACTTTCTTCGTTTTCCGCCACACACATATTGTTATAGGATGTATTACTACCCTGTGAAGTCCACAGTGACTTCTTTATTTTACCGCCGCCACGGCAAATACTGAGAAGCGTCCAGGCGCGGCCGATAACGGAATTGGCGCGATTGACCGGACTGAAGGCGCCGATACCGGAATTCATGCCAATCTCGTTGCGAATCGGACCATTGACTAATACCATCGCAGAAAAAG
Organism: uncultured Chloroflexia bacterium; assembly: GCA_963739865.1. Lineage (GTDB taxonomy): Bacteria > Chloroflexota > Dehalococcoidia > Dehalococcoidales > UBA2162 > JBBITI01. Next base: position 299,472 of record CAVUCA010000006.1, read on the forward strand.
CGGTGGTCGAGGGCATCAACGAAGTGTGCCTGGTAGAGGCGATAGCCAGGATGACAGGGAAGTACTCCGGTTTTGCGCCTGCCATCACAGCTACGACAGCGATATTTTTTACGGTATAACGAACAAGTTCCCCCGTCTCGAACTGAAATACTTCCGCTACCACATCATCCGGTGCGGCACTGGTACCTTTCAGCATTTCCCCCACCCGTTCTTCAGTGGGAAGAATAATTGGTAATCCGTCCGTCCAGCCCCGTTGGTAAAAAAGGTCTTGTAGATTATCTTCAGTGTCCGGTTTGATAATGTTGCCGGCAGAAACAGGAAAAGGGGGTGCGGCAGACGTGCTAACAGATGCTGGCCTGGCAGCGGCCACCGGTTTCGTTAGAGCATCGATAATCTCATCTATTACCAGTTTTCCGGTGTCGGGGTCTTTACTTGAAATATACCCATCAAGCGTTTCCGGAGAGACGCCGGCTACCGGATGCGGTGTGAAAATAAAAGGCAGTGGGACGCGTCCCTGTTTGTAAGCATCTTTTGCCAGGATTTCAAAACCGATGGTAGAAACGGGTGCCGTAGGAATATCATAAGCTTGTTCAAGTTTTAAACTACCGGCAGCAACCGCTGCCACACAGCCTGGTCAACCGGCAACGCCAAGAATAACGGCATGACCCTTTGCTTTTACTTCTTCCCAGAGATCGGTGGTATCGTCAGTAAAAACATGGCCGGTCTTGCGTTTACGAATTGTTTTCACAGAAGGAAGATGGGCTTTCAACCAGATCTCCAATTGCTGCATGAAACGGTAACTGCCACCATAACCAGTGTCTACCAGATAGATTGTTTTGTTTTCTAAGGTGTTTAAACGTTTTGCCGGAGAAGGGGTATAAGGGGTGAAAACAGGGGTATGAGGAGGAGCTTCAGGTGATTTTTGATGAAAGCCGGAGGGGTTGGGCGGAGAGCCACCCATATCCGCGGGGCGAGCCCCTTTTATCTTCTGAACCCCGGATTCAGGGCTGATAACAGAATACAATACTTCAATTGCCATATGGAGCCTCCACTAAATCGACTGAAAACAGGAATCAACCATCGTCTTAACTTAACATTTACAGCTAGTCAGGTACTTTATGCTCTTTAGCAACCCATCTGATATCCGGACGAGCCTTTCCCCAACCGACTGCTTCTGCACCATCAATACTGGGATTAGGATGATTTTTCATTTCTTCGTGACGCTTTTTTTCGATTTCATCCTGCTTTTTCATGCCTTCAGGAGTAAGATAGTTTATCATGCGTTCGAAATTATCACGAAGCATCTTTTCAGGTTCCGGGAAAGCGAAGACATATAACACATCGTTCTCAATGCCATTTTTAAAGATATGTGCCAGCTCAACGGGGTCGATACCATAAGAATAGTGTTTCCGCATGAATTCGATGGTCTTTTCATTAGTGTTGTAACCGGTATTTTCAAGTTCTTTGGGACGGGTATATGATGAATCACCAATGTTCGAGCGGATACCAACCGGACACAAGCAGGATACCCCGATACCATAAGGCTTAAGCGCCAGGTAATAACTTTCCATGAGGTTGACCACCGCCGACTTGGCTGCCGAATATGGAGCAGTAGTCGCGCCGCCCATAAAACCACCCCAGGAAGCGATAGTAGCGATATGGCCGCCTTTACCGGCATTAATCATACGGGGGATAAAAGTTACCATGCCGTTGACGACACCGCCGAGACAAACACCCATAACCCAGTCATAATCTTCATAGGTTGAAGTCTCAGCCGGGCCAAAAGCATTGACGCCGGCAGTATTAAAAACAAGCTGCGGCGGGCTGCCGAATACCTTTTCCACTTCATCAGCTGCAGCAGCATATGCTTTACGATCGGTGATATCCAACTGAATAGCATGAGCCGGAACCTTTTTCTCCCGAAAATAGGCCATAGCTTCGTCCAGACGGTCCTGTCGAATATCAGCAATCACGACTTTACAGCCAGCTTCAGAAAATACTTTAGCTTGGCCAAAACCAGCCCCGGAAGCACCTCCGGTAATGAAAGCAACTTTACCGGTAAAATCTTTCATATAACCTCCTCTGTTGACATAACACTGGAGATATTCGTTTGTCTTAAGACTAGAATGTGATGATATTACGCAGGTCTTGCCCTTTCTCCGTAGATTCGATGGCTTCGTTTATCCTATCCAGAGGATAATGTCCGGAGATAAGTTCATCCAGTTTGAGCTGTTTCCGCTGATAAAGAGAAATGAGATTCGGGATATCTATTCGTAAGTTCGCCGATCCCATAAAGCCACCCATCATAGTTCTTTCAGAAATAATTAGTTCAAGCGGAGAGAATGTCAAAGTTTCTTTAGCCGGAGGGAGTCCGATAATCACCGTCTTGCCGCGGGTCCCGGACATGGCAAAACCCTGGCGAATGGCTGCGATGCTGCCAACAGTGACAAAAACGTAATCGGCACCCCGTCCGTTCGCTATCTTCCGGGCGGATTCGATGGCATCAGGTTTGGCGGCATTGACTGTATGTGTTGCACCGAAAGAGAGGGCTTTTTTTAATTTTTCATCTAAGACGTCTACGGCAATAATGGGGTAGGCTCCGGAATACGCCGCTCCCTGAATAGCATTGATACCGACACCGCCGGTACCGACTACAACGACACTGTTAAATGGTTTTACTTGAGCACGATTAACGACACCACCGAAACCAGTAGAAACACCGCAAGCTAATAAACAGGCCCGGTCCAGCGGCATATCAACGGGTACCTTGACCAGTTGTGATTCATCAACCAACACATACTCAGCAAATCCGCCGATATTACCTTTCTGTACCAGCGGTACCCCTTTTTCGTTCTCAATGTAGGGGCCTTTGGCGGCACCATCATATTTTGACAAAGATGAGGTAAGCCGGTGATACAGTAATAACATTTGCCGCATGATTTCATCAGGGAGACGATTACCGGATCGCCCAACTTTACTGAAGAAACATCTAAGCCGATCTCATCAACATAACCGGCTGTTTCATGCCCGCCAACAAAAGGCAAGGCACCGGGAAGTTCGCCTTTAATGTCATGAATGTCACTATGACAAATCGCCGTTGCAGTAACACGGACTTTTACCTGATTTCTGCCGGGAGCATCCAGGATAACATCCTCAACCTGTAAAGGTTTACCAAATTCATAACAAATCGCTGCTTTCACCGTACTCTCCTTAAACCTAATAATTAGTCGAACATGATGACATTTCGCAGTGCCTTTCCTTTTGCCATCAAATCTATAGCGGTATTAACCTGGGACAATGGATAATGAGAAGTAATCAGGCCGTCCAACTTCAAACGGCCTTCATGATATAGTTCAACTAAGCGCGGGATATCGATACTCAAGCGGGCTGAGCCGCCACCACAACCGGTTAAAGTACGTTCCCCGCCGATAAAATCAAAGGCGGAAAAGGTAAGGGGATCTTTGATAGGCACAAGCCCAATAAGGACAGTCATACCACGGGGAGCGGACATGGCCAGTCCCTGGCGAACGGCGGCAGCCGCCCCGACGGTCACGAAAACGTAGTCGGCACCGCGGCTGGAAGTTATTTGTTGGATCGCTTTGATCGGATCTTTTTCATTTGCGGAATTTACCAGATCAGTCGCACCAAGTTTTTTTGCCATTTCCAACTTGGTATCAAGGATATCTACCGCGATGATCGGCCGTGCTCCAGCAATTACTGCAGCCTGAATGACATTAAGGCCGACTCCTCCGGAGCCGATCACGGCGACACTTCGCAATGGTTTGACCCGGGCGCGATTAAAGACTGCACCATATCCGGTCAAAACACCACAGGATAAAAGGGCAGCCTGGTCGATAGGAATATCAGAGGGTATCACAGCTAGTTGCCTTTCCGAGACGACAGTGAATTCAGCGAATCCAGCTACCGGGCCAGCCATGGCTCCGAGGGGTTGTCCATTTTTATTCCGATGATGGAACGGCCGGGGTTTGCTGCGTTCGCAAAGATGCCGTAGGCCAACGGTGCAGTAATAACAATGGCCGCATCCTGAGGAAACGGTGGTCACCAATACAAGGTCGCCTGGTTTTACCGAATTTACACCAGGACCGATAGCATCGACGACTCCGACGGTTTCGTGTCCGGGAATGCCGGGTAAAGGTCCCGGGAGATCGCCATTGGTGCAGTGAATATCACTATGGCATACTGCAGTAGCTTTCACACGGATGGTGACTTCACCTTCCTGAGGAGGCTCGATCGTGACATCCTCGATAACCAGAGGTTTGCCAAATTCGTAGCATACGGCAGCTTTCATTGTACCCTCCTTAATATTCTTTGGGAAAAATGCAGAAATATTATGTCCCTATCCAGCAGGATATTTTGGGGATGATTGTAATTCAAAACGACAAGAATCACAAGGACAAGAAAAAACAGTAATTGAGATTTTACCTCGTATTTTCCACTTAATAATCGAATCTGTAAACACGATTTTAATGAATTATGTGTTCTTCTTTCAGTTACGGTCTCTTTTAGGACTTCCAAATAACAATCGAAAAGTACTGATTTTAGATACGTGACGTACCTCTACGATAGAGCGAAGAAATACTAAAACGGCGACCAACCTGAGTACTCCTGATAGGGTAAAAAGCGTCCGCAGTTGGTATCCAAATAAGGCTGGTAAGTGTGGAGTAAGATACCCGCCTGCCAAAGCTCCTACCGACAAAGTCACATTAACGATACAGTTGAACATGGCTATCTGTTTAGTACGGGTTTCTCGAGCAGAAGCGTCAAATAAAAAGTTCGTACAAGAAAGATCAAATCCCGACCAGATGAAACCGCTGAAAAAGTTGGCACAGACCAGGTAAACAGGATTTGGGCTGACCAGCCAAAATAGAGGAATCACAGGCATCAGGTATCCTGTAATTTTAAGAATCTTAAGGTTACCCGCACGGTCAGCCCGGCGGCCCCAAAAAGGTAAAAATACCAGGGTTGCAACAGTACTGGCGGAGTTAATGAGGGTAAAAGTCAGGTAGTTAAGTTTCAAGTCACTCAACATATAGACCGAAAAGAATGCCCCACTGAGCATAACAGCAAAGTACATTACAGCTGTGAAGATAGTAAACTTGCCGAAGTTTGAATTTCCTAAGTACCGGATCATGTGAAGGAGACTTTCTGCCTGGGAATTTTCCCGGGTGAGAGGGGGGTCATACATCCGGGAAAGAAAGTTGAAAGAGAGTAAACGGAACGCCATTGCACCAACAAAGATGAAGGCAAAACCGATGAATATATTATGGGTGTATATCTGAAGGAGTACTCCGCCAATAATGGAAAATATCAGCCCGGTGAAAGTGTTTATCCGGCCGCGGAAGCTAAAATACCTTCCCCTTACTTCCTCCGGTACAAGATCGGCCATCATACTACCCCATGGCGGATTTGCCAGGGCCCCGAAGACTCCGCTGATGGTAAAAAGGCCGATCAACCACCAGATTCCTGAGGCTGGTAAAAGGTAGGGTATCAAAAAGACAGGCAACCATAATACAGCGTGAACTAGTACCGTCGGCAATATTACCCGTTTACGGGTACCCGCCCGGTTGACTAAAGACGGCGAGGCGAGTTGCGAGAAAGCAGTGACAAAGCTTGGCAGACTATTGAGCAAGCCTATTTGTACTGTGGTTGCCTTAAGTGCCAGTGCAAACGGTGTAATATAGTTCTGGGTCAGTCCCATCATGGCAAAACTAACTGCCCCATCGAATATGGCTAACTTCAGACTTTTTCTAACTTTTATTCTGGTGCGATAATTACTCATCGGTAACCCTGACGGCTGTAAATATTTGAATAAAACAAATAAGCCCAGGATTTGTGCCCCTGGGCTTTTATTGATTTCAAATAATTTTGTATCTAAATAATATTTGAACGGAAAACATAATAAGCCCGGGGCATGCTATCCATTTTGGTACGTATAACAACTATGGGCTTTCCGTTCGTGATTCGCATCGGTTTATAACTATCCTGAAAATAATTGCCTTATTCTATTATGTTCATTACAGTCTGTCAATCAGCCTGATGAAAACGAAAATATGGATTCGTGTAGCACGGCTAGATGACTGATTTATGTTTTATTAAGGTGTCGATAGTATCACCGAGATCCAGATCCCTGAGTTTAGCTTGGGTGAGTAAACCTGATCCGACATCCCAACCACGCAACTGGTAATATTCATCTTTCATTTTCTCAAAACTTTTACGGTCCAGAGGTAAATCCAGTCTTGAGACGAGTTCACCGCCAGGGCCGGGCATGATGGCATCCGGGTTAAAGAAAATCTCACCTCTTTTTAATGGTTCGGAAAAGAAATACTCCATAATACCATCACCTTGCCGGCCTTCCCATCCTTGTGTAAGTAAGATCGCCCGCTGCAGGTTAAAAACCCTCTCACCAATCAGGCGAAGTTCTTCTTCGTTGGTTTCTTTACCAGTAACCGCTGACAAAATCCGGCTTTCGAGAGTGGAATCTCCCACATGTCCAGACGGGCTATCGGCTGAAGTTACCTGCATAGGCCAATGAACATCACACAGTATCAAACTCTCCTGGGCACAGGAACGATCCTGAACCAACTTGGCTGCTAAGGCCTTACCATCATAAGTGGAAAAATCAGCAGCCAGGATACTACCCCAGAACCTTTCAGCAATGGTATGTAAATCGTTTGTAGAAAGAAATGCATCTATTTCTCCTCTTACCCAGCTACTCCATGATATCAAGGTATTGCCACTGATACCATGAAGCTGGGCAATCGGCTTTCTCGGTTCGGTAGCAAATAATAAAGCGGTTGTAAGAATAAGCCGGGGATCATAATCTTTATTTTCATTTGTCTCGGCGGCGATAAATTTGGATGTTAGTGCTTTTGCTTTTTCCCCAACTTGTTCAGCGGCCAAGATAGTACCATGAGATAAAGTATCTCCGAAACCCTGTCTGAAGGAAATTTGATGGGTTAACGATTCAATAAATTCGATGCTCCCTGCTTTCGATAGGGGCAACCCCGATTGGGCTTCTGTCAATAGCCCTTGTTTGTAACACTCGATAAGCCAGGCAATCATTGGTGCCATGACTGCTGAATCGAGTCCATAACCATCACACAGCCTGGTAGCCAACCTGGGGACGTCATTAGGTACACCGTAATAATGCATTGCCGGCATGGAATATACACCAGTAGCCTGACAAAAATTTTTAAAGCGCCGGCCAGTTTCGTCCCGGTATGATTGACGTGAACAACCGACACCACATCCATAACAGTTTTCCTGCCTGGTCAATCCGGGCACAGCCCAGGGAGACGGAGCATTGAAGGTCGAGTGCCTTATTAGTTTTACATAACTTACGAGCTGTTGGAGTTTTTCCGGATCGGCCGGATGAAAACGATTGTTACCGGACACAGCAACGGCCTTAAGATTTTTAGAGCCCAAAATACTGCCAAGCCCACCAGATACCGAAGCACCTCCTTCGGCAAGGGCGGTAGCAAAGGTGACCAAATTCTCAGCAGCAGGACCGATCGAAAGAACACAGGTTTGTTTACCAAGATAAGTTTTGAGTTTATCGATAGTATCGAAAGTTGAAAAACCCCAGAGATGAGCAGCATCTTGAAATGTTACCATGCCATCATGAATATGCAGGTAACTCGGTTTTTCGGCTTTACCCGTGATAACGAGGGCATCATAACCGGCAGATTTCAGAGCGGAACCCCATTTTCCCCCAAGATTTCCATAGGAAAAAGCTTCCGGTTGATGGGCGGTTGATCTTCCACAAATTACCCAGCGGCAACCGGCTAAACCAAAGAAACCAGTTACCGGCCCGGTGGCACATATCAGACAATTTACTGGATCCCAGGCATTAACCCCAGCAGGGACCATGTCCCAGAATAGCTTTACAGCAAGGCCGCGGCCGCCCAGAAACCGATCCGTATAGTCAGCGGTCGGCAACTCGAATGTTTTATGCCGGGTAAGATCGACGCCCAATATTTTACCGGCATAGCCTTTATTCATGGTGTTGGCCAATAAATATGAAAAACATGAATATCAAACGACGAGCAGGTCGACCAGCTTTTTCACATTATCAAGGTTCTCTAAATTTTCTACCGCTTTAACAAAATTTTCGGCATTTTGCCTGGATACGGTCCGGGAAAAGTCAATGTTATGCCAGAATTTTGCCATTAACTGTTCCCGGGAAATCGGATTTCGCGGGTCACCGGACGCAATTTCAGCAAATTCATCGAATTCCCTGCCGTCTTTCATTTTAACTTGCAACCGGGCACTCTCCATATTTCCCTGGGTAAGTTCAGCCATTTCCATCTTCTTAATAAGGCCGGATATCGCGGGGTCTTTTATGGCATCATCGGTATAATGTTCAGGCCGTGAACTCCCCCGTAAGAGAACATTGGCGACCGAATATTGAAGGCTAAAACCGGCACTGGCGTGAGTAAAATTCTTGATTCGGAACGGCTGTCCGATGATATCACGAAGTGCTCCCGGTGAGGCAAACAACACAATCTCTCTAATATCTTCGGCAACTATCTTGTTATTGTTAACGATAGCCAGCGTACAATCAATGCCGGCATGATTCATACGGCAGCAGGGATATGGTTTAAATGTCCCGTCACTGTAATAGTTCTTGCCCAGGTTTTTAATAAGGATTTCGGGATCACGGATACCACCGGTGAATAATGCATAGTATCCGCCCGGCGACAGCAGGGCGTCTTCGATTCCCGTCCATCCTTCCCGGGCTAACTGAACGCAGAAAATGGCATCCCGGGCGGCGGTTCCCTGAGAAAGTTTAAATCCGGTCACAGTTTCAGAAATCATTTGCTGGACACCTCCGAGGTGGTCGACCAGCAGGCCAAAGGCATCTCGGAACTGAGATGGGTTTAATCCCATCAACCTCCCGGAAACCGCCACCGCCCCAAAGGAATTGATCTGGCCGACACGGTCACGACCCATTCCGGCACCACCCGCCTTTCCGGCAATCGAGATACGGGATGCTATGTCATCGCCGACAAGTAAAGCAACCAGTAATTCCTTCCCGGTTATGTTATAGATATCTCCTACGGTGAGAGCAGTGGTAACGGTGGTCCCGCTGATATGTCCCGGGGCGCTTTCACCATCTACCAGGGGGCTTACCGGCTCAAAATCAAACGAACGGCAGATAATACAATTAATCATTGCCGCTGTCCCAACGGGTACTTTATCACCATGAACAAAAATCCGGCCTTCCGGCTTACCGCCCCAATCACGGATAATTTTTAAAAGTTCAGGATTACCACTGTCGTTAGCCCCGCAGATCAGGCATCCTACGGTATCGATAATCCGGTCCTTGGCATGATTAATGGCATCCTGAGGTATATTTTCAAACCTGGTATTTAGAACATTGTCTATCATCTTCTCGATATAGATGCCCTGATTTGTATTCCCCATAAGAACTCTCCTGATGCATCTTCCCTGATGAAATATATCAACTAAAAATAAAACAACCGTATTCCTGTGTAATTATTGACCCAACAGGACAGTAAGCTGAGTGATATCCTTAATATTTTCAAAATCAAGTATCATGTCTTTAATGCGGGATATGGTATTATCCTCATAATTTGCATAAAGAGCGCATTTTCTAAATTTGGCGATAAGTTCTTCGGGTGATTGAGGATTTTGCGGTTCACCTTTGGGGTGGTCAACCTTAATACTAAAAGTATTACCGTCTTTCATTTTTAAAATAACTTCCTGGTAACCGAAAGGCCCGGCGTGATACTGTTCCTGGACGACAGAATATTTGAGCCTGTGCATGAGTTCCACAGTGTTCGGATCTTTCACGCCTTCGTCGGTAAAGAAACTGAAATCTATTCCTCCATGGATTAAAGCCCGGCACAGGCAATATCCCATGTTGAACCTACCCTGGACACCATTTTGGGGATCGGGAGGAGATGAATTTCTAGCTAAAGCACCGGGTTGACGAAATTCTATGGATTCAATTTGACGCCAATCGAATGCGTGTTTCTGCTTTAGTTGCTGGCCGGCATAGGCACCAAAATGGGAAATATGGGCACAGGGATAATATTTAAACATCAAACCGGGATCTAGAAGATTCCAGGGATTTCCAAGCGAATTCAACCTTTCCTGCTGCACCTTTTCGGGAACCATTCCGGAATTTCCGGAGAATCCGTTGTAAAAGCCACCGGGCCCTTCAAGGATACCCGGGAAGGTAGCTGTATATCCTTTTTGTGCCAATGTGACAGCTTCGATTGCATTCCTTGCCGCATCGCCACCGTGAATATGACCCGCCATAGAGCCAAAATTCCGCATAGTACCACTGGACATAGTGGTGGCGGTTCCCAAAGCCATCATCATTTTATACTCGTTCAATTTGAGTAGTTTGGACAAGGCAACCGTTCCCCCCAACACACCAAGCACACCTGTCCAGTCCCAACCAAAGCTGCCTACGCCTCTCTCAACTAAGAGCAGACCTGTTTTACCGTAAGCTTCGATGCCGAGACAGTAAGCGGTTAATATCTCCATTCCTGCCATATGATTTTTTTCACCAACGGCCAGTAATCCCGAGAATGTTCCCGCAGTAGGATGTGCCAGCCCGGCATTAGGGAAATCCAGACAGTCATCATAGTCCTGGACATGCGCCGATGTCCCGTTACTCAAAGCTGCCAGGGAACAGCTAGCTTTATAACGTCCCCCAATGACGGTTGCTTCGGCCGGTGATTTGCTTTCTCTGACCATCTCACTCATTATCTTACCCGATGGTTCCTGGCTGCCAGCCATGGCTACTGCGATGTAATCAAGGATTGCCCATTTGGCGGCATTTACCAAATTCGGGGGAAAGTCTTTATAATCAGTTTTCCTCACAAATTGAACAAGCCCCTCAGTGAACATGGTAGGTTCCCTCCTATATTAGTAGTAAAAAACACTGATATTATATCTTAAAAAAACAAAACGAGGGATTCGTCACAACGACGAATCCCTCGTTTTTAGCGTTATTGGGTGATAGTATCCTCTCCTAATAGCCTGATTTTGTTTTCAGTTCCTGGTCAAGCCAGACAAATTTCGCCCAGCCGTAGTTGTTCAGGATACCGACAGCGGTTTCCCCGTGATAGTTCTTGAGCCACGGCTGCCACAGTTGAGAACCAACCTGAGCTGGGGTGCTGATGATCCAGCATTCCTCGTACATGATGGCCTGGAGTTGTTTATGAATCTGAGCACACTTGGCATCATCGCCGGCGTTGAAGGCAGTCAACATATCGGTCTTGCCGTTTTCCAGCCGGCTGTCGACGATGTAGCTCAGGTTGTAGCCACCACCGGAACCCTGGGTGGAGACCATGGCGCGGAAGGTACCAGCACTGGCGAAACCGGCAAAGAACATGTCCTCGTAGTCACGTGAATACCACCGGTTGTTGTAAACACCGATTTCCAGCGGTTTGATATCGATTATTAACATCGATCTTAGCCCACATGTCTTTGATAACTGCAAGATAATCAACATTTGCTTCGTTGTTCTGGGTATAAATGGTAGCGCTGAAGCCGTCCGGATAACCGGCGTCAGCCAGCATCTGTTTAGCTTTGACAGGATCGTATTTGTAGATATCCTGGACTGTGGCTGAAGCATCTTTAAGTTCCAGGTAGTTGGCTTTAAGGTCAGGCAACGGGGAGATATCCCAGGAGGGGATAAACAGCTTTCCCTTCATAGAGATCATTGACGATGGTATCGTAGTCGACTGCCTTGGTCAGAGCCTGACGAACCTCTTTCTTGCTCTAGGGCGAGTCGGCTTTATCAGTCCGCATATGGATATGACCGGGAGCTGATGAACCCGGGATTTCAAGTACCTGGATATCTTTGCGGATACTTGTTACGGTCTTGGTATCATCGATGCCTACCGCGAAACCACTGGAAGCATCCAATTTACCGGTGCGGATAGCAGAAAGATAGGTAGAACTATCTGTGATAATAATTACTTTAACGTTGTCAACATATGGTAACTGATCACCTTTGCCCGGGCCAATGGGATTTTTATCCCAGTAATTGGGGTTCTTGGCGAAGGACAGGGTGCTGCCGGAAACAAAATCTTTCAGCATGAAGGCACCGGTACCGTGGTTATGTTTCCAGTCTTTCATATCGCCAAATTTGTCGATGACTTCTTTGGCGATAACCCCGTTCCAGTCAACGCCGATCTGGGCCAACTGGTATATGGAGTCAACGTCATCGGGGACGACGAAGTCGACGGTATATTTGTCCGTGGCTTTAATCGTAAGGTTCTTGGTGAAGTAAGGATGGGCATAATAGATATAGGATTCCGGGGTGGTACACAGACGGTTGTAGCTGTAGGCAATGTCCTCAGCAGTCAATTCCCGGCCATTAACTAATGTACTGGCTTCATTTGTCGAGTCCACCCAGAAATGAACGCCCTGGCGTACCTTTAGGACCATGTGATTCGGTTCGACGAAATCCCAACTTTCGCAAAGTGAACCGGCTTTAGAACTCCAGTTATAGATGCCATCCAGGGTCCAGGTCCAATCTTTGGTGCCATACCCCCCTGCATAACCCTGGGTCCAATCACCATTCAACATTTCATCTTCGGTTAAATGGCAAGGCCAAGTCCACCAGGGAGCTGAATACCCCTCATCGAAGCTGTTGGGATCATTGTTTGCATAGAGATTGAGTGTTCCGCCGTATTGCGGTTTTGCAGATGAATCGCCTCCTCCCCCTCCATCGTTTCCTCCGCAGGATGTTGCCAGTAATGCCAGCAACAGGGATACTGCCATTACAGGCAGTGCACGCTTAACCCATGTCATAGATCGTATTCCTCCTTTCCATGTCCCATTAAATTAACCGTGATATCCTTCCTTAAGGACCACGGTTGGAAGCGTGATGAACTCAAAATAGGATATAGTCATCCGTATTCCGGTATTTGACGAGCATGTAATATAGGGACAGCAACCACACACGAATCACTGCCTTAGTAAATAAAGAAAGGAATGTCCCTAATACAACGATGAGATGGTAACACCTAAAAAGATGAAATGTCAATAGTAAGTAATAGATAAGCCGGAAGCTTATGCGTTTGAGATCATATTGGTTAGTCGTGGAGGTAGGGGAGAGTCGAACTCTCCCTGAAACAGTGATAAAGGATTTACTCTGCTGGTTTAGTCCTGCACAAAGGTTATCGAGTCAGATGATGGTACATCTAAGTTGTCCGGTACTCATTTGTGTCATGCATTTATTGCAGGAAGTACATGCCGACTTGTTTAAGATGCCATTTCTGAAATCTCTGACGAGGTACGGGTTATGGATAAACGGCCGGCATAGCGAAACCGCATCCGCAATTCCCTCGTCCACTACCTGTTGGATGTCTTTGAGGTTCCTCATCCCTCCGACAAGTACAATCGGGAGTGATAAAGCTTTCTTAGCTTGTCTACACTCCTCAATATAATATGGACTTACAGCTTCGCGGCGAATATGATGGAAAAAATCCTGCTCGAGCCCCTCACTAACTTCGATAGCATCAAAACCATCTTGTTGCAACAGCCTGGCTACTTCAATCCCCTCAGAAAGCGATTTGCCCTGAGGATGATAATCTAGTAGCCCAAGTTTAATTAATATCGGATAATCGGGCCCGGTGACTTTCCTAATACTACGGTAAATTTCCCGGACAAAACGAGCTCTATTCTCCAACGAACCTCCCCATTCGTCTTGCCGCTGGTTGGTTACTGGAGAAAGGAAGGCACTGATCAACCAGCTATGAGCACCGTGTAATTGTACGGCATCAAATCCAGCTTCAATTATCCTGGCGGCAGCTTGGGCATAATTGTTTACAAGTTCATTTATTTCCTCTGAAGAGAACTGCCGGACCTGCAACCCTGAGCCGGGATGAATTAGTTTGGACGGCCCCACCGGGGGCAGGCCGGTCACGTTCGGGTTACACATCCAGCCACCGTGTAGGATTTGTGCTGCAATTTTCCCCCCTTCCTGATGGACAGCTTTAACCAGGCGGCTTAAAGACTTTATTGTTTCGTCAGAGTCGACGCCGAGTTGTCCGGGAGAGCACTGTCCTTCTTTGGTGGGATAGAGGCCGTGAGAAATTATCAAGCCGATTCCTCCCCTTCCCAATTCCTGATACATCTCTATCTCCGGCTCCGTTACGATACCATCTTTAGCCATACTATCCATGGTGGCGGAACGAATAAAGCGGTTATCCAGTATTAACTGATTCATTTTTAAGGTATCAAAAACACCCTGCATATTTCCTCTCAACGAGCGTAAAATAAAAACATAAAAATCAGATTATATTCAACCGCTTTTCCTAAATCACAGCAGTGATCGCCATATCAGACACCCGTTGATAATTGACAGTATCATGGTAATGTTCCAGCAGACCGGAGCGTAAGAAAATAAATGTAACACCCCAATCAGGATCAACCCAAAAACCGGTCCCGCCCAGTCCGAATTTACCGAAGGTATGCGATGAGGTGAAATTCCCCATAGTATTTAGACTAATACCCTCGCCCCGGATCAATAAATCGAGCCCGATGTTGGCCGGCCCGGGCTGTAATCCGTGCTGTTTGATCACGGGGGCATGATATTCATTAATCAGCGTTCCGGTTTGAATTGTTGTAGCCATTTTAACGGTAGCCGGCGATAATATACGTACACCATCAAGTTCACCATGGCATCGTAACATTTCCGCGAAACGGAACAAGTCTGCTGCGGAAGAAATACATCCCATCCACGGGATCTCGGCACCCTCGACGATAAATTGATTATGGTTTTCTACTTCCTCGATCGTCATTTGTCCCACTTGTCCGAAGGCTGGATCACGCGCCACAATCGGCACCACGTGTGAAGCTAAATCCCGGCGCCGGCCCAATGCGGTACTCTCCATTTTCAACGGGCTGAAGAGTTCTTCCTGGAAGATGTCGCGAAGAGTTCTTTTTCCGCCATCCAGGCGGCGAACAATTTCCCCGAGCAAGGCATGCCCCCATAGTGGGCTGTAACTTACGCTGGTCCCCGGAGTGGACACCAAGTCCAGTTTGCATATTTTTTTTATGACCGCAGATAGGTCCCCCATGCGGTCAGCGGCAACCGGGAAAAGGACCTGGGGAGAGCCGGCGGTGTGCGTCATTATGTGAAAGACCGTTACAGTATCTTTTACACCCCCATGAAATTCCGGAATGATATCTGTAACCCTGGTTGTCAAAGCCAACTCACCACGTTCGATCAAAGATAAAATAAGCACGTCGGTAAAGGCCTTGGTAACAGATAAAATATTAAAAATATCGTTATTACGTAAAAGACGGTTGGCGGAGCGGTCGGCATAGCCAATGGCCTCCTGTAAACCTATCTTTCCGTTACGTGCCACAATAACAGCCGCGCCATCGTATAATTTGGAGACAACGTCGCTGTGTATAGCTGCGGAAAGGCGTTTTAGTTGATTTTCATCTAAGCCATTGCTTCCGTTATGTTTTCGAGTTCGTGAAGTATAACTATTTTCCTTCTCCAGGCTTGTTTGAATTTTTTTTGATGCAGAATCCGTTAATCTACCCACGTTCATCCTCCACTATGAGATTCCGGTTACTTTTCAGGTCTAAACACACAGTACATATAATCGGCAAATGACATCCAAATCGTCACCGCATATACCCCCCGCTGACCACGATACGGTCGCCGGTAACATACCGGGAAAGGTCCGAGGCCAGAAATATAGCGGCATCCGCAATATCCTCGGGGTTACCTACTCGACCCATAGGAATAATCTTGTTCAGGTTTTCAAAATACTCGTCTTTGGGGATATCTTTCGGCCGAACGGCGTCGTGAAAGTCGGTACGGGTGATTCCGGGAAGAAGGGAATTGACGCAGATGTTATATTCCGCAACATCAATCGCCAGACATTGGGATAACATGACGACACCACTCTTGGCGATACAGTAATCGGCAATCACCCTTGAGGGGGAAATGGCACCTACCGAAGCCACATTAATGATTTTCCCATATTTCTGAGCCTTCATATGAGGAACGACCGCTTTGCAACACAGGAAAACACCTTTCAAGTTCACGTTCATCACTCGATCCCATTGTTCTTCGGTAATATCTACGAAAGGCCTTTCAGGAGGGGAAACAGCCGCATCATTAACCAGGATATCGATTTTATGGTACTGGCCGATCACCTGGTCGACCATCTTTAGCACCTGGGAATTAAGAGAGACATCACAATTTATAAAGAGTCCCTTCTCCTTTCCGTTCCGAAACCAATTTAAGTGTTTCGGCAGCCTCATCGGGACGCAGATCCACGATAACGGTGACGGCACCTTGTTCGGCAAATTTTAGTACCATCGCCCGGCCTATACCGCGAGCCCCTCCAGTGATAACTGCAACCTTATTTGAAAGTAACATTCCTTCACCTCACAACATTCTGACTATATAGCAGTGAGTCTGATTTCAATTATTTTATTGCCAAACCTCTATAATCCGCGGGCTAAAGTCCTCGGTATAAGTTTCATGAGTTCCTCTAGCGTCCAAATCCCATCTTTATAGATGCCTCGAATCTCTTCTGGTTCCGAGTAGAGGGCGACTCGTCCTTTAGTGGCACCGAAAACCCGGCCGCTGATATTTTCCGCTTGATCGGTAGCTAAATAACATACTATAGGTGGAATTTCCTTCGGGTCGGCAGGTTGTATTGTATCTTCATATAATTGTTGGTCGATTATCCCTGCATGATAATACTTGTCCCACATCTCATGCCATTGGTCAGGATTGGAAAGGCGTATCTGGTTTAACCTGGTACCGCCAATTGGTGCGATGGCGTTGCAGGTGATTTTATGTCCTTCCAGCTTCATGCGGCTGGCGATGCCCCTGGTCAAGCTAACCACCCCACCCTTAGCCGCAGTATAAGAATCAGCACCGGTAACGCCCAACCATGATGGCGAGGCGAAATTAATAATACGCCCCGTCCCTTGTTTTCGCATCACTACCAGAGCATGTTGACAGGTATAGATAGTCCCTTTTAAGGTTACAGCCAGGACGGCATCCGAATCCTCTTCACTGGTTTCCCATATCTGGCCACCCCTGGCAATGGTGGCGCAATTAACCAGGATATCTATTTTGCCGAATTCCCGGATGCAGGTATCGATGATATTTTTTGCGCCGGCAAAATCAGCCACAGACGCAAAACTTGCTGTAGCAGTCCCTCCGGCTTTTCTAATTTCATTTACTACTTCATCAGCCGGCCCCGGATTTGGATTTGAGCCGTTCAATTCCGTACCAAGGTCATTCACGACCACATTTGCCCCGTAATGAGCCATTGCCAAAGCTACTTCTTTACCCAAGCCGCGTCCGCCGCCAGCGATCACTGCACACTTACCCTGGAGTATATTACTCATCGAAAATGTCCCCTTTTATAAAATTCGATACGACCTTATGCACAGTTAGTAGCAAACGGTAAATCAGATATACTGCCTGAAATCTATTAGTGGTGATTAAAGCCAGATAACATAAATATCAGCTGAATAATTGGTAAGTTCTAGTAATTAAGTATCATAATAATCGTATCCGATGTATTGGATACGATTATCGACTGGAGTCTAACATTGCCTTCCGATATTGTCAAATATTATTCGATGTGAGGTGTTATTATGCCGTGCAAGATTGACCATATTTCAAAGAGAACTCTTTAGGAATGGAGGTGGGGGAGATACAACATCTTCTATAAATACGTGTTGATAGAATACGATATTTACATTTGTGTCCTGCTTATTATATATGTATTACCACCTCATCGCCTTGCCACTCAAATCGGGCATTCAATTCGGCGCCCTTTGTTATGTTGTTCATATACTCAAAGACTTGTTGTCCTCTTTCATCATGTTTGAATATCTCCGGCGGCTGATTCTGCCCGGCAAGACATGGCAGGTAGCCCACCTGAGTGATGCGCCCGTCCTTTATGCTGCACTTGGCGATAACGGTCAGTTCTTGCTCTGGAGTATAGGGAAACGGTGTCTCTTTACCGCCGCGTTCAAAGAAGAAAGGTCCGCCGTGTGCCTTGATGAATTGCCGTGTCTGGGCATCCCCTTGTTCGGATGCCGGGGGCGTATTGATTACGAAATTTCCCAGGCCATGAAAGATCCATTTTCCGTTGTACTGCTCGATTCCTTTGAGAATATGGGCATGGGACGCCAATACCAGGTCGGCCCCTGCCTGGATGGCGGCATATGACACTTGTTGTTCATACATTGCCAGTCTGGCCGGCAGAAAACCAAGTCCCTTACTGAAAAAAACTACCAGAACATCACAAAGTGGCCTCAACTTTTTGATATCGTTAACCATTGCTTGCAGCCTTTTCGGCTCCGCAAATGTGTAAGTGGTTGGATAACCGCCGATAACGGGGAGATCCAGTTCATAGGCGGCAAGGATATGGAGATAGGCACACCCCGCCTTTTGCGGCAGGGCCCATGAACCCATTGGACCTGTACAATTATAGGCAAGAAAGCCGATGCGGGTTCCCTCGCGCTCAATTATCGCCGGACGGCTGGCCTCATCAATGTTCATTCCAGCCCCGCATGTAGCAATACCTAAATCACGCAGGCCGTTTATAGTATCTTCTACTCCCGGGTCTCCCGCATCCCAGGTATGGCAATTGGCAAGGGTCATCACGTCAAAACCGGCATCCTGCAATGCACTCATATTATGAGGATCGCCGCCTGGTGTTTCCAGTCTCTCGCCTACTCTAGCCAGTCCCATATCCGGAAACGTATTGATACCCCTTGAGGTAAACATACACTTTATATGGCCTACTGCTACATCCGCCGACCTCAATACCGGTGCAACTTCAGCGAACAACGGCTCCGCCGGCGGTTGACCGTGTAGATATATATCTCCCACCGCTAACATCGTCAAGGTTTTTTTACTCATTCTCTGGTCTCCTTCCCCGTATGTAAACGTGGTATATATATATGCCTTCTTCTTTCGATGAAGACTTCTTACAATTCGATAACTTTAACATCCGGAGCGATTTTAATCTGTGCATCAGTAAGGTGTTGAATCTCTTCGACCGTCCATCCCGGAGCATATTCTTTCAAGACCATGCCTTCCTTATTACCCTTTGGCCCAATTATCTCAAACACTGCCAAGTCCGTGATTACAAGGTCCACCATGTTGCGACCTCCGGTAAGGGGATAGTCCAACTCGCGAACAATCTTGGAGCGGCCCTGTCGATCAATGTGAGTAATAGCAGCAATACAGCGTTTCGGGCCAACGACAAGTTCAAAACCACCGCCGATCGATATCCCGGAATGTAATACGGGTGTCTTGAATGTCCAATTAGCGAAGTCTCCCTTTTCTGATACTTGAAAACCTCCGACGACTCCGGCATCAAGATGATGGCCCCGTAACATATGGAAAGCTTCGTTCATGTCAAATACAACCATCCCTGGTTTTGGACGTACGTTCCGGATGGCAGCGTCATGAAGACACGGGTCAATCTCCTCCCATTCATCGGTTGTATAACCACTACCGTAACCGAGTAAACCAGCCTCGGAGTGATAGTAGATATTTATCGATGGATCAATATAATCGGCAGCGATTGTCGGGATACCCCGGCCTAGATTTACATAATCACCGTCTTTGAATTCCTTGGCTATGCGTATACCCATCGTTTGCCGGTCCAGTTTGGTAGCGTGGTATTTTTCAACTAAACGATCCCGGTCATCCATGGTGTTCACTCCCTCGTTTTCATTCCTGAATTTTCAATGTAAGCTTTATTATCCGGTGGTTACTAATTCTTTGGCCCAAAACTAAGTACTTTACTCACTTTTTCCCAGGCGCGACTGCCCATCCCACCATGCGGGATCCTTACGATACGATCAACATAGATATGTGGGGTATGCACCTGGTCCGGGTCAATTTCACCGGGTTCAACGATCTCCTGTACCTCGGCAATCGTTACCTTTGATGCCCGGGCCACCAGCGGGTTATGGACTCTTTGTTCGCGATAATAAACCAGGTTTCCCAACTTGTCCGCTTTCCAGGCTTTAACAAAACCGAAATCAGGTTGGAGGGGTTTTTCGATCAGGTATTCTTTACCATCGACAGTTATCTTGGAGCAATTATCTTCCATGAAAGTACCGATGCCCACAGGCGAAAGTATGCCGCCATATCCATTGGCAGCTGCTTCAAGACGTAAACAGATCGTGCCAAACGAGACGGGCAATACTTCGATATCCTTAGTGACCTCGTCGTATTCCTGTGCATTATCGACCATATCTGAATATACATTACTGGTAAAACCTACGATTATACGTTTGACTTTGCCCGGTTGCATAACACAATCGATCGGGCCATAGGCTGGGAGATGAAATCCAGCAGGAGGATTACGCCGAGGGTGCAGCATATTACCAACAATGGTCAAATCCTTCACTTTCTTTCGGCTGAGAGCTTCCCAAAGATTGAGTGCTTGACTCGAAATACCAAAGGTGGAATGAGCAATGACCGCGCCATCGAAAATATCATCGATGGCATCATCGAAGCTGTTAAATATTTTGTTTTTCATTTGTCTCCTTTGGGAAAAAACAGGCACTCTGGACATCGGTCATGGACAGTATAACACACGACTGATATTCCAGAGTGCCGTATACTAGATGCTAGAACTAATGTCCCATAGAATTTTTCAAATTTTGATCTACCCAGGCCCATTGTGTCCAGTTCGGTTCATTTATGTAACCGACCGTGGTGTTGCCATAGTAATTTTTTAGCCATGGTTGCCACATGGTATAGGAAACCGGACTTGGCATAGGAATAGTCCATGCCTGGTCGAGGACATATTTCATAAGCTCTTTGTGAATTGCATCTGCAGCCTGGTTGTCTTTAAAGGAGAGGGCCATCATTTTGGTTCTGGCTTCGTTAACTTTTGGATCGTTTATATAGCTGCCATTAGTGATCGTATCACCCCACATTGAGGTTGCTTGATGCAGATTACTGATAGGCGCATACGATCCATACATCAACTGTTCATAGCCACGGCTTTTTAGAATTGAATTCCAGACGCCATATTCCTTTGGTTCAATAGTGACATCGACCCCCACTTTCGCCCAATAACTAACCAGTGTCGTATAGTAATCGACGACAGTTTCACTACTGCTAAGGACGATAATACTGGACTTGAATCCTTCAGGATAGCCAGCTTCGGCCAGGAGTTCCTTAGCTTTTTCCGGGTTATAGGAATAGAGCTCTTTAACTGAATCAGGGCACTCCGAATCATCGAGGTCGAGATAGGCATCCTTGAATACTATCCAATAACCGATCGGCCATGTAAGGATACGTGGTTCCGGCCCATAAAGTGATTCGGCGATACCTTTGAAATCAAGAGCCATGAATAATGCACGACGGACTTTGATATCACTAAATGGGGATTTATCTGTACGCATAATAGTACAACCAGTGGTACCGGACCGTCCCCCTTCTAGATACTTGACGCCAGGGATTTGCGCACTAAGGACAGGGAAGTCTTCCCAGTTTATATTGGTGATGGTGTCAATACGGCCGGTCCTCATGGCAGCTTGCCTGGTTGCCAGGTCGGTAATGATGAGAATTTTTACACCATCGGCATACGGAAGCTGGTCACCCTTTCCCGGACCGACCGGATTCGTTGCCCAGTAATCAGGATTCCTGATAAATGTCAATGAACTATTATCCACAAAATCAGAAAGCATGAACGGGCCTGAACCAACATTGTTCTTCCAGTCTCGCATATCGCCGAATTTTTCGACGACTTCATGCGGAACAACTCTGAAGAAGTCAGTTACCCGCAGTATCCATCCGGAAGTAGTACCCGGTTCGGCTTTTATTACTAGAGTATATTGATCGGGGGCAGTAATCTCGGCAGCCCGTAACGGTGGGGCTGCACTATAGAGATAGGCGCGGGTATTTGTTAATTGCTGTTTCAAAGAAAAAACTACATCATCGGCAGTCAACTCTCGGCCACCGACCAAGCGGCTGGCTGCACTATTGGAATTTAGAGCGAAATTAATACCCTTTCTTATCTTAAAAACAATTTTCCCTTCATCAAACCCTGATAAATCCCAGCTTTCGGCAATGGCACCGGTTTTAAAGTTATCCCGGTCTGCGCCAAAATCAGTTTCACCTGTGCCCGCCGGCCCTCTTACCCAGTCGCCAATCCATAGCTCTTCATTGGTCAAACGCATGGGATGAATTCCGGCAGAACCGGCAAATCCATAAACCTCATCGAAATCACTGGTATTGTTGTTGTAACCGATAATTATCTGGCCGCCATATTGAGGCTTGTCTTGAGATACCGTGGGACTAGGGGTTGGACTTTGCGTTGTGGTTACGGGGGGAGTAGTTGTTTTCGTGCTCGAAGTATTTTGTGTCTCCTGTACTCTAGAGCAAGAAAAGAGTAGTACTACAACAAAACAAAGATAGAGTAAGATGCACAATTTTCTCTTCACGTGTAAAACCTCCTGTTATTTTCCTTGACGGTGAATTGTTGTCCCAGGGTACTTTTTTAGAGTCAAGCGAAAACCACTTCATTTATATTGTTAAAAGTGGATTTTATCTTAAGTACAAACTCCTCCTTCAAGCAGGTAGAACGGTAATATAGCTTATTATTATTCCTCCAGAGGTGATAGTGAAAAGTCCATTTAGACTCCTTCGGAATTCGCTAAATAGAACTATTACTTTTTTGTTCCGGCCGCTATGACTTTCTCCCTTAAAACTAATATGTGAATAGATCCAATCCACCCATGACATGAATATCCTGTCCTGTGATATAGCCAGACTGGACAGAACACAGGTATGCACATAGATTTGCCACATCTGACGGCTTGCCAAATTCACGCATAGCAATCTGCATTTTAATTCGGTCGAAGGTTCCGCCTTCCTGCGGCCCCCTGGGTGGCTGTCCCCCGGTTGGCGTTCCAGCAGGTGGTGGAGGCGGAGGTGCATCACCTGCGGTATTAACGACACCTAGTGTTACCACATTTGCTGTGATACCTGCTCTTGCACCTTCCAGCGCTGCGGTCTTTGCCAGTGAGATAACGGCGCCTTTTGCCGAAGAATAATTGGCTTGACCAAATCCGCCCTGGACTCCAGCGATCGAGGAGATATTGATGATTCGTCCGAATTTTTTCTCTACCATTGATTCCCAGACTTCTCTGATCCAGTACCATGGGCCATCGAGATCGATCTTCATTAAATTTTTCCAGTCTTCAACGGTAGTTTTGTCAATGCGCCCTCCACCCCTTAGAAGCGCGGCATTATTAACGAGAATCTCCGGAGGGCCAAGTTCATCCTTGATTTTCGCTACGGCTGCCTTTACCTGTTCGTAATCACTTTGATCAGCCTTTACGGCGATCGATCTCCTTCCCATTTCTCTGATAGATTTTGCCACTT
Source organism: uncultured Chloroflexia bacterium (assembly GCA_963739865.1). Lineage (GTDB taxonomy): Bacteria > Chloroflexota > Dehalococcoidia > Dehalococcoidales > UBA2162 > JBBITI01. The sequence continues at coordinate 322,894 of CAVUCA010000006.1, forward strand.
CCTCGCACCCGGGCATCATGATATCAACACAAGCAATATCGGCCCCTTCTTGAGCAAGGGTTGTAGCAATTGACGCACCCATAGCTCCTTTTCTATTGGTTCCGGTTACAATGGCGACTTTTCCTTTTATTCCAAAATCCATTAGTGTAACCCTCCTTTAAATATGAGTTAATTATTCACCCTTATATTCAGGCTTTCTCTTCTCCATGAAAGCTTTCCTGCCCTCAGCAAAATCCTTCGATGACATCACTTTCCGCCCCAATTCGCCTTCCAATGCCAAACCTTCCGCCAGTGTCATATCGATGCCTCGCATCATCGCTTCCTTGGCCGTCCATACCGCCAGCGGTGCACAATTACAGATCTGGTTGGCCCATTCCATCGCGGTGGCCATCAGGTCTTTCTGGGGTACCACTTTACTGACCAGGTTCAGATTTAACGCTTCCTGGGCATCGATCCGCTTCCCCATCAATAGTAATTCCGCCGCTTTGCCAAAGGGAATCATCCTGGGCAAACGCTGGGAACCACCCCACCCCGGAATCAACCCCAACGTTACCTCGGTCAGGCCAAAGCGGGCATTTTCTGCGGCAATCCTGATGTCACAGGCCAGTGCAATCTCAAAGCCACCCCCGAAGGCATAGCCGTTAACAGCAGCAATAAGGGGTTTCCATAACTGCAGTCCTTTAACTAATGTCTCCTGCGGCGCCGGACGGGCGGCAGGAGGGGCACCCCCCTGTCCCGGCGGCGGGCCGCCGGCACTTCTCAAGTTCAAGCCGGTACAAAAAGCCTTTTCCCCGGCGCCCGTGATGATGCCTGCCCACAGGCTCTTATCATCTCTGAAATTGATCAGGTTTTCCGTCCATTCGCCTACCTCTGCCGGGCTGAGGGCATTCAACACATCGGGATTATTGATGGTGAAGACCGCAACTTTCCCTTCTTTCTTATATTCGATGGTCATTTCTTCTCCTCCTGAAATCTTTGACGTTGATTTAATGATCTCTTTGTAACCTAAAAATTAAAAGATAACCTTAAATGCCAGGTTATATTATTTGAGGTGATAACTATTTTATGAACGAGAACCGGAATATGAAAAATCGGCCAAAGTATAACATCATAAAAATTACATGTCAATATAGATATCTAGAATGACTATTGAAAGAGAGAACACTGTAGTATACAATCACTTAAAAGTGATTATTTGACGTCATGAGTGACCAAATGTCCGATAAAAGTGGAAACAATATATTATCCGATTACGAACTATGGGCGCTTTTGGATGCTACGGACTTCGCTATTTATCGATTACGTCAGATAGAATTGGCACGAATTGGATTAACAATCGAACAAGCGGTACTTTTAAGCCTCATCCAGTCAATCGATGATGGAGCAACCGTGAGATGGATAAAAGACACAACACTTCGCCAACAAAACACGATATCCATTACTGTAGACAGGATGGTAAAGGCAGGTCTGGCGGTAAAAGAACGTAAACCAGGGGAGCGAGAATTCAGAATATTTTGTACCTCCAAAGCGACCAATTTAGTTAACAATACCCCTACTTCCTCACTTGATATACTTTTCACTAGCCTATCTAACGGAGAGAAACAAATACTACTTTCTGCATTATGTACATTACTGGAAAAAGCCCGCAGTTTATTGATGTACGATACGCCACCTTTTATCCGCTATACCGGAAAAAGCGTCCCACCGAAAACTCCCAAATGGCAAGACATAAAAAGAAATAGACTATCAAATTACAGGCTATGGATGTACTTGAATACCGTAAGTTTCACAATTTCCAGATTACGAGAGTTAGAACTGGCACATTTTGGTATTACGGTCGAACAATCATCTATTTTGAAAGTTCTTATTGACAGCGGAAAACCCGTGACATCGAAATACCTTGAGAATGCAACATTACGCCAACACCACTCCATTTCGACAATCATCAACCGGATGATGAAATTGAATCTTGTAGACCGGGAAAGAAAACCGGGAGAGAAGAGTTACCGAATATTTTTAACCGATAACGGGAGATTAGTTCTAGGTCAAATGACTACTAAGGCAATAGAGGTCACATTCTGTGTCCTGAGCGATACAGAGAAACAAAGTTTAGCCGCCTGTTTGCACTTAATATATGCGAAGGCTCGCGATTTACTCGGTATGCCAGACATGACTTCTTCTATAGTTGTTGCTTCTTCGGTATAACTAATTGTTCACAATGATTGGATGATATTGATCGAGCCAAGGTTGGATAACATTGAGGAGTAATCATGGTTTATAGAGATCTAAGGGAATTTCTATCGTTATTGGAACAGGAAAATCAGCTGATCAGAATAAAAGAACCATTAATGCCCGAACCAGATTTAAGTGCCTTGGGGAGAGCTGCGCCCGATATGGAAAACGGACCAGCTGTCTTGGTGGAAAAGGTTAAGGGATATAAAAACAGCGTAGCCTTGAATGTTCATGGATCATGGCAGAATCATGCCCTGATGTTAGGCCTTCCCAAGGGTAGTCCAATTAAGGAACAATTTTTTAAACTGGATGAGTTGTGGAATAATTTTCCGGTAAAACCGGTATGGATAGACCCCCAAAATGCCCCGGTCAAGGAAGTTAAAATAACCAAAGACATAAACCTATTTGATGTACTTCCACTTTTCAGGGTGAATAAATATGATGGGGGTTTTTACTTGTCAAAAGCCCTGGTTATAACCAAAGAACCTGGTGACCGGGATAATTTCAGCAAGGAAAATGTCGGCATATACAGACTCCAAGTCAAAGATAAAGACTTATTGGGTATTCAGCCGCTACAATTTCATGATATAGCGATTCACCTGAGGAAAGCAGAAGAGAAAAATGAACCGTTACCCATCGCAATATGTATCGGGAACGATCCGGTACTTACTTTCATGGGCAGCACGCCCATAGAATACGCAAAATCGGAATATGAATTTGCCGGTGCTCTAAAAGGAGCCCCGATAGAACTGACTAAGAGCGAAACCGGCGACTTGGATATTCCTACCCGGAGTGAGATCGTCCTGGAAGGATATATCATGCCAAGAAAAAGGCGCATTGAAGGCCCGTTCGGAGAATTCCCGGGAAGCTATTCAGGAGCCCGACTGCAACCTGAGGTGAAGATACACACTATTACCCACCGTGTCAATCCCATTTTTGAGAATCTTTACCTGGGTATGCCGTGGACAGAAATAGATTATCTAATGGCATTAAATACTTGCTTGCCCCTTTTCCGTCAGCTTAAAAGGGATTTCCCTGAGGTAGTAGCGGTAAATGCGATATATACCCACGGGATCGGAGTGATTATTTCCACCAAATCCAGGTTTGGAGGTTACGGTAAAGCAGTTGCCATGAGATTGTTATCAACCACACATGGAATGTCATATTCCAAGATTGTGATCATTGTGGATGAGTTCGTCGACCCCTTTAATCTACAACAGGTAATGTGGGCATTAACCACCAGAGTCCGCCCGGATAAAGATGTGGTACTTGTTCCTAATGCACCTGGTATGCCTTTAGACCCGTCATCGGAACCGGCCGGGATGCACACCAAGTTGATTATCGATGCCACAACTCCAGTGTGGCCGGATTCAGCCAGGGATACTCAACTTCTAGAAACCCCGGAAAAAGCAGGATACTGGTTGGACTATCTAAAAAGTGCGTTAATAAAGGGGAAGGTGATATAACATGATTTGTCCAAGATGTGGTTGCAGTACAACGAATCTTTTAGTTAAGTCTCCTGTTGATGATGCTTGGGTAATATATAAATGCCGTACTTGTGATTTTACCTGGAGATCCACTGAATCCGAAGATGTTACGGATTATAGTAAATATGATGCCAGGTTTAAAATAGACCCGTCAAAGATCGTAGAACTACCTGTAATGCCGCCGATACCAAAACTGGAATAATAACAACCGAGAACAGCAACCGAATTAATTTTTATACTACTGAATCATCACTGGCTGCCATTGATAACCCCGTTCTTTACGGCCGATATGGCCGAGGCCCGGGAATGGAAAATGCGGGCTGGCAATCAGGGCATTATTCGATATCGCCCATTCACAAAGTTTTTTCCGGGTATTGGCTGCCAGTTCCTTGTCCAAATCGGTAGTGTAGAGCCATTCCGGATGCTCGAGCTGGATAGGAAGGATCGCGGCATCGCCAAAGCCTAATAGTTTCTCTTTTCCGGACGTGACTTCAACGCACATCATATATGAATGTCCATGAGCATTTCGATATTTAATACCCGGCACGATATCGGTCTGCTCATTATCGACCAAAGTAAGATGATCCTTAATAGGTGTAAGGCACTGTTGCGCATACTTGAGTTGGACAATTTCCGGGACAGGTCCGCGATCATATTTGTTAAGCTTGGATAATACTTCTGGATTCTCCATGATAAATTCCCACTCTTCTTTCCACATAACAACCCGGGCATTGGGGAAAGCCAGCGAATCCGTCCCGGGATTCACCAATCCGCCGATATGGTCGGCATGTGCATGGGTGATAATAATTGTATCGATTTCAGTTGCTTTTATGTCCTCGTATCTCAAGTTTTCCAGCAGATGTCCGCAATCAACGGGATGCCCGGATATGAAAATATGTTTAGATCGTGGGACTGGAACAGACAAATCAACCTTATCCGGCGGTACGGATTCAAAATCGACGAAGGTTTTACTCATCCCTGTATCTATTAGAACCTTATGCTTTCCGGTATCGATAAAAAACACCGTCCAGGAAATATCGACCGGACTGGACCCTTGCAGATCGCGAGTTTGAAGTAAAGTCTTTATTTCCTGGGCAGGCGGGCCGTTTAAAATAGATCCGTAATCTGCATGTAAAGTGCCATCCAGAACGCTGATAATTCGAAAATCGCCAAGGTTAAAAGGAGTAGGTGTCAAAGTATTTTGCAGGCTTGTTTCGATCTTGCTTTTTGATTTCTCTATTCTCCATCATCACCCATCCTTCAGACGTTACTATTGTAATGTTCCGAAACTAACGAAATTTACCTATATACCCCATATTCCTGTGCGGCTTCGATTACAGCCCGTAAACCGGCGGGATCACACTTGTCCGGGCCGGAACCCAGCGACAATATATACCCGCCGCCTTTACCGCAAACTTCAATGAGTTTACGGCAGTACTCTTTAATATCCCGTGGCGAACATGTGTAAAATTGAGTCGCCGTAACATTTCCGGTGATACAGGCGGCACTACCAAGAATCTCTTTCGCTTTGAACATATCGGTTTGTTCCATGTTCCATACGACGGAACTGCGGGGTAAATCGCTGATGATCTCCAAACGCGCTTCATCGTATTTACCGTCGATCACCATCCAGGGCACACAGCCTTCGTTAACCAGGCCCAGGAGAAGTTTTCGGAAGGTAGGCCAGTAAAATCTCTCGAACTGCTTGATGGACATGAAGCTGATATCACCCTTGTGCATCGGTATCAGGACAACCGGGCTGCGTGCCATATTGGTCATGTTTACCGCTGATGCCACAGAACGTCCGACAATCGCTTCTAAAGTCTCCAGCAGTTTTTCCGGTTGCCGGTACATATCCATGGTGGTTCCGCGGGTGCCCCGAAGAGAATCGGCAATGGTATCGAAGGGTGCCTGGGCCATGCCGCCGGTCAAAGGCGGAAAGCCTGTTTCTAAAGATAGTTGAGCACATTCCCGGATTACCTGTTGATACCTGGCATTATCCTGGCTGGCTTCCCAAATAGCCTTGAATAACTTCTGGAATGCTGGTTGTTGGCACATCGCCATCAACTGTTGGGGTAAACCCTGATAGGAAGACAATGGCGGGATATGAGCCAGTGGTTCGAAAGCACCCCAGGTACGGGGAGTAAAGAAACGGACGCCGAAGTCAAAGGGATCATTTTTAAACAGGTCGTATTCATCTGCCTGCATATACTCTTTTTCAACGAAATTCTGGAGGCTGGCATTATCGGGTAATCCCCCACCGGGCCATTTCATGGTCTTGTAATCCAGGATCTCATAAACACGGGCAGGAAAGAACCCGGGGATATCGTTGGTGTCCTGATCGTAATCATGTAGCCACTTTGTCCAGGCAGGCATGATCTTGGTGTAATCGTAAATAACATCCTTTAGCGTGAAACCGGCATTGTAGGCGATTATGGAGCCACTGGTAAGATGCACAGGAACACGGTCGGGGATTTCCATCTTGATGGCTTTCATCATGCGGGTAGCACGTTCCCGGTATTTCCGCTTTGCCTCAAGGCTTCTGAAATTAATCCCCTCGGCTGAAAGCCATTTTCCGAAACGTTTTTCGCGTTTCTCCTGCCAGGTCATTTCCGGCCATTGTTTTTCTATGTTCACATCACTATCTCCTGCATCGATCTAAAAACCGGATACATCAAGTGTGTACTCGGATGTACCATTAACCGATGCGATGATTCGTTGTGATCACATGGCTATGATTATTTTCTCGACCTCATACCTTTGGCATAATTAACCCGCCCGACCCAAAATTCTTCATCATCCTCACGAGGGGTTATGCCGATAGCCTTTATCCCTGCCCGCATTGCCGCCATCGCCTGATGGGGCATTCTGCCACCCGGCTGTCTCAGGATACCGCCGTTGCCGCCAGCTAACCAATCCAGGTACTTAATGCCGACGTACCCGCCGCCGCTTTGATATAATCCTACCTTCATAGCGCTCATATGTACCGGTGCTAGCTTCCAGTAAAGCTCCATGGCTTTATCGAACTCGCCTTTTTGGAATAGTTTGAACAACCTGACGATGCGGGTATCGGTGGCGTCCTCCGGATCATAGATCACATATTTGCCGGGGCCCGCCCACTGCTGGCCGTATTTGGGAATCGTGATCGGCCATTCCTCGGGTTCGCCGGATTGTTGCAAGATCAGGTCGCCCACCAGGTGGTGAACCTGGGCCATCTTGCCGTATCCATCGGCAATATAGATTTTCGCGCCTACCACATTCGGTAATTCGGCAATCCGGGCGACAAGTGTAGGATTAAAAGCACTCGGATGAAATCTGCCGAAGTCGAAAATCGGTTTTGGCCAGAGGTCAACGCACAAATTAACGGAATCACAGATCTTTTTCGTTATCTGGTAGATATCTTCTTCATTTTTGGCGTAGAAGTTGCCGGGGTAACCGAAAAGGGTATGCGTCCCGCCGACTTTCTCAAAATGCTTGAGCAGTTCGATATCCTGTTCGACATCATCGATTCCCGTGGTGACGGACACCAGTATTTTGCCTTTGGCCTCGTCACAGACGATTTCCATGAACTTTTTTCGTTCCTCAAAGCTCATCACACCGATCATGGTTTCACAAAGGACGCTGAACATCCCCTTACGTATATTATGTTGAACGTCCCATCTGATGCCTTCTTCATCTAGTTTTGAGAGGTCCGGGGTAAAAGATGGTGCAATGGTACCATCAAGCCCTTGATAGTGCTTTCTCGCCCATGCTTTCGCTTCTTTTTTAGTGAATTCCAAAGCCATTGTACTCTCCTTCTAAAAAAGCAAATACCCTTATGTTATTTTGTCATATCGGTTAATTCCTTGAGTGTGTTGCCGACTAATATTTTTTCAGTCTTGCACCTTTGGTGTAATTTACTCTACCAACGAAAAATTCTTCTTCATTATCCCGCAGCTTTACGCCAAGCCCGCTCAACCGGGCCCTGATCCCATCTTTGTGATAGTCGTACAACCGCTGTCCCATCGGTTGTCTTACCATTCCCCCATTACCACCGAGCAGCCACTGGGCATATTTATCCGGTAGTGTATTTACGATTCCTGTATTGAAATAGGAATCCGAACTTCCGCCAATCGAAACACCCGCCGGTACCGCACTCATGAAGTCCCAGTACATAGCCATCGCTTCGTCCATTTTGCCTTCGACAAACAGGTTGAACATATTAACCATTTTAGGATTATCGGGAGTTTGCGAGACATCATATGGGCCGGCGCCCGCCCATTGCTGCCCGTATTGAGGGATAGTGATCGGCCAGTTGACCTGTACAGGATCATTGACCAGTACCCTATCACCCACGATACGGAAAGCATCGACCATAAAACCGATGGGCCCGCCGCCGCATAATTTCATCCCAACGACATTCGGGATATCGGCGATTTTATCAAGAATAGTAAGCGGGAAATAGCTCGCATGCATATGCTTAATATGTAGTCGGCCGGCATAAAAATTTACGGGCAGGTTGGTGGCGTCACACATCATTTTATACTGACGGTATAGCTCTTCCGGAGACCTGGGATAGAACTGGACCGGATGGCCGATCAAAGCAAAGGTTCCCCCGACTTTTTCGAAATGATGCAGCATTTCGATATCCTCTTCAACGGTATTCTGCAAGATCGTCATCGATACATGTATCTTGCCCTTTGCTTCATCGCACACGATTTTTACAAATTGCTTACGTTCTTCAAAGTTCATGGCGCTGGCTTCGACCGCGCACAGGATACAGCTCAACTTGTTGGCGATCAGGTATTGAACATCCCACCGGATACCTTCTTCATCCAGCCCGGAGAGGTCCGGGGTATATGAGGCATGAATAACGCCCTCAAGTCCCTTTAGATTTTTCTTCGCCCATTTTTTTGCTTCTTTTTTGGTGAACTCTAATGCCATTTTTTCTCCTTACCCGTAAATTTGAATTATGCACTTTTAATCATTTGGTAGTTTTTAACAGGAAGTAATAACACGATCTACCGCCATTTATCTACCGATGCCGTTGCCATGCAATTGAAATCTGCGGCCATCCAGAAGGCGTCGGTACCTCCTCCCACTACAAGTATTTCGACCGCGGCATTAATAAGGGGGTGCTTTGTTTTCGCTCCCGGCGGTAGTTTCAACCAGGATGCAAACGGTTCAACTCCTTTTCGGGCAGCTTCGAGATTATCAGGCATGGCAGCCCAATAGGTCCACGTAGACATAAAAGCGTTTTCCTTGATCCACCGGCTTAACTGCTCCTTGGTAGCAAACCCTTCATTTGTAACATCTTTTGCTGTTACCGGGCTTAATATAAAAGTAGCCTGTGTGCCCGGGTTTAGGCCAAGCGTGTGATGCGTCCCGGCGCCACTGGTCTCAAAACTTGTCAATTGTTCTTTCATGATCTCGTGATGAGGATAAGGTTTATATGCGGCATAGTTCAGCAGGCTCCATCCGCCTAAAATACTGATGGTGCTCTCTTCACGCTTAAATCCTTTTTGTACATGAAGGGGGTTCCACCCCTCAGGTAATGCTTCTTCATTTTCAGCACAGCATAAATTATTGTAATTGGTGTTGTTACCGATGTCGCCCAGATATGTTTCACCCGGTTTTGCCCCACCCAGGTTTTTGGATATCATGGTCCATGCCCTGCCGATGACTGCATTAGCCTGATTAAATGGGCCTAATGCACTTAACCCGCTATTCATATTTATCTCTTTGCGGATCGGCCCATTGGCAACGACCATCCGGCACATCGAGGTGGCGGAACTGAAAAGCGAGGTTACTCCCGTTGAAGCAATCGCCAGGATTACCGGAAAATGCTCCGGCCTGGCGCCTGCCATCACGGCATTGACCGCAACATGTTCAACCGTATATTCCCAGGCTTCGTGGGGAGGAGAAGGCTGCATCGTGACGGGTAATGACTTTGTTTCATTCGCTGTCCTGGAAGCTGCGCCAAGTTGCCGTACATTACGTTCCCAGGCCTCATTGGGAGGAATGGGCTGCATTTTACCGATTATTTCATCAGGTTTATGGCTCGTCCCCCTGAGCATTTCGGCAACTCTTTCTTCGGTGGGCAGGATGATCGGTAAATCATCAGTCCATCCGTTATCAAGGAAATAACGTTCCAAATTTTGCGGGGTATCAGGTTCCAGCAACCTTGGATTTGGCCGGGATATTGTACCGGTTCTCTTTTCTTCACTGGTTGTGGGCTTAGTTAGAGCAGCGACGATGCCTTCGATCACCGGTTTCCCGTTAATGGGATCATTGCCTTCCAGATATTTGCGGTGAACCTCGATCGTCCGATTGGCGAAAGGATGGGGAACAAAGGTGAAACGTATTTTAGGTATTCCCTTTTTATAGGCAAAGTTTCTATTAAGATCAGCGAAGGCCTCGGTAATCACGGGTGCGGTTGGCAAGCCCATTTTTTCCATTATCGAACAAAAGATGATGATCGACGGAGCACAGGTATCCAGTTGTCCGACACCAAATATCACCCCGTGGCCTTTTTCTTTAATTTCAGCCCATAGGTCCGGATCATTATTAAAGTAAGAACCCACTTTTGTCCGGAGAACAAATGTAGTTTCAGGATATCTGGCAGTGAGTAATTTTTGCATTTCCTCCAGGAATTGATGTGTACGTGGGAAATTGACATCTACAATGTATATGGTTTTACCGTCTAGAGTATCAAGCCGGGGGGCCATTGGGATCAGATGTATAGGAGGAGCAATACCCCGCGGGCTGAAGACCGTAACTTTTTCATTGGTCATAATCCTTACCTCCCCAAACTGAATTTTGTATTTGACAACAAACGGAGTGAATGTTAGACTCAGCCGATAGTCCCGTCCGATTTATATTATACGATTATCGGATATTATCATAATCCAAAAAAGATGGCGAATCCAGTATTTTCGTTAGAATTCAATCGGTATTTTATTTGCTGATGAATATTAAATGATAAAGGGTGAAAAATGAAAGGAAAAGTATCAATCAAATGTTTGAACCCGCAGGGCATTCTTAATATTCCAGCTCCTTCAGGACTTAAAAACCCTCGTGTTAAAGAATTAGCAGGGAAAACGATCGGTATTATCTGGGACGGGAAGAAAGGCGGCGATAATTACTGTGCCGCCGTCGAAGAATTATTAAACAAAAGATACCCGACGGCAAAAACCTTTCGCCTTGTCTGGGGAGATGCGGCAGCAGCAGAAAAGGCAAAAAAAGAGATGGATACCTTTATCTACGGCGTCGGTGATAACGGGATGGGAGGATGGATCCAATGCCGGCAGGTAATCGCCCTGGAAAAACTTGGCATACCAGGCGTATTTGTCATCGGCGATAATGCCATTCATACTTCAAAAATGTCTGCTGAGGATGCAGGTATGCCGACCATACGCATCGTCAGCCTGCCTTCAATAGACTATTACCCGAACCGGTCCACCGTGGCAAGCATCAGGCCGGTTGCAGCAGCATCGATTGACCGGATTATTGAAGCACTGACTCGTCCCTTAACACCGGAGGAGAAAAATCCAGGGAAAAAGGCTCAGAAAAAACCAGCCGAAACAGTCGAATTTTCTGCGGATAGTTATGAGTCCGCCTTAGAATCGTTCAACCAGTCATACCTGGATAACCATTGGGGTGATGGACTACCCCTGGTACCGCCCACGGAACTGGCAGTCAAGCAGATGTTGGCCGGAACCACCCGTGCGCCCGGCGAGGTAATCGGCCGGATGCCTTACCGAAACGGCATCGCCACTATTGAAAAAGTGGCCGTTAATGCAGTGATGGCAGGAGCAAAACCGGAGTATCTGCCGGTAATAATATCAGCGGTAGAATGCCTGGCAGAAGAAGGCACTTATACTCACATGATGAGTTCGGAAGGCTCCTTCACTCTCATGATAATGGTAAGTGGACCTATCGCTAAAGAAATCAACATGAATTGCGGGGTAGGCTTATTAGGTCATGGCTGGCGAGCGAACAATACCATCGGCCGGGCGGTCCGGCTGAGCCTGATTAATATAGGTTACCTGTGGCCGGGAGAGATCGATATGGCCCTTATCGGACGTCCATCTCCTCATACTTTCTATACTTTTGCCGAAAACATGGAGCAAAGTCCATGGGAAACATTTAATTGCGGTTTAGGTTACAAGCCCAAGGACAGTTGCGTCACTGTTTCCACAGTTACCAGTGGAGGGGGCATGGGGATGAGAATCTACGGCGGAGGGGTCGTCGAACCATGGGATACGAAGTCGGTTCTTAACGATATCGTGAAAGACATCGCCAATGACCGTGGTACATTTGCTCAATATAAAGTCGGGGTGGCTAATCCGGCAGCTCATTTAAGAAAGCATATTATTGTGATTCATCCCGAATTCGCCATCATGTTGCAGCGCCTTGGTTTTAGTAGCAAGCAAAGCTTCGGGATTACCTCTATGAAAACACAATGGTACCATTTGAAGAGCTTAATTCCAAAGAAATACAGGGTATCAAAGACCGGATCAACACCAAGGCTCCGGATATGGACATATTTTATCCTCATGATGCTATTCCTGAAAAACGTGTCCCGGTAATCGTTGCGTCTTTAAAACCAGGGAAAAAAGTCCCGGTCGTAAATCCGGAAGATATTCATATCGTCGTGTCCGGTAGTATCCCGGGCTATTCCTTCGGGATGTCATACTTCCGCACGGCACATAAAACAAAACTGATAAAAGGGGCTGCCTTGACCAAATCAGGGACTTAATGTCCGTAACACGTAATAATAAAAATGTAGATACCGGTCGGAATGAAGGTGGCAATTTTAAATGGTTAAAAACAAGCGTACCGCTTGATAATAAACGACATCGGAATGTATTAGGAGTGGTTAGCTAATGTCATCATTATCTGAAATTGAGAAATACCAGCAGGAGAGCCAGGTACTAAAGAAGCAGATTGAGGAACGGACGGGGAAAACAGTCGAGCAGCTTTACGATGAACGAAGTTCACGATGCCGTGCTGCGGTAGAACTGAAAAAAGCGGACCGGGTACCTTTTTTCTTCATGGTCGACATGCAATCATTTGCCGGAGTTCCGAATGCGGCATCTTATTACGACCCGCTCAAAATGAAGCGGGCAATGCGCCAGGCTGCGGTAGAACTTGAACCCGATATGGCTGAAGGCGGTTTTCCATCATGCGGAGATGCCATGACCGAGTTGGACGTGAAAAATGTCCTATGGCCGGGTGGTCCGTTGCCTGCCGATGCCGGTATGCAAGCCGTCGAAGGTGAATACATGAAGGCGGATGAATATGACCTGTTCCTCAACGATCCGACCGGTTTTGTAATTCGCCGCTACTTGCCCCGTATCTACGGGGTTTTACAACCTTTGGCCAAGCTGCCTCCTATGGACAGCATGTTCGGCGGATTTGACTTTCTTACACCGATGTTTGCCAGCCCGGAATTTGTAGAGATGGCTAAACATATGGCGGCAGCCGGCAAGAAGGTAGAAAAATTCCGTAAAAATATTATGGAAATATCCGGAGACCTGGAAAAGTTAGGATTCCCTCCGTTTCGCCTCTTTCGGCGGCGGCGGGGTCGGCGGCGCACCCTATCGATACTCTCACAAGTTCTCTGCGGGGTATGAAAGGATCTATGATGGATATGTACCGCCAGCCGGATAACCTTATCAAAGCCTGCAATACTATACTGGAGCAGACGTATTTCCCGGGCGATACCGGCGGATAAAAAGTCCAAAGATTATCCCCAGAGAATTGCCATGCCGCTCTGGCGCGGCGACCCGACCTTTATGTCTGAGGCTCAGTTCATTAAGTTCTACTGGCCAGGATTGAAAAAGTCTTTGCAAACGCATGTCGACCTTGGTTATGTGCCGGTGCCATTCTTCGAAGCACCTTTCGGCGAAAGACTGAAGTATGTTCTTGAACTACCGAAAGGTAAGATTATTGTATCGATAGATGCTCGAGATATCTCCGTAGCAAAGAAACTCCTGGCCGGCCATTCCTGCCTGTTGGTACGTAGCCCTAACTCGGCTAAGGTTTGGTCCTTCAACCAGATGCAGATTTTCCTTAAGGACGTTATCGATACCTGGGGAAAACAACCTGGCCTGATCATCGTAATCATGGTACCGGACCGTGCATCATTGAAAGACATACAGGAAATGGCGAAATGGTTTAGAGAATACAGCCGGTATTAGGTGTAAGCATATAAAAATAGACAAAAGCCTTTTCCCCATCGCCATGTAAATAGGAAATCTCCATCACTTTCCCACACCTATACTGGTATATGATGGGATTTTATCTCGAGCAGGGCTTTTAGTCGATTTGGCAATACCAGGAAGAATAAATCGATAGTTGCCATAAGACCGAAGCCGCCCTTTAAACCTGTTTTACAGGTGGCGGCTTCTAAAGAAGGGTCTGGTATCCGTATCATAAACGAACCATTTCTAGGCTCGTCTGTGTTTGTGGTGGAGGCGGGGGAGAGTCGAACTCCCCGTCCAAAAGAAGCGGCCCTGGACTTACTACATGCTTAGTCGACTCTTTGATCTTGCCGGACTAACCTCTGTCGACCAAGTTTAGCCGGGCAAGTCGATATTTCTTTCGCCGCCCCTATCGACGTCCGGGCGACGGCACCCCAACTTTTCGTCACCCAATCCCGGCCCGTCGGGGTGGGGCCAGGTTGGATGTGCTACCTATTTAATTAGGCTGCAACTAAAACTGCATCATCGGCAGTTGTGTTTTGCCACCTGTTTTGCGAGGGTGATGGCACCTCGGCCTGCATTCCAGTAGTCTACTTCCCCTGTCGAATCCACGCGCCCCCAAAATGAAAAGATAACTGTGTTGTCATTAGTTGAACATTTTATAGGTGTCAATGCCGTTGTTTTACCGCCCGCTCCATCTCCCGATCGTTGTCACGTTTAGTAATTGCTTCACGCTTATCGTATAGCTTTTTACCTCTACCCAACGACACTTCGAGTTTGGCAAGGCTGTCTTTTAAGTATAATCTGGTCGGGACCAGGGTGAGGCCTTTTTCAGCAACCTTACTTTCCAGTACGGCGATTTCTTTACGGTGCAAGAGTAGTTTACGCGGGCGTACCGGGTCATGTCCCATATAACTGCCCGGATCATAGCGGGCAATATGGGCATTCAAAAGCCATAGTTCGCCCTTTTCAGGACGGACATATGCTTCGGCCAGGCTTACTTTACCTTCTCGAATCGACTTTATCTCGGTGCCGGTAAGCGCAATTCCCGCTTCGACACTTTCAAGGATCTGATAGTTATGATAAGCCTTTCGATTATGACTAATATCCTTTATTGCCATACACGTATATTCTACCACAGCGGCATGACTGAAGCAACTACTACTGAGGATGAGAATATAATATTTTAGTCTTATTGTATACATGAGTATCAGTTAACATCAGATAATAGCGTATATTTTTAATCAACTTCACATAAAAGAGGAATAAAAAAGTGGCAACAAAAGGAAAGAACATAGAGAAGCCGGTAATCGTCGTTACCATGGGCGATGCCGAAGGAGTGGGACCGGAAATTGTCGTGAAGACATTAGTTTTACCTGGTATCAGGGCAATCTGCCGACCTGTTGTTGTCGGGGATTTAAGAATTATACAAAAAGCGGCCAATTTACTAGGCCAGGAAATAAGAATACAGTGCAGAAATAGTGTTCATGAAATATCCGATGACGACTGCATCAATTAATGGATATGGATAATATTGATATCAGTGGATTCATACCGGGAAAAGTAGCATGAATTTGCGGTAAAGCATCGATGGAATTTATCGATATAGCGGTTAAATTAGTCTTATCAGGTAAAGGGCAGGCGATTGTTACTACCCCGATTAATAAAGAGGCAACGATTTTGGCAGGATATCCCGATATGGGGCATCTGGAATATATGGCGCACTTAACTGGAGCAAAGGAATATGCCACGATGCTTATTTCAGGCAAGTTAAGGGCCGTGCACTTAACAACACATTATTCCCTGTTACAAGCTTGTATGATGGTTAAAAAGGAAACTATATTATCCAAAGCCGTTGATTGACTAATGATTCATTTATCAAATGGGGTTTTAAAAAACCAAGAATCGGTGTTGCTTCCTTAAACCCGCATAGCGGAGAGGGTGGTTTATTAGGGAAGGAAGAAATAATAGAAATAATCCCGGCAATTAATGAGGCCCGGGAAAAAGGGATTGATGCCGAGGTCCTTACCCTGCGGATTCGATATTTGTCCGAGCGATAAACGGAGAATTCGATGTTGTCTTGGCCAATGTATCATGATCAAGGCCATATTCCTGTAAAGGTACATGGATTCGAGAAAAGCATCAGTGTGGCTTTAGGTTTGCCCTTTATCAGAACATCAGTTGATCATGGTACAGCTTTTGATATTGCATGGCAGGGAAAAGCGAATCCAGATAGCTTGGCCGAAGCCATTAAAGTAGCGGTTTCGATATGTAACAAAAATATGTTGAGTATGTGAAGTGGCAGGTCATTCACCGACATATATATTATCCGGAGATCCCTAAGGTTTGTTCCGGTGTTTCCCATGATGACTGCATCACTTATAGCCTGTAGAACCGGGCTGGAGTTATGATGACGGAGTTCTTCGTTTATGTTAAAACCAGCTTCGGTGATACTTTCTAAACTGGTTCCATCAACAATACCTCCAGCAATATCAGTCGGGCCGTCAGTACCGTCAGAATCGACTGAACCAATAACGATTTTTTTGTCTCCAGCGATACGAGGAGAAGCGGATAAAACAAATTCCTGGTTCCTTCCTCCGATACCTTTTTCCTGACCTGTAGCCACGGTCACCTCTCCTCGCAACATAAAGACACAGGGAGGTTTAGAAGCGGACGGCCGAAATATTCTGCTTCCTGAGCGATATCAGCGCATATTTCCCCAGTCGACTTTGCCTCGACATCGTTCAGACTAGTAGATGATTCCGGTATTAAGGCCGAGTTCAGACGCCCGAGATTGTGCGGCAGACAACATCCTTTCCGGCCCGATAACACGATAGATAAAATACGGCCGACGTTCGATATCTGCTTGTGTGGGTGGCAGGTTATAGGCTAGCTTTAATTAAGAATCTGCGTACGGATTTCGGTACCGTTCCAAACCTGGTCTTATTAAGAACCCCGATAGCTCTCTTTTCAAAAGCACCTTGTGAAGAGGGGGTCAGTCCAAAAGCATGGGTACGTAAACGCAAGGGTATTTCCGTTGCAATAAATCGTATCAGGGTAGCTCCGGTAACGAATTTGGTCTCCTGCATGTTGAGTATGGCGATAAGGTTTCGTACTGCGTTGGCTTCCGGCATACTAGCTCCGGCACCAAAATATGTCAAGATTCGATATACCTGTAACAAGTCATCCAGGGTAATACCTTCTGCCGGCAAAGCCAGCAAAGCTGTCCCGCCACCGGATTGCAGCCAAAATACCAGGTCGCCTTCTTTCGCCTGGTGCATAATTTCTACTATTTTTACGGCTCCGGAGACACTTTATCGTTGTCGGGAAGGGGATGCCCGGCCAGGGTAACCCCGATATGTTTTAGGATTATTTCTTCGCCCTTTTTGATATTGATATGGCCGGCTGTGATACGGTTGCCAATGATTTCTTCAAAAGCTAAAGCTTCCCGCTGTACTGCTTTACCGCCGCCAACAATAAATATATTATTTATCTTGCGCAGATCGAATACCTGCGGGCCTTGTCCCGGCGGATCAGAATAATCAGGATGACCGACTTCCAGGCGGTCGCCGTCGAGGTGCAACAGATTTTTTTTTAGTAGCCTGGTAAGGATCAGCAGCCGTAATTCCAGCCTCTAAGATATCAATAACCAACTTTCTCCCTTTGATATTTCCGTGAGAAAGCAGAGTATTCCGATTCTTGATCAACATAATAATCTCCAGGATAGCTTGAATACATTTATATGTAAATATTTATTACTGAAGTGAGTTGTTATTAAAATAAGGCTAAATACGACTGGTAACCAGGACAACCGTTAAATCATTCAAACTGATATTAGGTGTAGCCAAAATTTCGTTTTTTAATGTCCAAAGAGCCAGCGAAGTATCGTGTTTCCTTAATGTCTCTCCTATATCAATGCCTAATTGCTTTGCCTCATCAACCGTATTTCCATCGACAATACCACCGGCGAGACAATTTGGTATTCCTTCGAGAAGATTAGCAAATTGAAACCCAGGGCCGTCGGTCCCATCCGTGTCGACTGAGGCAATTACAGTATTTTTACTGCCGGAAATACCTTGAGCAGCAGATAGGACGAATTCCTGGTTCCGGCCGCCGATACCATGCTCTTTACCTGCGGTAACGACCATCTCACCGGCAGAGAAGATGGCACAAGGTGGTTCAAATGGCTGCCCTATCCTCTCAATAGAGCGTGTCATAGCAGCGATGAATTTACCGGCTTGACTGGCTTCGATTCCCATAGCATCTTCTGAGCGAGAATAAAAGTATGGAAACCTAACTCTTTGGCCTTGTCAATAGCGGGAAATAATTTGGCGGTGTGACGATATCCGGGCATGACACCAAAGATGCGAAAAGACATTTTTCTAAATTCATCAGACCTGACAGGAGCGAAAGCAGGATCGGCACGCTGTAAAAAATCTTTGACTGCAGTGGGGGTTTCATTCCATACATCCCAATGACGAAGTGTATCAATAGCTCCCTGATATGATGTATGATCGTCAGGGAGCGTGTGCAACCATAAATTATGCTGTATTAGCTGGTCATATTCTCCGGGTTCTGTAGCCAAAATATGTATCGTATGGCATTTACTAAATAGACGGGAAATCCG
>CAVUCA010000007.1:0-137451 GCA_963739865.1 uncultured Chloroflexia bacterium
CCTGAACTCGTGCCCTTAACTCTTCGATAATAAAAGGTTTAGGGATATAATCATCCGCTCCAAGTTCGAAGGCTTCTACTTTATCGACTATATCTGTTCTAGCACTTAAAATAATTACGGGAATATCTAGTATTTTTGGAATCGACCAAGTAATTGATAACCACTCATTCCTGGCATAATAATGTCAAGCAAGATCAAATCGGGAGTAAATTTTGTTATTATGTTAAGCGCTTCATTTCCGTCAGCGGCTTGAAATAAGATTCTAATCCCAGATCGGAAAGGCTGTCTTTGATTGCTTCTCTGATAGCTTCTTCATCGTCCACTACGAGAATATTTGCTTGCTTAATCATGGCTGTCTTCCTATCAATACTTCGTTACGGTATCATTCGTCCTTTGTTATCGTTATATTAGCTTGTACCTCTTTCGCTGTAAATGCATTAAAAGTACTGTTCGTGTTTTTTCGGTTTCCTTTTACGCCTGTTTCACCGGTATTGTTGTCTGCGTCTTCGGTATTTACCGGTAAGGCAATATAAAAAGTCGTTCCTTTATCTAACTCGCTTTCCAGCCACACTCTTCCCCCCATCGCCTCCGTAAATACTTTCACGATATATAAACCCAGCCCCGCCCCTTTGATGCCGATCGTCTCCGGCCGGTGTACCCGGTGGAATGTCGTGAATAATGCTTCGCTGTCGGCCGGGCTGATTCCCATTCCGTGGTCGGCGACACTTATGACTACCTGCCGTTCCTGGGGTCCGCTAACGCCGTAAGGTCGATTTGCCCTCCTTTCGGGCTGTATTTTATGGCATTGCTCAGCAGGTTCCAGATGACCTGTCCGAATTTGTCCCGGTCCGCCCATATTTCCGGAAGGTCTCCGTTTATCTTCAGTTGGAATTCATGTTTGTCACTGCTTTCCCGTGCCAGCATAATTTCTTCGTTTAGTATCTCGACAGGTTGTACCCTGGTAAGTTTCATCACCATTTGGCCGGACTGGATTCTGGATACATTTAACAGGTCGTCGATGATTTCGGTATATCTCCGTCCGCTTTCCAGGATTTGTTTAGCCCAGCGTTTTTCTTTTTCCTCCGGTAATTCACGGCGTGTTAACAGGTCCGCATAAGCGATCACCGACGTTAAAGGTGTTTTAAGTTCATGTGAGGCGATCGAGACAAAGGTGTCCCGGGCGCTGACATCGCGTGACCAGTGCCGCACTGCGTAGAATAATCGCCGCTACCGAAGCCATTTCCTGGATCAGGTAAAGGTCGTCGGCAGAAAAACTTTGTTTTGTCGCTTTATATGAAAGGCATAACAAACCTTGTTCTTGGCCTTCGGTCTCCAGGCGTACGATAAATGCCACTTCCGGGTCGATGCCCGGACTGGGGTTGGGGAACATTTTCAGGTTGTTTTGTCTTTCCACGGTTAACCTGCTAATCAAGCCGGCTTGCCTTACCGGCTCACTGAAGATGCCTTGCGCTGCCCCTGTCTTGAGTTTGCCGTCCTTCGCCGTAACGAATAAGCAGGCGCTGTTGAGATTCAATCTTTGCCTATAAGTGGATACGATAATACGGTTGATATCGTAAAAATCCTTGGCTGTATTCAATGCTATATTGAACGACTGTATCACTTGCCGGTAATCATACCTGTCTTTATAAAAAAGCCGGTCGACCAGTTTTTCAAACGCCTTTTTTACCGGCCCGAACAGCGTCACGGCAATGATACCCAGTCCCAGGGCGATCAGGAATTTTTGCGGGAGCGTGATCGTGTCCGGGAAGGCTTCGATGATCAGGATCGTTGCCGCGAAGATGATGGCTGTCAGTAAAGATATCAACCCGTAGATGATGCCTGCGCCTTACCACCACGTCGATGTCCATCAACTTCTGGGTTGCTACCGCATAACCCATCCCGATGGGAATAAAGGCGAAACATAGAAAACTGAAGCCGGCGGTATCGCCGGCTGTCGCCAGATGGTCTGCGGCAGGATATTGAAGAGGAGGATAGGGATGATAGCCGCGATGCAACTCACCAGGATTATCTTCATTTGCTGGCGGGTTTGCGGCGAAACCGCCTTGGTATAGTTGTATATCGCAATGATCACTATCGCCGTAAATGCCATGCTTATCTCGATTAACCGGAAAGTACGGAACGCCGGCAGCGGTTGTCCGTTGTCATAACCGATGATAGGGAAAAATATCAGGGTTATCGCCGGCAGCAAATAAATTAGTAATAACCAGGGACTGCGGCGCAACCAGGCCCGCTCTTCCGGTAGAATGAGGAAGAAACGTACCAGCAGCCAGGGTCCGGTTATCATCGCCGGGATTGCTATTTCCATTGCTAAAGGTACTGCTCTATTTGCTGCAGCGTTTGTGATTAAGGCCAGCGTAAATATCGGGCCGCATAGGAAAAGGATCAGGGCGGCCTGGTGCCCGGGTTTTTTCAGGTATACATAAAATCCCACCGTACAGAAGATTATCGAAATCACCAGGTAAACGCTTTGTTCGATGATCGAACCGGGGACGGTGGAGAAACTCCTGATATCGGCTCTTTTTTCTACCCCGTCTTTATCGGTCGCCGTCAAATCGTATATCAGGTTGCCGAAGACTATTCCTGTCTTCTCGTACTTTTCCAGAAAGGTTGCCGCTGGTTGCTCATTTACGGAGGTTGGTATATCACCCGCTCGTACCCCGCACCGGTAGGCCAGGCCATTGGGGTCGACCATCGTCGCTTCCCATTCTTGGTCTTTAAATGTGAGGACCACCGCCATTGGTGCACGTTCGATGCTGCTGATAAAAAAGAAAAGTGAGAGGATCAAGACCAGGCTGTGCCCGCAAATAAGGTCCCGTTTAATAATCGTCTCTGCATGGTATTTTTGTTTATCTGAATTCTTCTTTAAACCGGTTAAGTTGCCTTAATTATTAGTCAAGCAATTCCTTGAGTTGTTGTGTATTCACTCCACCTTCCTCAACGGCAGCTAAGGCATCAACCGCCGCCTGCTTATACATTTCTATTTTCACTGTGGCATAATAAATGGCGCCCGTCCTGAAAAAGATGTCTTTTATCTCTACCGGGTCCGCCGCTGCCCCGGTATACTTCCTGTACGTTGCCGTTAAGCGGCTTAAGTCTTCTCCTTCTGTTTGCGTCAAACCGTAGATTACCGGTAGCGTTATTTTGCGTTTAACGATATCGATGCCTTCTGCGATGCCTTTGATATCGTTGGCGATCTGTATAGCCATGCCGAGGTTGTAGCCGAATCGGGCGAAGGCTTTTATCTTCATTTCGTCGTCTGTCGCCAGGTACGCCCCGGCATAACAGGCACACTCTATCTGTGAAGCTGATTTCATCCCTGCGATGCTGAGATAGTCTTCCTCGGTTATTACCGTCCCTGGAGATATGCTCAAGTCCCGGTGTTGGCCTGTACAGGTGTGGCAGTGAAAGGAATTTATTTTGTCTATGATGTGCACGATTTTATGGTCGGGGATGCCTCTAGCCTGTAAATCGGTGATTGCCTTCTCCGACAGGATCAGCATCGTCGTGGCAATGTTGGTAGCAATTGGCAGCCCCCACTCCAAATACAAAGCCCTGGCTGTATCCTGGTCTTCGATATCGTCGAATAGTTCTGCGGCCGCTTTGGAAAAATGCAAAGCGGCCGCTACCGGGACTGCCGGTTCGTATTCCCCGGAGACGGATTCACATACTATCAAAGGCAATAACAGCCATGGCCGGCTTCCTTTGTTTTCCCTCCCGGATAACCGGCCGGTCGTCCGGGCCAGAGCTTCCTTGATGAATTGAGCTAATTCGGCTGTCTCGGGCAAAGCAGCTAAGTTGGCCTCGATCTCTTTTTCTACAAGTTCACTCTGTGATTCCTGCGACATTTGCGTAAATAAACCTCGGCCACGGGTTACATCCAGTAATCAAGCGCTTCTATCGTACTTTCTACGCTGGCTGAACCGCTGGTTGCCAGCCCCAAATTCGTATTCGCCGCTAAAACAGCCCTTTTTTCCGGTCCGCTCAATGAATACCGGGCCAGTACATTTTCAGGATTAGTTCGGAATTCTTGCTTGGTCTTTTCATCCCTGAAGGCCTCCTTGATCAGTTCCTGTAATGCTTTCGATGCCATTTTTCACTCCTTACCATTTTTATTTTTACCGGATTTTGTCTCCGGTGTTGCCGCGCCGTATTACCAGCCCGGTTATTTTGCATTCAGGTACGTATTTATCACGGTGATGATTTCCTGGCTGGTGAATGGTTTCTTGATCACCCCGAAAGGGCCGATCGATAGGGCTTTCATCATCAGGTCGCTGTCCGGATATCCGGTGATTATCGTCACCGGTAGATCGGGCTTGATTTCCCTTATCTGCTTGAAAAATTCGGCACCGTCGAAGCCGGGCATCTTAAGGTCGAGGAAGACCAGGTTATAACTTCTTTCCTTCGCTAACTCAAATCCTCTTAAGGAATCGTTGGTAATGGTTACCGTATGTCCCAGTTCTTCCAGGGTCTCTTTAAATAAGGCCCCGATCGTTTCCTCATCGTCAACCACCAGGATGTTTGCTTGTCTGCCGGTGGTATTTTGCTTCAGCCAGTCATCGATCATCGTCTTATCAAACCGGTACTGATGCCCGACTTTGGTCGCTGGTATGCGCCGCCTCTCCAGCAGCCGGTATACCGTCTTTTTCGTCACCCTTAAATATTCGGCTACTTCTTCCAGCGTCATTAGTTCAAGCAATCTATCTTTCCCCCTTCTCTGGACGGGTAGCGTTCTTTCCTTTGCTAACTTGTATGAATACACTGGACCATATCTATGGGGACGTCTCTAAAAAATGATCTCGTGCAACTGATATTCACCTGTCCTGTATATCCATTACCCGAATAAAGTCGATTATTGACCTGTCTGGGCAGAATTGTCTAGTATAGTACACTTCTTATTGGAAGATGTCAATACGTACTTTTGCTATATAGTTGGTTATTCGGAAAAGGCTTTTTACCCCTTGACAATACTGAACACCCGTGCTATGATATCGGAACTTCTGTTTTCCCGGCTGATTTGTGTAATATAAGTAAGATTAGCGAGGTGTTGGTTTGATAAATACATTTTTGTCACTCCACACCCGACTCGATCGGGCGTCCAGATGTTCGTTTATAGTCATGGTTCTAGATTCCGCCAACACGATGTTGGAACCTTCTTGGGAATGAGATGTTTCGTAACCTTTCTATATATTTAATAGTTTATACTTGGGATTTACTTAGGATTTTGAGCTTGGGATTTGGAATTTTCGTCTTTGGCTTCAAATCGTGCCTGAGGTTGTTTCAACAAACCGTGTAAACTAGCTTCAGGTTGTTTTGATTTGCCATAGGTATTTTCCGTCAAATCATCCCGCATGAGTA
This sequence comes from uncultured Chloroflexia bacterium, assembly GCA_963739865.1. Lineage (GTDB taxonomy): Bacteria > Chloroflexota > Dehalococcoidia > Dehalococcoidales > UBA2162 > JBBITI01. The sequence goes on from CAVUCA010000007.1 coordinate 5,377, forward strand.
CGGATTTTCCTTATCTCTTAAATCCGTATGAATCGGGACGCTGGCGTTCCTCTCCCCCTTTTCAAGGGGAGATATAGAGGGGTTAAAACAGGCGGAACGCTTGTTATACCAGGATATATATAGATTGCATTGAGCATAGAGTCCCTTCTCCAGATTACTGGAGAAGGTTAGTTTACCAGCTGTTTTGTGTGGCGCAGCTATTTTTATTAGAATAATACCATCAGGATGCCGTGTGCTACCGGGACCCGGGTAAAAACGACGGCAGGAGGAAGGTCATGACCACCAGTGAACAGAAAGTAATACCGTATTTATGGTTCGACCACGAAGCCCAGGAAGCGGCGGTATTCTATACCTACGTTTTCAAGAGCGGGAAAATCGACCGCATTACCCGGGTGGGGCCCGCAGACGTGGTGGAATTCGATATCGGCGGTTTCAACTTCATCGGCTTGAACGGCGGCCCGGCTGCTAAATTCACCCCGGCCATCTCCTTCCTGGTTTCCTTTAGTTCCATCGAGGAAGTGGTGTCGACCTACAGCGGCCTGATCACCGGGGGTGCCGCCCTGATGGCCCTGGATAAATACCCCTTCAGCGAGAAATACGCCTGGGTTCAGGACAAGTACGGCTTGTCCTGGCAGTTGATGTACATAGGCGGCGGAGAGTTCCGGCAGAAGATCACCCCCACTCTGATGTATGTAGGTGCCCAGTGCGGCAAAGCCGAGGCAGCGATCGAGCTTTATACCTCGGTATTCCCCCGGGCAAAGGTAGGCGACATCCTGCGCTATGATAATGGCGAGGGACCGGACGCCGCCGGCACCATTAAGCACGCCGCTTTTACCCTGGAGGGGCTGGAATTCGCTGCCATGGACTCGGCATACGACCACCGCTTTAATTTCACTGAGGCTATCTCCCTGCTGGTGCGCTGCCGGACTCAGGCGGAGATCGACCGCTTCTGGGAACGTCTGACAATGGGGGGCGGACAGGCCGGCCGGTGCGGCTGGCTCAAGGACCGCTTCGGCGTTTCCTGGCAGGTGGTCCCCGATGTGCTGAGCGAGATGTTGCGGGACCCGGATAAAGAGAAGGTCGGCCGGGTGACGGAGGCCTTTCTGAAGATGGGTAAGTTCGATATCGATGCCTTAAGTAAGGCATATCAGGGATAAACACCCGCTCATCGTTAAGCCCGTCGGACTCAGCATGACCGGGTTGTTGATAAAGAGTAAGCGTACGGCATGCCCTGGCAGACAGGGCAAATATTTACCACGGCAATGCCCGGCAGCATGGTATGATGGTTATTACTTTAATCACTGGAACGGGGACAGCCAGAAAGGGAAGAGAAACGTAAATGGACGGTAAGACGGTTAAAGAGAGCCAGTTGGTGATGTCGCAGATGATGACGCCGCAAGATATCAATCTGGCGGGGAATGTACACGGCGGGGTTATCATGAAGCTGATCGATACCACGGCGGGGCTGGTAGCTAACCGGCATACGCGGTCGAATACGGTGACAGCCTCGATCGACCGCCTGGATTTTCACCACCCGGTCTACGTGGGCGACCTGGTGACCTTTAAGGCCAGCATGAATTATGCCGGAACGACGTCGATGGAGCTGGGGGTGCGGGTGGAAGCGGAGAACGTGTTCACCGGTGAGGTCCGGCATACCGCCTCGGCATACCTGACTTTCGTAGCCCTGGACCGGGACGGGCGGCCCAAGCCCGTGCCGCCGTTGATACCGGAGACGGACGAAGACAAGCGGCGGAATTTGGAAGCGAAGGGGCGGCGGGAAGCCCGGTTAAGAGAAAGAAAGAAGTAACAAAATCGGAATATTAAAATACATCATAATAGATGGATAACCATAGCCTCCGCTCATACTTAGCCTGTCGAACGTATGAACAGAGGGGGCCGTTCCGTCGAACGCCCCCTTTTTAAAAACCTGAGAAATCTTATTTATTAATGGGGCTTCCCTTTATCAGCCTCGAAGAATGGTTCTCGGGTGCCGCCTTCGCCGACAAGCATGATCTCGATCTGGATGATGGGGCTGCGTACGTTGCGCACCTCCATGGGGCAGTGGGGGAAGAAGGGGGGGATGGAGACCATGGTGGGTTTGGTGAACACGTATTTTTCGAGGTCGGGCCCCATATACAGGACGACCTCGGCACCGAATTCTTCAGGGTTGTTGGGGTTGCCGCCGTACCAGGCCAGGAATTCCTGGAAGTTGTGAGTGTGGCAGGGGTTGTTCGAGACAAAAGGCTTCGTCACGAACTGGTGCCCCATGGACATGTTGAAGCCGAGTTGGTGATGGCGCACGAAAAGGCCGTCGAAGACTTGGTGGCCGTCCGACTCGGCGTGGATCTGGATGTGGGGGGGATTGGTGATATATTGATCGTATTTACCCATTCCTTTTCCTCCCGTTTAGTTAACTCACAACTACCGGTTTTTTACCCGGGGTCAGCAGCTTCTTGAGCACCGGCTCATTCAGGTCGACACCGAGGCCCGGGCCTTCCGGCACGTGGAGGTAGCCGCCTTCGTAATGCGGCACGTTGAGCGAAAGGTCGTCAGTGATCTTCGGCTTGCGGGTGTTGAAGGTGTTATGGATGAGCATCGGGCCCAGGTTTTCCTGCTCGAAGCGGCCCATCCAGGCGCTGGCCGCGAGGAAATGGCCCTGGTGCGCCGCCTCGAAGCCGGAACCGCCCATACAGCCGCACATGACAGGCATATCGGCCGCCTGGGCGAGGGCGACCCACTTGAGGGCTTTGCAGATGCCGCCGACCTTCGCCAGCTTGATAAAGAGCATATCGGCAGCCTTCTTCTCGATGATATCGAGGAGGTTGGCGAGTTCCTGGGCGGATTCGTCGGCGCAGATGGGGGTACCGACCTTCTGGCGAAGGCGGGCCATGCCGTCGATATCGTACCAGGGAAGAGGCTGTTCGCACATCAATAAATCATATTTTTCCATCTTGCGCAGGGCGGTGAGGGCTTCGAAGTAGTCCCAGCCGCCGTTGGCATCGATTGCCAGGCGGGCATCGTAGCCGATGGCCTCACGGATGGCTTTGATGTTGGCCACGTCCTGGGCGACGGTGGTCTTCGACATATGGCCGACCTTCAGTTTGACGCTGGCGAAGCCGGCATCGAGGCATTCCTTGGCTCGCTTGGCCAGGGCTTCCGGGGTGCCGCCGGCTATGACCAGGCTGAGAGGGATCTTGGGGGTGCACCGGCCGCCGATAAGCTGGTAAACGGGGACACCGAGCTTCTTGCCCATGATGTCATACAGGCAGGAGTCGATGACATCGACGGCCTGGTTGTTATTACGGGTCTCGAGGTCTACCTTGGCCATGATGCGGTCGATATTGAAGGGGTCTTCGCCGAGGAGTATCTTGGGGGCGAGGCAGTTGACGATGATGCCGACAAGAGCATCTTGGGTGCTGCCGATATAGTCCATGGCGATGTGGCCGGTCTCGCCCATGCCGACGATGCCTTCATCGGTATGGACCTTCACAAACAAACTGGGCATGCCGGGCTCGCCTTTCTTGGGTTCGACGCCGGGGATACGGCGGGGGAACGAGATGGGAAAACATTCAACCTTGGTTATCTTCATGATTTCCTCCTTAGTAGATACATAATCAATAAAAACCGTTCGCGGTACTTGTCCCGTATCTATCGGGATGCCTCTCGGGCTATGAGCGGTTCTATATTGCTACATAACCGACCCGCCGGAAACATGGAAGACCTGGCCGGTGACATAACCGGTGACGTCCGATGCCAGGAAGGCAGCAGCGTAGGCGATATCGGCCGGGGTGCCGATACGGCCCAGGGGCATTGCCCTGGCCATGGCTTCGCGGCCGGATTTGCGCTGTTCCTCCGTCTGCGGGGGTTGGCCTTCGCGCAGGACGGCGCCGAAATTGGTGTTGGCGGGGCCGGGAGCAACGCAGTTGACCCGGATGCCGTTCTTGGCTTCGACCATGGCTAGTTGCTTCGTAAAAAGGTCGATGGCATATTTAGACATGGCGTACATGCCCACACCCATTACATACTGGTGGGTGCTGCCGGAGCCGATATTCACGATGGCGCCGTATTTCTGCTTCCGCATGTAAGGGAGGACCGCCCGGGTCAGCTTCATGGTGCCGAAGAGATTTAGTTCGATCTGCCGCGCCCAGACGGCCTCGTCCTGTTCGTCGAGGGGGATGTTGTCCTTGTGGAGGATGGCCCCGGCGACATTACACAGGATATCGATTTTACCGAAGGCGGTGAGGACTTTACCAGCCAAGGCGGCAACCTCGTCTTTCTTGGTGATATCAGCCTTGACGGCGAGAGCGGCAGCGCCTGTTTTTTCGACGGCGGCGGCGGTTTGGCGGACATCAACTTCATTTATATCGGTCACGGCGATCTTGGCACAACCTTCTTTTGCGAAGAGCAGGGCGATCTCTTTACCGAAGCCGATCTGACTGCCGGCGCCGGTAATTAAGGCCACCTTATCTTTGAATCCCAGGTCCATGTCAACCTCCCCATAATAAAATCCGAAGCAAGAAGTCCGAAATCCGTATCAAAAAAAAACAGACTACCGGACAGTCGGCGATATTCTAACATAAAACAGACGCGGCTGCAGTAGAGGCCGATTGCATGAAAAAAGGGGCGGGATTCGAAATCCCGCCCCGGAGAGAAAAGATTAGAAAGGAGGGGTATCAGTTAACAATCACCGGAACCGCCGGTGATTGTGAATCCTTCCTTATACCAGTTCTTAATGTAGTCTACAGTGGCGCCGTCAACCCAGGGTTCGGCACCTTCGGCAACCAGGAAATCGATGCCGTTGATTTGAACCGGCTGTTCGTTGTCTTTTGGCTCATCCAGAGCCAACCCGATGCGGGGGCCGTTTCAGCCCATCCCCTGAAGGTAAAGGCGAACAAACTTTCCCTGGCTGCGGCCGAGGGTTTCCTGGATCTTGAACTTAGCTTTATCCGTAACGGTAAACATTTTTGTACCTCTCTCCACACACTGTTTATTGTTACTGATTGTAGCGGCTAACCGGGGCAGGGAATGTGATATTTGTCGCAAAGCAGGTTAATTCCGGGTAACGTTTCGGTGAGGGAATTTGTCCCGTACCTCATCCCAGGGTAAGTACCAGGCCCTAAGAGTATAATTATAAAGAAGGGATATCTTCCCTATAAAACCATGAGGCTGAGCAATCACGCGCATACGATGAAGTAGTACTAATTTCCTATGAAAAAACAGGCGCGGGCTATTGAGGGGAAGGTACCGGAAAGATAGACTGTTGTCACCCAAACCAAAACAGGTCAAGATTGCAGGCGGGACGAAGTCGATGACAGACATCGTTGATCCGGAGGATAAGTATTGAACACGGCTGAAGAGATAGTAGAATCAGTTGCCAGAGAATTCCTGAAATCGTTGGAACTAAAACATATTGAGCAGGTATTGTCCTGTTTTACCGAAGACAGCGTTTGGATAAGCCCGGAAGGAACATTTACCGGCAAAGCAAGTATGAAAAGATATCTGGAATGGTTGTTCAGCCAGGCCAGCGAGATGAAGATCAAAGAATGCGGCAACGGGACCGTGGTGACAGGAACCCGGGCTTTTATCGAACACTCCATCGCCTTCAGGAGGAACGGAGAATACATTGAATATGTGGTATTATGTGCCCTGGAAATGAAGGACGAACATGTACACCGGATACGGACGGTATACGACCGGCTGTCACTGGAACAGAAACTGGCCAAAGGCCGTATCTCCAAATGGGCGATCAACCACACTATGAAACAAGCGGAAAAGAAATTACACCGGTGGTAAGAGGATAAGAAGCCGCCTGTGAAAAGCAGAAATAGACGGAAGATAGACCCGACGGGAAAAAACTAAAAGCCTCCCGGGATCCGGCAAGGAAACCCGCCTGGACTGATGATACCTAACTTCGTCGGCGCAGTACGAAGTAAAGGACGATCAACCCGATGAGGACAACTATGAGCAGCCAGCTCCACCACTGCATCGTAAGCCAACCTCCACAGTTACATCATTGAAGCGTTGGGGACATTATAACCCATCAAGACGAAAAGGCAAATCCGGTACTTTCGGTGGACAACCGGAAGAACAGTACTTTAAGTCAGGCAGAACACCCTGTAGTTGACAACGACCGCTTTGTTAAATTATCGTATGCATATATGCAATGATATGCATATATAGGGGTGGCCGAGATGAGAGAAACCATCAAACTGATGAAAGTGCTATCAGATGAGTCGCGTTTACGGGTACTGAACCTGATCCAGGAAAGAGAGTGCTGTGTGTGTGAGGTGATGCAGGTGATGGGGATATCACAATCAAAGGCATCACGGCTTTGAGTTCCCTTTATGATGTCGGTTTGTTGCAAATGAGAAAGGAGGGACGGTGGGCACGGTATTCAATGAAACCGAGCCTGAGCAGACATACGTTAACGAAATTCTAAAGGTATTCGAAGTGCCCTTACCAGTAACAAGGTTACCCAAGAAGACATCGAGAGGTTAAAAAAAGCCGAGAGGATCGGGCCGGCTTGTGTAACCGGTGGGTGCAAGGAGCAATTGGCAGCCAAGGTTTCCAGAGTTTAGGGGGTAACATAAAAAACCAGAGCAACAGACAATATGTTTATCTTTGAATGGTTCAACAATCAGTTACTGAGAATGGAATGGCTGAGTAATGCGGTCACCTGGCTCGTAAATAACGTATTTAAGCTGGACGTTGAAGGCCAGCTCGGGGGATCTATCCAATTTTTTATATATGATGTCGTGAAGATATTTATCCTTCTCTCGGTCCTCATTTTCGTAATATCGTACATCCAAAGCTACTTTCCACCGGAGAGATCCAGGAAAATTCTGGGAAGATTTAAGGGTGTTGGAGGGAATATACTGGGAGCCCTGCTCGGGACAGTGACTCCATTTTGTTCCTGCTCGTCCATTCCCCTCTTCATTGGCTTCACAAGAGCAGGACTACCGATTGGAGTAACCTTTTCTTTTCTCGTATCTTCACCTCTTGTCGACCTGGCATCCGTACTTTTACTTGCCAGCATTTTTAACTGGTCTATTGCATTGGCCTATGTTGTCGTCGGTGTCATGTTGGCTGTGGTTGCAGGAACGGCTATTAGCAAGCTTAAACTGGAAAAGTATGTTGAACCGTTCGTCTTCGGTAGTGGAGAGTTGGAAGCCCATCAAGAGAAAATGACCATGCGAGACCGGATCATTTTCGCGAGGGCTCAGTTACGAGACATCGTGAAGAGGGTATGGTTGTACGTTGTGCTGGGAGTTGGCATAGGAGCTGCAATCCATAACTGGATCCCAGAGTCGATAATAACGGCCGTCTAGGGCAGGACAACTGGTATTCCGTCCTGGTCGCGACCCTCTTGGCGTTTAAGGGAAGTGGAAAAGATGATGCTCAACTGCGCTTCCGAGGAATATATGAAGGAAATACCGGAAAGCGTCCTGCGGCTGAAAAACAAAAGACAAACTGCCTGAAAAAGAGCAATCCGGTAAAGAAAAAGGATGAAAAGGACGATCCTGTTCTCAGAAAATAAGATCACCATCATCATCGGCGACGGGCGGTGAGAGTGAGGGGGAGGTAAAGGGGTGACCCGGGCGGTCATCGAATTAGCTAATGAAATTGACTTTGCAATGTCAAAATTAAGTAAAGCAATTGCAGGGGCGGCATATAATCCCAAAGGTAAGGAAATGGCCTTCCGGATTAGGATATCAGAACGATTACTCGGTAGTCATCGAGGGCCGGCGGATGATTATCGTGGGAGCAGTTTCATCGAAACCGAGGATTGGGCGCGGAGGATACGGAAGGAAAAGGCTAAAGGAGAAATAATGAGACAATTGAATAGAATATACCTAAAAAAATTAAGGACATTCTTAAAAAACCAGACTAAGGAGTAAAGCGGTCTGATGAAAGAAAACGAAATCAAACAGGCAGTAAGGGAACAATATTCACAGATTGCGGAACAAAACGAACAGAGTTGCTGTTCAACGGATAGTTGTAGCTGTGGCTGCGGTAGTGATCCGGCAGCGGAAGCTATTCTAGCCGGATACACCCAGGAAGAACTGGCACAGATACCCCAGGAGTCGGTTCTCGGCCTGGGCTGCGGTAATCCGGCGGCTTTCGCTGGATTAAAACAGGGCGAGACTGTACTCGATCTAGGATCGGGAGCGGGCATCGATGTTTTTCTGGCTTCGATTAAAGTAGGGCCGACGGGGAAAGCGATAGGAGTGGACATGACACCGGCAATGGTTAAGAAAGCAAATGCCCTGGCTCAAGAAAAGGGTTATCAAAATGTAGAATTCCGATTGGGCGATATCGAGAATCTCCCGGTAGCAGACAATACGGTTGACACGATAATGAGTAATTGTGTCATCAACCTGGCCCCGGATAAAGAGCAGGTATTTAAAGAGGCATTTCGTGTATTGAAACCAACGCGGAAAGATGGTGATTTCGGACATCGTCTCAGAAAAACCGCTGCCGGCAGTTATGCTGGAGAATGCAGATGCCTGGTCGGCCTGTATCTCCGGAGCCTTGCCCAAAAAAGAGTACCTGGATAAGATCGCCAAAGCTGGTTTTGCTACTGGGGAAGTCATCGCCGAGCGCGAGTTTTTCATCGAGACCGGCAACGACAACGAGATGCAGCGGATGTTCAGTGTTACAGTTAAAGCTGAAAAGTAAGAATACACTAAACTATTACTTCGAGGGAACATTTCCATGTTAAAAAGGAATTTAGTATTTCTGTTAGGGTTGGTCCTAATGGTCGGTATAGTACTGCCTGGATGTAGGGGAGAAGTATTGGCCAAGAAAGGTGATACCGTCAAGGTTCACTATACAGGTAAGACTAACCGACGGCACCGTATTCGACACATCCGAGGATAGTGACCCGCTGGAATTTACGCTGGGCGAGGGCAAGATGATCCCGGGTTTTGAAGAGGGAATCATCGGGATGAAAGTGGGGGAATCCAAAACTATCAATATCCCGGTAGATAAAGCCTACGGCCCCCGCAGCGACGACATGATACTGGAAGTTGAGCGCAGCGAAATGCCGGAGGGAATAGAACCGGAAATCGGGATGCAACTGCAAATGACACAGACCGATGGGAATACGGTCATTGTGACGATTACCGAAATATCGGAAACCATGATAAAACTGGATGCCAACCACCGGCTCGCCGGCCAGGATCTGATATTCGATATCCAACTGGTCGAAATCGGTAAATCTACATCGGGCACGGCCTCATCCTTCACCACAATTTCCTTACAGGAAGCCTTTGCAAACGGTAAACCAACTATAGCCGAATTTGGCTCGAGTACCTGCATACCCTGTAAGCAAATGAAACCACTCCTGGAGAAACTATCTGTTGAGTACTCCGGCAGGATGAATGTCGTCCTGGTAGAAGTATATGAACAGAGGGAATTGACGCAACAGCATAAGATTATGGCGATACCAACACAAATACTCTTTGATGCCAACGGGAAGGAACTGACCCGCCATGTCGGTTTCTGGGCTCGTGATCAAATCCTTATCCAGTTAAACAAATCAGGGATTTATTAGTGGAAGGATTATTCAACTTTATTGGCGAGATAGTGCAGAACCAAGGCTGGCTGGCATTCCCGGCCTGTTTTCTGGGAGGGATAGTTACGAGCGCCAGCCCCTGTGTCCTAGCCATGATCCCCCTTGTGATTGGTTACGTAGGTGGCTATGCCGAAGGTTCATCTAAAAAGGCCATTCAGTACTCGCTTATGTTTACTCTGGGACTTACTATCACCTTCACTATTCTTGGGATCATTGCCGGGGCGATGGGTCGGCTTTTCGGCGATGTCGGCCGGTTTTGGAACTATATCCTGCCGCCAGTTGCCATCCTACTTGGGCTATATTTATTATTCCACGATAAACTTAATTGGAATATCGGCCTGTCCACCCGGCTGATGCCGAAGAAACAAGCCCTCTTGGGGGCTTTCCTGCTCGGTCTATTTTTCGGGATTGTTGCCTCTCCCTGTGCTACTCCGGTACTGGCAGTAATACTTACCTTTGCCGCCGCCAAGCAGGATATCCTTTTCAGCGCTGGGTTACTGCTGGCATATGCCCTGGGACACTGGGTGCTGGTGCTTGGTGCCGGTATTTCAGCCGGGTTTGCCCAGAAGGTATTGTCATCGAAAGGGATTGCTAATTTTTCAACCTACTCCAAGAGGATCGCCGGGGTAATACTGATCGGAGTAGGGATATATCTTTTCACTTACCTGATTTAGCTAGAATGCTTCAATAAAGGAAGTAAAGATGAGTAATCAGATACCGGCTACCTGCGGACCTCGCCTTTCGGTTGGGACCGTTTTCTGTCGTTATGGATTGTCCTGGCAATGGTCATCGGGGTAGGGCTGGGGTACTTTATTCCGTCGATTGCCGATGTTATTGACCGTCTTTCGGTAGGTACGACCTCGATCCCCATCGCCATCGGTCTTATCCTCATGATGTATCCACCGCTAGCTAAGGTTCAATATGAGGAACTGCCAAAATTCTTCCGGAACTGGAGAGTACTGGCACTTTCACTTACGCAGAACTGGGTGATTGGCCCAATCATTATGTTCCTCTTGGCTTTACTCTTTCTCGGTTTTATCTGGCCGATGCCGGAGTACATGGTAGGTTTGATCTTGATTGGCTTAGCCCGCTGTATTGCCATGGTAATTGTGTGGTGTGAATTAGCCCAGGGCGATAATGAATATTCTGCTGGTCTGGTAGCCTTTAATGCCATCTTCCAGATGGTGTTTTATTCTATCTTTGCATATATTTTCATCACCGTGCTGCCCCCGCTGTTCGGCTTGCGCGGAATGGAAGTACACGTTTCATTATGGGATGTAGCCCAAAGTGTACTAATCTACCTCGGGATTCCGTTCTTCGGAGGTATGATCAGCCGGTACCTTTTGATCAGGGCGAAAGGGAAAGAATGGTACGAAACTAAATTTGTCCCTAAAATCAGCCCGATAACCTTGATTGCCCTTCTTTTCACGATCATTGTCATGTTCTCCTTGAAAGGGGAGATCATCGTCCGGTTGCCGCTGGATGTCGTGAAAGTAGCGATCCCCCTGGTCATATATTTTGCTATTATGTGGTTCATCTCGTTCTGGATGGGGCGGCGGCTCAGCGGCAACTACCCGCAAACGGTGACCATTGCGTTCCATGCGGCGGGCAACAACTTTGAGTTAGCAATCGCGGTAGCGGTGGGCGTCTTCGGCATTGCCTCCGGCCAGGCCTTTTCCGCGGTGATCGGGCCGTTAATCGAGGTACCGACCTTGTTGTTATTAGTGAATGTAGGGTTGTATTTTAAGCGTAAATTAACATGGAAATACGTCACATAGCATATGGATGACGCCGTTGCGAAATACTACCGTAGATTAATGAAGATCCGGTTCGAACACTTCGGTTCGCTGGTAAAACCGCCTTATTTTGACTTGTAAAGCCAATCCCGTTAGACTGGTACCGCCTGTGAAAACCGGGAATGATCCGGACCGATAAGGGAGGGACTTTACGATGGCAAAATACGATAAGTATATCTGCACGAAATTATTCAAACGGGACATGCTGCCCGGACCAAGTCCGGAAGAAAGGGACCAGATCGCCGCCCGGGGGCAGCGTATACGCATGGAACATGTTTTATGGATCGACGAAGATATCATCCCGGGCGCCTTTTACGGTGAGTCCACCTGGGTGTGGCCGCCGTCATATCCCCATCAGATGACGGACGAGGCGATGTCCAAATTCGCCGGCAATGCCAAGCCGATGTTCCCTCATGTTCATGACTTTCCGGAGTTACTGTCCTGGTGGGGGACAGATCCGGACCATCCGGAAGATACCAGTGGAATGGGGCTGATCCTTGGTGATGAAGAAATACCCTTGCCTGACTCGTGGGTGGCTTATATCCCGGCCGGAATGATGCATATGCCGACACGGGGGCCGGGGGCCAAGACGACTGGTAAACCGGTCTGCCATTGGACTTCTGGGCCGGGTATGTATACCCGGGAGAAAGACGAACCGGAAGGGGAAAAACGGAAAGTACCGGCACCGAGGAAAACCGGCGAATTCAAGAATGCCCGGTACATCGTGAACGGCTATAGCAAAGATGCTCAGCGGGCGGCTTTTATGTCGCCGCTGGATCCAAAATATACCCGAGGTATCGCTTTCATCGATGAAAAGGTGATTCCCGGGTGTGAATTCGGCTGCGATACTTTCTGGATACTACCGGGAAACAAAGCGAACGGGAGTCAGGAAATCATGAAAACTCACACCGTCCCCTTTGGAACATCTTTCGTCTTGAATGCGATGAATTATGAAGATATCACCGATCTGTGTGCCGAAGCGGAGTTTTGGATCGGCGGGGAGAAGCAAATCATCACCAAAAGTTTCGGAGCATACATCCCGCCGGGGATGGAGCAGGGACCGCTTATCCTGCGAAATGTGAGGAAACAGATATTCTTCATGATGTCGCATGCTGTGGGGAATGGTATTGGGAAATACCGCGGAAAATAACGGATATTTCACCCTGCAGCTTAAACATTAGCTTTTCAACCGGCGTTCCCGGTGGTCTTGCACTATGCTTTTTCCGGCTGATTTTTAGTGGACTGGCTAAGCCGGTAATTACGGACAGTAGGCGAAAATATCAACACCAGAATCGAGATGACAGCAGCAATCCCGCAAAGGATGATGGTAACCTGTCTGGGCCCGCCAAAGAGGTCGTTACCGCCGCCGGCCACAATACCGCCCAAAGGCATCAGAACGGCATTCAAGTTAATCACGCTGGTCACCCGGCCGCGGATATGGTCGGGGATAGACAACTGAAGCAGCGTCTGGTTGGTAGTCAGAAAAATCACTTCGAAGAATCCGGCACAGCTCAGGAGAAGTAAAGCCGGCCACAAGGTATTGCAGCAGGCGAAACCGATAAGAGAAATCGACATCAGAAAAAGGGCAGCTAACTGGATAAGGCCGCGGCGTTCGACCTTTCCCAAAGAAGCGACGACAATACCACCGGCGATACCGCCGAAGCCGACGGCCGACATGAGATAACCCAGGTTATCGACCCCACCCTTAAAAACGTCTTTAGCATAAATAGGAGAGAGGACGGTGAAGACAGGGATAACGAAAAGGGGTAAAACGAAACCCATGAGCATGAAAGTACGGGTGATCTTTTCTTTTGCGATAAAGCGGATACCTTCCTTGATATTCTGAAGCGGGGAAACCTTGGCCACACCGGGAGCCCTTTTGGGGAATCGGATCTGTAAGATAGTGAGGGCAATGAGAACATAAGCCCCTGACTGGACGAGCAGATTGCCGCCGGCGCCGAGCCACAGCATTAGGAAGCTGCCGATGCTGGGGCCGAAGGAACGCATAATACTCCAACCGGTCTGGATAAGGGCCATTGCGTTCGGGGTGAGTTCCCGCGGGACAAGGTCGAAAACGAGTACCTGACGGAGAGTACCGTCGATGCTCTGAACAAAACCACACAGAAAAGCAAAGGCAAATAGATATCCGATGTGGGCGCCGCTAAAAATAAGGATAAACCCGAGGGCCATAGTGATAACGAACATCCAGCCGCTGGTAAACATCATAAGCAGACGCCGGTTAGCACGGTCAATGATGATACCGGCGGAAGGCAGCATCGCGACCGAGGCGATAGACTGGATCAGGTTGAGAGTGCCCAGCAGGGTACCGGAACCGGTAATGTCATAAACCAGCCAGTTGATGGTAACCTGTTGGATCCACTGGCCGGAGTTGGCCAGGATGCTGCCGCCCAGTAGGAAGCGGAAATTCCGAACTGACAGGGAAGCAAAGGTAGAAATTTTACGCGCAGCCGGATTATTTCCGGGCTGGTTATCCGGAACCGGATTGATACCTGTCTGATTAACTATCTTAATACTCCAAATGACGTGTTAAAATCCCCGGCAGGTCCATTATCCTTTGTTACTGATTCTCCAGCAGGTGGAAGAAAACAGAAATCAATGCAGCGGACTAGCGGGGGGCCGAATGTACACGTCCACAATGCGGGCACCGGACCGTCAAGGACCGGTAGTTCGGTGGTACCCGAAGGCGGGTACCACAGTCACAATCTATCGTCCGGTAATCATTCATCTGCCAAAGAGCATCGGATGTTTCTCGGGTACGCTCGATACGTCCGGGCAGGTCCTCGACCGGACCGTTTTCAGTAGATGCTCCTCGAAGGCTGACAGTTGCGGCAGCCAAACCCGAGGCGGGAACAACCCCGGCGCCACCTTTAGCAGTCCGGTAAGCTTTATCATATTCTGCATAAGATGCCCCGGACATGGTTCGGAGAACGCGGATCCTTTCGTTGAGGGGGGGATGTGTACTGGTCAGGGTATCCGCCGATAACGACTGCTTTTGCAGCGGGTTGATGATATACATGGGTGCAGTGGCCTGATTGGCTTTTTGAACTTTAGTATTGGAAGCACCCAATTTTTCCAGGGCGGAGGCCAGTCCTTCCGGGTAACGGGTATATAGAGCAGACGAAGCATCAGCCAAATACTCCCGTTTTCGTGAAACAGCAAAGTAGATTAGTTGAGCGGCAATCGGTGCCAGAATCATCAGAACCAAACCGATCACAAGGACGATTATTTGCGCTCCGCCGCCGCCACTGGATGAACTTTTACGCCTGCTGCCGGCACCCGAAAAAAACAGGAACCGGGAAGCATAGTACGAGATAATGACGATACTACCTAATAATATGCTCAACATGACCATCAGTTGCACATCCCGGTTGCGGATGTGGCCGATCTCATGAGCGATAACACCCTGCAGTTCATCCCGGTTCAGCCTTTGCAGCAAGCCGGAGGTAATTGCGACGGAGGCATGCCGGGCGTCCCGGCCGGTAGCAAAGGCATTTAGGGCAGGGTCGTCGATAATATAGATATCAGGCAGTTTTTCCAGTCCGGAGGCGATAGTCATTTCCTCGACGACATTAAAAAGCTTTGGATGGTCTTTCTTCTCTATCTTGCGGGCACCGGCAATCGCCAATACGATACTATCACCCTGGGTGAGGGCAATTAAGTTCATGATGCCCCAGACGATGACGGCGATGATCACCCCCGGTATCCCATTGTCAAAAAAAATCAGTCCGACAAAGAAACCGAGGGCGACCAAAAGCACGCCCATCAACACAACCAGTAAGGTCGTGCGCATCTGGTTAGAACGGATTTGCTCCCAAATCATGGTATCTTATTACCAATCTTTACTTAAAACTTACCTTGGGAGCCTGCCGCTCTTCTTCTACTGTAACTTCGAAAAATTCACCAGCCTTAAAACCGAACATTCCGGCGATGATATTCGAAGGGAACACCTGTGTCTGGTTGTTATATCGCATAACGGAGTCATTGTAGTACTGTCGGGAAAAACTTATCTTATTTTCGGTTGAGGTCAGTTCTTCCTGGAGTGCCAGAAAATTCTGGTTAGCTTTTAATTCAGGGTAGCGTTCAACGACGACCATTAAACGAGCAAGAGCGCCACTGAGTTCGCCTTCAGCTTTCCCCTGTTCGGCCGCACCAGCCCCAGAGGATGAAGCCTGCATTGCGACATTACGGGCTTTGATAACGGCTTCGAGGGTTTCCCGCTCGAAATCACGGTAACCCTTCACCGTTTCCACAAGGTTGGGGATCAGGTCGTACCGCCGTTTTAACTGGACGTCAATCTGGGCCCAGGCATTTTTAACCTGGTTGCGTAACTTGACCAGGGTATTGTACATACCGGCAATGACTGCAATGCCAATCACAATAAGTAAAACAATAATCCCGAGAACAATCCATAATGCCAAAGATCAACCTCCTTCAGGCACAACCTTTTCGGCTGCCTGTTAGCCTTGCTTATCAGCGTTACGGGAGCGAAAGAGTTCACTTAAAAAGACGGACAATTTTCGTCCTCCGTCAACACTATTAACGGAATTATTTTCAGCCTGACCCAGCAGAGTATCGAGCTCGCCGCCATCGAACCAAAGGCCATCGCCCCGGTGGCAGACATCGACGATGACTCTCGATTCGGTCCCAATCATTGTTTTTTTCATTTTCCGGGAGCATATCGGGCAGCGCCTGAGGTGTTCATCTGTTTTTTCCTCAGGACTATCTATTATACCCTTGAGAAAGGTGTCTGCCCCGGCTACACCCAGGCTCGAGAACAACAGTTCAAGCTCACCCGAGTCGAACCATATCCCGCCACAATCACTACAATAATCGAGTTCGATACGCTCTCGCTCGATAACAAGCATACTGTTTTTACACACCGGACAAATCATGACGGTTTCCTCCGGTCCCGATTGAGTTTAGTTTAGTGGTCACAGCTTTGGATGTCAAGACAATCTTTCATATTAGAAAAATCGAGCTTGCAGATATTCACTCTTGATAAGAAGGCAGCATTATGCAATACTAACCGTTGTGCCAAGCGTAACCGTATTGGCTTAATTTATGTTCAGGAGATTGACCGTGAAGGTTCGCGGATTACTACCGAAACTATTACCAATACTGGAACTGGTCCTTATTTTCGGGATCGCCATGCTAATCAGGGTGCTGCTTCCATATAGCTTCGTATTCACCTCGGATGGTATAGCTTTTACCGGAAATGATGCTTATTATCATATGCACCTGATTCAAAGCCTGGTGAATAATTTCCCACATTTCCCCGTAGTTGATCCGTACCTGTTATTCGGGCAGCTTTACGAGATAACGCCTTCATTTTTCCAATGGCTGTTGGGCACAGTTGCGTGGATCTTCGGTCTTGGCTCGCCATCGCCACACATGGTCGATGTATTAGGTGTCTATTATCCCGCCATCCTCGGGGCACTTACAGTAGTACCGGTATATTTTATCGGAAGAGTTCTCTGGGGACGCCACGGTCACTGGGCTGGCATTGTTGCCGCAGCACTGGTGGCAGTACTACCGGGAGAATTTCTAGGCCGCTCGATACTGGGTTTCTCCGACCAGCATGTGATGGAGACTCTGTTAAGTACCACGGCCATGCTTTTTCTTATTTTGGCTTTAAAATCCGCACGGATACGGGCAATAACATTTCTGGATATTAGACGGCTTGATTGGGGCAAGATACTCCGGCCGGCGATATATGCTATCCTCTGTGGAATCTTCCTGGGCTTATATATCTTTGCCTGGCAGGGAGCTTTATTACTGGTCTTTGCGATTGCGGTATTCTTTATCGCACAGTTCATCATCGACCACGTAAGAAAACACTCCACCGAGTACCTGGCGGTAACAGGTATCCTGATATTCCTTATCAGCCTGATATTCCTGCCGGTAGTACCGTCGTCTCTTTATCCCCCATCATTATTAGTCGGTCTACTAATACCTCTAGGATTGGGAATCGTTTCCTATCTTATGGTCAAATTCCATATCAACCGGTTCTTCTTTCCGCTGGCGGTAGTGGTGGGCAGTCTGGCGGCTTTCGGGCTCTTATATCTGGTAAACCAGTCTCTGGTCAACAGTATGCTGGCAGCATTCGACATCTTCAGGCCGAATGAGACCTTACTGGCGACAGTTGAAGCTCAATCGATCTTCACTCCGGTCTCGGGAGGGAGTGGTTTATTCGATACTCCGGCATGGTTGAATTTCTATATTACTCTTCCCGCGGCTTTAATCGGCCTGCTGATTCTGCTGTACCAGGCTTTGACGAAACGTAGCAGCTCTGAGAAAACTGCACTTATCATCTGGACGCTGATCATGGCAATCGCCACCATCGGACAACGCCGTTTTGCTTATTATCTCGCGGTTAATATCGCACTGCTTGCCGGATACGTATCAATTCTCGGCTACTATCTGATCTCATGGATAATTGCTAAAACCGGAGGCGAACATGCAAAGTCACTTGGCTGGAGTGTAATTGACCTTGACGGACTGGCAGAGAAAGGGGCAGCGGTAGAGGCTTTAACGACTACGACAAATAAAAAAGCCCGCCGGCGCGAACAACAGTTAGCACGAAGAAGGGAAATGGAACGACGCCGGGAAAATGTAGAAAATACCCGTAATGTAACACTGGTCAGAGATTATTTCAGTATTACACTGGCTGTTATTGTAATCTTCATGTTGTTATTCTCACCACTGATTGTTTTTGCTGATAAGGTACATAATTATGACGACCCACCAACGATTGCGACTGCAAATGCAGCACCTTATGCTCCTTCCAGTGCCTGGATGAAATCAATGGCCTGGATGAAAGACAATACACCAGAACCGCTGGGTTCCGCCGATGCTTACGCCGCACCTTATAAACCTGATTTTGTATATCCCGAAAGTGCCTATAGCGTAATGTCATGGTGGGACTACGGTTATTGGATAACCTATATCGGTCACCGCATCCCGGTAGCCAACCCGGGACAGGACCAGACAGCAGTGAAGAAAGTAGCTAATTTCCTGATTGCTCAAGACGAACCTTCAGCCGAAGTAATTGCAGAGGCTAATAACACCGGTTATGTATTAGTCGATTACTTGACAGCGACCAGTAAATTTTGGGCAATGGCAACTTGGGCGGATAAAGACCAATCGGAATTCTTCGAAGTATTTTGGGACCCGGATGCGAGAGAATCAAAGTTATATATCTATCCGGAATATTATCAGTCAATGGCAACCCGTTTATATTCCTTTAACGGGACAGCACAGCCGGGTGTGAATACCCTCGTGGTCGAATATATGGTACGAACGACCAACGATGGGATTTATAAAGAAGTTGTCAATGAAACCCAGTTCGCTACATATGAAGAAGCGTTAAATTTTATGGTTGGAAAATCAAGCGATAATTTCCTCATTGCCGGGACCGATGTCCTGGTTAGTCCGGTACCGTTAGCCGCCTTGGAGCACTACCGGATTGCTTACGAAACAGAAGAAAAGGTATCTGTATCTTCCAGTGCCCAAACCGCCGAAATCAAGATATTTGAAAGAGTAAAATAGAGGAGAATATGCGGGTACTAGTCATAAACAAAAGGTAGTTCTTCAGAAGGAGAGAAAGGTCAATCCCGACTACGGTTACGAACTCAGTAACAGTGAGAAGGGGAAGTATGGTTGTTTATCCTTCTGTATGTGTGGTATAATTCGACGATATATTTTCTGAGGTAAGGTAATGGTTTCTGAGAACGTGGTAACCCAAATAAGTGAAGATTTACGTAACTATGAACTGGTGCTTGTTATCAGCCCGCAACTAAGTGATGAGTCCTTTGATGTCGCGGTCGATAAGTACAGCCGCTTTATTTCCGGAAAAGGGGGCACCATCGACGACACCCAGCGTTGGGGTAAAAGAAAATTAGCCTATCCAATAAAGCATTTTGGAGAAGGCAATTATGTATTACTTAAATTTAAAATGAAGCCAGCCTACAGCCGGGAACTCGAAGCTAATCTACGGATATCCGAAGAGGTTATCCGTCACCTGTTGGTGAAGATGGAGATTACTGCAAGATAGCAGTAACTAATAGAGAGAAGGAATTGGGGGAAAGATGGTTAGCGTTAACAAGATGATAGTCATTGGGAATCTTGGCAGTGAACCCGAGATGCGCTTCACCCCAAATGGACGGCCGGTTACTTCGTTCAGTGTTGCGACAAACTGGCGGTATACTACTTCGGAAGGTGAAAGAAAAGAAGAAACCGAGTGGTTCACCGTAGTCACCTGGGGAAAACTAGCAGAGCAATGTAACCAATTTCTCACCAAGGGAAGGCTGGTCTATATTGAAGGAAGATTAAGGACACATACCTGGGATGGCCAAGACGGGCAAAAACATTTTAGAAACGAAATAGTTGCTGGAAGAGTTAGTTTCCTGGAAAGGCAAGGGGCAGGTACCGGATTACCGGGAGAAAAACAAGTAGATACGGGAATTGGAGAACCGGAACCGGAGGATATCCCCTTTTAGCATACAAAATATTAGTAAGGAAGTAATTCGTGGTAAGACAGGAATCAACCAGACCCAGGCCGACAAGAGGAACCAGACCGAGATATGCACCGGTCCGTAAAGTTTGTGCCTTTTGTGCAGGCAAGACCGACTTCATAGATTATAAAGACGCAGCAAGATTGCGCAACTTCATATCCGACCGTGGCAGAATTGCTTCACGACGCCGTACTGGCACTTGTGCCAAACATCAAAGAGTATTGGCAACTGCAATCAAACGGGCAAGACATCTGGCGCTTTTGCCATTCGCTCCGGCACATCTTCGTGGGGGCGGGACAGGACCCTAATAGAGGGTCATCTGGAATATCCAATATTTTTATATAAGGGGTTAAAGTGCCGAAAAGGACTTACCAACCAAAGAAAATACCGCGTAAGCGAGAACACGGATTTCTTAAGAGAATGAGTACTCGCGGTGGGCGAGATGTGCTAAAAGCACGCCGGTTAAAAGGCCGCCAACGGCTTACCGTTGTTTAAAAACCCGCAACTCTGTGGGATTACTCATCCAGGTAGATCTTATGAGGGGCGAGAAATTCTTGACCGAACCCCGTCAATATGAAAGGGTTTATAGTCAGGGTATTTCACGTGCATCAGGACCTGTGGTAATGAAAGTAATCCCCAATAGCTTGGAATTTTCCAGATACGGAATATCCGTAAGCCGCCGTGTGGGTAATGCCGTTACCAGGAATAAAGTAAAACGGCGTATACGTGAAATATTAAGGTTGTCCGTACTTACTCCTGGATGGGACATGGTATTTATTGCCCGGGCATCCGCAGCAGGATGTGATTATGAATGGCTTTCAAAAAATATCAGATCCCTATTAAAAAAAGAAAAGATTGTTGTGCTTGGAGAATCAGGATAAACATCGAAATTGCTCCGGTATAACGAAATACAGTAATAAGTGATTGAATTAGTCCCGAACGAAGAACTTGCTTCCGGAACCGGGGAAAGAATGACGGGGATGAATCCGGGTAGACAGTTCGCATTAAGTTTGATAAGGCTGTATCAGGGGACGATATCAAAAGTAACGCCACCGTCTTGTCGGTATTTACCGACTTGTTCGGAATATACCCATGAAGCGATTGAACGATACGGAATCGCCCGTGGTACTTGGCTAGGGATAAAACGACTAAGCCGTTGTCATCCCTTTCATCCTGGCGGATATGATCCGGTTCCGTAAAATATAGAGGTTGAATTTCAGGACTGACTGACTAAATGAAGAATAATAGCCGAGATTATATAACTACAGTTTCTAAAATAACTGTCTTATCTTCTATCTTCCTGGCTATCATAGTACTTGCCAGTTGCTATGGGAGTGGTTCATCACAGAAAGGATGGTCGGGGGGGACACTAGACGGCGATACCCTTTATTTAGGTTCGCGTGACGGTAAAATGATCGCTGTTAATGTAGCCGATAATTCACGCGGATGGGTTGTTCCCCTGGAAACAGGGACAAAGAGTTCCGGTTTAGGGTGCGGGAGTTCAGCGATAATAGCCTATATGTACGGCTCCCCGGCAGTATCGGACAATATGGTTTTTATCGGAGCAGACAACGGTAAAGTGTATTCTTTCATTCCCGGCGAGGACCAACCGGATCGAACGCTGGACAAGGTACGTGTTGGGGATAAGGATATAGAAATCGGCCAGATCGTTGGTTCGATCGTAATCGACTAACAATATTCTCTATTTCGGGGACGCAGAAGGGCGGGTATATGCCGTCAATGACCGGTTGCAACCGGTCTGGGAGCAACCGTTCAACACCGGAGATAAAATCTGGTCGACACCGGCAGTGAACAATGGCACAGTATACATCAGCTCATACGACCACAAATTATACGCCCTCGAAGCAGAAACCGGCGTTGAAAAGTGGGAATTTCAATCGGATGGGGCATTCGTTTCCACCCCGGTCGTGGATGGAAATACAGTGTATGCCGGTTCTTTCGACAAGCACCTTTATGCCGTCGATGCGAATAATGGTAATTTACGTTGGAGTTTCGAAGGGAATAATGCTTTTTTTGCCCAGCCTATCGTTTACAACGGACTGGTATATGCTCCGTGTAATGATCCTAAAGGCACAGTATATGTATTAAGAGCCAGTGATGGTAATAAAGTAGCTGAGATCACGACTAACGGTCAGATATATGCCGACCCGATTCTGGTAGGAGAGAAATTGATAGTGGCAACGATTGAATCCAAAGGATCGGGAAATATAAAAAAAGGTGCAGCAATCTGGAAGATCGATGTTACCAATAACCAGGGCAGCGAGATCGCCAGGCTAGCTGGAGAAAAAGTATTTGCTCAACTGGCGGCTGATGAAACAAGTGTATATGTCCATACTAATAAGGATGGACTATACGGAATAGGAATCGATTCCGGGGCGATTCGTCAGTTAACTATTAAGTAGTAGAGGTATTACATTTGAATTTCTGGGACCTTTATATAGTAGCTCCGTTGGTAAACGTCCTGATAGTGCTATCACACTACCTCTTCAGCAGTTTCGGGCTGACGATCATCGTGTTTACTATACTGGTACGGGCAGCGATGTATCCGCTGACCATCAAGCAATTGAAAGCGACCAAGGCTATGCAGTCTATCCAGGGTCAACTGGCCGAATTACAGAAAAAATATGCCAAAGACCGCCAGACACTTGCCCAGGAACAAATGAAACTATACCGCCAGTCCGGCATGAATCCGGCAGGTTGTATCTTGCCCATGCTGATACAGATGCCGATCTGGATTGCATTGTACCAGGCAATCATAAAAGTGCTCGGGGCTGAACCGGAGAATTTCCTGGACTTATCCAAATATCTCTATTCCTCATGGACGATGGTTTTCAGTGCAGTACCGCTTGGGAACCAGTTCCTCTGGTTGGATCTTGCCAGCCCGGATAAGTTCATGATACTACCAATATTGACTGCAGTGTCGATGTGGGTTCAACAGAAGATGTCTACTCTGCCAAGCCCGGACCCGCTCAACAACAGCAAAGCCAGATGATGTTGTGGATGATGCCGTTGATGTTCTTTGTATTAAGCTTACAATTTCCAAGCGGGCTGGCACTGTATTGGGTGGCTTCAAACGTCATCGGGATCATCATGCAATATTTTGTCACAGGTTGGGGAGGATTGACCCTGTCCAGAGGGCAGAAGAAAGTAACCGTCGAAAAGAAAAATAGAGAGCCGGAAAAGCAGTCTTCCTTACAACTAAAAGGAAGTATGGTAGACAGCAAAGCAAAGGATAAACCGGCTGTCAGCGAGGTAAAAGATGGAGAACCTGGAGTCACACGGGAAGACGGTCGAGGAAGCGACCCTTCGAGGACTGGAACAATTGGGACTCAGTCGGGACGAAGTCGAGGTCACCGTCATAAGAGAAGGTAGGTCCGGGCTTTTCGGCCTGGGGGCTGAGGATGCAATCGTCCGGATTACTCCACGTAAAAAGACGATTCAACCGCAAGGATCAAATGCAGAATCAGCAGCGAAAATTGTCCTCGAAAAGTTACTGGATTTATTTGGTGTAGAAGGTTCGATTAAATCTGAGACTCATTCGGTAACCGGTGAAAATGAAGAAGGCCCAACAGTATCACTGGACATTGCAGGAGAAGACCTGGGTATCCTTATAGGCCGCCGCGGGCAAACTCTATCGGCTTTACAGTATATCATTCGTCTGATTGTTAGCCGGCAAATCGATACATGGGTACCTATCGTTATCGATGTTGAAGGTTATAAGGAGCGGCGGGCGCGCGCTTTACAGTCATTTGCCATGGATATGGCAGAACGGGTTAAGGCGAGAGGAGCCCCGTTCACTTTGGAACCGATGCCTCCCTACGAACGAAGAATTGTTCACATGGCGTTGGCCAATCACAGTTATGTTACCACGGAAAGTATTGGGCAGGGTGAAGAACGTAAGGTTGTTATCCGCCCTAAAAAATAATAAAGACTGAAAATAAAAAGGCGGCTTTAAAAGCCGCCTTTTTTTATTACGTTTTATTCGGCTAAAGATTCCACTTGAAACGGGATGCGTCGGCAACATACTTATTCACCAGCTCTACCGTATTAATGACATTGAGTTTCTGGAACATCATGGAGAATTCAGCTTCCAATTCATCCCGGATCGCTCGGCGGTCTTTTTCCGCGATATCCCAGGTCTCTTTCTTAAAAGGTCCCCAGGCCCGTTTACGGGTCTTGTAATAGAATTGTTCGTCACTTTCGCCGGCTTTTCGCTCATTAGTGTGGTTCTTCGCCAGGTAAGTATACATTTTTTCTTTCAAATCTTGGGGAAATGACGGCTTTCGTATACGATATTCTGGAAACCGGTAGCAAGGTGCACTTCAGCCGTACCGACATCGGCGAACATACTAAAAGCCTGCTGGGGAAGTGTAGAGGCACCGTGCTGGACT
Organism: uncultured Chloroflexia bacterium; assembly: GCA_963739865.1. GTDB lineage: Bacteria > Chloroflexota > Dehalococcoidia > Dehalococcoidales > UBA2162 > JBBITI01. The sequence continues at coordinate 29,696 of CAVUCA010000007.1, forward strand.
GCTCCAGCCATGCCGTATTCATCACGGGCCATTTTAGATAATATTTCAAGAGTCTTAAAGTCGAGTTCGACTTTTGCGATGGAGCCGTCAGGTAAAACGACTCCGCCATGGGTAGTTCCGGTTTGGACGCTTATCTTCGAAATCCCCTTTATACTTTTCTTCAGTCGCTTTTGATAACCGGCCATAAAAACCTTGAGGTCTTCGACGGTGCTGTTTTTACCACCCACTTCACCAATTTCTCCACCGATGGAGATAGTCACTCCGGTGGGTTCGACTTCACGGATAAACTCGGTCAAAGCAGCAGTGACGGTACAGTTATTTTCCTGTTGTAGTTCGGGAGTGGCTTTACTGAGATCGACGATGGTGGAAGCATCAATATCGATATTCAGGAAGCCGCCCGCAATGGCTTCCCGGATATATTCTTTGATACCGTTCAATTCTTTTTCCGGGTCGGCTTTATACTTCCCGGCATTGACTTGGGTATGGTCGGCTTGAATAAATACCGGACCGCTGAAGCCTTCACGAATTGCCGCTGCCAGAATTGCTGTAGTATATTCAATCGGCCTCTGTCCGGTATAAGCTGCCTCGGTACGGGCGATTTCGAAGATAAAGGCACCCACTTGCTTCTTCAAAGCAGCCCGGAAAATACAACGGGCAGTATCGTAAGTGATACCGCGCACATTGATTGCCGGGACGGTGATATTCTTATACAGGTGTTTGCCTGAAGCTTCATAAAGTCCCTGGATGCTGGCTGGGATAATCCCCATCTCGAAAGCAGCCCCCAGGATCTTTTTCCGGTATTGGTCTTTATCTTTTTCTTCCGGGCTGAATATTGCTTTATAAATCAGTCCATCGATAGTTTCAGGTGAAATTTCAGATGCTTGGTTCATTACCATACCTCCTCATTAAGTAGCAGAAGTTGTCCGCCGCCCACAATAACGTTCAGTATCATATTGTGTAATTGGGTTTACCAGGCTTAACCTGCCCTGGACTTTCTCAAAAGGAACGGCACCGATATGCCCGTTGCGGAAACATACCAGCTTACCAAAATCTTTTTTTAGGACCATATTAATCGCTGCGATACCGAAATATTTACCCATGCGGCGGTCATAGGCACAGGGCGTGCCGCCGCGCTGCAGATGGCTGAGAATAACACTCCGTGTTTCTAGTTTCGTCCCTTTAGCGATTTCATCAGCCAACCATTCACCGATCCCCCCGAGTTTTTTATGGCCGAAGCTATCAACGGCTTCTCCCTTGAAAAATTCACCACCACCAACCGGTTTAGATCCCTCGGCAGCGGCGATCATCTGATACTTGGCTCCAGCTTTTTGCCTTTCTCTTACCAGTTGATTAACACGGTCGATAGAGAAATCGAATTCCGGTATCAGGATCATATCCGCTCCGGCTGCTTCACCACCTTCCAAGGCTAACCAACCGGCAGTCCGGCCCATGATTTCGACGATAAATACCCGGTGGTGTGAATTAGCCGTGGTACGAAGTCGGTCGATTTCTTCAACGATTACGTTCAAGGCAGTTTCATAACCGAGCGAATAGTCTGTTTCCGGCAGGTCGCGGTCGATAGTTTTCGGTATACCGACCACATTAACACCAAGTTTAGCGAGTTTTATAGCAGCACCGATGGTATCGTCACCTCCGATGGCGACTAAAACGTCTAGGCCTAGTTTTTGAAAATTGTCGACAGCGATTTTGGAGCGGTCGTTTTTCGAATCGAATGGATTGGTACGGGAAGTACCGAGGAAAGTCCCGCCAAAGCGGTCCCAGTCGGCAACGGTCTGGGGACTCAGCGGCCAGATATTTTCATCAAATTTGGCACCACTGGCTTCGGCATTAAGTAAGCCGCGCCAGCCGTCGCGAATACCAAATACCTCGAATTTTATCCCTTCATCCCGTTGTAAACGGTCGTCCATGGCCGCGACGACAATTGATTTCACTGCCGGATTAAGACCGGCGCAATCTCCCCCTGAGGTTAGCACCCCTATCCTGCAATTATTCAATCGAGACTCCTTTAGATACGTCTTCAAATAGGGAAAAATACGTATGAAATTATATCATTGGGCTAGATACCCATCAAGGTAAAAGAAGTAACTAAGAAAGGAAATCGATGTAGATGGAATGAAAGAAGGAGATGGGAATTATCACTCAACCTCAATATGCTTGGGTAAAGTATTTTCAATAGCTTTACAAAAGGTCTTGACTAGTTCAGGGTCAAATTGTGTACCGGCACAGCGTTTTAATTCGTCAAGGGCTTCCTGTGGTGTAAGCTGATTATGATACGGCCGAATCGAAGTAATGGCATCATAAGCATCAGCAATCGCCAGGATACGGGCTTCAACTGGAATTTCCTCACCCTTAAGAGCCCCGGGGTAACCGGACCCATCGAAGTGTTCATGATGATGCAAGATGGCAGGGAGGCAATTTACCAGGTCGATAACGTGTTTCAGTATTTCCATGCCCAGTTCGGGATGTGCTTTGATTGGTTCCCATTCTTCATCGGTCAATGGACCAGCTTTATTGAGAATCGAATCGGGCACTGCTATCTTCCCGATATCATGTAGCAGTCCTGCCGCCCTAATGGTAGCAACTTTCTGAGGAGTCAGGCCCAGGGCTTCACTTACAGTCACAGCATACTGGCTTACTTTTTTAGAATGTCCGTAAGTGTAGTGGTCTTTTGCATCGACAGTAGCGGCCAGGGCATAGATAATACTGACAGCCCTTTCCTTGGTTTCGAGTTCCATCCCGATCAAGGTGGTCTGACCTTTCACTACCTCAGAAGAGAGAACGGCACGGTTTCTCCCGGACTGTTTAGCCTGATAGAGAGCAATATCGGCACGGCCGATAATATCCTGTTTTGTCATGCCATCGATCGGCCAGGTTGCGACACCCAGGCTTGCGGTAACAGGGATAGTGGCGGGACTGGCTTTGGCTTCGATAGTATTACGGATACGTTCGGCAGCTTTCAAAGCATCGTTCAGGCGGGTACCAGGCAGAATTACGGCGAATTCCTCACCGCCGTACCGGAATGCCATATCGACACTGCGGATCGAGCTTTCCAGACAGCGGCCGACCCGGCGCAAGACTTCATCACCGGCCAAATGGCCATAATTGTCATTGAAAGTTTTAAAATGGTCCAGGTCGAGTAATATCAGGGAAAATATCGAACCGAAGCGGGAACCGCGGGCGATTTCCTGGTCCAAGCGCTCATGGAAATGACGGTGATTATAGAGTTCGGTTAAACCGTCGGTATTTGCCCAGGTAACCGCCTGGGAATAGAGCCGGGCGTTATCGATAATGATCCCTGCCTGGTTAGACATACTCTTGATCAGCTCGATGTCTTCGCTTAAGTACAGCCGGTTGGACTTCTTCTTACCCAGGGCAAGAATACCGATCAGGCGGCCGCGGCTTTTGATCGGGTGCATAAATTCCAGTTCGGAAGCTGCCAACCGCTCTTTATCTACCTGCCATAACCCCTTTAGTTGAGGTAAAGCATCTATTTGCTTCAAGTCGAGGGGATCATTCTCTTTCTGCAGCAGGGCAATCAGGGGATTATCCAAACTGAAGGAAAGGACCTCATCTTGACGTTCCTTGGGGTAGGTATACATGGTGACGAAATTACCGCCGCCATTTTGCTGGAACATCAGCCGTGCTTGGGCTATACGTAAAGCCTTACTCACGGGTGGCAGCATGGCTTCGGCGAGTTGATTCAATTCGATGATATTTCCCATGCGGGAACTGAAGGTGAGTAGGGCTTCACGGGACATATAGGCTTCGCCGTAGAAAAGACGGTCGACAGCAGTCTGAACAACCCTGATTAAAGGCCGGGCAAAAATTACCAGAAAAAGGACGATAGCGAGGGTGACGACCATATAAATGATCGTTTGTTCTCCAGGAAATAATTCTCGGCCAAGTAGAATGATACCGATAGCAATGCCGACAAGGATTATGGCCATTATGGTATAAGCAAGGCCGCGGCGAATAACAAGACGGACGTCAAGAAGATGAAACCTGGTGATGGCATAAGCAATGATGAGTGCATTAGCCCAGTTACCAATGTGGTCAGTCGTATAACCTTTTAAGGAAGTAAACGGCGTTATATAACTAGCAACAATCAAGATACTCCAACCGATAATCAGGTACATCGTACGATTACGGTCTGCAGGATCAGTAGACAACCGGTACCGTTGCACCAACATCACGATGGTTATTACGAGTAAAGGAACCACCATTGCAGCAATTACATAGTCCCACGGAGAAATATTATGATATAGATAACCGTTAACCATAGATACGTTCTTTGCAAAATTACCAGTGAAGCTGACTACGGCGATAAAGAGTACAAAGATATATCCTAGATATAACCAAATACCACCCGGTTTATTGTTATAAACTCTGATGAAATGATAATAAGCAATCGGTACCCAGACAATAGCAATACCGACAATACCATTCCAGTAAGCAAGGAAAGGTGAAGATGTATTTGGGTTATAGACGAGAATGAAAGAAGTTAAGTCCCATACTGCAGAAGCAAATAAAAAGATACTAAAAATTCTATTTTCACGTTTTTTCGCTTGAGTTACAACTATGAAAAATAGAGCAGTGAAAGTCAGGAAACTAATTAGTGGGATTAATCCCCACAAGTTCAATTTGACACCACTCCTAGATTCGTAACAAAAATGAGCATGAAAGAAGCAAAAATATCATGCATTTCGTTTTGCTAATTATGGTTGATGATTGTAAGCTTGTCAACACTTGGATTAGTGATTCTAGCATTCATAAAAATTATAAATCAGCATTAGATATGTATATGCACGAATGACGAAGAATCTGATTGAGACATTCGTCATTCGTACTATATAGAAATGTTTTTGTATGGAGTACTAATTACTAGATAACCCAAGGTTGGCCTGATGACGGAGATAGGTTTTCTTCCTCAAGTCATCGGCAATCTGAAAAGCTTCAGAAAGAAATGTTTTTAGCTCATCGTGTGAGACACGGCGGGAAAAATAGTTATTAAATGATTTGAATCCCACCCTACTCCAATCGATGTTTTTTTCCTCTTCAGCTAGAGTATCAAATAGCCGGCCACCAGGTAGAGGAACAAAACTGCTTATATCAAAGATGTCTGTCTTAATGGATTTCATTACTTTCAGAGTAGCATCCATATCTTCCTTACTTTCGTCCGGTAAACCAAAAAGGATTGAACTGACAGTAGGAATTCCGCTATTATATACCATCTCACTGATTTTCATTATTTGTTGCACATTAGTTTTCTTGTCTATGATATTCGTTAACACTCGATCACTGCCAGATTCGAGACCAAAAAATATACCTACACAATTCGCTTTTTTCATAAGTTTAAGTATTTCTTCATCGATATTGTCGTATCTAGCCATGCATCCCCATTTGATATCCAGGTGATTATCAATTAGCGCATTACAGAACTTGTAAACATATTCACGATCATACGTGAAAGTCCCATCCAAGATGTCAATCATATCTACTTTAAAAGTGTTAACCAGCAACTTAATTTCGTTAATGACACTGTCAATACTACGTCGTCGGACTTTGCCACCCCACATACTTTTATCAGCGCAAAAAGCGCAATTATAGGGACAACCACGTGCTGTCAAGATACAATGCACACGATATTTATCATAATCACAGTTGAGGACGAGGTCTCTAGCTGGAATAGGTAATGAATCCAAATCACGGATTAAATTACTTACCTGGTTATTATGAATAGTACCTTTGTCATCACGATAATATAATCCGGGAACCTTTTCCCATGTTGGATGAGTTTTCTTCATCTCTCTAATAAGGCTAAGGAGAGGTATTTCCCCTTCACCTTTAATAATAAAGTCAATATCTTTATTTTTCATTACTTCTTCAGGGCAGAAGGTAGGGTGAGGTCCACCAACAATTACTTTGATATCGGAGTCGATTTCCTTTACTAATGCTGCAATCATTTCCACAGAACACTTTAGAGGGGTCAGGTAAGATATTCCGACTGCGATAGGTTTGTATTGGTTAACGTATTGAATTATACGTTTCCATATGTGATGCTGTTTATTATTTATTGTTGCCCTATATTCTTCCTGCATTAAAGCATAGTTTTCAAGGCTGGAAGCTACCCAGCCATCAACTGGAGGTAGCTCCATAAGCATGTCTCCCATAATGACACCGGTTTCGATGCCGCCTTCTCGTAGATATGCAGCAAGACTCGTCAATCCAATGTTATATCCTACATCTGAAGGTACACCTTTAAGACTGGTATATGGTGGGTCAATAAGCATAATATCCATTAATTTCTCCTATATTTAGTTGTACTTGATAGTATTACTAGCTGTAGATACAACGTTATCGGATTCGATTAAGCTTCTACTTTATTCTCGAAAACTGATGAAATGCTAGCCATTAAAACTTTCTGCCCCTTACTATCGAGCAAGAAATCTAGAATCTCATCTGATGGATTGATATGGGGGGGACTTAATTGCTCCAGTTCAGCTCCTGCGTTTTGTTGCTTCAATCGAAAAGCATGAAAAGCATCTTTACTTAATAAAGTCACCTTCAGTGGCCGTATATTGGTAAAGGCTTCCAATTCTGCATAGGGGGTATCGAGTTTCTTAAGTTCTTCGTGGATGAGTTCAGATATTTCCTGACTAGTGGTGTTTCTATCATCTTTTAGCTCAATATAGAGATTTAATACAGGTTTATCAGTTACTTCTTTATTTGCCGTCCAGTCAACATAAGCGATACCGGAATTTTCAAGGGCCTGCCATATCGTCTTTTCAGACAACCGGGTGAAGCCGGCAATATCGATCTGGTCGTCGATACGAGTTAAGAATACCATCTGAGGGATATCAATATTGAGACGTTCATTTCGTAGTGAAATAATCTTAATAAGATGCCCTAATTTATAACGTATGAACGGTCCTCCATGAAAACTTGTAATTACAATCTCATAGTTTCCAGGAGTAAGCTGATTCAAGAGTAAAGTCGATGGTTTATACGTTGGATCTTGGCGTGACCTAATTGCTTCTTCTTCTGGAATAAATTCGAGGAAATTCAAGTGCGGGATGAAAGTCATCCCTTGATAGTCCCAGGTCTGCATGCCTATCAAGACTGCTTCAGTACACCCATGGAAATCAAGGGGGTAACGTCCCCACATCTCCTTGATTTTTTCACGAAAAACCGAACCATCTATTCCATAGGTAATAAGACCCTTGGGCGACCATAAATCTTTCGGCATCAGCGGCCTATGGTTTAGACGACTGGTCAATAAACCTTTAGCAAGCCGGGCTAATGCTTTCGGTTTGGTTAATAAATGACTAATATTTGCTGAACTGCCTCTCTGACTGAACCGGTCGCCAATAGCAACAGCGACACTAGATAGAGTAAGACAAATATCAAGGCCTTCAGTTAGGGCTTCATCAAAGCCTTTCTTTATTCTATCCTCGAATGGAAGATTCTCCGCTTCACTAATAGCCGGAAGGAAATGGAAAATATCATTCGGAAAGACACGGGTCATCGTCCCGGTGGCGTAGGGAGGAGGAGCCATACCGTATAACACTTTATCAAGTTCACGAAAGGCAACTTCACCACGACGTTTACAGGTAGCGAATAATAACAAGGCAAATATCAACGGTTCTATTTCGTCAAGTTGTCGTGCGGTAACCGGTACCCAACGATAGGCATACTCACCAGACTTGCCGGAAGTATATTGCCAGAGAATCGGTTTTTTAGGTAATCCCTTCATATTACGCTTCAGTAAAAACGGCGCATAATCATTATATGTAGTTAACGGCACTGATTCGCGAAATTCCTGAATACTACGAGGAGAAATGCCCCTCATAATACTTTTTCCTAATTCGCATTTATTCAACATATCAATTTGTTCAAGTAATAACTGACGTTGAATTCTCATGAATTCATCGATTGAGAGGTCAATAAAGCCGCAGCAGCGCTGCCATAGTTCCTCATGGCGACCTTGCCGAAAAAGTTCAGATAAGTTCGACATGTTTGTCTCCTGTTATTAATGTGAGATGACTAATTTTGTATGTTTTAGAAATTTGAAATAGGCCTTTATACTTTGGCAATTAGGTATCAACATAGGAGTTACCCTGCGGTAGTCCTTATATCCAGCGAACATACGTGGGAAATAGAAGTGATCCTGGATACAACTGCAATAATCTCGAGTAAGGCGAATAAAGGTGCAGATACAGAATAAGCTTTGATTGTGAAACCAAAACCAGTGAAAACATGACCAAGAAAGACCAACAAGAGCCAAGGGTGTCGGACAAGAGCATACAAACCCGTAGTTACCAACTTATCGCCTGCTCCTCTACGATATATAAGTCATACGAAACGGAAGACTTATATATAAGGAATAAGCTACCAAGGTCAAAGAAATAACCAACAATCCCCAACCAACCCATAATGTCCAATCGGGAAGGATTAACTTCCCAGGACTTAAGCTGGCTTTAATTACTGCATATGCAAGAATTCCGACTCCTATCACCCAAAGAATAGGTTTGATCAATGGTAATCTCTTTATTGCCACCGGATCTGAAAAATGAATGATGAAATACCCTAGAAAAGCGAGAATAATATAAATCATCTTCAATATCTTCCTTTATGTCATCTAATATGTCAGATGAACATAACGAAGGGAAGGTATTAAATACTAGAACAATGTTCTATTACGCTCAGTGAGCCTGAAAAAAGACAAAAAAAAGCCCCCCGAACCTTTTCAGGTTGGGGAGCTTACAGCCCACCTTAATGTTATTTATTTATACTTGATAGTGGCTTTCGGCCCTCTATCATTATTGTTATCCGACCCGATGTCCCGCTGCAGGCCTTGAAGTTTACTCGTCAATTCTTCAAGTTCTCCTGTCTGCGACTGTTTCCCGAGTTCCAGGCCGTAGCTGACAAAGAAATCGAGGAAGGTCCGCATCAGGTGCTTCATATCTTCCTGGAAAACATAAAGCTCTTCCATGGTGGCATACTTGGTATCTTTACCCTTCTCTTTTTCTTTGAACTGGCTGTCAAGCAGGACCTCGATGAATTCCGCCTGGCTGATTTCGCCGCGGTTCTCGTCGATCCTCTTGACCAACTCGGCGGGCAGGATAACCATCCTCTTGTCTGACATATTACCCTCTCTAGTATAAGTAGTGCTTTCAGGTTCTAATAAACAGCGCTACCAATCTACTTAAAAATTTCCGGTAGCGCTATTCTATTCTATATATGTTGTGAAAATCAATATGTTTTTAAGCTATTTTTCTTGTTTTATAAGACTTCTTTCAGGCCCAGCGTTTCCAGTAATTCGTCAATGTTCCGGAGAACCTTTAGTCCTTCCGGAGTTATACGATAGGTTACACTGGGGTTACCTAAAGTAACCTCACTGATCAAACCACGGTCCAATAGAAACTTGAGGTACTTCTTCAACTGGAAGTAACTCATGTTGGCACTATACATTATCTCGGTTTTGCCCGCTTCACCAAGTCGAAGCATATCGGCAATAACTTCGATGCTAGACCTTCGACCCATATAGCGATAGTACCTCTAAATTTATACTAAAGTACCATTATACAACGCTATGTCAAGTTTACCCGTAAATCAGCCGTAAAAAGAGATTATTGTTGTTGACAGGGTACCGGTAGTAAAGTATAATCTACCGCATTCAAATACTTAAAGGCTGCGAACAAGAATAGTAGGTTTCGAAGCGAGGTCAAGAGAGTCGGGGCAGGTGGAAACCGGTACCAGCGCTGAGATCGAATGGACTTGGGAGCCGCAAGCCGAAAGGCCGGAGTTGACCGGGACCGATTAGGTGATGCCGCAAGGGAAGCGTTATCAAATCCCAGGCTATAGTACTTTAGTGTATTGTAGCTGTAAAGAGACGGTACTTCAGCTAAATTACTCAAGTACGAAGTACCAAGAAGGGTGGCACCGTGGAAGTAAGCCTTCCGCCCCTTCAGGGTGGAAGGCTTTTTTATTTTCCTGTTTAACAAGGGGTCAATAAGATGCCGGAATTGAATTGGTGCTGGCACAGCCCGCTTCAAGCGGGCCTCGGAATGTAATATTTCCTATTATATAAATTTAAGGAGAAAATAATGGAAAGAATAAAATTCCTTCTCGAAGAAAAAGACATGCCGACTTCCTGGTATAACATCATACCGGACTTACCCGAACCGCTGCCGCCACTCAGACATCCGCAGACTACCGAAGTCCTGCCAAAGGAAGGCCCGCTGCCGCCGCCCCTATTCACCGACGCGGTTAACAAGCAGGAATTCAGCAACCAGAAATTTATCGAAATCCCGGAAGAAGTACAGCAAGTTTACCGGCAGTGGAGGCCAACTCCCCTCATCAGAGCTCGCCGTTTGGAAAAGATGCTTGATACCCCGGCTCGCATCTTTTATAAATTCGAGGGTGCTAGCCCGGCCGGCAGTCACAAGCCGAATACCGCAGTTGCCCAGGCGTATTATGCCAAAAAAGAAGGGGTAAAGAGATATTCCACCGAGACCGGCGCCGGACAGTGGGGCAGCGCCCTGGCAATGTCCTGTGCCTTCTTCGGTATAGAATGTAAGGTATACATGGTCAGAGCCAGTTTCAATCAAAAACCGTACCGGCGTATCCTGATTGAAAGCTGGGGGGCGAAAGTAGTTCCCAGCCCCAGCCCAGACACAGAAATCGGGCGTAGTTTCCTGAAGAAAGACCCGAATCACCCGGGTAGCCTGGGCATCGCTATCAGCGAAGCCTGCGAAGATGCTTTTTCCCGTGAAGATACCAAGTATTCCATTGGCAGCGTAGTCAACCATGTACTGCTGCATCAGACGATCATCGGTGAGGAATCGAAGAAACAGATGGAAATGGCCGGATTTTATCCGGACATCGTGATCGGCTGTGTTGGCGGTGGTTCGAACTTCGGTGGTATGGCCTTGCCGTTTGTACATGACAAGTTGACTAAAAAGAACCCGAAGACCCGCATCATTTGCGTAGAACCGACGGCCGCACCAAGCTTGACCAAGGGCTTGTATGCCTGGGACTACGGCGATGTTGCCGGCATGGCACCGATCGTATATATGTATACCTTGGGCCACGGTTTTATCCCCTCCCCCATCCATGCCGGCGGCTTGCGGTATCATGGAATGTCCCCGATAATCTGCCATTTATATAAACTAGGTTTAGTTGAAGCAGTGGCCGTAAAACAAAAACCGGTCTTTGAGGCAGCAATCCAGTTTGCCCGCAGTGAAGGTTTTATCAGTGCCCCGGAAACAAGCCATGCCCTTAGTGTTGCGATCAGCGAAGCTCTGAAATGTAAACAGTCAGGTGAAGCGAAAACTATCCTGATTGCTCATAGCGGACACGGCCATTTCGACCTGGGCGCTTATGACGAGTACCTCTCCGGACGTATGGCCGACTTCGAATATCCGGCCGACAAGGTCAAAGAAGCATTAGCTGAACTACCCAAGATCCCGGGCGTACAAGGATAACTATAAAAAAAAGGGGCGGTAGGTACCGCCCCTTTTTTTATTCCAAGAAAATTCAGGTAACTGATATAATAGGTTGTGTGAAGAAAGTAATATATATTTTAGTTGCAGCGTTACTAACCATCACCATATGCAGTGGATGCGATCTACTGCCGTTCACCGTAGTTCCGGCGAACACAACAACGCCGGCGAAAACAACTTCAACCAGCCCGATACAACCGGGATTTACGATTCCTATCTTCGGGACGCCGTCTACGGCTCTTCCCAGCATTGCCGATGTAGTAGCCAGGGTCAAACCATCGGTAGTAGCAATTAATGTAGAGTATACAGCCACGGATATATTCGGACGTACCTATACCGAGCAAGGGGCGGGTTCAGGGTGGATCATAGATGCCAACGGAATCATCGTAACCAACAACCATGTAGTGGCGGATGCGACCAAGGTGACGATAGACCTGGATGACGGGCGTTCTTACGAAGCCAATACCAGTAATATCGCTACCGATGCGTTGGCAGACCTGGCGGTAATCAAGATAAACGCCACCGGACTGCCGGCAGCGACGGTAGGAGATTCAAGCCTGCTTAGGGTAGGGGATTGGGTAGTCGCCATCGGGAATTCCCTGGGCCAGGGCATCAGGGCAACCGTTGGCATCGTCAGCCAGCAATCGGTATCGCTGGAAGTCTCCACGGGCGAAACACTCTCCGGTTTAGTAGAGACTGATGCCGCTATCAATCCGGGGAACAGCGGTGGGCCGCTGGTTAATATGGCTGGTGAAGTGATTGGCATCAACAGTGTGAAAATCGCCGAGGTTGGGGTGGAGGGAACCGGTTACGCCATCGGTACCGGGGAAGCTGCCCCGATCATCCAGCAACTGGTTAATTCTGGTTATGTGACACGGCCTTATCTGGGGATCAGCATGGACTCGGTTAGCGCGTACTACATCAGGCGTTATGACCTTTCCGTAAACGAAGGTGCCATTATTCTCCAGGTAGTAAACGGAGGGCCTGCGGCTGGCGCCGGACTACTGCCGGGTGATGTCGTCACCAGGTTCGAAGGAAAAGATATCGCCAGTGTTAGTAACTTACGCGATGCGATACATAAGAGTCAAATAGGCCAAACCGTCGAGATAACTTACTGGAGAGGTTCGGCACAAGCGACGACCAGGGCTATTCTCGTTGCTTCTCCACCTGAATAAATATTAATGTAATAAAAAAAGGACGTTCCGTGGAACGCCCTTTTTTGTTGCTCAAGGTTAGACTTTCTTCACACCAAGTTTGACATCGTGGCCTTCCAATTTGAAAGACTCGCTGTAGACGTCTTCAGTAGGAATGCCCTCAGCCAGGTCATCAGCCAGTATCTCCTGCTTGACATAATCGGAGAGTACCGCAGTAGCCATAATACCCTTCAGGTAGTCATCGCCCTCGTAATACATACGGATATGGTCGGCGATATCGAATCCGGCAGAACGGCGCATCGTCTGGACACGATGGACGATTTCCCGGGCCATACCCTCATCTTTTAGGAAATCGGGAATAAGTTTACTGACGGCGCAGACGACACCACCTTCGTTTCCGATGATACAACCCTGTACTTCAAGGGCAGACACATCATCGGATTGTCCCCATTTGACCTCTTTCACATTGAGTTCATCGAGTAGTTGCGCTTCGATCTTTTGGAAGGAAGCATCCATAGCCGGTCCGGCCGACTTAAAACCAAAGTTGATGACGGGCAGCGGCTGGCGGACCTTGATACCAGCCTGACTGCGCACCGCCCGGCCCAGGCTGGAGAGGTCCATCGCCAGGCGGATATCGTTGGAGAGTTGAGCGTTTATCTTGCTTTCGTCGCAAACTGGAAAGTCAGCCAGATGCACAGACTCCGGTGCCCCGGCCAGGTTGCCAGCGGCCAGGTTCTGATATAACTCTTCGGCGACAAAGGGAGTGAAGGGGGCGAGGAGCTTGGCGACCGTGACCAGGCATTCATACAGGGTGTTATAGGCTGCCAGTTTATCGGAATCGCTGCCACTCTTCCAGAAACGGCGGCGGTTGCGGCGTATATACCAGTTAGACAGACGGTCGACAAAAGCCTCGATTTTCCGTCCCCCTTCAGTGGGATCGTAATTCTCCAGGCAGGAATCGACTTCCCGGATCAACTGATGTAGTTCGGAGAGTATCCAACGGTCTAATTCGGACAGGTGTTGCTCATCAACTGCACTACCCGGTTTGAATTGGTCGATATTGGCATAGGTCACGAAGAAAGAGTACGAGTTCCACAACGTCAACATGAAGCGGCGGGTGACTTCCAGTACCTGCTTCTCATCGAAGCGACGGGCGTTGCCGGGAGGGGAAGCAGTATAAAGATACCAGCGAAGGGCATCAGCACCATATTTATTGATGATCTGGGCCGGCGCGACCACATTACCGCGGGTCTTGCTCATTTTCTCGCCCTTGGCATCCAGAATGAGTCCAAGGCAGATGACGTTCTTAAAACTGGGCCGGCCGTAAAGCATGGTCGATATGGCATGGAGACTGTAGAACCATCCACGCGTCTGATCAACAGCCTCGCAGATAAAGTCGGCCTGTTTCATTTTTATATCGAATAGCTCTTTATCGCTGAAGGGGTAATGTAGTTGGGCGAAGGGCATGGAACCGGAATCAAACCAGCAGTCCATCACCTCCGGGGTACGGTGCATATCTCCACCGCAACTTTTACAGGCGAAGGTGGCTTCATCAAGATAAGGACGGTGCAGGTCGAGCGGTTCCTTCAGTCCGGTAAAGCCAGGTTTGGCTTTCAACTCGGCGACGCTGCCTACACATTCCATCGAACCGCATCTTTCACAGCGCCAGATAGCCAACGGTGTACCCCAATAGCGTTCGCGGGAGAAAGCCCAATCTACATTATTCTCAAGCCAGTCGCCGAACCGCCCGAGCTTGATGTAATCAGGATACCAGTTAATTTCCTTGTTACCGGAGAGCATCTTTTCTTTGACGGCGGTGGTCTTAATATACCAGCTTTGTTTAGCATAATAGACCAGGGGAGTACCGCAGCGCCAGCAGAAGGGATAAGTGTGGCGGGTCTTCTCACTGCGGAAGAGCAGGCCTCGGGCAGTCAGGTCTTCCAGTACGAGGGGATCTGCTGCCTTGATAAATTTACCGGCAAACGGGTAGGTTCCGATAACTTTACCCTGAAGGTCCACAGTATGGACAAAATTAAGATGGTTCTTTTTACCGGCATCATAGTCAACCTCCCCATAAGCCGGGGCAACGTGGACGATACCGGTACCGTCTTCCATCGAGACAAAGTCTTCGGCGAGTACCGGATAGCTGTCGATACGCTCTTTCCGTTCTGTGGGAGGTTCGGTCATTATAGAGACCGATATCCCAAAATCAGCTGGATTAAACAACGGTTCATACTTCAAACCCGCTAAATCACTTCCGTTAACCCGGGTAACAACCGGGGCATCGCCCAGACCAGCTGCCCCCTGCCGGGCACCGGCGAGGATGATATATTCATCGCTATTCTCTACAACAACATATTCCGACCCGGCTGAGACGGCCAGGGCAGTATTGGCCGGGAGGGTCCAGGGAGTGGTAGTCCATGCCAGCAGGAAAGCGGGCTTGCCGGACTCAGCTAACACCTGTTTTATCCGGTCGCGGCCCTCGGTACCCTTCAATGACGAGGAAACTACTTTAAACTTGATAAAGATAGATGGATCTTCAATGTTGTCCTGGTAGCCCTGGGCAACCTCATGAGAACTCAGAGAAGTACCGCAGCGGGGGCAGTGGGGGGTGACGCGGTAACCCTGGTAGACCAGTTTCTTATCCCACAACTGCTTGACCGCCCACCAGACGGACTCGATATAGTCGTTGTTCATCGTCATATAGGCCTTGTCCAGGTCGACCCAGTAAGCTATGCGTTCGGTCAGCGTATTCCACTCTTTTAGGTATTTAAAGACACTTTCCCGGCAGCGGCGGTTGAACTCCTCGACACCGTACTCTTCGATCTGCTTTTTGCTGGAAACTCCCAACTGTTTCTCGATCTCCAACTCGACCGGCAGGCCGTGAGTATCCCAACCGGCAATACGGGGCACATAGTATCCTTTCATGGTCCGGTAACGTACAATCACGTCTTTAAATACCCGAGCCAGGACATGATGAATGCCGGGATTACCATTGGCGAAGGGGGGCCCTTCGTAGAACACAAAACGGGGTTTATCTTGTCGGGCGTTCACGCTTTTCTTGAAGATATCTTGTTCTCGCCACCATTTCAACATGTCATCTTCGAGTTCGGGGAAGTTGACCCGGCTGTTCACTGGCTTAAACATATGATTACTCCCTAAAATAAAAAATCCCGTCCTGCAGGGACGGGATAAACCCGCGGTACCACCCTACTTTCTCCCGATATAATCGGGAACACTCAGCGGAGCACAACCGCCAAAGGCGGGATGCTCCCATCACAATTCACGGTGGATGAGTCCGGCCAAGTCTACTCGTCCCGATTCAATCGGGACATTCGGTTGGCAGCTCAGGAGGGATTTTCAGAGTGCTTTACGTGTCTGCTCGCACCAAACCAGACTCGCTGGGCGTTACTGCGTCTCCTACTCTTCTCCGTCAACGCTTTTATGTAAACGATATTGTAACACGTGCGAAGAAAGTCAAGCAAGTATTATATGACTAATGAAATTTATGTTATTGTCGCATCTTCCGGTAAGTTATCTCCAGGGCAGCCTTTTCCAGGTTTACTGTCTCTATCAGAACGCTTTGCATCCGTGACCATATGGTATCAACATACGCACTGTCATGAATACTATTCAGGTTGATTTTCACATTGAGGGCGGCGCTTTGAGCACACGCTTTAGCAAGGATAGCGGCAATTCCAGCATCGCTGACTGCGGCTGTGTTACCAATCTCGGCGGCTTGTACGGCGAGCCGGGCAACATCAAGCGACTTTACCCCGATATCTAAAGGGACCTGGCAAGCTTGCTTAAGGGGCTTCCTGTATCTTCGCATTCCGGGCAGCTTTTTCGGCTTCGGTAGTTTTTGGCATCCGGTAAATCTCGGAAAGATATCCATAGGCTTCAGTGTCTTGTTGTACCAAGCCTTGCATTTCCGCCCGCAGCTTTTCCGATTCGTTCAATAAAGCCTTGATCTGGGGTTGAACTACCTGGTATTTCACCTTATCAAGGGTAAGGTTGGCCACCATGCTGACAAGAGCAGCGGCGAGTGCTCCGGCAAGAGCTGCAACGCTGCCACCGCCCGGTTCCGGCGACTTACTGGCCAGCTTATCCAGAAAATACTGCATCGGCTGATCAAGGTACATCGAGATAACCCCTTAAAAGTGTTCTAGACCGGCAGAAATAGCTCCGGTTCGCAGCGGCGGCCTGCGAGCATTTTTTCAAACTTAGGGATGAAGGCGAGGTGCTCGGGGTTGGTGAACTGCTTTGCCCCCGTGGGACATTCCTTGATACAGCGGGCGCAGCGCATACATTTGGTAGTATCGATAGTCCGGTTATCGTTGGTATCGATGGCACCCCAGGGACAATTGGCAGAACACAGCCCGCACATGACGCAGTCCTCTGAAGTGGTGGGGGGAGTCCCCGGCCCGGTACCTTTGGCACTAAAAGGGAAAGTACCTTTAAAAATAAGCTGTCCTGAAGCGTCGTTTTTAAGGGCCAGGGTCACTTTCTTGCCGAATTCTCTCGCAGTGGCGAGGTCAGTTTCATTAGGCCGTCCCCCGGCAATCTTTGAACTGAAAGTATGTTCGCCGATGAAAGTTGCCGCCGCCCGGACCTTAAAGCCTCTTTCCTCCAATTTCAATTTGAGTTCCAACAGTGAATCGTCGTAGTCCCGGTTGCCGTAAACCACGGCAGCGACTGCCGGACCGCCTTGCCCCCGTATCCCGGTGAAAAAGTCATCTAAGCCTTTTGGCAGCCGGCCTCCGTAAACGGGAAAACCAAACACGACCAACTCGTCCGGTTTAAAAGCCCGCTTGAAAGCAGCACGCTGCCCGGGGGTGGTTAAATCAACCATTTCAAAAGGAACGCCGGTGCCCTCGGCGAAGGCCTGCAACGACTTCGCGGTGGTGTGGGTGGGGCTAAAATACAGGGCGATGGTCTTGCGGATCTGCATAAGAATTTCTCCAAACCCAGTTAAGATATTTTCATCAGGTGTCGTTATTCTATAATACTGAGGTAAGCCTCCTCAAGGGTTATTCAATTATCTCTTTGGGATAACCCAAGTATTTCAGTAAGGCCATGGCATTACGTGAAGTGGCAATCCCCGGTTTTAACAGGTAATCGAACTTTAAACCGTTCTCGTCAACACTGCCGGAAAAGTGGTAGAAATCACAGACACCGTTCAACCGCCCGGCCAGTTCGAGATCATGTGTGGCGATGACGGCCAGGGTATTCCGTCCGTACAGGTAGCGGATGATGGATTCGGACGCCTGGAGCCGTTCGGTGGAATTGGTCCCGGACAACAACTCATCGATAATACACAGAGTAGATGCCTTGCCGTCGAGGCTACGTATCGTCCGTAGTATTCTTTCCGCTTCTACGAAATAAAAACTCTTGCCGGCGATTAGATCATCGGTACGGCTGATCGAGGTGATGATGCGGAAAAAAGAACCACGGTAATACGAGGCGGAGGGAGTGACTACAGTTTGGGCCAGCAAGACATTGGTACCGATGGTACGCAGGAAGGTAGATTTACCGCCCATATTCGACCCGGTGATGATAATGACATTCTTACAAAAGGTAAGGGAGGCGGGGACAGGCTCATCCAGAAGGGGCTGCCGGGCATCCCGCATCTCCAGTTGAAGGCTGTTATCGACGAATTCAGGTTCAGCATATGCGAGTAAACCAGCACGGTAAGAAGCGATGGACTGCAGCGCATCCAGCTTCCCCAGTAAAAGATACAATTCCCGAAGTTCTAGTGCATGGCGGGACAGTTCGTAGCTGGTATTGAAAAAAGCCCGCACTTCCAGCAGAAAGAAGATATTGATGTAATCGAGGAATAAGCCGGCCGTGGGATCGCCCGCCCCAGTATTGACCGGGACCAGGAAACGAGCTTTTTTAATGACCCCGCGTGAAGCCTTGTACAATTCCTTCAGTTTCCGGGTATAAACCTGAAATTCCTCCCCACTAATACCAGACAGGTCACCGGCGGCCTTAATGCAGTTGATAAGATAGGGGAAAGAGATGATTTCCAGGTCTTTCTGCCGCCGGGCAGAGTAGTGGAAAAAGAGATTGACCAAGAACATGGCGACCGGGGCGGCAAGCAGAGCCCAGGACCAGAAGATGAGCGGAAGAAAGAGTGAGACCAATGCCATAAGTGCCAACACGGTGTAAAGCCACCGCTTTCGGCCGGCCGGATAGGAGTCTTTCCAGAGCAGGGTAAAGATATCATTACTGACAAACTGCCGGCCGAGGCGGGCCAGCCGGACCTGGACTTTTTCCCGGGCAGGACGGTCTTGTTGAAAAAAATGAATGATCCGTGTCCTGTCGTCTAGTTCGGCCTTATCGAAAAGTGGTTCCCGCAGTATGCGGTAGAGAACGGCCGCTCCGGGGTCGGTATAGGTACGGTCAAGCCGGGCATAGAGCCGGTCCAGGTTGAGGTCCTTCCAGGTCTGGTCGTCTATAAAGCGGTTGCTTTCATCGGCAGCCGCAACGAAGTCGAAGAGATACCGTATGGATTTAAAGTCCCGTTCTTTGTCCACCTCTTTACAGCCCCAATCCCGGCGTACCTGAAGGACAGGTTTTAACCGTTTACGTTTCACCGAGAACCAGAGAGCGATGACCAGCAGGGGGATGACAGCCAGCAGCCCCCAGATGAAAGGGTAAGCGACCATAATACAAAAGGCGATGGAAGCGGCGGCAGTCACCGCTGCGGCGATGATGAGGGAATTAACTGTTTGCCGGTACCGTTTCAGGTTGCTTTCGAGGCGTGAGATGTCTAATTCATCATTCATAAGAAAGTACATCGAGACAATAAATAACGATTCAACTATGCATTATAACATGGTTCCAGGTTAAAATTCTCGTATATTCATACGGTTTGACACGAAAAAAAAACTGTGGTACGATTTCTCGTACGAGGAATAGAAGGTATGACAACATTTTCCGCATCAGAAGCGAGAAAACGGCTTTATAAGCTGGTGGATGAAGTAGAAGAGTCTCATGAACCGGTCCAAATTGTGGGAAAACGAAATTCTGCCTTTTTGGTATCCGAAAAGGATTGGAGAGCGATTGAAGAGACCTTATACCTTACCGCAATACCGGGTATGCGCAGATCCATCATGCAAGGCTTGAAAACACCCGTAGAGAAATGTGACGGGGAGCCTGGTTGGTGACCTGGCGTTTGGTCTTCACCAGACAGGCGCAAAAAGACGCACTCAAGATTGCCCGTTCCAACCTTAAACCTCAAGTAAGCTATCTCCTGGAAAGCATCAAACAAGACCCTTACCGTAATCCCCCTTCATATGAAAAGCTGGTAGGCGATCTCTCAGGTGCCTATTCAAGACGGATCAATATCCAACACCGGCTGGTATACCAGATCCTGGATGATATCAAAACGGTAAAAATTATCAGAATGTGGACCCATTACAGGTAATTTAGACACATTAAAGGTAAAGAAGGCTGAGTTCGCCCGTCCAAATTTGGCTCGAGTGATCCCCACTTATCACGAAATTCGCAAAACCTCAAAGACTGCGCTAAGTTCGAAACAAAATATTGACAACCTCTTATCTTCATAATAGAATAACCGAGCCATTTCCGAAAACAACGGATAGGCAGAGTGATAGCATGGATCAAAAAATCAATAATATATACCTTCCACAACAAGTGATATTTACAGGGCTTAGCGGATAATATTTCAAATGATGATTTAAGGCGGGATGTAAACCGAGACAGGGCAAGCCCTGGAGTAAAAACCTCCCGGGCTTTTTTATTAGTATCGATCAATTTAGAGAACCGGAATGTTGAACCTGAAAGCTTACGGAAGACTCATGCGATTGGAAGCCACCTCGCCCATGAGCGGCGGCATCCTGTATTTTCTGGGTGGTTACGTCGTACGGCTGGTACGAACGCTGCTACTGTTGAGCATCTGGAGAGCCGTCTTGCCGCTAACGAGCGAAGCCAGCCAGTTGGACGAAGTGCTGCGGTACACGCTGCTGGCGGCGATATTCTGGCAGCAGGTCGACGTGGAGACAACCGCTTCGACGACATTCTGGGAGGGGACGGCTTCGTCGAGGTTCCTGCGGCCGCTCAGCGTTTTCGGGCAGTACATGGCGGAAGCGGTCGGCAAGTGGATACCCGGACTGCTGTTCTTCAGCGTCCCGCTCTTGCTGCTATCCCCGGTCCTGGGGATCGATATGCGGCCACTCACACCTGCAAGCCTGGGGTTGTTTACAGGCTCGCTATTGGTTGGGATATTATCAGGATTTGCCATGGACTTCATTCTGACCGGATTCATGATGTACCTGGGGAATGCGAATTTCATCGCGTCGCAGATCAGAGCCGCCATCACCATGCTCCTGTCCGGGGCACTGATCCCCTTTTACCTGCTGCCCTTCGGGATAGGGAAAGTACTGGCATGGCTGCCCTTTGCGACGATGGCTTCGGCGCCACTCTCCATCTACACCGGTACAACCGACAATGTGGCCCGAATGATGCTGCTGCAAATAGGCTGGTGCATCATCCTGTGGATAACGGCGTCCTATATCTGGAAGAAGAACAGACAAAGGCTGGTGGTCTTCGGTGGTTAGGAAGATACTAAGCTTGTGGTCGATCTATGCCCGGATGGACCTGCTGTGGTTCCTGAAGGACTTCAACAACTTCATCCTTTACGTGACGACCGACATCGTGATCAACTTCGCTTCCATTACCGGTATCTGGCTGATCGCAACTCGATTCAACGGCATCGGCGGTATGAGTATATACCAGCTACTCTTCATGCTGGGTTACTCACTCACGGTGGGTGGCGTGATCAACAGTTTTTTCAGCTTCAATGTATATTTCATCAGCCGGAAGATAGGCCGGGGACAAATGGACCATGTCCTGATCATGCCGCAACCGGTCTGGATGACATTGCTGACCGAGGGCTTTACCCCGGTATCCGGTTCGGGCGTACTATTCTCGGGTCTGGGCGTGATGGCCTTTGCCCTGAGCAGGATCGATAATCCGGTCAACGCGGCATTGATAGCGACGCTGGCCGTTTGTATCGTGCTGTCGACTGCCATCAGCCTGGCTTTTTCCTTTCTATGGGGTAGTCTGGCCTTCTACTCCCCGGTGGGAGCCGAAGAAATCTGCTCGAGTGTAGACAGTTTCTTCACGTCGCTACGTAGCTTCCCGTTAAACGGTGTGGGGGCCGTCAGCAAATACATCATGCTTTCGGTGCTCCCGGTGGGGCTATATGCCTGGTATCCGGCGACGGCACTGATGGAATTAAGCAGAAGTGGGCACATACTGTTATTTACCGTGATTGCCCTGGCCTACACGGGAATTGTAATGATGATATTCAGAAAAGGACTACAACATTATGTTAAAAATGGAGCGAACCGGTACAACGACCGGGGCCACCGCCGTTAGCCTGGAGGCGGTGACCAAGATATTTGGGCAGAAGATACGCAAGTCCACGATCATGGGATCGTTAAAGAGTATGATTCAGCCTACCGTAGTAAAGGTCCGGGCTCTGGACAACATCAGCTTCACGGTCAAACTGGGGGAGATTCTGGCTTATGCCGGGGCGAACGGGGCGGGGAAAAGTACGACCATTAAAGTGGTTTCCGGACTGTTATCGCCGGACTCCGGCAAGGTGACGGCATTAGCGATGGACCCCGTCCGCAACCGCGTCAGATACATGCAGCGCACCGGCGTCGTGTTCGGGCAAAGGACGGAATTGTGGTGGGATCAGCCGGTCATTACCAGTTTTGACTGGAAAAAAGTAGTCTGGAATATCAAGGACGAGCCCTACCGCCGTATGAGAGATGAACTGGTCGATTTACTGGACATGGCGGCGTTTGTTAATACGCACGTGCGAGAGTTGAGCCTGGGACAACGAATGCGGGCTGACCTGGCGATGGCACTGCTGCATGAACCGGAATTACTGCTGCTCGATGAACCGACGATCGGGATGGATGTACTGGCGAAACGCCAGATCATCGGCTTTTTAAAAGAACTGAACCGGAAAAACAAGATGACCGTAATCGTGACTAGTCACGACATGGACGACTTGATGGAAATCGCGGGGAGAATCATCCTGCTCGACAAAGGGCAGATCACCTACGATGGCAGCTTCGACCGGCTGCGCTCCCTGATAGGCGGGCAGCGTACCTTGATACTCACGACCAAATCAATTACCCCGCTTGAACTGGATGGCGCAGTATACGAGAAGTCGGAAGGCAACCGGCACTGGTACAAGGTAGATGCGGAGAGATACCCGATCGCCTTGATATTACACAAAGTCCCGGCGGAAGCATTAACGGATGTCGAATCTTTGAGACCGCCGTTCGAAGAACAGATCGCGGAGCTATACAGAAGCAATTTCGGAGCGATAAAGTAGCTGATAAATAATGTGGACTCATTATAGGTAATTTTATCTTCTTACTATTGATCAGGCTATCTCGAATAAATTCTTAAATTCAGGATACTAATTTCCAGTCAAACCAGAGATGAGGTATTTTTGACATCAGTAATTTTGGGTTATAGAATCGGCATGGATATAATAGTCCTGGTGTTAAAACAGGGGAGGAATTTCGTATGACGATATTGGCAGAATACCGGAAGTACGGCGAAGAACTGGAACAGGCATTAAAGTTAAAGACATCACCGATCGGGATTAAAATGTTGCAGACGGAAAAAGATATCCCGGACGGCGCCGTCCGGCCGAAGCGGGACAAAGGCTATCACCTGGCGCAATGTCAGGTCTTCACCATGGCACGTCGCAACGGCATGACCATTGCCATGCTGAAGGAAGACAATTGGTGCTGGGCGCCGCTGATGGCCTACGGGTTAGTGGAAGACCCACAGGATGCCTTTGTAAATGCACATACCTCCTTCCCACGTTTCGAATATGGAAAATATACCGGGATCATTACCGGGCCGCTGCGGGCAATTACTTTCGAGCCAGACATGGTGATGGTATATTCCAATGCCGGACAGTTGCGGGAGATGATCGGGGTAGCCAAGAACATCGAGAAAACCACGATCAAATCCGAGTTCGATCCCATCGATTCCTGTGCTTATGCTATCGTGCCGGTGATCGAGAAACGGGAGTACCGTATCACCCTGCCTGACCCGGGGGAAAGGTCGCGGGCGTTTGCCGAGGATGATGAAATCATCTTTTCCGTACCGGCGGAGAAGTTAGCGGGGCTAGTGGAGGGAGTAAAGCGCAGCGTGGAGACGAAGAAGAATCCGGAAGATTGGTCGCACCTGCTGTTAAGGCCGGATTTTCCACGTCCACCTTTCTATACGGAACTATTTCGCAAATGGGGATTGGATGTGGAAAAGTGAGTAAAGATATAGGATTTATGATTTAGGAATATGTGAGTAAAATTTACCTTGAATTATCATGATGAAAGTAGTCTGACTGTTCAAATTGGGAAAGAAGAATCTACCTAACAAAATTTTTTATAGTAGGTTAGTTTATCGTCGCCGGGTTCGTAGAATTCGGGGATGCGGCTGACAAGGTCGTAACCCATGGACGCATAGAAATTCTGGGCTTTGAAGTAACTCGCTTTACCTGAGGTTTCGATCAGTAAAATGCGTCCGTGGCGGGCACGTATATCGGTTTCAGCGGCAGAAAGCAGCGCCCGGCCGACACCCTGGCGCTGCGCTTGCAGCGAGACCGCCATCCAGTAGACATCGTAAGTTCCTTCGGTAATAGGGGTGGGGCCGTAACAGATATAACCAAGGATCCTGCTGTCGACGAGGCCGACGTAAGTATAATAGTCGGAAGCCATCCCTTCCTCGAGATAGGCATCAATGAGTTCTTCGGCGACATCGACTTCCATCTGTTTAAACTCGGAAGTATGCTGGAGGATACCCATCACAGCAGCTTTATCCCCGCGGGCCATGGCACGTACTTCAGGCGCCAACTTTCCGCTCCATGGCAAACTGCATGATACGCTCAATCATCTTCGCATAACTCAATCCGGCTACTTTTGATTGCAGAGCCACACCATATCCGGGAGAGAGGTCGGGGTTCGGGTTGACCTCGATAATTTGGGGGATATGGTCGATGCTCATGCGGAAATCAACCCGAGCATAACCCTGGCAACCTAGAAGGGTGTAAGTTTTTGCCGCGGGAACGGCGATACCCTGCCGGATCGTCTCATCAATATCAGCCGGACAGACCGGAGCCGAAGACTTGAAATAGAGACTGGAAGGTTCCCACTTTGCTTCAAAAGTCAGGATACGCGGTTTACCCACGGGCAGAGTATAAACAATTTCGGAGATCGGGAAGACTACCGGCTGGTCGTTGCCCATTACGGTAACGTTGAATTCACGGCCGTCTATATATTCCTCGACCAGGGCCTGGCCTCCATATAGTTCACCGATATGTTTTACCTGGGTGGTAAGACTGGCGATATCATAAACCACGCTGTTCTCGGTGACGCCATGACTGGCATCTTCGGAAGCCGGTTTAACGATACACGGCAACCGGAGATGGAAATTACCGGCATTTTCCAGGTTTAGGACCTGGAAAGCGGGCGTGGGGAGGTCATTTGCCTGGAGGATTGCTTTAGTACGTGATTTATCTAGTGCCAAGGCCAGCGCTGAAGCCGGACAACCGGTATAAGGGATGCCCAATTCTGATAACATGGCAGCGACGGATATTTCCGTCTCAGGACTGCCGGCAAAACCTTCAAAGAGGTTAAAGACGGCATCAACCTTGAGGCTATTAATGACTTCCCGGACCTTATCGAGAGGCGGGGAAAGGGGGACGTGTTCCACGGTATAACCAAGTTTCATCAGACCTTCATGGACGGCTTTGACTTCGACTAATACGCCAAGAATGGCCTTTTCCTCGCCCATGGCGGAGTACCGGTCACGTTCGGGAGCGTTATGAATGATGGCTACTTTGGGGCTCATGACCATACCTCTTTACAGCTGCATCAACAATAGTCGAAATCAGGGTGGGGTAAGTCCACCCCATTTTACCAGACATGATCACTATATCACCACTCCGCGGATTTAGGCCGGGGAGGGGGTTGATTTCAAGAAAGTATGGTGTGCCATCGGAACTGATACGAAAATCGACCCGCGAGATGTCACGGCAGCCGAGGGTATAAAAAACCTTAACCGCGGCCTCGCTGATATGACTGAGGGTATCTGCTTTAAGGCGGGCCGGACATTCATAATCGACCTGGTTTTCCCAGTCTCTTTTAACTTCCAGAGAATATATAAAATCAGGGTTGGGACGGCGGGGGACTACCCGCATGATACCAAGTACTTCAGGCGGATTACCGATAACACCGGTCGTGATCTCCTCGCCATAAATAAATTCTTCGACAATCACTTCCTGGTGATACCGTTCGATAAGAGTTGATATAACCGGCTTGACTTGTTCGAACCGGTCTATTTTAGAGACGTTGCGGATACCTTTACTAGAGCCTTCATGTAAGGGTTTTACAAAAAGAGGGAAACGGAATCCTTGCCAATCCGCGGCCGCTAGTTCCTGCAAGTTGCGAATCGTATGCCATTTAGGCGTAGCGACGCCGTTGAGGGAAACAAGTCGTTTGGTAACATCTTTATCCAGGGAGACAGCCAGCGCCAGAGGATCGGAACCGGTGTAAGGAATACCGAGCATTTCGAGGATGCCGGGTATTTGTGCTTCACGGCTGCGGTAGTTGCCCAGGCCTTCGGCGATGTTAAATACGAGGTCGACCTTTTCTTTCTGGATGTTGATTAAAAAGTCGCGGCCGCCACCGAGAAGGACCGTCGAGTGTCCTTTCGATTCGATGGCAGCCGCGATCCCTTTTACTGTTTCCAGAGAATCGTACTCTTCAAATGCATCTTCAGGTTGTCTTTCCGTAGAAAGACCCCCCTTTACCGCATCTTTCAAGTCGTAGGCGAGTCCGATCCTCATGTTGCGGTTACCGTATTACGCCGTCAAGGATAGTAAAGGCTAACTGAGCACTCTTATCCGGTTTGGTCCCAATACCGTTATTCCGGTTGAGTTTCGCCTTTACCTCAGCGGCAGTATTAACTTTCCGTGCGACTGTACCACGGCTGCCTTCCGGATTCCGGAAGTTGAAAAGGCGTCCTTCATAGTTCTTCAAGATTAGTTCATCATCATTCTGCGACAGCACGTAGTTAGGCTGCATCGGTACCTTACCGCCGCCGCCCGGCAGGTCGATGACATAGGTCGGGACAGCTAAACCGGAAGTGAAACCGCGCATACCCCGGATGATCTCGATACCCGTTTGCACAGGAGTGTGCAGATGTTCCGTACCCTGAACCTCGTCGCACTGGAAAAGGTAATAAGGACGGACCTTGATACGGAGCAAGCCGTGGCACAACTTCAATTGAGCCGCGACGCTGTCGTTGACACCCTTAAGCAAAACCGACTGGTTATTCACCGGGACACCAGCCCGCACCAGGCGGTCAACCGCGGCCGTAGAAGCAGGAGTAATTTCCCGGGCATGGTTGAAATGAGTATTGAACCAGATCGGGCCATACTTCGAGAGCATGTTGCAAAGTTCGGCATCGATACGCTGCGGTAAGACCACAGGATATCGAGAGCCGATCCGGATAATTTCAATATGTTCAATTTTACGCAAGCTGGAGAGTACTTCTTCCAGGCGTTGATTTGAAAGGGTTAGAACATCGCCGCCGGAGATAATAACATCCCGCACTTCTTTATGAGCGCGTAAATAATCATACATGGCATCGATTTCGGCTTGAGTACGTACCCAGACTCCATTTTGCCACTCTCGTTTACGGGTACAATGACGGCACATCATCGGGCACAGGTTTGTCAGGACCATGAGAGCACGGTCAGGATAACGGTGGACCAGGCCCGGAACCACCGAGTGTCTTCGCTCTTCCAGAGGGTCTTCAAACCCGATACTGCCCATGGCTATTTCCTGAAAACAAGGAACAGCCTGCTTTCGTATGGGGTCATCAGGATCATTGACATCGATAAGCGAGAGATAATGGGGAGTAATCGAAAGAGGGTACTTCTCAGTGACCAGCTTTAATTGAGCTTTTTCCTTAGTGGACAGCGGGATGTATTTGGCTAATTCATCAACAGTGGTGATGCGGTTGCGGAAATGCCATTTCCAGTCATCCCAAGATTCTTGTGATATATGTCCGAATAATTGACGCCTGCCATCGGGCGCGGCGGTACTCGGAGGTTCTTCGACCTCGCATTCCGCAACGGTACTACCTGGGGGTTCATCCTCCGGGGCTTTGGTAATCAGCGTTTCAGTGTTCACTTTTAGTGTATTGCCTCCTTAAAAATAGCTGTTCATCATTCATGGTTCAGCGAAACATGAATCACATTACATGGTTTTTTATAACACTAACCTCTACCATTGTCAATAGGTTTTCAGAGGGCTGACGAAATATTTCAAGATTCGTTTTAAAACTGTTACAAAAAGTTAACCGGGTACAAGGGTAAATTGCTACTCCAGGTACTGGTCTGCTTATCTTTTCGGAATCCGTGGCACTCCTCCATGTGAGTGTAGACGGTTGATACTCTGACTGGGCAGGCGGTGGCGGCTGAGGAGCAAGTCGGCAACGCCTACTTTCGGTACATGGCGGACTTCGCGGAAGGTACGGAAAAATATTGCGATAACGATTGCACGAAGTAAACCGGAAAGGGCAAACAGACTGAGCAGGCTGAAACCCAGAAGCGAAGGAAGGCGCGGGCCGAGGAAGCCACCCAGCAGCGCTCCCAGGCTTACTGCTAAACCGTTCATGGCGTTAAATACAGCAATATATTCGGTGCGTGATTCAGGTCGGGCAGCATCATAAACAAAATTAACAGCGGCCAGGTTAAAACCAGCCCAAGCGAAGCTGGAGAAAGTTTCCGCTATTACCAGCACATATGGTTGTTTGCTGATGAGCCAGAGAAAAGGAATGAAAGGTATTAGAACCGCGGTAATTTGTATTACCTTGATATTCCCGGCACGGTCTGCCCGGCGTCCCCAGTAAGTAAGGAAAACCATCGCTGTCAAGCTGCCGATAGAAGTAACGATCATGTAGGTGATGTAGTTGAACTGGAGGTCGCGCAACATGTACACCGAAAAGAAGGGTGAGGCCAGGTTGGTCATGAAGCTAACTAAAGCGACAAAAATCGTGAACCGGCCCAGGTTCGTTGTACCCATCGATTTTACGACATCGAACAGGTGCTCGCGGCGGCTGCGGAAAGAGACCATGGGAGGTTCGTACTGGCGGGTCAGGAAAAAGAACGAACCAAGGCGGGCTGCCATGGCACCACCGAAGAGAAAAACAAAACCTAAAAAGATATTTGAATGAAGTAATTGGAGAATGCCGCCGGCAACGAAGGAAGAAACCAGGGTAATAAGGCTGATAATTCGGCCCCGGGAGGCGAAATACCGGCCACGGATACGTTCCGGGACAAGGTCGGCCATCATACTACCCCAAGCCGGGCCTGCCATGGAACCGGCTACCGTACTGATCGTGACGAATAAGATAAGCCACCATATCTTTTCCCCAGGCATCACAAAAGGAATAAGCAAGATGGGCAGCCACATCACGGCATGCAGAAAGACAAGGGGTAATATTACCGCTTTACGGCTGCCGGCTTTATCGACGAGGGCAGGAGCGGCCAGTTGAGACACGGCATTGAGGAAATTAGGTATGCTGGCCAGCATACCAATCTGAGCGGTTGTGGCCTTTAGCGCTAGGGCGAAAGGAGTGATATAACTCTGGGTTAAGCCTGCCATGGCAGCCCAGAAAGAACCATCCAGGACCGAGTACCGCAGGCTTTTATTAACTTTTCGTACTTGACCGTTAAAGATAGCCATATCAGGTATTTAAATAGGCGTAAAAAAAAGCCCCTGACGGATTTGCCTTATCCGTCAGGTGGCTTGAGATCAGCTTTGGTTTAGTTTAGTTGCAAAAAAAGGCTGAAAGAAATATCCAGGGTATTATTTACCCAGCGCTGTTTCTTCCTTCTTCCGGATGGCTCGGCCGCCATGTCCGTGCTTTACCTTTTTAAAGGCTTCCTGATAAGTCTTCCGCTGCATTGCTTTTTCTTGTTTTCTACCCATTTATTCCCCCAGTTAGGTTAATGTACAAGTATATTTTAATATTAATGCCCGTCTTTTTACAAGACGGCTGTATTATCTCATCTACCAGTATGTCCCGGGCCAGCCCATTCAATGATCGATTTCCGTTTTGCCTCGTTCAACGTCAGGTAATAATAGGCCACACCATTTTCGACTTCTTTTTCGATTACCTCTGCTTCTACTAGAGATACCAGTTCTTTGGTGATAGCTGAAATATCACCTTCCACTGCATAACGAATAGTTGCCACGTCAAATTTTCCGTTAGGATGAAGACCCCAGAAGAACATCAGGTCTCTTTTGAGATGACTGGCGGTGCTGCTTTCATTCAGCCTGGTATTTTTTATTTCCTTATCGGTCGTTTCCGGGGGCCTCCCAGATTTCTTCCGCTATAGTGAAACAGGGGGTTGCAATCCCCCCTGTCTTATGCTATAAAAAGGAACAAGCTTTACGAATACTTGTATCGTTACCCAACAATACGTGAAGTATATATCACCTGTCACTGATTGTCAACGGCCAAACTTGTAAATTGGTAGGTATCCTTACCATGGCAGAATGGACCTTCGTAACGAATCATGCACTGGTACTCAGCTTTATCGCTAAACAGCCTCGGATTACGGCGCGTGAATTATCAGCCAATATCGGTATTACCGAGCGAACCGTAAGGAAAATTATCGCAGACCTGGACGCTGACGGTTACATCTCGAAAAAGAAACAGGGTCGCGGCATCAGATACCGGATTAATCCGGATCTCACGATGCGCCATGATGCCCACCGCGAAATCGCCGTTGGTGATTTCCTGCAAGCTTTGGGATGGAAGCGGGGACGTAAAACGGTGCAAGCACAAGAAAAAACAATAGTTTAACCGGCTACCAACTGTTATCTCGCAGTATGGTACCGGTATATATTTACAATAAAAACGGACGAAACAACCGGATGTTCCGTCCGTTTTATATTATCCAACGATATGGTACCTAAGCTGAGGGAGTGATGCCAAGTCCGGCCATGACCGCCAGTAGGACTGAGGCGGCCATGACTGAACCGATCTGCCCACCGGTATTCGCCCCGATAGCATGCCATAAAAGAAAACTTCTCGGGTTGGCTTTTTGACCTTCTTTCTGTACCACCCGGGACGACATCGGAAAAGCCGAAGTCCCGGCTGCCCCGATTAGCGGATTGATCTTTCCATGGGAAAACCAGCAGGCGATTTTACCAAGTAAAACGCCGGTGACTGTATCCAGGGTGATGGCCAATAGTCCCAGGGCAAAGACAAGGATGGTTTCCCACTGCAGGAAATTACTACCGAGCATGGAAGCACCGATACAAATACCAAGAAGTAATGTGACGATATTCATCAGGGCCCCGGAAGAAACATCCGCCAGGCGGGCCACAACCCCGGACTCTTTCATCAAGTTGCCCAGCATTAACATACCCATCAATGGAGCACCCATAGGAGCGATCAGCATAGCAATGCCGCCGCCGATAATGGGAAATAGGATTTTTACTTTCCGGGAAACTTTTTTCTCCCCGTATGGCATCACGATTGCCCGTTCTTTCTTACTGGTGAGTAACCGCATTATTGGAGGTTGTAAAATCGGGACTAGGGACATATAAGAATATGCCGCAATAGATACAGCGGGGAGAAGGTGACGGGCATATTTAGATGTCACATATATAGCGGTAGGTCCGTCCATCGCCCCGATAATAGCGATAGATGATGATTCCGGACGGTCGAAACCAAGCTGTAAGGCCAGAAAGAGGGTCAAGAAGATTCCAAACTGGCCGGCAGCGCCGAAGATAAGTACTTTAGGGTTAGCCAGCATCGGGCCGAAATCGATCATCGCCCCCAGGCCGAGGAAGATAAGCGCAGGAAAGACCTCGGTCAAAATACCGGTATTATACAGAAAGTTGACGACTCCACCTTCGCTGCTGGCAGCAAGGCCGCTTAAAGGAAGATTGCCGAGTATAACCCCGAAACCGATTGGAACCAGGAGCAGGGGCTCGATATTTTTCGCGATGGCCAAAAACAGAAGCACCCCACCGACAATGATCAGTACAGTACTTTGCCATGTCAGGTTAGTGAACCCGGCGACAAGGCTGTTTAAAACTGTTTCCCACATATGAATTTTTTCCTCCCCGGTAACCAGCTACTTTTTTTGTTCTTTCTTGGTCTCGACATCAGGGAACATACGGTTCATCACATGGATGATCAGAGTCAGGAGATATAGCGTAAATAAAGTCACCCCCATACCGGTAAGAGTCATGATCAACCCAAATTCGAGGTCCTTCAAATTTCTCCTCCTTAACCGGCAGCACCCACTGTTTGGGCTTGACGGCCTTTTATTATCCTCTCAACTAATTTGATGATTTCGAAGGCAACGAAAATAGTCGCCCCGGCTCCCAGGGCAATAGCCCAGTCTTCCAGGGTTAGGGCATGTGTCTTAAACGGACCCTGAAGGGCAGGAACATAAATGATAATCATGAGTAAAATAAGTTCCCAGAAAACAGCCAACAGCAGCCATTTGTTGCTGGTGATGCCGACTTTAAATAAGGACTGTTCCAGGGAACGGCAATTGAATGCGTTGAAAAACTCAACCAAGATCAAGGTGACGAAGGTCATACTCTGGGCTTCGGCGAAGTCCCGGCCTATATTAAGGGCCCATACGAACATGCCCAGGGTAACAGCGGCAGTCCAGATTCCAGCGATTACCAGGTACATGATAACGCCCTTATCGAAGATAGTTTTATCCCGCCGTCGCGGTTTGGCTTTCATAATGTCCTTGTCCTTAGGATCAATAGAAAGGGCGATAGCCGGCAAGCCATCGGTAGCCAGGTTGACATAGAGTATCTGGACAGCGACCAGTGGAATCAGCCCTTCTTCCAGGCCGAATACCGGGCCAAGTAGAATAGCCGCCGCCATCAATAGGATTTCACCGAGATTGGCGGATAGCAAAAAGACGAGGTATTTTTTAATGTTGTTAAAAATGCCGCGTCCTTCCTCCACTGCGGCTACGATAGAGGCAAAATTATCGTCAGTCAATACCATACTGGCGGCTTCTTTAGTAACATCGGTACCGGTTATACCCATCGCCACACCAATATCGGCTTTTTTAAGGGCCGGGGCATCATTTACGCCATCACCCGTCATCGCCACGGTATGGCCTTTTTTATGCAGGGCTTCGACCACTCTCAACTTATGAGCAGGAGAGACACGGGCATAAACGTCAATCTTTTCTACGATGGATTCAAATTCCTTTTCGTCAAGTTTATCGAGTTCAGCCCCGGTGAGAGCCATACCGCCCTTCATGATATTCAGTTCTTTTGCGATGGCAACCGCAGTCAACTTGTGGTCTCCGGTTATCATGACTGTCTTGATTCCCGCTCTATCGCAGACTCGGACGGCCTCTTTTACCTCTTCCCGGGGCGGGTCGATCATCCCGACCAGGCCGGCGAAGACCATATCCCGTTCGATTTCAGTATCGATTGGCGTATCATGGCGCAGCGGCTTATATGCCAATCCCAGAATACGGAGCGCATCATTTGCCATAGACTGGCCGATAGCAACGATATCTTCCCTTCCTTTTTCATCGAGGGTAACCTGCTTCCCATCGATCAGTACATGATTACATGAACTAAGAATGACTTCTGCTGCGCCTTTGGCATATGCCATTTTGCCCTGCTTGGTGTTGTGTACCGTTGTCATGCGTTTGGTCTCGGAAGAGAAAGGGATTTCCCCGATACGAGGCGAATCTTCGATCAATTCACCTAAAGAAATCCCGGCTTTCGCGGCGATAACCACCAGGGCGCCTTCCGTGGGGTCGCCTTTTATCCGCCATATACCGTTTTCCTGGTGCAGTGAGGTATCACTGGCAAGAACACCTATATTAAACAGTGTACCCAACGTAGAATAATCCAGGGCGTGAATAGGCACGTCTTTGATTTTGAATTCTCCCTTCGGTTCGTAGCCCACGCCGCTGACATCGATTATTTTCCTATCGGCATAGATTCGGCGCACCGTCATCTGGTCCTGGGTCAGCGTGCCGGTCTTATCCGAACAAATAACCGTTGTGGAACCTAATGTTTCTACGGAAGGCAGCCGTCGTACCAGGGCATGGCGCTTGACCATTTTCTGTACACCGAGGGCGAGCGATATCGTGACCACGGCCGGCAGGGCTTCCGGGACGGCAGCAACAGCCAGGCTGACGCCCCAGATAAGCATTTCAAGGACACCATTTCCCCGTAAAATGCCGAGTACAGCAAGGATAGCGGTGAGAGTAAGGGCTGCATAGGCGATCAACTTACCCATCTTATCCAGGTTTTTCTGAAGCGGGGTTTCCTCCTGTTTTACCGCCTGCAGCATCGTGGCAATCTTCCCGAATTCCGTATTCATCCCTGTCGCTGCCACAACTGCAATCCCCCGGCCATAAACAGCCGCCGTACCCATGAATATCATATTACGGCGGTCGCCTACCGAAGCCTCGACAGAAACCTGTTTGTCGGTTTTTTCTACCGGGACCGATTCCCCGGTCAGTGGTGCCTCTTCAGCTTTTAGATTGACCGCTTCGATAACCCGACAGTCCGCTGGTATTTTGTCACCAGTCCGGATAACGACGATGTCACCGGGAACAAGTTCGGCAGCCGGAATTTCCTGTTCTTCATTATCACGGATGACTGAAGCAGTCGGAGCTGCCATGCGTTTTAATGCTTCCATGGCTTTTTCCGCCCGGTATTCCTGGAGGAAACTCAGCGTAGTAGCGAAGAGGATAATGACAAAGATGACGATAGCATCAACCGTTTCCCCCAAAAAAGCGGAAAGGACTACTGCCACTAAAAGAACGATGATGAGAAAATCTTTAAACTGCTCCAACCATAGCCGGAAAGCAGAGGTCTTGCCTTTTTCAATAAGTTCGTTGGGGCCGTACTCACGAAGCCGTCCTTCTGCTTCGGCACGGCTCAATCCCCGGGGTGAAGTCTTTAGGAACGATAATACATCACCGGTTTCTTCAGCATGATACTGAATAGAATGGTTACTATGGCTCAACGATCCACTCCTTAGGTCAATATAGCAGAGTCACCAAGCAACGGATTATATCATCAAGGATAGAGGAGGCGCAAAGACTGGGATGATTAATAAACGGTAATTAATTAACTGCCCGTAGACTTCGACCTGATACTATCCTTTTTCCACCCGGGCCGTTATAAATAGTTGTCAGTTTGTGCAACGGGGAGGCTAATATGAAATTAAGAAGTATCGCTTTTGTGCTGCTAATCATGCTGGCGTTATTCATCGGCTTGTTTCCAGCCTGTACGCCGGCCGAAGCTACCGAAAACTACTTGGCAGTAATACCAAAAACACTGCGTAGCGGAAGCATGGAAGCAATTTCACTTGCTCTTTTTCGGGGCGAAAACCTGGTCAGTGGGCAAGTAGAAGCTGTGCTCTCTAAAGAAGATAAGATATTGACCAGGACGAAGGCAAATATTGACGGTAGAGGGATGCTGCAACTTGATATCCCGGATGTCGACGAAGGAATCTATGATCTGAAGTTGAAAGGCAACGGCTTCGAGACTTCGACTACGGTAACAATCAAGCGGGAATTTGTCCTGCTGCTGCAGACCGATAAACCGATCTACAAACCGGGACAGACTATTTTTATCCGTGTATTAGCTCTTAATGCCGAACTCAAACCAGCTAGTGAAATGGTGATCGTGGAAATACTCGATGCTAAGGGCATTAAGGTGTACCGTTCCGAGGTAGTGACTGACGAATTCGGCATGGCCGGTCTGGAACTTCCCTTATCAAATGAACCAAATCTGGGAAGATGGAAAATCAATGCAGCCACAACAAAAACCGAAACTCAGTTGGATATCAGTGTCGAAGAATATGTCTTGCCCAAGTATGAGATAACCACCAGCCTGACCCGGGAATGGTACCTGGTAAATGAAAAGATACAGGGCACGATTTCCGCTGAGTACAGCTTCGGGATGCCGGTCAGCGGCGAACTCGAGATTAAAGCATCCCGTTATGTCGGACAGTGGGAAGAATATGCCACGATTGTTAAGAGTATCGATGGAAACACCAATTTTGAAATACCGGCAGTACAGTATGTCGCCGGGGTGCCGGCCGCTGGCGGATCGGGTAACGTGATGTTGGATATTACCGTCCAGGAGAAAGCGACGGGATATGAAGAAAAGACCAACCGCCTGCTGACCGTCGCTCAATCAGAAGTAGTAGTTCAATTAATACCGGAGAACACGGTATTCAAGCCCGGGTTGCCGTTCGGTTTCCTCGTCGTGACACAGGACCCGGGTAATCTACCCCTTGAGACAGCCGTCAAGGTAACCATCACTTACCTGGATGGAAATTATAAAAAGATAAAAGAAGAAAACAAAGAAGTTAAAACCAGTAAAGGCAAAGTCGTCGTAGAGACGACGCCGCCGGAAAACAGTGTCGCCATGATTATTGAAGCCACTGAATTGATAATAAACTCGAACCAGACCCCCGGACAGGCTTCCTTGACACTGACCTCTTCCTACTCGCCGTCCGGTAATTTTATCCACCTGGAACAGGTCAGCCAGGGTACGCCGGAGGTAGGCGATACAATTAGATTCAAAGTAAACTCCACCCGGCAGGCAAGCAATTTGTATTTCGAGGTCATCTCTCGCGGGACGGTTGTTTTCAGCGACTATACCCGGCGTTCCGAAATAGATATTAAGACAAGCCAGTTGATGGCGCCTGCTTCTCGGCTGGTCGTTTACCAGATACTCCCGAATAGTGAAGTGGCCGCAGACTACCTGCCGTTCGACGTTGCCGCCGATTATCCTCAGGATATCAGCGTTGCCTTTAGTACGGAAGAAGCAAAACCAGGCGACAGCGTCAACATCAATATCCGGACCGAGGGTGAAGCCAAGGTCGGCTTAACGGCAGTCGACCGCTCGGTGTATATCCTGGCAGAGAACAGGTTAAACCTTCAGCAGGTGTTCGATAAACTGGAAGAACTCTATATGAACCCTCAGGCAGAATTGCACGAGGTAACCATCTATCCCTCGATCGATACCAAAGGTGCTAAAGAGATATTTGAAGAGGCTGGTGTTACCGTACTCACCAACAATAAAGTCCCGGAAGGTGAAGACTATAAGTTTAAAGGACAGTCCGGGATATGGGACCGGATCTTTGGTTTCATGCGGGCTGGCGGCGGCGAAATGATGCTGGAAGCCGACGGGATGAAAGGAATGAATGGAATCCCCGCGCCGGTTGCCCAAAGTGTCAGTGATACTACGACCGGCATGGCCGACGTACAACGGGTCCGGCAGTTCTTCCCTGAAACCTGGTTATGGGATACCCTGATCGTGGGTGATAGCGGACGTTCTACGGTAAAAGTGGATGTCCCCGACTCGATCACTACCTGGATGCTGCAAGCTGTCGCCATTTCCAAGGAAAAAGGACTGGGTATGGCAGAGGATGAATTAAAGGTTTTTCAACCGTTCTTCCTGACGGCCGACCTGCCGTATTCCGCTATCCGGGGCGAAGAATTCCCGGTTCGCATCGCTATTTATAATTACCTGGATGAACCGCAGACTGTCCTGGTAAAACTGGAAGATGCGGCCTGGTTCAACCTGCTGGATGAAGCGCAGCAGACGATAGAAATCAAGGCTAACGATATCGGCAGCGCTGAATTCAAGATTATCCCTACGGAATTGGGTACGAATGCAGTCAAAATTACTGCCCAGAGTAAACAAGCGGCAGACGGCATTTCTAAAACGATGATTATCGAACCGGAAGGTGTTGCCCGGGAAATCACCGATAACCTGGTGTTGTCCGACGGGGCAGCAAAAGTATTGGAAACTACTTTCCCGGATTTCATCGTCGATGGTTCGGGACGGGTTTATTTGACCCTGACCTCCAGTTATCTTACCCAGACCATCGACGGGCTGGAGAGTTTGATCCAAATGCCGTTCGGCTGCGGCGAGCAAAACATGATTCTGCTGGCTCCGGATATCTTCATTGCCCGTTACCTGGAAGAAACCAACCAGATGAAACCGGAAATAATGGCCAAGGCAGAAAAATTAATGATTACCGGCTACCAGCGGGAATTGACCTATCGTCGGTCGGATGGTAGCTTCTCCGCCTTCGGTGAAAGTGATGAAGAAGGCAGCTTGTGGCTGACCGCCTTTGTCTTGAAAACTTTCGCCCAGGCTAAAGATTTAATATACGTAGATGATGCTATCTTGAATAATGCGGCTGATTGGATCACTAAACACCAGAACAGCGACGGTTCGTTCGAACAGGTCGGCTTTGTCCATCACCAGGAAATGATCGGCGGCATGAATGGCAAGACTGCTTTGACAGCTTATACAACGATCGCTTTACTGGAAGCGGACGAGACAGCAGCAGCCGCAAAAGCTGTTATTTATCTGGAAAACCAGATCGATGATATCGATGATGACTATACTATGGCTCTGACTACCTATGCCCTGGAACTGGCTCAAAGCGATAAAAAAGACGCGGCTTATCAAAAAATGATGGACAGGGCGGTCGAAGACGAGAATGGCCTGCACTGGGGTGAGATTGAATTCCCTGTTGATGACATACCAAATAAAGTTCAGCCTCTTGCAAGAATGTATCCGGTGATTAACCGCACCACCGGCATCGAGACCACCGCTTATGCGACGCTGGCCTTACTGAAGCACGGGGATGCTTATAATTCCGCCCGTTCGTCTAAATGGCTGGTAACCCAGCGGAATGCCCAGGGCGGCTATGGTTCAACTCAAGATACAGTGGTTACTTTACAAGCTTTGACGGAGCAAGCTTCCGGCATCCGGGCAGATGTTGATCTGACGGTTACGATAAAAAGCGGTGGAGTGGAAAGAGAAGTACGTATCACACCACAGAACTTCGATGTACTGCAAATCGTTGAAATCACACCGGGAAATGACCTTGAGGTAAGGGCAGCGGGGAAAGGGGAGGTCATCGGACAACTGGTACGGCGCTACAATATCCCAGCTGCGGAAGAGACGGCACAGGACATCCTGACGGTGGATGTGGCATATGATGTTACGGAGGTAGAGGTCGACGACCTGGTTAATATATCGGTCGATGTCAGCTTCAATCCACCGGAACCCATGGAAGCCGGTATGGTCGTAGTGGATGTCTCGGTGCCGACCGGTTTTACACCGGTGTCCGATACCATAATCAAGGCAGTGGAAGCGGAGAAGAAGATAAAACGATATGAAACGGCCGGCCGCAAAGTAATCTTCTATATCAACAATATGCTGCCGGGAGAAAAGATATCCTTCGAATTCAAAGTCCAGTCTTTGTATCCGGTTAAGGCCAAAGGCGTCACTTCCCAGGCTTATTCTTATTACAAGCCGGAAATCAGGGGCGAGACCCTGGGTAAAGATATGACCGTGAGATAACAGAAATACTACGCCACCTCCATTTAACAGCCCGTCCCTCCACCCACCAGGGGGACGGGCTGTTTTTGCTAATAGGAGACCGGGACAAAAACCTCAAATGATAAAACAATGAAGTTTGTACTGTGTTTTTACAGCTGGTAAAATAGGCTCACCGAGGGAGGGTTGAAATAGAACTAACAGAAACGGGGAAACTGATCTGCCCTCACACCAGTAGGTTATCCGGACGGAGTCCCGGAGCCGCCAGGCAGAAAACCGGCCGGCGAAGTTAACAAAGACGTCAAATTACCGGTAATCACTGGCTGGTATGCTCAGTACCTGCTGGGAATACAATGATAAAGATTTCAGGTAATTGAGGGTCATGATATGGAAATTGGGTATTTTAACAGAGTGCTGTCGAAAATTTTTAACTTGGCAGAAAAACCGGTCCTGTTTGCGCCGGGTGAACCTCACTTCTGGAACGACCAGTTCATTTCCAGCCAGATGTTGAAATACCATCTTGACCCGGACAGTGATTCGGCTAGCCGGAAGCATCGGACAATAGACCAATCGGTCGACTTTTTATCCTCCCCGGACATCATGGGCCAGGTAACACGGCTTCTCGACCTGGGCTGTGGGCCGGGATTATATGCCAGCCGTTTTGCCCAAAAAGGAATGGAGGTCACCGGCATCGATATTTCCAGTCGGTCGATCGAATATGCCCGCGAATTTGCAGTAAAAAACCGGCTAATGGCTGACTACCGCTGCATGGATTTCCTGGACCTTGACTACCACGGAGAGTTCGATGCTGCCATCCAGATTGATGGGGAACTCAATACACTCTCAGATGATAAACTGGACTTCTTCCTGGCGCGAATACGGGAAGCCCTGACAGCAGAAGGTATCTTTATTTTCGATGTTACTACCCGTGTACTGCGGTCGAGAGAGGGGATAAAAAACCGCTGGTATGTCAGTGAAGGCGGCTTCTGGAGGCCGGGCCGGCACCTGGTACTGGAAAACGGTTTCGATTATCCCGAAAATGATACATGGCTGGACCAGTTTGTGATAGTCGATGATACTGGTATTGTCACGGTATACCGCAACTGGTACCATGACTATACACTAGCAACGATTAATAATGTGATGGAGAAGGCGGGTTTTCAAATCAAGCAGGTATGGAATGACCTGACGGGAACGCCTTTCGACGCCAAAGGAGACTGGATCGGCATCCTGGTGAGGAAAGCCTGATGAATTTACCTGTATTCTCATCCCTACCCGGGGCAATTGCTGTTGACCTTGACGGGACACTACTAAACAACCGTACGGAATTGACCAACCGCAGCCGGATGGCTCTCGAAGCCTGTATCGAGCGTAAAATCCCGGTAATTATCGCCACTTCCCGCCCGGCACGTATCTTTAATCGTTTCTTCCCTGCTGACCTGGCACAAAA
Organism: uncultured Chloroflexia bacterium; assembly: GCA_963739865.1. Taxonomy (GTDB): domain Bacteria; phylum Chloroflexota; class Dehalococcoidia; order Dehalococcoidales; family UBA2162; genus JBBITI01. Next base: position 70,293 of record CAVUCA010000007.1, read on the forward strand.
ATGTTCATTCATTTTAATGAATGGGGCTAAAGCTATTGGGAACCCACCCCTGTCTGGAAGCTTCTGCGAACTTTTGCCTGAAACCATCATAAAAGACATCATAGACTGCGTAAAGGGCCACGATCCGTTGACCCGGATCACGGTAGAGATAGACGGTTACCAGTTCGGGACTAACCAGGAGACCGACCCTGCCACCCTATGGCAAAGGCACTCTGCAACTCCGGACATGGTCTTTAGTATCGACGCTGCTATCAAAAAAAATCCCTGTAAGATAGCCCTCGGCGGGACGGACGTAGTTAAACTAACCGAAACATTGGCGCGGCGTTTTGCCGATTCGGTCTCTATCGTTGGCTCGCAATTGCTACGTCCCCTGATTAATATCACCTCACCGGCGTCGACAAAACCGGGAGCATTACAAAAGCTACTTATACCTCATGGAATTCCCCTGTCGAAGGTACTGGCTTTTGGCGACGATATCCCAGACATCGATATGCTGCAGGAATGTGGCATATCAGTAGCAATGAGTAATGCCTTTCCCGAAGTGAAAGCAGTATGCCGGTATGAGACTATAAGCAACGATGATGATGGAGTAGCGGTAGTACTGGAGAAAATGCTCCGGGAGACGTCTGGTTAAAGATTAGCGGTTGCACGCAATTAGCTTTGTTGTTAGAATTGTCCTTCAGCGAAGGTAACCGGCGAAGATATATATGTTTCCTTTTAGATTCGGCCCGATTGAACTGTTTATGATGCTGTCATTGTTGGTCGTATATTTCATACCGACTATCATTGTAGTTGCCCGTCATGCGAAAAATATCACCGGTATCGTATTACTTAATATCTTTACCGGGTGGACATTTGTTGGGTGGGCTATCGCTCTCATCTGGTCGATCGTCGATCTAGAGCAGGCAAAAGCATAAAAAAGAAATAGTGAATAACTAGCAAGGTTAAAAGAAATGGTTGATAAATTTATCCCCACTGAAATTGAGAAGAAATGGCAGGCCAAATGGGCGGCGGACAAGCTTTACCATGTAGATGAAAATAGTCCGAAGCCGAAATGGTATGCCTTAACGATGTTCCCTTATACCTCCGGCGACCTCCATATCGGTCACTGGTATGCGATGGCGCCGTCGGACGTACATGCCCGTTTCAAGCGGATGCAGGGCTATAACGTGCTGCATCCCATGGGCTTCGACGCTTTCGGCCTACCAGCCGAGAACGCCGCCATCAAACGCGGTATCCATCCCCGGAAGTGGACCATGGACAACATCGAAAATATGCGCCGGCAACTCAAGAGCATGGGCTCGATGTACGATTGGGACCGTGAGGTTATCACCTGCTCTCCTGAGTATTACAGATGGACCCAGTGGTTCTTTATCAAATTATATGAACATGACCTGGCCTATCGCGGCAAAGCCCCGGTGAACTGGTGCCCCAAATGCCAGGTGGTGCTGGCCAATGAGCAGGTCATCAACGGGCTGTGCTGGCGCTGCGATACCGAGGTGGTCAAGCGTGACCTGGAACAGTGGCTGTTCCGCATCACCAGGTATGCTGATGAACTAAAAGACCATGAGGGCATCGACTGGCCGGAACGTATCAAAATAATGCAGCACAACTGGGTGGGGAAAAGCTACGGTACGGAGATTTCCTTCGGGTTGGACTATCCCGGCATCGCAGAGAAAGAAATCAGGGTATTCACCACCCGGCCGGATACGATTTACGGGGTGACCTTCTTGGTAATCGCTCCGGAACATCCCCTGGTAGATAAACTGACCACTCCTGAGCATCGTGCGGAGGTCAAGGCTTACCAGGAACGGTCACGGCGTTTGACCGAAATCGAGAGGCTGTCCACGGAAAAGGAAAAAGACGGCGTATTCACCGGGGCTTACGTCACCAACCGGGTAAACGGGGAAAAGGTGCCCATCTGGATCGCTGACTATGTCCTGGCCAGTTACGGCACCGGCGCAGTTATGGCGGTCCCAGCCCACGATGAGCGGGATTTCGCTTTTGCTAAAAAATACAATATTCCGATACATGTCGTTATCGCTTCCCCGGACTGGCAGGGCGGCGAATTGGAAAAAGCTTATACCGAGCCCGGGACGATGGTTAATTCACAGCACTTTAACGGAACTCCCAGCCAGGACGGCATCCAGGCGGTGACGAAGTACCTGGAGTAAAAGGGCTGGGGCAAAGGGACCATCAGCTACCGCATCCGCGACTGGCTGATTTCCCGCCAGCGCTATTGGGGGGCGCCTATCCCGATGGTGCACTGTCCGAAATGCGGTATCGTTTCCGTGCCTGAGAAAGACCTGCCGTTGGAATTACCGGACGAAGTGGATTTCAGCCATCCCGGCGAATCTCCTCTGAAATATAATGAAAAATGGGTCAATACTACCTGTCCGAAATGCGGGACACCGGCCAAACGGGAGACAGATACCATCGATGGCTTCCTGTGTTCCTGCTGGTATTTCCTGAGCTATTGCAGCCCGCATTATGATAAAGCCGCCTTCGACCCGAAAGCGGCTAAATACTGGATGCCGGTGGATATCTATACCGGCGGGGCGGAACACGCCGTAATGCACCTGCTCTATGCCCGTTTCTTTACCAAGGCCATCCGCGATATGGGGCTGATCGATTTCGGAGAACCATTTAAAAAACTCTTCAACCAGGGCATCATCCTGTCCGAAGGTCAGAAGATGAGCAAGTCCCGGGGTAAACAGGTCAATCCGGATGAATACGTGGGAACGCTGGGTGCCGATGCCTTCCGGGCTTACATGATGTTCGTCGGCCCTTGGGAGCAGGGTGGGGAATGGGCGGATACCGGCATTAGCGGCATCAGCCGCTGGCTGAACCGGATCTGGAACCTGGCTCTGGAGGAATACAAACCGGGGACGATTGACCCGGAAAGCGATAAAACGTTACGACGCATCACCCACCAGACCATCCGGCGGGCGACCAACGACATGGAGAAAATGCGCTTCAATACCATGGTGGCCGCCCTGATGGAATTGAGCAACAAGGTGGCTGATACCAGGGAAGCGGCTAAAGTCAGTAAGGCAGCCTGGGATGAAGCGGTTTCAGCATTGATACTGATGCTGGCTCCGACAGCGCCTCATTTTACCGAGGAAGTATGGTCGCAGATGGGGCGGCCATATAGCATCCATAATCAGACGTGGCCGAAATGGGACGAAGCCCTGGCGAAAGAAGACGAGATTACCCTGGTGGTCCAGGTTAACGGGAAAGTCCGTGACCGCATCACCCTGCCGGCGTCAGTAACCGAAGCGGAAGCCCGGGAAAAAGCACTGAGCAGCGACAAGGTCAAAGCCTATCTCGAGGGCAAGAACATCGCCAACGTGGTTTATGTACCCGGCCGGTTGATAAATGTGGTGGTGAAATAATGAAAGTATCTTTTATCGGCGGGGGCAATATGGGTGAGGCGATCGTCGCCGCCCTCATTAACAATCATACCTGTAAACCGGTAGACATCTGTGTTAGCGAGCCGTTAGATGCCCGGCGAGACTACTTAAAGCAGAAATACGGGATCATGGTCACGGCTGCCAACCGGGAAGCGGTGGGTGGGACGGAAGTAGTGGTGATGTCTATTAAGCCGCAAGCACTACCGGGAGTAATGCCGGAACTGGCCGGGGCTTTACAGCCCGGGCAGTTGGTCCTTTCCATCATGGCCGGGGCCACCATTAGCACTCTCCGGGTAGGATTACAGCACCAGCGGATCATCCGTTCCATGCCGAATACCCCAGCCCAGATCGGGATGGGGATGACGGTCTGGACGGCTACCCCGGAAGTCACGGTGGAGCAGAAAGAAGCCGCCCGCAATATCCTTTCCGTCATGGGTAAAGAGATATATGTTGAAGAGGAAAGAACGGTCGACAAAGCTACCGCGGTCCATGGCAGCGGGCCGGCTTACTTCTTCCTTTTTGTGGAAGCCTTGATCGATGCTGCCGTCAATATCGGATTACCCCGGGAGATATCCCGAAGTTTGGTGTTGCAAACGATGCTTGGTGCCGGGAATCTGATCGAAAAGTCCGGCAAGGAGCCGGGTGAATTGCGGCAGATGGTTACTTCGAAGGGCGGTACCACAGCCGCGGCTTTGCAGGTATTCCAGGAAGGTGAGTTCAATATCCTGGTCGCCAAGGCTATCGAAGCCGCCTACAAACGTTCGCGAGAACTAGGCGGGGAAAAGGTTAAATAATCCCAATCACTTCCAATGGCCTGGTTATACCAGGATATTCCAACTACCGTTAGGTAAATTACCGGAAGTTTTTATTAAGAAGGAATGGAGGGTAACTTTGGCTAAAAACAAATACGACCATTTATTCATCTCAGGAGTAAACCCGGAAATCCAGGCGCACCGCCCATACGCTACCATCGGCTTTCTAGACGGGACCACTTTTAAAGATTGTAACGAATACCAGATATTCTGGGTTGGCGACAAACCATACGGTGCTTACGGCTCAAAAGCCTGGGGTGAAATTTTCCACGGCCCGCATACCCATAAGTATCCTGAATTATTCGTACACCTGGGAACAGATCCCGACCATCCTTACGACCTGGGTGCCGAGGTCGAGATGCATGTGGGACCGGAGATGGAAAAACATATTATTACCAAATCCACGATAATGTGCCTGCCGGCGAATTTTGTGCACGGGCCATGGAGGATACTCAAGGTTACCCGTCCGTTTCTCATTGTTACCATCAACCAGAATCCCAAGCATACCGAGAAAGGCTTAAAGGATATGGTTTCCAAAGAAGACCTGAAGCGGATGATTTTCATCGACCAGGGTTATGAAAGCGATGAAGCTGTGATGCACTGGCCGGAGAAGGCTGGCCCCCGGGCAGACTACATGTAATCCAGTGATACTTTTTCATAGGTTTTAAGCTTGTCCGAAAAAATCTGAATTGTCATACCGAGCGCAGCGAGGTATCCGTTATCAGACACGAAAAGACGGATCCTACTGACTGCGCTCGGACGTCACTACGCTATTTCAGAATAGTATTTTCGAACAACCTCATTTTTTTATTATTCCGGCAGGGTAATGGCCAGGTTCTGCCCGCTGGGAATAACCATGAACTTAATATCTTCACCGAACTGGTCCAGCATGAAATACTGCAGGATTTCAGGGGTCAGGCTGGTCTGGATAATTTCGTTTGCCTGGGCACGGCCGGTCGCCAGGGCAATCTCGGCATCAGCTTGCCCTTTAGCCTTAGCCACTGCCTGTTCGGCTTCTACCTTGATTCGTTCGAGTTGATTTTTTGCTTTATCGATTTCCTGGGCAGCGACGACTTTAGATTCGATAGCGGCGGTGAATTCGGTGGAAAATTCGAAGTTGGTGATATTGATCGCTTCCACAATGATGCCCCGGTCAGCCAGTTTTGTAGTTAATGTCTCAGCAATACGGGATTTTACTTCTTCCCGGCGAAGGATCATATCTTCGGCATTATAGGTGGCGGAAATAGCTTTCACGGTTTCTTGTTCGGCGGGGGCAGCGAAGATGTTCCAATATTCGTTACCCATAGTCCGGTAGATTTCCACAGCTTTACTGGAATCGATATGATAGTTGGTGGCAATCGTGGTGGAAACATCCTGCAGGTCTTTGCTGGCTGCCTCGGCCACAACTTCATTTTTCTGGGACTGGATGGTCATGATAATTGGTGTATCGATAATTACTTTCCAGGAAAAACCGTTACTTTTGACTTCCCCGGTCAATCGGCCAAAACGGGACATCACGGCAATATGTCCCGTCGGTACTGTCATAATCGATCCCCAGATGATAAGTACCAAGGCCAGTACTCCCGCCACCGCCCCCGTCGCAAATACATTATTCCGATAATCCATACCGGGCTTGAAGATAGCCAGGAAAATACATATTACGGCAATAAGACCCAAGATGATCGCCAATAACAGGAATCCCATTTTTTCTCCTTTATCTCTTAATTCTCTGGAAAAGCCAGGCTGATAGTATATGGCACAATATCCCAATTGTAAGGGTTTCTCACGGGAAATTAAACTTCCGGGATAAGACGCATGAAATGCTAATAACGCTGGAATACAGGGGTTTATCTTAAGTGAAAAGAGCAGGCAGATACCTGCCCGCTCTTTTCCTAAAACTTGTTAAATCATTATGATTATTTGTTTTCGGGTGGGGCGGGATTCCGGTAGCCTTCCAGCAACTGCGGCATCTGCTGGGCTAATTCCTCGACCGTCCACATCCCGGCCGGTTTGGTAATCGTTTTTTTCTTCACCGGTTCGGAGTAGATGGCAATATTATTGCCGGTGACGTCGAAGACCTGGCCGTTGATATCAGCCGCGGCATCGGTACACAGATACACGATAAAAGGCGCTGTTGTCTCCGGACCCGGCAGGTTGGTCAGTTCCTCGAACCTTTCCTTCGTCATAAGCCCGGACTCAAACCGTTTCTTAAACCCGGCCTGAATTTCTTCGCTGGCACTGAAACGGGTGGAGGCCGTAGGCGCATATGCATTGCAAGTGACGCCATACCGTCCCAATTCACGGGCAAGGGAGCGGGTCAAACCCACGACCCCGGCTTTGGCCGCACCGTAGTTGCAATGGCCTACGGTTCCCAGCCAGGCCGTCGAGGTGGTATTTATAATACGGCCCCATTTCTGCTCCCGCATCAAAGCGGAAGCAAACCGGCAGGTATTAAATGTACCTTTTAGATAAGAATCGAGCGACAGGTCCCATTCTTCCTCAGTCATGTTCCAAATCATGTGTGGAGCGTCCGAGCCGGCATTATTGACCAGGATATCGAGACGGCCGAAACGATCGACCGCCGCCTGAACCAGCTTGCCCGCAGTGGCAAAATCAGAAACACTACCGTAAAAAGCCATTCCTTGGCCGTGCATGTCCATGATCTCATTAGCCGTACTTTCCGCATCACCACCCCTGGTTCCCGGTTTACGGCTGTTGGTGATTACCTTGGCCCCTTCCCGTGCGAGTTCCAAGGCGATTGCTTTACCGATACCTTGCCCGGAACCGGTTACCACTGCTACTTTGCCATTTATTCCAGAGGACATATTACCCTCCTGTCTGCATTAACCAATATTTATATGAGAACAAGGATCAACCTATAAAGGCGAACCGCCTTTCGGTTTACGCTCGGTCGGATTCACCAGGTCTTTCGTGATCGACGGTACCAGCTTGAAGACATCGTCAATAGTCCAGGAACCCGGTTTATCTACGACCTTTTCTTCTACCGGTTCGCTGTATAGGGCGATCTTCCCGGTCTGCACTTGGAAGATACGTCCGTTGACATTCCCTGATCCTTCGGAGGCGAGCCAGACAACTAGTGGGGCGATATCTTCCGGTTTCAATTGTTCCAATTGCTGGACAGCCTGGTCCATACCGGACTTTGTCCAGGCAGCTTTCAGTTCGTCGCTGAGGGTTAACCGGGTGGCGGCGTTCGGGCGGATAGCATTGCAGGTCACACCCAGGCGTCCCATGTCACGGGCGACGACGCGGGTAAGGCCGACGATGCCTTCTTTGGCAGCAGCGTAGTTGGCCTGGCCGAGGGTCATACCCAGGCCGGCTATCGAAGAGGTGTTGATGATACGGCCGTAACGCTGGCGGCGCATCACGTTGCAGGCGTGGCGGATCAGGTAAAAATGACCGTATAAATGGACTTTGATAACCAGGTCCCATTCTTCTTCGGTCATATTAAAGACCATGCGGTCCCGCAGGATGCCGGCATTATTTACCAGGATATCGAGGCGGCCGAAGGTACTGACCGCGGTCTTTACGATATTTTCCGCCCCTTTCCAGGTAGTTACCGAATCATAGTTAGGAGCAGCATCACCGCCCATCGCTTTGATTTCTTTAACTACATCGTCAGCCGGTGACTGGGAATTTCCGGAACCATCGACTGAGCCGCCCAGGTCGTTCACCACCACTTTCGCGCCTTCGGAGGCTAATGCCAGGGCTTCGCCTCGGCCGATACCCCGCCCCGCCCCAGTTACTATCGCTACTCTGCCTTTGAGTCTATCTGTCATGTCTTTTTCTCCTGCTATTTACTATTTTTTACCACCAGCCCATCACTGTCCCTGCCGGGTTTTTAAGACAGGCTGCCTGCGGGTAAAACGGCGGTGGCTTTTCCTGAAGTAGTTATCTCACCCTTACCGTTTTCAACCCACACCTCGCAATCGATACAGTGTTGGCCTTCGCGGTCATATTTTTTTGTGACTTTACCTTTGCACCACCAGGTTTCGCCTTCTACCGGTTCGGCGGTCGTTTTCATGGCACGGGGATAATCAACCGCCCGGTAACGGCAGGAAAATTTGGTCAATTCTCCTTCATCACCGATCCAGTCCGTGACCAATTGCAACAACCACTGGCGTTTTAACGCCCCGTGAATGATTGGCCGCCCCGTCTCTTCGCTGCCGGTGGCACGGGTAAAGTGCTCGTCGTAATGAAGGGGATTAAAGTCTCCGGACGCACCGGCCCACTTGATCAGAGTTTGTGTGGAAGCGATCTTGGGGAGAGGGGTTATCTCGTCTCCAATATTTACCGTATCCCAAAACAGTTGTTTAACCGTGATTTATCTCCTTTGCGGGGCTCATTACTGGTGAATCGTCATGGAACGTGATTTAGCGACGATTTTACCATCTTCTCCGGTATAAGTGGTTTCGGTGACCAAAAAGACCACTTTCCCTTCTTTCGCCGAGCGTTCCATGATATCTTTGACAACGGAAACGGCGGTAATAGTCTGTCCTGCCTTCACCATCCCGGAAAATTCATAATCGATGCCGGTATCGAGGATCCTGGTGAAACCGGCTTTATTGAGGGCATCCATTAGTTCCGGCGGGCCTAGAGATTCTGTCGGCCGTTCTTTCGTTCCCCATTTGGTGGACCGGCCGGTAAACCAGAGCGAGGAGAGAAAACCCGGAGGAGCTACGACAGCCCCGTGACGGGATTTGCGCGCATATTCTTCATTCCAATATAAAGGGTTCGCGTCGTCCACGGCATCTGCAAACCTTCGGATAGGTTCTTTTTCAATTTCGATGATGCTGGTATCAACCGAACGGCCAATGAATTGTTTCAGTTCGTCAGGAAGCAACCTGCCCCACACTTTCCAGAAATTTTAAGCATTCTATGATTTTGGCTTAACGGCTGTCAAGCCGGGCGACTAAAACAGGCGCAAACATATCATTTTTACCGAAATTTTCTTGACGCTGAGAAGCCGCCTTTGCTACAATCCACAGCGGTACGAAATTAAAAAAACCAACCGAGAATACCACTTAAGGAGAAACCATGGAAATCAAAAAAGTTGGCATTGTTGCCATGACAGGCATAATGGGAACGGGCATTGCCCAGGTATGCGCCCAGGCGGGATACCAGGTTCTGGGTTCGTCACGAAGCCAGGAAAATGTAAATAAAGCCTTGGCTTCCATCAATTCCCGGTTAGCCCGGTCCGTAGAAAAAGGGACCATGACCCAGGCAGACAAAGACGCCATCACAGGTCGTATCAAGGGCACCACCTCGATGAAAGATTTTGCCGATTGCGATATCGTCATCGAAGCTGCTGTCGAAGATATGGCTTTAAAGAAAGGCATTTTTGCCGAACTGGACAAGATTTGTAAACCTGGAGCTATTATCGCCAGCAATACTTCCTGCCTTTCCATCATGGACTTGGCCATGGTCACCAAGCGGCCGGATAAGGTCGTTGGTGTCCATTTCTTCAATCCGGTCCCCGTCATGAAACTGGTCGAAGTTGTGAAAACAATTACCACCAGCGATGAAACCGTAGCTGCCAGCAAACAGTTCTGTGAAAAAACAGGCAAGACAGTCGTCATTGCTAAAGATGCCCCGGGATTCATCGTCAACCGGTTGATGACCCCTTTCATTAATAATGCCGTCCGTATGTTGGAAAACGGCGTCGCCAGCCGGGAAGATATCGATACTGCTATCAATCTGGGCTTGAATCATCCCATGGGCCCGCTGGCCCTGGTCGACCTCATCGGCATCGATACTTTTATATTCTTTGCCGATGCCCAGTATGAAGCCTTTAAAGACCCGCAATTCTGTCCGCCGACCCTACTGCGTAAGATGGCAACCGCCGGCTGGCTGGGGCGGAAGACCAAGAAAGGTTTCTACGATTACAAATAATGCTGCGGAAAAACCCGGCATAAATTAAATATCTTAGGAGTAACGGACAATGCCGCCGATTGAATATAAAAAAGAAGGGAAAATTGCAGTATTTACCATCAACCGGCCGGAGGCCCTTAATGCCTTAAGCCCGGATTTACTCGCTACTTTTACCGAAGCGTTGGTAGATTTCCGGGATGATAAAGACCTGTGGGTGGGAATTATTACCGGAGCCGGGGAGAAGGCTTTTTGCGCCGGCCTGGACCTGCGCTCGGCTCCTCCGGGCACAGCCCTGGATCCGTCGAAGGATGGCAAACCCATACCCACCCTGGCCCGCGGCCTTGAATTATGGAAACCCTTGATTGCTGCGGTGAATGGGTATGCTTTTGGTGGTGGTTTTGAGATAGCTCTGGCATGTGATATTAGACTGGCGGCAGAGAATGCCCAATTCGGCCTGACCGAAGTAACCCTGGGGCTGATACCAGGGTGGGGCGGCACCCAGCGGCTCCCGCGCATCATACCCTTCGGAAAAGCCGCCGAACTAATGTTGATGGGGAAACGGATCAATGCTCAGGAAGCCTTCAATTTGAACCTGGTCAGCAAGGTCGTCCCTCAAAAAGAATTGATGACTACGGCAAAAGAATGGGCGAACCAGATTTGTACCTGTGCGCCTTTAGCCGTCCGGGCAGCCAAAGAAGCTATGACACGGGGACGGGATATGACCCTGGCTGAAGGATTGGCTTTGGAAGCCGCGTTGGCCGGTAAAGTAATGAAGACGGCAGATTTTGCCGAAGGCCGCCAGGCATTTATTGATAAGAGAAAGGCAAACTTTAAAGCAGAATGACGCTTTTTTAACAACCACTGGAATAAGAAAAGCAGGGGCATATCCAAGAATGCCCCTGCTTTTTATCGTTATACTTTCAGGAATTCGTAACTGATACGGTCGCCGGCCAGTTTAACCGGGGCGGCTTTTACTTTCATGCCGACTTTTAATTGGTCGGCAGGGATATCCTTACTCATCCGGCCGAATACTTTAAATTTCCCAAAATTAGCAATCGCCAGGGTATAAGGCGCATCGTTCTCAAATCCGGATGGACCGTACGTTACCACAGCGAAAGTCTCCAGTGTCGCCGGGCCGGTTATCTCAAACCATTCGGCATTGCTGGACATGCAATCGGGACAGTCCATCTTGGGCGGAAAACTCACCGTCCCGCAATCACGGCACCGTGTAGCCATGACTTTGCCCTGATTTAAGAAATTAACAAATTCAGCGGCCTTGGTCTCACCGGTAAAACTGACGATTCCGAAACTATCGAATCCCATGTTATTTCCTCCTCAATACGGTGACGGTAGCATACTGTCCGATCCCACCGATATTATGGACCAGCCCGATCTCGGCATCTTTGACCTGGGCTTCGGTAGCTTCACCACGCAACTGGCGGACGATGGTCCTTACCTGGGAACCACCGGTCGCGCCGATCGGATGTCCTTTCGATAACAGGCCGCCATCGACATTAACCGGGATTTTCCCTTCCGCATAGGTTTCTTTTGCTTCGATCAGGTTTACCCCCTGTCCAGGCTTAGCAAAACCGAGGTCCTCATAGGCCATAAGTTCCGCGATGGTGAAGCAGTCATGGACTTCGGCGACATCGATATCACCCGGCCCCACCCCGGCCATCTTATAAGCATCGGTGGCAGCTTTCTGGGCACACTTCAGGCCGGTAAGCAGCGTCCGTCCGGACATTGCCATTGTATCTGTCGCCGAACCCAACCCGGATACCCAAATCGGGATTTTACACACACGGCGGGCGATATCTCCCCTGGCCAGAATGATACAGGAAGCCCCATCGGCATTAGCACAGCAATCATACCGCTTCAACGGATCGGCAACGATCTCTGAACTAATGACCTCTTCAAAGGTCACTCCTTTACGGTAAGTGGCTTTTTCATTACGGGCTCCGTATAATCCTGCTTTCACTCTGATTTTTGCGAGATGTTCGGAAGTAGACCCGTAAGTCGCCATATGGGCGCGGGCATACATCCCGTATCCAGCCGGCATGGTCAATCCTAAAGGCGATTCCCAGACCACGTCCCCGCCGCGCCCCATCCTCTCGGCGGCTTCCCGTGAACTCAATTCCGACATTTTTTGAAAACCGATGACTGCCACGATATTATGCAGACCGGCCTCGATCATCGACCAGGCGACCCGTAGACCCATGGTACTCGAAGAACAAACACTCTCGAGATAAAAAGTAGGGTTAGGCGTGAAACCAAGGTATTCGGAAACCAACCCGGCCGGGCTGCGCTGTTTATCATATTCCGGCGCGGAACAGATGATGGAACCATCGATGTTCTTATTGGTGAGGTCCAGTCCAACCATGGCCTCTTTATAGGCATCAAAACATAATTCCCGCAAGGCTACGCCGCATTTACGTGTAAAAACGGTTTGGCCTGCACCTATAATCGCAACATCTGCCATTTATCCCTCCTTGATTGATTGTAAAAAGCGGTATGATGCCACGTATTATACACGATTTTATGAGTTAAATCGTGTAAGTTACACAATAGAAAATTCAAACAGCCCGGGGATAATATTTTACCTTGGTCTTTGAGTCCGCTTTGGCTAGCCGGATGATTCCGCCGTAGATTGTCGTTCGTCTCGTAATAAATTGGGCACATACTCGATGCCGGATAGTTCGTAAACGTGAACATATATCCGTTTTAAGTAATCGCCAAATACATCGATCTCTTTTTCGGATAAACAAGAAAATGCCCGGTCGAATATTTCTTTTGGTGCAGACAGGTAAGAGGTGATCCCTTTTTCAGTCAAGGTCACCCGGTAGACTCTTTTATCACGGCGGGTCCTGGTCTTGCGGACCAGTCCCTGTCTGGCCATACGGGTAATCAAGGTGGACATAGAGTTATGTTGGCGCTGGGTTGCCTGGACGATCGTATTTATCGAGGTCGATCCGCCAGCTTCGTATATGATATCCAATACTTGGGCTTGTTCCGGGGTAAGCCCAACCTGGGCCAGTTCTTTTTCCCGCAGCCTGAATATCATATAACGGGCATGGTCTAGCTTACGCCATGCCGAGTAATATATCGAGGTACCGTTGTTCGATGACTCATTATGGTTCATATTTTCTCCTGCCCCGGTATCTCCCCCACCACTCATGTCAGGCACGAGTGATGCGATTATCTCATGGCTTGTGTGTAAATAGCAAACGTACCTAAATTACCGTTAATTATAAACCTTCGTAATAGGTACAAAATATTACCTGAATCAAACAGGTATGGTGAGAATAACGGTACGTGGAATCCCGTGAAGATCAGGGATAACGGTAATCTTTCCCTGCGGTAAAAATTCTCCTAATAAGCTCACAACATAACTCTGTTGTCCTTGTCCGATCTCGATCGCCAGGCTTCCTCCCGGTTTTAATTTTTGGGATACCTGGGGGATTAATTTCCGGTATTCATCGAGGCCGTCGCACCCGCCAGCCAATGCAAGCTCCGGCTCATGGCCATAGGTATTGACTGCCGTCAATTCTGCCTGACATACATACGGAAGATTGGCGATTATTATATCTACCCTTTCCGGGACAGGTTCCAGCAGGTCTCCCTGGAGAAAAGTAACCTGGCCGGCTACCCTGTGTTTCCGGCAGTTGATTCGGCCAACCTCAAGCGCTTCTTGTGAAATATCGGTTGCGTAAATGCGGACGGAAGGGAGATTTACTGCCAAGCTGACGGCAATGGCTCCGCACCCGGTGCCGATATCAGCGAAGGTAGTAGCCCCTTTTTCCGCTGACTTAATGCCTTCATCAACTAATAATTCACTTTCCGGGCGGGGTATCAATACCCGCTTATCGACGTAGAAATCCAACCCGTAAAATTCACGGTGCCCTGTGATATAGACGGCCGGTTCTCCCGCCAGGCGTCTTGTTATTAGTCTTTGTAGCCGGGTTTCTTCTTCAGAACTCAGCTCGCGTGTATATTGTAGGTAAAGTTCTACACGAGATAGATTTAATGAGTGTTTTAACAACACCTCGGCTTCGATAGCGGCATCTTCGATATTGTTAGCAGACAAGACCTCACGTGATTGCTTGAGGGCTTGTTCAAGCCTCACGCCAGTTGCTCCGACAATTGCCGGGCTTGGTCTTCGGTAGCTAGGGTATCGATGAGACTATCCAGTTCGCCGCCCAGGATTTTGGGAAGATTGTGCATGGTGATGCCGATACGGTGGTCGGTTAAACGGTCTTGGGGAAAATTGTACGTGCGTATTTTCTCGGCACGTTCACCACTGCCTACCTGAGAACGCCGTTCTTTTACTTCCGCTTCCTCACGTTTCACCCGTTCCCCTTCCAGCAGCCTGGCTCTTAATACGGCCATGGCCTTGTTCTTGTTTTTTAACTGGGAACGTTCGTCCTGACAGGTAACCACGATTCCGGTCGGTAGATGGGTCAGACGGACGGCAGTGGCGACTTTATTCACGTTCTGCCCGCCGGCCCCGCCGCTGTGATAAATATCTATCCTCAGGTCGGATTGATTAACATCCACCTCAACTTCGTCAGCTTCGGGCAGGACTGCCACTGTGGCCGTGGAAGTGTGTATCCTTCCCGAAGCTTCGGTGGCCGGAACGCGCTGTACCCGGTGGACGCCCCGCTCATACTTAAAACGGCTGAAAGCACCTTTCCCGTTGACTTCAAAGATTATTTCCTTGAAGCCTCCCAGGCCGGCATCACTGCTGGTAATGATTTCTGTATCCCACCGCCGGTTTTGCGCATAACGGGTATACATCCGGTATAAGTCGGCCGCAAATAGGCCGGCTTCATCACCACCGGTCCCGGCTCTGATTTCTACGATAACATGTTTTTCATCGTTGGGGTCGCGGGGCAGGAGAGACAACCGCAGTTCCTGCACCCTCTTCTCCAGTTCAGATTCAAGAGCAGTAACCTCTTCTTTGACCAGGGCCTTCATCTCTTCGTCGTTACCTTCCTGGAGGATAGCGCGGGTTTCTACCAGGTTGTGTTCGGTTATTTTATACTTACGGTATTTCCCGACCACCTCTTCCAATGCTGCTCTTTCCTGCCCCAGTTTACGCAGTTGATCAGGATCGGCCGCAACCTCAGGCGTCGACATCTGCGATTCGAGTTCTTCGAACCGCTTTTCCATGGTAATTAGTTTTTCCCACATTCCAAATCTCCAAATGTGATTATAACACAGGCATGGTTTTGTGACTAAAGTTGTTCTCCCTGAGGGGATCGCTCGCCGGAATCTATCAGACTGATGATCTCCGAAGTTGACAGAATGGCCGTCTGGTATTATTTAGGGGAAGTAACTCTTGTCCCAGGATCTAGTTTGCTCCCCCCTGCCACCTTCATACCGCGGCCGATGATTACCCCGTCACCGAGTACGGCATTTTCGACGACACAGCCATCTTCCAAAACACAGTTATCGGCGATGACTGTTCCGGTGATCCGGGCACCTTTACCGATCCGTACCTTTTTCCATATCACTGTATCGGAGATCACCGCATCATCATCGATGATGCATCCTAACCCCATCACTACCGGCCCGTCTAATCTCGTTCGTGCACCGATGCTGCATCCGGTAGATATGATTACTTTTCCGGTGACCCGGGCACTGTTGTTGATGTGGCTGCCTGCATCAACTGGCAGCATTTCACTCGACGGTGGGGCAAACCGTTTGCTTTTTCCACTCAAGAGGTCACGGTGTATCTGCAGGTATTTTTCCGTCGTACCCATATCGATCCAATAACCGGAAGAACCAAAGGCATATACCGGCATTCCTTCATCAAGCAGTTGCGGAAATACATTCCGCTCGAAACTGTAAAAAGTATTTTCCGGGACACGTGCGAGGACATCTGCTTCGACGAACCATGCCCCGGCGTTGATCATATTGGTGGTGACTTCCTCCCGCTTTGGTTTTTCCAGAAAACGCCGGACTCGGCCGGTTGTGCCGCTTTCTACCAATCCGTACAATGTCGGGTCTTCCACCGGTATGGTGGCGATTGTGGCTTTCGCCCCGGATTTGCGGTGTAATTCCCGCATCGCAGTAAAATCGAGGTCGCTGAAAATATCGCTGTTTAACACCAGAAATGTGTCCTGGAGTAAACTTTCTGCATTTTTTGCCGCTCCGGCTGAGCCCAGGGGGATATTTTCATAAGAGTGAAAAATGGTTACTCCGAACCGGCGGCCGTCACCGAAATAGTTTTCAATCGATTGTGCCAGGTGTCCCTGGGCAAGGACGATCTCCTTGATACCATGTTCTCGGACATGCCCAAGAAGGTGTTCCAGAATAGGAACATTAACGACAGGTACCAGCGATTTTGGAGTATTTATACTCAACGGAAGAAGCCTGGTTGCTTTCCCGCCTACTAATATGATCGCTTTCATACCGACTCTTGCTTGGATAGAACTTAATACAATCTGTAAAATAGACAATAAACATGAATACTAAAACATATCATGTTCCTGTCCGAGTCTATTTATTGTTCTCGTGGAGCAGCTCCGGTGGATGTTTATCCCTGGTTCTGGCGGTAGACTACATTCCATTTCTGGCAAAGGCCTTTTACCAGGGCACGGGTTTCTGCTTGCTGGGTATTGTAAATCTCAGCTAAAAAGCCGTGCAGCAGTTCACCGCCCGTCATTCCCGGAGTTGGTTCGGATGGGCCCGGCAGATTGATATACACGGTCTCAAGCATTTGTTTCTGGAATTCTATGGATTGCGGCATTTAACTCCTCCAGTCCGGAAAGCTATTTTTTTAACTACTTGCATGGATTATATCATGAACTATCCGGCATACCAATACAAAAACAGGAATTATTAGAAAAAATAACTATTTGTTGAGTATTTATTATCAATCAACCACTACCTGTAGTGTATATAGGTAATCCTGATTGAATTGGAATATGAAACATGGTTTTACAAAGCAAGTATAATATGTATTGATGTTAGTACATCAGGGAATGAATATAAGCACTCCGGAAATCAGTCGTAAGGAGGACTAATATGATCAAGGTATTTTTAAAACGCCGGGTGAAGCCCGAAAACTACCGGACCATGATCCTGTATCTCCTGGACTTAAGAGCAGCCGCGCTGCATCAGCCGGGTTATGTCATGGGAGAAACCCTGGTTAGAGGAGAAAATCCCCTCGAACTACTGACCATCGGGACATGGATTTCGGAAGAGCACTGGAAAGCGTGGAAGACCTCCCCCGAACGTATGTCGCTGGAGAACATGGTTGATCCTTTAATGGAAGATGTGGTCGAGACTACGGTATACAATGTTCCTGATGAAGCGGTATAGCAAAAATTCATCGGTATTTTCTACCGGCAATTATTACTAGCCGGATTTGTCTATAAATCATTTTTTAAGGCTCTTGGAATGATACTCGTTTCCGGGAGCCTTTTTGATGTTATTTATACTTATATCATATTAGATATTTCTGCGGATGCGGGTTGGGTATTCTCCTGTTATAATAAATATATATCATAATCGATATTTAATAACGAAAGAGAAAGAACCGGAACTAAAACACATACTTTAATTAACCGAATATTTATAGCAGGCATCTGTAAGAAAATCGGCAAGCCATATCAGGGCCATATTCCGCATAAAGCTCATCCCGGGCAGGATCAGCCGAACAGTGTCTGGAGACACGATATTTACTCTTGTAACCTGACTCCCCTCACTGATAAACATGCCGGAAGATTTGATTAAACGCTTTGAATAGTGACCGCTGATACTGTTAGGTGATCCTCACTAATGTAAAAATTGTTGTGGGAGGGTAGGGGTGAGATGTGGAATATATCAAAAAGGCTTTTCTTATCCTGGTTCTATTGGCCGTTCTAGTAATGTCGTCGAGTTTTACATATCACTCGGATTCCATTAACACGATCAATGCCCGGCTGCATGCCATAGTTAATGAAATTGAGGGAACTATTCAACAGTCCACCATTAAAGCTGGTGAGAACATGATACAGAGCCTGGGTATAGTACAGGTAGAGATTCTTAGTACGAAAAACCTCGATCTTCCTGAGCCGGTTGATATTGAAGAAGCAATTCCCTGTGTGATTGTTGCTTCGGATAGTATTTTCGCCTGGATACTCTGCGCTTCGCCGATCAATGCCAGCGGGATTACACTGAACCCCCTGGGCATTATTTCGATCGGCGAAATGCCGGAAGAAAAACTGAAAGAGGAACTCTATCACTGGTGGGACGCTTCCCGCATGGGGCCGTTATCTTATTACACGACCTATGTCCTTGAGTTTGGCGTATTATGTATCAAAAATCTTAGTTCCAACGATGCTTATTGGAACCTGCCCCTGGAAGTAACTGCTAAAACGTATGCCACTCAATAAGTCAGTTCGATCATTATAATATCTGGAACGATGAGCCCTCGTTTTCTGGTGAAAACGAGGGCCTTTTTATATTTTCCTGACCGTGATTTGAATGTCCGGCAAATTATTCTTGTTGTGGCGGTGGGAATATGCCTGTGATACAATTTACGGCGGTATATTCAGCCATCGAAGGGAGGCTTAAATAGTTGGATGCATTGCGAAAATCTGAAATATGGTTGAGAAAACTGGCGGATGATAATATCGACCAGGACCCCAAGTTCGAGAGGTTCATGGACTTGATCAAATCGCATGATGAACTGGTCCGGGCAAAAAAGTGGATGTCCGCTCACGACGCCGTGGAAGATGCTTTTGCCCAGTTTGTCGAAATCACCAACCAGATTATGACTCGTGCCAAAGAACGTCTGGATACCAGGGATAAGAAAGAAAAACCAGTAGTCGAACTTCTCGACAATTACAAAAATGCTTTAAAACAGATATCGCGGGCTGCCCAAAGTATTGCCGATAATGCTGACGGTATGCTCGATAACCTGGAACATACCTCCAAACACTGAGACAGTTCCGGATAGACAACTTCATGATCTGTCCGGGTGACAGCAACTTTTAAGTTGGACATTTTCCGGCTTTACCGGGATGGTATAGTATCGTACTATCATTACTTTGATACCGGGCGTCCTGCAGATACCGGACAAAGGAGAAAATATGGATATTCTCGATGCCGTCAGTACCCGGCGGAGCATCCGGTCTTTCAAGCCGGACCCGGTGCCGCAGGCAATCCTCAAGGAAATCATGGCACAGGCAATTAATGCTCCTTCCTGGGGTAATACGCAGCCCTGGGACTTCTATATCGTTGCCGGAAAGAAGCTGGCGGAAATCCAGCAGGGTTTTATCGAAAAGATCGGGCAGCCCTCAGCCATGGAAATTTCCCGCCCGGAAACCTTCCCCACACAGTATATGAACCGCCGACGCACCCTTCCCGCCTCTCCGCCCCAGGATAAAGCAGGACACGTCGAAGTATACCGGAACTACGGCGCCCCGTGCGTGATATATATCTGTACCGGCCGTGAACTTTATTTTCAAAGTAATGGGACGAACGCTTGGGCAATATTCGACTGCGGGCTGGCCGCCGAGAATATCATGCTTCTGGCTCCCCATTACGGACTGGGTACGGTTGCCCAGGCACAAGCGGTTGCCTACCCCGAGGTGCTGAGAAAGGTATTGGGCATCCCCGATTCCCTGGTAGTCATCCTGGGGATTGCTATCGGTTACCCGGACTGGACTCAACAGGTAAACCAGCGTCGTTCCACGCGGGAACCGGTGGACAACATCGTCAGGTGGTACGGCTTCGACTAGTCGTTTTAAGAACCGCTAGGCGATAATTTCCCTTGAGTCTTCTTTTTCCACCTCATACCAAAGAGAAACCGTAGGACATTTACCCGCCTGAATAGTTCATAAAGCATCATTATCACCAGCAAAGATGAGACACTGATGATCAGGTATTTAATGCCGACTCCTGTATTCAAAGAAATGATGTAATAGCCGATCGAAATAATTACAGTCTGGTGCAGGATATAAAAGGGCAGTACCGCTTCATTGGCATAGCTGAGGAATCGGTTGTTCCGGTTCAACACATGATACGCCAGGGCCAGGATGGCAATCAGAAACGACCATGTATTTATGGCTTCTAGCGTCATGGCAAGTATATACATCGGTGTGCCGGAATGGTCGGCCGGATTTACCAGGTAGTCGAAAAAGACTGTTAAGAGTAAAGCTGCGGTTGCCAGGGCTGAACCCAGTGCTACCCAGCCCATCTTTTTTATTTTCTCCATAATACGTACGTTGGCGAAGATCAGGTAGCCGAAGATGAAGAATTGTAAATAGGCAACCATGCTCCAACCCCCCGAACCCCGGTCGCCCAGGAAACTGTCTTGCGGGATGAAAGCGTCCGCTACGGCCAGTGGTAATACTACGAGCAATACCAAAGCCCATGGTTTATCGAAATACGCGGCGATTTTAGCAACGACGCTCTTGCCTCCCTTCATCCATGACGCCAGTAAAGGCGAGGTTACTATTGAAAACAAGAAAAGGAAGGCCAGGAACCAGAGGTGAAAGAAATTAAGGTCGGGCAGGGTCTTATAATAAAGTCCGAGTATCTGGAAGTAGTTATATCCCGCCGGAATTTCTCCGTGAAATACGGCCTGATAATATGCCTGCGGGACCACGATGACCAGCATACCGAATATCAGGGGAACCAGGATGCGCAGCGTCCTTTCGCCGATATACTGCAGGATCGTCCGGTTTTTCAAAGCATAGTATGTGCCGGCACCGGAAATCAGGAAGAAAAGCGGCATCATCCATGGATTCATAATTGCTACTAAGGCCGTTGCTCCCACATTGGTAGTGGCGTTCTTGATATGCCAGTCGGTGAAAGTATCGTAAAAGCGGGCATTGTGGAAGAAGAAGACGCAGATGATGGCAATAACGCGAAGCCAGTCGAGATAGTATAACCTGCTTCCGGACGGTGAAGTAGTATTCATGTCGCTCCTCCCGAGGTGATTTCCGGTTCATATCCGGTAGGGATGGCCGGCCACGCGAAGATATTTTTAGGCGACATTATACTTGATTTAAGTAAATCATGTCATACTTACTTATCCCGTAAAAAGAACCTGTATCAACGTCTAATTCGATAAAGGCACTGAACCGTGTTTATTTGGGTATGGAGAAATCAATGGGCATAAAGTAAGCTGTTTGACTCCGGAATTTACCGTTAAAGACCATACCGGGTATAAGCTACGGGAGAAGGACTACCATGATGTTGGCTTGCTCTGCCGGAAATTTAACCTGGTGCTGCCGGAAGAGTACCGTAATAACGGACAGTACTAGCTGTGAGCATTATAGGCAATTCATGGAAAGTTTGGAGTGTCAGATTAGCTGTGACTCCCCAGTTCGAGGATATCCCGCAAGTTGTCTTCTATTGCCTGCATATCTGGCTTCGGCATTGTCCCCAGCTTTTTCGCCATCATATTTTGCTTTACTGTCCTGATGATACCCGTTGCTACTGAGGGAAAGAGTAACCCCGCTTTCTCCCATTCAACGATAAGATGGTCTCCCACTAAGTGGTGTTCAACACTACTGGTGATGGCGGCTATGATTGCTTCCTGCCGGGACCGTTGATAAGCATCCGAGCTTACTACGACGGCAGGGCGCCGTTTCTCTCCACTTTCATCACTGAAAACAAACCCGACGAGAATTATATCCCCGCGTTTATATCCGGTCATATGCTGCGTCTCTTTCATTATCCCATAATTCGGCGAGTACCGGATCTGATTTCGAGGTTAATTCCAGAGGGTTTTCAGTTGCTTTTTCCTCATCTATTAAACGGGGGACTTTGTCCAGGTCTTTTTTTTGGAAACGGCGGTGGCGCTCCCGGCCGATACGGAAGGCGGGTAATCTCCCCTCTTTTGTAAGTTTGTAAATAGTTCTTCTGGAGACTCTTAGATATTCAGCGGCTTCTTCAACCGTAAACCACTCATTGATGATAACCATCTAAAACCTCCTGTTAACCTCATATTAGTCGCGAGAAGTAACATTCTAACATTTATAAGCACATACCAGCAATATAGTATATCCGTAATATTACCCTAAAAAGGTGAGACATTTTTACTGGACTGGCTCGAATTTACTTAGTAGCTGTGGTTGGATCTGTTACAACAGCTTAAAAGTTATGCGCCTAAAAATTACTGCTGCTCATTGCTGTTCTAGTTCATGTTGCCCGATTATAAGAAGTCGGATTATAGTGTGAGTGAATACAAAGAGGATTCCGATGCCATCAGAGAATGACTATTCTAATGAGGTTCTGTGGGTATATCCGCCGCGTGGAGACGAGGTGGACCACTGGTGCAAGGAACATGGGAATGTAAAACTACCCATTGGCTGGGCTTTCCTGGCGTCAGGAGATGCTTTCGTTACCCGGAAAGTGAAAGAAATGGGTTTGTACTGGATTGCTGTGAAAGCAGCCAGGAATTATACCCGTAAACTCGGTATCTGGGCACCGGAGAAGAATATCAAAGCTGCCTTCGCACTTGCACAGGAATCAGAAGTAAGAAGACAAAGCAAACGCATAATGTCACGTCAGCAGCGGGCAAGGGAAGAAGCAAAATACCAGGAATTATTTACCGAAGCTGTTTATCACTACCTGGCTTTTACTCCGAGATATAGGAAACTGGCACGCCAGATTGCTCAAGGCACTGCCGAACAGGCAACAGTGGTTGGGAGTGAACGGGTGGGACGTACCAAGAAATTGACGCTGGAAGAAAAAGCAGTCCTGGCTGCCCGCGCTTATATTCGTCACCATTATACCGGTTATGAAGATAGACTTATAAATTCGAGTTGATTATCGACGAAGACAGTATTTTATATCAGGAGATTAAGAATGAAGCGCAGGAAGAGGTCGATGAGTTCCTTGAAAAACATCGCTAAGGAATGAGTGGATATGGATAAAAGGTCAATCGGATGGCATTTCATCTTTGAAAAAGCTCAAAGTCTTCAGAGCAAGAAGATAAAAGCAAGCGAATTCTTAGGTTTTACCCTGGTGCTAAAACTATTCAGACAGTGAAGCGATAAAACTTTTTGCTGTTACCGAAAGGTGTGGTAGCGGGGGTTAGATTCGAACTAACGACCTTCGGGTTATGAGCCCGACGAGCTGCCACTGCTCCACCCCGCGTTGTAATTTGATTATAGCCCCGCCCCGAACGCAGTGTCAATAAACCTAAATCGACGGTGGCTTATTTTCGTTATTCGGTTAGTCTCCAATCGGGTATGGATGAACTAGTGCGCCAGCAGCGCTCCTCCCACCAGCGACCGGTTGATTTCCAGCGAGGTGGCGATTCCCGTCGCCCCCGCCACCGCCCGGCACAGCTTCTCGATTTTGAATTCGCGGGTGTATCCGTAAGCACCGTGTATCCGTCCGCGACATCTCGGCGATTTCGATGGCAGTCGGGATCACGAACAATTTCGCCGCCGCCGCTTCCGTCATCCACCCCTCTTCCTCCTGGTCCGCCAGGAACGCTGCCCGGTAGGTCATCAGCCGGGCTGCCTGGAGCTTTGTTTTCATCTCCGCCAGCATCCAGCGGATACCCTGCAAGCCGGAGATCGGTTTGTCTTTCGAGGTCCGTACCGGGCGTATTTTATCGCTTCATCAAGGGCGGCCTGAGCCATGCCTACACTTGCCCCGCATTGCTCGACCTTCTCCAGGGCGATCCAGTACAGCAGGATATTGAAGCCGTCGCCCTTTTTGCCGAGCAGGTTTTTACCGGGGATACGGACATTCCGGAAATAAACATCCGCCGCCTCCATCCCGCCTCCGCCCATCAACTCCCATACCTTCGCCACAGTATAACCTTCAACGTTCTTTTCCATCACAAAGGCACTACATTGGCCAGTCTCGTCTTTGGCATAAACCACAGCGTATCCGTCCCGGGCACCGAAGCTGCTGAACCGTTTCATGCCGTTCAGTAGGTAGTCTTTCCCGTCAGGTTTCACCGTGGTGGCTAGCGCTTTAGGGTCCGAACCGGTCTCTTCTTCGGTAAACTGCACGCTGGGATAAGCCAGCCCTTCGCACAGCGGCCGGATATATTTCTGTTGTATTTCTTCGGTCCCGAACTTAGCAAGGCAGTCGGTTACGCTGTTGTTGAATCCTACCAGCCACCAGGCCCCCGTCCCGGAATAAGCGATCTGCTCGCAAGCTAACGTCGCATTCAGTTTACCTGCCTGGGTACCGCCGTATGCCCGCGGAGCCGCAATCCCGAATAAACCAACCTTTGCCATCTTAGCAATCAGGTTGTCCGGCAACCGGGCTTCGCGGTCGATGCTTTCGAGCGATCGGTTCGATCTCCCGTTCGGTGAACTTCTTCACCATCACCTGGAGAGCTAGTTGCTCTTCTTTAAGGTTAAAATCCATGTTTATCCCTTAGTCGCCTTCTATAATTGAGATTATAACACGGTACCGTGGCGAGGCAACCCCGCATACCATTCTTAAAATATACATCTGGCTGAAATTGCCCCTGATGGTGCTGTGTGCTATATTTATCAGTTATGAAAAATGTGAAAATCGCGCCTCTCAAGAAGGGCACGGTTACAACACCGAAAGGCTTTCATGCCGGCGCCGCCAAAGCCGGTATTAAAAATGGTACCAGGAGTAGACTGGATATCGGGATCCTATACTCCGAGGCTCCTTGTGTGACCGCCGCCATGTTTACCACCAATAAAGTAAAGTCACCTCCGGTCTTGTTGGACCGGCAGCGCCTTGAACAAGGTAATGTCACTGCCATCATCGCCAACAGCGGTAATGCTAATGCCTCTACCGGCCGACAGGGCATGGCTGATGCCGTAGAAATGACCGCCTTGGCGGCGAAAGTTATCGGCATCAACCCGGAAGAGGTGTTGGTCGCCAGTACCGGGGTTATCGGGAAGAATCTACCTATGCCGGCAGTCCGCCAGGCGGTTCGCGTAATCGCTTTATCACCTGAAGGGGGCCATGACCTGGCACGGGCTATCATGACCACCGACCGTGTTCCTAAAGAGATTGCTTTATCTGTGCACGGCGATTTCGTTTATACTATCGGCGGGATTGCCAAAGGCTCAGGCATGATCCATCCCAATATGGGGACTATGTTTGCCTTTATCACTACCGACGCCGCCGTCGAAAAATCTTTTCTCCAAACGGCCTTGCAGCGGGCGGTGGTCGATTCTTTTAACATGGTGTCCGTGGACGGCGATACCAGCCCGAGCGATACCGTTGTCGTGATGGCTAACGGACTTGCTAAAAATACGCCGGTCGCTGCCGGCACCCCGGCGGCACGGTTGTTCCAGCAAGCCCTGCAGCAAGTCTGTACCTATCTGGCGAAAGAGATCGCCAGGGACGGTGAAGGGGCAACAAAGCTGATCGAAGTCACGGTCACCGGGGCGCGCAATAAGGCGGATGCCCGGCTGGCTGCCCGTACGGTGACTACTTCCGCATTGGTTAAAACCGC
This sequence comes from uncultured Chloroflexia bacterium, assembly GCA_963739865.1. Lineage (GTDB taxonomy): Bacteria > Chloroflexota > Dehalococcoidia > Dehalococcoidales > UBA2162 > JBBITI01. The sequence goes on from CAVUCA010000007.1 coordinate 95,816, forward strand.
CGTGCATGGCGCCGACCCCAATTGGGGCCGTATCCTGGCGGCAGTGGGGCGGAGCGGGGCGGAAGTAGATGAACTAAAAACCGATATTATCATCGGCGATATCACCGTCCTCAAGGCCGGGACTCCCCAGTTATATGATGAAGCTGATGTCGTCAAAATATTCCAGCAGCCCGAAGTTCCTATATTAGTCATATTAAGTCTGGGTAAAGCTTCGGCGACTGCCTGGGGTTGCGACTTATCTAAGGAATATGTCACTATTAATAGCCAATACATGACATAAATAAGGATTATTTGATTCTACGGTATCTGGAACAGGAGGTAATATTATGGCATTGATCGATTTCGGCGGAGTAAAGGAAGAGGTCGTCATGCGGGACGAGTTCCCCATGAAAAAAGCGCGCGAAGTCCTGAAGGACGAAACCGTAGCAATTATCGGTTACGGGGTTCAGGGTCCGGGCCAGGGGCTCAACCTGAAGGATAATGGCATCCGCGTTATTGTCGGCCAGTCCAAACAATTCCCCGAGGATTGGGAACGGGCCGTCAAGGACGGGTGGAAACCCGGAGTTGACCTGTTTGAAATCGAAGAGGCCGTGCAACGGGCGACCATCGTCGAAGTGCTTGTTGCCGATGCGGCGCATAAGAAAGTGTGGCCGCTGATCAAGAAGAACCTGAAACCGGGTGCGGCGATCTATTTCTCGCATGGTTTCTCAATCGTATATAAAGACCAGACCAAGATCATCCCGCCTGAAAATATCGATGTTATCATGGTGGCTCCGAAGGGCTCGGGCACCTCATTAAGGCGAAATTTCCTTTCCGGCGAAGGTATCAATGCCAGTTTCGCTGTTTTCCAGGACTATACCGGGCGTGCCCGGAACCGGGCAATTGCCATCGGTATCGGCATCGGGGCTGGCTATCTCTTCCCGACCACTTTCGAAAATGAGGTCTACAGCGACCTCGTCGGCGAACGCGGCGTCTTGATGGGTGCCCTGGCCGGTATCATGGAAGCCCAGTACGATACCCTGCGCAAGCACGGCCACAGCCCCAGCGAAGCTTTCAATGAGACGGTCGAAGAACTGACGGAAAGCCTGATCCGGCTGGTGGCGGAAAACGGCATGGACTGGATGTATGCCAACTGCTCGGCCACCGCCCAGCGCGGCGCTCTCGACTGGAAACCCAAGTTCAAGAAAGCCGTCATGCCGGTCTTTAAAGAACTCTATCAGCGAGTGGCTGATGGTTCGGAGACCCGCCGCGTAATACGCTCTACGGGCGGGCCGGACTACAAGCAGTTGCTCGGTAAAGAATTGAAAGTTATGCATGACTCCGAAATGTGGCGTGCCGGGGCAGCAACCCGTGCCCTGCGCCCCAAGAATGCCGGAGGCCAGGCCGCTTCTTCGAAGGCTGCCGGTACCGGCGGGAGAAAGAACAACTAGATTCGTTAGTTGAACCAGGTAGATTAGAATATAGAGACTCTTCGTAGGGGCGTTTTTCAGTCGAACGTCCCTACATGAGCTTTTAAAAGAGTTTTGATTTGGGAAAAGTTACTGTAATCAAAATCGGGGGTTCGACCCTCGGCAATCACGATACCACGCTTGACGATATCGTCACCCTGCAGCGCCAGGGTCAACCTATTGTGGTAATACACGGCGGTGGTAAACTGATTACCGACTGGTTGACCAAAATGGGGATTCCCAGCCGCTTTGTCCGGGGAGAACGGGTAACCGACCAACCGTCGCTCGAAGTTGTCACTGCGGTATTGGCCGGTCTGGTCAACAAGGACATCGTATCGGCGGTCAACAGCCGCGGTGGGCGGGCAGTCGGGCTCTCCGGCGTGGATGGTGCCCTTATCGAAGGAAAGGTTGGCGACCCGGAGAAGGGCTATGTCGGGGTTGTGAATAAGGTGAATGCCGGCATAATTAATACCTTGATGACAGCCGGTTTCGTGCCTGTAATTGCCCCTGTGGGCTTGAATACCAACCATCGGGAAAACAGCATCCCTGCTACCTTGAACTTTAATGCCGATATCATTGCCGGTGATATCGCCGCTGCCCTGAATACTGAAAAGCTCATCTTCTTAACCGATGTCGCCGGCATACTGGACAACAATAAACAACTGATTCCCTTACTGTCCGCTGGGGAAGCTAAAACATTAGTAGATGCCGGCACGGCTTCCGGAGGTATGATTCCGAAAATCCAGGCTTGCCTGCGTGCCCTGACGGCAGCTGAAAGTACCTGTATCGTCGATGGCAGACAGTCTCATGCCCTGATCCAGGCCGTCGAAAACCGGTATCCCGGCACGATCATAAGAAAATAGGACGAAAAAATACAAACCAGGGACAAGATCTCCATCAATCTCCAGGAAATGTCCCGGGAGCACATATAATGATTACATCTCAGGAAATGGTTCAGAAATATTTGATGAATACCACCCAGTGGATGCCTATGATACTGGTCAAGGGGGAGGGCGCATATGTCTGGGATGAAGAAGGGAAGCGTTACCTCGATTTTGTGGGAGGGTGGGCGGTCTGCTGCCTTGGCCATTGTCACCCGGTCTTGGTAAAAGCAATCACCGAACAAGCAAAAACTCTAACCCAGGCCTCCCCGAACGTTTGCGACCCGCAAAAAATTAAGTTAGCCGAGCTCCTGGTCAAGAATAGTTGTCTTGATAAGGTATTTTTCCAGAGTACCGGCGCCGAAGCTAACGAGGGTGCGGTAAAACTCGCCCGCCGTTATGGGAAGTTGAAATTGAACGGGGCTTTCGAAGTTATTACCGCCCTGAATTCTTTCCACGGCCGTACTTTAGCCATGACCGCAGCTACCGGCCAACCGCATTACCAGGAAAACTACAAACCATTGCCCGCCGGCTTTAAGAATGTCCCTTTTAATGATGTTAACGCCATCAAGGCTGCCACCACCTCCGATACCTGCGCCGTGATGCTGGAACCGGTTCAGGGCGAGGGTGGTGTGAATATCCCTGATGATGATTATCTTACACAAATACGGCAGTGGTGCGACGATAAAGGGATTTTACTAATCCTGGATGAAATCCAGACCGGTATGGGGCGCTGTGGTACCCTCTTTGCGTATCAGCAGTACGGTATTGAACCGGATATCATGACCCTGGCTAAGGGGTTAGGTGGAGGTGTCCCCATCGGCGCTTTCCTGTCCAAAGACCACTGCGCCGTCTTCGGTCCCGGAGATCATGGTTCGACCTACGGTGGCAATCCGTTGATGTGTGCGGTGGGGTACGCCGTCGTGAAATACATTGTGGAAAAGGACATCCCCGGCAATGCCCAGAAGGTCGGTGGTTATCTCCTTCAGAAACTCCAGCAGCTTCAGCAGAAATATCCCTTTATTAAAAACGTCAGAGGCAAGGGCCTGCTGGTCGCTATCGAGTTCGATAAACCGCTTGCCCAGGATATCATGCTCGCCTGTTTGCAGGAAGGGTTGTGGACCAACCGTGTTCAACCCAATTCGATACGCATGATGCCGCCGCTGATTATCGGTAACAAAGAAGTCGACCAGGCCGTTATGATACTGGAAAAGGTACTGGCCGGAGTAAAATAATAGACATGGTAAGGGGCGGCTGTTAAAACTGATTGTCCCCTTTCCGTTTCTTATGATTCGAATGGAGAGAAAAATATGGCAAAAATTAATAAAGTAGTTCTGGCATACAGCGGCGGGTTGGATACCTCGGTCGCAATCCCCTGGATAAAAGAAAAATATGGCATGGATGTCATTGCCCTCACCATCGATGTGGGGAATGAGAAAGACTTTACCGCCGTGAAGGAAAAAGCCCTGAAAGTAGGGGCCATCAAGGCTATTGTCGCTGATGCCAAGGAGCAGTTCGTCAAATACTTCTGCTTCCCGGCAGTTCAGGCCAATGCCCTTTACGAGGGAGTATATCCCCTGGCGACTGCCCTTTCCCGGCCGTTGATGGCTAAACTATTGGTCGATGTCGCCCGGGAAGAAGGAGCGACCGCAGTCGCACACGGCTGTACCGGTAAAGGTAACGACCAGGTCCGCTTTGACGTCGGCGTTCATGCCCTCGCCCCGGATCTTAAGGTTATCGCCCCGGCCCGGGAATGGAAAATGACCCGTGAAGAGACTATGGATTATGCTAAAAAGCATAATGTCCCGGTCCCGGTCACCAAGAAGAGCCCATATTCTATCGACGAAAATCTGTGGGGTAAATCCATCGAATGCGGCGTTTTAGAGGACCCTTGGGTCGAGCCCCCTGACGATGTCTGGGTAATAACCAAATCACCCACCAAAGCCCCCAATAAACCGGTATACGTCGAAATCGGTTTTGAAAAAGGCATCCCTGTCAGCCTGGATGGCGAAGAGGTCGACGGACAGGTCCTGATACACCGTTTAAATGAATTGGCCGGAGAACATGGCGTTGGTAGGGTAGACCATATCGAGAATCGGTTGGTGGGCATCAAGTCCCGCGAACTATATGAAGCCCCGGCGGCGGTTACTCTTATCCGGGCTCATGAAGCCCTGGAAGCTATGACCATGTCCAAGGACCAATTGCGTTTTAAAGCAAAGGTCGCTATCGAAATGTCCGACATTATCTATAACGGGTTGTGGTTCGGCGGTTTGAGCCGTGACCTGTCGGCTTATATCCAGAGCAGCCAGCGTTATGTCTCCGGTATTGTTCGGTTGCAGCTCTACAAGGGGCATATCCAGGTAGTCGGACGGAAATCGCCTTATTCGTTATATAACCTCAGCCTGGCTACTTATGACAAGGGTGATAAATTCGACCAGAGTGCGGCTGTCGGTTTTATCCATCTCTGGGGTTTGCCGGTGGCGACTCAAGCCCAGGTCCAGTTGCTGCCTGATGCCGAAAGTCCTTTAGCCTTGATGGGCGGGACGGCTACGCAAATGAAGAATACCAAAAATACGGGAAAAACCGTAAAAAAGAAAACGAAAAAATAAACTGGTAGGGGCAGGTTAATAACCCGCCCGCCGCAGGAAAATCTGATGACCAATATCCGCGGCCGCTTCGAAAAACCGGCAGATAAGATGGCAAACAAGTATACCGCCTCCATCCCGTTCGATTGGCGGTTGTATCCTTACGACATCGCCGGCAGCGTCGCGCATGCTATGATGCTGGCGAAACAGGGCATCATTTCTGAAGAAGAAGCCCGCTCTATCAGTGAAGGGTTGTCGCGTATCAAATTGAAGATTGATGCCGGTGAATTCGAGTTTAAAAGCGAACTTGAAGATATCCACATGAATATCGAAGCGGCCCTGATTGCACAGATCGGCGAGGCGGGACGGAAACTCCACACCGCCCGTTCCCGCAACGACCAGGTCGCCTTGGATATGCGCCTTTTCACCAAACATGCGATTACCGATACCATGGACAGCATCCGGGGATTACAGCGGACTTTAATCGGCCTGGCCGAAAAATACCGCAAGGTGATCATACCGGGTTTTACCCATTTGCAGCATGCCCAACCGATACTGCTCGCACATCATCTGCTGGCATATTTCGAAATGCTGCAGCGGGACCATGAACGGTTTGCCGACTGCCTGCAGCGGACTGATGTCATGCCGTTGGGGAGCGGAGCCTTGGCCGGCATTCCTTATGATATCGACCGTGAGTTCGTCGCCCGTGAGTTGTCGTTCCAGTCAGGTCAGCCGCAACAGTATCGATGCCGTATCCGACCGTGATTTTGTCATCGAATATGAAGCTTGCGCCGGTACCTGTATGATGCACCTGTCACGCCTGGCTCAGGAAATCACTATATGGGCCACCGCCGAGTTTGCCTTCATACATATCGATGATGCCTACGCCACCGGTTCGAGTATTATGCCGCAAAAGAAGAATCCGGATGTCGCCGAACTGGCTCGGGGGAAAACCGGACGTGTCTATGGACACCTTACTGGCAATGCTGACGGTGATGAAAGCCCTACCATTGGCCTATAATTCAGACCTGCAGGAGGACAAGGAAGGCTTGTTCGATACCGTGGATACCCTGATTTCTACCCTGGATATCTTCTCCGGTATGCTGCAAACCATATCCATTGACCCGGTGAAAACCAGGGCAGCTGCCGGTCATGGTTATATCCTGGCGACCGATCTGGCCGATTATCTCGTCAGGAAAGGAGAAGCCTTCCGTTCTGCCCATGAAATCGTGGGCAAACTGGTCAGTTATGCCGCCCAACGAAACCTGCCTTTAAAAAAGCTGTCTCTGACTGAGTATCGGAGTTTTTCGCCGTTCTTCACAGAAGACGTCTATGCAATTAGTCTGGATTCATCGGTACGTGCCCGGAATACCCGGGGAGGTACTTCTCCGCAGCAGGTCAGCCGTGCTCTACGGGCCGCCCGAAAAATTATTGGAGGCATGGTAGCTAATGAGTAGTGCCGATAGTTAAAATTGCCCCTTCTATTCTGTCTGCTGATTTTGCCACCCTCGGGGAACAGGTCGAACAGGCAACTGCCGGCGGCGCCGATTATATCCATGTGGATGTCATGGACGGCCATTTTGTGCCTAATATCACCATTGGCCCTGCCGTGGTCGCGGCTATTAAGAAACACACTACCCTGGTGCTGGACGTTCACCTGATGATCGAGAAACCGGAATTGTATATTAAGGACTTCGTCGACTGCCGGGGCGGATATCATTACCGTCCATGTCGAAGCTTGTCCGCCATATCCACCGTACTTTCCAGATGATCAAAGAAGCCGGCGTAAAAGCAGGTGTATGCCTGAATCCGGGGACGCCGCTGTGCAGCCTTGACTATATCATCAAGGACGTTGACCAGATTTTGTTGATGACGGTCAACCCGGGTTTTGGCGGCCAGGCTTTTATCGAGAATTGCCTGCCCAAGATAACCGAACTGCGGGAATGGCTGGATGAAGAAAAACTTTCGGCTGACTTGGAAGTTGATGGCGGGATAAATACAAATACCGCGCCCCATGTGGTCGGTGCTGGTGCTAATATTCTCGTTGCTGGTTCCGCAATATTCGCCGAGGGCCGTACCGTAGCCGCAGGGATTTCCGCCATAAAACAAGCTGTCAAAGCAAATTTCGGTTAATGAAGGATTCCGGTTAAGATAAACGCGAAAAAGGGCGGTTGTTACCGCCCTTTTATTTTTGTGTAAATGGAAGATCCGCTTAAGCGACTTTTAACTGGGTACGCTGGCAGCGGGTACACAGGTTCATCCGCTTCTTCTTACCTTCAATGGTTACCGAAACGGTATGGACATTTGGTAAGGCGCGGGTATTTGTCCGCCGCTTCGAATGGCTGACATTATGTCCGAATAATGGTGATTTACCACACAGGTCACATTTCAAATTAGCTTCACCCCTTGACCGAGAGAGTCAATTGCAGTAATATTCGTAAATAATATCACAGGCAATTGTTCTTGGCAAGAAAAGTTGGAAAATTCCGACTTCCACAGATCAGGACAGGTGATGGCCGGGTTATTGCGTTACTCCTCCCGACCGGTATCCTATCATGTCCGGTTTCTCTCTTTGTAAACATGTGGAAAGGGGTGTAAAGCGTCTTGTTACGGTTTCCCTGTGCCTGAGGTAGGTAATACCTGCCCGGTTCTGGAGTTGGGGGAAACCCTGGAGGTGGGATGAAACAGGTATCATCGATAAATGGTCAGGAATTCAAGGAGATGCTGGCTACAGCCACTGGTTGGCTGGAGAAAAGTGCCTCTGATATAGATGCGTTGAATGTTTTCCCTGTACCCGATGGTGACACCGGTACCAATATGTTGCTGACCATGCGTTCGAGTATTGAAGAGGTATATCAATCGGCCAATTCTTCGGTATCATCGGTTGCCCACGCTACTGCCCAGGGGGCTCTCATGGGTGCCCGGGGTAACAGTGGCGTTATTCTCTCTCAAATCTGGCGTGGTGTTGCTGTGGGCCTTAAGGGGAAAAAAACCATCACCGGTAAGGATCTGGCGGTAGCCCTCAACCAAGCGTCCAAGACGGCTTATAAAGGTATCAGTAACCCGACCGAAGGTACCATTCTAACCGTGATGAAGGATGCCGCAGCCGCTGCTGAGGAAGAAGCTGAGAAAACCGACGATGCCATTACCGTTCTTGAAGCCGCCGTCGACGCAGCAGGCGAATCCGTTGCCAATACACCAAGGTTATTGCCGGCCCTCAAACAGGCAGGAGTTGTCGATGCCGGTGGACAGGGCCTTTTAACTATCCTTGATGGTGCTTTACGGTATTTACGGGGTGAAGCCGAACAGATGCAGTTCCGTAAACCCCAGATAATTGCCAGCAGTGTTTCCGGGCCGGCTCAACGTATATTTAAGTCCGGTGATGATGAGGTTCCTTTTGGATATTGTACGGAATTCTTACTCAAGGGTGAAGACCTGAATCCGGATGCCATCAGGGTACGGCTGCAAAAGAAGGGGCAGTCACTTATCACTGTGGGTGACGATACCACCGTCCGCGTACACGTACATACCCTGGACCCGGGTAATGTCATCAGATATGCTACCTCGTTAGGTACGATGCACCAGGTCAGCATCAGAAATATGGATGAACAACATCAGGACTTCCTGCAGATGCAGAAGGAAAGGATGCCGGAAGTCGATATCGCCATTGTTGCTATCGTTGCCGGTGATGGTTTGGGTGAGGTGTTTGCCAGCCTCGGGACGACGGCAATCGTACCTGGAGGGCAGACCATGAATCCCAGTACCAAGGAGATTCTCCAGGCGGTTAAGGATGTTAGTTCCCATAAAGTGATTATTCTGCCGAACAACAAGAACATTATTTTAACTGCCCAGCAAGTCTTGAAGCTGTGTGATAAAGAAATCGAGATTATTCCCACTAAAACCATCCCCCAGGGCGTGGCCGCCCTGCTGACTTTTGATTATGAGGCTGATTTTCCTACCAACGTACAACTGATGAAAGAGGCGGTTGAACGGGTCAAGACCATTGAAATTACCCATGCTGTACGGCCTGTCAATCTCAATGGGATGAAAATTAAGAGAAAGCAAACCATTGGGCTCCTCGATGATGAACTGCTGGCCGCAGGTACTACACCTGAAGATGTGCTTCAAAAGATACTCGCCAAAATACCTTTGCGCAAAACAGAAATAATGACCATCTATTACGGACAAGATATTAAACCGGAACAGGCTAAGGCTGTCGGTGATAGTATCAGGCAGAAATATCCCCAGTCACAGGTCGAAGTGGTACGCGGTGGACAGCCGCACTATTCATTTATCGTTTCTATCGAATAGATAACCGGAAAATACCAATATCGTGTCGGGAGGGACTCGTGAGTACCAGGATTGTAACTGATAGCCTATCCGATCTTACCAGTGAGATGGCCGCCCAGTTTGATGTTACGGTAGTTCCGCTTACTGTGCTTTTTGGCCGCCAGACTTACCTGGACCGTGTTACTATTACCGCGGAAGAGTTCTATGACCGCCTGGTACACGGCCCCGTCTGGCCGACTACTACCCAACCGACTCCTGCGGCGTTCGCCGATGTTTTTAACAAGCTGTCCGAGACTACCGATGAAATTCTGGTCGTCACCCTTTCTCAAAAACTCAGCGGTACATACCAGTCGGCCATGGGAGCTAAGCCGATGGTCAAGAAAAAGTGCCGTATCGAAGTTATTGATTCCGAAACTGTGGCCATGGGACTCGGCCTTATTGTCATGGCTGCAGCTAAAGAAGCTAAAAAAGGTGCTGATCTTAAACAACTGGTCGAATTCGTCAACCAGGCCAAATCAAGATCTCATTTCATCGCTTATTTCGATACCCTGAAATACCTGGCCAAGGGTGGCCGTATCGGCAAAGCTCAGGGATTATTAGGTTCGCTGCTTTCTGTGAAACCGCTGTTGACCACCAAAGAAGGCGAGATGGCACCGGTCACACGGGTACGCTCATTAAGTGCCGGCATGGATTATCTTTACAGTTTTGCTGCCCCGTATATCGGTCGTATCGAAGCTATTGCCGTGGAACATACGACGAATATCGAGGAAGCAGATAAGCTGACCGAAAGATACAGCGATATCGTCCCTAAAGACCGGATCTACCGCTCCACGGTAAGCCCGGTGCTGGGAACATATGGAGGGCCCGGGGCCGTAGCGGTCACGGTCTTTGAAGCCGCGGGCAAATGAGCTGTGTCTCTGGATGCCGGTTCATTACGCAAGGTACTCCAGCTCGAAGCTGAAAAAGGCTGTCATGATTCTGCCGTTATCGGTGGCCTCGACCGGTTTCTCAGTTCCTGTTTCGCCGGGTCTTCTGATTTATCTATACGTTTTACCCAAGATAAAAACCTGCGGCAGCATTTCCTCTTAAAATCCGGATATGCTTCGCTTGATTTGGAACAGCGTACCGTATGGGTAAATAAGGCCCTTTCCTTACTGGCAGATGAAAAATGAGACCAGGCCGCTCAGCGTAACAAAGACCGGCACAAATGCCGCACCTGTGGCTAAATCAGGTCCGGTTAAGCATGAGGTCAAGGCCTCCGGAGAATCTGACAAACATCCGAGAATAACTAAAACAGACCTCCCCAACCTGTCCCTGGAAGCAGAGATTACCGCCATTAAAGGGATCAGTTCCAATATCGCAGCCCGCTTCCGTAAACTGGGAGTAAGAAATGTCCGTGACCTGTTGTATTTTTTCCCCCGCCGCCATCTTGACTACAGCGACCGCAAGACCATTTCGACGTTATCGGAAGGTAGGGAAGAGACGATCGTTGCCAGTGTCTGGCAGGTAAAAGTAGTAAACATGGGCCGGCGGCGTAATACGGAAGCGATCGTAGGCGATGAGACGGGCAACGTTCGTGTCGTATGGTTCAACAACCCTTATGTCGCCCGGAACCTGAAAACAAATGACCGGATTATCATCAGCGGCCGGGTTTCCCTTTTCCGCGGGCAATATGTCTTCCAGTCTCCGGAATGGGAGCCGGAAGAGAGTGAGACTATCCATACCGGCCGCCTCGTCCCGCTTTATCGCCTGACTCAAGGATTACGGCCTCGCCAGGTAAGAAAAATAATGAAATCGGTTATTGACCGGCAGTCAACCAAAATCCCGGATTTTCTACCCGCTGAAGTAATCTCCCGGCAGCAGTTGCTTGGTCTGGGCGAAGCGATCAACAAAGCGCATTTTCCGGATGATTTCATGCAAAAAAACCGCGCCCGGGAAAGGCTGGCCTTCGACGAGCTGTTCCTGCTCCAACTCGGCGTTCTTAGTAAGAAACGCTCCTGGCAGGAAAGCCAACCGGGTAATGCAGTCATTTTAAATCAAGCCACCAGGAATATTCTCGACAGGTTTATCAAAGCCCTATCATTCCGGTTGACTCCCGCCCAGGAAAAAGCTTTACAAGAAATACTGGCTGATATGGCCAAACCCCGGCCCATGTCTCGCCTTTTACAGGGCGATGTCGGCAGTGGTAAAACTATCGTTGCCATCGCATCGCTGCTGGCAGCTGTAGCCGGTGGCTTCCAAGGGGCCTTCATGGCTCCTACGGAAATCCTGGCCGAGCAGCATTTCACCACTATCTCGCAATTATTATCCCGGTCGGGGCAATTGACCGGTGAAGACGTCAACCTGCGCACATATTCCGGCCTGATGCCGCACCCGGTGACAATCGCCCTGCTTACCGGCGACCTGGATGCCGGAACACGGAAATCACTGCATAAAAAGGTCATGGTAGGAGAAATCGATATCATTATCGGTACCCATGCCATCATCCAGAAAGATGTTGCCTTCCATCGTTTAGGTGCCGCTATCGTCGATGAACAGCACCGTTTTGGTGTTACCCAACGCCTTGCCTTACGTCAAAAAGGGACTAATCCCCATATCCTGGTCATGACCGCTACCCCTATCCCAAGAACCCTGGCGCTGACGATTTACGGAGACCTGGACCTGTCGGTTATCGATCAAATGCCCGCCGGCAGGCAAGCAATTAAGACGAAATGGCTTCAACCGGAGCAGCGGCAAAGCGCGTACAACTTCATCCGCCGTGAAGTAACTAAAGGCCGCCAGGCTTTTATCATCTGCCCGCTCGTGGAAGAATCCGAAGCGGTGCAGGCCAGGGCTGCCGTGGCTGAATATGAGCACCTTTCCGAAGAAGTCTTCCCGGACCTTAACTTGGGACTGGTACATGGACGGATGTCGGCGGATGAGAAAGACGGCGTCATGCGACAGTTCCGGGCCGGGGATCTAAATATTCTGGTAGCAACCCCGGTTATTGAGGTCGGGATCGATATTCCCAATGCTACGGTGATGATGATTGAAAGTGCCGACCGCTTCGGTTTATCCCAGTTGCACCAGTTCCGGGGCCGGGTTGGGCGGGGTCCCGAGCAAAGCTATTGTATGTTGCTGGCTGAAAACCCTTCGGAAATCGGACGGCAGCGCCTGGATATCATCGAACGTGTATACGATGGTTTTAAACTAGCCGAGGAAGACCTGAATTTACGCGGCCCCGGCGAGTTTTTCGGTACCCGCCAGAGCGGCCTGCCTGATTTACGCATGGCACGGCTTTCCGATACTGCTATCCTGGAAGCCGCCCGGACTGAGGCTTCCTTGCTCTTTGCCCAAGACCCCCGTTTAAAAGCTCCACCGCATATCCCCCTCGCCGGTGAATTGACCCGTGTTTGGCCGGAATCGGCCGAATGGAGTTAACCACCATACCGGTTATGGCGAAGTATAATTTGCCATATAACATTACCCACAGATTTACGTTATATTTATTATTCTGTCAGGTGATATGCACTCAAACTTAATATTGCTTTATTAACTTTCTTTATAGTACAATTACTGTAATGGTTTTGCTAGGCAGGTAAAAAAATATGGCAGGAAAGGACTATTATAAGATCCTGGGCGTTAAACGGGAGGCCACGGAACAGGAGATTAAACAGGCTTACCGTAAGCTGGCACGTAAATTACATCCCGATGTAAATCCGGGCGATAAGACCTCCGAAGCCAAGTTCAAAGAAGTTAACGAAGCTTATGAAGTCCTTTCCGATAAAGATAAGCGGCAAAAATACGACACGTACGGCGACCAGTGGCAGCATGCCGACCAGTTTGCCCGTACCACCGGGCAGCAGAACCCTTTCTGGCAGTCGGGTGAATCCCGGGAATTCCAGTTTGAAGATGGCGATTTTACCTCCATCTTCAGCAATTTGTTCGGCGGCGGCCGGACTAGCCGGTCCAGTCGGACGCGGACTCGGGAAAACCTGGATGCGGACCTGCCGATCGAGGTTACCCTGGAAGAAGCTTATATGGGTACCAGGCGTGTCATCAGCCTGGAAGGTAGTACCCGCTGTGTCACTTGCCAGGGTACCGGGAGTATCAGAAACGTACCATGTTCGGTCTGCCGCGGCACCGGAGTTTTACCGAATATAAAGAAGATCGAGGTCACGATACCTCCCGGTGTTACTGATGGTTCCCGTATCCGGGTCGCCGGGAAAGGACGGCAGAATGGACCCGGGACCGCCGGTGACCTGTATCTGGTAGTGTCGGTTAAGCCGCATTCATTATACGAACGTAAAGGTGACGATTTATACGTAGATGTTTCGGTTCCTTTAGTCGTAGCTGTCCTCGGAGGAGAAACTCAAGTACCGACACCTAAGGGAAACCTGGCTTTAAAGATACCTCCGGAGACGCAAAACGGTATGACTTTTCGGTTAACGGGTCAGGGTATGCCCCGTCTGGGTGATACTCACCGTGGTGATATTCTCGCCCGCTTGAAGGTCGTATTACCGACTGATCTATCCTCCGAGGAGAAGAGGTTGTTTGAGCAACTGGAAAAGATACGGGGGAAAAATAAGTAATGACGGAATACAGCGTGGAATGGCATCGAGTTAATGAGGATAGCGAACCCCGGTACGTGATTAGTGTCGCTGCCAGGATGCTGGGCGTCCAGTCCCATACACTGCGTTACTATGAACGGATTGGTATCATCGAGCCGTCACGTTCCCGGGGCAATATCCGCTTGTATTCGGAAAGTGATATTGCCTATGTACGTCAACTTAAGAAATTGATGGATGACCTGGGCGTCAACCTGGCCGGCGTCGAAATTATCCTGCGTATGGCAAAAAGTATGGATAATATGCAGCGCCGTATCGAAGCACTGGAGACGGATATTAAACGGTTGCGCGGGGAAGCGTCCTGAAATAAGGCAATCCTGCTTAAAAACCTGATGCGAAAGGAGTAGGAGTCGCATATGGCTAGTATCGCAATAGAAAATGAAGCTAGTGAAGTCGCACGGCAGCTTTTCGGCTCCCGCAGAGCCCGGGCTGATTTTACCAGGCAATTACTGGATACCTATGACCGGAGCCAGGACAAGGACTTCCTGGTTATCCACAATCCGGGCGGATGGGGTAGTTCCAGCCTGGACCGCTGCCTGGATTGGGAGCAGAGTATCGTCGAAGGCGTGAAAAGAACTATCGATCATATGGGGTACAGTTCGATCATGACCCAGTATTTCCGTACCCGGGACAACCTCTGGGCACACTTTCTGGATACCCGCGAACAGATACGCTTCTTTTTTCAAGGGCGTTACAGTCAAGCCCGGGTACTGGCGGCCGAACTGAAGTTTCTTAACCAGCACTCCGGCCGCTTGAGAATAGTAATGGTCGGCGTCAGTCAGGGTGCCGGCTTCAGCAATACTGTCTTGCGTAGTTTAGGCGAAGGTTATGATGTGTACAGCATCGAGTTGGGGACTATGTTCATTCATGTTCCCCGTCGTGTAATTAACGATCATACGCTGGCCATCGATAACAACGGCATCGTTCCCGACCCCTTTGTAAAGTGTAACTTATGGGCAGGTATTACCGCTTATGCCGCGGCTTCTGTGCGCTGGCTGAAATACCAGGCGATCCGTAAACCAAAACGTTTCACCAGGTGTGTACATATGCCGGGGCATGACTATAACTGGGATTATCCCGGTGTAAAACCAAAAATTGAGACCTTCCTTAAGACCAGGTTCGATAGGAAGGCGGAGGAAAAACGATCATGAAGCAGGAAAGATTTACTGAACAAGCCCAGGAAGCATTACAACTCTCCCAGGGTATCGTGCGTGAATTTCAGCACAGTCAGTGGGATATCGAGCATGTTCTCTTAGCCTTATTACGCCAGGATAAAGGTCTCGTAGGTGAGATTCTATCCGAATTAAAGGTGAATATCGATACCGTCAGACAACAGGTTGTCAGGGTGCTGGAAAGGATGCCCAAGCTTTCTTTTGAGTCTCCTCAGGCACAGATGTATGCTACCCCCAGGGTAGCCCAGTTGCTGCAGGCGGCGGAAGCAGAAGCCGACCGTCTTAAAGATGAGTTTGTGGGTACGGAACATCTGTTCATTGCTATCACCCGGGAAGAGAAAGGGGAGGCTTTCACAATCCTGAAACGGTCCGGCATCGACCAGGAAAAGGTCTTCCAGGCTTTGCAGAAGCTGCGCGGCAGCCACCGGGTGACCGATGCCCATGCTGAAAGCAAATACCGCTCGCTGCAAAAATACGGCCGCGATCTTACCCAGATTGCCCGGGAAGGCAAACTGGACCCGGTTATCGGCCGGGAGGATGAGATCAAACGGGTGATGCAGATACTCACCCGGCGCACCAAGAATAATCCGGTCATCGTCGGTGAAGCCGGCGTCGGTAAAACCGCCATCGCTGAAGGTCTGGCTCAAAAAATCGTCGCCGAAGATGTTCCGGATTCTTTAAAGGGGAAACGGGTGATTGCCCTGGATATGGGCACCCTGGTGGCCGGCAGCAAGTTCCGCGGTGAGTTTGAAGAACGGCTGAAAGCCGTGATGGATGAAGTCCGTGAATCCAAGGGCGAAGTCATCCTCTTTATCGATGAGATCCATACCGTGGTCGGGGCCGGAGCGGCGGAGGGTGCTATCGATGCCAGCAATATGCTGAAACCGGCCCTGGCCCAGGGTGAATTGCAGTGCATCGGCGCGACCACGCTGGATGAGTACCGCAAGTATATCGAAAAGGACAAAGCCCTGGAGCGGCGTTTCCAGCCGGTCTTTGTGACCGAACCGTCGGTAGAATCGACCATCGAAATGCTGCACGGCTTGCGTCCCAAGTACGAGGCGCATCACAAGATAAAGATAAGTGATGAAGCACTGGAGGCCGCCGCCAAACTGAGCCAGCGCTATATTTCCGACCGGCATTTGCCGGATAAAGCCATCGACCTGATCGATGAAGCCGCCAGCAAGCTGAGAATCGAAAATGAGAGCCCACCGCCGGAGATCCAGGAACTTGAACAAAAGTTGAAGCAGATGACCAGCGAAGAAGAAGCGGCTTCTCAAAGGCAGGACTACCGGCGTGCCGCTGAAGTGAAAGCAGAACGACTTCGCGTTGAAGAAGATTATAATGAAGCCAAGAGTGCCTGGCTAAAACGAAATAAGATCGAAAGTGTGGTTACGGAAAAAACGATTGCCGAGTTGATCTCCAAGTGGACCGGGATCCCGGTCTCCCAGATGCTGGAGGGCGAAGCCCAAAAACTGGTCCATATGGAAGACCGTATTCACGAACGGATGATCGACCAGGAAGAAGCGGTAACCGCTGTCTCCGAAGCTATCCGCCGCAGCCGTGCCGGACTGAAAGACCCCAAACGGCCCATCGGCAGCTTCATGTTCCTCGGCCCGACCGGTGTCGGCAAAACTGAACTGGCCCGCAGCCTGGCCTGGTTCCTGTTTGATGACGAGAATGCCATGATACGGCTGGATATGTCCGAATACCAGGAGAGGCATACCGTGTCCCGCCTGATCGGAGCACCTCCCGGATATGTCGGTTTTGAAGAGGGCGGACAGTTGACCGAAGCGGTACGACGACGGCCTTACCGCGTCATCCTGCTGGATGAAATTGAAAAAGCCCATCCCGAGGTCTTCAATACCCTGCTTCAGGTGCTGGATGACGGGCGCTTGACCGACGGCCAGGGCCGGACGGTGGACTTTAAAAACACGGTTATCATCATGACCAGCAATGCCGGCGTTGAGTTGATCAAGCGGGAATCATCCCTTGGTTTTGCTATCCAAAAAGATGCTGTAAAAGCGCGGAAGCAGAGTTATGAAGAAATGAAGGACAAGGTGATGTCCGAGGTCCGTAAGACGTTCCGTCCCGAGTTTATCAACCGCCTGGATGACATCATCGTCTTCCATGAACTGAATGAGGAGCAAACAAGGGCGATCGTCGACTTGATGGTGAAAGACCTGGAACGGCGCTTGGCCGAACGTAAGCTGGGACTGGAAGTTACTGAAGAAGCTAAATCCTGGCTGGCCCGGACCGGCTTCGACCCTGTATATGGAGCCCGGCCGTTGCGGCGGGCTATTGAACGGTATGTCGAGAATCCCCTGTCAACGAAAATACTGGCTTCTGCATTCAAGGAAGGCGATATCATCGTCGTCGACCTGGCTGAGGACGAGTTGACTTTCAATACCAAAACACCGGAAAAACCTCACCGCCGCTAATAGAAGTATAAGTCATGTAAAGACGGACATCCCTCAGAGGGATGTCCGTCTTTTATTTAAACATAGTATTTCATAACACCATGGATGTCTTTCCCCCGAATTCCAGAATTAGCCCACGAAAGATAAACAAATGTGTGGTTGCCGTCATCCTGAAACGTAGCCGAAAGGATCCGTCCTCTCCATCCGAAGCCCAGGCCATGATAGTAGATTAAACAAGTCAAAATACAAGTATTTTTGAATTATTATGTACGCCTTTAGCCGGCAAAGCATGTTAATTCCACCTGTTGATTGACTTATCTACTTTCGGTGTATCGAAACAGTCATAAAAAAAGGGGCCCCGATAATTCGGGGCCCCTTGGGTTCAGGTTAAAGAAGAATTTAGCTTACTCTTCTGGTCCGGACGATCAGGACGATCAGGGCGATAACCAGGATCGCACCGATAGCGATGATGATCCAGAGCAGGTAGGACGGGATAACCGGCTGAGTATCCGGTACTTCGACCGTCCAGGTCGGTTGGGTATTGGTGATAGTGATGGGGGCCTGGGTTTCGGTCGGTTTGGCCATGGTGGTGAAG
Source organism: uncultured Chloroflexia bacterium (assembly GCA_963739865.1). GTDB lineage: Bacteria > Chloroflexota > Dehalococcoidia > Dehalococcoidales > UBA2162 > JBBITI01. Next base: position 113,811 of record CAVUCA010000007.1, read on the forward strand.
ATGCCCATCACATAGGGGGTACCGGCTGCAGGATAAGCGGTTCCGGTGGGTCTGACCTTCCAGTAGTAAACCGTGGAGTAGGCCAGTTCTTCATCGGAATAGAAGACTGCATTGGTGCTGGTGCGGCTGTAGGTGATGATTGCGAAGGTCGGATCATCCGAAACGACCAGTTCGTAACCGGTAGCACCGGCGGCCGGTGACCAGGAGAAGGTCGGGGTAAGAGCGATATTCATTGCACCGTTGGTCGGGGAGACTAAAGCTACTGGAGCTAAGGTATCAATCTTGAACTTACGTACAGTTGACCATGGGCTGTCTACGGGACTGGTACCAATATAATCTACTCTGACTCTCCAGTAGTAGGTAGTATCAGACTGCCAGAAATACTCTAGGCCGGCATTCGGGCCTATGATAGCCATCGCAGCGGCTAACTTGGTCCCATCAACAACGCCAAGAGTGAAATCACCGAATACTACCTGAGTGAAAGTACTGTCAAGAGCAATTTCCAGGTTATAGGTTGTGCCGAGAGGTGAATTGGCAATCGGCGTCCACTGGAAGACAACCTGGTTTGCATTACCGGTTTCTTGATTCATGGGCACGATGAAATTGTCGGCTGGAGCAACGGCTGCGGGGCCGGCGGCTGCGAAGACTTCTGTATAGACATAGAGAGCATCAGCCGACCGGGAATATATATTGGTTCCACCAGCTTTTACATCATAAAGGCTAACGCTGGTAGCAACTGAACCCCAGGCGAAGGAAGAAATCGGGGACCGGTAAAGATTCGCTGCACCCATTGCATAGGTAACACCATTTTTCTGGGCAATTCCGGTGATAGCGGTATCATTCACCAGGGCAGTTGTAGAGAAGGCAACACTGGTACCGATAGTGAATTTCTTAATTTCGGTAGCACTGGCTGCGAAGATTATACCACCACTGGTAAGTTTGTCTGCTATCGCATATTTACAAGCGAAAGCAAGACCAGGTACGGTAGCGGCTGAGGTCCACGTAACTGAAGCATCAGTAGTGTAAGCAACGCCGCCAGGTCCAGCAATTATAAGGTTACCAGCAGAAAGCAGTTGCATTGAACCACCAGCACCAACAGCAGTAAGGCTGGTCGGCCAGGTGACTGCACCATCAGTGGATTTAGCAACAGCACCGGCTGCATTTAGGACGTAAATAATGGAGGGACTTTCGGCTTGTAGATCAGTGACGGTCGTATTGAACGGGCCGACTTTGATCTGCCAGGTAGTCTCACCGGCATCATTGCTATACCAGAAGTTCTGGGCACCGACCTGGGCTAGGAACAAAACGTCAAAGGAGCCCAAAGTAGGCCGGATGATCCAGTTGGTACCGGTTACTCTATAGACTCTTTCCCAAGCGGTTGTTTTGCGCCATATACTGGTGGTACCCGTACCAACGTTGTAAGAAACCATGTAGAATTTACTGGCCTCGCTGTTAACAGCGAAGTCGGTGATTGCAATGGCCGTTTTTATTAAAGCAACGTCATTAAAGGTAGAGCCAGAACTCGAAAGAGCAAATGCACTTTCATTACCCTGAGTACCGGCACCAAGATATGCCCCGAAGTAATCGACAGAGACATTACCAGTACCACCGGGCGATTTCAAAGGAGAGCTTGCCGTAAAGGTTACTATCTGTCCGGATGGAGAAGCGGCGGAATAAACCATGTTGCTTCCAACAAGGCCGGCAGAAAGTTTGTCGGCTCCGGCATTCAGAACAATGCTGTATACAGGTACGGGTAGAGCAGTAGTGCCAAGAATCGCGGTTGTATTACGGAAAATACCGAAGTTATTCAATGAAACATATGCAGTCCGTAATGCATCGAAACCGCTGTAAGTACCAGGCAGCGCAATATCGGCATTGGTAGCAGCTACAGATAAACCAGTAGAAAGGAGTGCGCCGCCATTGGAGGCACCATAATAAGCATAATCGGCATTCCATTTGCCGTAGAGAACATTATATACATTAAGTCGGGCATTGTTGCCATCTGCAGAAACAGTAACTAATGTGTAGTCGGACGCATAACCGGGTGAGAACTGGACTGCTAACGTGGCACCCGCAGTAACGTTTCCACTAGTGGTGACATTAGTCCAACTGTATGAACCAAAAACATCACCAACAAGAGGTCCGTAAACCCAGGTATTGGTATCAGTACCAACTGCCATCAGATGGCCGCTGCCGGACACCGGGCCGACTGCGACGTCATACGCCACGGTATCAAAAGTTGGTTTGGAAGTTTGGCCCCAGGTAACGCCGCCGTTTAGGGTAACCCACATTTCATTGGTATCAGCGATGACTGCAACATAGTCAGCAGAATCGGATGCTACCGAGATTTTGGTGGCGTTTCCACCGGCGAAACTTGTAAGTTGAGCCCAGTTGTGACCGCCATCGGTCGTTTTCCATATGCTGTTGTTGTCGGTTGTTGTAGCATAAGCAGTGGAACCGTTGGCGGTTACTGCCATATCTACGATCGAGCCGGTCGTGATCATTCCAGGAATCAGACTGAGTTGAGAATCCCTTGAGAATGCTTCATAGCCAGCCGATGCGGGCGTAGAAACCACCAGCATGCTCGCAAGCACGGCTAGGGTTAACACTACACCTAGTATCTTGGTAAATCTATTTTTCATAGTCGACCTTTTGTATTCTCCTTTATGATTCTTAATGTCTCCGAGCTTAAGGCCTTGATTTTTATTTATTTGGCCTTCCCCTTGAGACATCACTAATTGACCAAAAAAATTTAATTACAGGGCGGAAATAATTCTATTCTTTTTCCCTCGCGGGTCTTACCATCCCATCACCTCCTTTTCGGACATAAATGTAAATACAGGTGGTCTCCAAACCACCTTAAACGTTATTATAGCATGGCTTGTCAAGAACCAGATATATTCAAAGCTAAACACATATTTAATAACGTATTAAACGGGAAAAAGTTATATTCTTGATCTATACAAGTATTTAGTACCGGTTATTAAATCGTAAAAATAAAAACGAATCGCCAAATACAGTTGGCAAAGGTTTCTTTACAGTGGTATAATACCACAGTTTAACTAAAGATTAGTTAACATTCTAGACACGTAACTCTATCTACCTTTAAGTTGGCCCAGCGAGGCTAGCAAGGGGTCGGAACAAACTGGTTATGAATGATAACCTCTTGCCAGCCGGGTAAGAGGTTATTTTTATGTCCGGAAAAGTGGTCATGAACCGTGAGGACATCCGGCGTAGTTTAGCCCGGATCGCTCATGAAATCATCGAACGCAACCAGGCCGTCGACCGGCTGGTACTCGTGGGTTTGAAAACTCGGGGTGTTCCCCTCGCCCGCCGTTTATCTGAAAATCTGAAAAGATTCGAAGAAATCAATATCCCCGTAGGTGCTCTTGATATCAGCCCCTACCGTGACGACCTTCCCGTAGAAAGTCGTATCCACCATCAAAATACACCGCCACGTCCGGTAACAGATACCAGCGGCCGTACTATTGACGTCGCCCATAAGTCGATCGTCCTTGTCGATGATGTCCTGTATACCGGACGCAGTACCCGGGCTGCCCTGGACGCTCTGACCGATTTCGGCCGTCCCGAATCTATCCAGTTGGCGGTACTGATCGACCGCGGCCACCGTGAACTTCCGATACGGGCTGATTATGTCGGGAAGAACATCCCCACCGCCCGCAACGAAGAGATACAGGTACATGTTTTGGAAACCGACGGTGTGGATGAGGTGGTCATTCTGAAGAATGAATTACCTGATAGTGAAGACCAAAAAATGCCGGCATTGGAAAAAACCGGACATAATATCAGGGTCAGCCCCGAGGGAGAAATATCATGAGTCTACAGGGCAGAAGCCTCGTTACGATCGACGATTTCTCAAGTTCCGAGATGGAAGCACTATTTGTTCTGGCGGATGAGATGGCCGGACAGCGGGATAAACAATTTGGTCTTTGTTCCGGCAAAGTCATGGCCAGCCTGTTCTTCGAACCCAGTACCCGCACCCGGTTGTCCTTCGAATCTGCGATGAACCGTCTCGGGGGTCAAGTCATCAGCGTCACCGACCCGCAGGCAACCTCACTGGCTAAAGGAGAAAGCCTGGCGGATATGGCCCGTATCGTGGGTAGTTATGCCGATATCATCGTCATCCGGCATCCCTGGGAGGGGGCCGCCCGTGTCGTAGCTGATTATGCCGGCATCCCGGTTATCAACGCCGGTGACGGCGGCCATCAGCATCCCACCCAGACCCTCTGCGACCTCTATACCATGCAGAAAGAGCGAGGTTCGATCCGTGGTTCCCGTATCGCCCTATGGGGCGACCTGAAATACGGGCGGACTATTCATTCCCTGATCTTCGCCCTGGCAAAATTCGGCGCCGATATCCTGTTTTGTCCGAGCCCCGGCCTGGAAGTCCCTGAACATGTTGTAAAAAAGCTGGTCATGGAATACGGAGGCGAGTTCAGGAAATCCACCGATAATAATAATTCACTGGATAACGCGAAGAAGAAGGGACAAAAAGAAGCCGTCCCGCTCGATGCGATATATATCACACCCAGCAGCCCCCACCAACTCGCAATGATGCCGGGCGTTGATGTCGAAGTCGAACTTAAATCGGGCGTCGATGCCCTTTATGTCACCCGTCCCCAGAGAGAGCGCTTCTCAGCGGCGGAAAAGGAACAGGACCAGAAGCGGAAATACCCTGTTGTGGATAAAGAACTGCTCAAAGAAAAAGCCTTTCACCGTTCTATGGTGATGCATCCCCTGCCGCGGGTAGATGAGTTAGCCTATGAGCTGGATAACGACCCTCGGAGCCGTTATTTTCAACAGGCCGGGTTTGGCGTCCCTGTGCGCATGGCCTTGATCGCTTTGCTGCTTGGAGCGAAGGATATCAAACCCGTATCCCCGGTAAATGAGAAATTGGAAAAAACATTGCTTTCTTACCGTCATGACGGTGAACTGAAATGCCCCAATCCCCGATGTGTCTCCATCCAGGCAACCGAAGCCAAATATATCCGGCCCCGGTTTATCATCGCCGATACCAACCCTTTCACACTTCGCTGCGTGTATTGTGAACATGGCTATGAACCGAAGTATATCGCCAGTTCGGAATGGCACCAGGGAAAACTCGAGAACAAGCGGTATTTCCGTGCCGACAGCCGTTGGGCGCGGCAGATAAAGCCGGATAACCTGATCGTTTTTACTTCCGCGGAAGAAGCAGAAGCCCAGGGTTTCAAGCCGGGCCGGCATACTAAAGAAAAGGAAGAATGATACCGGGAGTAGTCCGATGAACACAAAATCCCTGCTGATAACAGGCGGACATATCATCGACCCCAGCCAGCACTGGAACGGTCCGGGTGAATTATTGATCGAACACGGTGCTGTGGAGTGGTTGGGGATCAAGAATGATATCACCCCGGGGACCGAGATCGATTTCCTGGATGTCCCCGGTATGGTAGTCTGCCCCGGTTTCATCGACCTGCACTGCCATCTGCGGGAACCGGGATATGAAGCAAAAGAAACGATCGCCACCGGTACACTGGCCGCGGCACGGGGTGGTTTTACCACGGTCTGTTGTATGCCCAATACCAATCCCCCGATCGATACCGTGGCCATGCTTAATAATATAAGAAGGAAGGCGGCTGAAGAAGGGATTGTCCGTGTTCTTCCCATCGCCTGTGTTACCCGGCGCCGGAAAGGAAATACCCTGGTCTCACTGATGGCACTGGCGGCAGCCGGGGCTGTGGGATTCAGTGATGACGGCAGTCCCATTACCCGTACTGATCTCATGCGGCAGGCACTCGAGATATGCCATGCTCCGAACCTGCCCGTTATCGATCACTGTGAAGATATTACACTTTCGGAATCAGGTGTCGTCAATGACGGCAATATCTCTGCCCAATTCGGCATGCGTGGCATTCCCGATGCTGCCGAGGAAATCATGGTCGCCCGTGACCTGACCCTGGCAAAACAAACCGGGGGGCGGCTGCACCTGGCCCACCTGAGTACCGCCGGTTCCGTCGGTATGGTCAGGCGAGCTAAAGACGCCGGCATCCAGGTTACTTGTGAAGTCACCCCCCACCACCTCACCCTTACCGAGGAGGAGATAATCAAGCATGGCGCCGATGCCAAGGTCAATCCGCCGCTGCGGACGCGTAAAGATATTGCTGCGCTGATCGTCGGACTAAACGATGATGTCATCGACGCCGTCGCCACCGACCACGCCCCGCATACGGAGGCAGATAAGCGGGGGGGACTGATCGATTCGGCTTTCGGTATCAGTGGCTTCGAGACTGCCCTGGGCAGCTTGATGCGGCTGGTCCATGAAGGAAAGTTACCCCTGGAAAAACTGGTTGCCAAACTGACCCAGGGTCCGGCTAAGATTCTCGGTGGGCGCTTTGGTAAATTAGGCACCCTGGCCGTCGGAGCCCCTGCCGATATCACGATTTTTGACCCCCAGGAAGACTGGCTGGTCGATACCCGCCAGTTTGCTTCCAAAGGCAGAAATACGCCCTTAGCCGGGGCTATTTTAAAGGGAAAAGTTATGGCTACATTCTTGAAAGGCCGGCTGGTCTATATGGATGAACTGCTTACCCGCCGGCCTGAAGTCCGGATGTCGAAATATATCGTTAATCCGAAAGACCGGAGATTCAATAATTAAGCCATGTCCATATTATGTTTCATGCCAGAATCGAAAAATTTGATTAGTCAGTTATCCGGAGAGACCGAACGCTATGAGTAATAATGCTTTCCTTGTCCTGGCTGACGGTACCGTCTATCAGGGCCTTTCCTTCGGGTACGATACCGAGGTATTCGGTGAGGTTGTCTTTAATACCAGTATGGCCGGATATCAGGAGATACTTACCGATCCTTCCTATGCCGGGCAAATCGTCGTCCCTACCTTTCCGCTTATCGGCAATTATGGGATCAACGATGATGATCCGGAGTCCGGCCGCCTCCAGGTACGGGGTTTCGTAGTTCGTGAAGCATGTGATGAGCCGAACCATTATCTTAATAACCGGACACTGCATCAATACTTATTGGACAACCATATTCCTGGTATACACGGCATCGATACCCGGGCCGTCACCCGCAAGCTGCGGGCGGGGGGGGTGATGATGGGATGCCTGACTACCCGGTCGAGCCCGGAAAAGGCTCTCGAACAGTTGAAGAAAGCCCCCGATTACGGTTCTACCGATTTTGTCCACGAAGTCACCTGCCGTGAAAAATTTGTCTGGCCGCCGGTAGTCCCGGACACTTTGTACAACCTGGTTGTTCTCGATTGCGGCACAAAATACAACATCTACCGTTTACTCAGTGAACGCGGCTGCCGTATCACGGCCGTCCCGTGTCATACTTCATCGGCCGGGATCCTGGCACTTAATCCCGACGGGATTTTATTGTCCCCGGGGCCCGGCGACCCCAGGCTACTACCGCAAATCGTGAAGACGGTTAAAGAACTGGTCGGGAAAAAACCGGTCATGGGTATCTGCCTGGGCTGCCAGTTGCTTGGCATGGCCTTTAACGGCGGGATTTTCAAACTCAAGTTCGGCCACCGGGGCGGTAATCACCCGGTCCGTGAACTGGCTACCGGCCGGGTGTTCATCACCGCCCAGAATCATGGGTACGCTGTAGACCCGGATTCACTCCGGGACGGCCTGGAAGTTAGTCATATCAACCTGAATGACGGCACCGTAGAGGGCTTACAGCACCGGGAATTACCCCTGTTTTCCATCCAGTATCACTCCGAGGCATCTCCCGGGCCGTTAGATAGTATTTACCTTTTCGACCGGTTTATCGATATGATGCAAAAAGCAAAAAAGTAAGAACTCAATTAACAAAAAGGGGAAGCAACTTGGATAAAGAAGAACTGAAGTACCTGATCAAATTATCGATCACCGGTATCAATGTCCTGCGTACGATGCATTATAGCAATCCTGAATTTAAGTCCTGGCTGAATCGTGTTAAAGAATTGCTGGTCAAAGCGTATGGGGAAGATTCGGCCGAGTACCGCCATTTCATCAATGCTCCGGGGAAATCTTTTATCGTCCGTACCGAGACCGGGATGACCGAAGAGTATCTCCGTAAACTGGACTGTTATGAGAATGCCCTTAGTTCGCTGATTAACGAAGGATAAATTGAACGAATTAAACAAATGACTAAACCAAAAAAAGTACTGATAATCGGCTCCGGCCCCATCATCATCGGGCAAGCGGCAGAATTCGATTATGCCGGGACACAGGCCTGTAAAGCTATGCGGGAAGAAGGCGTGATTTCGGTTTTGGTCAATTCCAATCCGGCCACCATTATGACCGATGAAGATATCGCCGACGTAGTTTATATCGAACCCTTGACCCTGGAAATGGTCACCCGTATTATCGAACGGGAACGTCCTGACGGATTGCTGCCGACGTTGGGAGGGCAGACCGGCTTGAATCTAGCAGTTGAATTATCTGAAGCCGGCGTCCTGGACAAATATAATGTAAGGCCGTTGGGGACTTCTATATCCACTATCCGCCATGCCGAAGACCGTGAACTCTTCAAGCAACTTTTACTTTCTATCGGTGAACCGGTGCCTCCCTCCGTCACGGTAACTAACCTCGATGAAGCGGTGAAGTTCGTTCTCCAGATCGGTTTACCGGTTATTATCCGTCCCTCTTTTACCATGGGCGGCACCGGCGGTGGCATGGCTTATACCTGGCAGCAACTCGATGAGATAGTTAATAGCGGCTTGAATGCCAGTCCCACGCACCAGGTGCTGGTGGAACAATCGGTTGCCGGTTGGAAAGAGATCGAATATGAGGTCATGCGCGACGGTGCCGACAACTGTATTACCGTCTGTAATATGGAGAACTTCGATCCCGTCGGCATCCATACCGGGGACAGCATTGTGGTGGCGCCCAGCCAGACTTTGACCAATAAAGAATATCAAATGCTGCGTTCCTCCAGCTTGAAAATTATCCGTGCCCTGGGTATCGAAGGCGGCTGTAACGTCCAGTTTGCCCTCGACCCCACTAGCAAACGCTACGTGGTTATTGAAGTCAATCCCCGCGTCAGCCGCAGTTCCGCTCTGGCCAGTAAAGCAACCGGTTACCCCATTGCCCGTGTCGCGGCCAAGATCGCGGTCGGTAAGCGGCTGGACGAAATACCCAATGCCGTTACCGGTAAGACCATGGCTTCTTTTGAACCGGCCCTGGATTATGTCGTCGTCAAGATTCCCCGGTGGCCGTTCGATAAGTTCGCTACCGGCGACCGCATTATCGGCACCCAGATGAAAGCCACCGGTGAAGTTATGGCTATCGACCGTACTTTCGAGGCTGCTTTACAGAAAGCGGTACGCTCCCTGGAATTCGGAAAAAAGTCGTTGTTGTGGGAAGACCGGCAATGGCAGTTGGGGCCTGATATCAGCTCTTATCCCCTTGAACCGACCGATATCCGGCTCTGGGCTATCATGGCTGCTTTACGGCGGGGCATTACCCCCGCTGCGGTTGCCGAAAAAACACGGATCGATCTCTGGTTCTTGTTCAAGCTGCAGAATATTATCAATATGGAAAAGCGGCTGTTGGGACAATCACTGACTCCCGAGTTGTTACGGGAAGCCAAGCGTTTGGGTTTTGCCGACGAGCAGATCGGCACATTAGCCGACCGCCTTCCCGAACAGGTCCGCCAGCTTCGCCATGAGTTGAAGATACGTCCTGTATATAAAATGGTAGATACCTGCGCCGCTGAATTCGATGCCGCCACCCCCTACTTCTACTCCACCTACGAACAGGAAAACGAGGCCCTCCCCATCCCCACCACTAAAGCAGTCGTTATCGGCAGCGGCCCTATCCGTATCGGCCAGGGCATCGAGTTCGACTACTGTTCCGTACATTCCGCCTGGGCGTTACAGCAGGCTGGATATAAAAGCATCATGGTGAACTCCAATCCGGAAACTGTATCCACGGATTTCGATACCTCCGACCGGCTGTATTTCGAAGCCCTGGATGAAGAGAGCCTGCGCGATATCCTGGAGAATGAGGGTATCTCCGGAGACGTTCAATATCCCGGTTCCATCGTGCAGTTCGGCGGCCAGACCGCCATCAATCTCTCTCAACCCCTTTCCCGCATTGGCATGCCGCTCCTGGGCTCTTCCGCCGATGCCATCGACCTCGCCAGTGACCGCGGCCGTTTCGAGGATTTTACTTCCGCCCTGGGCATTCCCCAACCCCCCGGCGCCGGCGTGACCTCGGTCGAAGAAGCCCTTAATGCCGCCAAACTTATCGGCTACCCTGTCCTGGTGCGTCCCAGTTATGTGCTGGGCGGCCGTGCCATGGAAATCGTCCATGATGCTACCGAACTGGTCCGTTATTTTACTTTAGCTGCCGAACTGGACACGAAACACCCCGTCCTTATCGATAAGTATTTCGAGGGTAAAGAATGCGAACTGGATGCCGTGGGTGACGGTGAAACGGTTTTCATCCCCGGTATCATGGAACATATCGAACGGGCCGGCGTCCACAGCGGCGATTCCATGGCGGTATACCCGGGCCTTCGCCTTACCGAACGCGAGGTCGAGACTCTGGTCGACTATACCGTCCGCATCGGCCTCGGCCTGAAGATAAAAGGCCTGATGAATATCCAGTTCGTCATTATGCCCACCGGCGGCGGTTTTGAGTCGTCGGTCTATGTTATCGAAGTCAACCCCCGTGCCAGCCGGACGGTCCCCTTTATCTCCAAGGTGACCGGGATCCCCCTGGTTAAAGTGGCTACCCGGGTTATGCTTGGTATCAGCCTTAAAGAACAAGGCTATACCACCGGCTTGTATAAACGCCAGAAACTGGTAGGTGTAAAAGCACCGGTATTTTCCATGTCCAAATTAGTCGGTGTGGATACTTACCTGGGGCCGGAAATGAAATCTACCGGTGAGGTCATGGGCATCGACTATACCTTTAACGGGGCGGTGACGAAAGCCCTGATGGCTGCCGGTATGATGCTCCCGCCGCAAGGTTCCCTTTTATTAAGTATTGCCGACCGGGATAAACCGGAGGCTGCCCCTATCATCCGCCGTTTTGCCGAGTCCGGTTATCATCTTTATGCCACCGAAGGAACAGCGGCGATGATCCGGGCGATGGGCTTGCCGGTGACCACCATCACTAAGAAAGTCGGCGAAGGCCATCCCAATGTCATCGATGTTATTAATGACGGCACGGTTCATGGTGTCATCAATACCATCACCGGCGGCCGCGTGCCTTTAAAAGACGGTTTTAATATCCGCCGCGCTGCCGTAGAACGCCGCGTCCCCTGCTTCACTTCCCTGGATACGGCACGGGCGGTCGCCGAAGCCCTCTTCGCCGGGACGCGTACGTATAGTGCCCAACCATTGCCTGAATACCGTAAACCAAACGTAAACATGAAGAATAGATAGTTACAAAACCTGATTTAAGAAATATGATTTAGGATTAGAGATTCACAAATCTTGCATCATAAATCACAAATCAACTATATTTGTGGCAAGGAATTAACAGAGAATCACAAAGGGGTATACTTGTATCAGGTCAATGCCGGCGTAATTAGTAATCACAGTTTTTTCTCCGATGTCCCCACCCTTGACCGTCGGTATAACGACATTCGCCTTATGTGGCTTAACTGCCCTGATATCGCCCGTACGGTTAAACCCGGTCAATTTATCATGGTCAAGTGTGATGACTTCACCCTGCCCCGCCCCATCAGTGTGCATAAGGTGATCAATGATTCGATCGCCCTGCTTTTCGCCGTCTTAGCCGATGGTAAAGGTACTCCCTGGCTGGCTGCCCGCCAACCGGATGATATCGTACATCTCGTGGGGCCGCTGGGCAACGGATTTCCTGTGGATAAGGCTGAACACCTTTTGTTAGTTGCCGGTGGCATGGGCATTGCCCCCCTTTATTTCGTTGCTGATGCCGCTGTGCAAAAAGGACTTTCGGTAACTTTGCTTATAGGGGCGAAATCGGACCGGCTGCTGTATCCGGCAGAACAATTGCCGTTTGGTGTTGAAGTTTTTACGGCCACTGATGATGGTTCGGCCGGCAAGATCGGGCTGGTCACCCAACTTATTCCGGAGCATATTGGAAAAGTAGACCGGGTTTTTGCCTGCGGTCCGCTGGCCATGTATCGTCAGATAGCGGATAACCGGACGGCTTTGGCTGGACAAGATAAAGAGGTTCTGGTTTCCCTGGAAGCAGTAATGGGCTGCGGCCACGGCGCCTGTTATAGTTGTACTATTAAAACGAAACACGGCCTGCAGCAGGTGTGTAAAGACGGCCCGGTATTTAACTTATCTGATCTTGTGTTCGGCGAATTAGGACTGTAGGTGGCGACTGCTCGTGGTGAGATCTGTCGAACCATGCGGTCGCCGGAATAGGCAAATAAATATCCATCATCGAAGTCCGGAAACACTTTTATCCTGGAGTAACTATTATGATCGTGACGAAATCGATCCAGATTCAGACCATGGGCAATACTGATATCGTTGATATAACTCATGAAATTGAGCGTGTTTTGGCTGATTCCGGACTGCAAGAAGGTATTGCCACGGTCTTTGTGGCTCATTCCACCGCCGGTATCGCCGTGATGGAATATGAACCCGGCCTGATCGCCGACTTTAAGGCTTATTGGGAGCGTACTATTCCCCGCAATACCGCCTATAAACATGACGCCGGATTGGGTGAAGGCAACGGCCATTCTCACGTCCGGGCTTCAGCTTTGAGCCCATCGGTCACCGTACCCTTCACCGGCAGCAGGCTGGTTACCGGCACCTGGCAGCAAATCGTGCTGGTTGATTTCGACAACCGCCGCCGCACCCGCCAACTCTTTATCCAGGTGATGGGCGAATAAGGCCCATTACCCTTTATTCCCGAACAGCCTGGTGAAGTATCGCCAGTGCCAACCGATGTGGAAAATGGCGATGAGTCCCATTGCAATGCCCGCTTCCACGTGCCAATAAAGCATGTCGAAGGGTGGAGTTATACTCAGCCCGAGATCGAGATTAAGCAGTAGCAGCAAGCCCAGGACCGCTGACACCAGTCCGGATACTCCCAGGACGACATTCCAGATACGGCGGTGTGTGACCTGTTTTACCTTCTTTGTTGCCGACAATATCCAGGTGATCGTATAAAGTACGGTCAGGCCGGCCATGATGGGTATGAAAAAATAGCTGGTTTTCCTGATCGTCCGGTTACTGACAGTTTCTGCAGACGTTGGTGTTGTGATTTCGGTAAATGATTCAGATATCGCTGTTGCCTGACTTGCCGCCGCAGCCGGTTCTGGTTGACTGCGGTCACAGATAGCGTCGTTGTTGGTATCGATATAAGAATGGCAGTCTCCCGGGTACGGACAATTAACCTTGCCCTTGGGACAGGAATCCCAAATGCTGCTGGCAGCGGCGGCTAACGACGGTCCCCAGAGGGTCCCGGCTAAGCCGATAAACGCCAACAGAGAAAGTATCCCGATGCTAATCTTTTTTCCCATACTAAATTATACCTGATATTATGTTTAGTAAGTAGTGGTATTTGTTTGGATACCAGCAGCACTCTGCTGGACTTGCTGATTGATGCAACCTCCGCATCCGGCACAGCCAGAATAACTACATAAAGTACCGCCGGGGATCAGTCCATTGTTTGCATCAGACGAACCTGTACTTAAGGTATCGGCTGCCTGGGCTTGTGTTACATCCTGAATAGACTGAAATGTATTGCCGATTCCGTGTACTGCCAGGGCGTTTATTCCTACTATTAAAGCCAGATATAACCCTTTCTTCCATTTCAATATTCTCTGCATTTAGTTTATCCTGTTTTAAATATCTAGTTAATAATAGTAATTATCTCAGGATTGCTCTTAGTAAAAAGTGTCTATAGTCACAAATCAGAAACAAAAAGCGTGCCAGTTATCACCGGTACATGATGATAAAAGTCATGGAGGGATTATCGGGCAGGCGCCCCGGGTCAATAAACTGGAACTTCGTTATCCATCTTCTTTATTCAGGCGTCGCCCGCCAATACATGACCACCGTATGTCCGGCAGAGGCGGCCTCGTCTTCTCTTTTGAGAAAACCTTCGTCGATTAAGGAACGTCGCAGTATGGCATAATCGGGATTGAATTCCTTTAGTTTCTCGTTGACCTCCTTTTCCGGATACCGGTGGCCTGGTTCGAAGAGATTAGCTAGCTTCGCCAGTACGGCCAGGCGTTCGTCACGGGACTTGGGCAGGCGGTCGAAGCGTATGGTTTGTGCCAGGCTGTCGCCTTCTTCCTTCTTCCGGCCCCGCCTTGCCGACTCCCCGAATACCTGGGCCCGTACCCGGTATCCGCTTTCCGGCTCATACTCCACCAGGCCGCTGGCCTGTAAACGAGTCAGCGCTTTTGTCATGGCTGCCTCCGCCAGCCCGGTGATGTCTCGTATCTTCTCAAGATTGTTTGCCCCGAGCACCACAGCGGCAGCCACTTTCAATCTGGCTTCATCGGCTAATAGACCTGCCAGCTTCGCCGGCTCGATATATATCTCCATCAGATGGCCGTCTTCCATTATTGTGCTCCTTGTTCATGATAATACTATCTTCTGTTATTTGAGATATCCTAACTTCTTTCGCACCAGGTGTAGGTACAAAAAGGTGATATGGTCGTTGATTACCATCGGATCCCAGCCGGCTTCGTCACGCAAGTCGAACCACTCCAGGCTGATGATAGTGAAATGGCCTTCTACTTTATCGTCTGGTTCGAAACTCGGTTTCGCTTCACCGTTGACCCGCTTACACAGGTAAGTCAGGTGCCGCTGGTAAGGACTGGCTTTGTCAACCTCCGGCCCGTCCAGTAGAATGCCCTGTACTTCCACGTCCAGTCCGGTCTCTTCTTTCATCCCCCGCTGTATGCATTCTTCCGGTGTCTCGCCGTCTTCTCTCCCGCTGCCGGGGAAAAACCAGGTCATACGGCCGGTTGCCCGTTCCTGTTCCTTGATCAGGAGCAAGTGGTGGTCTTTTATAATTGCACCCTGGTATCTTATTAACCGTTCCGTGACTGTCATATTTTCCTCTCTATGATCGCTAACTTGAAAATAAAAAAACCCGGATTTTTGATTTCCGGGCTTCGGGTTTACTCTACTGGACTATTCTATGTCAGTTGGCCTCCCTGAAAGAGCAACACCGGGCCCGCAGCGCCGTAGCGCCGAAGCCGTTACCCTTAAGAATAGAGTCAACTTGACTGATAGTTATCATTTTCATTTTTCTTTACCAGAGTTTGTATATCTTAAGCGCTTCCGATATGAATGTCAAGATTGAATTTGTTTTCGACGCTTACTTAATATTGACATCTTTTCTCACCGGTGTTATCCTATTCGTTGAACAACTATTCAACGAGAAAATATGGTTACAAATAAGCATAATTCACGGAAGATACAGGCGGAGGAAAGGCGGGCCCACATTTTGGATACCGCTCTGGATGTCTTTGCCGCCAAAGGCTACCGGGGAACTTCCATCAAGGATATCGCTGTAGCCGCCGGCATGTCGCAGGGCCTGATGTACCATTATTTTAAAAGTAAAGAAGAACTACTGAAAGCTACCATCGAACATCACAGCTTTTTACCGGAATTAAGAAGGATATTACCGGACCAGGTACAACTACCTGCCGAGATCGTTTTGAAGGAAATTGCCAACCGGTTTCTGAATACCATGGAGGCTAAGAAGTCGCTGGTAAAGATCATGATCCGGGATGTGGCTTTCGATCCGGATATCAGCGGTGCCTGGTCGGACTTGTGCCGGGAAGGGGTCTCCCTAATAAAAGGATATATTGACGGGCGCATCCGGAAAGGTGAGTTTAGGCCTCATAATTCAGAGATTACCGCCAGGAGCATGCTGGCTAACATGGTGGTATTCCATTTTACCCGGGATGCCTTCAAATCGAGTTTAGTCACGCGGGCGGAATATGTTGATACGGTTTTCAGCAATATCCTGGAAGGGATCAGAAATAAGTAGAAGAAATATATTTTTTATCTTTTTTATTGGTTGAGCGTTCAATCAATATACGATCATCAAATATAGTAGAAAAACCGTTAACTGCGAGAAAAGGAGGTCCAACGAAATGAAGAAGGGAAGGCTGATACTGACGATATCGGCTCTTGGCCTGGGATTGTTCATGGCAATGCTGGACAGTACCGTGGTGAATATAAGCATCCCGGCGATGATGAAAGACTTTCAAGTAGGCGTCAGTAGTATTTCCTGGGTGCTTGATGCTTATTTGCTGGTCCTGGCGGTACTGGCACTGACGGTAGGCCGGTTGGCCGACCAGTTCGGTAGAAAGAAGTTGTACAACATCGGCCTGATTGTTTTCACCATTAGCTCTCTGTTATGCGCTATCGCCTGGAATGTGAACTGGCTGGTAGCCTTCCGTGTCCTTCAGGGTGTAGGTGGAGCAATAATGATATCAGTTACCCTGGCCATTATGACGGCCAGATTCCCGGCGGAAAAAAGAGGCACGGCCATGGGGATCTGGGCGGCTATCGGTATTACAGCGGCGGCCGTCGGCCCGACTTTAGGCGGGGTAATCGTAGAGAACCTGGATTGGAGTTGGGTCTTCTATATCAATATCCCGGTAGGCATCCTGGCGGTGATTCTCACCATAATGGGCGTGCCCGAATCCAGAGATCCTGCAAGCCCGAAAAAGCTGGACTGGTCCGGCATGATCGCTTTCTCCGTGAGTATGTTCTCACTGGTAATGGCGATCATCAAAGGGGAGGACTGGGGATGGGATTCCGCCGGTATCATCAGTCTCTTCGTCCTGGCAGCGGTTTTCCTGGTGATTTTTGTACTGTGGGAGAAACGGCAAGCAGAACCGATGTTGAATATAGGAGCCTTTAAAAACATCACTTTCTCCAGCGCCGTGATCTGCCAGGCATTAGTCGGTTTCGGAATGCTGGGGGCAATATTCCTGCTGACCTTATTCTTACAGAACGTTCTGGGTTATTCCGCACTTAAAGCGGCCGTAGCAGTAACTCCTATCCCGGCTACAGCCCTGGTTTTTGCCCCGATTGCCGGCAAGGTTTGCGATAAAATCGGGCCCCGCATCCCGGTAGTAGCAGGCCTGTTGTTTCTGATGTTAGGAATATGGATTTTCTCTCAACTAAAGGTGGATACGGGATGGGGAGACGTGGCCTGGAGGGCAATCATCGTCGGAGCGGGCATGGGAATATCGAATCCAGCCCTGGCGGTAGCTGCCATGGGATCCTCTACCAGCGGCAAGGAGGGAGTAAGCTCCGGGGTGCTGAATACCAGCCGGTTCGTCGGTATGACACTCGGCGTGGCGATTTGTACTGCGCTGCTGACCAACACGATTACAACACAATTAAGCGAAGCGAAAGTAGAAATAAAAGCCAGCATCATGGAAAACCAGCAGATACCATCACAGGCGAAAGGGTTTATTCTCGAGGAAATAGCAAAAATGGGAGAAGGGGAGATAGGCAGTATACAGACAGCGCCTGATTTTGCCGCTATTGCCGCGGAGAAAGGCCTGCCGCCGGCCATGGTGCCCCAACTGCAACAATTAGCCCAGCAGATTACATCGGTTGTTCGCCAACACGTAACGAATGCGTTCGGGGATGTATTTCCCTGGGCGGCCGGGTTAATGGCGGTCGGTATCTTCCCGGCCCTCCTGTTGCGCATACCGAGGAAAAAATCCGATCCAACTACGACCAAATAGTAGTCGTAATACAGTCAAGATAAGAGGAAAATTAGATGGCCGGTATGCGGGAGATCGAGGGTATCGGTTACTTTGATTACACCCACGGCGGAGAATACCTGCTAGTGGAACAATGGATCAAACGGCCGGACGATTTGCACGGCCAGGCTTTAACGGTACTTAAAATACTGCCGCCTGATTACCGGCGCGCCGGGACTGATAATCCCGGCGGGGATGGGCAAACATATTCCCGCCGCTTCCGCTTCAGAATATCAGTGGAGGTAGAGCGGGCAAGCGGCAGATAACCGGTCTTTAAACCGGCAGCGCGTTGTAAAATAGTCACGGGTGAAAATTTACCTCCGGATATCATTGCAGTCCCTGTCAGGCGATTCAAGCTATAATATTAGCGAGATTAGTATTGACCGGATGCCCTGATGATTCACTCGCAGATATTTTTGATTTCTCCGGGCACTCCCTTATAATGCGATCTCTGGTGTAACCATGAAAACAGTCAAGATCATTGCGGCGGTACTGCTGGTTTTATGCGGATTGTGGATACTGGCCTTGACGGCTATATCCGGGCCGTTCTTTACCCTGTTTTCCAATCAGATGTCGGACCTGATAATATCGATATCTTTCGGTATCCTGCTGCTGGCTTTCGGCGGGATACTATTTTTTAGGTAAGGCAATCCCCACTTACTTTTTCGCTTTCCGGGTGCTTTCCTTTTTCGCAGTTTTACCCGATTTCCAGTTGCGGGTGCGTGATATTTCCAGGAAAATAAGCGGTTTGGTTACTTTTTTGAAAACGATCGGGCAGTGCTCCAGGTCAGGCGGAATAGAGACCACGGTAACACTGGTAATGAGGTGTTTTTCGCCACCCAGGGTAAATTCGATCTCGGCGCCTAGATCGTTGATATCCTGTGGATCGCCGCCGATAAAACACAGTGTCTCGTGGAAATCGTGAGTATGCGGCTCGTCGAAGGACATTTTCTTCGAGATGCAATGATATCCGATAGAACAGTCGACGTCCAGTTCCCCCTCGTGGGCAACGATAGACTGCCCGGTGTAGTGAGGGATCGACCGCAATAAAGCACCGGATTTTATGCAGTGGGCATATTTCTTTCCTGCCATGATTTGTACCTCCTGAAACGGGATACCCCCGGCGTCTCAATAATTATTCAACGGTGATAAACTCAGCCGGATTATACTGTGGATGGCCGGGGTATTCAAGCTGTCAGAGATACCATGACGATTGAATATCGCCGCCCGTCCTGCTACTATAAACGACGGTAATTGATTTCTACAGAATAAAACGGGACAGGTACTCAACCTGTCCCGCTACTTTATTAAGGAGATTCTTGTCCTCACCCGAAGATATCAACGGCAGCCCCCGCAAAGACGTATCCCACGATAAGGATTGGACGAAAGGGCCGGTAACCCGGAACTTGTTGTCCTTATCCTGGCCCATGGTGATCATGGAAGGCATCTGGGTCGTCAGCCAGCTCCTGGACATGGTTTGGGTGGGTCGGCTGGGATCGAATTCGATTGCCGGGATAGGTATCGCCAATACCCTCCTCGCACTGGTCTACTCGGTGGACCTGGGTATGATCGTCGGGGTGCGGGCCATGATCGCCCGGTATATCGGCGCCGGTGATATCAAAGGCGCCAATCATATCACCGCCCAGGCAATGTTGTTTGCCCTGGCATGGGGTTTGTTCATCATGATAACCGGCACTTTTCTGGCGGGGCCGATATTAAGTCTCTTCGGCGCCGAAGCCGAGGTGTTGCGGCAGGGGACCTCTTACATGCGCCTAATGCTGGCCGGCTGGGTATTTTTCGAGGTGCTGGTATTCGGCTTGTATTCCCTGCAATCGGCCGGGGATACGGTCACGCCGATGGTCATTGAGACTTCTATGCGGATCGTGCATATGGCCTTCTGCCCCTTCCTGGTATTAGGGCTGTGGTTTTTCCCGCAAATGGGGGTGGCCGGGGCCGCTCTGAGTAATGTCGGAGCGCAGACATTGGGCTGCTTTGCTATTGTTTGGATCATTCTCGGCGGCCGCAGCCGGTTGAAAGTAAGCATCAAGGACCTTAAATTCGCCCCCGTGACGATGTGGCGGCTGTTGAAAATCGGCATCCCTGCCCTCATGATGAATATCCAGGGAGCTTTAGGCAGCAACCTGTTGATGCGCTTAGTTGTCCCCTTCGGCACCATTTCCGTGGCGGCCGTAAGCCTGATTTCCAGGGTGGAGATGTTCCTTACGGTACCGGGCATGGGGCTGGGGACCGGGGTCGGTGTCATGACCGGCCAGAACCTGGGCGCCAAACAACCGAAAAGAGTGGCAAAGACAGTCTGGTTGGGGGTCGCTTTCGTCCAGGCTTTCCTGATGGTCTGCTGCCTCGTTATCCTCCTCTGGGCGGAGGAGTTGTTAAGTATTTTTACGACGGATGCAGCGGTGCTACAGTTGGGCGCCGTGCTGTTAAGGATCAGTACTGCCGGCTATTTCGTTACTTCGATCGCCCAGATCATGCAAAGCTGCGTAGCGGGGGCGGGCGACACCGTCCCCATCATGGTCGTCAGCATCATGGTTATCTGGCTCGTCCAGTTGCCCCTCGCCTTCCTCCTGTCACGCTTTACCAGCCTGGGGATCTATGGCATTCGCTGGGCGATGGTGGCCAGTACCGCAGCGTCAACCATCGCCTACCTTTTTTATTACCTGTCCGGTAGATGGAAGACGAAGACAATATAATAAAGTTGTGTAGACTGATCCCTTAGGGTTTATTTTGGATAAGTATGAAAATTCGACCTCTTGACAAAATTCCGGAACGCATGTACTATATACGATATTCACTCGAACATATCTTCAACTATATATAGCTGGAATCCAATCAAACATGGAGAATAGAGTTCTCTCTCCAGCAATCTGGAGAGAGTTAGAGTGAGGATTTATTGTCTCTGGGTATTTGAGCTTCCTTAGGATTTTGAGTTTAGCAATTAGTGTTTTCGTCTTTAGTCTTAAATCATGCCTGAGGTTGTTTCAATAAACCGTGTAAACTAGCCTCAGGTTGTTCCGCGACGGACTTCGGGTCAACGAAGTCAGCCCTCTCCCCTTTTCAAGGGGAGATATAGAGGGTTAAAAATTCCGCCCGGTGGGACGCCTGTTATACCAAGATATTTATATATTACACAGATGATAGAGTTCCTTCTCCAGATTACTGGAGAAGGTTAGGATGAGGATTTTCCCCTCTCCAAATATTTTGCAGAGGGCTAGGGTGAGGATTGCCCTGAGCGAAGCGTGAGGGATGAGGATTTGTACAGGGTGAGGGTTAGAGCGGCCTATTTTGCCTCGGTTTCCTGCCGGGTAGCGCGTATCGTGCCACGGAGTTCAAGCCACCACCGCACCAGGGTCAGGTCCTCATCGCTCTCCGGGGGCGCCTGCCCATAACGGTTATCGACATAGGCATTGGTGATGGCGGTAAGCTGCACCTTCTGGCTGCCGAACCGTGATTCAAGATAAGACTGATATTCAAAAGGCGTTTGTGAACGTGCCCGCGGATAACCGTAATGATTACCTTCCCACAACAGGCCGCGGTAAATCTCCCGGATATCAAGGTACCGAGGTTCGGAGATAGTCGAGGCTAGCGGCGGGGTGATATGGACGCCCCCCGGCCGCAAACGGTCGGTAAAGCCTTTTAGAAATGACTTCACGTCGGCGCCAAAGATATTCCAACTCCAGAGCGATTCGTTGATTTCTTCATAACCCTTTTCCTGGGCACCCCGCCAATACCGGAAGATCGCCCGTGAAAGGAAGAACAATACGACGGCGATAATCGCTGCTAACAAGAGCCACTGTAGTACGGTTCCTAAAGTAGTCGGAAAACTACCGGTGACGATCTCTTCCGTCTTGTCGCCGATTTCGCCCATCTCGATTTGCATCATTTCCTGGGAATTTAGGCGCGCCATCAACCAGGCGAGGACATAAGACCCGGCCCAGTAGATCCCTTCTACCAGGTAACCGATGGGGTAGCCGATAACATAGAGAAAAGCAGTCAACAGCCAGCCGGCCAGAGTATCCAGCGGCTGGATGATCCAGGTGATCAAATTGTAGGAGAAGGTACTGGCCAGCAGCGCACCCACGATCATGATACCGGTCACCACCCCCAGGAGGATCAGCAGCCAGCGCCGGGTGAAAAGCTCGGTAGCTTTAGGACGGCTGGCCATGCCCTGACGGAGGCTGAGGAAGTTGCTGATGCCGAGCGACATGAGCGAAGTAAAGAAGTAACCGAGGATGTATGGTACCAGGGTAGCGAACATATGCTCATTGGTATTGATGCGGGCGGTGGAAGCCCAGACGATCATCAGCAGCACGAAACCGACGACGCCAAAGATGAAGTTTTTATACATGTGATCAGTCTGCAAATCACCGCGGGAGATCGTGATGCCGCGCCAGATAAGAAAAGTCCCGAACAGCAGCCCGGCGATGACCGAGACCAGATGGGATGAGACATATGTAAACCAGCCGAAATCCCAGAAACCGTATCCCCCGTGTATTTCGAGCCTGAGCACCAGGAGCACACTGAGGATACCTATCGAGAGGGCGGTGATGCGTATCTCGTTCAGGCGAAACTCCCGGGATAGTGTGAAATGAAGAATGACGGTCACGGCAGAAATGATGATCAGCGAGGAAAGGAAGCTGAAAGACGGGTCAACCCAATTCATGATACCCAGGCTGCTTAACAGGATCAACCAGGGATATGCCCGCAGGACCTCGGCCAGTACCGTGAGTACCAGCAAAAGCCGGGGAATGCTGGGTATTTTACTTAACGCTTTTAATCTATCCGGCATGCTACTTTCCCGTCGGATTTACACCGACACTTTCGACCTTTTCCCAGGCGATCTCCGCCGGGACGCGGTAATATACCAGTCCATCCATGTTGAATTTTGGTTCTTCACTACCTACCAATATCACGGCAACCGGGCCTGGTCCGGTGAAACGATTCGAGTGTGGCGATCAATTCGGGTGTCGGGATCGCTGTGATGGCTACTAATGTGCTGACCCAGGGTAATTTACCGGCCTCCCGGCTGATAAGCTCATCGAAGGCGATCGATTCCGTCGGCATCACCATGGCCAGTGTTTCCAGGATACGAAGTAATTGTTCCGCATGCGAGGAAGGCAGCAATTTCATTAGCTGGGAACTATCGGGGTAAGGATGGTTAACAAAAAGGCCGACGCGATATCCTTTATCCAGGGCATAATTGGCGATCGAAGCCGCCGCTATCGTCGCCGTTTCCAGCAACTGTGTGATTTCCCCCCAGAACGGGTGCTTCACGCTGCGGACATCGAGAAAGATAGCCAGGTCGGAGGAAGTGGTGTGTTCGAAAACCTTGGTCTGCAGGGTGCCCACCCGGGCACTGGCTTTCCAGTGGATGCGCTTCAGGGGATCGCCGGGGGTATATTCACGGATACTGGAAACCCGCACCGGGTCCTGGAAGAGGTGGCGCTGCAGGCGGATGTCCCCGAAGGGGTCGCGGGAAGCGATGCCCAGTTTTGCCAAAGGTAATATCCTGGGATAAACTACGAGGTAATCCGGTTGGCAATCTCCATTTGTTGAACGTGAAAATGGAAATAATCACCGGATTGTATGGTGGTTGGCCCGAAGGCAAAATAACCGCGTTTCATGCAGCGCATGGTGTAGATGCGCTTCACCCGGTGATACCATCCGAGGGGCATTAAATTACGTAGCAACAACCGTCCCTGGCGGTATGATTGGGTGGTCAACACGGTATTCGGCAGCAGCATATGCTCGTCCAGTTCTACTACCTGGATCCAGGGCAGCGGCAGGATTTTCCGGTTGGTGATACTCAATTCGATAGTTATTTCGTCACCAAAGAAAGCATGAGTCGCACTCAGGTGCCGGGAATACTCAACCCGCCGCAGGGCATATTTTGACCATATCCAGGAGACGC
>CAVUCA010000008.1:0-403795 GCA_963739865.1 uncultured Chloroflexia bacterium
TTTACCTCCAAAAAAGGATCCTTTATTGCGTTATACCTTCTACGCTCGGTTGCCCATACTTAAAAATTACCGGACGTTTTTTAAGCCGTTTTTTCTTATCCTTAGAGCCAGCCGGTCGACCAAGTTTTATTCCGTCAGCTTTTCTCTTTGCCAGTGCTGCCTTTGTCCTTTCAGAACGTCGGATTGATTCCTGTTGTGCAATCCATCCAAAGATGCTTAAAAGTAGATCGCCGGTCCCACTAGGTGCTTCAGTCCAACTCTCTTGATAACTAACTAAGGCGAACCCCGTATAATTGGAATGTGTGCGCAAGCGATAAAATTGCAGACGGGCCTTGACGAGTCATTCGGTCTAGTGCCCAACAGAGAACAATGTCGAATTTTTTTTGGTGCGATTTCACTTGGTTCAAAAGTTTGGATAATTCAGCCTGGTGGCCGCTCTTCCAAGCTGATTCATCCTCGCTGTAAACAGCCACGATTTCCCAACCACGATCACGGCATAGCCGTTCAAGCTGCGGCATCTGGTTTGTTGCATCCTGTTTATCAGTCGATACCCTGGTATAGATGGCGACTTTCATACTTCACTTCTTAATGGTGCTATTTCCTTCGAGACTGATATCATTTTTTGTTAGCCAGCCTTCACCAAACTTGATTTTGTTTTTAGGGTTATCGTGACAATTACACCAACAGTAAATAACGTCAGTAAATAAAACATCCTCAACTTCAGGTTCTTCACCTTCATCTGGATATTTCTTATGGAATACTTCCAAATACCTTTCGTAAAAGCAGGTATATGGGTCTTTATCAGTGCAAACACACTTCTTTTCGGGTTTCATGCCCACCCTCTTGATGGATCTATCGCCTTCATCGCGTTTGGTTTGGATGTTTTGTTGCGTAATCCACCCGATTTGTTTTCTGGTAACTTCGGGATTCGTGCCTATCGTCCGTCATTATTTCTCTCGAAATTCATCAATCTCATATATTTTGTTGTATTAACTTTGACTATTTTGACTACTTACTTTTACTTAATCTGTCATATATAATATTTTTTGAAGAGTAAATCTTAAACTCTTCCTATTGCTCCAATCTGAAGCCCAGGCAGTCCCGCTTGGGCTTCAGATATTATTAGCTTGATACTCTGTCCTTTTTCCCCTTAATAATTCCTTAACAACATCTCTATATCATTTATTTCGAACATCGATTTTACGTATTTCTCTTTTCAATCTCCCTCCCTGATAAAGTCTCGGTTGTCCCGCCGGGCTTTATCCTTTTCTAAATATTTCCTTAACATTTTTTATTTATTATTATTTTAGTAAGAGGTGCACTTCTCTTACTCTCTCCTCTGTAACCCGGATTTCATGAATCCGGGTTCAACTGAAGCCCGGAAATCAAGCGCCCGGGCTTCAGGTTTTTCATCAGCTTTTTATTTATCTGATTGACAAACGTTCGTTAATAATATATATTCCGTGTCACCAGTATCCCGTTTTTCTTTATCACCTCACTTTAGTAAAAGCCCGAACGTCCACGGGCTTTTACTTCTTTATTTAGTAGTTTATTTTGTCGTTGTTGCCGTTACCGTAAGGTTTCTTTTTATGTATAATCTCAATCGGTTGTGTGTGCATTGATTCCCTTTCGATAAAGCCTGGCTCGTAGACCAGGCTTTATCGTTTTTCCTTTACTCAAACGACCTGCTAAATCCATTTTTAATACGTACTTAAGTAAGCTAAAACATTACTTTTGGGTGATATATTTTTCTAGCACCCGTGAAATATACTGCTAATACATAGAACTTTCTTTTTCGACCTTCATTAGAAGAAACCCGGATGGCCCACCGGGTTTCTTCATTTTTAGTAGGTCATATTTCATGCCCACCGGCCCGATGGATTTATCACTTTTCTTACGTTGGATATTGCATGTTTTGTTGCATAAACTAGTTCTAGTATCAGTTGATACGGGTATTAGTTCGTACCTATCGTCCATCATCGCTTCCCTCGAAATTCATCAAACTCATATATTTTGTTGTATTAACTTTTACTATTTTGTCTACTTACCTTTAGTTAATCTGTCATATATAATATTTCTTCGAAGAGTAAATCTTATGCTCTTCCTATTGCTCCAATCTGAAGCCCAGGCAGTCCCGCTTGGGCTTCAGATATTTATGAAAAGATTCATCAACTATTCATGTTATATTCATAATTTTTAGTTAACATTGCATCAACTCTACTTAACTGGCTTTGATGAGATATGGTACATGAGGGTTAGTTGCCAGCACCCTGTACTATCCGCCTGTACTCTCCGCCTTTACTAAGAGTGCTAATGCCGATCTCATCTTCAATACAACTTTTCCAAACTTTCTAACTGCCATATCTACGATGCGACGATTCCTATAAAGTCACATATTTAGTACTGTATATCTGACTATCGGGGTGTCATATTTCATGTAGAGTGGGTGTTTCGGCTGGCCGTCGCTATTTACCCCAAGACACCAAGGTTCAGGAATAAATCTGAGTACCGCCGTTGACCGGGCAATCGCTGCCGGAAAAGAGCCCCAACCGCACATCACTTTTCCGGATATCCGGATTGAGTAACACAGGTATTCGTCAGTCTCCGGTCCAACCGTGTCAGACGAACCAAGCAGAGCGTTAGGATTTGTAGATACCAGAGCATACAAGTTAGCAGCCAGAAGCCCGCCAAAGCCCTCATTATTCGCCCGTACCATCAATCGAGTGATGGTTGGGTCATTCATGCTGGAATTCGCCGTCGATGGATTCAACCCTATAAAAAGCAACATAGGCCGGACCTGGCTCCATACACGCCACAGCGAATAACGATACTTCCCATCATCTGAAAAGATAGCCCCTTGCGGTGTGCTTAAATCGATCTCTTTCATGCCTTCATCAAGCTGGAATTGCGAATAATCACTGCACCGATGATTTCAGCACAATTGATTACGTCAGCCACTTCTTTTAGGACAATGCTTCCATCGTCTTGTTGCTCAAGTGATTCCCATAATTCCCTAACTTCACTAATCAGATGATCCAAACCCTCTCGTACAGTTGATTCTTCATGGATTCGTCCCGATATAATCAACTTGGTATAATGTGTTTCACAGTTTCTCGTCTTTTATAGCCGTTTCTCGACGATTGTGCCAGTTAGTCCCGAACAAAATAAACGATCAAATTATAAGCGGGGGAATTTACCCCCGCTTATTGTATATAGTTTTAAATTATCAGCCTCAAATGTTACCTTCCAAAATAATAGCTCTATCTAGTGACCTGCCCCCAATCTGGTATCGATGTCACTTTGTTAGACTATAATACTAATAATTCATTTGCTGATGTTGTCCTGATGGATTATATACTTAATCTATTTTTCTATACTCAGGCAACACTAACTTCTTCCCTGCTCATAGGAGGGATATATGGGCATAAGGTTGATGTTTAAATCTATTCCTCTTTGGTTTTTATTATTCTTTTGTTCTATGAGGTGCTGAATGTTATGTTCTAGTATTTTGGTGTCGTGTGTTTCCTGGATATTCATCTAGATTTCCAGGATTAAGTAGGAGGGTTATTTAATGAACTGGAAACGTGTGTGTTGTGTTCTAGTTTCTTTAATAGTATTCTTGTTTTTATTTTCATGTTCGCCTGAATCTATGACTACAACTTCCAAGCCTGCTACAACTACAAAGACTACTGTCCCGCCAACCGGTAAAACCACGGTTCCATCAGACGAGCCTAAATACGGTGGAACGCTGTCTTTCTACTTCGCTGATCCAGCAGGAGGTTTTGATGAAGCCTACAATATGGGCCATGTCGGTGGCATGGTCACCACTCCATATCTGACTAACGAGCAGTTACTTGAGGGCGACTGGAAGAAGGGGCCCGCTGGTAGCGGCGATCAAGATTGGTCAATGGGCTTTATCGGCCGCTCCGAGTTGTTGACGGGGTGTCTGGCGGAAAGTTGGGAGTTTCCGGATGAGACAACCATCATCTTCCACATTCGACAAGGGATATACTGGCAGAACAAAGCACCAGTGAACGGCCGAGAGCTAACCGCCGATGATGTGGCTTTCAACATCAACCGCGCCTTCACGTCGAAAGGCAGTTACCTGTTTTTAGTTTACCCCGCCCAGTACCGGCCGACGTCAGTGAAGACACTTGACAAGTACACTGTAGAAATTAAAATCCCGTTGATCATGCACGGGCAGATGTTCCTGGTAATTGGCAACTTCATGACCAATTATCCGCCGGACATGATAGCGAAGTACGGCGACATGAGTGACTGGCGGAACGCCTGCGGCACAGGGCCGTGGATGCTCACAGATTTTGTGGCAAACAGTTCGCAAACTTTCAAAAGGAATCCGGATTACTGGAAGAAGGACCCCTTTCATCTCCAGAACCAGTTGCCGTACATTGATGGAATCAAGGGCTTTAACATACCCGACGCATCAACCCGATACGCCGCGCTTCGTACAGGAAAGCTGGATGTACTCGGTCCGGGGGCACCAGCGATAACTTGGGACGACGCTGAAAGCATCACGATGACTAGCCCTCAACTACAGCATGTGGAGTGGTTGTCGTCACCGGTTGTTCCAGTTGGCAGGATGGACAAGCAGGACCTACCTTTCAAAGATATCAGGGTACGGCAGGCACTCAATATGGCAATCGACCGCGAAGCTCTCGTAAAGGATTACTATGGGGGGCATGCGACGCTTTTCGCTGTTCCTTACCCACCGACGCCGGCATATTCGAAGATCTTTACCCCGCTTGAGGAGCAGTCCCCGGAGGTGAAAGACCTGTTCACCCTTAACCCCACCAAGGCAAAACAATTACTCGCCGACGCTGGCTATCCTAACGGCTTTAAGACTGTCATTGATTGTACTCAGAACGATGTGGACCTCCTTTCCATAATCAGAGAGAATTTCCTTGCTATCGGTGTCGACATGCAGATAAACCCACTGGAAACCACCGTGAACACGGCTCAGCAGAGAGCCAGGGCGAACAAAGAGATGACTTTCAAAGGACTGATCATGGATTATCAGTACCCCTGGCGAATGCTTATGCTGCGCATCGAGAGCGCGGACAACAATGCCTACGTTGACGACCCGTCTTTCAGGGTGCTATACGATGAGATCTGTCAGAAGGTTGGCTACGATGACGTCCGGGTAAACGCGATTCTGAAGGAGGTAGCAAAGCAGAGCCTGGCAACAGCATATGGAGTGTGGTTGCCGGCATATGACGTTTACACCTTCTGGTGGCCCTGGGTAAAGAATTCATACGGCGCTTGGGGCTGGGGTGGCTACTATACCCCTAACGACCAACTTCAGTACATTTGGCTTGACCAGTCGTTAAAAAAGTCCATGGGGTATTGAGAATAATGGCTAGTGTTAGCATTGTCATCAAGACAATGCTAACACTAGCTTAACATATTACCCCACACTATTAATCGATAAAAAGGAACAGAAGATCGCAAACGAGTCTCCTATCGCCAAGCGTCTATACTGTAAATGTTGTTGTCGTTAGGCCGGCGCCCCCGCTCATTTGTTGACTAACCTCCTCATCCCCACCACCAACGATTATACAGAAACTGGATGAATTTGGACCTGCCGCGGGTATCATATAATCATCAGGTAATTCCTTCCAGTGCTTACCCGAAATCAGCTCTATTCCCATCCAGCCATTGGTTGTGAAATCAACCCACGAGAGTTTCCGGTAGTTTTCAAGCGTGGGTTATTGAGAGTGTATCAGTTAACGCAATAAAGGATCCAATATTACATCGCCGATAGTACTATCTGTATTCATCAACCCAGCCATAATACTATTACTTCTTCAATATTAGTTAGTACGAATTACCTATTGAGCAAGTGATTGGTTCCCATTAGGATAATATCATGTTAAGTAAAGATAATTATAGTAAAGTTAAGTATACGAAACTAACTTGCCCGAGACAGCGTGGCTTTACATTAATTGAGATATTGATCGTGGTCGCAGTGTTGGGAATCCTGGCAGCCGTTATTATTCCCAACGTGGTGTCTATGTCAACTACGTCCAACACAGCGGCAGCTAATACCGAGGTACAAAACGTACAACTTGCGGCGCTTGCTTATCTCGGTACCACCAGTGAATGGCCGGAAGATACTACTACCACAGGGTTTACCGACTATTTATCCGGGGGTCTCCGGGCGAATTACGTTTTTAGTGAGGAAGGACAGATCGTTGACGTGAACACTACCATGGTAGATTATCCATGGCCGGCAACTATTGAGTTCGATCCAGCATCACAACAGTGGGAAAAAGTTGATGAGGTCACCCCAGTAACAACTGTGCCACCGACCACAACTGTGCCGCCGACAAACGCACCAACTACAACCGTGCCACCGACTAAGACTGTGGCACCAACTAAAACTGTGACGCCGACTAAGACTGTGGCACCAACTAAAACTGTGACGCCGACTAAAACTATTGCACCTACGAAGACTGTGGCACCCACCAAGACCAGGGTACCGGTAGAACCGTAATACCAAAACTAGAGATACACTATTCTAGTAATGACACCTCAGTCCCTCAAACGTGTTGTAGATTTTTTTGTCCTTCGATATCAACATGATCACGTCTTAGCTTTCTACCGGCGGCTGCTTTATATTCAGCGATCAAACTCTGTATGAGTTCTTTGACGGTGGTTATCCTATTGATCCGGTAAGCATTCGCCCCGGCAAAAGCAAACCCATTATTCAGATGCCCTTTTTTTGCGTTTGTTAGTGCCTCACATATACAATAAGGGGCACTGGTAAAATCACACGTCCTTAGACATGCCCAATTGCATTGAAAGGGGTGTTTCTGCCCCGCTTGAACGGCTTCGAGGAATTTGTTGCTGATGGCCCTGCCGGGTAAGCCAACCGGGCTATCGATAATTACCAGGTCTTCTTTAGAACAACTCATATAGGCTTGCTTGAAGGCATCGGAAGCATCACATTCCTCGGTAGCCACGAATCTCGTCGCCATCTGCACCCCACCCGCTCCCATCTGTAAATACCGGTAGATGTCTTCGCCGGTAAAAACGCCGCCCGCGGCGATAACCGGGACCTTCCGGCCGACTTCATTTTCAAAGGTACTCACGGCTGCCAGGACTTCGGGAACAATATTCTCCAGGGCATATGCCGGATCATTGATTTGCTCTTTTTTAAAGCCCAGATGCCCCCCCGCCAGCGGGCCTTCGACGACCACGGCATCGGGGATGCGGTGATAATGTTTGATCCAGTATTGGAAAATAAGTTTTAAGGCACGTGCTGAAGACACGATGGGGATGATTTTAGTCTTGACAGTATTGATAAAGTTGTCCGGAAAGCGGAGCGGTAGGCCGGCCCCTAGAAATATCGCATCTACTTTTTCTTCCAGAGCAACCTGAATCAGACGCAGATAGTCTGATAAAGCTACCAATACATTGACACCGATAATGCCGTGGCTGGACTTCTTCGCCTGCCTTATCTCACGCCTTAAGGCACGCTCGTTAGCGGAAGCAAGGTCGGTCCTGAAGTCAGGTTCCAACATACCGATACCGCTGGTCGAAATAACTCCGATCCCACCTTCATTTGCCACAGCAGATGCCAAGCCGGAGAGGGAGATGCCAACCCCCATTCCTCCCTGGATAATAGGTAATTTTACTTCCAGGTTACCGATACGCAGCATGGGGATATTCATATTCGTCCATCGTTAAATAGTTAAAATATCTGCATTTCAGTCGATGTTAGTATTGGCTTATGTGGTACCATATTTTCTTAATAAGGTCCTTGTGCTCATTCAACCACTCGTTACTATGTCGCGTACTCAATTGCTCAACGTAATAAGTCAACTGGTTTTGCATATATATATCACCTAACTCATCTGGCTTGAGTTCTAGTAACTCAGATATCTCTTTCATTTTCATTTCGTGGCTTATCCTTTATTTCCATAAAGAAGAATCGCCAGCTTGCCAGGTACGCTGTACCGATAAAAGATCTTATTATCAATTGGGTGATCTTAATTACTCCAGATTCTAAAATTATGTACCCTGGCTTATAGAGTCACAAACCTATAAAGGAGGAATTGTTGTGGTAAATTAGGGATTATATAGTAGTACCAACAAGATGCCCGAATGGAGTAGTTAAAGGCACACTAAAGTGTACTGGGTCCGGATTGGGCGCCAAGTACCGCGGCAACACCATTTATAGGTTTGCCCACCAGGCCTGCCTGGGCGGCGATAATTGCCGCATGTGTGCGGCTGCGGGCCTGCATCTTGTCGATTACATTACGGACATGTTTTTTAGTTGTATCAAGGGTAATACCCAGCGTAGCTGAGATAATTTTATTCGAGTCTCCGTTCCCCATGAGCCTCAGCACATCGACTTCCCTTTCGGTGAGATGAGCTGCCTCCGCCGTGCGCTCGGCCAGTGTTTTACGGCCATTTTGTATCAAATTCTCCACGGCAGTGTGCAGTAATGCTGTCGTTATCTGGGAGCCACCCTCGACCACCCGGTGGATGCTCTGCAGAAGCATTTCAGGGGACATATCATGGAGGAAGATATATCCCCCGGCACCCGCGTGGATGGCGTCTATTACATAAGTATCGTTGAGGTTCTCCGTCAGTACCAATACCGCTACCTCCGGGAATTCATCTTTGATAAGCCTTGTAACTTGCACCCCATCCACTACACCGCTCCGGGTTTCGGTCAGTACGACATTAATAGGCTGTCTCTGGTTCTTTGCCCTTCTAATATACTGAAGTGCTTCAGTTTCATCTTGAGCAGTTCCGATCAGTATAATGCTTCCGTCTTTAGCAAGGATGGCCTGTAAGCCCTCCCGGACAACCGGACTAAAATCGATCATCAGGACTCCTAGAGTATCAGGTTTGTGTTCTTTAACTGCCATCGTAGAAACCCTCTTTTGGTACACTTTAATGTACCATCATTTACTACATTAGTGCGCCTTTATGGTAATATTATATTCATTATTCTTACCAATTACCAGAACTTTCGGTTACCATTTACCGGACTAATCATGTGTCTCCAATATACCTGGCAATTATACCTTCTGGAGGTTTGCAGCCCCGGGAGATAAGATGCATAATGTGCTTAGTTTGGGGAAATATGCCTATCAGGCAGACCTTTATGACATTCAAAATCAAGCTTGATGAACTGGAGTCGATATTGGAGATATCCAAGTCTCGCCTGAGGACGGATCAAGGACGATGAAAAGCGTTGCTGTAATGGAATATAGAAAATCGTTTGAAGTAGCCACCCGAACGGATGGTTACTTCAAACGACGGGTTCGCCTTTACAAAGGTTTGAGCCCAAAATTCGACGATGTAATTGTCCAATGTCCGAAATGCAAGGCACTCGAAACGCTGCAGTTTGTCGCCGGCACACTTACACCGTGCCGTAAGTTCTCACAAAGAGAGGGCATGACGTACCATGATTGTGGATCTGATGTACCTTGCCTTCTCCACAGGTAGTCTTCCTAATAGGGAGTTATCATCAATGATATTTGAAGACAAAGAGTCACTAAATAATGAAGCAAAAGCAGCTTTGGATAGACTAAGCGCAGATAAAGCTGCGGCTGAAAAACGGGCAGCCGCAGATAGACTAAATGCAGACAAATTGACCACTGAAACGCAAGCTGCTTTAGATAGATTGAGTACAGATAAAGTGGCGGCTGAAAAACGGGCAGCCGCAGATAAGCTAAATGTAGACAAAGCAGCAACTGAAGCAAAAGCAGCTTTAGATAGACAAAGCGCAGATAAAGAGGCGGCGAAGGTCAGGGAAACCGTAGATAAAATTGTTCTAGATTAAGATGACTACCACGAGATAAATAGCTGCGGCACAGTTAATCATGGTCGATTACTTTTACTTCTAAAGGTTCTTTCAGCAATCTATCCTTCATATTCTCCAGTACCCAGAACCAAATGAACCCATCGGCTAGAGATATTACCACCTGGAGACATAAGGCGACCAAACCTGTGTAATAGCGTCCATCGCCAAAACAATAACCTATGAATGTTCCCCACGGTATGCTCAATGCTCCCAGCGCAACGGTCGTTGCTTTCAGAATTCTGTATTTTGCTCGGAGGTTCATCTTCTCGCCTCCACATCCTTAGATTCTTCATTGGGTTCATTTCCCTCCTTATTACTAGACTCACATAGTGTTAGTGAGTTTCTCTATCCTTCGGTAAAAATATATTTACTTAACACAGATTTACTAATATTAAAATTAGCGCAAGCCGTTTCCATTGTGCCGGAATCAACCTTTTCAACACTGTCCCTTAATTGTTTTACACTTGATCCCCCGGTCTTCATCTCATTCAGGAAATCACCTTCGAGCAGCCCGTCATGATGATCGATGATCCAGTTATACTGGCCTTCCAGTATGGACAATTCTTTTCCCAGTTTTTCGCGCCAATACCGGTTGTCAAAATCCGGATAATGAAGTGCATACTCAATTTTTCCATAAGATATGCCAATGGCCAGGATATTTTTAATTAGTGGACTATCCCTCTTTTTTGTAATCGTAAATAAAGTCCTCAGGTGTTTACGCACCCCACGCTCGTCCTCTATTTTTTAGTATGGTTCTTTTCGTAGAGTTTTTTGGCCTTGCGGCGGTGTTTATCAATGGCAACCAATTTTCTTTTATTCATATTAGTTATATCTCCTCCATCCTGATCAGGATGATTTTCGTGCCCTGTTCACTTTTTTCGCTCTGGCCCGGACTTGTGCTTTGACTAATCGTGAACCCCGGCGATACTGTTTTATTCCTTTCACTATTCTTCCTCCTGGTCTCGTGTCTGAATTCTATTGCTTTCCAGGTTCAGTCGTCATAGTTCGGCCACTACTGCAAGTAGTCTCTTAGCCGCCGGCTGCGGCTGGGGTGGCGAAGCTTACGTATCGCTTTGGCCTCGATCTGGCGAATACGCTCTCTGGTTACATGGAATTCCTGTCCGACTTCTTCAAGTGTCCTGCTGCGGCCATCCTCAAGTCCGAATCTCAGGACAAGCACTCGTCTGCTCCCGGTGGCTGAACTCGGACAGGACCTTGTTGATCTCTTCTTTCAGCAGTTGATTTGAGGCAGTATCGATGGGTGTAATTGAATTGGTGTCCTCAATAAAATCGCTGATATGCGCCTCCCCGTCTTCACCGACAGGTGCTTCCAGGGATAAAGGATATTGGGCCACCTTCAATATCTCATTAACCCTTTCCACCGTCATCTCCAGCAGATTACCGATTTCCTCCGGCGTTGGGTTCCGCCCGTAAACTTGCGCCAATTCACGCTTTTTGTTAGTTACGAGCCTGATATTATCAATCATATGGACGGGAACGCGGATCGTCCTGGCTTTGTCGGATATCGCCCGGGTGATCCCTTGACGTATCCACCATGTGGCATAGGTACTGAATTTATAACCCCGGTGATGGTCGAATTTATCGGCAGCCCTGATCAGTCCGATGTTTCCCTCCTGAATGAGGTCGAGGAGATTCATGCCGCCTACGATATGCTTTTTGGCTATACTCACTACCAGTCGCAGGTTGGCTTCGATCATTCGCTGGCTTGCCTGTTCAGACTCTTGCTCGATATTATCCATTAACTTACTAGTTTGTTTTTTGTACTCTTTGGTAGATTTTGCCGAATATACCTCTGCCGGAAAGCCATCCGCATTGGTTTCAACCACCCCTTGACTGGTAGTGCTGCGGATTTCCTCCGGAAGCAAGCCGCAATACCTTGAGAGATTCTCGAGAAGGTGCTGTGTTTCGACTACGGATTTGTCCAGTTTCTGTGCGATGTTCTGCACCATCTGCGGGTTAAAAACACCGGCAATACTCTCGCGAAGTATATTCTCAGAGACACTTTTCACGAAGCTGTTGGTAGCCGGTAAGCCAAGCTCCTCCCGCAGAAGACGGACAAGTGGTGCCGCTTTCACGATTTCTACTCTAACCTGTAACTCTATATCTGTGGCAGAAGACGATACACCGCTTCTCAGCAGGTAATCGTGTTTCATCCCTCTCAGGAACCTGGCTAACTCAATCTTCCTGGCTAATATTTTCTCGTCACTGGCATTGATAAGGTTTACTTTGCATATATCTTGAAGGTACTGGCGGATAGGGTCATAAGTTAAATTCCGTATCCCTTCCATTCAAGTCCGGTATCTGTTTTGATTCCAGGCCATTTAGCTCCGATTCCTCAGGTGGATCATTCGCTGAAGAGTCTCCTCCGTCCGCATCATCCTCGGCCGGGGATCCTTCAGGGTACTCCATGATTTCGAGTTCTGTGTCGACTTCTGTTATCACCTTGACCCCCTTTTTCTAGAAAATCTGGATTCAAGGAGAAACCATCTGCATATACATAATGATGGTGGCGGTCGACCGGACGGTGTTCAGAATATTACGGTTGCACCGAAATACGGTTTTTAATCCTGGTGTAATCGGGAATTAAACGAAGCTTTTTATGTCACTACTTAAAAGCGGCGTGTCTGGCGGTAACGGCTGCCCATTGCGAGAAGCTGTTTTGACCAGCGAATTTTCAACCAACGAGCGTCGTGAGTCCGCTAACACAAGCGTACTGAATATATAATCCGATGTTATTCATGTTACCCTCCTAAATGCTGCACCGAGTTCTTCTCGTTAACAGCAATCTTGAATAAATTCAAGCGAGGAAGTCAGCGTTAGAACCGGGATCTGTTGTTGTACTCACCATTTCCACTTTCATCGCGCTGTGCTTTTTTCGCAGCGCGACAACCGGCGCAACGCTTGGGCTCATTGCTGAAACCTTTGGTAGCGTAAAATTCCTGTTCCCCGGTAGTAAACGTAAAGGTTGTCCCGCAGTCAGAACACTTGATGGATTTTTCTTGATAAGTCATTGAACGACCTCCTCTATTATTTTCGGAGTTAGAGTTTGGGCCATCCAACGCTTAGATGAGGTAGGGATAAATAAGTATCTTATAACCTAAACTGAAACTGTACTTACTATACCACAGAACGATTACAATATGCAAATATTTTCTAGATATACTTTTCTAGAATATTGAGTATCTATTATTCGGAGTTGAGTTAACAGAATAGCCGTCCTTCGTGTGAAGGACGGCTATTCTTAATAACGTCAGTTAAATATTGACTAATAGTCGCCCATGCCACCCATACCGCCGCCAGCAGGCATCGCAGGAGCTTTTTCCTTCTCCGGGATGTCGGTCACCAGGGATTGGGTGATGAGGACCATGTTGGCGATAGAAGCAGCATTCTGCAGCGCCGAGCGGACAACCTTGGTCGGGTCGATGATGCCTTTCTTGATCATGTCGGTATATTCATCCGCATCCGCATCGTAACCAAAACCAGGTTGAGCTTTCTTCACGGCATCGACGATCACTGAGCCGTCTTTGCCGGCATTGATGGCGATCCAGCGGATCGGTTCTTCCACGGCTTTGCGGACAACATCGACACCGGTAGCTTCGTCACCGGTTACTTTAATCTTGGATAGACTCTTCACCGCAGTCAGCAGGCCAACCCCGCCACCGGGCAGGATGCCTTCTTCAACCGCAGCGCGGGTAGCCGACAGGGCATCTTCAACCCGGTGCTTCTTTTCTTTGAGTTCGACTTCGGTAGCGGCACCGACTTTGATGATGGCAACGCCGCCAGCCAGTTTAGCCAGTCTTTCCTGCAGCTTTTCGCGGTCGAAATCGGAGGTGGTTTCTTCGATCTGGGCTTTGATCTGCTTGATGCGGGCTTTGATCTCTGCTTCAGAGCCTTTGCCTTCGACGATGGTGGTGTTGTCTTTGTCGGCAGTTACCCGGCGGGCACGGCCGAGGTCTTCTACGGTAACGGAATCGAGTTTGCGGCCGAGTTCTTCGGAGATAACCTTGCCGCCGGTCAGGATCGCCATGTCCTGGAGCATTTCTTTACGCCGGTCACCGAAACCGGGGGCTTTGACAGCCAGGACATTAAGGGTGCCGCGCAGTTTATTGACGACCAGTGTCGCCAGGGCTTCGCCTTCAATATCTTCGGCAACGATGAGCAGGTTCTTGGTTACCTGGAGGATCTTCTCTAAGGCGGGGAGAAGGTCGCTGATGGCCGATATTTTCTTATCGGTGAGCAGAATATAGGGATCTTCGAGAGCGGTTTCCATCTTTTCGGCATTGGTAACGAAGTAGGCGCTGATATAGCCTCTATCGAACTGCATGCCTTCGACGAATTCAGTCTCGAATTTGATGCCCTTGGATTCTTCAACCGTGATGACGCCGTCTTTGCCGACTTTTTCCATGACCTCGGCGATGAGATTGCCGATCTCCTTGTCTTTGGCGGTGATGGTAGCTACCTGGGCGATCTGTTCTTTGCCCTTGACTTCGGTGGACATCTTTTTCAGTTCTTCCACGATCTGAGTGACGGCTTTTTCGATGCCTTTCTTCAACAGCATCGGTTCGGCCCCGGCGGCGACATTCTTGAAACCACCGGTGATGATGGCATGGGCTAAAACGGTGGAAGTAGTGGTGCCGTCACCACAGGAATCGTTCGTCTTAGTAGCGGCTTCCTTTACTAACTGGGCTCCCATATTCTCAAAAGGGTCTGCCAGCTCGATTTCTTTGGCAATGGTGACGCCGTCGTCAATAACGGACGGAGCGCCCCATTTCTTATCCAGAGCCACAGGGTGGCCTTTCGGCCCCAGGGTTACTTTAACAACATCCGTTAAAGTATCTATCCCTTTCTTCAGGGAACGTCTTGCTTCTTCACCAAATTTAATTTGTTTTGCTGCCATTATAATTTCTCCTTTAAACCTTCCTGGCAAGGATGTCGCTTTCACGCATGATTACCAGTTCCTGGTCATCGATCTTGATCTCGCTGCCCCCGTACTTGTTATATATGACTCTATCGCCTACCTTGAGGTCCATTATGATGCGCAAACCTTTATCGGTAAGTCGGCCTGGGCCCACTGCGATGATTTCGCCTTCCTGAGGTTTCTCTTTGGCGGTGTCCGGGATAAAGATGCCGGACCTGGTCTTTTCTTCTTTCTCTATGGCTTTTACGACTACACGATCAGCTAATGGTTGTAGTCTTGTTGTCAGGTTGTCTTTCCCCTTCGTTAGTTTCCGTTTTTCTATTGTCATACTCACACCTCTGTTAATCCATAATATATTTAAACCCATCTCAACTGAAATGACATCGATCTAACTTGTCCAAACCCTCTATCCATCAGGTTGCCTCTTTTCTTCAAAATAACTTTGCTGATATTAAAGCCAACGCCTGCTAATGCCGGTTCAACTTGGACTGACCTCTTGCAAGTTCTTAGTTTTCTTTGTCTCTTGCCTGCGTTTCCAACCGAATAATGCGAGCATATCTCCTACCGAGGCATCACTTAGCCGGCTAACAAGTGGCATTTCATGGTTTATCGCGTATTCGTTACGCGTTCCAACCTTGGTTCTTTTGATATATCCAACTCTCTCAAGATCAACGACGATACCATAGGCCGTTCGCTCGGTAAGGCCAACCTCATCGCCTATTTCTCTTATGGTCTTCTTTGGATTTTTCGATATTACAGCCAATACCAGTCCATGATTTGTAATCAGACTCCATTCTTTCATTTACCGGTTCTCCTGATTATTTTTGCATCGGGTGCGTCCATGTTCCATGGTGGCTAAATCACTATATTTACTAGAATTATATTACTAGAAACATATTACTAGTTATATTATACAATGTCAATAGACTACGTGTAACCTTTTAGTCCGATCAAGGTTATAGTTTTCTTATTTTTCATTGAGTCGTTGTTTTGATTTATTCAACTCACACCTGATACAAGTTTGTAGAGGACATATGTATGGAGCAATTATGCGCGTTTCAGTTGGAGTTCGAATCTTTCTAACACTAGTTAGTTAAAGGGATAGGAAAATAGTTTAAAAATGTCCGGAAACTTTTATACGTAAGCTACTCAGTGTAAACAAGATAACGTAATAAAGGATACTTTTTGAGAAAAAAACGGAATTTGTAACCTTCATAACATAAAAACTATGAAGTCATTTTTATTCAGTTACAGGCAGTTCGATGATAAAAGTGGTTCCCTTCCCCGGTTCACTTTCCACGTAAATCCTGCCGTTATGAGCGGTGATGATACCATGGCAGATACTTAGTCCCAAACCAGTCCCTTTACCGATTGGTTTTGTCGTATAGAACGGGTCAAAAACACGATTAAGGTTCTCTTCCGGTATTCCTGGACCATTATCAGCAATTGTTATCTTGATATTATTCCCGACATGTTCCGTAGTTATAGTAATAACACCACCACGATGAGCTTCTTTTATAAAATACTCGGCGTTAGTGATGATATTGATAAATACCTGCTGCAACTGGAAATTATCTACTTCTATTTCCGGCAGGTCCTCCGCAAATCGCTTGATCACCTGGATATTTGTTAACTTATGTTCATAGGCCCGCATTTCAAGAGTTTGTATTATGATGTCATTAATGTGTATTTGCTGCCTTACCGTGGGGTGCCGGCGAGCGAAGATAAGCATGTTCTTTATGACTTCAGCCATGCGATTGGCTTCTCTAGACAAAATTCCAATATCCTCCCTGGTTTCATCAGGGAGATCTTCTTCCAAAAGCATTTCTGATAATCCAATCACACTTGTTAAGGGATTGTTTAGTTCATGAGCTATTCCCGCCGACAACTCCCCAATCGAAGCTAGACGGTCAGTGACAATTAGTTTTTCCTGCATCTGCTTACGTTCGGTTATGTCTCTACATACACAGAAGACCAATTTCTGTCCGGTGATTATAGCCTCATTCGAACTAATTTCGACGTCATAGGAACTTCCATCCTTACGGTAGTGTTTCGTTTCGAACCGGGGCCCTGCTATTTCTGCTGGTATCGGGGTAAATTGTTCACGAGGAGTCCGAATATCCCAATCCCAAACGTGAAGCTGAAGCACTTCAGCCTGTGAATACCCGAGCATCTCAGCAAACCGCTTATTGGCTTCAAACACTTTACCCTTCTGGTCAAGAACAACAATTCCATCACTGGACTGCTCGATCAGTATCCGGCGGCGTACAGCTTCATCGGATAATGTCTGTTCAATTTGTATATGCTCTTTTCGGTGTCTGATTTTCTCAACCCCGATGGACAGGTCGGCGGCAAGTTCGGCCAGTAGTTCAACTTCTTCGGGATCAAAGGCATCTACTGTCTCGGAGTAGATATTGAGATTGCCGGATACGTGTGTATTGATCTTCAACGGTAAGACCACCATTGAACGGAAACCTTTATTCACTGCCTTATCACGCCATGGCTGGAACAGCGGGTCATTCAATATATTGGAAATAACGCATGGTTTCCCGGTTGTTATCGCAATGTGGACCGGGCTTTGTTGGGGTAATTCATCCAGGCCGATCCTATCAGCACTAATGTAATCAACCCCGCGACCGGCCATGACTAACAGTGGAAGTCCGTAGTTAATTTCCTTGGAGAAACCAATCCAGGCAAGTTGATAACGATTACCTTTAACGATCTGGTCGCACCCTTTTTGTAACAACTCTATTGCATTGTCTTCTCTGACAATGAGTCGATTGATGTTCCGTATCAACTCCAGCGTTTCATTCAAATCATGGATTCTTTTTTCCATGTGTTTGGCAGCGGTGATATCCTCATATAGAAGTTGAACGCATTTTTCACCACGCCAGAAAATCTCGCGACCATGAACCCGAAGGTCTCGAAATTGACCGTTTTTGCAGACTATAGTGATCTCATGGATCGGTGGAAATTTTCCAAACTCTCGTTGTTTGAATAAACTGCGAACAAGAGCAACCGATTCTGGAGTAAAGGCCTGTTCTAATCGTAATGCATTCAATTGTTCGATGGAATCATAACCCCACAGATCAAGCATGGTGTGATTAAGATAGATGAGTTTTCCTGTAGAATTGATGATTTGAATACCAAAAGGCATGTTGTCAAATGAATTCTGGAAGTCCTCTCTCTCCGCTATTAACAATTCTCTTACCTTCTGGTATGTACTAATTACCTTATATTCTTTGTAAAAATTGGAAAAAGTCCCGGTATTAGGAAGAATTGAGATATCTTGTTTAGATTCATTACATATCTCAATTTAGCCATTGTTTACTGCGGTGTTGTATATCCCAATTCTCTTCATTCGTTTCTACTTAAAGCAGTAAGGTGGTCGTCAATCCGATTAAAATGTTTAAGAACTGCCGCTAACAATATATTCCGGCCATTAAACCTTGGTAAGAGATAAAAGGTTCGTTTTTCTAGTACAGTTGGCTAAATAATGGAAATAGTTATTCAGTTAATTAAAGCTAATAACACATATCCGGTTTCAAATCAATATCTATCAAGTAATCTCCCTGGAGCTACACAGATAATTCCTTGACACCTTGTGCTTCTAGCTTACCAAGGAGACGATGGATATCCTGCAGATCTTTTTCATTGAGTACGTTCAGAAGACGCTGGGAAAGCATTTCGTTTAGACGGTTTCCCTTCTCCAGTTTTCCTTTTCCTAATGAAGTTAAGGAGATAATACATTGCCTGCGGTCTACTTTTGATCTCGACCGGTCTATCAGTCCTGCTTTAACCATCCGGTCAACCAACATACTGATAGTATTCAAGCCGCGGTGAAGTTTTCCGGCTATATCACTTTCCTTTACGGGAGATTCTAGAGAAGCAATGGTGAGTAACAATGCATACTGGGTGTGAGATATCAATATTTCTGACTGAAATATCCTGTCAGCAACCGTGGTCAATAAGCCTGATACTCCCTGAAAATCAATGATGATAGTAGAACGTGATTCTTCTGTTTTTACTGTACGTGGCAAACTACAACATCCTCCACAACATATTTACTTTAGAACATTATAAAGCTGGAGGATTTTTATGACAACCGATAATTTAGCGTTTGTATCCACTTGGACTTTCCCGCCTTACGTGTGGTAATAGAGAAACACCACTCTATTTGAACTTGCCGCCCTTCGCCAATTCCCAAAAACCATCCGGTAGGATGTATGTCCGTTCGCCGGGAATATCAGGTCCGACAAGTTCTACCTTTGAAGACAGGACGATAGTCCCGGTGTTTTTCACGGTCAACATGTAAGGCGCTTTCTCCAGTGAAGGGAGTTGGACCGTTCCTTCCGGTTTGGCGATCCAGTTACCGTAGACGCAAGCTCCGGCATATCCGACAAGCGCAACGATCATAATGCCGGCGATGATTTTTGCTGTCGTGCCTAAGAAACGACGAAAGCGAGACATTATCCCTTATTGCCCTTCCATTCTTCTACTTTGGCTTTGACTAGCTTGATTCTGGAATAGTAATTGATAACGAATCCAAGGACCATGGGTGCGAAAGCGGATA
Source organism: uncultured Chloroflexia bacterium (assembly GCA_963739865.1). Taxonomy (GTDB): domain Bacteria; phylum Chloroflexota; class Dehalococcoidia; order Dehalococcoidales; family UBA2162; genus JBBITI01. The sequence goes on from CAVUCA010000008.1 coordinate 19,354, forward strand.
ATCCAAACAATACATTTTCTAGAGCCGATGGTTTTTCTCCGATTGTCGAACCGATAAGTATCATACCTAAGAGCCCTCCTAATATACCGGCAGGGGCTATGATATCTGTCCATCGTTTGACTTTTTCTTTTGCCAATCTCATCAATTGTCTGTCGGTAAGTTCTAGAGTGACTGTATATATTTGATTTAAGGCTATCTTGGTCTTGATCTAATTGCTTAACAACAACATTCGTGATAAGATATCGCGCACCAGAAGGACTTAGTTTTTATTACACTGAATTTAACCAATATTTTTGACTAACTGCGAGGATATTACTTTGAAATGGATTATTTGCATTGCTGCTATAATTGCATTTATTTTGAACGGATGTGCTACCCCTGTTCCACCTACTTCATCGGGTACTGTGAGTATTTAACTTATGTACTGGTTAAAGGCCTAGTTCCGTACATCAAAAGAATAAAGATCATGTTTTCAATGCTCGTAATTTGGATGCACCTAACAGTACTACCCCAATTATCAACAAGACAGTGATTTGAGCCGACGGTAACCTCGTGAATACAAAGAGTAAAGCTGAAGCAATCATTACCATTATTCCTACGACGAACATAATTCTGTTCATTTTACGCCTCTCTGGCTATCTTCGTATTGAAAGACCTCCTCAAGCGGGATATTGAATGCTCTGGCTATTCGGAACGCCAGCTCAACAGAAGGGACGTATTTTCCCTGTTCAAGAGCGATAATTGTCTGGCGGGTGCATCCGGCCTTGTTGGCAAGCTCATCCTGAGTCATTTCGTCTTGGTCGAAGCGCAGCCTTCTTATCCGGTTCTTTACTTTACCCATTTCGGTTCATCCTCCAGTAACCGACCAGAATGCCAATACTACCGGCGATAGAGCTAACACTGAGAATGGTAAAGAACATTAAGTAAAGGTAAACGGTCGGTACTCCTTGACCACGAAACCTTTCACTTAACCCGATAATCCAGGCTACAAGTGCAAAGATAACGGCCAGCCATTGGGTTCGTGGGGAGCGGTCGTAAATGAGTTTATCGCGTTCATCCACGAGTTTAGATTTGCGGAGTATCGTATAGAACAGGGCCAGATAGACGATGAGCCCGCCAACCCAGATACTGTCCATAATCAGTCGGAAACTCTGGTCTTCATCGAAGGCGTTAGCACCTCCCTTGAGAATGAAAACCGCAACCATCGCAATAACCCAGGCGATACCGAAGATAAGCCCGTAAAAAGCCCTTTTCTGTAGCGGTGCCATAATCCTGTCCTCCTTTTTAGCTCCGATCAAAGTATTTTACCCATAACAAATAGTATATTATGTAGTACTATTTGTCAAGTATATATTACGTGTAGATTCGTACTCCCAAAACCGAAGCAGATTCCGAGTGTGAATCTTAGAATTGAAACATAGTTCCTGATATGCGCCAGCGAAGATTTCAGAGGGGGCTCTTTCAGTCTGCTTGCCCTGAATATGAGAGTTTATACAGGCTATAATTAATGAGGAAGATTATTGTAGTCACTATGAACCACGCTTTACCCGCCTGGATAGCTATGCCAATCATGCCGCCTTACAGACAGGGCATTTACCACTGGTAATCCTGCTAACATTCACGTCAGATCCTAAACGCATCACTCGATAACCCTTTAATGTCGCAAGTTATAAATTCTCCCCTATTCCTTGTTTTCTCCTGTTTTTTCCATGCCGATTATTTGACTCGATTGCTCTATCTCTCGATATATCCTACTTTTACCGTCATGATCGGTACGGATTATTGTTGAACCATCACTGAGAATCGATAGACGATAAATAATGCCCGGTTGAAGATAGTTGTTTATGACCATGAGTCTATTTTTCCATTCCATTTCAACTCGATGTTTCCTGTATGCTCTGGATACAAGATCAACAACCCAGCATCAGATAATCATCGGTGATAAGATTACGTAAATCACTATTTTCCCTATCCAAAAACCGATGTTGTACAGGTTCATCTCTGTATCTCCAAAAAAGGTTTATCAATTAACTTCGTAAAGATAGGATAATTGTCAAGCTGGACGCACGTTTAGACAGAGAAAAACAAATACAGAGAGATTTCAGAAATTATGTCTTAAGAAGTTATTTTATGTTATTTTGATGATTCAACCTTGGCGTTACTTGACGAAAGACAAAACTGTAACGTTCGAGTTATCTGCAATCATGGTATAAGCCGCTAGTTCGAATTTATCCGGCTATACAAATCGGAACGTTTCCCGATCTCTTGTTTGAATACCCCCCTCCCTATTACCCATCCCACTTACTGGAGACATTAACTATTCGCTATGAAAAAAACTAAATGTCAGGAGGATTTAGTAATTAAAGTGAAATTAATTCATCTTGAACGACTGACTTACTGAGAGTACTGTTATATATATTACTTTCGTACCATAGGGGAATATGTCTGATATATTTGAGCAAGTGGAAAACCTGCTTAATAGAATAGAAAAACGTGACTATGAGAACCGTTATAAGCACCTGCTGGATGAAGCATATATCCTTGAAGAATTGAGCAAGCGGTATATAAATTGTATACAACTAAATAAATGGGAATTAGCAAATGACTTACTCTCGCAAATATCCCGTTTAGTGATACTTATGAATTCCGAATAATCGGTATCTTTTTTATCATTTCTTCTGCTACTAAATCTGGTTAGACAAACCTTTGTACTATTCCTTTACCCCCAATAGAGTAGATATATGTCGAAAAGAAGGTTCGTTTATCCTTGAATATCATGATTATGTCAAGCTGGACGTATGTTTAGACAGGCTAATAAATCAAGAAAAGTCTAGTATTGTATGGGATGTTTTTCGGGAGGAAGGTCATCGTCGGAATCATAGCGGAATTAGTTCATGCCGATGGTGTGCTCGATCAGAAACAGGAAAAATCACACAACTAGATTTCGATAAACCTTATTTATACTAATGGCTCATAAATAATGCACTATTGGTTGTTGAATTAACTCGATAATCATGTCACGATTTTTCTAGGAATTAATTTTAACTATTTAAGAACAAAGTAGGACAGTCTCAGTTCCGTTATGCGAGTAGTACGTGGTGTTCTGCGATAAAATACTGCTCTCACCTGTTTCGAAATTTATATGGAGACAGATCCCTCCTTAAAAGGCGGAAATGCGAGGAATATAACCATACGTTATTTATGACTGCCTTCCATAATAAGTAAACAATGGATAAAATGCACAGTTTACTCAAACGTCAATTACAGAGGAATTCTAGAGAACAGTTACCCTCTCTGAAGGAATGGCAGACGTTCCTCCAGAGTATTAATGAAGCTTACAACAAATCCGATAGTGACCGTGCCATTCTCGAAAGAGAGCACATTCAGGCTACCAACCTGATGTTGAAGGTCCGGGAAATAGCTCTCGGCATTGATTCCAGGATAAGTCTTGGTGATGTGCTTAACTTCGTTGTTGAATCAGCTATGGATATCCCCGGCATACATTTTGTTCTCGTGCAAAAGTTGGATAAATCTAGAAAGTTTGTCACTACGCCTTATTTCTCAAAACCACGCAATGCAACAATGCTCAAACTACTAAAGACAGTAGGTTTTAATGTGGATGAGTATCTCGGTAAGAGTTCTACTAGTGATAAACTCAGATTCGAACTAGCCAAATTGAGAGTAGCTCAAGACTACGTGCAGAATCCTAGAACCATAGTCCTGGATAGTCTGTCCGAGATATTGGGCAATATCTGGCCAAAAACTTTGTGTGATTCCATACAAAAGATAATGAACGTCAAAAAATTTGTTATTACCCCGCTCTTGATTGAAGGTAAATCATGGGGTAACCTCTTTTTCTTACTCGATGGTTATGTCCCACAGGATGCTCTGGAGATGATTACAGCTCATTGTGCCCTTGGAATAAAAAATACACTTATAATGAAAGAACTAGCTGATTCTGAGGAAAAGATACGCCAAACAATTGAAGCTGTTACCGAAGGGATTATCGCTACTGATATAAATGGTTATATCACAGATGTCAATAATGCAACATTGAAAATACATGGTTATACGAGTAAACAAGAATTAATCGGGAACAAATTTTACGAGTTGATGGCTGAGCAAGATATTGTCAAGTCTAATGGGAATATACCAAATGTCTTGAGAATGAGCAATCTGAAAATTTTGCTTGTAAACTCGTGACCAGAGATAGACACGTATTTGATGCCGAGTTAAATACTGCTGGTATCAGAGACAAAGAAGGTAACACGAAGGGTTTCGTTACCAGCATCAGGGATATCACTGAACGTAAACAAGCCGAAAAAGCACTGCAGGAGAGTGCCAAATACAGTCTCATCGCTAATAGCACCGTTGATTACATCGCTATTATCAATATGAAAGGCGTCTTTACCTACCTCAGTCCTTCGCATCGTCGTCTTGGCTATGATCCTGAAGCCTTTGTCGGCCGGTCTGGTTTCGATTTTATGCATCCGGATGATAAGCAGAAGATCGTACCTTTGCTTGCTAATTACGCATCATTCAAGATAAAAGACCTCCTTGGGCTTAAACAAGAATCGTTCTCGGAGAATCTCTCCTATCGCTTTAGCGATATCCATGGTAACTGGCATTATATGGAAGCCAGTGTTAGTTTGATCGAGTCTAGTGATGGAAAAGGTATGAATATCCTATCTATCAGCCGTGACTTGACGGAAAAGAAGCGGGCTGACGAAGACTCGCCGACAGAAGATTTTATCGACCGAACTCTCATGGTCACACCCAATGCTATTGCCGTCGTGGATAGTAATTGTCGATTATTACTTGTCAATAAAATATTTGCGACTGAATTTGCATCTAAACAAAAAGCTAAAGGTAGACTATTAACAGAAAATATTGTTCCACCAATTATCATCGAAGCGGTAAAATGTGTTGCTTCCGGAAAGTATAACGAACAACGGATTGAATACAGAACAACGGGTACCGATAGTAGTAGAACAAATGTTGCCAATGTCTTGAACATGGGAGAAGAACAAGCACTATTAATGTTAACCGACGTTACAAGTGAACGGGAAAAGGAAGATAAGATGTACCTTACCGAGCGTCTCGCTTCAGTCGGTGAAATGGCATCAGGAATCGCACACGAACTCAACAATCCTCTGACTAGTGTGATCGGCCTATCGGCATTATTGGCAGAAAATAATCTATCAAATGAAAGTGGAGAGGATATCCGTACCATATGCCAGGAAGCACAGCGAGCTAGTATGATAGTGAAGAATCTATTAAGTTTTGCCCGAAAACATGAACCTAAACGACAGCTTACTCAAATTATCGATGTAGTTAATGATGTTCTTAGACTCCGGACGTATGAACAGAAAATCAACAACATCATTGTTTCTATACATATCAGTACTGGATTACCAGATATAATGGTGGACTATTTTCAGATGCAGCAGGCATTCTTGAATATCGTTCTGAACGCTGAGCAGGCAATGATGGAGGTGCATGGTAAAGGCAAACTAACCATTACTGCTGAACAGCATGGTGATTGTATCAGGATATCTTTTATCGATGACGGACCGGGAATTCGCCCGGAGAACCTGAAACGTATCTTCGATCCTTTTTTCACTACGAAAGAGGTGGGTAAGGGGACAGGATTGGGATTGAGTATAACCTATGGAATAGTGAATGCTCATGGAGGGGAAATCTATGTTGAGAGTGAATATGGAAAAGGCTCGACATTTATTATTTTATTACCTGTACAGTAAGCATAAAAAGAAGGATATTACTGATGAACCATGCCAATAAACAGAAAATACTGGTGATCGATGATGAGCCTTTCATCTGTCGTGTATGTGAAAGAACACTTGTTTCTGAAGGCTTTGAAGTTGAGATTGCTGGGAATGGTCGTATTGGACTGGAGATGACGGGAAAAAAGGATTATGACCTTATTATTAGTGACATGAGAACCCCCGAAATGAATGGTATCGAATTCTATAAGCACCTCGAGAGAGAAAACCCCATCTCTCGCAAACTGTATCATTTTCACCACCGGCGACGTTACGAGTCCAGATGTTAAAGAATTCATGGATGGTAATAAAAATTTTTTTCTTGCTAAACCATTCATGCCAGGGGAACTTCGAGCGATTGTTAAAAAGACTTTCAATGAATTGGATATCCAACCATGTCTGATACCATAATATGGCTCCAATTGTAATGTTTGATTGGTTATTGACTTATTGACTATCATTATTTTGAAAGAAAGTAATCCTATTTTTATGTTTTGGTTTCCCGAAGTTTTCCCACTTTGGTCTTTTGGGGACTGTACTAGACTTTACTGGCCTTCCACCTATTGTAGAAATGCCGGATGGCGAGTCCTAAACAAATACAACCTACACATAATAGAGTGACCTACTTTCTGAAATCATTTCTTTCTGGAATAAGTTAAGATCATGCCGAAAAAAGATGTTTTATCTTGAGTAACACATAGTTATGTCAAGCTGGACGCATGTTTAGACAGGTCAACATGACTTTCTAAATGGGTTTAGTTTTCGGAATTATTTCTTAAGACATAATATGGGGTTATTCACTTAAATAAGTTATCTATCAAACCGGAAAGCCCGTAGGAGAATGCTCTCATTGAAATATTCAAATGGTGTTTATGGAATGATAGTTTGAACCAAAGTATATTCCTGTTAATGAATAATACCTGGGAGGAAGCAGAAGGATCAGCGCAGGACTATAATCTGTGGCAGCCGCATAGTTCCCTTGATAATATGACGCCGAGCCAGAATATTGGGGTCCTGGAAACCCGGGAAATTCCAATTTTGGCTGGCACAGTTTTGTGGTAAGAGCCAAAGTCAACCGGGGCACTAAAATATATATCATAATAAATATATAAGGAGCCCTTCATGATATGATACGAGTAATTATCGGATATAAAATCAAGAAAAACGCTGATATACAACCGATACTAAATAAGCTAAGAGCACACGCCATGACCTATCCAGGCTTTATCGGTGCCGAGAATCTTCAAAATGTTAAGGACAGTAGTATAGTTGCTATGTTTCAGACCTGGGATAGACTTGGAAGACTGGCTGGCGTGGGAACCATCCAGTCATTAGAAAGGCTATCCTTGATGAAGCAAAACCAATCTTACATGAGGGTCCAAGGGTGGACAAATATTCAGGGTGATACCAACGAGAGGGTGAGGATATCCCTCCAGAGAATCATAGAAAAATGATATTAAGTAAAGAAGCCTACCTATAGTTTAGGGAAAGTCCCTCCTACATAGTTGAAAAATACTCCCATTGTCTCTGATAGCTAAAAAAGTTTGAACACTGCTCTTAGCAACCAGATAATAATGAGAATAGCTGCGATAACAAGTGCTACGTGGATCAGACCGCCTAGAATCTTGAAAACGAACGATCCGAGTACCCACAAGATAAAAAGAATAATACCAATAATCAACAAGATGGTCATACTTTCCCCTTTTTATGTGTGGTTTTCTCCGCTAGGAACAATAACTCGTCGACAACTTTACGGCAATGGAAAAATTGAGTAACCAGGCAACTCTATCAACTAGAAAAAACGCTTGTTTCCATGTTTTACTAAGATGATATTGATTTCACTGTACAGATAATCGTTATATAAAAATAAATCTGACTAGTTTCCTGTTGCCTTTTTCAAATGCTTCTTAGCCTCGCCGTATTCCTCCTGTAGTTTTCCGTATGCTTGGTTTGCTTTGCCTTTTATCTGTTCTGAGTTATTGCCTGTTATTTTGCCGGACTCTTCCTGGGCTTTGCCTTTGATCTGGTTCAATTTTCCATGGGTTATATTGTCAGCCATAGATATCTCCTCCTTCTATTCCATATTTTAAATAATATTCATGATCTCTTGGGTGATGTAAAACAATCTTTCTCACTCTGAATTAATAATGTTTTTCAGTCTGAGTGTAGCCTCTTTAGCCTTCTCTAGGAACTTGTCTCGACTTTGCCCATCCAATGTATTCAATTCCACTTCAATTGATTTCCAGTCCAGTTTGAGGGATTCCCAGTCCCGCTTGAAAGTTTCCCGACCGCTTGAAAATACTCCGGTCGTCGCTCTGTCAATGCCATCACTATAATTTGGTTTTGGATAATACCCACCATAAGATATTGTTCCCATCCCCCACCTTCGTGTAACCTTGATTTACTATTTTAGTCAGAAAAACAGAGCTATCTATTCTGAATGAATCCCGGCTTTCCCAGATGACTGCTTTAGTTCTAGTTCCACGAACTTCCGTGCCTTGAATACCAGTCTATGCAAGTACTATTTTATTGTGCTTATAACGAGAGTGCGTTATTTAGGTAGAGTGCGGGTACCATACATGAAGACTATTATCCCTATCACCATAAACACAATGCCCCCGACCAAAAATGGAACGTTCTTAAAACTGAACCAACCTATGAGAGCCCCGACAACACCCGCTAAAGCCAAGACTATACCAAACCATCTCATTAGGTCCGTCCTCATAATCCATGTGGCACATAATCCATCCAAACCTATATTTGCTACTGACTAGTTAAATGACTTCACCCATCTTTGATACACTTAACCCCTTTAGTTTGCGAGCAGGGTTACTGGCTAAGCTATTACTGTCCGGTGTTATTTCTCAGCTGCTAATTTCTCTGCAGCTACTATCTTTGCTTCGCTATCTTCTCGGTGCTCTATTTTTTCCGCGGTTGCTTTCACTTCAGCTGCTTTCCCCTCTGCGGCTGCTTTCAGTTCCTTTGTTTCAGCTTTTTTATCTTCCAATGTCATTGGGGATGCCTCCTGTTTGTATTAGTATTTCTCCCTGCTTGCACCTTATTATCTACTGCAGCGATGGAGGCTGGGACAGGATTTGCACCTGTTATAACCGCCTTGCGAGTGATCGCATTTGGCTAAACTCTGCCACCCAGACTCATCAATTCCCTCGTTATATATTACCACCGTTCAGATGTTGGGACTAGACGTCTCACCACTCGCTGGAACAGCCAGATAATCAAGAAGAATGATCCCAACGACGAGTATAATCCAGAGGATCGGACCTGCTAAAAAGCCTATAGAAAAACCCAGTAGCCACAAGATAAAGAGGATGACACCAATGATCAAGAGCAAATTTAACATATTGACCTCCTTTCACCTATTTTCACTTATAACGGTATTCCGAACGGAATATACTAGTTTGTTCTGCATCTTCATGGTCCGGGCCCATAAAAAAGCATACCTTTCCTGGGGAGACATGAAGATCCAATTCACGTGTAATGAAATCGATTTGACATACCCTAACAGCAGGTTCATCGGTTATTAACACCCAAATAGCGTAGGGCAGCTGACTGGTCTGCCTTATAAATGAGATTACCGGTGGAGACGGCAAGGTAAATCAGACCCACAATCATGGTATGTAATGCCCTCCCTTTGTGAGAACTTGCGGCAGGGTGTTAGTGTACCGGCGACGAACTGCAGCGTTTCGAGTGCCTTGCATTTCGGACATTGGACGATTACATCGTGGGAATCAAGCCATAAATTGTGGTACCGATCGTCCTCTCGGTTGAGTAAGTCACTCGGCCGAGTAGCCAGCTTCGACTGATTTCTTTTTACCCGTACGCTAACGTCATTCATCGTCAATTGCCATTCCTGAAGTAATTCTCAACTCTAGTCAACTGTTATCTCATTACCGAACTTGCGCTGTTGGAGCAACACCCGGAAAGATTCCTCCGTTGACCCATATTTTCCCGTCGTGAAAACCGTCATTTCTTCTTACGCAGATTAGGAGAGCACCGCAGTTACAATATTGACGACTATATTGCAATGCCCACCCGGTATAGACTTGCCGCATTTATAGCATCTTGCTGTCGGTACCATCGATATCATTCCTTACCCCCGATAAAACGTCAGGCTATCGGATTTATCGGGTATGACGATCTGCTTCGCTTTTAGCAGTACCTTGCCGCATTCAATTCAGTACTAACAAAGGAGCCTGCCACCATGTGACCTGACTTGTTGGAGCAGATCAAAAACCTCTTTTCGTGAGTACCTTCTATCACCGCGGGTGGTAATTCGGTATGCTCCAACGATACCCAGCCCTGACCAATGTCTTAGCGTATTGTGATGTACATTCAGGATATGAGCGGCCTCTCCGGTTCTCACAATGCATCTTCTTATCTACTGCATCATGGTAATCGTTACTTTTCTCTCCAATATCAACTCTAGTTCATCAACCTTTATTTTAGGCGTCTCCTGGGACCGCCGGGTAGGCATATTTCCCCTAACTAATAACATTATGTACCTTGTCTCCCGGAGCCACAAACCTCCAGAGGGTAAAATTACCAGGTATCTTGGTGCCGGTTGACTAATCCGGATGATGGTAGTCGATAATCTTGGCAAGGTGTAAGAAGAATGGGTATAATAGTACCTGGAAGCGCACTAAAGAAGTAAATAGTGGTATATCAAAGTGTACTAAAGGAGGGGTCGGGAAATGGAAGACACACAACGCAAACCTAAAAATCTGGGAGTCCTGATGATCGATTTCAGCCCGGTTGTCCGGGAGGGTCTGCAGGCCATCCTTGCCAAAGACGAAAGCATTACCCTGATCGGAACTGCCCGAGATGGGACTGAAGCACTTCTGTATATCAAACGATCAAGTAACCAGAGACAGCCTGTTAACGTCGTGCTGACCGAGACTCGGAGCGGTACAGTGGATGGCGTGCAAATTACCAGGCTTATCAAAGATGAATTCCCGGAGGTAGCGGTCCTGGTCCTGACGGAGAACCTCAACGATACTTATGTAATAGACGCCATCCACGCGGGTGCCGGGGGATATATCTTCCTCCATGAGATGTCGCCGGAAATGCTGCTGCAGAGCATCCACCGGGTGGTCGAGGGTGGCTCCCAGATAACGACAGCATTACTGCACACTGCCGTGGAGAATTTGATTCAAAATGGCCGCAAAACGCTGGCCGAGCGCACGGCGGAGGCAGCTCATCTCACCGAGAGGGAAGTCGATGTACTCAGGCTCATGGGGAACGGAGACTCGAACAAGATTATCTCCGCCACCCTGGGTATCACCCTGGATACTACTAAAAAACACGTCCGAAATGTTATCGACAAGATGCAAGCCCGCAGCCGCACCCATGCGGCCATTATCGCTGCCCAGGCAGGCCTGGTGGGCAATCCTATCGCTGTCGTCCTGAAGACCCCTTCGAACTAGGGTTAGCTACCTGCATGACGGTCTAAAATGATTTGTTAAGTGCTCTTTAGAAAACCTGCTTGCTACCGAGGTAATATTTATGATTTGATATACTCATAAAAACCCGATACTTCTGGGCAGTTGCCGGATTATCATCAGTTTTTATCTTACTGATTTTGAACTTCCCGTCATATTCTTCCGAAATTAATTATAAATAAGTAGAATATCCGCCTCGGTCCACGGCATAGCACCCAGATATCTACTTCTGTTGGAAGATTTGACCTTAAAATATCTATATTAAAGGTTGCATCAGTCACGTCAATAACTTCGCCCATATTTCACCTTCTTCATTTTTCATAATCTAGATATGGAAATTCCCCTGCATTTGAGGAGTGACTATCGTGAAGGTAGAGGCTACGTATTTAAACCCCTTCACGGCAGCTTATCAAGAACTATATATGGGCCTTGAGGAACTCTAAGCACATACTCCACTGTCGATATGGCGAATATATTGTGTATAATCCATTCTAATGAAACCCCGATAGCTGTAAGGTTGTCCGGATTGGAGTCGCTCCTGGTTAGCGGTTTACTATATGTTCCAACATTCAAAGGACAGCATGAAATTACTTAATCCCCGCCGCTCAAAGACCATCATATTGATCCTCGCTGCATTCGTGGTCGGGGCGTCAGTTCTCATCGCTTTAAAATGGAAAGAAGGCAGCCAGGTCTTGGCACAGGCGACCTGGCAGTACACTGCGTTAGCAGTGGCTTCTTGTCTGGCGTCGGACGCCTGCCTGAGTTTCGGGTACGTTTTGGTGAACCGGGCTTTCTCGATAAAGATGGGCTCTTTGGAGTTACTTGAGATCGGGTTCGTCTCCAGTACCTTGAACAACGTGATGGCACTGGCTGGTGCGCCGGCACATTCGATGCGTGTGATGTTGACCAAGCAGCGGGGAGTTGATTCGGGCGAGATCGTCGCTGCTTCTTTGTTCCATTCGTTCGTTAGCAACGTCGTAATACTCGCCCTTTTCATTGTCGGCCTTGTTTCCCTGCTATTCGGGCACGTGGTCCTCGGAAGCAGCCCGGCAACCGTGATCTTCGGTGTGATCATGGTAGTAGCCTTGTTTGTCCTGGTCACGGCAATAATGATAGTTCGTTCGTTGAGGAAATGGGTCCTGCGTATGGTTAAGACAGTATGGAAGTGGGCGAGTCATCGAGATATAAGCCCATTCATGGACGACCTGGATGATGCCCTGTCGAAAGGTTTGGGGGGGTTCAAAAGGCACGGCTTCTTTTGGTCGGTCTGGCGCTAGTGGAGGTGGCGGATTGGGCACTTTCCGCTGGAGGTCTGTGGTTCTGTTTTGCAGCACTGGGGAAGGCCCCTCTTTAAACGTGCTTGTGGCCGGTTTCAGTATCGGTATTTCGGCCGGCAACCTGTCCATGGTACCCGGGGGGCTGGGCGTACAGGAAGCATCAATGGCGGGGGTGTTTGCCCTTCTGGGTGTCCCCTTCGCCCAAGCGGCATTGGCTGCAATACTATTCCGCGTTGCGAATAACTTCATTCCGTTCTTTGTCAGCTTGCCGTTTTACGCCCATTTAGTAAGAAGACGAGGTTGAAGGCAGCTTCTGACTGTCACAACACGGGGCGTCTTGGTTAGTTCGGCCGTAACCGAGCAAAGCTGCATGATCAATACTAGCACCGTCAAAAATAAACAGGTCGAAGCATTTGTGAATACAAACTCAGTAAACATATCTTTAGCTAAAACTTTAGCAGTGCAATATACAAACGAGAATCTCAACGTCGAGATTATGTCAGGCAACCAACACACATTAAGGGTATTGCTATATTTTCCATGTACGCTCTATTTAAAATTTTATCGTGGTTTTATTCTCGCCCTATTTCTCGGAGCTCTTTTCTCAGTTCCTTTGCCTTGGCTTCTTCACCTTTATCTCGGTTCATTCACCTGGTCGAGTACACCAGCCCGCCGTTCCAGTTCTTTTCGACGGTCTTTGCCAAGCCAATAAAAGAAATACATAGCGGCTCCTAATCCAATCAGTACAAGCAGAAACATCAATATCGCTGCTAAAAAGCCTATAATTTCTGAAAAATTACTCACGTCAATTCCTCCGTTTCAATTTCAATAAGTTCTTTGATTCTCTTTGTTTTCGGGTTTGCGTTATTCCCCGTGGCGCATAACGAACGGTCGGCTGGGATATTGTGATTGTTTCACCTCGCCAAAGATGTGTTGTACGCTTTAAGCGGGAGTTGCAGTAGGGACATCTAGCGTTCATAAGATGAACACTCCCAGTCCAAACAAACCTTTTATTACAGACTGTGCATTTACCGCTAAGAAACCCGGTAATACTTGCGCCAGAAAACTGAGCTCATTTCGTTCATTCACCCTTTTATGTCTCAAGGTATAATTTTCTATTCCCTCCTTGATTTCTTTGTTTGTTAGGGCTTGCGTATCCTTACGTACTTCCTGCTCAGGTTTGAACCGCAGTTTTTCACTAGAATATAATTCGACGAGTACAATACCCCGTTCCAGACGACAGAATCCACGCCACCGGTACAGATACGGTTATCAACTCTCATGCTTGTTAATCCTCTCTAGTAGATTAGATATCGCTTCTTTTGTACCTTTAAATACAGGGAAAAAATGACTAACATAATTATTCTGATCCCGCCGCGAAGATCCCGGGAACCTGATTGGGAAATATAAAAGAAATGGTTTTTTAGAAATTAGTTTATAAACTTTACCATTATGTAACCTAAACATTGCCCCATCGTTACTCAGAACAGATAACGTAACATCAGTGTTACATCGATGTGTCATAGTGGATATAGGTGATACATCTTCATATTCGTCACCAACTGAGAGGTCTAAACATGATAAACACAATCGCAAACCAGGTATTTCGAGTAACAAGCTCAGTCCTGAACACGCTTTTGGGTGATGGCATCGTTGTCGCTGTTGACCACGTTCGCAAGATCCGCCATACAGCCGTATAATCAAAGTCGTATCTCCCAATAGACTAATTGGCCTGCTTAACCGCAGGCCTTTTTGTTATCGAAAAAAGGAACCCTTGTTTGATAAGATTCTTAACGTCATTTGTTGAACTAAAAAAGGTTGTCATTTTCCCCGCACCTTTATTTGCTGCCAACAAAAGATGCCCTCGCTGCCTTATCGGCATAGCTCAGGTGGTAACCGGATTTCCGTCGTTTAACCCGGTCCTTACTACCTTTTGGCCGTCCCAGTTTGATGATTTTGTTCCCGGCTTTAGTGATTCCAGTTATTCTTAACCTTTCCATACCAAGCTTTGTGTTCTGACTTTTACGCATACTTTCATAATTTACAGCTCATGAAGAGATTGCAATGAAAACATCCCGCATGGCATTATCAATACTTGCTTAACTTCTTATTGCATGGCATTTTCCGTAGCACAGATCACGACCGGCGATAACCACCATCAGATGAGCATCCCTTGGCGATAGATGACTGACATAGTCGGCTTGTGTATCCTGGCCTGACCGGATGGATTACGGGCACACTAATAGTTTTGTTGCGTAAACCAGTGTTAGGATCAGGTGAAACCGATATAAGGTCGTGGCTATTGTCCGTCATCGCATCCCTCGAAATTCGATAATCTCATACATTTTGTTACGTTAATTTTTGGTCTAGTGGCTAACTCTTAATAATTACCTAACAATTTCCTTGTATTCTCTAGAAAGATCCTTCGTGTGCATTCCTCCATTTTCAATCCCTTTTCGGTAAAGTCCGGGCGTCCCACCCGGACTTTTTCAATTACTAAATATTTCCTTAACATTTATTGTTTATCCTTATTACCGTAAGATAAATATTAATATCTTCCTCATTTCCCGTCTCAACCTGGATTTCATGAATCCGGGTTCAACTGAAGCCCGGAAATCAAGCGCCCGGGCTTCACTATTTTCATCAGTTTATTATTTGTCTGATTTTAATTCGTACTAAAGTAAGCAAAAACATTACTTTTGGGTGATTTATTTTTCTATCACCCGTGAAATATACTGCTAATACACAGAACTTTCTTTTTCATACCCTCCATCGAAGAAACCCGGATGTCCCACCGGGTTTTTTCATTTAAAGGGCTGTTACTTTCGATGGTATAGATAATGACATTCATTTTTTCATCTCGTACTTGACCATCGGAGTATCGTATTTCATATACAATTGAAGAAAAAGATATTTTATCTTAAGTAACTCATGGTTATGTCAAGCTGGGCGTACGTTTAGACAGGTTGATAAGGCTTAATAAATCGTGTGTTTTGGAAATTTTTACTTATGAATCAGAGAAAAGGACGACTTAATTTTGTAGTGAGTAAGGTACCAAAATCACAGCGATATTCTGCTGTTTCTTGAATAATACGGTTAACTGTTCCTCAACACGGTTATGCAGGAAACGTTCCCACCAATGAGTAGTGACAAGTTCCGGCATAATAATGCTGGTAAAAGTGTTCGGATGTTGTTGCTGAAATAAATCGATATAAGTAACTAGTGGCGGGATAATCGACCTTAACGGTGATTCGATCATCACAAGTTTCATATCAGGGGCAAACATTTTCATTTTATCCTGGATAATCTCGGCTTCTTTTGCATCACTGAAGATATGCAAAACAATAATATCCTCGCATTGGGTGCGCGCGAAGGACATTGCCCGGAGAGAAGCGAAATTTACATCAGCAATAGGGATGATCGTGTATTTAGTTTCGATTTTAGGTGGAGGTACATGCGTAGGAAGCAGGCGCATATGCTTTTCGACGTTATCGTAATGTCGCCTTATAAGGAGGAAAAGGGTGACAATTGCCGGTATCAGGATAATGACAATCCATGCACCGTATGCAAACTTGGTTACAACAACAACCAGGAGGATACAAGTTGTGATGATAGCGCCAATGCCGTTTATGAGAAGACTATTGAGCCAACCTTTACCGCGGGTTTTCCACCAGTGAACGACCATTCCCGTATTCGACATGCTGAATGCGAGGAAAACCCCTACTGCATAAAGGTGAATTAGACTATCGACATTACCTCTAAACAATACCAGTAAAAAGGCAGCTACTGTACCCAGAAAGATGATGCCAGTAGAAAAAGCCAGGCGGTCTCCGCGATGGAGGAAGGCATGGGGCATGTAATTGTCCCGGGCCAGGAATGACGATAACCTTGGGAAATCGGCAAAGGCAGTATTGGCAGCGATGACCAGGATGGCCATAGTAGCGATTTGGAATATGAAGTAGAAAGTATTGTTACCGAATACCGATAGCGCTACCTGAGATATTACTGATTGTTCCCC
The DNA here is from genome assembly GCA_963739865.1 of uncultured Chloroflexia bacterium. GTDB lineage: Bacteria > Chloroflexota > Dehalococcoidia > Dehalococcoidales > UBA2162 > JBBITI01. The sequence goes on from CAVUCA010000008.1 coordinate 35,891, forward strand.
GGTACAATTCTTAGTTGCGTAGCAAGAAACGATACACCAACAAAAAATACACCTAATAACGTAGCCATAATAGTTAACGTAGCTGCGGCGTTTTTTGATTCCGGTGGTTTAAAAGCAGGGACCCCATTTGAAATCGCCTCTGTTCCGCTCATGGCGACGGCTCCGGCGGTAAACGCTCTCAATATCAACCACATTGTTAATGGTTCAGCAGATACTAATTCTGAAGTGGGGGTAACCGGTTCAAGATTTCCGGTAACCAGTTTATAAAGACCAACCAGTAGTAGAGCTACCAGGCTGCCAATAAAAAGATAAGTTGGGATTGAGAAAATTGATCCGGATTCCCTCAAGCCGCGTAGATTCCCAAGTACAATTAGTCCAATGAAGAAAAGGCTCAAGAGGACTTTCACTTCTAGAAACGGCGGTAAGTAACTGTTTAGAGATACAATTAGATCTCCGTACCCGGTTGCCATAAGAGCAGAAGTAACAGCCAACGAACCGGCAGCGACCGAAACGGCAACCGTCATAATGTAATCAATCAGCAAAGCAGATGAAGCAACCAGGCTGGCAAATTTTCCCAGATTATAGCGGCTGACATTATATGCACCACCACCCTGGGGATATGCGTACACCATTTGACGATAACAAAATGCCACGATAGTAAGCAGTAAGGCGATGCCGAGCGCTATCCAGACAGAGAAACTTAGAGCACCACTACCGGCTAAAACTAAAACTACTAAAGCAGCTTCTGTCGCATACGCACTGGATGAAATAGCATCCGATCCAAATATAGCAAGAGCTTTAAATTTTGTTAATCTTTCCTGTACCTCGGCAGCGGTAAGTAGAGGTTTCCCGATAAACATGGCCTTGAGGATTTGACTGAACCGGCCAGATGCACTACTTGGAGAATATGATTCTGGGGTAGCGACTAAATGGTCGCCTGTCCGTTGGAAAAAGCGGCGGAAAGGACGCCTGGTACTTATATATTCGTTTCCGGGACGTCCACCCTTTTTCCTTTGGCTAACAGACAGGTCCGGATTTGCTTTCCTTTCGGTCTTTAGTTCACGTGTATATTCTTTTTTGTCGGAATCATCATGTGTATTTTTCATAAAATGATGCTAATTAATCAACATCCACGCAATTGTATCACTATCTGCAAACAACGTATTAATGAGTAAAACAATGTACTGGTGACGATGAACGTGAAAACTCAAGCTACCTGGATATACTTTCTGAACAACCCTGTAAAGGACATTCCGAAACTGGTTTTTCCTCTTTCATCTTTTTAAGCCATCGAATAACCGGATAGTTGCGAATTCCGGTAGCAATGATAACCCCGATTTATAGCTACACAAACAGTTAATCCACTCTGAATTGCCCATTCAACTGCAAAATAATGTATAGTACAATAGAAAAAACAATATTTTAGAAGGGAAACTTATATATGACTAAGCAGGATACTTCCAACAATTTACGCAACCAGGTCTGGGTACTCATACATTCCGCACACGACTTGATCGTGAAGAATGAAGAGGAAATATTCCGCTTGCAGGCTGGAGTGTCCTATCAACACTTCATGGTCCTCATGGCCATGGAGTCTATTGGCAAGCCGGTGAAAGAGGCAGTACTGGTGCGTCTGCTTCAGCGTAACCCGAACACTGTGAGCATGATAACGGACCGGATGGAGAAACTTGGCCTGGTAAGGAAACTTAGAAGTCTCACCGACCGGCGTTTAGTCGAAGTAGAATTGACTAAAACCGGAAAAGCCAAATTTAAGGAAGCATTTAAAATAGGAAATGATTTAGTCCAGCGGTTAGTTCCTGATTTCTCCGATGAGGAACTAAAACAATTCATAAATTTACTGGATAAAGTAGCTTCACATGCAGCCAGTGAGATCGGACTTAAAGATGAGCCTGCCGAAGTCGCAGCTAATAATATCCGGAACTTAGCAAAGACGATAAAGAAAATTAGTTAGTTATATCAACAATCGCCAGGTGCGATATTAACAAATACCTTAAACCGCTTCGGTTTTGCTTTGTCTTTACCATGTTGACTTTCTACTACGCTACTTTGTTTTGGGCTCTCTGTTTTCGGTGCAGTATCTGCCGTCTCTTTTTCTTAATTCTGTCATTCTTAGCTTTTTTCACACTCATATTACCGGACTCCTACTACTAATAAATTTCATGCAAAAGTATCTCGTGCCGAAATTATCCGTGATTCGCTCGAGTCTGTATACGCTTTCAAGGATTCGAGGGCGCTTGCTGCTTGATCTTCCCGCATATCTTGCACACGGGAGGATCGAGATTGCAGTTCCACATATGGCTTCCTGTGGTTGACTTGGGACATTTCCAAGCACCGGAAACGAGATACTCTTTCTCACGGGAGGCGATTGATTTCCTTTCTTCACTACCTTTCGAAGATACCATTTCACAATCCCTTGCTACATATAGGTCACAACTTACCGGTTCATATTAAAGCAGCCTGATTTTCATTGCCTGTAAACGGCCTTCACTGTCCTGTCCAACATCGAATTCTACCGCTTGCCCTTCTCGAATCGAATTCAATTCCAATCCCTTGAGTTCATTGAAGTTGAAGAACAGGTCTCCCCGCTTAAGGATTCGAATAAAGCCGGAATGCTTGTCCGAGGAAATTCGCTTGATAGTACCTTTTACCATTTCCAGACCTCCTTTGTATATAGAGACCGGAGTAGTGAGCTTGAGCTAATTCAAGTGATATAGCCAATACTTAGGATTGAGATATGCTGTTGTATTCACCATTCCCGTCTTGATTGCGCTGCGCTTTTTTTGCAGCACGACAATTGCCACAACGCTTGGGTTCATTGGTGAAACCTTTGGCAGCATAGAATTCCTGTTCTCCGGCAGTAAAGGTAAAGGTAGCCCCGCAGCTAACGCACTTGATGTTTTTTTCTTGATAAGTCATCAAATGGCCTCCTCTCCGAACGTATAACCTGGAGTTAGAGTTCGGGCCATCCAATGCTTGGACGAGGTAGGAATTACGTAAGTATCTTCTAACCTAAACTAAAACTTGATTGACTATACCACAAAACAATAATGATACACAAAGACTAGACTCAACACCGGGTAAACTAGATATTTGCCCTGGGAGGTCGGGTGAATAAAATCAGTGGTATCGCAGCAATCGTAATAAAGATAAATATCTGCCAGGCCGGCTTATAACTCCCGGTCATGTCAAATATCCAACCGGCAAAAATCGGGCTGGTCATGCTGCCGATTACGCTGGTCAGGGTCAGCAAACCCATTATCGAACCATAGTGTTTCATCCCGAAATAATCCGCCTGCAGCGCCGGCCAGAGGGGGATCGGGCCGCCGAATCCCGGCCCGTAAACCAGCAGGAATACTACCAGCAGCCATACCGTATTTGCCGTTATCAGGGAAAAGATAAAGAGTCCGACTGCTTGTAGTCCGATAGAGAAGGCGATCAGGTATCTCTTATTGGTATAATCGCCCCAGAAACCGAAGCCCAACCGCCCCGTCAGCGAAAGCACCGTCAAGCCGGTTACCGAGAGGGCCGCGACCGCCGTGGGGATGCCCATATTTTCCAGATAAGGTACGATATGTACCGAGATAGCACTGGTGCCCAGTTGTTGGAACATCTGTACCAGCGAAATCATCCAGAAGGAACGGGTCCTGATGGCTTCCTTGGAAGTGAATCCGAATATAGGTGTATTGTTTGCCTGCTGCCTGGCTTGTAATTGTTCCGGAGTATCGCCGTCCGGCAGGTACCCGTAATTTGACGGACGGTCACGGAACAGAAGGCTAAGCGGGATGCCGATGATCCACATACAGATGCCTGTCACCAATAAAGTCTGCCGCCAACCCAGGCCGTCAACCGACCAAGCCATTAAGGGTGCCAATAGTCCGCTGGCGCCGGGGCCGATAAACGTGATGGCTAGTGCCCGGCTTCTTTTCCGGGTAAACCAGTTGGCCACGGTGGTGTTCATTACCAGGCCGGTGCCGAAACTCATCCCGATGGCAATAAAAACAAAGATACCGTAGAAACTCCACAAGGAGTTGATGCGGCTCATCAAAATAAAACCCAGCCCGATCACCGACCAGCCGAACAACATCATTTTCCGGGGTGAAAATTTGTCTGCCAGCGCTCCCACGATCGGGCTGAAAAGGCCGGTTTCGATGCTACGCAGGGTGAAGGCTGCAGACGTCGTGGCGGCATTCCATCCGAAAGTCTCCCGGATCGGATTGAAGAAAACCGATAGTCCGTAGTAAAAAGACCCGCCGCTGAAAAATCGGAGCACCGCCGCCGAAATAACGATCCACCAGCCGTAGAATATCTTTTTCTGTAGGGCGGGTTTTAAGTTGGTATTACTTGCTCTATATTCTGACATTACCTGTAATCGAGGTCTATACTGAAGTCTATTTCAGGATAAATTCTTTTGATTATAGGCTTATTGGTATAACGGGGCAAACTATCCGTCTTGACAACTACAAGAATTTGTGTTCTACTATATTCCTGTCTTTAGGCGTTATGAGTTTGCGTTATGGAGGTCTCTCATGAATATTTCTCAATCCCATCCCTGCCGTCAACCCCCCCCGGAATTTACTCGCGCAACGAATAAGTCGCACCGGTCCGGCCTGTCCTGCTCGTCCACCCCCACCCCCGGATACCGAAGCTGGTCGTTTCGCGGCCGCCGCGAAAACGAACCGAGCCTGTTTCCCTTTTACCAGCTTCCTTCGTTCCCCCATTTTTTACCCCCCGGGGAGTTGAGTTTCCTCTCCCTTTCTCAAAGGGAGATATAGAGGGATTTCGTCATTTTTAGGATTTTGAGTTTATAGTTTTCGTCTTTAGCTTCAAACCGTGCCTGAGGTTGTTTCAACAAACCGTGTAAACTAGCTTCAGGTTGTTTTGATTCGCCATAGGTGTTTTCCGGCAAATCATCCCGCATGAGTACGGATTTTCCTTATCTCCTAAATCCGTATGAATCGGGACGCGATTGAGAAAACCGTTTTGTTGGGCTATTATTAGCGCGAAATGACTGAAATAAGAAGCCTTATCCGGAAAGCTGCCCAATCCCTGGCCGATTCGAACTATGCCATTGCCCTGACGGGGGCCGGCATTTCGACTGAATCGGGCATCGCCGACTTCCGCGGGCCGTCCGGTCTCTGGACGAAGGATCCGGAGGCGGAAAAACAGTCCTATCTGTATTACGATAAATTCCTCAAAGACCCGAAATCCTACTGGATCGAAACTTTATCTGTTGCCCGCAGTCCCGGACTGGGCAATCTGTGGGATGCTCAACCCAACCCCGGCCACCTCGCCCTGGTAGAACTGGAAAAGATGGGGAAGCTGAAGTGTGTGATCACCCAGAACATCGATGCCCTGCATGAAAAAGCCGGTTCCCAGCGGGTACTGGAGTATCACGGCAACTTTATGAAGTTAAGGTGTGTCTCTTGCGGTGCACGGTACTGGCGGGAGGAGTTCGACCTGGAGCAGCTCAAGAAAGAGGATAAACTGCCACCCCGGTGCCTGCGGTGCCGGAGCATCCTGAAATCCGATACGGTATCTTTCGGTGAATCCATTCCCGGGGATGTCGCCGCTCAGAGCCTGGCCGAAGTTCAGGCATGCGACTTGATGCTGATTTGCGGCACCTCGGCCGTGGTTTATCCCTTTGCCAGCCTGCCGGTGATCGCCCGGGAAAAGAGCGGCGTAATTATCATCGAGGTTAATGCCGAACCAACTCCCCTGACTAGAGAAGGCGTATCCGACTACCTGATACAGGGCAAGGCCGGAGCAATCCTGCCTGCTCTGGTCGGTGAGGTAAACCAGCTAAAGCGGAAGCAGCGGAACCGGGAGGGTATATAACATGGAAGTAAAAATAAACGGCATTATTTTATGGTTGGTTGAGGGCGATATCACGCTGCAAGATACTGACGCCATTGTTAATGCGGCCAACTCCGGCTTGATGGGTGGTGGTGGGGTGGATGGGGCGATCCACCGCGCCGGAGGCCAGGCGATCCTCGAGGAATGCAAGACGATCGTGGCTAAACAAGGAAGGCTGCCCACCGGCCAGGCAGTGATCACGTCCGGCGGTAACCTGAAAGCGAGATACGTTATCCATACCGTGGGGCCGGTGTGGCACGGTGGCGGCCATGACGAACCGGCACTGCTTGCCGGTGCTTATACGGAAAGCCTGCAATTGGCGGCCCGGCATCATCTCCGGAGTATCTCTTTTCCTTCCATCAGTACCGGGGCTTACGGGTATCCTCTGGAGGAGGCTGCCGAAGTCGCCCTGGGCGCCGTCAGGAAATTTCTTGAAGCTGTTCCCGGCAGCATCAAGAAAGTAGTCTTCGTCCTTTACGGCCGTGTTGCTTTTGATATGTATAGCAACGTCCTGAAAGGAATGGTTCTTCGAGAGTAGTAGGGTGGAACTAAGATACAGTCTCAGAATGTCATTTCGAAATACTGAGAAATCCGTAAATTCATATTGGAAAACGGATCCCCCGGCTTTATTCAGGATATCATTTCAGGGCTTTTAAGACACACTCTACCCGCTGCCGGCAGCATTCAGTGCTTTACGCAGGCCGACGATAAAGTTGCCGATCTCGATTTTCCAGTTAATCCCTTCCATCAACTGCACCAGGCGGCTGCCCACGATTACCCCATCAGCGTAACGGGCTACTTCTCCCGCCTGTTCCGGGGTCGAGATACCAAAACCGACGCATAACGGCTTGCGGGTAGTTTCTCTTACCTGCCGGACAAAATCCTCTAGGTCAATCGGCAGCTTATTTCTAGCCCCGGTAACCCCGGCGATAGAGACTAAGTAGACAAATCCGGTCGAGTGTTTGGTGACCAGTTTCATACGTTCGCCGGTAGCTGTCGGTGCCAGCAGGTATATCAGGTTAAGTCCCTGTTCTCCGGCTGTTTTCTCCAACTCCACCCCCTCATCCGGTGGGAGGTCGGGGACGATCAAGCCATCGATTTTTGCTTTGGCACAAGCCTCGGAAAATTTCGAGATGCCGAAGTTATAGATGGGATTGTAATAACTCATGAACACCAACGGAATATCAGACCTTTGCCGTATCTGCACCACAGCTTCCAGGCAGTTCAAAGGCGTGGTACCGTTATGTAAAGCTTTATAACTGGCTTGCTGGATAGTTGCGCCGTCAGCTAACGGATCGGAGAAAGGTATGCCCAGTTCTACCAGGTCGCAACCCAGTTCCGCCAGCAACGGCACCGCTTCTACGGTTGCCTCCATCGAGGGATAACCCGCCGTGATGTAGGCGATAAGTGCCTTATGACTGTTATTGAAGATACTGGAAATCCGGTTCATAGTTTCACTCCAAGTGCTCCGGCAACAATGCCCATATCCTTGTCTCCTCTTCCCGAAAGGTTGATCACGATGGTTTTTTCTTTATCCAGCGAAGCGGCCAATTTCACCGCATATGCGACGGCGTGGGCGGATTCCAGTGCCGGCGTGATACCTTCGGTCCGGCATAATAACTGGAAAGCTTCCAGGGCTTCCTTATCATCCACCGACACATAGGTTGCCCTTCCGGAATCTTTCAGATAACTGTGTTCTGGCCCTACTCCGGGATAGTCCAGGCCGGCGGAGATACTATGGGTTTCTTTTATCTGACCGTGGTCGTCTTGCAGGACATACGACTTCGTCCCATGAAGAATGCCCGGGGTTCCGGCGCCGAGCGTTGCTGCGTGTTTTCCGGTGGCCAGGCCCTGTCCCCCGGCCTCCACCCCGATCAGTTTTACTTCTTTATCGTCGATAAAGGGATAAAAAATACCCATGGAATTGCTGCCGCCCCCCACGCAGGCGACGATATAGTCGGGCAGGCTTTTTATCTGGTCCAGGGCTTGTTGCCTGGTTTCCTTACCGATAACCGACTGAAAATCACGAACCATCATGGGGTAAGGATGCGGGCCCACTACCGAACCCAGCAGGTAGTAGGTGTCCCGGGCATTGCTGACCCAATCGCGGAAAGCTTCATTGATGGCGTCCTTGAGGGTGCGGCTGCCGCTGGCAACCGGCCGGACTTCCGCCCCCATCAGTTTCATGCGGAAGACGTTAAGCGACTGCCGCTGCACATCTTCTTCACCCATGTAAACGATACAATCCATCCCCAGCATGGCACAGACGGCGGCCGAAGCGACGCCGTGCTGGCCGGCTCCGGTCTCGGCAACGATACGTTGTTTTCCCAGCCGCCGGGCTAGCATACCCTGTCCCAGGGCATTATTGATCTTATGCGCCCCGGTATGGGCCAGGTCTTCCCGCTTAATATAGATCCGGGCACCGCCGCAGTTAGCGGTCAAGCGGGTGGCAAAATACAGGGCGGTCGGGCGGCCGGAATAATACCTGGACAAGGTGTCGAACTCATCCCAGAATTCCTGGTCGGATTTGGCTTCGCCATATGCCCTGGTTAGCTCATCGAGTACCGGGACGATCGTCTCCGGCACGAATCTCCCCCCGTAATCTCCGAAATACCCTTTTTTATCTGGCAGCAACTAAATCACCCCCGGTAAGTATTCGTTTTTTCATCTTCTTTTTCCTTCGCCGAACATGGTGTCAGCTTGTTTAACCGCCTGGATAAAGCTCTTTATTTTTTCCATATCCTTGATGCCACCGGACTCCACACCGCCGGAAACATCCACCCCCCACGGATGGACTCGGTTGATGAGGCCTGTGACATTATCAGGGGTCAACCCGCCTGCCACAATGACCGGGTATCTGGCGGTGACCTCATTGGCGATGGCCCAATCGAAAGCCCGGCCGGTACCACCCAAGGCTTTGCCGGTGCCGGTATCGAGGAGAAACAGATAGTCCTTATCTTTAAGAAGACGGTTCCCTTCTTCGACCACGGCTAACACTTCCCCGGTTGTCGTCCCAGGTGTTATATGAATGACTTTTATCAACGGACTTCCGATCTGCAGACAGTAGTCCCATGTCTCTCCCCCGCTTAATTGGACAAGGTCCAGGTTGCAGAATCCGGCGATTCGGTTAACTTCCGCCACTGGAGTGCCGGCAAAGACGCCCACGATTTGTGGCCGGTGTTTTTGCCGGTATATTGCCCCGGATATTCCCCGGGCTTTCTCCGGAGATACCTGCCTCCGGCTTTCAGCAAAGACCATGCCGATGTAATCAGCGCCGGCTTCTGCTGTTGCCAAGGCGTGTTCAACGGACGATATGCCGCATATTTTGATGCGGGTCAAAGTAATTCCCTCAGTTTAGCCGCAATATCGGGGGCGGCCATAAAAGCTTCACCGATCAATACTGCATCCACTCCCCACGCCTTCATCCGGTCCATATCCGCCTGGTTTTTTATCCCGCTTTCACTGACCACAATTTTTCCCGGTGGAATGAGCTGCCGCAATTTTTGGGTTGTGGTTATGTCAACTTTAAAGGTCGCCAGGTCACGATTATTGATACCGATAATACCGGCATCGCTCTGAAGGGCAACCTCCAGTTCTTTTTCATTATGGACCTCGACCAGGGCTTGCATTTGTAAATTATGTGCTAGGTTGAGCAATTCCTTAAGTAACGCCGGCGGGAGAATGGCGGCAATAAGTAAGACGGCGTTAGCCTGGTGGGCACGGGATTCGAAAATCTGGTAAGGCTCGAACAGGAAATCTTTACGGAGAACCGGTATAGGACGGCCTGCCAGGGCCTGTTTCACCGTATCCAGATACACCATACTGCCCAGGAAGTATTGCGTTTCGGTCAATACGGAAACAGCGGCCGCTCCATTTTCCGCGTATATACGGGCAGTCTGTGCCGGATTAAAGTCAGTAGAGATTAAGCCTTTTGAAGGAGATGCCTTTTTAATTTCGGCAATGATCTTGATACGGTTGCCTTTTAATGCCGCGCTGAAATCACGGGGCGCCGGGGCTTTGCCAGCCTGGATTTCAACTTCCTTCAAGGGAAGCCGTTTTTTGGTTTCCGCCAGTTCACGTTTCTTAGCTTTTACGATATCATCGAGAATCAAAGGGTTTTCCTTTAGCATTCAAAGCTGCTGAAATACTATGTGGTGAAATCTCGCGTTAACTTAATCATTTGTTCCAGCTTTTCCCGGGCGCGGCCGCTGTCGACCGACTCTTCTGCTTTCCGGGCACATTTTATCAGGTACCGGATGCCCAAAGGATGGTTTGTTTCAGATGATTGCCCGGCTAAAAGGCCGGCGGCGGCATTCATCACGGCCATGTCCCGGCGGGGCCCTTTTTCACCGTCAAGGACCCGGCGGAGTATCAGGGCGTTATCTGCCGCTGTGCCACCACGAACGGCATCGATCGGAGCAGGCCGGTATCCGAAATCCTCCGGGGCGACCTGGTATTCGGAAATATCGTTTTGGTACAGTTCCCAGATCTTGCTGGGGCCCGATATTGAGATTTCATCCAGCCCTTCCAAGCCATGGACGATCAGGGCATGCCTGGTCCCCAATCGGGCCAGCGCCTGTGCCATCTTTAAACCATATTGGACCGCTGGTACCCCGATGACCTGAGCTTGTGCGCCGGCGGGGTTAGTTAACGGGCCGAGGATATTGAAAATAGTCCGGATGCCGATCTCCCGCCGGGGGGCGGAGGCATATTTCATCGAAGGGTGGAAGGAGGGGGCGAACATGAAGCCGATACCGACTTCCTGCAGGCTTTTTTGCACTTGTTCTGCCGTCAGGTCCACCTTTATCCCCAGGGCTTCCAGGACGTCGGCGCTGCCGGCTTTACTGCTCATGGCGCGGTTGCCGTGCTTAGCAACTTTTAGTCCGGCACCGGCGACGATGAAAGCCGCCGTCGTGGAAACATTAAAGGTATCTGCGCCATCCCCACCCGTGCCACAGGTATCGACGACGGCTATACCCCCGCTATCGACGTGCACCGATTTGGCGCGCATCGTCCGGGCCAAACCGGCGATCTCTTCTATGGTTTCTCCTTTCATCCGTAGTGCAGTGACGAAAGCCCCGAACTGCGATGAGGTCACCTGTCCGTCCATGATTTCTTCCATCACTGCCGCCGCTTCCTCCATAGATAACGACCGGCCGTCAACTACCGTTTGAATCGCTTCTTTTATCATATCGACGCTCCAATTGCTTTATCAGAAACCTGCTGATTCATTACATTTACCATTATCTGCGGCTATAACTTCAGGAAATTACGCAGTATTTCCTTTCCATTTTCGGTCATGAAGGATTCCGGGTGGAACTGGACGCCTTCGACCTTATACTGACGGTGTCGGAGACCCATGATTTCGCCGTCATCCGTCCAGGCGGTGACCTCCAGGCATGCGGGTAAATCCCGGCGGGATACAGCCAGGGAATGATAGCGAATGGCGGAGAAAGGATTAGGTATACCGGCAAAGACACCGGTATTCGAATGGTGGATCAGGGATGATTTGCCGTGCATGATCTTCTGCGCACGCCCCACGGTCCCTCCATAGCTGTATCCGATGCACTGGTGCCCAAGGCAGACTCCGAGCAGCGGCAGGCGGTTACCAAAATGCCGGATAACCTCGTTGGAAATACCGGCTTGACGGGGATGCGACGGTCCCGGCGAGATGATGATCCGCTCCGGATCCATCTGCCGATTTCATCCACTGTCATCTTATTATTTCTGACTACCTTAACTTCAGAACCAAGTTCACAGAGGTACTGGTACAGGTTATAGGTAAAGCTGTCATAATTATCGATCAGCAGCAGCATGTCCCGCCTCCTCAGCAGCTTCGGCCTGTTCGATAGCTTTTAAAGTGGCCTGCGCCTTATTCAGGCTTTCCTCATATTCCTGTTCCGGGACACTGTCGTAGACGATGCCGCCGCCCGCCTGGACGTAAGCGATGCCCTGTTTCAGGACGATGGTACGGATGGCGATGGCCATATCCATATTCCCGGAATATGAAAAATAGCCGGCTGCCCCGGCATAAGCTCCTCTTTTCCTGGGTTCCAGTTCGGCGATAATTTCCATCGCCCGGATCTTCGGTGCACCGGAAACCGTGCCGGCCGGGAAGCAGGCCCTGAGGGCATCGAAGGCCGTCATATCCGGCCGGAGTTTACCCTGGACATGAGTCACCAGGTGCATCACGTGGGAGTAGCGTTCTACGTCCATGAGTTCGCTGACCATGACCGTGCCCGGTTCACTGACCCGGCCGATGTCGTTGCGGCCCAGGTCGACCAGCATGATATGTTCGGCACGTTCTTTTTCATCGTGTCGCAATTCTCTTCGAGTTGCCGGTCTTCCGCCGGGGTTTTACCGCGGGGACGGGTGCCTGCCAGCGGCCGGGTGACCACGGTATCGTCATCGACTCGGACCAGTATCTCCGGCGAAGCCCCGATCAACTGGAAATCCAGAAAATCGAGGTAGAACATATACGGCGAAGGATTGATAGTACGCAGCGCCCGGTATATTTCGAAAGGATGGGACTCGGTGGGCCGGGAAAGACGCTGTGACAGGACGACCTGGATGGCTTCCCCGGCGGTGATGTATTCTTTGATCTTACTGACAGCCATCTCGAATTCTGCCTTGGAAAAATTGGAGGTCATCGGTAAGCGTGTCTCTTGCGGGCGGTGGTTGTGGTGTGATTCCGGCATCGGTTGTTGCAGCCTTTCAACCAGGACGTCGATCTTTCCGACTGCCTGGCGGTAAGATTCTTCGACATCTCCATTGAGGTGGACATGGCTGACGACTTTAATACGGTGGGTGACATGGTCGAAGACCAGCATGGTGTCAGCCAGCATAAAGAAAGCCAGCGGGATGCCGAGAGGATCAGCCGCCGGTGACGGCAGGTCCTCAAATCGGGCTACCGCTTCATAACCGATATATCCTACCGCCCCGCCGGTAAATTTAGGCAGGCCGTCGATTTCCGCAGCTTTATATTGTTGAAGTTCGGCGGCGATGGGTAAAAGGGGATCGGCTTTATCCTCCAGGGGGATTCTAAACGTCCGGTAGGGCTCGGTGCCGATGAAGCTGTAACGGCCGATCCGTTCGCCCCCCTCGACACTTTCCAACAGGAAGGAATACCCGCCGCGGTTGAGTTTTAAGAAAGCGGAAACAGGCGTTTCGAGGTCGGCGACAATCTCCCGGTATACCGGGATAACGGTTGCCTCAGTATTGAGTTTCTTGATATCTTCCAGTCTCGGGTACATAGGCGACTCCGCAAAAAAATTAAAAGCCCTCGCCGATAGGGGCGAGGGCTTTTCCTTCGCGGTGCCACCCTATTTATCCCGGAAATGATACGGGATATCTCTTTCAGATACGGCCCCGGAAATTCCGGAACGATATCCTGGGTTTTGATTACGGTACCCTCTCCGTCATAACCTACTGACACTATTCGTTAAGTGTTTTCGGCTTGCAGCTCCCGAGTCCATTCAATCCTCTGCGCTAGCGCCGGCTCACACCTCACCCGGCTCTCTGGGCTCCGCTGGCGGCTTACTAATCTCGTTCGTAGCCTTTAAAAATATTCAGTTGACTAAAGTCTAAATCCGGTTAGAGATCTTTGTCAAGTACCGGCTTGAAATGTTCATGTTCGGTTTTTTTTATCCAACCGTTGCTGATAGCCATCAAGACAGCCGAAGTGCGGTCATTAACCCCAAGTTTGGCGAAGATGTGGCTGATATGGTTCTTGACGGTTTGGTCACTGATATGTAAAGTAGCGGCGGTCTCTTTATTAGACCGGCCTTCTCCGAGCAGTTGGATAACCTGAAGTTCCCTGTCGGTCAAAGGAGATTCTACAACAGGAAGTGCAACCGGTGCAGGAGCTATCTCTTTAGGTGTTTCATGTGTCCGGGAAGCTAGCAGTTCCAGGTAATCACGGATTTCATTTTTAAGAAAATCCCGCTCGATCCTCTTTGCTTGCTGGTAACTGAAACCCCAAATTATCGCCAAACCGGAGACAGCCACGAGAGCGATCACAGCGATGCTAACCGACCGAAATGCCAAGATGATAGTTAAAGCTAGGATGGTATAGGCTAATATGAGGGAATTGGCATTCCATTTGAGTGAAGCCCCTCTTTCTTTTGCCCTCCGGAGTAGTAATTCTTTGATCTGAGTATTATTGTTCGGAAAATTCGAGTCTTCGTGAGATGACACTCTTTCACCTGTTCTCATTTAACCACAGTTAGCTGAATACCATGACTTAACTAATTCTAACACCTTAAAAACCGAAAGTATATATAAGTAACAATATTTATTACTTTAGTACTATCGGAACTTAGCGCTCAGGGCCGACTTCCTTAGTAATAACGTCATGGACGCCGCCTTCCTGGATGGTGCGGGGAGATACCACGGTCAACCGGGCTCTTTGTTGGAATTCTTTAATGGAAGCGGAACCACAAGCACTCATGGTAGCCGTTATTTTCGCCAGAGTCAGGGCGAGGTTGTCTTTTAATTTACCGGCGTAGGGGACGTAACCGTCAACCCCTTCCTCGAAAATGAGGGCGTTCTTGCCGTCGCCAAGGTCGTAGCGCTGCCAGTTTTGAGCGCGGTTGGTGCCTTCACCCCAGTATTCTTTCAGGTAGTGATTGCCGTCGACGACTTTCTTCGAGGGGCTTTCATCGAAGCGGGCAAAGTAGCGGCCGAGCATCGTAAAATCAGCTCCCATTGCCAGGGCAAGCGCGATCTGGTGGTCGTGGTTAGTACCGCCGTCAGAACAGATGGGGACATAGATGCCGGTCTCGGCACAGTACTCATCACGGGCTTTAGCGACATCCAGTATCGCTGTGGCCTGGCCGCGCCCGATAGCCCGTTGTTCACGGGTAATACAAATAGACCCACCACCGATGCCGACCTTGATAAAGTCAGCCCCGGCCTTGACCAGGTACAGGAAAGCTTCCGGGTCGACGACATTACCGGCGCCGACTTTGATGGTGTTGCCAAACTGCTTACGTATATATTTTAGGGTCTCACCTTGCCATTCGGTGTAGCCGTGAGAAGAGTCGATGCACAGGATATCAGCCCCGGCTTCGACCAGGGCGGGAACTCTTTCCGCAAAGTCTTTCGTATTGATGGCAGCCCCAACCATCAACCGTTTATTAGAGTCGAGCAGTTCGTTCTCGTTCTCCTTATGTTCGGTATAATCCTTACGGAAGACGAGGTGGACGAGGTTGCGATTGCTGTCAATCACAGGCAAGCAGTCGATCTTGCTTTGCCAGAGGAGATCGTTAGCTTCGGTAAGGGAGATGCCTACTTTCCCATAAACTAAACGGCTGAAGGGAGTCATGAAATCGGACACCTTCTTTTCCGGGGGGTCACGGGTGACCCGGTAATCTTTTGAAGTGATGATGCCGAGCAGCTTGCCGTTAGGTTCCCCGGAATCGGTGACGGCGACGGTAGAATGGCCGGTCTTCTGCTTAAGTACAAGCAGGTCGGCCAGGGTGTTATCCGGTTTCAGGTTGGAGTCGGAGTTGACGAAACCGGCCTTGAAGGCCTTAACTTTTCGGACCATATCGGCTTGCAATTCCACCGATTGTGAACAGAAAATGAAGGAAAGGCCGCCGCAGCGGGAAAGTTCGATAGCCAGGGTGTGGTTGGAAACAGCCTGCATGGCAGCGGAGACAATGGGGATATTCAACTTAACGGCCTGGTTATTTTTCCTTTTATATTTCGTGATGACCGTGGCGAGATCGATTTTTCCAGGCATGCATTCTTTCGTGGTGAGATTGGGGACAAGCAGGTATTCTTCGAATGTTCTAGAAATTTCGTCAAAGATTTTGACCATTTCCAGTCTCCTTTGGCAAGTGTATACAAGAAGTATAAAAGATATAGGATAGATATTTCAGGTCATCTTTGTCAAATATTTTTGACGATATCCTATCGCAATATCCCTGGATATTTAAAACTGGAAGATTATTCAGGCCGTCCCAAATGGTCACTCATGTGCCGGAAGAAATACGGCATGGTAGGGGGTAGTTTTTCCCGCGAACGTCCTTCAGTCAGGGTTTCCGGGAGTACCCGCTGCAGTTCTTCGGGGGTCCAGGAACCGTCCTTCCACAGGGCTTGTTCTACGGGCGGCGGGTCGACGAAAATGCCGACATGGCCGTGCCAGACTTCAAAGATGCAGCCGTTGATATCGCCTGCCGACTCACTGGCGAGATAGACCACGAGGGCGGCTACGTCTTCGGGAAGGAGCCGGGCCATGGTGGGGTTAAGTCCCTTAGAACCGCGCCAGGCGGCGATAGGTCTTATTACGTTACAGGTGATGCCGTACTGCCCCACTTCACGGGCGACCGACCGGCAAAAGCCGGTGATGCCTTCTTTAGCGGCGGAATAAGTAGACTGGCCGCCAACGCCAAAACCGACGTGGGAGGAGGTGCTGATAATGCGGCCGTAGCTCTGCTGTTTCATGATTTTTCCGGCTGCCCGGGTACAATAAAAGGTACCGTAGAGATGGGTCTTCATCACAAGGTCCCAATCACCGGTGGGAATTTCGTCGACCGGTTGGACACGGAGAACGCCGGCATTATTGATAAGTACGTCGAGACGGCCGAATTTATCGAGAGCGGTCCGGATGATCTTATTGGCACCTTCTTCGGTAGCAACGCTGTCATAGCTGGCTACGGCGGTGCCGCCGGACTTGATGATATCGGCGACCACCTGGTCGGCAGCGGAGGAGGAAATGCCGATGCCGTCATGTGAGGTGCCCAGGTCATTAACGACGACTTTAGCGCCCCGGGCGGCCAAGCCTTTCGCTTCGGCCCGGCCGAGGCCGTTGCCGGCACCGGTAACTACGGCGACACGGCCTTGCAACATGTTTTCCATAATTACGACCTCCCAAGAAATACGAACCAAAAACCGGGTTACGGCGTAGTCTATCCGATGGGGAAGAAGAGTGTCAAGGAAAAAACTTAAGAAATGTTAAATATCAAACTCAAAATCCTAAGGAAATTCAAAGTACCAAATTCAAAAACCAAAGAATACCTTCCGGATAACCGCTCTGAGCCCCGAACCTCACTTTCTACTTTAGGGGCGTCCGACCACAGTCGGCAGAGTATCCAGCGCAGGGCGAAAAATGATGGAACGAAGGAAGCTGGTAAAAGGGAAACAGGCACGGTTTGTTTTCGCGGCGGCCGCGAAACGACCAGCTTCGGTATCCGGGGGCGGGGTGGACGAGCAGGACAGGCCGGACCGGTGCGACTTATTCGTTGCGCGAGTAAATTCCGGGTGGGGTTGACGGCAGGGATGGGATTGAGAAATATTCATGAGAGACCTCCATAACGCAAACTCATAACGCTTAAAGACAGGAATATAGTAGAACACAAATTCTTGTAATTGTCAAGACGGGCGGTATATCAATTGGCGACGGTGATTTCGATGCTACCGGAAGCGATTTCACCGATCCAGATCCGGCCATCGGGGCGCTTCCGGTCCTTTTTGGATATCATGCCCGGCCCGCTGTAAATAAACTGGCAGCGGTAGGTACCGGCAGCGATCTCGGGGTAGCCGGAAAGTAAAACGGTCCGGCTTATTGATTCACCGGGAGCAAGTTTGATAAACCAGTCGATATCCCATTTTCCAATAATATCCGGGACAATATGTGATCGTAAAGAAGCCCCCATCGAGATGTACTGGTCGTTAACATCGTTCAGTACCAGGCCGTTAGTAAAATAATGGAAAATATCAGTGCCCATTTTATCGGAATCAGGAACATAAAAAGCATCATCGCTCAGATTGGCCACCGTAAATGAGTAACTCATCGTAGTGTCATCGGTAAGGTTAACGATTTTGGCATCAGTAAGTGTAACTTTAAGGCCCAGGTCGAGTTTGTCCGCTTGTAATAGTACTTCGCGAATACGTGTATCGTTACGTAAGTCTACCGCGCCGGCAACCCGCATATTATCAATATGAATCACATCTGCTGCCAAAAAACTGGGAAACGGGATGAAGGGACCATGCGGTAGAAAAGAGGAAAAACCCGAAAGAAGATAACCGAGGTAGCACCGTTCGCCGCGGGCAAAAACCACAAACGGATCAGCGAAGGAATCCCCGGCATTTTCCCCGAAGATATTAGTAGTTTTCTTCAGATAGATGTAATGCGTCGAATAATCGTAATAATCAATGTCATCCAATGTTAATAAAGGTTCCTCTTTCAGGTTCAGTTCCGCCAGGCTGGTATCCTGAGCAGCGTAAGCTTCTTCCTGGGAGGCGACTTCTACCAGGTAAAAGGCAAAATCATCACTATCTGTCCCGGAGTTGGTAGATAAGTTTTCTTTCCCACCCGTAATGGTAGTGTCATTCGGACTTTCTTTAATGCATCCGGCAAGAGATACAAGTATTAGACAGGCTAATGTGATACCTAAAAGCCAGGAAAAAATATGCTCTCTCATTTTACTATTAAAACGAATTGTATTGGTTTTAGTTAGCTTGAGAACGGGCAAATATTTGCCGGCAAGGAACGATACAACTAACGGTTAGTGGGGACGATATCCTCCGATACTTGAAATATCTTAAAATATCCAGATAGGTCTTTGCGAGAAATACTGCGGCCAAAGAGATATAAAGTTGAGATATTAGAAAGAAAAAGTACAGTCATACTTTTCCTAAATACCAAACTTACAAATGTAAAGTAAAAATCGTTGATAAATCCGGGTTTGGGTAGTAATTCACCTGATGTTTTTCAACGTTGATAGGAATTTATCAGCTTCGGACCACTCGATTGGTTTACTAAAATAGTTCTCTTCCCAGTTCTTCCACCATAAGATCCTTGTCAGTTGGCCTGTGCCATAGAGTTTAGATCCTCCGGCAGTTGCAATCCCCCGGCCGTTTTTGTTTGTAAACCCAACAACTCCCTTAGAGGTCAGGTAGCCTTTCTCAAGCAGGTACTGGTTTCTATAGCGTCCAGTATAGTAGTAAATTCCCAGACCCCTAAATTTTGGATTAGACCAGGCACTTCGGGTAAATATTTCTTTACGTTCATAGTCTATTTTAATAGGTGCGGCTTTGATGGCAGATTGAGTTTTCTTTGAGGGGATAATCCAGTTAATGGCAGCGAACTCTTTGTCGACAAAAGTACAGCAGGCAATGGCACCGAGGTCAAGCCATTTCCTGTACTCTGTAAGGCCATGATTAAAATAAGTTGGGTAGGAGCGGAAACAAAAGCCTTCATTTTCTAATAGATCAGCTTCCTTGTTTGAAGTTACAACCTTAAATTGTAGCTTATTCATATCGATACGTGGTTTGGAAGCTTCCGATTTGAATTCAGCGGATATCTTGTTAATAGTGAGCCAGAATGATTCGCTTTTGTAAACAGGGCTCAAAGCGAAGCGGAAACCGGCTTTTAAGAGGCCTGTGAAGCCGTTAGCTTTTCGAATAGAGTCAGTCTGAATAACAAATTCCCGTATCGAGTAAATAATAGACAAATCATCACTCCCAAGCCTGCATTAAATCATTATATTATATATACTTTTTACGATTATAGGATATTTTTCATATAACTATTGAAAATATTTTAGCAATAGTATTGTTCCTTTCGTCGTAGTATTATTCGTAGTTGTCATCTTATCGATGTTTAAAGCAATAACCTAACATAATTTGGTATAATTAGTGCTCATCCTGGGGCTTTTATGACTAAATTCAGTAGACGGCTAAACCATGTTATTGAGAAAATTAATGTTACTATTAAGATCCGTCAACCTATTTTTCAAGTCGGCGTTCATATTTCTTACGAATTGTTGATTTGCGTTCCATAAAGTTGTTTTAAGTGGCGATAATCTATCCCCCGTTAATTCCTTGATAATTTGACGATTACACTAAAACTCATCCAGAAATACTGCCAACGGATGGTTTTGATAATTTAGTTCCGCTGAGATTTTCCGTTTGTATTTATTCGATACGGATTATGGATTCTCGTTCAATAAATTACTATTGTTGAGATAAAATACCATATATTCGTCTGGGTTTTTTTAGTAGCCGGGAGAGGCCTGAAAAAATAATTAACTCCTACATACTTGTCATAAATTCGCCATATAACTATTTGCTAACGTAGCAAAAAGAAGAATCTGGTATGACGTCTCTTTATTTATCTTTTGTCCGATATGGTTATCATGAATATGGCTTCGTTGTCGCAAAGAAGTTTTCATAATCTCACACTTTATTTTGCCTAAGGATACAAGATCATGATTTTTCCTTGAATCTTAATAAAAGTTCCTAGATAGTATTCGACCACCTGATTACTTTTCGTTATCAGGTGGTCGAATACTTTAAATATGTACGATATAGTGTTCGGTAATAAATGGAAATTACGATCCTGGGTTAATAGTAATCATTTCAGTAAGTTAAGGTGTCTTAAACTGGAAGTCGTTACCATAGACTGTAGTCCCATCAAGATTTACTGCCTTCGCTCTGAAATGATACGTAGTTTTACTTTTAAGGCTACTTATGCGGTATTTGAATGTTTTTGGTACTGAACTGTTCCAGGTTGATGGTGTAGCGATTACATTTCCGCCTGTATAATTAGTATCAGTTCCCCATTCAAAAGATAAGGTTGCGATACTACTTCCTTGTCCGATCAACGTACCATTAAATATTGCACTGTTTCTTGTTATATTTGTGGCTCTATTAGTGGTTACTATTAGTGTTTTTGAGATTGAAAGTGACAGTGTTTTAATCGTACTACTAGAGGTTGGTTTGTTACTGTCGTTTACCTGGACTTTTAAAATTGAGGTACCTGCTATTGTTGGATTTCCCGATATCACACCTTCTGAGGTGAGAGTTAATCCTGCAGGTAAAATACCGGAGTTTATTGTCCACGTATAAGGGACAGTACCGCCAGTGGCTACTAAGCTTTGATAGTACCCCTTACCAACCTGACCAACGGGTAAATTGGTTGTTTCAATTTTTAACGAAGGGGTCAAAAGCGTGGGTTCCGGTGTATTAACATAGGCTTGGTCGAATATCGCAACGATGGAAATGGGTTCAACCATTGTCCATGATGTCGGGTTTTCCGTCCAACCGGCGTATTCGGGGTTATTGCCGGGCCAACTCCAGGTTCGGAAAGTCCAACCGGAAGCTGGCGTGGCTGTTATCTTCACGACTTGGTTTGCTGGGATATTGACTGTCCCTGCGCCGTAGTTAGTGGTGCCCTGTCCCTGAACAGCGATATTAAGAGTATATTGATTAATCGTTGTTGGTACTGGAATTGGTGTAGGTGTAGGTGTTGGGTTTGGTGTTGGTGTAGGTGTCGGCGTAGGCGAATCGGGAACCGGCACCGTAGACAGGAGGGAGACATAGTTTTCATACCAGGAAGCTAACGTCCCGTAGCTGGCACAATGGTATGCTGCCCCAAAACCTTGATTTAAGGCATTGTTCGTATATTGGGCGGCTGTTGAAGCACTTGTTTGGCCGTATCCTATTACCCAGCACTGTGAAGCATATCCTATTTCAGAACCTTCCGGGGCTCTGTTGGTATAGTTCTCATCAGTTAAAATATAGTCGAAGATTTGAAATACATTCTGTATCAGGTATTGGGGTTCATTAAAGTCGGTACCCAGGACCGCAATCATACCAAAGCTGTGGGTGTACGAAGCATAATCCTCTATCGTGTAACCGGCCCATGAATTTGGATTACCATACATATCGATATCAGGTGCTTGATAGTAGCGGTCAGCGTGTGTCCCGGTCCACCTGTTAAGGACATCTCGCCAGTTGCCAATACCACCCTCATCGAAAAATATGCCGTCGCAACCTTCGGCCGCTACTGTTTCAATGCAGCCACGGACAAAGGCACGGTTGTTTGGTGGACTGTCACTGGCATATTGGAAATTAACCATGTTACCGGTGGATATATAAGACAGGACCTTTATTCCTGCCGCTTTAAGCTCTGCGATATCCGAGGGGGTAGGAGATGAAATCAAACCTTTATAAGAACCACCCGGAGTGTTTAGTACCACGAACCGGGGTAAGGTCGATATAAGTCGTTGTTTAACAGTGGCGTTGAAACCTCCATAATAATACATACATTCAGGGGTTAAATTGCTTGGTGCTGAGTCTGAAATGACCTGAGACGATACAGGAGTTGAAATCGCGGCTGATGCCGCGGGAGAATTCCCCAGTATCCAGAAACTACTTGAAGTTATACTTAAGACTAAAATTAAAAGAACGGTTGTAATCTTTGTTCTCAACCTAACCTCCTCACATCCTCACGTCTTCAAATCCCGGGATGTTACTTATCTATCAACAGTATGTCGTTTTAGTACACTTCTGTACATCCCTCTTTTGGTTAAGACAAAATAGTAAAATAGTTTTCATAAGTAATGAAGGAAGGAAAAAAGTTAGGATAGGTTAAACGAAAACCAGATACTCAGGGTTCTCTTCTGAATTATATCCTTACCGGGAAAAGGGGTTGTGTTACATAGTAGAAGGCACGATTATTGGTATGAGATAATAATCGTGCCTTTAGTAATAAACTAGATTTAAGGCTGTGTGAAAAATTACCGGTAATTCTGTAAATGATTATAAACACTAATAATCAGATTTATAGGCTTTTTACTGACTCCAACTTAGTATATTCCATGCGTTCTGTTCTCTCGCCATAATTTCCAAAATAATATCCTCGTATGTTTTGCTCGGCCGTATTGTCGGCCTCCTAGAGACTCTACTAGATATTTACCGACTTGATTTGTATATCCTATAGTAGTACGTAGCTTCGATATCCCTATTCCTGCAAGGTAACGGTCACGATTTATTGCCGTATATTGGTAAATGTGACGATGTCTATATTTTGGATTTGTCCATGATCCTCTGGAAAAAAATTCATGATTAGTATAGTCAACCTCCAGTGGAAAAGTGAGTTTATCTTGTACTTGCACAGAAAGGATAACCCAATTGATTGCAGCGAGTTCTTTCTTATTGAAGGTACAACAAGCTATTGCCCCATGATTCAACCACTTATTGTAGTTTCGATGTCTCAGGTTAAACACTGTAGGATACGATCGAAATGTAAAACCTTCATCTTCTAATTTGTCTGCCTCATGGTTTGAAGTCACAACCTTGAAACAAAGGTCATTTGTGTTTATATCCGGTATTATTTGGTTCTCGTTGTAGTCCGGCTTAATATAGTATTCATAAAGATAAAAGGACTCTCGTTTATATACCGGACTTATTATACAGCGAAAGCTAACCTTTATCAGACCTGTTATCCCTAGTTTTTGGTAAATATCTTTTGTTTCTTCCCATAATATCCGAAAAAGTTCAATCATGATACTATTTCACTGAATAAACTATTAGTAGATTAATATCTATAATTTGGTCTGATTTTAGTATTCTGTATTTGGGATATTGAATGAGTCCTGGATAAAGGCTTGTTATCTAAGTTAGGTTAAATCTATTGATTGTCACGAAGTACCTGACTTTTTTTACGCCAAATTGTAATTAGCTGCAATCTATATATAATCAATTTTACTGCTAGTTTAGAAGCTAAAGCAAGG
The DNA here is from genome assembly GCA_963739865.1 of uncultured Chloroflexia bacterium. GTDB lineage: Bacteria > Chloroflexota > Dehalococcoidia > Dehalococcoidales > UBA2162 > JBBITI01. Next base: position 59,290 of record CAVUCA010000008.1, read on the forward strand.
TCGTACTTCGCAAGATAAAAGTATTGCTGTATCAGTTGACCAATACCGTTGCCTTTAAACTCGTATTCCGAAAATCTAAAATCACGGAACCATGTGAAGAAAGTATCGGCATTATATATTCTACATTTGGTAGCGACATGATCTTGTATGTCTTGCCAAACTGCAATTTGATCATATCCAAAATGTATCCACCCCTTCTGTAGGCATATCTTAATATAATCTAGAATACCATTATGTACTGAAAAATTGCAGTCGTTTGGGTCGATTCCTTCCATGATCAACCCGATAATGGTGCGAAAGCACTTTTCGCAATGGCTGCAGTTCTGCTTTTTTGACCTAATGTTATTACATACATGAAGGTATCCATAATACTGAATATTTCCTTTAAAAATGTCCCTTATCTTGTCTTGCCGGGATAAATCACCAGAATCATATATTACTTTAGTATTTGCCCACTTCATGTTAACCAATGAAAAGACACTTGAACCGTGGGGTAAATTGGGTTCATTAAAATGAGAAGATGCCATGAGGAGATTTGCGGTTCTTTCTACTGCTGTAATAGGGGCAGTTAGTCCAGTTAAAGTTAGCCCATGGCTAACTGTTTCCCACCAATCATCGCTATGGATGTCTTCTTTTAGGTATCGGTCGACTAATAATTTTTCGTTGATAATATTACCTGCGTTTGTATAAACACAACATATTTTAAACTCATTGAAAAACTGATTTTGGAAGTTGGTTTCCCATTCCCTTTTCTTTTTCGGGTTACTGTTTTCCGGGAAAGGATGTGAAGCTCCCCATATGCAAATCATTGTCGGTCTTTGGTCTTTATTTCGTAATAATGATGTCAAAGAGTCAAGTCCGCCCGTATATAATATGGCATCTCTATTGGTATGGAATGAGTTATTAGTGGTCTTTTCGGTTAGTATTTGTGTCGAAAACGAGAATCTTGTGAACCAGTTGCCAAAGACCTTCTTTATTTCGATTAAAGAATTTAAGTAGGTTTCGTCGATGTCATGAACAACGATATCTGCCCCTACCGCCCATGCCACACAGACCAAGCTCGCCACAGCAGGGATATACAAAATACTGGGGGATACTTCACTAATATCGATGTCATATTGAAATTCTAGGTGATCGGATAGGAGATATTGATTAAGGTTCTTAGAGAATCCTAACTTAAATACTAAGTTTCTGTCTTTTATCAGTGGTTTATCTATAATAATCATGTTGGAATCGGCAGGTTTTGTGCCAATCTTTACCGTGTGAATATCCCCTATGCCATTTAACACTTCATTGCCTTTTCATGCCTGGTATCGAGATAAAATCTTATGTTTTTATCCCTGAGACTCAAATAAACTATCCTACCTTAATGATTCTATGACAGGGTTGATAGACTTATAAATAACAGCCCTGTATTGTACCACATAAGTGAACATATAACATCACGTAGTTGTATAGTAATCGTTACCTTTTCACAGTTAAAGCAAAGTATTATATATGAACCGTATCACAGGATAATGATCTTGACTCGGGTTAAAGAATAATAGTACAGATCTTTTTATCGCCAAGAAGGATGGCCGTCAGTAGTAGTAGTGATCTGTACCTGGTCGTTATTATCAGTATTCATAATTACGAGCCCTGGTGGTGTTGCCAGACAGTCCAGGTAACATATTCGCTTACCGTCAGGCGACCACGCCGGATCGTATTTTACGTGTTTATAACTGCTATTTTGACTGCCATCAACATTAAATATTACCAAAGTGCTTTGCATGGTCCCCGGTACTGCTATCTTTTGACCGTCAGGCGACCAGGCAATCTTACCAAGATCATGACCGCGAGTTAGCTCTTTTAATGTACTTCCATCATGTTTAACGATAAAAACGGCGTCTGTTTGAGGAGCTATATCCGGACATACAAAAGCTATTTTATTTTCGTTTGGAGAATATGCTGGATGATATGCTGGGAAAGAGCTGACTTTTATAGGATCGTCTCCGTTACTTTGCATCTCCCATAATTGGTTAATACCATCACAGTCAGAAATGAACGCAATTTTGGTACCATCAGGAGACCATGTAGGATCCCAATCATGAGCAAAATTATTGGTAAGTCGTACAAGGTCGGTACCATCTGCATTCATGACATATATTTCCTGGTTTCCTTCTTGGTAGGAGGAAAATGCTATTTTATCACCAAGAGGAGACAATTCTGGTTCGTAGTCACCAATGGTGTTATCTGTCAGCTTCGTTAAACCGGAGCCGTCAGGGTATATTAAGTAGATTTCACTATCGCCATCGCAATCGGAAGAAAATATGATTTTACTGGTTCTAGTATTTTGATTGGCAACTGCGATGGAGATTCTTTCATTCACAGGTAAAGATATACCATTAGTTACTAAATATCGTATATACCCATAGGTACTAGTAACCTCCGGTGTCCATGAAAAAATACTGGTGTATTTATCAAAAGATGCTGATGGTCGTAAATTGTGAACAGTACATCCTGTATTTAAGCAAACACATAATAATATTAATATTGCCCTGGTAATCGCGTGTACTCTATTAATCTCATGTAATTTTATTTTCATTAGTCGACTTCTTTATGCCGGATATTGTAAGTTTGTAAATTATTCTATTAGAAAACAAAAAACGACCTTTCGCAGGTCGGTTTCGCTGTTGGCTAACCATCACCTAAGCGCCCAAATAAAGATGATGGATCATTGCCCCCTGGTTATGATTAATTTTATTTTCGAAGTGATTGTATGGTCAAGATAACTTATTTATACTTAAATTATCTGGAATTCACGGTTTTTTCTGAAAGTAACTGCAAACGGATAAATGTATCAAGGTTTATTTAGATATTACAAATACAGTTTATTATTTTTTCTAAGCTTTTGTGAAATGATGAAATTTTCTCGAAATTCCCATTTTTCATTTCTCTTATACTTATTCTTCTTCGATTCAAGGAGGTAATTATCAGCTTCAACCCAACCGATCGGTTTGCTAAAGTATCGTTCTTGCCAGTTCATCCAACACAGGATCCGTATTAAGCGGCCGGTTCCATATATCACAAATTCTTCGGCAATTGTTATCCCTCGTCCGTTATCATTACTAAAACCGACTACTCCCTTAGATGTAATGTAACCTTTTTCCAACAGATACCGGTTTCTACAACGACCAGTATAGTAGAAAAGTCCTAAACCCCTATATTTTGGATTAGACCAGGCACTTCGGGTAAATATTTCTTTACGTTCATAGTCTATTTTAATAGGTGCGGCTTTGATGGCAGATTGAGTTTTCTTCGAGGGGATAATCCAGTTAATGGCAGCGAACTCTTTGTCGACAAAAGTACAGCAGGCAATGGCACCGAGGTCAAGCCATTTCCTGTACTCTGTAAGGCCATGATTAAAATAAGTTGGGTAGGAGCGGAAACAAAAGCCTTCATTTTCTAATAGATCAGCTTCCTTGTTTGAAGTTACAACCTTAAATTGTAGCTTATTCATATCGATACGTGGTTTGGAAGCTTCCGATTTGAATTCAGCGGATATCTTGTTAATAGTGAGCCAGAATGATTCGCTTTTGTAAACAGGGCTCAAAGCGAAGCGGAAACCGGCTTTTAAGAGGCCTGTGAAGCCGTTAGCTTTTCGAATAGAGTCAGTCTGAATAACAAATTCCCGTATCGAGTAAATAATAGACAAATCATCACACTCAGAAGTAAAAATAAGCTATTATATTCATGTACACTACTAGAGAATCTGAGGGAAATACTTATTCGAAATAAAGGTATTCGTTTAAAATTTACCTCACCTTTTATACTAATAAATTTTAGGTTGCATATGATCGAAGGTCAAGATGATTTATCTTCACTTAAATTAACTTTAGTTAGCCAAATAATATTTAGTCATTGGAAAAATCAGTATAAGACCAAAAAGGGAATAGTACCTGAATCCGGTTAAGGAGTGCTACTTAACTGATATAAAAGATTGAAGATGGAGTTATTAACCAGAGACTTCCAGAGGCTTCTCTCCGAGAGCCTCTGCATTTATTCAAGTTTAGGATCTGAACTTTAGTTAGTGTGTCTCTTAAAAATTATCATCACGAGTACAAAAGCAAGTGAGACAAAAACAATAATTCCAATGGTCAACCAATTACTAGGTACGCGTCGAGTTGATGAGGCTGTAGTTATATCTGGTTCTGGAAGTGTATTTGTAGGTTTGAGTTGCTGAATATTGAATGAAGTTGACGTACCATTAATATCGACAACATAAATTCCCGGTTCATTTCTGGATATTATAAATGTTATGAAATTGCTGTCGCCAGCTTCGATTATCACCTGTTGTATCTCTACCACCATTCCGTTTATTTTAAGTACTGCACTATATTCTCCCGGTGATTCACCGGTATTGCGAATTTGTGCTGTTATAACCTTCGTTGTTTGGCCGGCTGAAGCTATCTGGCCCGGGGCCGGATTTACTGTTAAATCAATAATTTCAAATTTCGCTGATGACACTACATTAGTTGGTATAATAGGAGGATTTATTTCTGGTGTTGATAACTTTCCGGCGATGCAGAATAAACCAAGGTGGCTGATTTTGGTGGTTAGACTAGATTTGTTCGGGTCGTGTTCACTATCTAATTGCTCCCATTGTGATGTTATGGGGTTGAAAAAGGTGATATATAAACTATTTGGGTCTATGTCAATAGGTATTTCAGCCGCATCAAAGAACATAGTCAGCCTTATTTCAGGTGAGAAGACGGCTCCTTCTGGAGACAGTTCGGTAAATCGTACCGACAAATTGGCCTCCTGTTAGTTGTGAAGTCGGATTTTCGTAAGGTACTATCTTTACACTCTTTAGAGCCGTATTATCATTGATTCGACCGAGAATACCCTTCGCGATATTTAAATTCACTTTACCATCATCGGATTTGGCAGTGGCTTCAAGCATGAATAGGCCGTTATAATTGATATAAGGAATTAATACTGTGATCCCCGGACCAGATAGAATACCTCCCCCGCCCGTGAAACCTCCCCAATTGCTTCCATCTCCGCCATTTTTGGGTGATTCATTAATGTCAGTTACTGAAATGTTGAAGGATTTCTCAAGAGATAGGTTTCCACTGTCGGTAGTCTTAACTCTGATCGTATAAGTATTTTTTACTTCATAATCAAAGACAACCCATGCCCTCAGGCTGTTGCCGTTGATATAAAACAAGGCGTTATCAGCATCCCCGGAGCCCGTCACCATAGTATAAAAAAAAGAATCTGTGGCATCAGGATCGGATGTGCTTAGGTTGCCGACAACTGATCCGGTACTCTGGTTTTCTAGAATACTATTGTTGCTTAAACTGATGTCGGTCGGTGCTTGATTATGGATCTCGAATTCATCAAGTACCTTAATGATAAAGGTTTTCTCATAATATAAACCACCCTGGTCTGTCGTTCTTACCCGGATGTTATAGGTATTTTTTGTTTCATAATCGAAAGTTGCCGCTGTTCGTAGGGTATTATTATCAACGACGAAGGCACTTTTATCTTCACTTCCTGTCCCTGCGGCTAATGAATAGGTAAACGTATTATTAGTATCCAGATCAATGGTAGAAAGAATTCCAACAGCAGTACCGATGGCTTTGTTCTCGGCGACATTGTCGCTACTTAAAATGATATTTGTTGGAGCTTGGTTTGGTATCACTTTTGTAATCGACCATGACGGCTTCCGGTCGTCGGCCGGATTATTGGTAATCCTGGTTTGCTCGGTACCATCGGCATTCATGATGTAAATTTCATGGTTGCCGTCATGATTTGTTTGAAAAGCTATCATCGATCCATCAGGTGAATATGATGGACTGTTACTAAAACGGGGAACGGATAAATTGTCAGTAGAAGGCACTAAAGTAAGTATCTGAATAAAGTCCCCTTCTGACCCGCTATATAAAAAAGCGATATGTAAATTGTCCGGTGACCAGGTTGGTTCTTCAATAATCGAGACATTACTGGAGCTTTGAACCAGCTGTAAATTATTACCGTCGGCATTCATAACCTGGATATAGAACATATTCCCAAATCCGTGACTACTCAAAACGATCCTATTTCCGTCCCTTGACCACTCTGGTTGATATTTAGTTGTTAATAATTCAGGATTGACTGGATCAGGATAAAAGGTTAGTTGTACTGAATTACTTCCATTGGCATTCATTACCCAGATCTGTCTATTGCCGCTGATATTGGAAGAAAAAGCGACCTTGTTTCCATCAGGAGACCATGCCGGTTCGGCATCCTCAGCCGTATTATTAGTCAGCCGTGTCTGGTTGGTCCCATCCACGTTCATTGAGTAAATCTCGGAATTACCGTCACGGTTAGAGTTGAAAACTATCTTGGACCCATCCACCGATAGTTTAGGATTATCATCGGTAAAAGAATTGTCCGTCAGCCTGGTTTGTCCTGTCCCGTCGGCATTCATGATGTAGATTTCATCATTGCCGTCGCGGTTGGATACAAAAGTTATTTTCCCCGTGGGGTACAACGGTGCAGCTTCCGGAACATCATTCGGATGAAACGTCGGACTGATCTTATTCTTAATACCGCCTGTTAGCGTAGTTGACTCGTCCGGCATTTTCGCTTGAGTTAGAGGTGTTGCTTGAGCGGTAGTTAACGGAATATTTAAAGTCATAACGACAACAAAAAAAACTATCTTAAGAATAATTCCCGAAATCGTGCCCTTCACCATATATTTTCTCTTTTCCTTTAATAGCCTTTTTAGTCCGGTATTTAAAAAATAAAATTAAAAACCGGCCCTCAAGGCCGGTTTCATCATTGGCTCGCTGTTACTCAGATGACCATGTAAAAATAACAGGTCATAGCCGCCTTTAAAGAAATTATACCTTAGTGTTAAAAGAATGGTAATACAACAGCTTCATTTATTCAACATCACCAATCCTTACTTAAGCAATTGGGAGTGTTACAAAAGACAATTTTGGTTAATATACTTATCAGTAGTATGCCCCTGTGCTGTTTTCAGTGGCGATGATGCTGTAAAAATTTGTGGTTCGGGTAATGTATGGTACCAGACACGAATAGGTATGTTTTAAGGGCTTATTATTGTTATATAGTTACTGTTTATAGTATTACTTGAGTAATATTACATTATAAGGAAATAAAGCGTAAAATAGAATCCTTGCAAGTACATTCAAGTAAATTCGATAATCGCCTGATTGTTTTGTATACCGTGGGGAGTGCGGACAACTGTTAAAGACAAGAAAGGAAGGGTGATGAGGTACGAAACATCAAACAAAAGACTAAGGAAACTTATTATTTCCTCAATACTGGTATTAACAACTGTAATAACTATTGCGTGTTCAACAATAATATATCCGGTTAGAGCTGAAGAAAATGTTAACCAAGGTAATATCGATATAATCAATGAGAAAATCCTTGATAATTTGCCACTACTCGCACAACAAAAAGAGACCTTAACAGAAAATCAAAAGAAGATCGATTTAAAAATACTAAATATAGCCCAGAATGCCAGAAAGAGTATGGAAAAAGGTATCGATCCGCAATTCCAATCTTTTACCAATTCAATAGTAAAAGTAGATAATTCAGGTAGGTTCAGCGTTGAAATCAGGGTTTCCAGCCTGTCTCCCGAACAGCGGCAATTACTGTTGATGTCAGGTATGAATATCGAGACAGCCATTCCAGAATACGGTTTGGTGAAAGGTACTATCCCATACAACCAAATCGAGGCTGTAAGTCGATTGGATTTTGTTACGAGTATCGGTAACCCGGGAATCATGTTACTACATACTGGAGGAATTAACTCCGCAGGCGACAATATATTAAAAGCTGATATAGCTCGAGCAACGTATGGGTATAATGGTACTGGTATCAAGATAGGGGTTATATCTGATGGGGTTAGCAATCTTGTGGATTCGGTCGCTTCTGGCGATCTCCCGATGTTTCCAGCAGTAGACGTGCGGAAAACTGGGATCGGTGATGAAGGGACAGCCATGCTGGAAATCATTCATGACCTGGCGCCAGGATCTGAACTTGCATTTTATGGTCCTTCAGATTCCACTGATATGGTGACAGCCATCAATACCTTGGCAGCAACGGGGTGTGACATAATTGTCGATGATTTAGTTTTTAGTAATGAACCGAAATTCGAAGACGGACCAATCGCTCAAGCTGCGCGCAGTTATTGTAATAACAGTGGAGTGTATGTAACCTCAGCTGGGAATTCAGCACTCCGGCACTATTATCATCAATATAACCCTTTAGCGACAGGTGAAGAAACTTACCCCTTTGTTCATAATTATGGTAGTAATGACATTGGAAATAGCTTTGTGATCCCAGCCGGTGGCGGAATCTTTGCTCTACTGCAGTGGAATAACCGGTGGGGCCAGTCTGGTGATGATTTCGCTTTCGTACTATACGACGCTGGTGGTAATTTCTTGAATGGTTCAGACCAATCTCAGACCGGAAGCGGCAATCCCTATGAATATTTTAGCTGGTCAAATACTAGCGGTTCTGATAAAACGGTTTTCCTATCTATAATTGAATATAGTACAACTAGTGCCAGAGCATCTATCGTTTTCGACTACCATGTATGGTATGGTAACTCGTTGGAATATGTAGTAGCTTCGAATAGTATTATTGGGCATGAAGCCATCCCGGAAGTATTATCATGCGCAGCAGCCTCAGCAGCGACTCCTGATACAATCGAATATTTTAGTTCACAAGGGCCAGGTACGGTTTTTTTTCCGTCGTTTCAAGAACGACAACTTCCCAATATCACTGGAATAGACGGAGTTAACACAAAAATTGGGACCCTTGGTCATTTCAGTAATCCATTCTATGGTACTTCGGCAGCGGCTCCTCACATCGCCGCCGTAGCTGCCCTGGTATGGAGTGCAGATCTGACGCTTACGGCAGTTGAAGTCTCTAGCTTAATCAAGAATAATGCTATCGATAAAGGAACCGCCGGATATGATTACGTTTGGGGAAACGGTAGGGCGGATGCTGAAAAAGCCGTAGATAATGTAAATAGGGCTCCGTCTGTAAATTCTCTAACTACAACGAATGTTACTACCACCTCTGCCATGCTGAATGGAGAACTAACATCTTTGGGTACGGAAAACCCGGTAAACGTTTCTTTTCTGTGGGGAATGGATCCACAGCACTGGTCCGAGACGACGCCGCAAGCAATGACAGACACCGGATATTTTAGCGCAAATATTACTGTATCAGCCGGGAAGACTTATTATTTCAGAGCAAAAGCGACTGGAGATGGAACTGTTTTAGGTACGCAACTAAATTTCCTTTCGACGCCCATACCTCAAATGGAAGAAATAAGTGAACCTGAAGGACGTTGGTATTCTACAGATCCCCTGATATCCAGTTTAAGTTTTAACGATATTATTGGTCTGGATGACGGATTTTACCAGATCGATGGCTATTACTCGGGAAATTGGACGGCATTGTTTACTTCCTGTAATACCACATTATGGAGTAGTGATGATTGGAGTGTTTCGCAATCTGAGTTCGACAACATAGACGAAGGTGAACACTGTATATATTTCATGGCTACGAACGATGACGGTGAAGAAGAAGGAGAAGCGGGCGAGTGGGAATGGACCTTCTTTAAAGATACGATAAATCCAACTAGTGTTAATAACCTGACAAGTTCAACCCATACCAATAACTGGTCTACTTCTAACCGGATAACGGTCAATTGGACAGCAGCGATAGATAATGGGAGTGGGGTAACGGGATATGCCATCGTTTGGAATAATAATAATACGACTAACCCGTCCAATGAAAAAAACACCGGCAATGTAACGACATTAACCAGCCCGGTTTTAGCCGACGGCAACAATTATTACTTCCATATCAAAGCGGTAGACCAGGCGGGGAACTGGGGGCTGACAGCACATGCCGGGCCATATGCCATCGATACCACGGCACCCACCGGATCGGGCGACAACTTGACCAGTACCAGCCACCAAACAGGAGTTTGGTCAAGTGACAATACTGTTGCAGTTAGCTGGACGACAGCCACTGATGGTTCTTCCGGATTAGCTGGCTATGCCATCAAATGGGACCAGTCGCCGACAACAAATCCGGATTTAGTAATCAATACCGATAATCAGACAACGGACAACACCACAGAACTAGTGGACGGGATGGGGTACTACTTCCACATCAAGGCTAAAGACAATGCGGGCAACTGGAGTTCGCCGCAGCACCTGGGACCGTTCCATATTTCCGTGTATTCCCCAGTATTGAGCTACGGGGCAGTATCCCCGGCTTCGGGCTACCAGAACGGTAAATATATATATTCGATCAATTACCGGCACCCGCAAGGGCTGCCGCCGGCCGCGATAAATGTGGTCATCGACGGCACGGCCTTGGACAACATGACCTGGACTACCGGCCAGAGCGGCAACTACACAACCGACCAGGTCTTTATTTTCGAGGTATCAGGCAGCAGCCTAACGGTCGGCAGCCATACCTATACTTTCAGTGCAACCGATAATGCCAGCCACACGGCCCTGGGTGATATCGAAATCACAGCGGGCCAACGATCTCTGCCCAGGCAAGCGGCGGGTTTGGCGGATGGGGGGCGGCGGCGGTGGCGGGCCGGTGGGGCCGGGCATCACCAACTTGAGTATTTTTACCAACAGCGACGGTTTGTTCAACCTGCCCGGGGAAGCCAGATCCGAGGACGGGAAGGTGTTGATCAAATTTGCCAAAGGAGTCCTGGCACAAACAAAAGACAAGACCCAGTTGAAAAGTGTGAAAATAGTGCCGGTGAACAACCCGGCGGCAGCTCCGTCAGGCAGTTTCGTGGTAGGTTCAGTCTATGAATTTACACCTGAAGGGGCTATCTTTATTCCGGCTGTTCCGATGACGATATATTTCGATCCGGAAACACTGCCGGAGAATGCCGACCTGAACAGTCTGAAGGTCGCTGTTTACAACAGCGAGAAGAAAACCTGGGAAATCCTGACTGGAAACGTGAACAAGGCGGAGAATAGTGTGACGGTGGAGATCGAGCATTTCAGCCTTTATACCCTGACAGGAAAGAAAGCCGCCCCGCCGCAAACCACCCAGCCAGCCCTGGTTCCGGCGAAATTCAGCATATCGGGAATATCGGTCAACCCGGTAATGGTTTTACAAGGTGAAGCAGTCACAGTATCGACCAGGGTAAGCAACACCGGTGAAATAGACGGCGAATATGAGGTATTGCTGAAGATAAACAACATCGTAGAGTCTTCCAGGACGGTCATGGTCAAGGCCGGCGGCAGCGAGACGGTTACCTTCACGGTAAGCCGGGAGCTTCCAGGCGATTATGAAGTAGAAATCAACGGAAATGAAGCTGTATTTACAGTGTACGAAGCCCCACCGGCGACGACGACACCCGCCGAACCTGATAAGAAGCCGGGTAGTAGCAGCCCAAGCTGGTTGTTAATCATACTGTTGGTAGTGGGCGGCCTGGCAATCGGAATCGGTGGCGTGATGTTGTATAACCGAGGACGCAAGTAAAAGAAATAAACTAATCTTCTTAGCAAAGCCCCCGGGTACTACCCGGGGGCTTTTTATTTGGCCGGTGATAAGGGTAAATGATATGCCGTGGGGAATGAGTTATAATGGGCACCGATAAGAAAGCAACAAGGAACGGACCATGGGCAAGAAAAAACTGCTGATAACCGGCATCAACGGTATCGTCGGTTCGGTGTTGAAGGACAAACTTGGCGGAGACTATGAGATATACGGACTGGCACGGCGCAGCCCGTTCACGGACCATATACTAAAAGGGGATATCGCCGATTATCAGCAGGTAAAGGAAGTTTTCCACCAGGTCCAAGCGGAATACGTAGTACACCTGGCAGCCGACCCGCGGGTAGATGCCGGCTGGGAGTCGGTACTGCAGTCGAATATCATCGGCACACACAATATCTATGAAGCTGCCCGTGAATCCGGGGTCAGGCGGGTAATATTTGCCAGCACCAATCACGTCACCGGAGCGTACGAGGGATTCGGCCGGGACCTATACCCGCATACCCAGGCCGAACCGGTAGTCATCAAAACGAGCGACCCGATACGGCCGGACAGCGATTATGGGGCCAGTAAAGCATACGGCGAAGCTTTGGCCAGGTTTTACTGTGCCCGGTGGGGAATAGAGTCGGTCTGCCTGAGGATAGGTTCGGTACTACGGGACGATAATCCGGGACAAAACCCGCGTTTCCGCAAGACCTGGCTCAGCTACCGTGACCTGGTGCAACTGGTAAGGAGGAGCCTGGAAGCGAAGGTCCCGTTCGGCATCTATTACGGGGTATCGAACAACCGGGGAGCATTCTGGGACATCAGCAACGCCCGGGCGGAATTGGGGTATGAACCGCAGGACGACGGGTCGGTTTACTGAGCCGTTAACTGTCTCCGGAAAACACTATTAACTATAATCAATATGAGGCCTGAATAAAGCAAAGGGAGGGAAAAGACATGAAAATAAGCGCACGGAATCAACTAAAGGGTAAAATAGTAAAAATCACACCGGGAGCGGTAAATTCAGAGGTAGTGATAGAGTTACCCGGTGGGCAGCACATCGTTTCCATCATCACCAAGACTTCGGCAGAAACCCTGGAGTTAGGCATCGGCAAGACGGCATATGCCGTAATCAAGGCGTCGAGTGTAATGATTGCGGTCGACTAACCGCGGTGCCGTCTTTGATGAGAGTCAATACCACTCCTTAACCGCAGGTATGGGATGATGCAGCATGGGTCCCCTGCAGCATGGGGACCGGATGCCGGCTGGAGACCTACATCCGGTCCCGTGTTAGCTGCATATGCAAAGGAGGGAGTAGTAGAGAATACCCCGGGCAGGATATTCTCAGGTAGGCTGTTTTCAGTGCGGGAATAACCGGCCGAACTCGGGGAGGTAATAAACCGCAAAAGACAAGGGCGAAAAGTGCCGGTGAAAGAGACGGCAGACGCGCCGGAGATATGCAGGAATTCACGAGAAGGGACAATTCGAAGATATTCAGTACAACGGCAGTTCAAGCTATCTCCTTTCCTAGCACGGGAGGTATGAGCGTTTCCGCTACATGCCCTTGGGGCTTCTTCAATGAAGCCCAACCGGCTGATATATCATGTCAAGATGGTTTAGACATACCAGCTTCGGAGTTTACGACGATATTCTATCACGGCAGCAGAAAAAAAGTCAAAAATACTAAAAACACGATCGGCGTAAAGGAAGGGGATGGAGGTCGAACCAGATTCGAAAGATGCAAGGCGCAGCCGTGATTATGTTATAATGGAGCGCATCTACCGGTTCCAGCGCCATTATTTTTGTTAAGATAAAGGAGAGACTACATGGCATTAAAGCTCGAGCAGGGCAAGACAGCTCGGCAACTGATCGTGGAAAAGGAGAAGCGCATCACCGATGCGATCCACTTACAGCCGACCGACCGGGTGCCCATTATCTGCGGCCTGGGATATTTCCCGGCGAAGTATGCGGGCATTCCGTCATCGGCAGCTTACTATGATTTTGATGCCTGGTTGGCGGCATATCAGAAGACCCTCCTTGATTATCATGCCGACATGATATATCACCAGGGTTTTACACCGGGAAAAGCCCTGGAAATACTGAAACCGAATAATCTCCGCTGGCCGGGTTATGGGGTCGACCCTTACAAAGGCCATCAATCCATCGAAATCGAGTATATGCAGGCGGAAGACTATGATGCCTATCTGAACGATCCGACAGACTTCATGTTCCGCACCATGGTATCACGTTCCAGTGAAAATCTAACCGGTTGGGCAAATCTGCCGAAGCTGGACAGTATGGGTGGCGGCATGGGGGCGCAGGGGCTGGCGATGGCTTTGACCGATCCGGGAGTCGATAAAGCGATCAAAATCCTGCAGAAAACGGGCCGGGAGATGCGGAAATGGATGAAGCGGCAGGTAAAGTTCAATAAGATGATGCTGGACTGCGGTTTTCCGCAGTATTACCAGGGAGGGTCAGGCCCCCCGTTCGACATGATATCGCACTCGATGCGTGGTATGAAAGGCACCATGATGGACCTCTACCGCCAACCGGATAAAGTAATCGCCACCTGCGAAAAATTACTGCAGCTTACCACGGCGCGGCCGTTACCGCCGCCGAACGAATTCGGTAACATACGGTTATTCATGACGGTCACCCGGGGTTCGGATGATTTCATGTCCAAAGCTCAGTTCGATAAGTTCTACTGGCCGACCTTCAAGAAATTGATCCACTCCCTGATCGAACGAGGCGGGACACCCTGTGTTTTCTTTGAAGGCAACTTCACTTCGAAGCTGGAATACCTGCTTGATTTCCCCAAGGGCAAGATGCTGGCCAGGTTGGATACCACCGATATCCAGCGGGCCAAAGATGTACTGAAAGGGCATATCTGCATCCAGGGCAACGTACCGTCGTCCCTGCTGCAGACGGGGACAGTCCAGGATGTGAAGGACTACTGTAAGAACCTGATCGATACGGTGGGCAAGGACGGTGGTTTCATACTGTCGCCCCGCAGTTCGACTGATGAAGTAAAGCCGGAAAACCTGAAAGCGATGATCGATTTCACACACGAATACGGGGTATACCGGTAACCTTTACGGAAGCTGGTAACAGTAACCAATAGAGGGCAGGAAAGGCACCTGCCCTCTTTCTGTTTTCAGCGACAGTAGGATCCTGACTGTATCCATCCCATGGAGGCTGTCTGAAAAGTACCCACTCCCGACTTGATCGGGAGTCCAGATACTTGATATTGTACCTAGCTCTTGATTCCGCCGACTGCGGTCGGACAACACGATGTTGGAACTTCCGTGGGAATGGGGTAAATTTTGATTTTCAGACGACCTCTTACCCAATAGGTCATTCTGAATGGAGTGAAGAAACCGTTTCTTTATATACACCGACTGTCCCTAAATCACAGCTCCGTTATCATCAAGCTGTGAAGTGATATACTGGTAGTTTACGAAAATGAGCAAACCGCTAAAGCTAATCAAGAAAGATGTGATCGAGCGTTTTCCGTCCAGCATCTGGCTGATGACGGGACTGGACATGCTGTTGACGATCGGCTGGTCGGCAGCGTCGCCCTTCCTGGCGATTTACCTGAACGGCGAACGGGGCATGTCGATGAGCCTGGTAGGAATGATATTTCTGGCGGCCGGATTGTGCAGCGGGGCAACCAACCTGGTCGGGGGATGCTTTCGGACAGGTTCGGCCGGCGGCGCCTGTTACTGGCCATCGCCGGCGTTAGTACCCTGACATCAGTTGTACAAGCGGTATTGATCGGGATCTCGGCGCCATTATGGTCGATCATTCTTATTTTCATTGCCACACGCAGCATCAACGGTACCGTGGGGCCAACGACCGCAGCCATCGTTGCCGACCTGTCGCCGAAAAACCGGCTGGCAGAGACCTATGCGGTGGTGCGTATCGGGGGGAACCTCGGTTTTGCTATCGGCCCGGCCATCGGGGGGTACCTGATGGATTACGTGTCCTACGGCTGGCTGTTCAGCATTTCGGCCATCGTCAGCCTGTTGACCATGGTACTGGTCTACTTTTTCCTGCGGGAGTCGTTCGGGGGTAGCAGAGCCAAGGTTGACCTGAGAAGTACGATAGCGGTAGGGCGGGACTGGCTGTTCCTGATATTTTCGTTAGTGTGTATCCTGCTGGTGTTATCGATCGGGCACCTGGGGACCACGTTGTCGGTTTTTACCGTCAACGAACTGGGTTTTACGATGAAACAATACGGCTTGCTGTTGACGGCCAACGGGATAATGGTGGTGCTGTTCCAATACCCGGTCACCCGGCTGGTCAGCCGGATGAGTAAAGCCAGAGGCCTGGTTTTAGGCAGCCTGTTCTACGTGATCGGATATGCGTCACTGGGGTGGATCACCAGCTTTAACTGGTCGATACTAACGATCGTATTGATAACAGCCGGGGAAGTAACACTGTCACCGATATCGTCAGCAGTAGTCGCGGAATCAGCGCCGGAAGATAAACGGGGGCGCTACATGGGTTTTTTCACGTTAGGGCAGACGATCGGGTTCTCATTATCGCCGCTGTTCGGCGGGGTCTTGTTAGATAACCTGACAGATAAACCGCAGTTGCTCTGGGGGATAATCGGGGCGGTGGGAATCGCCTCCGCGCTGGGGTTTTATATCTGGGGGAGGCTGGTACAGAAAAAACAGGCAGGATAATGCAAACAAAAATCTTGATTTTACCCCTGACCGTTTTGGAAATCACCGGATATAATCAAATATTAGAAGAGAATTATTATAACTCTTCTTACTGCTCCAAAAAGAAGCCCGGGCGGTTCCGCCCGGGCTTCTGACATTTAAAAAAACCGGTAATTTCCCGGCTATCAACAGGAAAAGTTGCTGTGTCAGCGGGATGAACTACTGATAACCACTCGATCACGGCCCTGCTCTTTTGCCTGGTAAAGGGCAGTATCGGCGGCCTGGACCAGTTCAAAATAATTCGTTCCGTGCTGTGGATAAACCGCAATTCCTAATGATAAGGAAATGGGGGGGAGCAGTATATCGTGGAAATATGTTTTTAGCTCCTTAACCGCTTCTCTTAAGTGTTCAGCGCGTTTATATGTACCTTCGGCGGACGAATCGGGTAGAATCAGCAGGAATTCTTCTCCACCGTACCGGCAGGTAATATCCGACCCTCGAATTTCCAACTTAAAAAAGTCAGCCAGCTTTATCAGCAACTCATCGCCGGCTTCATGCCCATAAGTATCATTGTATTTCTTAAAGTGATCGATATCCGCCATGATGATGCCTATCTTGTTTTGCTCGATATTCGCCTGAAGGATCTCACGCTGTATGGCTTCCTGCATGTAACGCCGGTTGAACAAGCCGGTTAAGGGGTCTCTGATGGATTGGTCGGTAAGCCTTTCCCATAGTTTGATATTGGCGATGGAGAGGGAGATATATTCGGCGAAAACTAAGGCAGGTTCCTTTAAGTAGGCAATAGTATTTAGTGAGGATTCTTGCATACTAGAAGGCCTGATCCGGCAATGTAATAAGCCCAGGATATCACCTTTGGCGATCAACGGCAGGCACATATACGGTGCCGACGGCGGGTTCTTGAGATGCAGACACGACGGACCAATCTTGATATCTTCAACCTCATGAATACGGCCGCGCCGCAATCCCCAGCAAGCATCCGGTTCAAAAATGTTGCCGTCTACTTTTTCAGAATAATTGCCCCACGCTGCCGCAGATTGTAAGAAAGTACGGGAATTATTCATCAGGAATAACGCCCCATCGGTATCCGGGAATAGCCTGGCAATACCGGCAGTGACGATGGGAGGAATTTCACTTAAGGTAGAACAAGACTGCAGCAGCACTCTCGTTTCATTAATAACATTGTTCTGGCGATTGCGTTCTTCAAGCCTGGTATTTATGGTGGTAAGAGTGATCTGAGCCTGTGGTTCTGTTTTTCGTGCTGCCTGCTTCTCAACGAAGATATTAAGGGCGATATTCCGGTTAAGCGTAACCTGGGAACCATTGATAGTAATCTCAATAGGGGCAGCAGGCGATGTCAGGCGGGTAATGCCGACCACGGCTCCTGAAGACAGACCTGATGCTGATAAGCGGTGTAAGAACTTGATATCTCCCCGCATAAAAGCTACGCGGCCTAATTCATCTTGTCTTAAAGATGAGATAGCGATCAAATCTGTTTGACGCCGGTCGACTTTTTCGATGCTGCGGTTACCCCATTTCAGGCATTCTTCACAGCTACTAAACTCAAGATCGCAGGGAGGAATCACCTTTTGATCATCGGGGCATACCGGAGGGTGTTTGAGAGCAATACATAAAGACCGCTCGGTATCATCGTAAAGGGTATGTTCCATTTCACAAGCCTGATCGTGTAACTTTTCTTTGTCCAGGTGCAGAACAAGGTACAGAAAACACTCGAGGAGGCGGTGCCGGCGGGTGATTTTTTCCCCGAAACGATAGCCGGTTTTAGTCAGGACGGCTCCTTGATAAGGAGAGTATTCGAGATATCCTTTATCATCTAGTTTTTTAAGCATCACGGTAACACTAGATGGTGCTACGTGCAGTTCCCGGGATATTTCATTAGTACCGGCAGCTTTACCATCTAGAGTGATGGAATAAAGGATTTTTAAATAATCTTCGACATTTTTACTCATAATTCTGCCCTTAAAATTTAGACATATCTAACATTTAGACGCGTCTAAATAATACAAATTTACCGGGATACTGTCAATCGGGAGGGGAAAATGATGCGATATTTGCACAATCGTCATTTGTAACAATATACAGTCGTGATATAATACGGACGATGTTTAACAGCGTAACCATAACAGAAGTTGTATCTTCGGTATTATTGGCCGCTATCATGATGGCAGCGGGACTTATTATGGCCGCGGTCAGTTTATTAAGTAAAAAGCGGTTTTCGTTTTGGACGATCTGTGGAATATTTTTACTCGGTATTGGATTGTGCATGTTCCTGATTTGGGGTTGAGTATCGAAACATATACAGCCTCAACTATATATTCCAGCTTTGACGGCATCTCCCACGGCAAGTATAATTATTCCCGCTTGCGTAATATGTATCAAACCAGTCGCGACTCCTGGTTTGATACTTGAAGAGATAGACTGCAAAGAGGTGAATTATGGGCTTATTTGGGACGAAAAAAATCAATCCAAAGCGTTGCCCACAATGCAGCGGCGTGGGAATTATTACGATACTGGAAGCGCCGGAAGTACCACCCGGGAAAATTGCTACAGGACCGGATAAAGTAAAAGAAAAGGTATGTCCGCAATGTAAAGGCATCGGTGTAGTAAATGTTCCCGGTTTTGAAGAATTGTCGCTGAAGCAAATCGAAGCATTAGTAAAGGACAAATCAGTCGACGAGATAATCTGGATGTTTAAGGGGATGACTCCAGCAGGGGCTTTATCTATCCTGAAAAAGCTGTAATACCGTCCGGGGAATGCCGAACCATGGTATTTGCATCCTACCCCCTGAAAAAGGGCCTTAGCAGCCCTTTTTCGTATGCAGGGATATATAAATGCCGTCTTGTACATTTACCACCCGTATTCCGGGCACAACAAAATCGTGATTCAGATGTATTTTTGTTTTGACGTCATCTCATACGGCAAGTATAATTAATCCGTTTGTGTTAGAAACGACCTTAACATTATGTCAATTAATGTTACGTTGATATCAAAAGAACCTTAATAGCTGTTAGTGGAGAGGTGTCCGAGTGGTTCATGGTGCCGCTCTCGAAAAGCGGTCTCCGCTGCAAGCGGAGCGTGGGTTCGAATCCCACCCTCTCCGCCAGCTGTAACAACAGAGAATAGATAGACATTTGACGATAGAAAAGAGATAATAGGACTGGCTTTCCTTTAACCAGCGGTAGCCAGTTTTCCCTTTTTTACACATGCGGAGAGGTGCTGGAGTGGCCTAACAGGCACGCCTGGAGAGCGTGTGTCGCCGTAAGGCGACCGTGGGTTCGAATCCCACCCTCTCCGCCAGACTAGAGAAATAGAACAATAGAGGAGAATGATTGCCCTTCTTTTTGAGAATCTGGAAGTATATAAGAAGGCAGTCAATCTCGCAACGGACATCAGTAACCTTACCGAAAGTTTCCCTCAAAAGTATTATTACCCTTTACTTTTATTAGTTAAAAAACAACCCCCATTACGTATGTCCGATTGTTCTTGTTATCACTCAGGTGTTAGAATACCTTTTGTTTCGGGAACTACAATTTTAAGATGGAAAATAAAGACCTGAAGTATTGGGTTAGCTTTACACTGATACCGGGCATCGGCCGGGTCAGGATGGGGCTACTGGAGAGCTATTTCGGGAGCGTCGAGGCAGCCTGGAAAGCCAGTGGGTCCGAGATACAAAAATCAGGCCTTGATGCTGGTTCGTTAAAACTATCATCAATGACCGTCCGAAGATAGATCCTGAGCGCGAACTTGAGAAGATGGAGCGCTCGGGAGTGAAGGCTTTCACCTTCCATGACCAGGGCTATCCCGCCCGGCTTAAAGAGACTTACGATTATCCCCCGGTGCTTTACATACTGGGGAACATCGATATCCGATGATGAATGGTGCCTGGCAGTCGTAGGAACGCGCCGGGCTACCACTTACGGACGGCAGGTTACTGAAGAAATTGCTGCCGATCTGGCCCGAGGTAAGATAACCGTCGTCAGCGGCTTGCCCGGGGCATCGATACCTATGCTCACCAGGCGGCCCTGGAAGCCGGCGGCCGGACGATGGCGGTATTGGCCAGCGGCCTGGATACCATTTATCCGCCGGAAAATAAAGGCCTGGCCCAGCGTATAATGGAGAACGGCGCGTTGATCAGCGAGTATCCGCTGGGCATCCGACCGCATTCGGAAAATTTTCCGCGGCGCAACCGGATCATGAGCGGATTGTGCCTGGGAACGCTGGTGGTGGAGGCCGGGGAAAAAAGCGGTGCCCTGATCACGGCGCAGATGGCGCTGGAGCAGAACCGGGAGGTATTTGCCATCCCGGGCAGCATTCTGTCTTCGAACGAGCCTGGGAACGAACCGGTTGATACAGGAAGGAGCCAAGCTGGTGACCAATTATAAGGATATCCTGGAGGAATTAAATCTCATGACAGCAGCACATCAGATAGAAATGAAGGAGTTGATACCGCCGACGGAGACCGAAGCAATACTGCTAAAACAAATGGGCACGGAGCCAACCCATATCGATGAGATATGCCGGGCGGCGGGGTTGCCGGCCGCGACCGTCAGCAGTACACTGGCTATGATGGAACTTAAAGGCATGATCAAACATATGGGAGCGATGACTTACACGCTAGCCCGCGAGGTAAGAGAAGATTATAGAGTCGAAGTCGAGTAATTAATATGAAGAAAAGTCTGGTAATTGTCGAATCCCCGGCCAAAGCACGTACTTTATCAAGGATCTTAGGCAATAATTACGAATTGAAAGCATCCATGGGCCATATCCGGGACCTGCCCAAGAGCCAATTGGGCGTGGATGTAGAAAACGAATTTACCCCGAAATACGTGGTCCCACGCGAGAAAAATAAACTGGTCAAGGAACTGAAAGAAGCAGCTAAAGGAGCAGCGACGATCTACCTGGCCACGGATCCGGACCGCGAAGGCGAAGCGATTTCCTGGCATCTGGCGGAAATAACCAATACCGACAGCAAAAGGTTCCGGCGGGTGGTCTTTCACGAGATAACGGAAGAAGCGATCCAGCAAGCTTTCAAACACCCGCGCGACATCGATATGGACCTGGTCAATGCGCAGCAGGCGCGGCGGGTGCTGGACCGGTTGGTTGGTTACAAGATAAGCCCGATATTATGGCGCAAGGTCCGGCGAGGAACGTCGGCCGGCCGGGTGCAGTCGGTTGCCCTGCGCATCATCGTGGACCGGGAACGCGAAATTGAGAAATTCGTCTCGGTCGAATACTGGTCCATTGAAGCCGAATTGGCCAGGAAAACCGGTGAAGATAATACAGCTTTCCGTGCCCTCCTGGTGGGACATCTAAACGGCAGCAAGGTAGAACTGCACCACAGCGACGAAGCAGACGGCTTGAAGAATAAACTGGAGAAAGCCAGTTACTCCGTCTTAAAGGTCAAGGCCAGGACGAACAACCGGCAGCCGCCGCCCCCGTTTATCACCAGTACGATGCAGCAGGAAGCCTGGCGGAAATTGCGGTTCACAGCCGAGCAGACCATGGCGATTGCGCAGCAGCTTTACGAAGGCTTGAACCTGGGTGACGAAGGCAGTGTTGGCCTGATAACCTACATGCGTACCGATTCTACTCATGTCGCCCGGCCGGCGCTGGCGGAAGCCCGGCAATTTATCGAAGAAAGATACGGCAAGGAATATGTCCCGGCACATGCCCGGACCTTCTCGGCCACGGTGAAGGGGGCCCAGGAAGCCCACGAGGCGATACGGCCGACCAAGATGTATCGGGAACCGTCACAGGTCAAGCAATTTCTGAACGGGAACCAGTACCGCTTGTACGACCTGATATGGAAACGGATGACTGCCAGCCAGATGTCGGCCGCAGTATTCGATAACGTCACCGTCGATATCGAAGCGAAGTGTGCTAGAACCGCGGGCGAATTACCTGTTCCGGACCAGCAGTTCCGTAAACAAGTTCCAGGGTTTCATCCTGGTCTATACGGAAGGTAAAGATACCGAGGAAGAGGAAAAAGAAGGGAAACTGCCGACTCTGGAAGAGGGGAATCCGCTGGACCTGAAACAGCTTTTCCCGGAACAGCATTTTACCCAACCGCCGCCGCGGTATACGGAGGCAACACTAATCAAAACACTGGAACAATACGGCATCGGCCGCCCTTCGACATATGCCCCCATCATCTCGACGCTGCGGGACCGGGAATATGTGGGGAAGGTGGAGGGAAGCCTGAAGCCGACCGAACTGGGGGTAATCATCACCGATCTGTTGGCACAGTATTTCCCGGATATCGTCGATATCCAATTCACCGCCCGCATGGAGAACGAACTGGATGAAGTCGCCGAGCACAAGCGGGAATGGGTCAGCGCCATAGGCGAGTTCTACGCACCTTTCCGGATCACATTGGAAAAAGCTACTTCAGAAATGGAGAAGGTGAAACTACCGGATGAAGTAGTGGACGAGACCTGTCCGAAATGCGGTAAACCGATGGTGGTAAAGAGCGGCCGTTTCGGGAAATTCATCGCTTGCTCCGGATATCCGGACTGTAAATATACCAAGTCGTTCCAGAAAAAGACCGGCGTCAAGTGCCCGAAATGCGGGACCGGCGACTTGCTCCAGCGTATGAGTAAGAAAAAGAAGGTATTTTACGGCTGCAGTAATTATCCCAACTGCGATTTTGCTATAAATTCAAAGCCGCTGCCGGAGCCATGTCCGAAATGCGGCAGCCTGGTCACGGTTTACCGGGAAAAAAACATAAAGTGTACCAAATGCGATTACCGGGCGAAATTGAGCTGAACCGGAAATGCCAGATGCTTTTGATAAGTTCATCGATTACCTGAAGGTCGAGCGTAATGCGTCCCGGTATACGGTGCGCAATTACGACGCCGACCTGCGGGAATTTTTCGAGTTTCTCAAGAGTGAAAGCATCAAATCCCTGGATGAAGTGAACAAGGATGTTCTGCGCGATTACCTGTACCAGTTGATGGAGAACGGGTTTGCCCGGACGAGCATCGCCCGTAAACTTTCAGCGGTCCGTTCTTTTTACAGGTACCTGCAGCGGGAAGAACTGGTCTCGGTCAGTCCGGCCGCCACGATATCCTCGCCGAAACTGGACCGCAAGCTCCCGGTTTTCCTGAGCCAGGAGGAAACGGCGCGGCTGGTTGAAGCCCCGGACATTACAAAGCCGGCCGGCATGCGCGACCGGGCTTTCCTGGAACTGCTGTATGCCTCCGGTTTACGGGTAAGTGAATTAGCGGGACTTGATGTAAGCCAGGTTGACCGGGAAACGAAAGAAATCAGGGTGTGGGGAAAGGGGGCTAAGGAACGTATTGTTCTGATGGGGGATCCGGCAGCCAGAGCATTAACGACATATCTGGAACAAGGCCGGCCTAAGCTGAACAAGCGGGGCGACCCGGCGGTATTTTTAAACCAGGATGGCGGCCGGTTGACGGTACGCAGCGTACAGAGCCTGGTACATTATTACGCTAAGTCGGTAGGCATCGATAAAGACGTCCATCCGCACATGGTACGGCATTCCTTTGCCACACACTTGTTGAACGGAGGCGCAGATTTGAGGGTGGTTCAGGAGCTACTGGGCCATGCCAGCCTTAGTTCAACGCAGATATACACTCATGTCAGTAAAGCCCAGGCGAAGAAAGTATACCTGGCGGCACACCCACTGGCAGAAAAAGACAAAACTCTAAATACTAATATCTAGTAACCAAATACTAATAACTAATATCTAAATTCTAAGGAAGTACATCATGGGACTTAACAGTAAGGGACGGACGGACAATCTGCGCGGGAAGCTGGCAGAAAAAGGACTGGACGCCATTTTCATCTCGCAGCCGGAGAACCGGTTCTATTTATCGGGGTTCAACGGCTCAGCCGGTTACCTGTTCATTTCCGCGAAACAGGCGGTACTGGCGACCGATTTCCGGTATGTGGAGCAGTCGAAGATACAGTCGCCGGACTACGAATTATTGCAGATCACGGGGAAAGTCGAGGAGTGGTTTCCGAAGTTGGTGGGACATGACGGCATCAGACGCCTGGGTTTTGAGGGAGACAACCTCACTTTCAGCTTCAACCGGCAATTGACCGAAGCTCTGAAAAAAGCCGGCCTGGAAATCGAACTGATGCCTACCGACGGCCTGGTAGAAGCGATACGGATCATTAAAGAACCGGGCGAACTCGATTTTATATCACATGCAGTGAAAATAAGCGACGACGGCGATATCACATGTCGTCCCCATGATAAAACCGGGTATGACGGAATTGGAAGTAGCCTGGGAAATCGAAAAGTACATGCGGGAACACGAAAGCCAGCCGGTACCCTTCGACCTGATCGTGGCAGCCGGGCCGAATTCAGCCCTGCCGCATGCCCAGCCCTCCGGCCGGAAAATCAATGCGGGTGAACCGGTGGTAATGGACATCGGGGCGAAGGTGGGGGGATATGCCAGCGACCTGACGCGTACGGTATGCGCCGGGACGCCGGATGCAATGTTCAAGAAAATTTACGATACCGTACTGGGCGCGCAGTTAGCGGCGATAGAACTGGTCAAGGGGGGGATGACGGGAGAGGCCGCCGATAACATGGCCCGCATCATCATTAAGGAAGCCGGGCACGGCGATAGATTCGGCCATTCCCTGGGCCACGGGGTAGGCCTGGCAGTACATGAAAACCCGCGCCTGGGGCCTAATTCCACCGATATCCTGGCGGACGGTATGGTCTTCAGCATCGAGCCGGGCATATATGTTCCCGGATGGGGCGGGGTGCGCATAGAAGACCTGGTGACTTTGGAAAAAGGCAAAGTCAAGGTGCTGTCGAAAGCACCGAAGATATCAAAATAAATATGACCGCTGAAAAATCCGGACTGTTATTCATCTTGATTTAGGAAATAGGATTTAAGAATATAGAATAAACGGCATAGATTATGATTGACCGAATAATCTGGATAGCTGGATAAGGAAATAGATGGACGGACTGTTGCACGCCGATTTTCACATGCATACCAAATATTCGATGGATTCCAGTGCTACACTGGAGGAGATCATCAAACGGTGCCGGGAAACGGGCATCAACTGTGTTGCCATCACGGACCATGATGCCTTCGAAGGGGCATTGAAGATGAAGGAGATGGCTCCTTTTACGGTGATCCCGGGCGAAGAGATATTAACCGCCGACGGTGAGATAATCGGCTATTTTCTGAAAGAACGGATACCGAGCGATAAAAATATGCCGCTGGAAAAGGCGATCGAAGCGATTCGGGCGCAGGGAGGAGTGGTGGGCGTGCCGCATCCTTTCGATACCTTCCGCGGCCTGAAAAATATGGACAATGGCCGGTGGGCGGAACTGGCGAAAAAAGTCGATGTGATCGAGATCTTCAACGCCCGCTGCCTGCTGCCGTGGGATTCGGACAGAGCCCGGGACTTTGCCCGGAAATATAATTTGCCGGCTACCGCGGGCAGCGATGCCCATACCCCGCGGGAGATCGGCAAGACGTACGTCGAGATGCAGCCATTCAGCGATAAAGAAAGTTTTCTGAAATCATTACGCAGCGCCCGAATACAACGGCACCGTTCCAGCCCGTTCGTCCATGCCTATACCGTATTCCATAAAATGACGCGCACCAGGTAACTGCTGATGAAATTAAAAAAAAGGCAGGCCGTTCGGCCTGCCTTTTTTGGTGTTAGTTACGCTATTTCTTATCTTTTGATGGTTCCGGCTTGGAAAGGATCTCATCGATGATGCCGTATTCGACGGCTTGCTGCGGGTTCAGATAGAAGTCACGGTCGGTATCATGGGCGATCTTTTCTATGGTCTGGCCGGTATGCTTGGAAATGATGTTGCGCAGGATATCCTGCAGGCGCAGGATTTCGCGGGCGGCGATCTCGATATCGGTGGCCTGGCCTTGAGCGCCGCTGATCACCTGGTGCATATGGATGGTGGAATGGGGCAGGGCATAGCGTTTGCCCTTAGCACCGGCACACAACAGGACGGTGGCCATGCTGGCAGCCATGCCGACGCAGATAGTGGAGACGGGAGCATGGATCAACTGCATGGTATCGTAGATGGCCAGTCCGGAAGTAACGCCTCCGCCCGGGCTTTGGAGATACAGGTTGATGTCTTTATCGGGGTCTTCCCGGTCCAGGTAGAGAAGCTGGGCGATGATGGTGTTGGCAATCTGGTCATTGATCGGGGTAAAGAGCATGACGATACGCTCTTTTAGTAGCAGGGAATATATGTCCCAGTGCCTTTCTCCACGCGGACTGTTCTCGATTACACCGGGGATGACGTCATAGGGGTTGATAATACTCATTTTCATTCCTCCTTTTTTACCTTGGACCTGCTTTTTGGTTTGGCTTCGGCCTTGGCCGCAGGTTTAGCCTCGGCTTTTTTCTCGCTATTAGACTTGGCAGGGGCCTCAGGTTGTGCCTCTGCCGGTTTTTCCTGTATCGACTCAGCAGCCGGAGCGGGTACGCGGACAAGCTCCACTAATTTATCGATGGTCTTACGGGCCAATAACCGCTGGCTGATCGAGTCTCTCACCTCAGGTTTATTCAGTGATTTCAGTAAATCGTCCCGGTTCTGGCCGGTGATATCTTTGAGCATTCGCTCGATATCGGCATCGATATCGGCCGGGGCGACTTCGATTTTTTCTTCGTCAGAAAGTTTGCCCAGGACCAGGGAACGCTTAACACGTTCAGCGGCGATTTCATGAGCCTGTTCATGAAATTCAGTGTGGACCTGTTCTTCGGTCTTATTGACACTCTTTACATATGCTTCGAACTGTTGCTGTGTCTGGAAACGTTCATCCATCATGCGGTGTATCTCGGCGTCGGTCATGACGTCAGGGAACTCGATCGTGGAATCTTTAACGACGGCACCGAGGGCTTTCTCTTCAAACGCAGATTTGGCGATGTCCCTGGTACTGGTAATTAGCCGTTCCCGGGCCATTTCATGTAACTTTTCTACCGTCGCATATTCCTTGCTGATGGACTTGGCGAAATCATCATTGAGCTCAGGCAGTTTTTCTTCCTTAATCTCGTTCATGCGGATCTTGAATTTACCTGTCTTACCGGCGAGTTCCGTCCTCGGGTCGTCCGCCGCGAAATCCAGGCTGAATTCCTTTTCCTCATCTTTTTTCATACCGATAAGGTGCTCGGCGAAGCCTTTGACGGGGAAGGTATCTTCCGCTTTCACAGTATATTGCGCACCCTTCTGGTTGATATAGGCTTTGCCGTCAACCTCGCTCCAGATATCCATGGTGATCAGGTCGCCGGCGAGCACGGCACGTTCAGCCGGTTCCCAGGTGGCATGCTCATGCCGCAGGGAATCGAGGACCTTGTTCACGTCCTCATCGGTGACCTCATGGGGCGGTTCCTCGGCAACCTTGATCTGATGGTAGTCCGCCAGTGTGACCACCGGTTTCAAGGGAATGACCGCCTTGAAAATAACCGGTTCCATCTGGGTCAGCTCGATCTGCGGGCTGGCGAAAGGTTCGATCTGCTGTTCCGCGACCGCTTTTTTATATGCATCAGGCAGTAAATCCTCAATCGTATCTTCGAGGAGGTTTTTCCGGGTATAATATTTTTCGAAGATATTTCGGGGGGTTTTACCTACCCGGAATCCGGGGACCTTTTTCACCCGGACCAATTTCCGGAAGGTCTTGTTCATGGACTCCTCGACTTCAGTAGGTTCCATCTCTACGGTAAGGTATGCCTGGCAATTCTCTGTTTTTTCTTTAGTTACCTTCATTCGTCTCCAATACAAGCAGCTTTATTTAGGCAAATCAGCCTGATCGATCTTGATGCGCAGGGCAATGAGCTGCTGCTCATCGACCGGCGAGGGAGCGTCAAGCATTATGTCAACTGCATTTTGATTCTTGGGGAAAGCGATCACTTCCCGGATTGTCTCTTCTCCGGACAATATCATCACGATACGGTCGATGCCGGGGGCGATACCGCCGTGGGGCGGGGCGCCGTATTCAAAAGCTTCGAGCAAGGTACCGAAGCGTTCCGTGATCTGCTGGTCGGTATAACCGAGCATGCGGATAATCTTACGCTGCAGATCGGGTTTATTGATACGGATGCTGCCCGAGGCCAGCTCAAAGCCATTGCAGACGATATCGTAATGCCTTGCCCGGACTTTGCCCGGATCGGTATCGATCAGGGGGATATCTTCCGGCATGGGGGCGGTGAACATATGATGTTCCGGTTCCCAGTTCTTGATTTCATTGTTCCAGGCAAAAAGCGGGAAGTTCAAAATAAAACCGAAGGCAAGGGTATCCGGCTCGGCTAACTTGAGACGGGAGCCGAGTTCCTTGCGTAATTCGCCGAGGGCTTTGTCCACGATCCTGGGTTTGCCGGCCACCACCAGGATAAGGTCGCCTAAGGCAGCTCCCAACCGCCGCCCGATCTCCTTAACCTGTTCCAGGGTAAGGTATTTGGCGGCAACCGATTTGACCATTTCAGAAGTGAGTTGTTCGATAGTACCTTCGCCTGTACTAAAGGCGAAGGTAAGCAGGCCGCCGGCGCCGTATCCCTGGACGAACTTGTTCAGTTCGTCGAGTTGCGCCCGGGAATAACCGGCACAACCTTTAGCACAGATACCTTTTATCCGGCCGTTATCGGCGGCGATCTTCTTGAACATGGTGAATTCGGAGGCCGCGGCGATGTCGGTGATGTCCGCCATTTCCATGCCGAAGCGCAGGTCGGGTTTATCGGAGCCGTATTTAGCCATAGCGTCACGGTAACTGAGGCGGGGGAAGGGGGTGATCAATTTTTTATGCGGGGTCACCTCGGCGACCATGGCAGTAAACATCTTTTCGATGAGTTTGAGGATATCTTCTTCATCGATAAAACTCATTTCGATATCAAGCTGCGTATGTTCCGGTTGGCGGTCCGCCCGGCCGTCTTCATCGCGGAAACAGCGGGCCACCTGAAAGTATTTTTCGATGCCGGCTACCATCAGGAGTTGTTTCAATTGCTGGGGGGATTGGGGCAGGGCATAAAAGCTGCCCGGAGACAACCGGCTGGGTACCAGGTAATCGCGGGCTCCTTCCGGCGTGCTCTTGATCAGGATCGGGGTCTCGACTTCGAGGAAGCCTTCGCCATGGAGGTAATTACGGCAGAAGCAGATAACCTTATCCCGCAGGATCAGGTTGTCCAGCATGCGCCGCCGGCGGATATCCAGGTACCGGTATTTAAGGCGGACGTTTTCATCAACCGCAGAATCTTCATTTATATTGAAAGGGGGTGTCTTTGAGGCGTTCAGAATGACCGCGTCACGGGCAGTTACCTCGATCTCCCCGGTGGGGAGGCGGGGATTGACCGTGCCTTCCGGCCGGACCCTGACTGTACCCTTGACCTGCACCACATACTCGCTTCTCATTTCGTCGGCGGCTTTGTGGACCGCTTCTGAAACATCAGGGTCGAAAATGACCTGAACGATGCCGCTGCGGTCACGCAGGTCGATAAAAACCAGGCCGCCGAGGTCACGGCGGCGGTCTACCCAGCCTGCGAGTTCAACCATCATACCCGCATTAGCCTTATTTAACTCACCACAATTATGGGTTTTCAGCAAGTGGAATCTCCTGTGGAATGATAATCTGATAGTCAGTATTATGGAAATTATAGACTAAATTCAGTTTCGATTCAACAGATTGAACGCAAACCGGCGATGCGGCAGAGGAATTTTTGATGTATACCTGATGTTATCCCTAAAACATCAGCACGTTGCGCAACGCCTTTCCCTTTTCGGCATTCTCAATCGCTTCATTTATTTTGTCGAAGGGATAGTGTGCGGTCACCAGTTCGTCCAGCTTCAGCCGTCCTTCACGATACAGCGATATCAGCTTGGGTATCTCGACGCTTAATTTGGTGGAGCCCATATTGCAGCTCGTGATCGTTTTTTCACCCCAGAGAAAGCCGGGCAGCGTCCAGGTGCCGCCGTGGGGCGGGAAGCCGACGGTTACCACGGTACCCATGATGGCGGTCATGGGATAGGACTGCTGTAATGCCGGCACGCTGCCGACGGTCACGAAAACGTAGTCGGCGCCGCGCCCGTTTGTGATATCCTTTACCGCTTTGATGGGGTCTTTGCCGTCCGCCCGGACGCCGTGAGTGGCCCCGAATTGTTTCGCCGTCTCCAGTTTACTGTCCAGGATGTCTACTGCGATGATGGGGTCGGCGCCGCTGATGCGGGCGCCCTGGATGGCATTCAGGCCGACGCCGCCGGTACCGATGACGACGACACTACTCATTGGGCGGACCTGGGCACGGTTGACCACGGCACCGAAACCGGTGATGACGCCGCAGGCCAGCAGGGCGGCACGGTCCATGGGCATATCTTTGGGGATAGCCACGACCTGCGACTGGTCGACAACGGCATATTCGGCGAAGGTGGCGGTCCGGGTTACGTGGACCAGCGGCTGTCCTTTCATGTTATGTAAACGGCTCTCATGTGATAACGGCCAGTCAAATTCGCAGTTCTCCGGATGCGCATGGACGCAGGAGTAGCAGCGGCCGCAGGAAGCCAGCAGCGAGATGATGACGTTATCGCCAGGCTTCACTGTGGTTACGCCCGGGCCGGTCTCCTCGACATAGCCGGCAGACTCGTGGCCGGCGACGCAGGGGAGGGGGAAGTTCAGTTCACCCCGGATGGTATGAATATCGCTGTGACAGATCGCCGTGGCGGCCATGCGCACCTTGACCTCACCGCTTTTGGGCGGGTCGAGAGTCACTTCTTCAATCACCAGGGGTTTCCCAAATTCGTAACATACCGCAGCTTTCATCTCACGCTCCTTATCTTGTTTTCTACTTATCTGCGTGCAGTATAAGGCCAGTTCGAATACGGCGTCAATGCAGCCGCCGGTGATTTCGTTGACAGTCAGCCTGGCTTACAATACACTTACAATATTATTGTCGGTATTGCTTCTGGAGGTCGGAAATTCCTGTGAATAGTAATGAATTACGTTCGGCGTTTCTGAATTTCTTTGCGGAACGGGGGCATAAAATATGGCCGAGTTCCTCACTTATCCCTCACGGCGACCCCACCCTGCTGTTGACCAACGCCGGCATGGTGCAGTTCAAACCTTATTTTCTTCGTGAGATCATCGCCGACAACCCGCGGGCGGCGACCTGCCAGAAATGCTTCCGGACGAGTGATATCGAGTCGGTCGGCGACCCAAACCACTGCACATTTTTTGAAATGCTGGGGAATTTCAGCTTCGGCGATTACTTTAAGAAAGAGTCCATCCCCTGGGCGTGGGAATTCGTGACCAGGACGTTAAACCTGCCTAAAGACAGGCTCTGGATAACCATCTATAAAGACGACGATGAGGCTTTCGGTTACTGGCGTAAACTCGATGTGCCGGAAGATAGGATCATCAGGTTAGGCGAAGATACCAATTTCTGGGGCCCGGCGGGGGATTCCGGGCCGTGCGGCCCTTGCAGTGAAATACATTATGATTATGGCAAAGGGGCTACCGAATGCCATCAAGCGCAGTGTTTACCGGGCTGCGAATGCGGCCGGTTCTCCGAAATATGGAACCTGGTCTTCAACCAGTTTAACCAGGACAAGGCGGGCAAGCGGACACCACTGGCCAAACCGGGCATCGATACCGGCAGCGGCCTGGAGCGGGTGTTGTGCGTGCTTCAGGAAAAACGGACGGTTTACGAGACGGACCTGTTTATCCCGCTGCTGGACAAGGTAGCAGCTTTAAGCGGACACAACTACGGCAACGGGGTTGAGACCGATAATGCCATGCGCATCGTCGCCGAACACAGCCGCGGCATTCCCTTCCTCATCGCCGACGGCGTACTGCCGAGCAACGACGGCCGGGGCTACGTCCTGCGCCGTTTGCTGCGGCGGGCGGCTATATACGGGCGTAAACTCGGTATGGTAAAGCCGTTCCTGACCGAGACCGCAGCCCTGACCATCCGGAATATGGGGCTTGTCTATCCGGAATTATTACAGCGGCAGGATTTCATCCTCAAGGTGATCTCCGTGGAAGAAAGCAAATTCAGCGAAACGGTCACGACCGGGCTGGAACTGGTGGACAATATCCTGGAGAAACCCGATGTTAAAAGTACCAAAATGATATCCGGGACGGATGCTTTCCGCCTGTATGATACCTACGGCTTTCCGCCGGAATTGACTAGTGAAATCGCCCGGGGGCAAAATGTCCGGGTTGATGTCGATGGGTTCAAACAGGAAATGGAAAAGCAGCGGGAACGTGCCCGGGCCAGCCAGCGGTTTGCCCTGGTGGAGAAAGGGACGAACCTGAGTGCCGTGCTGGGGACGGCGAAAACTGACTTCACAGGATACCGGCATACCTTTGAGAAAGCCAAGGTTCTCGGTATCATCCTGGATAATGAAGTAACCGCGTCGATATCCGAAGGCCAGGCAGCCACGATCATCCTGGACCGTACCCCGTTTTACGGGGAGATGGGCGGCCAGGTCGGCGATACCGGTAAGCTCAGCAGCGTACATGGTACATTCGAGGTGACCGGGGCTGTCCGGATGCCCCCGGACATCATCGCCCATAAAGGACAGATGATCTCGGGGACAATCGCAGCAGGAGACGAGGTTGAGGCCGCCGTAGACCAGGACCGCCGTAATGATATCCAACGCAACCATACGGCAACGCACCTGCTCCAGGCAGCTTTGCGTAAGGTACTGGGCGGCCATGTACAGCAACGGGGTTCGCTGGTAGCGCCGGAGAGGCTGAGATTCGATTTTTCACACCTGGTGGCGATGACCCGGGAAGAGATTCAGGAGACTAACCGCCTGGTGAACGAGATGGTGCGGCAGAACCTGGCGGTCGTTGACGAAGAGATGGCGTATAAAAAAGCCATCGAGGCGGGCACGACAGCGATTTTTGATGAGAAATACGGCGATGTGGTACGGGTGTTGCGGGTGGGTGATCCGCCGTTAAGTGCTGAGCTTTGCGGGGGTACGCATGTGAAAGCTACCGGGGAGATCGCTTATTTCCATATCGTGAGTGAAAGCAGCGTGGGCGCCAGCTTGCGGCGTATCGAGGCGGTTACGGGGCGGGGGGCGGAGCGGTATTTCGAGAGCCGCCTTACCGAATTGAGCCAGATCGCTGAATACCTGGATACCGAACCGG
The DNA here is from genome assembly GCA_963739865.1 of uncultured Chloroflexia bacterium. Taxonomy (GTDB): domain Bacteria; phylum Chloroflexota; class Dehalococcoidia; order Dehalococcoidales; family UBA2162; genus JBBITI01. The sequence continues at coordinate 92,637 of CAVUCA010000008.1, forward strand.
ACCGGCTGCTGGAAAAAGCCGCAAACACAGCACAGGAAATCAAGAACCAGCAGAAACGTATCCTGGCCCTGGAAAGAGACCTGTCGCTTAAGTCCGGCCAGGCCTTACTGGAAGGCAAGCTCGTTATTAAAGGAATCAATGTCATCGCCGGTAAGATACCATCGGCCCGGATCGAAGTCCTGCGGGAGACGGCCGACTGGCTGCGGGACCAACTGCAGAGTGCTGTCATTGTCCTGGGCACGGTTTATGAAGAAAAACCGTTGTTCCTGGCAGTGGTCACGCCGGACCTGGTGGCGAAAAAGTACAACGCCGGCGATATCGTACGGCAGGTGGCTAAAGTCACCGGCGGGGGCGGCGGGGGCAAACCGAACATGGCCCAGGCCGGCGGTAAAGAAAAAGATAAAATCGATGAAGCTTTATGGCTGGTTAAGGAACTGATCTAGTAATAGAATAATTCCTGGCTTGATAAGTTTGCTATTTACTGGCGTGAAGGAACAAAAGTAAGGGGTAAGAGATTTTTTGGATTTGTCATCCTGAGCGAAGCCGAAGGATCCGTTTTTTTATGGTCATAAAAGAGAACGGATTCCTCCCTGCGGCTACGCCTCCGGTTCGGAATGACATTTTGAAGGTACGCTTGGTATGTCTTTCCGGGTTTAACGTAAAATCCGTCACCCTCATTAAATGAAAATAACTTCCGTTAAATTTTCTCTCCCCTTGCGGGAGAGATGAAAGTGAGGGGTAAAGAATAGTGTTTTTTATTATTGGGGAGTTATTACGCGTACTTTAGGCCTTGATATCGGGGACCGGTGGATCGGGGTGGCAATGAGCGATCCCGGGGGTATTTTAGCTTCACCCCTGAGGGTCATCGAGCGTACCATTGAAACCAGGGATATCAAGGCAATCCTTGAGATCATCGACGAACATCAGGCCGGGGTGATCGTAGCCGGCCTGCCGGTATCGATGGACGGTAAAGTCCGTGAACAAGCTGGTAAGGTAAAATCTTTTCTGGAAAACCTGGCCCGGGTGACTACTATACCCATCGAATACCGTGACGAACGCCTGTCGACCCAAGCCGCCAAGCGTTCGTTGCGGGCGGTGCCCCGCAAGAAAGCAGACACGAAGAAAAGGGACGACGCTGCGGCTGCGGCCATTATCCTCCAGGGATATCTTGATGAAAAACTCCCCTGACCACGTATATAAAACAATACCACAACCTTTCTTGCCGGGTTGAAAGACCTCGTCTGAAACGATACTATGAAGGATAGATGAATAATTTAAAGGTATTAGCCGACTACCTTGAAGTCACCAAGCCGCGTGCTACATTTTTATTGGCTTTCATCGGGGTTGCTGCAGCCGTGATTGGCAGCGGTGGTGCCGGGATTGGCTTCGGACGGTTATTCTTTATTATTTTTACTATCCTGGCCGCCGCCGCCGGTGCTAATGGGTTGACGAACTACCTCGACCGAAACGTCGATGCTCAAATGACACGGACCAAGCATCGGGCGTTGGCTGCCAAACGCATCCGCCCCCCGGAGAAAGTCCTCCCCATGCTTTTAGTATTGGTGGCAGCAGGACTGGTCTTGACATGGTTCATCACACCGGACCAACCCTGGCACCCGGCTTTCCTTGCCGATGTTACCGGTACGTTAGCATCAGTGGTATGGCGGAAAAGGGCCACCTGCGTGTTCCCCCAGGGGCTGCTGGCCGGTTGTGCCCCGGTGGTGATCGGCTGGTTTGCCGTCAATCCCCGCTTCACGTGGGCACTGGCTTTACTATGCTTGTTGATCGGCTTATGGCTGCCGCTGCATGTTTGGAGCGTGATGGTCGCCAACCGGGACGATTACGTCCGGGCGGGCATCGCCTTTTTCCCGGTTAACCGGGAAAATGCCGCCGCCTTCAAGCTGCTTTCCGGATTTGTGCTCGCACTGGTGGCGGCGTCGCTTGCCCTCTATTTCGCGGGCGGTTTTTCCGTGTTGTACCTGGCGGCGGCTCTGCTCCTGGGTGGCCTTATGGTTTTAGCTACTTCCCGCCTGAAAGGGCAAAACTTTTCCCGGAATGCCTGGAAATTATATAAATTGTCTTCCTTTCCCTATCTGGGGCTTATCTTTCTCGCCATGATCATCGACGTATATCTATAGCAGTAGCTTATGTCACAAGATATCTTTCAAGTCATGCATCGCGATGCCGCCAGCCGGGCCCGTGCCGGAGTATTAAGCCTGGCCCACGGCACGGTCGCCACGCCGGTGTTCATGCCGGTGGCCAGCCAGGGGACGGTGAAAGCGTTGGACCCGGACGACCTGAAAACCATCGGAGCGCAGATGCTGCTTTCCAATGCTTATCACCTCTACCTGCAGCCGGGCATCCCGGTGATCGAAAAAATGGGTGGACTGCATAAGTACATGGCCTGGGAACGGCCCATCCTGACCGACAGCGGGGGCTACCAGGTCTTCAGCCTGGCCAACCTGCGTAAAGTGAATGAGGAAGGCGTGGCGTTCCGCTCGCATATCGACGGCAGCGAACATCTGCTGACACCGGAACTGGCGGTTAAATACCAGGAAGGTATTGGTTCGGATATCGCCATGGTACTCGATGAGTGTGCGCCGCATGACAGCCCGCGGGAACATACCATCGAGGCGATGGAGCGGACGCACCGTTGGGCGGCGCGGTGCCTGAAGGCGGGAACGAAGAATGACCAGTACCTCTTTGCTATCGTCCAGGGCGGCATGTTCCCCGACTTGCGCCGGCAGTCGGCAGCGTACCTTGCGGCGCTGGATTTCCCGGGCTATGCCATCGGTGGTTTGAGCCTGGGGGAGGCCAAGCAAACGACCGCCGGGATGATCGATGCTGTGATCCCGCTCCTGCCGGAAAACCGGCCGCGGTACCTGATGGGGGTGGGGTCGCCGGAAGACCTCATTGCCGGGGTGCAGCAGGGCATCGATATGTTTGATTGTGCCTTACCCACGCGAGTCGCCCGTAACGGAGCTTTATTCACGCGTAACGGCCGCATCAATATCCGTAATGCCGTGTACCGGGATATGGCAGTACCGGTGGATACGGAATGCGAATGTTATACCTGCCGTACCTTCTCCGCCTCCTACCTGCACCATCTATTCTCCGCCAAAGAACTGCTGGCATACCGGCTGTCGACTATCCATAACCTCACCTTTATCGTTCGCTTGATGAGTGAGATTAGAGCAGCCTTAGTCCAGGGTACTTTTCAGGATTACCGTCAGCAGTTTTTATCCCGTTATCAGGCTACGGATGAGAAAATAAGGCTGGAACAGAAGCAGAAGTGGTTAAAGGCGCGGCTGGGAAATAGTGAAGAGAGCCAGGGATAGTATGTTTGCCGGAACTGGAAAAGGGGACTGTCATTCTGAACTTGTTTCAGAATCCAGATGGTGACGGTATAGATTAGATTCTGACGACCGCCAGTCAGTTATTTGCGAGGTGGTGTCTTCCTGGACTTGTCCCAGTCATGTGAATTGCACTTGGGGCAGACGTCCGGCCTTTCCGTATCGTCTTTCACGAACTGGATCCAGATAAAGTTACACTGTAAGCATCTGAAGGTACGGCGTTGATTACTTTGCATGTTTCTATTGTAACACAATAAGTCACTCAACCGGGGTACAGGCAGCAGTTTATAGAACGATTGCCAAGCCACAAATGAAAAAATAAAGACTGAAACATAAATTAAAACGTTTGAAGTTACGACTGGGGATTTGGGAAGAGAAGTAGTAAAAAATAGATATCACTTAGTGTTATAATTGTTAGGTGAAAAAAGTCAGCAGCATTGCCTTTCAACCGTGGATCGAGACTTTCTCTCTCTTCCCCGCGCCACCTCCCCCATAAGTTTGATAATCATGAATAATACTCCTGCGTATACCCTCTGAACTATACTATGCCTACATTACACATACTCGATTCGCTCCAGGTCCGCGGGTTCCGGTTTTACTGGTTCTCGGCATTACTTGTTGCTGCCGCACGGTCGATGCAGGGTGTTGTACTCGGGTGGTTAGTACTTGAGAGGACCAATTCCGCTTTTCTGGTCACCGTGGCGGGCGCTCTCAACTTCCTGCCCATGCTCGGCTTGGGTTTATTTACCGGAGTGGTGGCCGACCGGTTGAACCGGCGGAAATTGCTGATCGGTACTCAGATTATCTCAGGGGTTGCTTCGGTCATGCTGGCGACTTTGATTATCACCAATTTGATACAAACGTGGCAGATCATGGTGATCAGCCTCATCGTGGGTTTAGCATGGGCATTCGACTGGCCGTGCCGGCAGATCTTTATCGCCGACCTCGCAGGAGAGCAGAATATCCTTAACGGGGTTGCCCTCGACCAGTGGGCATTCAACTCCATGTCCATCATCGGTTCAATTATTGCCGGGATCGTTATTTCGACACTGGGAATGGGTAATGCTTACTACATGATTGCGGGGGCTTATCTCTTTGCCGCAGTTTCGCTGTTGGCGATCGGCCGTACACAACAAACTCGCGCCGCTGGCGCGGGCAATATCATGAGTAATATAAAAGCGGGCGTCAAATACAGTATCAACAACCGGGTTATTCTCGGCGTGCTGCTCATCATGATCATCGCTCATTGCACACTTTTCCCCTTCCGGCAACTGCTCCCGGTTTTCGCTCGCGACATCCTCAACACCGGAGCAGCAGGCCTGGGCTATCTTTCGGCAGCACCGGGCGTGGGGGCAATAATAGGTGGGCTGATCATGGCATCGCTGCGCCGTTCCCGTCCTTCAATAATGGCTTTTGCTGCGGGCGCGGTAGTAATGGCGCTGCTGACGATTGTCTTTGCTATGTCTAAAAGCTATTTGTTTTCCGTATTCCTGCTCATCACTGTCGGGTTTGCCACTTCGATCTATGGTGCCCTCCAGACATCGATTCCCCTGCGCTCAGGAGATCCGCAAATGAGGGGAAGGATAATGGGGCTGCTTTCATTGGTAGTAGGCCTGATGCCTTTGGGCATGATGGTCTTCGGTATCATCACCGACCGGATCGGTGCACCGGCAGTGGTTGTCGGCGGCTCCATCATCGGGGTAGTCCTGATTATCGGGGTTTTCTTCCTGGTTCCCGGACTACGGCAACAGGGTAGGCCAACACACAATAAGGCTGGTCAATAAGGCTATCTGAAGTCCGGGCCTGATTCGGCCATTATGTCAATTATCCCCCCGCCAGGGTATATAGCACGTGGACCTCGTCGCCGGTTTTAACTTCTTTGTCCATCTCGTTGGGATAGGCATCTTTGCCGTTGATGTAGACGCCGACGTAATTGTGCAGCTTGCCTTTTTTGTCCATCAGCAGTTTTCGAATCGCCGGGTATTCCCGGATGATGGCCTCCAGGCACTCCCGTACGGTCTTACCTTCAACCTCGATCGATTCACGGTCGTTGGTGACCGGTTGAAAAAATACCGGCATGGTGAATTTCACACTCATTTCCATCCCCACCTGAGAAAATTTGATTTATGGTCCCTGAAAGATAATATAGCCGGATAAAACGGAATTCAGCTGCCGGCCGGTAATTGGCTGCAGAACCGGCAGTTAGGGTCTTTCTTAATAGTCAAGGCAGTGAATTTCATGCGCAGGCCGTCATACACCAGCAGTTGTCCGGCCAGCAGTTGCCCCGCTCCGGTGATGTACTTGATGGCCTCGGTCACCTGCAGCGAGCCGATCACGGCCGGGGTGGCGCCCAGGACGGGGGTTTTTTGTTTCGGGATGTTGCCGTGATAAATGCAGCCCAGGCACGGTGTTTTACCGGGAATGATCGTCGTGATTCGGCCTTCGAAGCCCGCTACCGCCCCGTGGAAAAAGGGGATTCCCTTTTTCAGCGCCGCCCCATTCAGGACGAACCTGGTTTCCAGGTTGTCGGTAGCGTCCATGATGAGGTCTATGTTCTCGGTCAGCCGGGCAATGCTTTTTTCATTGATGGTCTCGTACAGCGTTTCGATCTCGATGGCATCATTCAGTTTGGGCAGTTTCTCCCCGGCCGATTCCGTTTTCAGCCGCCCCACGTCCGTCGTCCAGTGCAACACCTGCCGGTTAAGGTTGGTGTAGTCTACTTTATCATTGTCTACCAGTCGGATATAGCCGACCCCCGCCGCCGCCAGGTACAGGGCGATGGGCGAGCCCAGCCCCCCCACCCCGGCGACCAGTACCCGTGCCTGCTTTAATTTTTCCTGTCCCGCTTCCCCGATCTCCCGCACCATCAACTGGCGGGCATAACGCTGTTGTTCTTTTTCGCTTAACATTGTCCTCTTTCTCCTGACGACGGATACCTTTATGTCAAGTCATTCGGGTGCGGCAGAGTTTGACTTTCCCCCAGGTGCCCATCTTATCACCTTTGATGATCAACACACCAGTTATGCCGTTGATTTTTTGCGCCTGCTCCAGCCCGGCGGTGATATCATCGATGGTTTTCACGGTATTTCCGACCGCGGTAGCCGCGGCATCGGCGAGGGCTGCCGACGGCGAGATAATAACCACGGCATCGGCTTTACCCAGGCTCAAGGAATGTCCCACGGTCCCCGATGAAGTACATACTCCGAGGGGCGTCTCTTGGGGTTGGATTTCAATGCCCAGTAAACCGCTTAAGGGAGAGCTTCCGGCATAGATGCCAACCACTCGCGGGGAGGTACAAGCCATAAAGATATCGCCGCCGTTCTCGATGATCAGTTCGCCGGAAAAAGGCAGCAGTTCTTTACCCACAAATTCGGCGATCGCCCCGGCTACCGCCGCCATGGGACCGACACCCGCTTTTACTCCTGCATCGGCCATCGCCCGCACGATCAAGGGGCTGTCTTCGGTCGGCGGCAACGGCACCAGCGAGGTGCGGAAATCAGGATGCCGAATGATATAGTCTTCCAGTTGGTGCGGTATTTGTTGAACCAGCCGCAGGGTTTTGCGGCGTAGATCTTTCGATAGCGGCTACATAAAGGTCAGTCTCTTTCACGCTGACGCGAAAGGATACTAGATCTGTACTGGCAACCCGGCTCCGGTAAGATTCCGGATACATCGCTTAGAAATGCAGCTCCATCGCCCGCGGCGGGCAGGCTTTAATACAGAGTTCGCAGGCGATGCATTTCTCGTTATCGAAAGATACCTTGCGGGTCCGCATATCCAGTGTAAAAGCCCCCGCCGGACAAATGGTGACGCAGGCGCCGCAGCTCGTACAGCGGTCTTCATTGCGGGTTACGTCCTGGCTGAGGTCCTGGATATGGACGCCGGCCTCGGTCAGGTACAGGATGCCGCGGTCGTAATCGTCGCGTCGGCCCGTCAATTCCATCACCAGCAGGCCTTCTTCATCAGGGGTGACCGAGGCTTTCAAAATATTAAAGTCGAGATTATATTCTCGCACCAGTGTACTGACGATGGGGCGGTCCACCATCCGCCGGGGGAAGTGAAGTACGATCCTTTTTGATATTGTTGCTGTTGCCATAACCTGCTACCTCGGAAAATAAATCATGCAAAAGCTGCTATTCTTCTACCGGTCGTATTTTCAGCGGTTTGAAGCTGATGCCTGACTCCACCCCGGGAAGCGGGGCCACCGGCTGCGTGAGTAGGAATTCACCCTTTTTGATCCAGTCTTTCAGGGTATTGGCCACTTCCACCGCCCGGGGATAACTGGATAAAGACGCAGTGGGGATTTCCTTCCCCAGTAGTTTCACCTGGCCGCTCTTGAGTTCCGCATAACTGACTTCGCCCACGATGTCTGATTTCCGGTTGGGGTAAGCTTCGGAATAGTCAATCACCGCCCCGTATATCTCGGCATCGGTGACCGTGGTATACCGTAGAATCTCTTCATTTAAAATCGGGATCGGTACGCCCAGGCCGACGGCCAGGCTGCTGCCGTAACCCTGGATACTGACCCCCATCAGGTAGCGGGGGTTCATTTGTTTCATATCGCCGGTCACCGCCAGGGTGCCGGAGCTGCGTTTGGGCACACCGTTTTCCCCCCGTAACACGGTAGGATCATGCTGGGTGCCCTGCCAGGCTACGTACCCGATGCCGCCGCCGAGGAATATCTTCGTGCCGATGCCGATCGTCTTGTAATAGGGGTCGTTCAACAGCGGCGACAACTGCCCGGCGCTGGAATAATTGATATTTCCCAGGCGGGGTTTTAACATCCCCATGTAGGTATAGATCGGTTTATCCGACAGATTGACGGCGATATTGTAATTCTGATAAGAATTGCGCACATTGAAAAGAACGCACTGGTTCAAGTCCCGGATATTGATCCAGGTATCGAGTTGCTTGCGTGGATAGCAGTCCGTGCCGTAGGCTGTGGCAGTCAGGCGCACATCTTTTCCGGCCACCAGTTCTTCGATGACATGCCCGCCGCCGTAATTGAACTCCCCGGGATACACCCGGTTGCGGGGGTCGTCGTCGGGGGTGGCGGTGGCGCCGATCACCAGGTCGGCCGCGGCGATGCCCGTGTAAGCCGGAACATCGTTTAGATAAGCCCGGCCGCCGCCGAACTTGATGCGGGGATTGGCATGCCCGGTATTGAAATAGGCCATCGAAGAACACATCGTCCCGAAGGTGCCCGTGGTCACCACGTCTACCTCGCGGGCGGCTTTTTCGATACCGTTTGCCTTCGTAAAATCGATGATTTCTTCCGCCGTCAGCACGACGGCCTTGCCCTGCTTGATTTTCTCGTTAATTTCTTCAATCGTCTTAGCCATAATAATCATAATGATAGATATGTAAACTTATCTTGTCAAACGAAAGTTCCTTTTTTTCTCTCTTCCCATTGCGGGAGAGATATTAGTGAGGGGGAAAACCTTTACTCAGCCACCTTTAACTGTCCCTGGAAAAGGGGTAAATCCGTCACCGGGATATCAAGCGTTCTCATGATATCGGTAGCATTACGGGGGGCGTAAGCCTTCCAATGGTTGTTGAAAAAAACGAAGGTCATTTTGGATTTTTCGTGCAGCTTTCCTGATCTTTTCTGCCAGTCCCTTGATTTCCTCCGGTGATAGAGATAGCAGTACCGGGTCTCCACGTCCCCCTTCCACCACATCTCCCGGTTCCGTCCGTGAAAGCGGAAATAGGAAAAATCGGCCGTCTGCGGGATATCTACTGCCAGCGAAGTACTGAATTTCGGTTCGTCGATCTGCACCCAGGCGACGTTGCTGTCCTGCAGACAGGCGGCGGTGGCGGGATCGTCGCTCCAGCTTTTATGGCGCAGTTCCACGGCCAGGTGATACTGTCCGAAATGGTTGATGAGTCCCTGGAGGTGCTTGTTTCCCGAAATCGTTATTGGTAAAACTGGGGGGGAATTGGGCCAGTAATACGCCGAGTTTACCGGCCGCCGCCAGCGGCTCCAGGCTTTGTTTGAAAAACGTTATGTCATCCTGACTGACCGCGGCAGCTTCGCCCGTGGCTTTTTCGAACATCTTGGGGTGCGTGAATTTCTGCCACAGTTTCACGGCGAAAAGAAAGCCGTCCGGGACGCGGTTGGCCCAACTCTGCGACATGCGGGGGCTGGGCGGGCGGTAAAAGGTGCTGTTGATTTCCACGGTACGGAAAAAACGGCTGTAATAGATCAGTTCATCGAGCTTCTTGTCGGCCGGGTAAAAATAACCGTTCCAGGTCCCTTCCCCTTTCGGATAAGACCAGCCGGAAGTCCCGATATAAATTTCATTGCCTGCCATCGCTGCTGTCCCTGTTTTATGTCGTCGGCCGGATCAGGAGTACCGGCAGACGGGTCTGTTTGACCACGTAGTCGGCTACGCTGCCGAACAGCACCCGCCCCGGGCCGGTCCGGCCGTGCGTGGCAATGGCGATCAGTCCTATATCATTATTAGCCGTATATTCCACGATAGTTTGTCCCGGCGGCCCGATCAATGTCAGGCATTCCGTTTTCACCTGGTATTCTTTAAACAGTCGTCCCGCGGCCGTTTTCAGGTATTCCTCGGATTCCTGCTGCTCTTTTTCCACCTGTTTTTCCAGCCGTGCCGTCACGATCGGCCCCCCGCCCGCCCCGGGGATGCCGGGCGCCAGCATAACCGGCCCGGGGATCACCCGCAGCAGCACCAGCACACTACTGAAATGTTTCGCCTGTTCGGCAGCATACGGGAGTATCTGCTCCGCCAATCCGGAACCATCAAGGCAAACCGCGATCTTCTTGTACATCTTTTCCTACCTCCCCGGTATTTACGTCATCCACCCCACCCCCCAACTTCCCTAATAGTACCCTTTTATCTCGCTGGAAGCAAAAAACCGCCGGGTACTTGACAGCAGAACCCTAGTTCTATATAATGTGCGATGTGAAAATTATGTGCGTATTGCTGCCCCATTTTCCCCTGCGCTGCGAGATATCCCGGCACCCCCCGCTTGACGGGCTGCCGGCGGTAGTAGTACAGGAATCCGGTTCGCAAAAACTGGTGCTGGACCATGCTCCGGAACTTACCGGCCTGCAGCCGCAGATGGACCTGCAGCAGGCCTTGTCCCGGTACGATGATATCCGGTTGGTCCATGCCGATGCCGCTTATTACGGCCGTTGCTTCAATCTTATCCTGGATGCCCTGGAAACCACCAGCCCGGTAGTGGAGGGGCCGGAACCCGGACTGGCCTACCTCGGCATGGACGGCATGCAGCTTATCTACAAGCGGGATGAAGATTTCGTGAAGTCCGTCCGGGCGGTTGTCCCGGGGGATTTCGTGACTAAGGTGGGCCTGGGCCGGTCCAAGTTCCTGGCTTACCTGGCGGCCCGGCAGAGTCCGGAAAACAGCGGTTTTCAGATTTTATATGACGACCTTTCCTGCCTTAAAGATTTGCCGTGCGATGTTTTGCCTGTCTCGCCCCGGAGCTTGAAGAAACTGCGGGAATTCGGTATCCGTACGTTGGGGCAGATAACCGCCCTCACGCCCGGCCCCCTGCAGGCCCAGTTCGGCCCGGAAGGGAAGCGCATCTGGGAACTGGCACAGGGCCGGGATGATACCCCCCTGTACCCCCGTTCCCTGGAACAGGCCGTCGAAGAAAATACTACCCTGGCCTGGGTCACCACCTCGGTAGAGGCGCTGGTCTCCACCGTGGAAGCGCTGTTGGTGAAGGCGCTGGCCGCTCATGATTTTCACGGCCGGGGCATTACCTGCCTGGATATATGGACGCAGGGTGGGGACAGCCGGCGCTGGGAGAAGACGGTCAATTTCAAAGAGCCGGCCATGGATGTGAAGAGCGCCCTGCCCCGCATCAGGTATTTTCTGGAGAACTACCCCCAACCGGGGCCGGTGGAGCAGGTGGGGATCAGGGTAACCCGCCTGGGCTGCGGCATCGGACGGCAGAGAAGCATCTTCTCCACAGTGAGGTCCCGGGACAACCTGCTGGAGGATATTAAGCAGTTGGACTTCCGGCTGGGGGACCACCAGGTATACCAGGTCAAGGAGATCGAACCATGGTCGAGGATACCGGAAAGACGGTACGCACTGGCACCCTTAAACCAGTAAACCAGCCGGAACCGGAGAAGGTGGAAGAGGATGCCGCGGGCCGGCCGGTGGCGGTAAAAGGCAAACGCCGCCAGCTGATTCAGGCTATCGACGACCGGTGGCGGCTCGATGACGAATGGTGGCGTAGTGAACCGATATCCCGTATGTACTATGCGGTCCGCCTCGCCTCCGGCCTGAAGCTGGTGATTTATAAAGACCTGGCGGGCGGGGGGTGGTATAGACAAGGATGAAATTGGTCTTTAGCCTTAAATCGTGTCTGAGGTTGTTTCAACAAACCGTGTAAACTAGCTTCAGGTTGTTTTATTTATGGACTATGCCGAATTACACTGCCACAGCTATTACTCCTTCCATGACGGGGCCTCGTCACTGGAAGAGCTGATGCTGCGGGCCAAAGAGCTGGGCTACCGCGCCCTGGCCGTCACCGACCACAATAACCTGTGTGCGGCGATGCGCTTTGCCCAACTGTCCCGTTCCCTGGAATTCAAAGGCATCACCGGGGCCGAGTTGACCTTGAAAGGCGGCGGTCACCTGACCCTGCTGGCGGAAAACCGTACCGGATACAGCAACCTGTGCCGGCTGATAACATCTGCCTACGCGGCCGGCCGGGAAAATCCGGAACTGGACCCGGCGCAACTTCCGGTACACGCCGGCGGCTTGATTTGCCTGTCCGGCTGCCCGGAGGGAGAACTGTCACGATTGGTAACTTCTTCCCGGGCTCCGGAGGCCGGGAAACTGGTGCGGCAGTACCGGGACTGGTTCGGGCCGCAAAATTACTACATCGAATTGCAGCATAACCTGGTGCCGGGCGATGCCGCCCGCAACCGGATCCTGATTGATCTCGCCCGGGAGAACGGGTTGAAAGTGGTGGCCACGGGTAATGTACATTACCATGTCCGGGAGCGGCACCAGCTTGCACGACTGCCTGGTGGCGGTCCGGCACTGCAAGAGCCTGGAAGAGACGCACCGGGAACGCCGGGCAAATTCGGAATTCTACCTGCGGCCTACCGCCGAACTGGCCGAACTGTTTGCCGAATGCCCGGAGGCCCTGGCCAATACCATGGAGATCGCCGGACGCTGTACTTTCGACCTGGTCGGCGACCTGCAGTTATACTTTCCCGTCCTACCCTGCCCCGGAAGGGTTCACGCCGCAAAGCTACCTGGAAAAGTTGTGTTACGAAGCTGCCGTCAGGCGCTATGGTGCGGTCACGCCGGCTGTGCGGCCGGCGGCTGGAACAGGAATTTAACCTGATCCGCAAGTACAACCTGGCAGGGTTCCTGCTCATGTACCACGAAGTTATCAAACTGGGGCGGGAGGTGATGATCGAACAGGGTTTGTGTGAGGCGGACCTGCCGCTGGAGGAAAACCCCCCGGGGCGGGGGCGGGGTTCCTCGGTGGCTTTACTGGCCGGTTATCTCATCGGCCTGTCTCACATCGACCCCCTGAAATATAGCCTGTCGCTGGAGCGTTTTCTCCCCGCCGATACTATGAACAACGTGCCTGACATCGACCTGGATTTCCCGCGCAGCATCCGGGAAGAACTGATCCTGAAAACCCACGGGAAATGGGGCTGGGAACATGCCGTGCTGACGGGGACCATCTGTACTTACCTGGTAAAGGGAGCGGTGCGTGACTTGGGCAAAGCCCTGGGACTGCCCCAAACCGAGGTCGACCAATTGGCAAAGTTCGTCGATTGGGGCAGCGCGAAGAACCTGGAAAAACAGATGCAGAAATCCCCCCATTTCAAAGACAAAGCCGGTGACCGTGTCTGGCGGGACCTGGTCCGGCTGTCGGCGGAACTGGACGGCTTCCCCAAGTACCTGGGGCAGCACCCGGGCGGCATGATATTGTCTTCCCTGCCGCTGACGGACATCGTCCCGGTGCAGCCGGGGGCCATCGACGGCCGCTACGTTTGCCAGTGGGACAAGGACAGCATCGACGACGCCGGTTTCGTGAAGATCGACTTCCTGGCCCTTGGGGCCCTTTCCCAACTCCAGGAGGCGGTTGAACTGATACGGCGGCGTACCGGGAAAAGGGTCGACCTTTCCCGCATCGATTTCGAGGATGCCGCGGTATATGACATGTTATGTAAAGGAGATACCATCGGCATCTTCCAGGTGGAATCGGCGGCCCAGATGCAGACCATCACCCGGCTGCATCCCCGGAACCTGCTGGACATGGCCCACGAAGTGGGGGCGGTGCGGCCGGGGGTGGGGGTGAACCACGGCGTACAGGAATACCTGGCGCGGCGCAGCAAAAAGAAGCCGGTTACCTACGACCATCCCCTGGAACAGCGGGCACTGGAGCGTACCCTGGGCATCATCCTGTTCCAGGACCAGGTCAACCAGGTGGCCATTGACGTGGCCGGTTTTGCCCCCAGCGAGGCCGACCGTCTGCGCCGGGCTTTCGGCCGGCGGCATAATGAGCGAACTGATCGAGCAGTACCGCCAGCAGTTCCTGGCAGGGGCCGCCGCGCGGGGGGTCAGCGAAACCGCGGCGGAAGCTATTTTCAAGAAGTTCAACGGCCAGTACATGTTCCCGGAGTCGCATGCCTTTGCCTTCGGTGTGACGGCGTACCAGGCGTCCTGGTTGAAGTACTATTATCCCCTGGAGTTCTTTGTGGCTATTTTCAACCAGCAGCCGATGGGTTTTTATAACCTGGAAACATTGAAAGAAGATGCCCGGCGGCACGGGGTGCGGGTCCTGAACCCGGATATCAACCGCAGCCGGGCAAAGTGTACGGTAGAGGCTTTACCGGATTGTTCCGGTACCCCTCACCTTGATCCTCTCCCGCAAGGGGAGAGGAAAATAAATGGGGCGGCTGTTCGCCTGGGCTTGTTGCAGGTGATGGGGTTGGGCGAGGCCTCCGCCCGCATGATCGAGGAAGGCCGGGCCAAAGAGGGCGATTTCAAGAGTATCGGCGATTTTCTGGCACGTACCGGGGTCCTGCAAGAGGTGGCTTTCAACCTGGCCAGTGCCGGGGCTTTCGACAGCCTGGAAACCAACCGCCGCAAGGTGAAGTGGGAGATCGGCCTCCGCTACCGGCCGCTCAATTCGCAACTGCCGCTGGCTTTGCCCGTGGCCCAGGACCTGGTCGACCTGGCAGCGCCGGGGCGGTGGGAAAGCATGAAAGACGAATATAAGGTGTTGAGCCTTTTCCCCGCCGGGCATATCATGTCACTGCTGCGGCCGCGTTTAGGCGGTTCGCTGCACTGCAGCAAAGACATCCCCCGCCTGCGGGACGGGGAGGAGGTGATGACCGCCGGCATGGTCATCCGCCGGCAGCGGCCGATGGCCAAGGTGGTCTTTATCACTCTGGAAGACGAGTTCGGCCATATTCCCCTGATGGTCTTTCCCCAGGTATACGACCGCAACGAGCATAAGTTCAAGTCGCCTTTCCTGGTCATCAAGGGCCGCATGTCCCGGCGCGAAGGCACTCATACCGTGGTGGTGAACCAGGTACGGCCTTTCAAGCCGATGGAGAAGGTTCCCGCCTCCAAAGACTGGCGGTAGTGTAAGGGACAGGCGAGTGTTATAACTTGTCCTTCTCGAACACGTAAGCGGCGGCGCCCAGCACGGCGATATCGTCGCCCAGTCTAGAAGGTACGACGGTAACATTGTCGGACATCAGTTTGAATGCCCGCTGCCGGACCACGGTGATGGCTGGTTCAAGCAGCAGCGGCCCGATTTTAGCCAGTCCCCCGCCGATGGCGATCGTTTCCGGGTTGAAGATATTTACCAGGTTCACCAGGCCGGTACCGAGATGTCCGGCTGCCCAGGCGATCACGCTTAATGCCAGGGGGTCATTTTGCCGGGCGGCTTCGCCGACCTGGCTGGCGGTTACGGCAGCTCCGTCCTTCAAGATGGACTTGAGTACCGAAGCTTCCCCGGCTGCCAGCCGCCGGGTTGTCTCTCTTTCAATCGCTGAGCCGGAAGCCAGCGTTTCCCAGCAGCCTGTATTGCCGCAGGTACATTTTATGCCGTGATTATCGAT
This sequence comes from uncultured Chloroflexia bacterium, assembly GCA_963739865.1. Classification (GTDB taxonomy): domain Bacteria; phylum Chloroflexota; class Dehalococcoidia; order Dehalococcoidales; family UBA2162; genus JBBITI01. Next base: position 108,090 of record CAVUCA010000008.1, read on the forward strand.
CGTCATATGGCCCATCTCCCCCGCCGCCCCGTTTTGCCCGAAATAAAGCTTGCCGTTAGCGATGATGCCGCCGCCGATACCGGTACCCAGAGTGATACAGATAAAGTTCGCCGTACCCTGCCCGGCGCCGAAACGGTGCTCGCCGAGGACGGCAGCCTTAGCGTCGTTGATCAGGAAAGCAGCAGCCTGGTACCGTTCGCCGATAACCTTGCCCAGCGGCACCGACTGCCAACCGGGGAGGTGGGGTGAAGTGGTAATGATGCCGCGGTCCATATCTACCGGGCCCGCCGCAGCAACACATATGCCGGCTGTTTCCTCGATACTGATGTTGGTTTGTGCCCGCAGGTTGTCGATACCGAGGTATATCTGCTTTATGACCTGCGCTTGTCCGGACGCTGCTAAGGTCGGTACCCGTTCCCGGCCGAGAACTCGGCCGGAAGGGTGGACCAGCGCCGCTTCTATCTTGGTGCCGCCGAGGTCGACCGCGATTACGGGACGGATTTCAGAACTGGTCATTCTCATCACTGATCCTGACCGGTTTCCGTTCCCCGCGTTGGCATAATTCGGCGATCAACAGATTAAGCGCCAGTTCGGCATCATACTTTCCGGTCTTCATGGCGAGATCGGCTTCCAACAAAGACTGGTATATCTGCAGCAGCCGGGCAGAGGAATACCGTCCTGCCTGTTCCAGCGTCCGCCGTAAAGCAAAATCACTGGCGATCCCCAGTTTACTCTGGATAAAACCGTCGCTTTGCCCCCGGGTTTTCAGGTCTTTAGCCCGGACGATCATGCGGAATTGGCGGTCCAGCATAAACAGAAGATAAGCCGGTGCGGCCCCGTGGTCCAGCAATTGCTGCAGAGTCTGCCCTGCTTGTTCGACTTTGAAGTCCACGATGGCATCGATCAGGGCAAAAACACTCACTTCCTGGGTATAACCGACCAGTGCCCGGACGTCCGGCTCTTCTATACGGCGGCCTTTGGCGTAAAGGAACAACTTGTCGATTTCGCTGGCCATGATCCACAGATTGCTGCCAACCAGTTGGTAGAGTGTCTCCAGGGCGGGTGGGGAAATACTGCCGCCCAGGTCTGTAATGCGTTTCTGTATCCACATCCGGAGTTTCGCATCTTTGACCAGCGGATATAACTTAATATCCGCTTTGGCGGAGAGGTTCATAAACAGGCTTTCTTTTTTGGATGCCGCAGGTAATTCGTCTTCGATGAGTACCACAATGGAAAAGTCCGGGATATTTTTCAAGCAGGTGGCGAAGGGGGTGGGGTCCCGCTGGGGATTATTCGCACCGCTACGGGATTTTTCTGTTTTGGGAGCGGCATCGAAACGTTCCAGCAGTCCGGTAACAATCACGAGACGTTTTTCCGACATGAAAGGGACCGTTTCACAAGCATGTTTTAGCTCATCAATGGTTATTTTCTGCCCTTCCAGCACTGTCGTCGAAATATCCAGGATGGAGGGATCACCCAGGCTACATTTGATCTCATACAGGGTTTGTGTCCGGGAAAAATCATCAGGCCCGGCAAGGATATAAAGCATCATCCCTCCTGGAAGATATAACCATTAGTATCATTGCCATTAAACCGGCCTGCTAAGTCGGGATGATCCCGTGTTTCTTTTTAGGCAGGTCTTCACTTTTTCCCAGGGTCATTTCGAGAGCGTCGATCAACCGCATCCGGGTTTCCGCCGGATCGATCACATCGTCGACATGCAGATGCCTTGCCGGGAGGTAGGGATTGGCAAATTTCTCACGGTACTCACTAATCTTGGCTGCAAGCACTTCCTGAGAATTATCGGCTGCTTCCAGTTCTTTACGAAAGATGATCGGAGCTGCCCCTTCCGCCCCCATTACAGCCAGTTCCGTGGACGGCCAGCAGAATACAAAGTCGGCCCCCAGATCTTTACTGCACATACCGAGATATGAACCGCCGTAGGCTTTACGGACGGTCAAGGTAATCTTGGGCACGGTTGCTTCGGAGTAGGCATACAGCATCTTGGCGCCGTGGCGGATGATGCCGCCCCATTCCTGGTCCGTTCCCGGGAGATATCCGGGCACGTCTACCAGGTTTATAACAGGTATATTGAAAGCGTCACAGAACCGGATGAATCGGGAAGCTTTGTCTGAGGCATCGACATCCAGGCAGCCGGCTTTATAAAGCGGTTGGTTGGCGATGATGCCGGCTGTCCGGCCGTTCAGCCGGGCAAAGCAGGTGATGATATTAGTGGCAAACATCGGAAAAAGCTCAAAGTAATTCTTTTGCCCCGGCCGCTGGTCGAAGATCCGCTCGATGACCCTGTGCATATCATAAGGACGCCTCGGGTCCGCCGGGACGATTTCAAATAATCCCGGGTCTATCCGGGCGATACTATCACCCCAATCAGCCTGTGGCGCTGACTCGCGGTTGCTGGACGGCAGGAAACTCAATAATTCCCGGATATTCTTAAAGCAATTGTCTTCACTATCTTCGGAACGGCAGGCGACTCCGGCTTTCTTCTGGGCAGCGATGGCTCCACCGAGCTCTTCTTCGTTGATCTCCTGGCCGGTGACGGCTTTCACTACTCTTGGCCCGGTGATGAAGGCGTTGCTGATACCCTTGACCATAAATATGAAATCCATTAAAGCTGGTGAATAGACCCCGCCCCCTGCCGTCGGTCCCAGGATGGCACATATCTGAGGAATAAGGCCGGAAGCACGGGTATTGCGGAAAAATATCTGGCCGTAACCGGCCAGGGCGTCAACCCCGTCCTGTATCCGGGCACCGCCTGAATCATGCAAACCAATCACCGGAACCCCGGCTTTCATGGCACTGTCCAGGACACGGCAGATCTTTTGTGCGTGTATTTCACCGAGAGTGCCGCCGCTGCTGGTGAAGTCCTGGGAATAGATATAAATTTTACGCCCGTCGATCTTGCCGAACCCGGTGATCACCCCGTCAGCAGCCAGGTCATTTACGGCACCCCGGCTCTTGGCAAAGACACCGGTCTCTCGGAAGGAACCCGGGTCCAGTAAACGGTCTATCCGTTCCCGGGCAGTCAGTTTTCCCCGCCTAATCTGGGCATCCACCCGTTCCCGGCCGCCCATTTCCCGGGCGCTTTGCCGTCGGGACTTCAAGTCGGCTAGTTGTTTTGCCTTGATGGCGGCGTCATCGGACATATTATTCTTCTTTCCCCCAATTGTGCATCAATTCCTTGATCTTCTGGGCTAATGTAGGGCTGGCTCGCAGACGCTCGATAAAGACAGGACAGCCTTCGAGCAGGGAATTCTGAGCGGCACTGGCCATATTAGCGAAGAAATTTTGCATGTTTGTATCCGCAGGTGCCCCTGTTAACCCTGTCCCTGAGGCTTCCATCTGACGCCGCAGGTCTTCAGCCGAGAATTTCATGGGTGTAACACATGATTTATACCACGGGCACTCCTTGCACTGCATGATACGGTAGGCTTCGTTTAAAACATCACCCATTATTTACTCCTCTTTTCAAAGTGAGACGTAATTCAAATTAGAACTTAGCCTGCAACTTTTTAAAAAATAGCTTCTTAGCTAGATTTTACCTTATATTATGCGCAATCACCATAATTTATATTATGTAAAATAGATAGAAGCGGCGTAATACTCTATAATAAATTAACGTTTTTCCTGACTGAAAAGAGAGGCATTTCGTTGACAACTGCGATAAACATGGACAGCCTGTTCAAACCGTCTTCACTGGTAATCATCGGCGCATCCAATGATACAGGGAAAGCCGGCGGACGTTTTCTTAAAGGGCTTATCGATACCGGATATCAAGGCTCGTTATTTGCCGTCAATCCCAACGGGGGTGATATCCAGGGAGTAAAAAGTTTCCGGAGCATACGGGAAGTCCCGGGTCATCTCGATTTGGCTATTTTAACGGTACCCGGACGAACGGTCCCGGCGGTCATCGCAGAATGTGCTCAAAAACGGGTTAAATTCGCCATCGTGCATAGTGCCGGATTTTCCGAGCTTGGTGAAGAAGGCAGGCAGTTGGAAAAAGAAATGCTGCGTAATGCCAGGGCGGGCGGCATCCGCATTATTGGTCCTAACTGCATGGGATTATGCGTACCGGAAGCCAGGATTAACACGATCGTCTATAACTTCGGTATAAGCGAACCCGGCCATATCGCTTTTGTCGGGCAGAGTGGGTGGGTGACCGAAAATGTGGTGGTGTTGGGGAAGGAGCGGGGGATACGCTTCAGTAAGACAATCAGTATCGGCAACCAGAGTGACCTCACGATCGAGGATATTATGGCGTACCTGGCTGATGATGCCGATACTCATGCCATCGCTTTTTATGCTGAAGGGATAAAACGGGGCCGGGATTTCCTGCGTACTGTAAAAAAGGCAATAACTAAAAAGCCGGTGATTGCCTGGAAGGCAGGCCGTTCACGGATCGGCGCCCGTTCCGCGTCCTCCCACACCGGCTCATTAGCCGGCAACCACGTGGTATTCGATGCCCTGGCAAAACAGACCGGGATGGTGGTAGTGGGTGACCTTGATGAATTGATGGACATGATGGCTGGATTTAGTTGCCCGGTAGTACCCAAAGGTAATAAGGTGGCGGTGTTGTGTGAGTCGGGGGGTGGGGCAGTGGCAGCCGGAGATACCGCTGAGACATGCGGTTTGGAAATCCCGACTTTATCCGAAGAAACCCAGAAGAAGCTGATCGCCATCTTAACCGGAAAAATCCCGCCGTTTGCTACCCCGCGCAATCCCGTGGATATCGTCTGGGGGCCTGCCGATAATCCGGGCGATCTTTTTACCGGCTGCGGTCGGGTGATGCTGGCCGAGACTGACAGCGCGATGATGCTGGACTATCAGAAATTTGACGAAAAGTTCGCCCGGCAACTTGCGGAATTAAGAGATAGTACTGGTAAACCGGTATTCATCGTTCCAGGTTATATCACCTTTGCCCGTTCGGGAATGGCAATTATGACAGGTAACGGTGTCCCCGCGTTCGGTACACCCGCTAAGGCTTTGAAGGTACTGGCGGAGGTAGTGCGTTATCATCTCCACGTAAAAAACCGGTAGCATCCTCATTCAAAGCGATGCGGTTTGCCCTGGCCAGGTCGTCCGGGAAATTGATATTGAAGAAAGACAGCATTCGGGGATCGATAGGCAGGTATTCTTCCCGGTGTACATACCGGACATTCAGGCGGTCGATGATCTTGTATATCGACAGCTTGTTTTCTTCCAGGGCTTGCCGCATCACCGGGATACAGGACTTGCTGTAGACCGAGTGCAGGGCTTCGATCATGTCTTTGCCAAGACGGGGAATAACGGCATCATAGTGCTCTGTCAAGCTAACCATATACTGTAACAACCGGTTATTGATAAAAGGGTTATCGCAGCCGACGACAATTGAATATTGGTTTTCAGCCGCCAGCAACCCGGTATATACCCCGCCCAGCGGTCCTTTCCCCGGGTATTTATCGACCACAATTTGAGCCTGATCAGTGATAGGAAGGTCCTTTTTCTCGATTGATGTGATAACTAGTATCTGGTTGGCGATGGGTTTTAGCCGCTCGGTAATGCGGTCAATGATGCGTTTCCCCCCGACCACGGCAGCAGCTTTGCTACTACCAAAGCGCCGCTCCTTCCCCCCGCATAAAACAATCGCTGTCACGTTCATGGTGATTATACCGGTGATTTTACCAGTTTCCATGCGATAGTTTCACTGAGGACAGTGATATCTTCGGTAGGAAGATAACCGGAGATATTAGCATCGAACAGGATATTTACCTCCGGTGTCAATTCAGCATCGCCTTTCCAGTAGACGATTCCCACATTAACCTTGGGAAAAGCCGGGATCTCCACCGACACATCACCATAATTACTTTTTGACCCACCCAGGTTCCCAGCGGCAGCGATAAGTTTTTCCGGCTTTTTATGGAATTTATCGATAATAGGACTAATGGTACGTTTATAAAAGGTTGGGTAATAGATTTGTCCGGACGGCAGTTCACGGAAATTTATCAGGCGGTTGGCAGGAGTCGCCCCGCTGGCAGTATTGAAATAATGGAGTATGAGCAGGCGGTCACGTACCGGCACCGGTTCATCAGTATCAGCTGAGGCTATTTCGATGCCGGGCAGAGTGGCGTAATAGGTATGGCCTAAATATGAAATTTGTATCTTGTTCTTGCCGGATTTGGTGACATATTGAGCTCCGGCTTTTACACATTGTGCCATGATATCGGAATTTGTCTTCAGTCGGTTACAGGCCATCTCATACGAGAGTTCGTATGCCTGGTCGTATCCTCTTTCTTGTGGTAGAGTAATTTGCTTTTTAACCATAAGGTTAATTTTCCCCTATAACTAAAGAAGAACAAAAATGGAGGTTTACCTCCTTCCCTATTTATTCATGAGTATTTGTTGTAAAGACGATAGTAACCGACTAAATTTCGAGCCATGAATGAGAATAAAGAGTCTTACCGGTTAATACATTTACCGTTTTAACATATTGGACCTGTTCTTTGGTTAAAGAAGCTAGATCAAACTGTTCGCCATCCATCACCCGGTGAACCAGGTCTACGATATCAGGACGTTGGCCACGAGATATTTTAATAAGCTCGGTATCAAAGGCATCCATGATTGCTGAATATAGTCCATATCTCATGAGCATAATCAGATAAGTACGGTTTAGTACCGGACGCAGATGGTCGGGGGTGCCGTTGGAGATATTGGACAAGCCGACAGTACTTTTACATCCGGGACATATCTCGCCCAGCATGGCCATGAATTCTACACAGGCTTTAACCTGGTTTATTTCGACCGAGACTGGAGTTGCGATGGGGTCGATCCAGATACGTTCATTGGGAATGCCTGCCTGATTGGCTTTATATACCAGGTCAACCACCATGGCACAGCGTTCGTTGGCATCACGGGGCATGCCGTCTACGCCCCAGAGTAATCCTATCATATCCGCATTATATTTGGTCACCAACGGCAGTCCGGACTCCAGCCGTTCCGGTTGCAGTGATATCGAGTTGATCAGGGCTATATTTTTACTGGCTTGCAGGCCGGCTTCCATGGCTACCGGATTGGTCGTATCCAGGGATAAAGGTCTACTGGTGACTGTCTGGACCGTATCGACGGCCCAACGCATCAACTCATCCCCATTCTTACGGGCGGGCCCGATATTCAGGTCCAGGTAATCGACGCCCGTTTTATCCACTGCCGAGGCCATCTCCTGCACCGGCTGGGGATTACGTTCCCGGATGGCCGTGCCAACGGTTTTAGACATGATATTGATATTTTCCCCGATCAGTATCATTACGGCCTCCTTATAGTTGCCAGGTCTTCAGATATGCCGGAATATGAGCACCATCACGTGGCCCGACAAGTATCTGCCAACCGGGCAGTTCTTCTTCCAGTGCGCCAGCTTCAATAGCGGCGTAACCGGGAATGATAAGTTTCCGGTGCGATACTTTATCCGTAATGCCGCATTTTTTGACGAAAGCACCAATGGTATCGGCAACAAATTTGCCGGCCGCCCAGGCTGTCATTACCGAGAGTCCTTCTGTGTCCATTACCAGAAGCCACGCAGGGATTCTGCTATTCTCTATTTCGCCGGACACGATGAAATAAGTAAGCGAGAAATTGCTGGTAATCAGCATCGGGGAGTTTTTGTCCGGCCTGCCAATTTCGTAGATACCGGGCGTGGTGGCCAGGGGACGCTGCGGGTCGGTAAAAAGATTCAGTCTCTCTACCAGAAGCGGGAAAAGGCTTTCTCCCTGAAGGTCCGACAGGACGATGATGCCGCTGTATTTAGCTACCAGCATCGAGGCGATGACGGCTTCTTTCATCGGGTCGGTAGTCATTTCTGAAGGGAAGGTGATCGTTGGGAAGCCCAGTGGACGGAATTTTTTAACCAGGGCTGTGCTTCGTATCATTACCTGGTCTTCGAATACTTTACGTACGGTACGAGCCCCGGAATCGATGATGATATCATTGATACCGAGCTGGTTAAGTTTGACCGTTAACTCTGCAGCTTCATCCAGACCGGCAGCTTTTAGACCAACAGGACTGTTATGGGCTTTTACCAGGGCAGCCATTTTTTCTGCATTGTCCTTATTGACCCCGAAAGCTAATGGTTTACGGTCGGCACATACTTTCAGTCCGGCGGCCATGATGTCAGGGTTAAAGCTGATCAGTATCATCCCGGCGTCAGTATTTGATTTCACACGGGTAACGATATCAGCAAAACGGGTTGCGTCGTTGGCTTCATCCTTAATAGCAACCATGTCCGCTTTGAGCTTAAGGCCGACTCTTTCATATACCAGCGTATTCAATCTTTCCAGCCTTCCGTCAATCTCCGGCAGGGTCATGGTATCTTTTATCATGACGGCGATGCCGGTGGGGTTTTCAAAGCGCTTCTCATGACGGAACATGACTGTTTCACCCCCGGTCTTAAAAACCCGATTTCCGGTGCCGATAGTTACCGGCCTGATCGGAGGAGCTGATGCTTCCTGAAGTTTGATCTTCGATTCTTCGGATAGTTTGGGGCACTTTACCAATTCTGTTTTACCTGTGGCCAGATTCATAGCAAAAGCCAGGCAGGTTGGTACCCCGCATTCACCGCAATTCGTTTTCGGAAGCAGTTTGAATATCTCAATTCCGGTAAGTGGCATTTCCAGGTACTCCTTCCCTTTTTCAGTTCAAAACAGGTAAGCAAACGAAATAGCCTAACCCAACAACGGCGGCATGGTCAAGGCTGGATGGCTTTTTTCCTGCAGGAACGGTAGGATGGATTCCTCTGAAGTCCCGATGGTTTCATCAGCAATCATTTCCAGTAATCCGGGTACTCCCATCTCAATTGCCCGGGTTTTAAGCCGTTCGCCGATTTCTACTTTCAGGCTTTTCGGTATCCAGACCATACGCAACAGGCCGCCATCGCCCAGGAGATATTTACGTTGTGTTACATTATACTTCCCATGGCCGACAAAACCGGGCGTGCTTAAACCACCCCCGATAGTTCCGGCAAGGGTAGTAAATTTCATGCCGCAAGGCGTGTCCCCGGTATACTCGCGGTTGACGGTCATGATGCCGTTGCATAAAGGTAATATGGCGGCGATGCATTCACAACATCCGCAGGTAGTCATGGGGTCGTTTACGATGCTGTAAAAATTATAATGGTCGATCTTTCCACGTGAAGCTTTAAACACAAACTCATTGACGCCTTGCCATTGTCCGAATTTGGCGTCGATGACCGCACCTTTTACAACCGGCTGGTTGGGGCCGGTAGGATTGATTTCAAACGAGGCTTTACAGTCCATCCAGTTATAAGAACCGCACAAGCCGGTCCTTTCCGGACTGATAACACAAACGTGGCTGGGAGCGAATGACTGGCATAAGGTACAGGAATAATATGTTTCAACCCCTTCATCGGTCATACCTTCGATTCGGCGGTCACGGGTATGATATACCGAGCGTGCTTGTTCCACAATTTCTTTGACATCATCTTCCCCGGTAAACAGTTTGATTTGCATCTTATCGAAGATACGGCCGAAATCCTGGTGTAGTTTCGCATGTAATACCGTGCCGATATGCTGCAGCAGGAATCCTTTTTCCACCGCCTGTTTACTCACCCGCAGCCAGGCGATATCACGCTGGCCGATGTGCATCACACCCTGGATGTAATTGATCAAGTGGTGTATCTGCCGTTCCAGGATCGGTTCATAATCTTCCTGCATGTCCCGTCCGGCGACTTCGACAGCGATCGCCAGTGGTAATCTTGTTCCCGGGAGAACCTCATTTATATCGGGCCCGATGACTTCGACACGTCCGTCTTCGATTTCATCCATACGTTTACTGGTGACCCATTCCACCATTTTGGTCCGGCCGCCGCCGCACTCTAAATAGATGTCTTCGCCTCTCACACGCTCGCCTTCAAAGGCAGCTCCGAAGGCTACCGGGATTGGGATTTCACTCACATTGACTTTCAAGCCGCGGACCTCGATGGCTTTGGCAACCAGGTTTTCGTGGGGAATATTGGAGACGACATGTTCGTAGGTACAGATGCCGGTCGGTAATATTTCCGGAATAGGCGTATCGGCAATCACCGGAAAACCGAAGTTAATCGCTCCGGCGGCGTTGGCATACCATTCGTCGGTAACATAGCCCATAGGCAGAGCAAAAGCAAAAACCCGGTCTTTGTTATAGATCAGGATATTCCGGTAGTTGCCAGGCTCGATACCGCCGAATGAGAGTGCCGCCCGGGTAGCGAAACCCAGGGCAAAAACGGTAGCCGAAACATCGGGGCCGAAAGACACCAGGCGGGTCGGCCAACCGATTTGTACGCCGGCTTCCACCAATTGCTCGGCGAAACGTTTACCGTTATATTCCGCAGCCATGAAAACATAAAGGTTCTTTTGTTGCAGTTCGCTGGCGATCCTGGCGGCAATTTCTTTAGTCGGTGCTGCACCGAGGATGGCGGCAAAGCCGGGAGCCGTTCCATCGACGAACTCGATCCCCCGTTTTCTGAGAATGATATCATCAGCCGCGCCTAACCAGATATTATCATCAACCGGGTCTTCGGACCTGGTGTAAAAACCGGGTTGTTCGAGATAGCGGATAGCCTCGATCAATTCTTCTGCGAAAAGAGTGGCCATGCCGGCATCGAGGGCTGGGCCAAGATAGGGCAGGTGATGCGTTTCCCTGACGGGGGGAGGCAAAATAGCCCGGCATTTCTTCAGGATTGCTTCCATATCACCGAGTTTCTCTACTTTCAATCCCAGCATTCCGTAGATTATCGGCAGGAAATAGGCGGTGTTGGGAAAACCAACCGGTTCACCGGCGCCCCATTTCTCCATTGCTGCCTGCCACTTCTTTTCGGCATTGTCAACAATTTTATGGGCTCCGCGAATGGCAGCTGATGCAATTATCTTCGACATCTTTTCATCCTTCGCTCTCTATTCCCGGAGCTATTCTTTTTCAAGTTCCCTTCTCATAGCCATGTCATAAAGCACCCGTTCCCGGGCTTTATCGATACCAAGCGCCTTACGCTTCCGGTCGATATGGGCGATCATCAATCGGGCCGCTTTCACCGGGTCCGGTTCAAACGCCCATTTACCACCATATAATTCTTCCATTCCCTGGAATAGGTACTCGGAGAATTCCTTACTTCCGGCAGTGGGAAAGGTGGTGCCGAAAACGGTGTAGACACCGGAGGAGACGAAATACTGGCCGATGGCGATGGCTTTCTCACTCATCCATTCCGGGGCGGCGCCGGCTGCCGGGAGGTCACTGATATCATCTCCTAATCCACCGTCTTTAACCACGGCAGTGGCCGCGATAAGGATGCGGGAATTGTCAACACAAGCGCCCATATGTAATACTGGCGGAATACCGACGGTTTCACAGACTTCAGTAAGGCCGGGACCACAGAATTCTCTAGCTGCTTCAGGTACCATCAAGCCTGCCTTGGCGGCGGCCATGGCAGCACAGCCGGTTGAGAGTACTAAAACATCATTTTTGAGTAATTCCTTGATCATCAGTATGTGGTTACTATCATGGGTGGTCCGGGCATTATTGCAGCCAACTACCCCCGCCAGTCCCCGTATACGGCCGTTAATAATGTTATCGTTGAGCGGACGGTATGAAGCTCTGAATAGTCCTCCCAGCATATAATTGATCGTCTCGTGGGAGAAACCGGCGACCAGGGAAGTTTTTACATCAGGAATACGAACTTTATTCTTCACCCGGTTGGGGAAATTTTCGATAGCAGCTTTAATGATAGCTTTGGCTGAGTCTTTCGGATGGTGTTCGTCAAAAGGCAGCCAGTCCGCCCCGGTAATCCGGGACCGGTCGTCGGTATTGATCAACCGGGTATGATAACACCGGGCGACTTCCTGGAGCCCCTGCATAATACACTGCACATCTACGACCATCGCTTCGATAACGCCGGTGACGATAGCTAATTCCTGCTGCAGGTAATTACCGCCGATAGGGATGCCGTGGCGCATCATAATTTCGTTAGCGGTACAGCACATCCCGGCCAGGTTGATGCCCTGGGCTCCTTTTGATTTGGCATACGCTACCAATTCCGGGTCCTGGCTGGCTACCGCCAGCATTTCGGCGAGTGCCGGCTCATGGCCATGGATCACCAGATTAACCATATTTTCTTTAAACACCCCGAAATTGATCTCACTCAGAGTCGGGGTTGGCGTTCCGAACATACAGTCCTGTATCTCTGTGGCGATCATACTGCCACCCCATCCGTCGGCCAGTGCCGTCCGTGCCCCCTGCAGCATCAGGTTCTTGTAGTCCTGGTCTACACCCATATGAGTCCGGTGCATTAGTTCAACGACTTCGCGGTCAATGCCGCGTGGCATAACACCTGATTTACGCCAGATTTCCTGCCTCTTAATAGGAGCCAAGCGGGTGAAGAGTAATTCTCCATTTTGTTTCCCGAATTCAGCTTCACATATCAGAGCGATATCGAGCGCGATTTCATGGTTGCTCCGGTCGGCAATTTTTACACCGAGGTCCAGCGCCAATTTAAGTAGTTTCTGTTCGTCGATGATGCGGAAGTCCTTTGTCTTACCTTCGGCCATTAATTTGAAAGCTTCAACAACTCTCCGGCCGTGATCGCTGTGGGCTGCGGAACCGGCGGCGATCATCCGCACAAAATTACGGGCAGTAATTGTTTCTGCGGTAGCGCCGCATACCCCGACTCTTTTAGCATGTTCTTCCGGGGTTTCTTCTTTCCCTTTCGCCAGTGGTATCCGGCAAGGCCCCATGGCACAATTTTTACAACAACTGCCGTCAACTCCGATAGGACAAGGCTTCATATTTTCAGCTCGGTCGAAAGCAGTGGAAATCCCTTCTTCGTTTGCTTTGGCTAACATATCCAGGGTAGCCTTATCGATGCTTTTCACCTGTTTTTCCTCGGTCATGTGCCCTGGTACCTCCTTATTCTGCGCTTAGGTCGGTTTTAAGGTCAGTAATCATTTCACGAATTAGTCTGATGGCTTCAGGATGTCTCATGATAAGGATATCAGCTCCTGCCATAAGCAGGCACATCGCCGACATCGCTTCTAGCAAAATACCTCGCCTGGCAGCATCACCCATTTTAGGTTCTTCACTGGTTGGGGTTTTTGCCTCTCTGGTTTTCCAGGCTTCCTTGGAAATGTTGCAGATAATGGGGAATTGCAGTTTTTCGTCTTGCTGGGATAATCCGGCCATACGGATGCGTTCCATGACCGAGTAGCAATATTCGATGCCATAGCCGATCCCGCTAACCGTCGGGTCAATGAGCATCTGGTGGTCCGCGATACCTAGATTTCCCAACAGGATATTTAGTTGCTTGGCAAGATTGATATCGATTGGTGAGGAGGCAATAATTGTGTGTCCGTAAGCTAAGGCTGCCGCCCCGATCTTTTTATGGTCTCCCTCTTCAACCGGGCCCAGGATAAGACGTTTCCCCTGGCATAACTCGGCTGCCAGCTTTAGTACTTCCGTATCTTTATCATGATTAGCCGTTCCCCAGATGATAAGAGGGACATCGACGGCATCGGCAACCCTTTTCACAACTTGAGCCGCGTCAACTGCGCTGCGATTAAGGCCGTTAGGGTCGGTGCTGATAAGCTGCAGGCATATCATTTCAGCATGATAATCGTGGATGCACTTTTGTGCCCACATAACAGGATCTCCGGTTACCCCGGCAAAGGGTTGTATTGCGGCTTCCGGCCAGTCTTCCGGCGAGTAGTCCCAGACCTCCATGGCAATCCGTGGTGGATTTGGCAATTGACCTTCAAAGAGGTAGAACGGGTAGCTGGTCTCACCCCCAACGGTCACTGTTCGAGTCCCGTTGCCGAGGCTTACCTGCTTTATCTTCCCATTATAGGCTGTCCGGGGAATCTGAACTGCCATTATCGTTTCTCCTGTTATTTATGCTGGTTTCTTTCGTTTTTCGCTTCCATACCATTCTCTACCGTACCAATAACGTTCGGCAGTTTCGAGGTATCTCAATTTTTCCTCGCGGGATGAAAGCTTTTGTCGCCACCTCCCCATCTCTTCGCCCTCCGGCTGACCCGGTTCGTAAGTTTCACCAAGGACTTCTACTTCGGGCCGGCCTGGTGAGTTCTTCTTCTCAACTTTATATCCCAAGTTGACCCTCCCGCACACAAATCAAGATGATAATTTCGCCGTTTCAACCGTACTATACATCAACATTGTTACCAGCATCGGGCCGACGCCGCCCGGTACCGGGGTAACTGCTTCCGCTTTCTCTTTAACACTTTCGAAATCGATATCGCCAACAGTTTTACGTTTTTTGGTTACGGGATCTTCGACAAAGGTCCCGCCGAAATCGACCAAAATAGCACCTGGCTTTATCATGTCACCGGTGATAAATTTTGGTTTATTGACCGAGACCACCAGAATATCAGCCCGCCGTGTATATTCAGCCAGGTTGGGGCTGGTGGGATAACACAATGTCACGTTTGCCCTGCCTTTATTATTATCCTGAGATAAAATCGACGCAAGTGGTTTCCCGACCATATTATCCACGTTGACGATAACGACTTCTTTCCCTTCGAGCCGGTAACCGCTCCTGATAAGCATTTCCTGGATGGCAATAGCTACGGCCGGTACAAAGGCTTTTTGTCCCAACCATGCCCGGCCAACATTTATTGCCTGGAAACCATCGACGTCCTTTTCCGGTATGATAGCAGCCAGGGCTTTTTCCTCTGAAAGATGTCCGGGCATGGGGAGTTGTATAAATATACCATGAACGGTCTTATCTTTGTTCAACCGGTCGATATTGGCAAGTAAATCCTTTTCGGTTACATTCTCGGGAAGGCGGCACATCATTTCATTAATGCCGACTTCCTCGCAAGCTTTACTTTTCAGCCCTACATAGGTGACTGAGCCAGGATCTTCACCAACCAGAATACCGGCTAAGCCGGGTACGATGCCACGGCTTGCTAATTTAGAAGTTTCTTTTTTTAGTTCTTCCCGGATCTCAGCGGATATCTTACGCCCATCCAGTAATTTAGCTGTCATATTGTTCTCCGAATATCGTATTTTTTTACTTGTTTACTTTTTCCGCGGCTTTGACCGTATTCGCCATTAACATCATCGAGGTTACTGCTCCGGTGCCGCCGGGAACCGGGGTGATTGCCCTGGCAATTTCCTTGACGGCTTCAAAATCTACGTCGCCAACCTGCTTGTTCTTGCCGGTGGTAGGATCGGGAATAAAGTTTACCCCAACGTCTATCACCACGGTTTGACTGCCGACCATGTCGGCTGTAATAGCCTTGGCTTTACCCATAGCCGCTACCAGGATATCGGCTTGTTTGGTAAAAGAGGCCAAATTTTTCGTACCGGTATGGCATACTGTCACGGTGGCATTCGCTCCTTTACCTTTCTGGATGAGAATACCGGTCAACGGCTTGCCGACGATATTACTGCGGCCAACGATAACGACATGCTTTCCTTCCGGATTATTTCCGCTGCGGACTAATAATTCCTGAACTCCGTAAGGAGTAGAGGGGAAAAAGGTATCTTCACCGAGGATCAGCCTGCCGGTGCTGACCGGATTCGTCCCGTCGACATCCTTTTCCGGGGAGATGGTACTTTCAGCTTCCAGTGAATTCAGATTTTTGGGGAGGGGCAGAGAATAACAGGATGCCATGAACCGTAGCGTCGGCATTTAACGAAGCTATCTTTTTTAAGAGATCGGGTTGAGTAGAAGTTGCTGGAAGCCTGACATCTTCGGGAATTACACCCACATCGCCACAGGTACGGGTGATACCCTTCAAATATGAAATAGAGGCAGGATCATCACCGACCAGGATGGTGGCGAGTTTGGGGGAGACGCCTTTGGACTGCAAGCGGCCGATCCGTTGCTTCAAATCATCCCGGACTTCGGCTGCAATTTTTCGTCCGTCAATAATTTCCGCTGTCATGTTGTTACTCCTTTTCTTCTTGTTTATCTTCTTAATAGTTCTGTGATCAGTTTATCAATTGTTGTAACTGAAATGGATTCATCCGGCAGGTCGAGTAACGGTTTCCGCTCAAAATCGTATTGCTGGATCAGGTTATCGAAGGGTATCAAAGCAGCAGGGATAATATCAAGCCGTTTCATCTCTTCCATCATAATAGTTTCCGGTTGCTCCGGTACCGAAGTAAGCAACACTATCTGTTTTCCGATCGACAACTTCAATTCAGCGACAAGTTCTCTTATCTTGACTACTGCCCGCAGGCCTTTTACGGTATAATTCGAGACTAGTATCAGGACATCGATATTGTCTGTAGTCTTACGGCTCAAGTGTTCCATACCCGCTTCATTATCCATAACCACATAAGGATAATTATTAACAAGGGATCCGACAAATTTCCTTAAAATAAGGTTTGGGTAACAGTAACACTCTGCACCCTGGCCTCGCCCCATAGTCAACAGGTCTAAGCCATTACTTTCGTTTAGTGTTTCATTGAGCCTTACATCCAGATAAGCCTCTTTGGTCATTCCCGGAGGCAGACTGATTTTTTCTTCGTTGAATTGGGCTATCATCGAGCCTACGGTCAAGCCAACTTTCAGGCCCAGACTTTCTCCAAGATTCGAATTGGGGTCGGCATCGACTGCCAGGACAGGGGTAAACCGGTGATTTTTCAGATAACGGATAATGAGAGTTGCTACCGTAGTCTTACCTGTACCACCTTTCCCTGCAACAGCGATCGAGAAACTCAATTATTTTTCTCCCTGCATCCCCGGCTTTTTCCCCAGTAATCGTTTTTTTACTGAAGGGAAATCTTCGAGATGCGTATGGGGTAAGAACAGAGCCGCAATATAATTATTCATAAAATCCCCATTTTCACTCAGTTCAAAGTTCGTCATCATTTTGGCGACCTTCTTAACCTGTATCACGAAATTGGTAGAGAAGGCGGCGAATCTGGCTCCGGTCAAAGAACCGTTGCCGACAAAGTGAAAGCGGTCCAGTGGTAGATCAGGCAATAGTCCTATCGTAATTGCCCGTTTGATATCGATAAAGCTGCCGAATGCTCCTGCAATCAAGATTTTCTGAACTTCACCCGGTTTGAGACCGACACTATTTACCAGTGTTATTAGTCCTGCGTACATCGCGGCTTTCGCCCGCATCAAGTTTGCGATATCGATTTCAGTAATGACAATATCTTTTCCTGTCTGTGTTTCAGCAGCATAGGACAATACATATTCATAACCATCATCGTTGTGCCGGACGCGTGGCGATACGATATCTGTGCGGAAATGCCCGTTCCTTTCGATAATACCGGTTTCCAGTAGTCCGGCAACGATATTGATGAGCCCGGAACCGCATATTCCCCGTGGTTTTTGTTGGTTTATCGTGACAATTTCCGGTTCCATGCTAACCGGGTTAATTTCACACTTTTCAATAGCTCCTTCAGCAGCCATCATACCGTGTTTTATTTCACCGCCCTCAAAGGCAGGCCCGGCGGAACAGGCTGCGGCAGCCATCCATTCGGAGTTACCGATGACGATTTGACCGTTGGTACCAATATCCATATATAGAGTCAGTTGACTGGTCTTATCCATGCCGGCGGCGACCACTCCGGCTGTAATATCTCCCCCAATATAACTGGCGACCATGGGGAGAGTAGATACATAAACATGATTGGCAACTCTAATGCCGAGAGAGTCAGCGCTGACCGGTGGTAAATAAGAAGCTGCCGGAACATATGGTGAAACCCGGATGTATCTAGGTTCTATGCCCATCAGTAACTGAACCATGGTGGTATTTCCAGTGAGACTGATATATTCGATTTCACCCGGTTTAACCTTGATATTTAGCGATAAACGCTGAATGATATTGTTAATAGTGGTGACGACTGCCGATTGAATTTTTTTTAGTCCACCTGGTTTGGCGCAGTTAGCGATCCGGGTAATTACATCCGCTCCGAAGACAGCTTGACCGTTATATTCGGCACACTCAGAAACGACCGTACCACGGTTGAGGTCGAGTAATTGAGCTTTCACTGTAGTAGTACCAACATCAACAGCGAGGGCATATTTTACCCCTCTGGTATCACCGGATTCGATTTTAACCAGGTGTTTCTGACTGACCGGATCGATTTCAGACCAATCCGGTAATTCCAGTATGGTTGCTGTAATTTTCCAATCTTGCCGGCGGACTATTTGGGGTAACTCTCTAACTGTTTCGAAATCTATGATTAATTGGTTAACCTTTAGTTCTTGTTGCAGGGCTCTAAGAAGGCGTGAAAGGTCGCTGGTGTTATCTTGAAGGGTTGGAGCCTTAAGTTCCAGATAAAGTTTTTGCAGGGGAGGGTGAAATTGCTCACTTAGTGAAGGTACTCCGGTATCCCGGAGAATAGACCTTACATGTTTTCTTTTTTGACTGATGACGGTGGTTGATAATTGCGATTCAACCGGAATAGTAGCAAGCAAATCACTAAAGACCCGTGTCTGACAGGCTTGGCGAACTCCCCGTCTGTATTCTTCATCTGAAACCTTTGCAGTCCGTGTTGATTCTACTTCGCCTTGTTGAATGATAACTTTGCATTTGCCACATGAACCTGCGCCACCACAGGAGGCAGTGAGTTTTACACCTGCAAGCAGGGCGGCATCAAGTAGATTGCCGCCCTGCTCCACGTCAACATCAATGTTGCCTGGCTCGAAATGTATCTTGTATTTGGTGCCTATCGAACCTTTCGCCATTTGTCTCAGTTATTACGATATATCTTCAACTTCTGCTTCAAATTGCGAAGCAGCTGGATTTCAAGATTAATCAACGTCATGGAGACCTTTGACTTTCCCAGTCTTTACATCGACATCGACTTTCCGGAAGGCCGGGTTGGAACTGGTGGCCGGCAACATGGATATATCACCAGCTACCGGGCAAAGAAATTTAGCTCCGGAATAGATCAAGACATCACGGATCGGCAGCGTCCATCCCTTAGGAACGCCCTTAAGATTGGGGTTATGGGATAAAGAAAGGTGAGTCTTGACCATCATGGTTGCATAGTCGTCATATTTCGGATCAGTTTCAAATGCCTTAGCTTTAGCTTCGGCATCAGCGGTCCACGACACGCCGGCTCCACCGTAAACTATCTTTGTAATTTTTTCGACACGTTCCCGCAGTTTCATTTCTTTCGGATAAAGGAATTTGAAGTCATTCTTTTCATTACAGGCTTCTTTAACCGCGGCAACGAGTTCCTGCGCGCCAGCCCCACCCTGGGCATAGTGGGTAGAAACAGCACAACGGGCTCCGGCAGCTTCGGCAGCTTTTCTGACAATATTTAATTCTTCTTTGGTATCGGTGGGGAACATATTCACACAAACGACCGGGTTGATGCCGGCCGCCCGGATGATGCCGATATGGTGAACAAGATTAGCACAGCCTTTTTCCACTAATTCAGGAGCAGTTTTCCGGTATTCTTCAGGCAGGGGGACGCCAGGGGTTACTTTAGGGCCGCCGCCGTGCATCTTTAATGAGCGTACGGTTGCGACCAGTACAGAGACGTTGGGTTTAAGTCCACTATAGCGGCATTTTACATTCCAGAATTTTTCGAAACCGATATCTGCGGCAAAGCCGCTTTCAGTAACGTGGTAATCAAACATCTTTAAACCGATGCGGTCGGCGATGATTGACGATTGTCCGATTGCGATATTGGCAAAGGGACCGGCATGTACCAAACAGGGTTGATATTCAGCGGTAGAACAAAGGGTTGGATTAATCGTATTTCTCATCCATGCGGCCATTGCCCCGGCAACCTGTAGATCGGATGTGGTAACCGGATTACCTCTCTTGTCGTAGGCTACAGTGATATCTCCGAGTCTCTGCCGCAGGTCAGCCAGGTCTTTAACGATAGAGAGGATGGCCATCAATTCCGAACTAACGGAAATAGCGAATTTCGACTGCATCAGGAAACCATCGGTCTTTTGGCTGCCCAAACCAATAACGATATTACGCAGGCTCTGGGCACAAAATTCAATGACCCAGCCCATCTCAATCTTGAGTGGGTCGATGTCCAGGCGGCGCATATGACTTAATTTCTCCAGGGTGGCATCGGTATAATTTCGTTCATGCTGCATTCTGGAGGTAAGCGCAACCATAGCCAGGTTATGGGCATTAACGATATCGTTGATATCACCGGTCAGCCCTAAAGAAAGCTCAGTATGAGGAATAAGGAGGGCATTACCTCCCCCAGCCGCAGTCCCTTTGATATTCATGGTAGGCCCGCCGGCAGGTTGGCGGATGGCGCCGCCGACATTTTCTCCTTGTTTACCAAAGCCTTCGATCAAGCCCATGGTTGTCGTAGTTTTACCTTCACCGAGGGGTGTAGGAGTAACGGCAGTGACCTCGATATATTTTCCATCCGGCTTATTCTGGAGTCTTTCCATAATTTTCAAGAAATCCAGTTTGGCTACTTTTCCGTAAGCAAGGATCTCATCCTTTTGTAAACCGAGTTTTTGTCTCCACTCGTCGGGAGTTGGCATGTTTTTTTCGGCTTCTTCGGCGACTTGCCAGTCTGCCATTTTAGAGACATCATAGGGCATGGGGTTTCCTCCTGATTCAGTATGATTTTACTTTATATCGGTTACTCTGGTTGTAGAAGTCAGAGACCGATAAATCTCGTTGATAACGGTGCGTATTTTTAAACTGGAACTTAGTATAGAACGGCCTGCCTGATCGGCATCGACTATTTCCTGGTCATATGGGATAAATCCTAAAAATTCGATACCGGATAAATTAGAGGAGAGGAATACTTTATCAGATCCATTTCGAATTTTGTTTCCCACCGCAGCGACATTGTTAAGTCCGATATCTTGTGCCAGTTTTTGAATATTTAAGGCGGTCTCCAAACTCCTCCTCCCAGGTTCAACTACGATTAGGAGCTTGTCTACCGCACCGGCGGTACCACGGGTGAGGTGTTCTATCCCTGCTTCCATATCAAGAATAACGATGTCATCCCGGGCAAGAAGCAAGTGGGCCATTAATGTTTTCAGCAAGGCATTCTCAGCACAGTAGCAGCCGGTACCACCTTTTTTAATACTGCCCATTATCATCAAACGAATATTACCCAATCGCGGGGCGAATTTTTCCGGAATATCGTCAACTTTAGGATTTAAAGTGAAATATGGTGAGGTCTGGCCGGCACTTGTCCCGGTTCTCTCTTCGATCAGGTCTTTCATATCGGAAACCGGAGTAATACTCGATGGGTCAGGGAAACCTAAAGTAGCTGCAAGATTAGCATCGGGGTCGGCATCGATGGCAATGACCGGATGACCGGATTCAGCAAAAATATTGGCTAACAGTGCTGCCAGCAGGGTTTTCCCAACACCGCCTTTTCCACTGATTGCCAACTTCAAATTATACCTGCCGAAAATATCATAGTTGATAATATTAGAGGAAAGCACTCAGCTCGAGTAAATATTTATTTCTTTAATAAAAGTATATCGTGGGATTTTCCGATTCGTCAATAATAAGGCTCGAAAATACTGTAATCATTCCTGTGAAAATAAAAGTGGAAAAAGATGTAAAGTAGTTTTATAGTAGGTATGTCAGCTGTTTTATAAGGATCTATTCTACAGTTACACTTTTTGCCAGATTGCGTGGAAAGTCGATCGGACAGCCGCGGATTTTCGCCGTGTAGTAGGCGAGTAATTGCAATATCACAACATTCATTACTGGAGAGAATAAGGGATCAGTTGACGGTACATTGATTGTTGAATCAGCAAAATTATTAACTGCGTCATCTCCTGCTTCTGCGATTGCTATAACGGGTGCTCCTCGGGCTTTTATTTCTTTGATACTTGTAAGCATAACGTCATGAGTACTATCTCGAGTTATCAAGGCAATCACCGGAGTTTGGTTTCCAAATAAAGCTAATGGCCCATGTTTAGTTTCGCCGGCAGCGGCACCTTCGGCGTGAATATACGAAATTTCCTTGAGTTTTAAAGCACCCTCGAGTGCTATAGGATAATTTATACCTCGGCCGATAAAGAAGGCGTTTTCATATTTTGAGAGGGTTTTGGCATATTCGATGATAGGTGACTCTTCATCAAGTATATGTTGTACTTTTGTCGGTAACTGCCGTAATTCAGATCGTAAATGAGACAAACGAGCATTGTCTGCTTTTGAATAAACAATAGCTAGCCAGTATAAAGACATTATCTGAGCAATAAAACTTTTTGTGGCCGCGACGCTGATTTCCGGACCAGCGCGGGTATATATTGTCTGATTAGCTACTCGGGTAGCCGAACTGCCGACTACATTTGTAATAGCGAGAACCGAACATCCAATTTCCTTAACTTTCTTCATAGCTTTGACAGTATCAGCAGTTTCTCCGGATTGGGTAATGGCAATAGCTAATGTTTTTGCTAAGGGATGACTATAGTAGTTAAATTCGGAAGCTAACTCGGCACGAACCGGTATCCCTAATAGTTCTTCAATAGCATATTTACCTACAAGCGCTGCATGATATGAAGTTCCACACGCTAGCATCAGCATTGAGGTATGACCGTTATCCCTTAATTGAGAGAGCCCTTGTATAGTATCGGTACTTCGATAATATTCCATAAGAGTATTCCGGATAACACGAGGTTGTTCCCGTATCTCTTTTAGCATATAGTGTTCGTAACCGCCTTTTTGGGCTTCTTCAACTCCCCAGAGGATCTTTTGTTCTTTGCGGTCGACTTTTTTATCATCATTGAAGATTTGAATATTTTGATCTGTAATCGCGGCTATGTCTCCATCATCCAGGTAAATAACCCGGTTCGTATAATCCAGTAAAGCTGGAGTATCAGAAGCAACGAAATTACCCTGATCCCCAATACCAATAATCAGGGGACTGTCTTTCTTAGCCACAATAATTTGGTTTTCGCCTGCAATTGCAGCGATAATAGCGTATGAACCTTCTATTACTTTTAAAACTTCTTGAACAGCCTTAAACAAATCTCCCAGGAAGTATTTTTCAATAAGATGGGGTAATACTTCAGTATCGGTTTCAGATAAAAATATATGTCCTTCGGCTACTAATTGACGCTTGAGTTCCTGGTAATTGGCGATTACACCATTGTGAACTACTGCGATTTTTGTTGAACAATCAATATGGGGATGTGCATTTACCATAGATGGTGGGCCATGGGTTGCCCAACGGGTATGTCCAATGCCAGTGTTACCAATTAACACAGGTGAGGTTTTTTTAAGTACATCTACTCGAACCTTATCCTTGAAGATATCTATTTTATCCGTAATCACAGCTACACCACAGGAATCATACCCACGATATTCCAACTTTTGTAAGCAGTTGAATAAAATCGGTAATACCTGTTGTTTACCTGTATAGCCAACGATTCCACACATTTTTAATATACCTTCGACCTGTCATCTAGCTTGCCACGGAAAATTTTCATAGCTTCAACATGACTGTAATTTCCAAGTATAACTCCGGGTTCTGCGAGAGAATTGTTGCCTAGGGTACACCCGATTCCAATCATAGCACCAACTATTACCTTGTGGTATTCCTCATCGATTTTTATCTCTGTCTCAGCTTTACATGCATTGAAATGGCTACCTAACATACTACCTTTATCGATAACGCTGTTTTCGATTATCGAACTTGATCCGATAATAACATCATCACCAATTACACTATCTTCTATCACTGAAAATGGTGAAATCGATACATTATCACCAATACTCGTAGAAGGAAGGATGCATACATTCGGTCCAATAACACAATTTTCCCCGATAACGACCGGTCCTGTAATATAACAATTCGATTTGATGATCGATTCTTTACCGATTGATACTTTTCCTTTTAAGATTGCTCCAGTCTCGATCGTCCCTCCGGTCTTGGCTGGAATTTGGTTTATTATCGAGCCGTTTAGTCTTATTATGTCCCAGGGATAAACAACATCTAGCCATGTTCCTGGAGTCTCAACTGAATTTATAGTTTGATTTTGAGTAAGCATGGCGTTAACTACATCAGGTATATCCAAATATTCGCCGATGAAGTTAAAAATCTCCCTGGTGAAAGCATATATCCCTGTGTTAATGAGGTTATCGTGGGTATCGGAAGGTTTCTCGATAATTTCTTTCACCGAACTTCCTTCTATAGAAACGATACCATACCGTCCCACGTGCGGTATTTGCTTCACCAGGATAGCTGGAGGAGTAACGGAAACGAAGTTAGCTATGGTCCCGATATCAATCAGGTTATCGCCATTTAGTACAAGGAATTTGTCCCCAGTGACATTTTTCGCTTGTTGGAGAGCATGAGCAGTACCGAGTTGGTTATCCTGTATCACATATGTGATGCGAACACCGAAATCCTCACCATTACCAAAGTGGTCGAATATCTGTTCTTTCCGGTAACCAACCACGATAATGATGTCGCGAATTCCGTTTTGTGCCAATGAATCAATGACGTATTGAAGTATGGGTTTTCCGGCGATACGTAACATGACCTTAGGACGAGTTACAGTAAATGGCCTTAATCTTTGTCCTTCACCTGCTGCCAGAATTACGGCTTGTTTCATATCGTCACCTAAAACACTTTTGATTCCGGGTTTATGATACCACTGACCATGGCTCCCGGTCCGATAAATGTGTTATTTCCTATCAAAGTACCCGTATTTATAGATACGTTAATTCCGGTTTTTACCTTGTCGCCAAGCACAGCTCCGAATTTCCGTCTCCCTGTATGGTACTCGCCGATAGTGACTTCCTTTTCATCAAACCTGAGATTCGCTATTTTGGTACCAGCCCCCAGGTTGCAGCCTTCACCAATTATACTGTCTCCTACGTAATTAAGGTGAGGAACTTTCGCATCGTTCATAATAACTGAATTCTTGATTTCGACCGCAGCTCCAACATGACAATGGTTTCCGATACTGGAATAAGGTCTGATATAACAATTTGGTCCTATCTCACAATCCTCACCGATCAAAACAGGGCCTTCAATATATGCCCCGGAGCGGACATTTGAACGGGCTCCAATCGATACTTTACCGTTTAAGGTTACGTTATTTTCAACATTACCGGTGTTCTCAGATGTTAAGCCGGATAATAGTGTCTCATTAGCGGAGAGTATGTGCCATGGGTAACTGAGGTCCAACCAGTGCCCGATTTTGTGGCAGCTTACTTCTCTTCCTTCATCGATCATTATTTGTAGAGAAGAAGTAATTTCATATTCACCACGAGGTGAAGTTGGTGTTTTTTTAATAGCCGAGAAAATGTCCGGGGTGAAAAAATATAACCCGGTATTCGCCAAATCAGTCGGGGGATTTTCTACTTTTTCATGAATCTTAACAACCCGGTCTTGTTGCAGTTCGATCATTCCCAGCCCGGTGGGGTCTTTTACCTTTATTACACTAATTGTTGTCTGTACTGCGGATGCCAAGGCGGAAATATCCTTTCTGTCGACGATAATATCACCGTTCATCATCAGGAAATTACCGTCAATCATACCTTCAACCATCCGGACCGCATCAGCAGTCCCGAGTTGCCGACGCTGATTTGAATATGAGATATTGACCGACCAACGGTGACCATTACTAAAATAGGAGCGCACCTGTTCATCGTGATATCCAACGACGAGGATAAAGTCGGTGATACCTGCTTCCCGAGCTTCTAAAATCAGATGTTCTAATATTGGCTTGTTGGCGATTGGCAGCATTACTTTTGGCCTGGTATATGTTAAAGGCCTCATTCGACTGCCTTCACCAGCGGCAAGGATGATTGCTTTCATATTATTTTATATCAGCCTTTTTATGTTATCTTGTTTATCGCTTCGATGGCGTTGTTATATAGTTCATGGACTCGTTTTTCTGTTTCAGCTTCAGCAGTAACACGTATCCTGGGTTCGGTTCCCGAAGGTCGGCAAAGCAACCATCCGTCTTCGAAGATGAGTTTACATCCATCACTTTCGTCGGTCCTGGAGGCTTTTATTTCTTTAAGAGACTGGATAACCCGGGCAAAACCGACTCCATTGTATAATACACTTCCTCGAAGAATTGGATACTGGGGTATTTTTTCGGCTAGTGAGGATAATTTGTTCTCCGAAGCGATTGATGCAATTACCGCCGCTGCATATATTCCATCCGGACAAAGTGAACTTTCCGGGAATATCCATGCTCCCGATGGTTCTCCCCCCAAATCTCCCTCTTGCCTTAGTTTTTCCGAGACATACGTATCTCCAACCTTCGTCCGGATTGTCTTAAATCCTAAATTTTCAATTACCATTGAAGCGTCGACGGTGGTGATGATTTCATTAGCCTTTATCTTGTTCGCCAGTATGACCATTAGTCGATCGCCAGAGATGAACCTTCCTTGTTCATCGACTACCATCAACCGGTCGGCGTCACCATCATGGGCGATGCCAATTGCATTCATATCACGGCAAATGTGCATCAAGTCTTCCAGGTTCGACTCGGTTGGTTCGATATTCCGTGGGAAAAAATCCCGAGGGATGGCTGTTTATCGCCATCACTTCACAGCCCAACCGGCGAAGTAAATATGGAGTAATGACTGAAGCGGCACCACACCCACAATCAACAACTATTTTCACTTTCGAGATATTGGAGATATCTTTCATGATATGGTTGATGTGGTTTTCGATGGCACCGGAAAAAAGTAAGCAGTCATCTTGCATTTTATCCCAGGATGCAGTTACCGGGCTCTGGTTGATATGAGTTTCCAATTCGGCTTGTTGTTTACTATCGAAGCTGGAACCATCTGCATTAAAAATCTTTATCCCGTTGTATTCCGGCGGATTGTGTGAAGCAGTTATCATAACTCCGGTCTGTGACCCTTTTAAGGACACAGCCAGGGTGGGCGTTGGTACGATCCCGGCATCATGACAAACGGTACCGGACGAGAGTAATCCGGAAAGAAGGGCATACTTTAAAGCGTTTCCGGAAGTACGTGTATCGCGGGCGATGACAATTTCTTTATTCGTATGACCCAGGGCAAAACCGACCTTGAAAGCGATTTCCATCAGGTTCCGATCGGCGATTCTTCTAATACCTGATGAACCGAAAAGACTCATTGTGGTTGATTTTAACCTCCACTTTGAATAATGTCAACGATTGTTGAAATTGGAATATAATATCGTTGCTACCAAATCGGGATAATCTAAAATCTAACTATTATAATGGACTTACTAAATTTCAAATATTAACTGAGTATATAACAAACATATTGCCGCTGTTGTAACTAGGTGATAGAATTACATCAGGCTTGAGGTCAAGGAGGTCTGGCGATGTCTGGACATTCCAAGTGGTCTTCCATCAAACACCAGAAAGGTGTAACGGATGCAAAACGTGGTCAATTATTTACCAAACTTACGCGTGAAATAATTGCCTCCGTACGTGAAGGGGGTAGCAGTCCTGACGGAAATTACCGTTTGCGACTGGCTATTCAAAAAGCCCGAGACAGCAATATGCCACTGGACAATATCCAGCGTGCAATACAAAGAGGTGGTGGTGCTGGCGAAGGGGCAGGGATGGTAGAGATGGTATTGGGCGGGCGTGGACCGGGTGGTTCTGCGATTGTCATTCAGGCCTTAACGGACAACCGGAACCGAACCGTTCAGGAAATCAGGAATTTACTCACCCGGGCAGGTGGAAGCCTTGGTGATAGCAGTAGTGTAACCTGGCTTTTTGAGAATAAAGGCATCATCAATGTAAATGCAGAAGGCTTGAACTCGGAAGACCTGGCTTTAGTTGCCATAGACGCCGGGGCGGAAGACGTAAAAGTTGAAAAAGAGACTGTAGAAATATACACACTACCAGACAAACTAGAAGTAGTACGCAAAAGTCTGGAACAGAATAAAATACCGGTTGAAAGTGCTCAATTGTCGATGTTGTCCAAGTCAACGGTTTCTCTAGATGAGAAGGCATCACTGCAGACTCTGAAATTACTGGACAAATTAGAAGAACTTGATGAAGTACAAAGTGTTACGGCAAATGTCGACTTCAGTGATGATATCATTGAAAAGTACCAAAGTGGCACCCAGGCATGAAGGTTCTCGGTATTGATCCCGGCACAATAACTATGGGTTACGGGATAATCGATGAAAATGGGAATACGACCACCGTAAAAGTATATGGAGCAATCGAAGCTCCTCCACGCTCCCCAATTGGGGAGCGTTTGTTTTTTATATTTGAAGAACTACAAAAAATAGTGAAATTTTACCATCCCGATGTTACCGCCGTCGAGCAGCCTTTCGTGGCTAAAAATGTTAAATCAGCCTTGGCGATCGGCCGTTCACAAGCAATAGCGATTTTGGTTGCTGCCAGTCATGGAATTCCTATTTTTGAATATACCCCGGCTCAGGTTAAGCAGAGAGTTAGTAACTACGGCGCCAGTTCAAAAGAACAGATACAGGAAATGGTCCGGATTCAATTAGGATTATCACAAGTCCCTGAACCGGATGATGCTGCCGATGCTTTAGCAGTTGCCCTGTGTCATCTTAGTGAAAACAGGTACTCGGCGTTGTTGGCACGGGAGGTACGTTGATGATAGCTTCTTTAAAAGGCAAGCTTGAGGCAACCGGGACTGACTGGGCAATTATCGATGTGAGTGGTGTTGGTTTCCGGGTATTTGTTCCGACGACAACCTTGAGTATATTGGGAAAACCTGGGTCTATAGTACATCTGTATACTCATCTTCATGTTAGAGAAGATATTATAGCTTTGTATGGATTCTCTACGTTCGAAGAATTGGGGTTGTTTCAGACGCTTACGGGGGTTTCCGGGATCGGTCCGAAGCTAGGCTTAACGCTACTTTCGTCAATGAAAGCTGAACAATTGGTTACTGTGATAGCTTCCGGAAATGCCGATATGCTCACTACTGTACCAGGAATAGGTAAAAAGATCGCCGCACGGTTGATCCTGGAACTGAAAGATAAAATTGGGACCTCTTCTATCGGAGTTCCTCTTCAAATAACTGATGGTAGTGCCGATATTATTGCCGTACTTGTTTCTCTAGGCTATTCGCCTGCCGAGGCTAATCGCGCCGTTGCCGGATTAACCGATTCAAATCTCTCTCTGGAAGAGAAAGTAAAACAAGCTTTAGCTTATTTCGCCCGTAAATAGCCTAGCATTCCAATCCGGGTACTGGAAAGCGTAAGCAGAGGTTTTTCACCTCTTCATTAGTACGTTCCTGTATCGTCGTGTCTTCGATATTTCCTAATACCTTTACGATACTAGAAGCAATAAATTTCATCTGTTCAGGACCAAATCCTCGCGAACTCACCGATGGCGTTCCCAACCGGATACCACTGGTAGCGGTTTGGGGGCGGGGATCATAAGGGATCAGGTTATGATTGACTACGATACCTGCTCTTCCTAAGGCAGCTTCGGCTTTTCTACCACTGAAACCAGTTTGTGTCAGGTCAACCAGCATCAAATGATTATCGGTACCTCCGGACACTAATCGGAGTCCCAACCGTTTTAGCTCATCAGCGAGGACACGGGCATTTTCAAGGATAGTTTTTTGGTATTCGACAAAGCCGGGTTGCATAGCTTCATGAAAAGCTACTGCTTTTGCTGCGATAACATGCATCAGTGGTCCGCCTTGTGTATGGGGAAATACCGCATGATCGACGGCTGAAGCCATATTTTGCCGGCATAAGATAAAACCACCTCTGGGGCCACGCAGTGTTTTATGAGTTGTCGAGGTTACAATATCACAAAATGGAACAGGGGTCGGATGTAAACCGACGGCGACTAGACCGGCGATGTGCGCGATGTCTGCCATTAACTTGGCCCCGACCATATCAGCTATCTGTTTGAATTTTTCGAAATCGATTATTCGTGGATAAGCACTTGAACCGACCACGATTAAGTTTGGGACGGTATTGTAGAGCAAGCTGTTCAGCTTCATAATAATCGATACGTTCAGTTTCACGATTGACACTGTAGCTGACTACTTTATAAGATTTACCGGAAAAATTGAAGTCAGCTCCGTGCGTCAGGTGTCCTCCGTGGGCCAACCTCATGCCCATGATGGTATCACCATACTCTACAGTGGCAAAATAGGCAGCCATATTTGCCTGTGCACCACTGTGGGGTTGCACATTAGCATATTCGGCATGATATAACTGTTTTGCACGTTCGATGGCCAGGTCTTCGACGATATCTACATTTTCACAGCCACCGTAATGCCGGTGCCTGGGGTAACCTTCTGCGTATTTATCCGTTAAAAACGAGCCTTGCGCTTCCAAAACAGCCTGGCTCGTATAATTTTCAGATGCAATTAGATTGATAGTGTTTTGCTGGCGTTTTCTCTCAGCCTCGATTGCTTGATGGATCGCTGGATCCACATGACTCAAAGATCCCATGTATTTTACCTCCATTTGAAGTCTACAATGGCAGAAGTAGACTGTCAACCGTAGGAAATCGCATGTGAAATTTATTAAAGATTGCTTGGTTCAATCGTGTTTAGGCATAAAGGTTCATTGACAGTCAAATATTACCATGTTATTCTTTGTATAGCAGATTAAAATAGTATTGAATAGGTGGAAAATTATGAAATTGTCGACAAGGTCACGATATGGGATCAGAGCCTTGATTGATATAGCTTTAAATGTCAACGGCCGTCCTGTCCTTTTAAGAGATGTGGCCCGGCGACAGGAAATATCCACTATGTATCTCGAACATCTAATTACTCCCCTTATATCAGCTGGAATTGTAAGGAGCACCCGTGGTGCCAAGGGTGGCGTATGGCTTGCCCGGCCAGCGAGAGAGATTTCGTTATCAGAAATAGTTCAACTACTCGAGGGTTCGATGGCTCCCGTTGAATGTGTTGATGATACAAATTATTGTCCCCGGGTTGATTCCTGTGTAACCCGCGAGATATGGATCAACTTAAAGAAGGCGATTACCGGAGTCCTGGATGAGACTACCCTGGAGGACTTGGCGGAAAGACATAAGCAGAAGCTAGTCGAAGCTCCTGCATCAGGTATGTATTACATTTAGTTTATAACATACTGGGATGGAGGACGTCTCGTTGAACCTTACTGAAAAAATTCATTATAAGTCACTAGAAATCCCCAGAATCAACCGTGGAATTGCTCATGATTCTACAGAACTGATCGGGAATACTCCTCTGGTAAAGCTCAACCGGATAACTAAAGGTACATATGCAGAAGTCGTAGCCAAATTAGAATCATTTAATCCCCTGAACAGCATCAAAGACCGCATCGCTGTATCTATGATTGTATCAGCGGAAGTTGAAGGGCTTATTAACAAAGATACAATTATTGTCGAAGCTACTAGCGGCAATACCGGGATTGCTTTAGCTTTTGTTTGCGCTATTCGTGGCTATAAACTGATTTTAACCATGCCTGAAACAATTTCCAATGATAAACGCCAACTTCTAAACGCATTAGGTGCTGAACTAGTTTTTACTCCCGGAGCGAATGGTATGCCTGGTGCGATTCAAAAAGCAGAACAAATAGTATCGGATAATCACAATAGTTTCATGCCTCAACAGTTTAGTAACAAATCGAATCCGGAAATACATGGGATCACGACTGCAGATGAGATTTGGAGGGATACGGATGGTAAAGTAGATATTGTCGTAGCTGGGGTAGGTTCCGGGGGGACAATAACAGGTGTCGCTAAAGTACTAAAGGAACGAAAACCGGAGTTAAAAGCGGTTGCAGTTGAACCGTCGAGTTCTCCTATCTTATCCGGCGGAAAACCAGGTTTTCACAAGATACACGGCATCGGCGCTGGCTTTGTTCCGGAAATATATCAGAAAAAACTCGTAGATGAGATTATCAGGGTAAATAACGAAGATGCGGGTATTACCGCAAGAAACCTTGCCCGGGAAGAAGGAATATTAGCTGGCACTTCATCCGGTGCGGCCGCTTGGGCTGCTGTTGAAATTGCCCGGAGGCCTGTGAACAAAGGTAAACTAATTGTGGTAATTTTCCCTGATAATGGCGAAAGGTACCTGTCGACCTGGTTATTCCAGGAAATAATTCAAGGATGTCCGCACCCCTAAACTACTATCTGGGGTACTTCAATCTGTCAATCCTATGTACTAATACCTAATGGTTTCCGAACCAGCATGGAAATTGGTAAGGTTATCATAGTAGCGATAGGACTAAGAACTTCAAGGCAATATTTCCATTCCTGAAACAATAAAACGGAGGCTGATATGGCTGAGATACCTGAGATTGGAAAAATATCACCGGACATTTTTAATGAATTGATTTTCCCGCGGCTTGGCGCATCAAATAACAGCATATTAGTGGGTCCGCAGCATGGAGTTGATGTGGGCATTGTTGAAATAGGCGGAAAAGCCGTCTCGCTTACGACAGATCCAGTTTTTATCGTTCCCGAATACGGTTGGGAACGGGCTGCCTGGTTTGCTGTCAACATACTGGCATCTGATTCGGTAACCTCCGGATTAAAGCCTAAAATGATGGCTATTGACCTGAACCTTCCCATGTTGATGACAAAAAAACAATTAGAAGTTATGTGGGACGCTGTGCATCGTGAATGTCAGAAACTCGGTATCGCAATAGTTACCGGTCACACTGCTCGTTATGAGAACTGTCATTTTCCGATGGTCGGAGGAGCTACAATTATCGGTATTGGTGAATTGGATGAATATGTAACTCCTCGGCTGGCGAGAGAAGGAGACAAAATTATTATAACTAAAGGACCGGCAATCGAAGCGACCGGTATTTTTGCCGCGATGTTCCCAACCCTTATTGAGAAAGAACTTGGGAAAAATACCAGCCTTAAGGCTTCAGAAATATTCTATAAAATGACTGTGGTCGAAGATGCTTTGACGGCAGTTAGTGTTGGTGTGCGTGAAAATGGGGTTACTGCGCTCCATGATGCGACTGAATGTGGCATCTGGGGTGGACTCTTTGAGATAGCGCAGGCTTCCAGCCTGGGATTGCGGATCGAAAAAGACAAAATAGTCATCGAAGATACCGTACTGGATATTTGCGGTTTTTTTGGCATTGATCCTTACGCGTCGATCAGTGAGGGTACTCTAATCCTTTCTTGTCGTCCCCAAAAAGCCGAAGTGATCGTAAATGCTTTAATAAATAAGGGTATTAAATCGTCTGTTGTGGGTGAATTAGTTTCTCCAGAAAAGGGCATGACACTGATCGACCATGGAAAAGAGAAGAAACTGCTTCATCCTATCGTCGATCCGTTCTGGAAAGCATTTTATGATGCACTCTCCAGATATAATACTCTAGAAAATAGATAATTGATATAACAGCGATGAATGAGAAGAAGCGGGTAGTGGTGGCGATGAGTGGTGGCGTCGATTCTGCGGTTGCGGCTGCTTTGCTTTGTCAGCAGGGATACTGTGTTACCGGCGTGACAATGAAAATATGGGATGGTTGTAAATATCCTGATGTAAGGCGCCATGGTTGTTACGGCCCGGGGGAAGAAGCAAATATCGAAGATGTCAGAGCCGTAGCATACACGTTGAAGATTCCTCATATAGTTATCGACTTAACTACCGAATTTAATAACGAGATTCTTGATTATGTCAAGAATGAATACTCTCAAGGCAGGACACCGAATCCTTGTACACGATGTAATCCACGGCTTAAATTCGGTGCGCTTGCCAGGAAAGTATCAAGCCAGGGACTACCATATGATTATTTTGCTACCGGACATTATGCCAGGATAGAATATGAACCTGAAAAAAAACGGTTCCTGTTAAAAAAAGCCCGTGATAGAAAAAAAGACCAGTCCTATTTCCTGGCACTGCTTTCCCAGGAACAACTGGCAGGTACTCTTTTCCCTTTGGGACAGTTGCTTAAATCTGAAGTCCGGGATTTAGCTTTAAATTTTGGTCTGAATGTCTCGAGAAAGGCAGACAGCCAGGACTTTTTTACCGGAGATTACCATTCATTTTTTGGCTTATCTAACCCTGGTCCGATAATTAATCAATATGGTGTTGAGTTGGGCCGGCATAAAGGTATCAGCTTTCATACTGTCGGACAACGAAAAGGACTGGGGATTACCAGTGAAAAACCAATGTATGTTATAAAGATCGATCCTGGGAAAAATGTGGTAATAGTTGGTGAACGGAATCAATTGTTTGAAGATCAATTTATCGTATCAAGTCTGAACTGGGTTGGTATTGATGGCATTCATAATCCGCTGAAGGTGGCGGCCGTAATCAGGTCTCGTCATGAGGAAGCTGAAGCTCTGGTTACACCTATCGAGGCCGATAGAGTTCATGTAAAATTTAACGAACCACAAATGGCAGTCACCCCGGGCCAGACGGTTGTTTTTTATGATGATGATATATTATTAGGGGGTGGTGTGATTGAGATGGTAGGGGATAGGTAGACTGAATATAGTAGTGAACACAAACGGAGGCAAATCATGACTGATGAAAGGTCAGGCTTGATAAAAAAGATACTGGACTTAAAACGCACCAGAAAAGCAGTTATCCTGGTCCATAACTACCAATTGGGTGAGGTCCAGGATATTGCTGATTTCTGCGGCGATTCACTGGAATTGAGCCAGAAGGCAGCGAAAACAGATGCTGAGACGATAGTATTTTGCGGAGTCCATTTCATGGCGGAAACGGCTGCTATCATTTGTCCCGGTAAAACAGTGCTGCTGCCCGAATTACATGCCGGTTGCCCGATGGCCGATATGATTACCCCGGAAGCTTTAAGGAGTATGAAGAAAGCTCATCCCGGCGCTATCGTGGTTTGTTATGTAAATACCAGTGCTGCCGTTAAAGCTGAATCAGATATCTGTTGTACATCTGCTAACGCCTTAAGGATCGTTCAAAAGATAGATGACTCAAAAGAAATAATTTTTGTTCCCGATCAGTATCTAGGTAGTTGGGTCGCCGAACAGGCCGGAAGACATATGGTCCTCTGGCCGGGATACTGTCCCACACATGCCCGGATTCTACCGGAACATATCATGCTGCGAAAAACAGAACATCCCTCGGCAAAGGTCCTCGTTCATCCGGAATGCCGTCCGGAGACGAAAGCATTGGCGGATGCAGTATTAAGCACCGGAGGCATGATCCAATATGCCCGTGAGTCTGATGCTCGGGAAATTATTTTAGGTACGGAAATTGGTATTATCCACCGGCTTCATAAAGAGAATCCGGGAAAATACTTTTACCCGGTGTCGGAGCAGGCAGTATGTCCCAGGATGAAACTCATTACATTGGAAACGGTTTTTAATTCTCTACAAAACTTGAGTCATGTGATCAAGATACCGGAAAATACCCGGCCTAAAGCTAAAATAGCTATTGAACGTATGCTTGAATTAAGCTGAGAACGAGTTTTAGAACGACGGGTTTAAGGTAATAACATAAAGTAACTACCATGACAACCGGGTTTGAAGCATCAGTTTACCATGTTTCTTGATTATGTTCTGATATAATCTTTAGTCCAGGTGTGGATGTTCTTTTTTTAAAAACCAACTCCCGGGGTCCTGAAGATATTCATAATAATCAACTAGAACCAGGTTATGTCCCTGTTCCTGTTCGGCGATCATTTTGAACAGCTCTTTTTCTGCAGATGCGGAGGCACTATTACTGCGTTGGGTATAATAATCAAAGGTATCTGACTCCATTTGTCTAGCAATTCGTACAACATCCAATTCGTTGCTTGTATCAGTTAATGGTTGTCTGGTGACACTTCCGGTTTCCGTGAAAAAGTCTTTCAAGCTTGTTGTGTAATCCGGTTTATAGTCTACCCTGGGCCAACCATGACTGACTTTTATCGAGTTATAGATATTTTCAAATACTTCCCGGTGGATATCTTCTTCTGCAGCTAATTTACCCAGTAGTTTCTGCCCTAACTCATTATTGCTATTTCTAGAAGCTTTCGAGTAGAATTCCTTACCGTTTATTTCCATCTGAATGGCAGTCTGCAGAGCTTCAATAGTTTTTTCCTGTTCTTTATTCATGATTCCCCTTCCCACTTAAAAGACTTATATCAATAATAATATAAAAACGCCGCCGTTTCATAAATATCGGCAGCGTTTCTTTATTTAAGTAGTAGGTGCACGTAATTAAGTGATCTGTTTAACCTGGTACACCAGTTTCCCGACTGGAGCGATAACTTCTGCAGTTTCCCCTTCACATTTGCCCATTAAGGCCTGCCCGATCGGTGAAACATATGAAACTTTGCCCTTTATCAGATCTACTTCGCGGGGATTGACTAAAATATAACAACTTTCTTCACCAGTATTCGTATCGCAAAGCACTACCGTATTACCAATTGCTACTCTTAGAGAAGTATGATTGTTCCCATCCATTGTTTCAGCTATTTTCAAGGTTTCTTCGAGTTCCATAATACGGCCTTCGATATGGCCTTTTTGTTCCCTCGCCGCGTGAAACGGTACATTTTCGCGGAAATCTTTGTCAGCAGCCGCTTTTCTTATTTCTTCGATGACTTCTATCCGTTGGTTCTTGAGAGATGACAACTCGGCTTTCAGCTTTTCATGGCCTTCTGCGGTGAGTACTACTTTCTTGGTGGGTGGTCTTTTCTTAGTGTTTGAATTTGAGTGGGTTTTTGTTTTGCGGATTTTCAAGTTGGTTGCGTAATTTATCTTGGTCCATTTTGCTTTCTTGGCTGCAGTCAGGAAGGCTTTAGCAGCCTCAATTTTTTTTACGTAGTCTGTATCTGATTGGGACATCCGTTCGGCATAGTTTTCGATTTCTGCGGCGGATAGACTTGCCATCTGCTTTTGGCTGCCGAACCAGCGGGTGAATCTGTTTATATCTGCCTGGATTGAATTTCTTTCCTCGGTGCTGAGTGTCGCCAAATATCGGCTGGCTGCTTCACCGAGGTTTAATTCTCCTACTTCTTCAGTCAATTCTAACTCTCCTCTCCGGTGTTGTTATCTTTGCTCGGTCGATTACCGGGAAAAAATAACTTCACGCCTTCTAATAGTTTAACTAAAGTTGTTTCTTGTAGCAAGTGACTTATGGCAGTACTGTGCCAATCGAACGAGACATCGTTATGTTGCATTAGCTGACCTAAAAGATCGTTCTTATATATTATGTCAAATATACGGTTAATCCTGGCATCACTCAAGTGCTCAAAAAACAATCTTGCCCTGGCTCCAAGCCGTAACTCTTTTCCTAAGATTTTCTTCCATGTGTGTTGGTATTTTATGAAATTTGACTGAGAAAAATTACCGCTGGCAAATGCCAGTTGTATGATGTCAACCGCTATATCAGCGCTGAGGAGCCCATAATATATCCCCCCACCGGTTGTGGGTTTCACCAGTCCGGCTGTAGTCCCGGTAACCAAGACTCGGTTGGTAACGGTACGCGAAGCTGTTCGAACAGGGACGGTTCCTGTAATGACAGTTACCTTACTTGATGATATCTTCCCCAGGGATTCAAGCTTAACTAAAAATCTCCTTAAGTGTTCTGCCGGTTGTTTGTCTGAAAGTAGACCGGCTAAGCCTTTTCCTTCTGATGTAGGAACCAGCCACGTAAAATATCCGGGAGCAATATCATGTCCAGTATATACTTCAACCTCAGAGACATCATGCGTTAACACTTCTGCCTGTGCTCCTGCCGCAAAAACACCGGGTTGCCGTAGATCGATGCTTTTTAACAGGGAAACATTTGCTCCGGTAGCAATTATGACAGTCTTGGCTGAAATAATACTATTGAGCGGGTTATCGGTAAAAAGTGTTACCGCTTCCGGGAATGATTGTATTCGTACTACCGTTGTTCCCAGGAGATATTCCACTCCCTGGTTCTGTGCCCGTTTGGCCATATACTGGTTGAATGCTGTCCGGTTCAAGATGACTGCCTGCGGCGAAGGACGTTCGAGGTGTATTCTAATGCCCGAAGGAGAAAAAATATTGGCACTTCTAACGTGACGAAAGACTACGGCAGGGTCGATGTTATATTTCAGAAAGCACTCTTCACTAATGATACCGGTGCAGCATACAGTGGTTTGAAAATCCGCTTTTTTGTCGACAACGGCGACATGATAACCTGCCGTGCTCAACCGGAAAGCAGCTTGACTCCCCACCGGCCCCCCGCCCACTACTAATACATCGTACATTGTATGATCTCAGATTGTTTAATGGGAGTATTGATGACTGCCATATATAATATTACCATGATATTTTGTTCGTTAACTTCAATCTGAAGTAAATATAGTCTACTACAACGTATATTTTGACTAGACAAGAATAGCTATTGACAAATTACCAATCACATAATATCATATAAGTGATTGTTGCTACGCCATCGACAATGGTTGCGGTGAGTGTACTTCAATAACCTTGAAACTGTATAAAACATCCGCTTGGATCGGATACGACCGAGACGGCTATAAAGATGAGATATAAAGCCTTCTCCGGGCGTGCCCGAGAAGGCTTTTTTAGTCTGGGAGTTGTGGTTAAATGATCAAGGTTGGTTTCATAGGCGCCGGTACGGTAGGTACTGCTCTGGCATATAGATTAAGTACCTGTGGATATCATGTCGTCATCGCTGCCAGCCGTACTTTTAAATCTACCGAGAAATTATCCAATATGGTAAAAAATTGTCAGGCGGCAGACGAAATTCAAACAGTCGCAGACAAGGCCGATTTTATCTTTATAACTACCCCGGATAGTGCGATCGGACAAGTAGTCTCTCAAACTAGATGGCAACCCGGTCAATATGTTGTTCATTGCAGTGGGGCAGATTCTACTGCAATCTTACTGCCGGCTAAAGACCAGGGAGCTTGTGTAGGTGCTTTCCATCCCCTTCAGACTTTTGCAGGTGTCACACAAGCTATCGATAATATCCCGGGTTCTACTTTTGCGGTAGAAGCAGAAGAACCACTCAAGACTTTACTTAAAGAAATGGCCCAAAAATTGGGTGGATATTCGATAGAACTAAAACCTGAAGATAAAGTACTATACCATGCTTCGGCAGTAATGGCCTGTAATTACCTGGTTACTCTCATCAAACTATCTACCGACCTCTGGCAATCTTTCGGAGTGTCACGTCCGGATGCTGTCAGGGCCCTTATGCCGCTGTTGAAAGGTACCTTAAATAATCTGGCAACAATCGGTATTCCCGATTGCCTTACCGGACCCATTGCCCGTGGTGATACGGGTACTGTCCAAAAACATTTAATTGCTTTAGACCAGGTTGATGAAACAGTAGCCGAGACCTACCGGAAATTAGGTATGTTAACCATTCCGGTTGCATTAGCGAAAGGTAAAATCGATCAAAGTCGTGCCGATCAAATGACTGAATTGCTTCATTCTACAGCTTCATATGTTGATTCAATATCTTTGGAGAGGTAAGTTTCATGAGAACAATGCTGAAGAGTAAGATTCACCGGGCTCGCGTAACTGATGCTAATGTTAATTATGAAGGTAGTATCACCATCGACCGTAAACTAATGGAGGCGGCAGACATCCTCCCTTATGAACAGGTTGATGTAGTAGACGTGAATAATGGTGCTCGTTTTACCACATATGCCATCGTTGGTGAACAGGGTGAAATCTGTGTGAACGGTGCTGCAGCCAGGCTGGTAGTAAAGGGCGATGTCGTCATCATCCTCTCATATCAGCAATTAACGGAAGAAGAAGCTCATCGGCATTCCCCAAGACTGGTTTATGTTGATGCTAATAATAGCATTGTTGAAATGAAAAAAGGGTCAAGAATAATGACTCTGCTGGAGGCGTAGAAATGCGTGTCAACATCGCCCAGATAAAAGAGATGAAACATAAAGGCGAAAAAATCGCCATGCTTACCGCTTATGATTATTCCACTGCCAAAATAGTCGATGAAGCCGGACTTCCGTTGATATTAGTGGGTGACAGCCTGGGTATGGTTGTTTTAGGCTATGAAACACCGATTCCCGTAACGCTGGATGTCATGATTCATCATACCAAAGCGGTAGTACGCGGAACCAGCCAGTCGTTGATTGTGGGGGACCTACCTTTTATGACTTACCATGTAAGTACTGAAGATGCCCTGCGTAATGCTGCTCGCTTTATCCAGGAAGCCGGTTGCCAATCTGTGAAACTTGAGGGTGGTGTGACCGTTGCCGAAAAAGTCAGAAGGATTGTTCAATGCGGCATTCCGGTAATGGGGCATATCGGTCTGACCCCGCAGTCGGTTAACCAGTTAGGCGGTTGGCGGGTACAGGGCAAGACTCCTGAAGCGGCTTCCCAATTGTTGAAGGATGCTATAGCTCTGGACGAAGCCGGCGCTTTCGCTGTCGTTCTGGAACAAGTACCTACATCTCTGGCAACCCTTATTAGTAAAAAGATATCGATCCCAACTATCGGTATCGGCGCCGGTAACGGGTGCGACGGGCAGGTGCTGGTGATCAATGATGTATTCGGATTATCTGACCGTGTCCCGAAGCTTGCCAAACAGTATGCGAACGTTGGCGAAAGCATGCGCCGGGCTGTAACCGAATATTACAATGATGTGAAATCGGGTGCTTTCCCTACAGATAAAAACAGCTTTACCATGGATGAAAGCATCTTGGCCGGTCTGAAATAATAAACCGTTAATCGAAATGAAGAAGGGGCTGTAATAAGTCCCTTCTTGTTCTTATATCAAGCGTCCAGGTACTATTTTACTCTAGTATTTAACATCGTGATATGACATTATGTAAAAATATCTGTCTGTTGCCTGATAAGACGCATATAATATCAAATAACATATTTATATATTTTCCCCTGGGAAAAGGGACCGGGAGTGATTTAGGATGAAAACGGTTGAATCTATTTCTGAAATGAAAAAAGTCCGGCATACCATGAAAGGTATAGTTGGTTTTATACCGACAATGGGTTATTTGCATGAAGGTCATTTAGAGTTGGTAAAAAAAGCCAAATCTGAAAACAGTAACGTGATCGTCAGTATTTTTGTTAATCCCACCCAGTTTGGTCCTTCGGAAGATTTCTTTTCCTATCCCCGGGATATTCCCCGTGATATGGCTATGTTAAAAACCGTCGGTACGGACATTGTTTTTATGCCTACCGCCGCGGAAATGTATCCGTCACTTTTTAGTTCCTGGGTAGATATCGAGAAGGTTACCGATGTCCTGGAAGGTGCTTCCACGGCCGGGCCATTTTCGTGGTGTCGCAACCGTATGTAATAAGTTATTCAATATCGTTGAACCGACTAGGGCTTATTTCGGACAAAAGGATGCACAACAATGCGTGGTCATCAAGAGAATGGTTGCCGACTTGAATATGAACCTTGAGATCGTCATTTGCCCCACCGTACGGGAACCGATGGCCTGGCTATGAGCAGCCGGAACACCTATTTAAAACCTGATGAACGGAAAGCTGCCGTTGTTTTGCAACAGTTCGCTCAAGTTAGCCAGAGAAATGTATTAAAGGGCGAACACGATGCCCAAAAAATCCGTTCGGCAATGATTGAGTTTATCCGTAAAGAACCCCTTGGCGGACAAGAATCGACTATATCAGCATTGCCGATATCAAAACACTGGAAGAACTAGACGAAATTAAACCACCGACCGTGATATCGCTGGCTGTTAAAATAGGTAAACCCAGACTATTGGATAATATCATCCTGGAATAATTTGTCCTCAACCATATAGTCGGGTTTCATTGAAAGTTTACAGGCTACCCTGATAGCTTCATTGAGAAAACGGCCTACCGATGTCAGCCTGTGTTTATCGATATCACCATCATCAATATCGAACCATGATATCTTTTCATCACTTAATCTGAACCAGTTGTATTGGTGCCGGATATATCGGTGCGTTTCTACCTTGATATTTTCTACTGCTGCAGGAAGCGTCATCTCTCCTTGCAGAAAAGCGATGATTTGACGGTAACCGATACCTGACATGGCCGGCAAGTCCGGGTGGTAACCCTTATTTATCAAGGTTTTTACTTCTTCGATCAATCCGGCTGATATCATTTCATCCACCCTGGCATTAACACGGCGGTATAACTCCGGTCGTGCGGCGGTTAACCCGATGATTATCGTTCTATAATCTGGTGGAATTTTCTTTTGTTGCTGGGAGAAAAGAGCACCGGTAGTCTTGATCACCTCAAGAGCACGGATTACCCGGCGGATATTCCGGGGATCGATTTTCCCGGCAGCTTCCGGATCCAGTTGGGACAGTTCCTGGTATAATGCTCCAGCCTGGCCATGGGCGGCTTTTTCTTCCAGGTCATACCGGAACCGGGTATCCGGAGCAACCTCAGGTATTTGCCAACCCTCCAGCACCGCTTTAATATACTGTCCCGTCCCGCCCACCAGAAAAGGCAGCTTACCTCGTTGTTGAATATCATGAATCGCCTTTTCTGCTAATTGACGGTAATCTGCCAGGCTGAAATCCTTGTCCGGATCGATGATGTCGATCAGGTGATGCGGAACGAGTGCCTGCTCTCCTTTCGTCGGTTTTGCCGTGCCGATATCCATATAGCGGTATATCTGGCGGCTGTCAGCCCCAATTATTTCACCGTTATATTTTGCCGCCAGAAACAAAGCATACCGGCTTTTTCCGGCACCGGTTGGGCCGACAATCAACAACTAAATGGTTTTTCAATGCATACTCGGTTAAGGCTGGAATTTGACTATAGCTACGATTCCATGCCCTTTAGTTCGCTTGTCTTCTGGACAATACGGATAAACTGGTCTACTTTCAAGCTGGCACCACCCACCAGGCCGCCGTCAATCTCCGGCTGGCTGATAAACTCGGTAATATTTTCAGCTGTTACACTACCGCCGTAAAGGATACGTATCGAGTTAGCTGTTGCATTATCAGTTAAAGAAGCGACAGTATTGCGGATAAGGCCGATGGTCTCGTTCGATTGTTTTCCTGTAGCTGCTTTACCGGTACCGATTGCCCAGATAGGTTCATATGCAATCACTAAGCCGTGCGTGTCTTTGATATCCACCAGGGCGGCACTAAGCTGGCTGACAACCACCTGGGCCGTTTGTCCTGCCTCATTCTCATCGAGTTTCTCCCCCACACAGAGTATTGGTTTCAAGTCAGCCTTGATAGCCGCCTTGATTTTTTTGTTGATCAGATCCCCTGTCTCCTGGAAGTACTGCCGGCGTTCGGAATGGCCTATGATAACGTATTCGCATAACGGAGCGAGCATCAGGGGCGAGATTTCCCCGGTAAAAGCCCCTTTATCCTCAAAGTACAGGTTTTGGGCACCGACTTTAATGTGACTACCGGCTAGGATTTCTTTTATCGTAATAATTGATATGAAAGGAGGGCATACCGCGATTTCCACCCCTTTATATTTATCCAGGACCGGACTCAGCTCGGTAACCAGTTTACGGGCTTCCGCTACCGTGGTATTCATTTTCCAGTTGCCGGCGATGAAGGGTATTCGTTTATTAGAATGCATAATTAGTCCTTTTTTAAGCACCGAATTTTGTTAATTTCAGGGCATTTGCCATGGCCAGCGGCATCAGTGCTGTTGCCGGGATTCTACCTAATCCGCCGTAAAGGCAAGCTGTTTCAGAGAATACCGTTTCCTGGTCCGGACGGCATATTTTTGAGTATAGCAGTGACGGTACTGCATGCCAACTATGTCCTTTCACCATGGCTGGGGAAGAATGGTCTCCAGAAACTACTATCACATCAGGTTTTAAAGCCAGTATTCGTGGCAATTCGCGGTCGACTTCTTCGATGATATTAACCTTTCGTTTGAAATCACCGTCTTCTCCAGCGGCGTCAGTTCCTTTAATATGTATAAAAAAGAAATCGAAATTGTTGTAGTTTTTAGCGAGCGTTTCAAATTCTTCGGCGATGGTTGCCCCGGTCTTGAGTACCTGCATACCGACCAGCCGTGCCAGTCCCCGGTACATGGGATAACTGGCGATCGCTGCAGCCTTGATTTTGTATATTTCTGCCATGCTAGGAAAATGAGGATGTTGGGAGAAGCCTCGCAGCAGTAGTGAATTAGCCGGACTGTATGGGACCAACCTTATCCTGGCTTGTGATATGAACTCATTAGCGACATCTGCCAAGTTATTGGCTGCGGGTAGTAGTGCGGTTACCGATTTTGCCGGTACTCCGGTCTGTTGGGGGTCGGAATCGGTTGCTTCTGCTGATAAGCCGGGCCCCCGAAATACGGCGATGAAGCGGTGTTCTTTGACCGGTTGAATAAAGATGGTGGTGTCTTTTATCTTAATACCATCCAGTAGCCGGCATAATTCAATGCATTTTTCTGTAGTGATGCGGCCGGCTCTACGGTCGGTTACCAGGCCGTTAACGTCTAAGGTACAGAAATTCCCGCGTGCGGCTACGTCTTCTGGTTTTAACTCAAAATCGATGCCTACGGCTTCCAGTATCCCCCGTCCCACATTAAATGCAATCGGGTCGTAGCCAAATAAAGCCAAGTGTCCCGGTGCACTTCCCGGCGTGATTCCCGGCCCGACCGGATCGGTCAAGCCGCAAATCCCCATGGCTGCTAACAGGTCCAGGTTCGGTTTGATAGCCGTCTCCAGTTCCGTCTTCCCGGTCTCCGGATGGGGCAACCCCCCCAACCCATCCATTACCAGCAGAACGATTTTTTGCGGTGATGGCTGTGATATCGATTTGATGAGGTTCAGGTCGTACATTTTTTACACCTTTCCCTTGTCCATCAGTGCTTCTACTCCGGGTAGTATTTCCCCGCTTAATAAAGCCAGTGACGCTCCGCCTCCTGTGGAGACAAAGGTCATCTTCTTTTCCAGTTTTAACTC
Source organism: uncultured Chloroflexia bacterium (assembly GCA_963739865.1). Taxonomy (GTDB): domain Bacteria; phylum Chloroflexota; class Dehalococcoidia; order Dehalococcoidales; family UBA2162; genus JBBITI01. Next base: position 152,768 of record CAVUCA010000008.1, read on the forward strand.
AACCACAACGTCTGCCGTCGAACCGCCGCCGATGACGGTACTGGCTTTTAAACCGGCCAGTGTTTCGGCCATAGCTTTTGTTCCTGCGGCGAATTGGGTTACTTCATAAACACCCATCGGCCCATTCCAGAAAACGGTACGGCAATCTTCTAGTTGCTCTCGGAACAAGGTCACCGTCTTTGGCCCGATATCGGCTATTTTCATATCAGATAGTATCTTGTCCACAGATACCGTCCGGATGACCGCATTAGTAGTAAGATTGTTGGCTACTACTACATCAATCGGTAATGTTAGCTTGATATGCCGTTTTTCTGATTCAGCGATTATTTGTTTTACAGTGTCGATGCTGTCGTTTTCCACCAGAGATTGCCCGGTTTCAAATCCCTTTGCTTTTAAGAAGGTCGCGGCCATACCCCCGCCGATCAATACCCGGTCGACCTTCCCCATGATATTTTGCAGTAAACCGACTTTATCACTGATCTTGGCACCGCCAAGCAGAGCACAGAAGGGATGTTGCGGTTGGGAAAGCAGTCCGCCCAGGTATTCCAGTTCTTTGTCCAGCAGCAAACCAGACACAGAGGGGAGGTATTTGGTGATACCCACGATCGAGGCATGTTTGCGGTGGGCGGTCCCGAAAGCATCGTCGACATAGACATCGGCTAACCGGGCCAGTGCTTTCGGCGAAGTCCGGTGCATTTGCTTCTTCCTCGGCATGAAAGCGAGGTTTTCCAGGAGTAAAACTTCACCATCTTGTAGATTTGCTGCTGCTTTTTCAGCTTCGGCACCGATACAGTCACTGGTGGACGCTACTTTTTTACCCAGCAATTCTTCCAAGCCGCCTGGCCACTGGTGTCATTCTCATACTTTCGACCACTTTCCCATCCGGCCGTCCCAGGTGAGAAGCCAGGATTACCCGGGCTTTTTTCTCGATAAGGTATTGGATGGTTGGCAACGCTGCCCGGATGCGGCTGTCATCCATGATCTGTCCGGATTTGTCATCCAGCGGCACATTAAAATCAACCCGTACCAGAGTACGTTTTCCGGCCAGGTTGAGGTCTTTGATCGATGCTTTATTCATAAGTGTTCTCCAGGTTCAGGACGATATTCCATTATAATAACAAGCGCCCGTGAGAGTATGAAGATACTAACTCGATATTTTAGCAGAGTACCGGTGATAATGTAATGAGTTGGATACAATGATGCACTAATATGACTTGTTTTGTTATCCTACTTATCGTAGAATTTGAGAGTGGTTCGTGTGTCCCTGTAGCTCAGCCGGATAGAGCATCTGCCTTCTAAGCAGTTGGTCGAGCGTTCGAATCGCTCCAGGGACGCCATGAAGCTATTTTTTCATGGTAAAGCAGTTGGTCTCTTTTTCTCCTTCTTAATGGAACTCCTTATCATTGTTCTCTTGTCTTAACGGGGTTTATTTACTCGATATGACATAGATAAATAGTCATCCGTATTCATTACCTGCTAAATGATTGATTATGTCAAATGAGTTGTGAAATATCCTCCCTGTCAGTCACGTAAATTAGCTAATCCCGATTGGGTGAACTATTTACTGCAGAGATATTCATTCACCTATTAATCAACACAACTAAAAAGAGATTAATAATAGTAGTAAAAATGCCTGACGAAAAAACCGATGGTAAGTAGTTCGTCACACATGAATTGCAAAGTCATTAACCAATTCTCGGTTATGTGCAGGTTCAGGGTCCAGATCGAACAAACAATATCACGAATTCATCTGTTAACACAATTATTTTAAAGGCATTAGGTGCGGTTCCATATACCACTCTCTTTTCGCATTGTTCGGGAATATAGATAATTCTCCTTCTTTTATAGCATCGATATACCAATCAGGATAATCACTAGAGTCGAATGGTGGGTACTCATCGATCTCAGGAGCTATTGGAAGATCATACTCATGTGGTGATTCAGTCAGGACATAAAGAACGTGGAGTCCACCTAAAATATCTTCGCCATAGAGATTAGCATTGGGATACTTTTCTAGTATGATTGCTATTCTTTTTTTTGCAATACCTATGATTTTTAAACGTTCTCCGAATTGTAAAGCTCCAGTTGTGCAAGTCTTAACACATGCCGGTATAATTCCAGCTTTTAACCGATCCTCGCACCAGATACATTTATAAGGAATAAGGCGAGGCGTAGCTATATTCACCGCGATCCTTGGTGTAACATTATCTACACTTAATTTAGGAACTTCAAACGGACAATATTCTACGCATCGTCCGCAGCCTATACATCTTTCATAATTTACAGCAATATGTCCATCTTCACTATATACCAAAGCATAAGTTGGGCAGACCCATACGCATACTGCGTTTGTACACTGCATGCAAGCTTGTCGTGTAAATTGCCATTTTAGTACCCCATTTTTTTCAAATTCGTGAAAACGGATCTTATTCCATGTTTCCGGTCCAAGTTCAGCAGGATTTTCAAAAGTCCCCCGGTTAGATGTCTTTGTAGAAGGTAATTCCCACCATTGTTTACAAGCAGATTGGCACGCACGACACGCAATACATTTCGAACTATCAAAAAGCATTGCTTTTTCCATTAATCACCCCTCAGCCTCTGCTATATGCGTATTTGTTCGAGCGTGTTTGTACAGATATTATTTTATTTGATCTCTATCTTTAACTTGATATTTCTCATAACCTCAAGGAAAAACATACCCTTTTTTACTCTGTTTATCAGAACCTTCTGTTGGATTTAGAAATTTTTCAATATTGGTTAGTAGATCGGCAGGACTGACCGATTTTTGAAGATATCCTGAGACGTTAAACGGAAATGGAGGCGGACCTAAAGTTTCAATGACACTTGTTAAAGCAAGTACCGGAATATTTGATATCTGGGAGTCTTTAGATATCTCATCAGCTACGAGATATCCATCTTTTTTAGGCATTAAGATATCAAGAAGAACCAGGTCAGGCTTTTCGCTTCTAATTTTTTGAATACCCTCCTCGCCGTTCTCCGCAACAATAACATCATATGACTTAGCTTTAAGAATATGGCTAATTGATTCTACAAAATCCGGATCATCATCGATTATTAGTATTTTCTGCTGTTTATCCATGGCAAATCCCCTCCCTGATGTTAATATCTTATGGATTTCACAGTATTCATAATCCCAGTTCTTTAGTGATAAGTTCCACAACCTGAGGAAGAGCTTTCTTTACATTGGTTGTCATTTCTTCGGTAACATAGTCAACGTTGTGTGAAGCCACAGCGAAAACGACAACTTCCCTGGGTATTTCACCCGGAAAGATATTGTTTCCGATATTCAAGGTAGTTGCCAGATTCAGGTTATGTGATGAAGCACCGGATGATGACGGGACCGGTATTTGGTCCTGTGTCAGCCGAAAAATAGTTCCAGTTTCAGCTTTATCATCGAGAATAGCATCAATCACTATCAGGCGTTCATAGTTACGGATGACATCCAGAAGATTCAAACCATCGATTGCTGTATCCATCACTGTTACGTTTTCAACTGATATCTTCTCAGCCAACTCCCGTGCGGCATATACTCCAACCCCGTCATCGCCCAAAAGAGTATTGCCGATACCCATTACAAGAGTTTTCAATTCAGTTCCTTATCACTTTACGTACTGTACCGTCTGCCTCTCTGATAGTAATTTCAAGCGGCATATGGCCAAGTGCATGCGAAGAGCACGAAAGACAGGGATCATAACAACGGATAGCAACCTCGATACGATTCAATATTCCCTCGGTTACATTGCCATCTTTAATGTATTCCCGGGCAACCTGAAGAACCGAGGCATTCATTGCTAGATTATTATGTCCGGTCGAAACGATGAGATTAACTTTTTCCAGCTTGCCAGACGGGTCTACCCAGTAATGATGTATCAAGGTACCCCTGGGGGCTTCGATAACTCCGATTCCTTCCGGGTTTATTGTTTGTGAACCTGTGAAAAAATCCGTATCAGTGATGTGTTCATCGGTCAGTAGGGCTTTAATCTCTTCCGCACAGTTCAACATTTCGATGAGTCTGGCGTAATGATAGAACATCGAACCTTCGGCTACGCCGTTGTTGACGATTTGCTTGAACTCGGCCATTTCTTTATTCGCCAGCGGAGTCGAGCAACTTTCGGCGACGTTTATCCGGCCGAGAGGTCCGACCCGGTACATCCCGTCAGGGTATCCCATCTTCGAATAATAGGGGAATTTCAAATAGCTCCAATCTTCCACCTTTTCGCTAATAATCGATAGATAATCTTTAGGTTCCAGCCGGTCTTCAACGATATTGCCGTTCTTATCTTTCATCCGCAGTTTGCCGTCGTAGTATTCGATATTACCTTGGTCATCTATCAATCCTAAATATCCGCTTGGGAAACTGGCGAACTTCTGTATTATTTCGGGATGTTTGGTACAGTAATCCTTGACTAAAGTCATGGCCAGTTCACAGTTGGCGATAACCTCGTCTATCTCTTTCAGAAATTCATGGCGATGGGCTTCAGAGAAAGCTCTCGTCATACCTCCGGGAATCGATGCGGTGGGGTGGACTCTCTTATCGCCCATAGCTTCTATAATGCGTTGTCCGAACGAACGAATCTTTACCCCTTTAACGGCTATATCAGGTATTTTCGAAATAACACCGACCACATTTCTTATCGCAGGGTCAGCATCAAAACCAAAGACCAATTCAGGGCTTGCAAGATAGAAAAAATGCAGAGCATGGGACTGAACCAACTGGGCCATATGGATCAATTTCCTCAGTTTTTTAGCGGTATCGGTCAGTTGGACTCCCATAATCGCATCGCCGGCTTTGGAAGAAGCAAGATGATGACTTACCGGACAGATGCCACATATTCTTTGCGTGATGATCGGCATTTCCCAGAAAAGACGCCCTTCGCAGAATTTTTCGAAACCACGTACCTGGGTAATGTGGAGATTGGCTGCATCTACATTACCTTTATCGTCTAATTTGATAGTTACCTTACCATGTCCTTCTATTCTCGTAACGGGTTCAATAGTGATCTTCCGGCTCATTATATTAACTCCTCAGGCATCTTAATCAAACTTCATTATTTCAGTAGGGAGGACGGGTATCCTTCCCTTTAACAGTTCAGAAAGAGCATAATGTATCGCCCCGGCTTTTGGGGGACAACCCGGAACATAGCAGTCAACTTTAACCACCTGGTTGATTGGTTTTACCTTGACGAGCGGGGGAAGTTCTTTTGATGATGGTATTATGTCTCCAACACTGCTCTCGGTGTGGTAATACCTGTACAGAACATCTTCGGTATCGAAGAGGTTGCGCATACTTACTATTCCGCCAAATACTGCGCAGTCTCCCATTACCATCAAAATTTTACAGTTTGCTCTTAAATCTTTGGCTACTTCCTCGTCATGTTCGTTACTTATTGCGCCTTCAATTATGCCAACATCTACCGGAGTAAATGTCTTAAAGTCTGTAATCGGAGTTGCCTTCAACTCAATCGAGTCAAGTAACTCAATCAGTTTCTCATCAAGATCAAGGAGTGACATATGACACCCGGCACAAGCGTCAAGCCAAGCTGACGCAACAGTTACTTTCGCCACTTTTAACCTCCCAGTTAATTTATTTTATATCCGAGTTTTTCAGCAATCATTGTCAGGATTTCAGCATCCTGCTTAATAGTATCCACCGGCTTCAATACACTCTGAGACTTTACTAAACGGCCATCGAGAGTGATATAACTTCCGGACTTTTCCGCCCAAATGGGAGACGGAAGTACCACGTCCGCCTTTTCCACGGCAGGTGAACGGTAACTGGCCTGAACTACCAGATAATCCAGACCTTCAATTCGTTTAAGCAGGTTTTCATCCGGGGTATCATCACCAAGCAACAAGTAGAGTCCTTCCGGCTTTTCCATGATACCTTCGGCAAGACCCATTTCCCAGGCGCCGCGGCTGTTTGCTGCAGGTTTGAGCGACATGAATCCTTTCGAATTACCGGTAACAGCCGCAAGAGTTGCCAGCCCGTTAACAGCACTTACATCACCGGAGAGTAATTTTTCGCCGTATATTATGAAAGGATTTTTCGCCTGACTATACTCCCGGGCGATAGTTTCCAGGTCGGCTTTACTGACCTCACTCTTCCTGGCTACTGTTTCAAGGTCTATTGTTTCTAGTTCGTTTTCCATGATAGAGCCCGGTCCAGCCTTATTCCACTTGTTATTAATGATAATCTTGATAATACTTTTAATAACCTGAGGTTCACTGTCTTTTTTCGGATTTAACCAGAGATAAGACCAAAGTGGAAGAACATCGGCTTTTTCATTTATTATCGTGAGTTTAGCCTTAGTCTTGTTCACTGTGCGCCGGATTACCGTACTAACAACAGGGTTCGTACTCTGAGGATCAGCCCCAACCAACAGGATGTAATCTGCAACTGCTATATCCTTAACGGTGCCTTCATCGTCGAATACCCCTTGAGTTTTCTTCATGCCAGAAGAAATTGCACGGAAGACCTCTCCATCGGTAGTATCGATTGCTCCTCCACCTGTTGCACGCTTAATGAAATTTCTGAAAACATTAAGTGTTTCAACGGGTAGCCTTGACGAAACGATTCCCGCTGTTTTCTTTCCCGAAACTTTGCGGACGATGGCGGAGATAGCTTCTTCCCAGGTTGATTCTTTGAGTTCTCCTTGACTATCCCGAAAGAGCGGAGTAATTATCCTGTTTGGCCGTGTTTCCAATAACTCGAACCGTCCTATCCTGCATAGACTTCCGTTGATATTGCCGGTCAGGTCCGGTGATTCTATTCGGTTGATATTATTGTCTTTTACCAGTACGTTCAGTTCACAACCGACGGAACATCCGGGGCAGGTAGTTTCTTTTTCGATACAGGTATCTCTCGTACCACGATAATAGCTGAGCCTGTTTGTAATAGCGCCGGTGGGGCAGGACTGCATACAAGCACCACACAGGCGGCAGGAAGACTTTCCCAATGATTGCTGAAGATCTGCTGCCACTTTCGTTTCCCAGCCCCGTTTATTGAACCCGATCGTCCGGCTGGCAGCCACTTCGTCACAAGTCCTGACACAACGTCCGCATATAATACACCGATTGTGATCGATTATCAGAAATTCGCTTAACGTATCGACATCAAGCCTAGGGAATTTGTATCCATAGCGTACATGGTCCATCTGGTAGCGGTAGGCAAGTTTCTGAAGTTCGCAGTCACCGCTTGCTTCGCAGAACATACAGAAATGGTTACGTTCGGTAAACAACAGTTCGAGTATTTGCCGACGGTATTTTTCGAGCTGTTCTGTATCGGTTTTCACCACCAGTCCGTTACGGACTGGATAAGTACAGGAGGGAACCGGCCTCCTTTCTCCCTGTATCTCGACCACACACATGCGGCAGGCACCCACGTTAGAGAGGCCGGGACAGTCACAGAGACGAGGAACATCGATTCCGTTTGCCAGACAGGCATCCAGGACATTATCGTCATCTTTTACAATATAGTCTTGATTGTTAATTTTGATATTTACACTCATGATTAGTCTTCTACCTCCAAATCGCACCTAAGACATCTGGATGCTTCCAACATGGCCTCATCAGGATTCATTGTCATTGATACCTCGTGGAAGTTACGGGCTCGCAGGACAGCCGGTATCTTCCTGATTGGAATGCGGTTCTTCTCTTTCAAGTTCTTCATCTGTCGGCACTACAGAAGGATAGTTAGTAACCGAACCTTCGTTTCGTTTATACTCATCGAGTTCCTGGAGATATTTGACAATCGAAGCTGCTGCCTTCTGTCCGGCAGCGATACATTCGATCACAGTCTTCGGTCCTGTCGCTACATCACCACCGGCAAAGACACCGGGAACGCCTGTACTCATCGTTTGTTCATTGATATGGATAGTCCGGTTGCGGCCGATCTTAATATCGGTCCCCTGGGCAAATTCAGTCTCAGGTTGTTGACCGATGGCAACGATTACCGTATCAACATCGATCTCGAATTCGGAACCCTCGATGGGATACGGTATCTTGCGGGCGCTGTTATCGTATTCTTTGGTTTCCATGTTTACACACCGAATCGAGTTAATCTTGCCGTCTTTAGCAATTATTTCGATCGGGTTGGTAAGAGTATGAATATGGACTCCTTCTTCCTTGGCTTCGCGAAGTTCTTCATATTCAGCCAGGAGGCTCATACCCTCTTCCTTAGCGTCCGCTATCTCTTCCCACTGAGCTGTCATCTCATCTTCTGTCCGGCGGTAAATGATATGAACGCCGTTGGCTCCTAGTCGCAAGGCTGTTCTGGCAGCGTCGATCGAGGAGTTGCCGCCGCCGATTACGGCTACCCTTCTCCCGATTTCTACTTTTTCATCGAGGTTTACTTTACGCAAGAATTCTATGGCATCATAGACACCGTCTAGATCTTCACCAGGGATACCGACCTTGACGCCTTTGGCGGATCCGGTCGCAATAAACACCGCCTGATAACCCTCGCCAAGCAGGGTCAGAGGATTATCGATCGGAGTACCGGTAATAATGTTAACGCCAAGCTTCTCAATATCGCTTATTTCTTTTTGAAGGATCGATTTAGGCAAGCGGTATCCCGGAATTGCCGTAGCCAGCATTCCACCGGCTACCGGCATAGCCTCGAAAACATCTACCCGATATCCTTCAAGGGCCAGATCCCAGGCTGCCGAAAGCCCGGCTGGTCCAGCACCGACAATTGCTACACTTCCCGACTTGGTCGCCCTGGGATTGAATTGGATATTGGCATTAGTATTATGGGCGTAATCTGCCGCAAAGCGCTTTAAATCTCGTATTCTTAACGCTTCGTCCTGCCTGGCGCGGTTACATTTCAATTCACAGGGATGATGGCAAACACGGCCACAAACCGCCGGTAACGGGTTACGCTGTTTTATCAATTTATATGCTTCGACGAATTCCCCGGCCTTGATAAGGCTAATATAACCTGGGATATCCAGTTGGACCGGGCAGGTATGTTGGCATGGTGTAACGAACAGTTCACTGCAGACCCCAGCCGGACATTTTTTTTCAATAATATGTTTCTTAAATTCATCCCGGAAATGCCGTAATCCGGTAATAACGGGATTCGGAGCGGTCTGACCGAGCCCGCACAAGGCTGCACTGGAGATCATTTCTGCTAGTTCTTCCAGAGTATCAAGGTCTTCAAGAGATGCGGAACCGTTACTGATGTTTATTAATATTGATCTCATTTCCGGTATACCGGCACGGCAGGGAGTACATTTTCCGCAGGATTCGTCTCTGGTGAAACCAAGGAAAAATTTGGCCATATCCACCATACAGTTGTTATCGTCCATGATTATCAAGCCACCAGAGCCCATAATAGCTCCGGTAGCAGGGATTTCCTCGTAATCAACAGGCGTATTCAAATGCTCACTGGAAAGGAAACCTCCCGAAGGTCCCCCAATCTGAATTCCCTTGAATTGCTTATCTCCGGCTATTCCGCCACCGATATCAAAAATAATTTCTCCCAGCGTCATTCCCAGTGGTACTTCGACAAGGCCGGTATTTTTTACATTACCCGCCAGGCACAATACTTTGGTCCCTTTACATTTTTTACTGCCTACACTGGCAAACCAATCGGCGCCTTCCCAAATAATGCGGGGAATATTGGACCAGGTTTCAACATTATTTATTGTGGTCGGTTTACCGAATAGTCCGCCGCCGACATTAGCCGGAAAGGGTGGCCTTTGAGTTGGATTTCCTCGTTGGCCTTCAATAGAGTGTAGGAGGGCTGTTTCTTCACCGCAGACAAAAGCGCCTGCTCCCGGGAAGATATCGAGTGAGAAGTTGAACCCGGTCCCAAGAATATTTTTTCCCAGGAGGCCGTATTTCTCTGCTTGTTCTATAGCATGCCTTAAAGTACGGATGGCAAGGGGATATTCAGCCCGTACATAAGCAAAACCTTCGTTAACGTTACCGATAGCATAAGCTCCGATAGCCATCCCTTCGATAATAGAATGCGGGTTTCCTTCCAAAACAGCCCGGTTCATATAAGCGCCGGGGTCTCCTTCATCGCCATTACAGACTACATGCTTTTCATTGCTTATGGCACTTCGAACAAAACCCCATTTCCTGGCTGTAGGAAAGCCTGCCCCTCCACGCCCCCTTAAGCCTGATTTTTCTATTTCCGCCATAACATCTTCCGGTTTCATCTGTAATGCTTTCGCCAGTGCCTGGTATCCGTCACGGGCGATATATTCATCGATCTCCATCGGGTCGATGTCCTGGTTATGCATTATTCTTATTTCCTGTTTTTGAAACCTCGGTGTATTCTCATCGACAACCCATTCGCCAATTCTTCTTCCACCGATAATGTGCTCGTTGATGATTCGGGGTACCTTATTCTCATCGACCTCGGAGTAAATAATCTTCCGGTGGTTGGGTAAAATCACGGTTACCACCGGCTCAATTCCGCATAGTCCGAGGCAGGACCCCTTCAAAACGGTGACTTCAGTCAGTCCCCGGCTGCGAATTTCTTTCTCGAAACAATCCAGGACCGTATTTGCTCCCGAAGAAATGCCACATGTACCCAGGTGTACTATAATCCGTATCGTTTTCTCTCTTACTGCTACCCTGGACTGTACTTGTTTTCTGTAATCTTGTAATTCCTGTAAAGAAGTAAATGTTTTCATCTTTTTTCCTTACTCATAAGAACTAAGAATATTCTTTATTTTTCCGGGTTTGACTCTTCGGTGAATATCCTCGCCGACAGCCACAACTGGAGATAATCCGCAACAACCTAGACAACGGACAGTTTCAAGAGAAAACTTATTGTCGGATGTAGTTCCCCCGGGTTCCAAGCCGTAATCCTTTTTAAGAGTTTCAAGTATTCTTTGGCCTCCCTTTACGTAACAACTGGTACCGAGGCAAACCTGGATGACGTGATCGCCCTTAGGTACGGTTGAGAAAAAGCTATAAAAACTTACGATTCCGGATACCTCACTAAGGGGTACTTTCATTTCCTCCGAGATTATTGTTAAAACCTGAGTCGGCAGATAACCATAAAGGCCCTGGGCACTTTGTAGTATACGGATTAGTGCCCCCTTTAGATTCCGATTAGCCGCAATGATATTTTTGATTTTTCCGCGTAAATCACTTTCGTCTCCGGTTTCCCTGCTCTTTACAGGAATTGCAATTGAACTCATGACACACTCCTATCAGTATTTGTAAATAAAAAACTCTTTTTATAGTTTCAAAACCCCAATGTTGCGGACTCCCGCGTTATTCTCCGTGTTCATATATGGTGCATTACTCGTAATGTCGCTTTTGGTGTTGAGGGGAAGACGCACATTGATCGTTGTGCCTTTTCCCAGTTTGCTCTGGACTTCGATCTTTCCTTTGTGCCGTTGCACTATCCCGTACGATACAGCCAGGCCTAAACCCACCCCCTTCACTTCCCGCTTAGTAGTGAAGAACGGAGTAAAAAGCTTTGCCAAATTCTCTGGTGAGACGCCGCACCCGGTATCGCTGACCTGGATCATCACGTCATTGACGTTTGCCAAAGTGCGCAGTGTGAGTACACCGTTTTCAGACATCGCCTGGATGGAATTTAGTATCAGGTTAGTACAGACTTGCTGGAGTTGGTCGAAATCGGCAGTAATGGTCGGTACTGTTGGGTCCAGTTCTGTAACCACGTGTATGTGTTGTAGCTTCGCCGCGTGTGATGCCAACTCATATGCCCGTGTCATAACTTCATTTATGTTTACAGCCCGAAATGACGGCGGCGATTGGCGAGCGAAATCCAGCAGGTTGCGGATTAGTTTCGTGCAACGAATCAACTCCTTTTCCATCTTGCCGAGGTAATCGAGGGCCGTTTCCGGGCTAAGTGACCCATCTTTTGTTTTCCTGATTAGTAATTGATCATAGGTCAGGACTCCAGATAACGGGTTGTTCACTTCATGCGCAATGGAAGCACTCAGTTGACCCAGCGAGCTTAATTTCTCAGCTTGAATCAGCTGTTCCTGGCTTTCTTTCAAACGTTCGTGGGATTCGTTCAGGTTACGGTAAGCAAGTGCCAGTTGATCCTGCATTCGTTTTTCCTCAGTGACATCCCGGGCTATATGCAGAAAGCCCGACGGTTTTCCTTCTTTCATCAATAAAGTCGTGGTTAACTTGAGAAAGGCTTCTGTTCCGTCTCGCCTAACCAGGCGCTGGCCGTATGGCTGTTCGATCTTTTCCCCTGCCAGGAGCCGGTTTTTTATCAGTGCTGCCGTGGCCAGGCTTTCTTTGTCCAGGAAAGTCCGTACGTTCAGATTTGTCAGTTCAGCTACTTTATAACCGGTCAGGTTTTCGGTGGCCGTATTCATTGCGATTAGATCTCCGTTTATATCGTGTACCATGATTGCATCATGGGCATTTTCAAACAATTCTCTATATTTTTTTTCTGAATCCCTTAATTGTTGATAAGACTGTTCAAGGTTGATAAGAGCGGCTTGACGGCGATTTTTTTCTTTTCTGTAATTCTGTAACCAGATATTCCCCAGTAACCCCAAAATGATGACTCCAAACGTCTCGACAAAAGCATCGGCAGGATATTGGGAAAGTAAGAATACTCGCGGTAACATTATGGCGGCTGCTATGATAAGGCTAACAATTCCACCCCGTAAATTGAAGACTGTAGCTGAATAAATGACCGGTATCAATAATAAAATACGTTCGAAGGCATGACGTGTAAGTCCTAAAAAGAAGAAAACCGAAGGTTCGCTGGTGATATGAAACTGCTGCGGGTATTGAAGTAACACACAGCCACCGAACAAGACGATTAAAATCCAAAAACGGGTATTGCCCAACAAATAATGCCACTCTATATGCCAACTATTCTTATGTGGCATTTTAACCAAATCAGGTTTTCTCATTTTCCCCTTTGTAGAAGTGGGGGTAGTACTGTTTTATTTTTACCTTCCGGTACTAAGTACTATTTTGTCCCATTAGGTCGAGTCAACGAGGTTATGGTTTTAGAGATAAAGAGGACAATAATTTTTCTAAATCTTCGGCACTTACTGGTTTGACAAGATAGTCGATTGCTCCTTGTTTCATGGCGTCCACCGCTAAGTCAACAGATGGAAAAGCAGTAATTATTATCGGCTTAATATATGGTTTGATTTCCCGGATATATTTGATCAATTGAATGCCGTCTTTTCCTGGCAACCGGACATCGGTAACGACAACGTCGAAATCATTACTTTTAATGATTTCGAAAGCTTCTTCGGCGGAACCTACTGCCGTGATTCGATGAGAGTCTTTTAAAGAATCCATGAGGGATTCACGTAAAATGACTTCATCTTCTACTAGTAATACCGATACCCCAGTTTCCCGGTTTTGCCCTAAACTATCTTCGATTAGTTTAATAATATAATCCTGAATAGAAATATCCTGATAGGCACACCGTACTTTCAGTTTTAATAATGTTTCTTTAGATATTCTTACATGCAGTTGTCTTTCTTCATCATTCACTATATTATGTCCTAGTACCAATATACATTGGTATTTTGGTATTAAAATACCAGCATAGTATGATTCCTAAAATACTTATTGTCAAGAGGTAGAAACTTATTCTTAAAAAACAATATATCGAATACAAAATGATTTTTTTCAAAACTAATAAAGATAAGTTAATTCTTTCTTACGCCTGGTAATTAATAATTTTTCTTGGTGAAATCGATATAATGAAATCTATGGAAAATATTGCAGCTTTTACTTTAGCCGTACGCGGAGTCGTTCAAGGTGTTGGCTTTAGACCATATATATACCAACTGTCTGCTAAATATCATCTTAATGGTTGGGTTTATAACACTTCCGATGACGTAACGATACTAATAGAAGGTAAATCAGAGTCATTAAATAAATTTATCCGTGATCTACATAAAGAATTACCTCCCAGAGCGTCTATCGAACACTGCACGATAAGAAAAACCAAACCGGCTGGATATAAAGAGTTTGTCATTCGTAATAGTGTGGTGAAAGAAGGTAAATACCAGCTAATATCACCGGATATCGCTACTTGCCGTGACTGCAGGAATGAAATACTTGATCCTCATAATAGAAGATACCGGTATCCATTCACAAATTGTACTAACTGCGGTCCGCGGTTTACTATCATCGAAGACATTCCTTATGACCGTACCCGCACTACAATGCAATATTTTAATATGTGTCCAGACTGTGCAAATGAATACAACAATCCTCTAGACAGACGTTTTCACGCGCAACCTAACGCTTGTCCTGTGTGTGGACCAACGCTTGATTTATTGGACCATGTGGGAAATCAACTTGGTGTTAAAGATATCAGTTTGGAAACAGCAAACCTTCTGAAAAAGGGACATATCGTAGCCATCAAAGGTTTAGGCGGCTTCTTGTTGGCATGTGATGCAACGAATGATGCGTCGGTAAACCAATTAAGAATTCGAAAAAAGCGTCAAGGGAAACCATTCGCCGTGATGGTTGATTCTATACAGACCGCTCGCCGTTATTGTTATGTGAATTCAACTGAAGAGAAAATACTTCGATCACCGCAAAGTCCAATTGTATTACTGAAAATCAAGTCCCATACCGACATCTCACCATCAATAGCACCAGGACTGAGATACCTCGGCATAATGCTTCCTTATACTCCATTACATTATCTTCTTATGGAAGAAACGAAGTTGCCGATAGTGATGACTAGCGGCAACATAAGTGAAGAACCGATTGTCCGAGAAAATGAAGAAGCAGTTCAACGCCTATATGGTATTACTGACTATTTTTTAGTACATAACCGGAAGATTTATTCCACATACGACGATAGTGTCGTGTTTGTCGATAAAGGATTTTCCCAGATAGTAAGAAGAGCACGTGGATATGCCCCGTTTCCGGTTAAACTCAAGACTCCAAATCCACAGGTTTTAGCTTGCGGGGCACAGGAAAAAAATACCTTTTGCCTGACAAGAAACGATCATGCATTTATAAGCCAGCACATCGGAGACCTCGATAATCAAGAAAGTTATGACCATTATATCGAGACTATCGAGTTATATAAAAAAATATTCCGAATTGAACCGGAAATTATCGCCGGCGATATGCACCCTGACTATATATCGACAAGGTATGCCAAAGCTACTGCAGAACAAAGAGGATTAAAATTTATCCCGGTTCAACATCATCATGCCCATGTAGTTAGTGCTATGGTAGATGCTGGAATTAATACTCCGGTGATTGGCGTCGCTTTCGATGGGACTGGTTATGGGACTGATGGTCAAATATGGGGAGGGGAATTCCTTATTACCAAGTTTGACAAGTTTGAAAGGAAAGCACATCTTCAATACCTTCCCCTTGCCGGGGGTAACACTGCAATTAAGAAACCATACCGTATTACGGTTGGCTATTTGATATCGCTATTTGGAGAAAATTGCCTGAACAATGATTTGCCTTTCCTGAAACTGATTAAACATGAGGAGATAAATATAATTTCGCATCAAGTAGAGAGGTCGCTGAATTCATCATTAACTTCCAGTTGTGGGCGGTTATTCGATGCCGTATCGGCGTTACTAAATATTCGAGGCGAGATACAGTATGATTCTCAAGCAGCTATCGAACTTGAGATGATGGCATGGAAATGTGACAAAGAACTGGATACTTATCCTATTAGCTGGAAGGAAAATAATGGGATTCGAATAATCGGTGTCGAAGAGATGTTCCTGGCAATGATTCAAGATATTTTGGGTAAGATACCAACCCCTGTAATATCTGCGAGGTTTCATAATACGATCGCAAGGATGATATATATCATGTGCCAATCTATCTCCATTGAGACGGGAATCAAGCAAGTTGTCCTGACCGGTGGTGTTTTTCAGAACCGTTATTTACTGAAAATTGTTTCTAAATTGCTCAAGTCCAGTGGATTTGTAGTGTCAACGCACCGTCAAGTCCCGTGTAATGACGGTGGTATATCGTTAGGGCAAGCAGTGATTGGTGGTTATATGTTAAAAAAGTAATTTGTGGTAAACCTGACTCAGTTGTATGGTACCGATTTAAAATAGAAACTTAACGGGGAGGGAGATATGTGTTTAGCAATACCTGCATTGGTAATATCAATCTATGGCGAAAAAGCTGTGGCTGATATCAGTGGGGTCAGACGTGAAATCAGCTTGCAGCTTACACCGGATGTGAAAGTTGGTGATTATGTGTTACTGCATACTGGATATGCTATTAGTGTAATTGACGAAATTGAAGCGCAACAGTCACTGGATATGTTGAGGCAAGTACTTGAAATTAGTTGATGAATTCAGGGACGTAGAATTAGCTAAAAGATTGGTGGCACATATTCACCAGACTTCTCGACGCGATATCAAGTTAATGGAATTTTGCGGTAGTCATACTGTAAGTATACTTAAAAATGGTATTCGCCAACTGCTTCCCCCGAATATAAAAATGCTTTCCGGACCGGGATGTCCGGTGTGTGTTACCTCAACTGCCGATCTGGATAAAGTAATCGTTTTATCCAGGATGCCGGGAGTGATTATTACCAGTTTTGGCGATATGATCAGAGTTCCGGGAAGTCATTCTACTCTCCAAAAAGAAAAAGCCCAGGGAGCTGATGTCAGGATTGTCTATTCGGTGCTTGATGCCCTGGTTATATCAAGGGAAAATCCGGGCAAGAACGTCGTCTTCGTGGGCATTGGCTTCGAAACTACGGCACCTACGGTAGCCGCCGCTTTGGTGCAAGCAGAAAAAGAGAATCTTCACAACTTTTTCGTGATAAGTTTACACAAAGTCTGCCCGCCGATAATGAAAACAATACTTGAACTTGGTGAAATGCGAATAAATGGCATTATATGCCCGGGGCATGTCAGTACTATCATCGGGAGTTATCCTTACAAATTTATTCCAAGTGACTATGGGATTGCTTGTGTTATATCAGGTTTTGAACCGATTGATATTCTGCAAACTGTGAATATGCTGGTCAGCCAGATAGAAAAAGAAAAGTTTAATGTTGAAATTGCCTACAAGCGAGTGGTGAAACCGGAAGGTAATATTCAGGCACTTAGACTAATGGAAACGGTTTTTGAATTGAGCGATGCCGACTGGCGGGGTATCGGCATTGTTTCTGGAAGCGGGCTAAAATTACACAAACATTATCAACACTTTGATGCCGAATCAAATTTTGATATCAAAACTATACCAAACAATGAAATAAGTGGTTGTATATGTGGGAATATACTACGCGGAATATCAACACCCACGGATTGCAGTTTATTTAGGACCATATGCACACCTGAACAGCCAGTTGGCCCTTGTATGGTTTCAGCTGAAGGTAGTTGTGCCGCATATTTCCAATATGGAGTTAATATTGAATAATAGTTCAGAACATATTTTATTGTCCCACGGTAGTGGCGGGAAATTGATGCATGATCTTGTCACGAATTCGATCGTCAGCATTTTAGGCAATCCGATATTAAATCATATGGACGATTCCGCTTACCTGACTTTACATGGTCGTATTGCATTTACAACAGATAGTTATGTAGTAAAACCATATATCTTTACTGGTGGAGATATCGGGAAGTTATCCGTATGCGGGACGGTAAATGACCTGGCAACTGCAGGTGCCGTTCCTAAATATCTTAGTTTATCCTTTATCCTTGAAGAAGGTTTTTTATTTAAAGACCTGAAGGTAATATTAGAATCAATCAAGAAAACAGCAGATGAAGCCGGTGTTCAAGTAGTGACCGGCGATACCAAAGTAGTTGATAAAGGTAGCACTGACGGGATATTTATTAATACCTCAGGTTTAGGAATAATTCCTCATGGTATAGACATCTCAGGAAGTAATGCAAAAATCGGTGATTACATTATATTAAGCGGGACTATAGGCGAACACGGGATCGCTATCATGAGTCAAAGAGAAGGACTTAGATTTGAAGTTCCGCTAGTAAGTGATTGTGCTCCTCTAAATCAGCTTGTTGCTGAAGCAATCAGTGTCACACACAATATACATTGTCTGCGTGATCCTACAAGGGGAGGATTGGCTACAACCCTCAATGAAATTGCTCAACAATCTAAAGTAGGCATCCGCATTATTGAACAAGAAATACCGATTGATACAGCTGTCTTGGGTGCCAGTGAAATGCTAGGGCTAGATCCATTATATATTGCTAATGAAGGTAAGATGATAGCTGTTGTGGCTGCGCTCGATGCTGAAGCTATTTTAAATCAATTTCACAAAAACAAATATGGGACGAAAGCAAAAATAATCGGCGAGGTAATCGCTGAACATCCCGGTCGAGTGGTAATGAAAACCCCCTTAGGTACATCGCGTATACTTGAGATGCCTATGGGAGAATTATTACCTAGAATCTGTTAAACACACGTTAAAACTCCTGGTGATTGTAGACAGGAAAAACCGGTTCGTTCCCACCGGACGGGGACGGTATTTTACCTTGTATATCAGCAGGAAGCCGACACTCCCATTTCGGTCCGGTACCGCCAACAGTTTCATCATTTCCGATTCTGAAAAAGTAGGCACGATTTTCAGCGGTACCTTGGGCATCTTCACGCGCTGCATCGGACTCATGTCGATAAAGCCTTCACGTTCCAGAAAACCGAAAAGAATGTTCTGATCGCCCGGGCATACGTCTCGATAGACTGGGGAGACAATTTCCCCGCCCGTGTTTTGTTGAAGGGATGGGCCAGGTACTTAACACTGTCCTATAGCTGGATGATGAATCGTCGAAACTCATTCGCCCCGATACTTTCAATATCCGGATCCCCGCCCAGGAAATTAGCGAAATAACCGACACTGGATGTGATCCAGCTTCTCGTCTTGGGACTGCGCCCTTCGGCCTTGGCGCAAATTTCGTAAGCGGCCAATGCATCAGATAACTTTACCAAACCGGAACCCTCACGCTGACAGCTTACACGACTGTCCGGTGCCAATCTACAACTTAGTGCGACATTATGTGCATGATTTGGTAAAGCAGTTGGTCTACATGTGGTTTAGGCTTCATTTTGAGTTTGAAAAGACGAGTCCGGTTTATCACTGCCTTCTAAGCAGTTGGTCGAGCGTTCGAATCGCTCCAGGGACGCCATTTAGTCGGTCAACATGACATCAACCAGGCGGGATATACTTAGAAGACATTCTCGAGCGTTTTCCCATTGACGGTCTAAAATAGCATGGTTATAACGTGTCACTAGTTCGGCTAACGCCGAACCCTCGAGCAATTGCCTCTCGTTTATGTATTTTTTGTCCTTGGTTTCTTTTTCTTTCAGGACTTTTTCAACTTGCTCGAATATGTCCATTACTGGCATGCTCCACGGTATTGATTCAGTTTTTATCCGGGTTGAATTATTAATTCCTCTTATATATACGACAGTACTAGTCTAGGAGAAAAACGTCAAGATTATTAATATTATCATTAGTTTACTTATACTCCCAATTTATATAGTATTTTCTTCCTATTACCGGATATTTTGTATAAATACCGGTTTCAAGTTCACTATATTATCAAATTAAAAAAGGGGATGAAGACTACATCCCCTTTTTTTAAGACGACTTGATTGATTTTAGTTCTGGGTTAATTGTTTGGCTTCGATCTTCATCCGGGCTTTCTGCTTCTGGATTTCTTCCAGACAGAGTGCTTCGATCCCTTTCAGAGATTGGTAGTCCTTGTCCCGGGTATAAAATTCAGCGACTTCACGGAAGCGATATCCTGTCAATAATGAGCGACCATTCACTAATATCTCTAAACATCTGTGTTTTTAGAAAATGGATTTTTTATGAAAATTGCTCGGAGAACATTTTACGGGAGAGTTCATCCCGGCGGGAAATACCAATTTCGTCAGGGTATATGTACTTTATCGCCCCGGCTTCGCAAGCAGGCACACACTGTGGATTCCCACCGCAGTAGTCGCACTTTACCGAGGTCCCGGATACGTGGTCGAAAGTCGGTACACCAAATGGACATGCCAGCACGCAGCTCTTGCAGCCTATACATACCTTTTGATTGATCACTGCCACACCGAGTACTGCATCTTTTTTACATGCGCCGCTGGGACATACTTCAGCACAAGATGCGTGATCGCAGTTCTGGCAGGATAACGGGAGGTAAAAACCTACGTGGTCCCACTTTAATACTTTTATACGCGAGCGGGTGGGATCGGTAGTCCCTGTATGGTATACCGCGCATACTAATTCACATTTACGGCATCCGGTACATTTTTCGGTATCGATGACCAGTATCTTTTTAGCCATGGCTTACCTCTTTCTCTTGGCCGTAGGCCGGTTTATCGAGAGCTTTCCAGTCGTATTGTAAAACCAGCATTTTGTGGAGTGGGTGTAATTCCTTCATTCCACTCTTGACTACCCCTAAGCGTAGAAAGAAGCCGCCGGTAAGTAAGGATGCTCCGGTAATAAAAAGGATTACTGGATATTCCGGGAATTTGCCGTAAATAAACTCCAGGATCACCGGTAGCAGCATACCGAGGCCGATGATGCCTGCCCAGAAAACGAACCTGTATTTACCGTTCAGCAGGAGGTGTACTGATTTTAGGGCTGAACCCTGGGCTCGATAACGCATATAATATATATAAAGCTAATACCACTGCTTCCACTAATACCAGTATTTGTTCTACCGGCATCAATTCATGAGAAAGTTCCCTGAGTATACTGTTATCTGCAATAACACCATATCCCATCGTGGCGATGATGATACCCATCGATCCGGTTGACAAAGCTGATATGAGGAATAATGCCGGTAGAAACCATGTATTCCAAAGGCCGACATAACGGGTGGATTTTAAGAATATCCCGGTATAAGCTGCCGTACCGATCGAGAAAACCAGGGCAATTATTTCCAGTACTTTGTAAATAGTTAGTTCCGGGTTGATCCAGCTTGGCACTTCGATATTCAGTAATGGTAAAACTGAAGGTAACAAGTTCACGCCGAAGACTATTAGTCCTGTGATCATCAAGGTAGATAAGATTAGAAAGCCCCGTCCCGCCCATGATGTCCATGGATTCAAAGAAGCATTGATGAACCTTAACTTCTTCCCCAGGTCGAGTATTAGGAATGGCGCCCCGATGGTTACCAGTATGGGGCCCCAGAGTAGTATAGCTCTAGAAGGTATGTCAGGATGAAGTATATAGTCGGTTAATAATCCGATAGCGAAAGCACCGGCCCCCAGTCCTGCCATGTATAAATAAACAGCTATCGGCCATTCCCACTGTTCCTGGGGGTGTACTGTTCTTTCCAGTCCGTTTATGATCGATTGTTTTATATGCATTTATATCAACTCACTTCCGGGCATACCGCTGGATATTTTCCCCCCGGTCGTTTATTAGTTTGTATCCCCAGGGTTGCCTTCCGCATTCCATCCGTGTATCTCATAGTATTGTCTGATTATTTGTTCGTATTCGGCTTTGTCCGGAATTTCCCTGTTATAATCCACTTTTTTATTAACGGGATTCCATTTGTCTACTTGTTCATTCATTGAATTGTATCCCTCACGAAGATTGAATTGTCTTTCCATAGAGTATGCTGTGCTTGCGGCTTTCCAGATATTTATTGCCGATATTTCCAACCCGGTATTTAAGTGGATCATCTTTGCATATTCTTCAAAACCCGGAGATGCCGGATCATACATGACCGTATGAAAATCACATATCCCCAGCATATCATTGGCCATTCCGCACAACTCAGTCCAATATACCAACCAGGCAATACCGCGGTAGTCCCGGTTATTCACAGGAAGTTCCCCATTATATGCCTCTGGTTTGTTTATTATGCTTGCCAAGATATCTATCGGCAAGCGAGTCGGGTCGCTGTTTGGCGTGAATCTGAGATGATCGGTAGCCCTTGTAGCAGTACCCAATCCTACAATTTGCCATGGGCTCAGAGGTTGATCACCCAAAAAATCAGCTATTCCTTTGATTTCCGGAAGGAAATCTAATGAACCATGTCCTAATTTCGCGGCTGCCTTTATCCCGCCTTCTGCCAGTATTCCGCCCAATCCTTCATTATGGGCAATCATCTCAATCATCTTGTGAATTGCTTCGGCATTTCCCGTACGCAGTTCCAGGCCGCCGGTATCTTCTTCTGTTAGTATGCCTTCATCGTAAAGGTGTATTGCCCATCCGATAAGATTAGCCGTTTCCAGGGCATCGAGGCCGTATGAATTCACCAGGTAATTAGCTACCAATATCTCTATAGGTTGGTTTTCACCAAAGATTGCTTCCCAGGCTTGGCATGCTTGATAACCCGGCCCCTGTCCGTAAATGCCGGCGAATGGACCGCTTTTAATCGCATACCTTTGCCGGCAAGCCAATTGGCAACCATAACAGCCGTCTCTGCCGATGATATATTCGGAGAAAAGGTCTCTCTCTCCTTCAAATGAGGTAATACCTCTGTGATTTTACCTTGCGGCCGAATTCGCTCGTTATGATATTTTCGCACCATTTGATGGTCATATGATAAAGCTTCTTCCGGATTTGCGATGTGGATGCCGCCCTTACCTCGTGCGACAACGGCTTTCAGATTTTTCGAACCGAATACTGCGCCCATGCCGTCACGGCCGGTACCACTTTGATGTCGCGTCATTACGCTGGCGAAACGAACCAGATTTTCTCCTGCCGGTCCGATGCATATTGTCTGGATATCATCATCTTCGAGTTCTTTCCTGAGCATTTCCTGGGTATCGGCGGTAGTCTGTCCCCAGGTGAAAGCTGCGTCTTTAATAAATATCTTACCGCCATCGATAAAGATGAAGACTGGTTTTCTGGCTTTTCCGGTGATCACCAGGTGATCGAATCCTGCCCGCCGTAGTTCGGGTGCAAAGAATCCTCCGATGTTGGCACCTCCGAGGAAGCCGGTCGTTGGTGATTTTGCGGCAATATGGGTTCGTCCTGAAGTTGAGGCTAATGTGCCTGTTAATAATCCGGTACTAATAGTGACAACACTGTCCGGACTCAGGGGTTCGGTCCCTGCCTTTAGCCGTGTCATCAGAAGGTGAATATCAATGCCCCGCCCGCCCAGGTACTTTCTCTTGATTTCCGGAGTCAAGATTTCTGTTTTCACTTCTCCGGTACTGAGGTTTATATAACCGGTTTTTCCATTAGTTGCCACAGTCTATCCCCTGTCATACGCCCTGGTAGCTGCCTGAAACCTCGTCATTTTGTTTGACGGCTTCTTGGACTTACCCGGCGGTATGCATCATTACTATATAGATAACATCGCCATCTTTCACCGGATCGGATAACTGGTTTGGAAACATGCTTTCAAGATTCACAAAAATATCCAGATAGTTCGCCAATTCCCCATCTTCACGGTATAGCCATTTTTTCACTTTCGGGTATTTAGCGACAAGCTGGTCCAGGCATTCTTTAATCGAATTCCCTTCTACGTCGACAACCATGTTATCGTCGGTGAGATGGAGTAAGAAAAACTGGCAATCGATTTTTACTTTCACTCGATTTACTCGACCTGTACCCGCCGGACTTCCCGGCGGGTACAGGTATCTTTTAATATCAAGTATGATTTTATACGGTCAGTTTTAATTCTGCCGCCGCATCATCGAGTTTCAGTTCTTTTAGCTTAGCTTTTGTGGGTATACCTTCAGGCGTCCAACCACGGATCTGGTAGTATTCTTTCAAAACCGCGTCCCAGGGCACGATCTTGTTCCGGTATATTCCGACTGTCCCTGGTTCATACGCTGCCTTATCCTGGAAGCGGTCAGCCTTGATATCCCAACCTTTATTCCGGTAGTTAAACAGGCGTTCCAGGGTGATGGTCCTTTCCCCGACTTTCATGAGTTCGTCATAAGTGACATCCCAGCCGGTGATTTTACTCAGGATTTCAGCATAAGTAGTGGGACCGAAGCCTATCATCATAAACTGGGTGGCGGCGCCAAACATACAGGTTACCAGGTCATTGAATAATCCAACGAAATTTTCCGTCCAGACATTGAATAGTGCTTTCCCTGCGGTGCCTCTGATCCAGTTGACATCAGTTACCGGCGGGTCGCCGAAGATTTTCTTTTTCAAATCCATCGGCATGTCCAGTAGTTCCATGCATCTGGCATACAACTCTGTATTGGTCATGCCGAGGTATTTAGGATAGGTATCCCGGTTTTCCGGAAGGAAAGCCAGTTCCCATACGTTGTGTACCCGCAGCCAGTCCCCACCGCGTGGATTAGTCAGTGCGCCGAAAGACCACATCAACGCTTGCAGTTTGGAGTCGCGTTGGATGGATGGTTTATCTTTTACGGTCTGCGGCATCATTGCTTCTGCCTCAGGCCCTAGAGCCTTGGCCATTTTAGCAACACCATCAGCCAACAGGTTACCGAATTTACCCTGGCGATGAGCTACGAGCCTTGCCACTTCCCACACCAGTTCCGGGTCGGCCCGCCGCAATATCAGACCGTCGGTGGTTTCCGTCGTCAGGATTCCTTTCATATACAGGTCGACAGCATAGGAAAAAGCCATCGAGAATGAAGCTGGATCGAGTCCTAATTCCTGGGTCAGTCTCTCGTAATAGACCCAGTCGTCGAAGTTTTCAAAACCAAGGTTGCGCAGGCTGGTGGTGATGTAAGTCATATGTCCGCCTAACTGCCTTAACCCGTTGTATTTCCCCCCCTTTAGTTGCAGCCAGTGATAACACGGGGCATGGCAATTCAAACAGCCGGCGTTATTATAGTGGGGTACGTCCGCCGCATCACGGTTGACTCCCAGGCTGTGGCCGGTCATCGGCCATTGGGCGGTGACCGTCATATCCGTGGTCCCGCCTTCTTCTTTCCAAAGTTTTAAGGTCGGTTCTTCTGCCTGGAACTTTTTTACTGCCCGGTAAGAGGCATCGACAAGTCCTTTGGGATCGTGGATCGGGATTTCACCGGTTCCACGGACAGCAATAGCCTTCAGGTTTTTGGATCCCATTACAGTTCCGCCTCCGGAACGGCCGGGACAAGAAGTACCATCACCGCAGGGGGGTGAATACAGGACCAAATTTTCCGCGGCCGGAGCAATGGTCAGTACTCGTACCTCACCGTCGAACCGTTCACCACAGGCTTCACGGACTGCCTTGGTGGTTTCTCCTGTCTCTTTACCCCAGATTTTAGTGGCGTCGTGGAAAGTTATTTCGTCATCATCGATAAAGACGTAAGTCGGCTTGGCAGCCTTGCCGCGAATCACTAAAACATCGTATCCGGCATATTTCAGCGTCGCCGGGAAATACCAACCGAAAGAACCGGAGGAAAAACCGGTTGTTTCCGGACTGACGCAACCCAGCATTGCCCGTGCCGGCTTGAGGAGCAGCCGTTCCGGTCCAGGGGCCGCCGGCGATAACGATTTCATTTTCCGGGCTAAGAGGATCGATTGCTTTGGTGATATCCTTCCATAATACCTTGGCAATAAATCCATCACCCCCGAGCCATAATCTGGGGTCGATGTTATAGTCTTTGAAAAAACGGTCGGTTGGGACGACCTTTACTTCTGGTTTAGTCAAATCTATAAAAGCTACTTTTCCAGCGTATCCTCTAGGCACCGACATTAGTTTTCACCTCACCTTCTGGCGAACGTTGGGCTTCTATTAGTTTCTTCGATAAAGCGTTGATTTTAGGGGCATTCGCAACATCTTTTGGTAAAAACTTAATGGCTTCCTGAGGACAAAGCTTCACACACTGAGGGTCGCCGTCACATAACTCACACTTGAATACCTTGCGTCTATTGGTATCATACCTCATGGCACCAAACGGACATACTGCCATACACATGCGGCATCCGATGCATCTGTCGTAGTTAATAACCATGGCATTGGTCTTGGGATTACGTTCGATAGCATGGGCTGGACAAAATTCCTGGCAGCGTGGTTTATCACATTGTTGGCACAACATTGGTTGAAAGATCAGTTCGTCGATTTCATCCATGCGTGTGAGGGCATGCCCTTCATGCCTGACGATTTGTAAGCGTGCTTTGGTAAAACTGGTGGAACCGAAGTTGTAGGTAGAACAGGTGGTCATGCAACGCATGCATCCGGTGCATATCGTCGCATCATGAACCAGGGCTTTTTCTTTACTTTCCAACCGTCTCTCCTTTGGCCATGATTCGCTGGTACTTTTGGATAAGGAGTCTCCAGACAGATAACCCTTGTATCAGCTATTCATCATGAACTATTATGTAAGCGGCTTTATGATTGTCGCTTGTCACCTTTGTTATTAACATGAATCATCATTCATTGTCAGTTTAGCACTAAGCATAATTACAGTCAAAATATGATGACCAGAACGGTATTGTCCTGCTTATAATAATATATTTGGCTTGATTAAAGTATGAGAACTACTAACCACGGATATCTTTAGCGATTCACCAGAGTCATTTTATTCAGCTTCAATTACAGCTAATATAATATCATATACCTTAGTAAATTAATAATCAAACTTGGGTTATAGTGCAATAGTTAATGAATATTCATTCATTCATCAGTAATATTTACCTATTTCCGGAGTAACATTTTAATATATGGTGATATGACACAGGGATCTATCTAATATCATAAATGATATTATTGGAGAGATTCAATTTTCCTGGTTGTGAATCTTATTAATGAGCAGTACAATAATCTTCAAAAATTAGGAGGGACGATATGGCAAAATTACTGATAGTCTATTCTTCTCAATCCGGAAATACCGAGGCTATGGCTAAAGCAGTAGCTGAAGGAGCCAAATCAGCTGGAGCCACCGTTGTTTTAAAGAAAGCGACTGATGCTGATGCTGACGACATGATGTCCTGTGATGTAGTGGCTATTGGCACCCCGAACTATTTTGGTTATATGTCTGGTTTGGTTAAGGACTTCTTTGACCGTGCCTGGATTGTGATTCGGGAAAAAGTTGCCGGTAAACCTTATTGTACTTTTGGCAGTAAAGGCGGCGGCGGCGCTCAGGCGTTAGAAACTGTTGAACGGATTTGTGACGGCCTGAAGATGCGTAAGGTGGCTGATGGATTAGTGGCGACTCGCCAGCCTTCGGATGATGTTATCATCCAATGTAAAGAACTGGGCAAGAAACTTGCCAAACCGGAAAAACTGGGCCAGGTAACCGGAGTAAAAGAACCAAGGCTTTAGAGTTTTACTCAAGGCTTAAAATCATTTAAAGATTCGTAGACGGGTTGGTCTCAGGCACAATGAGACCTTGACAAGACCAACCTGTCTGGATAGACTTCAGATTGGACGTGGAGATAGCAAAGAACGAGTTACGCCAACAAGCCTACCAGTTTATTCTTGAAAGGCTTAACGCTGTACCGGTTGATTCCGCCAATGCAGATTGGTCTTTTAGCGTGCCGCTTGAAGATTTACGTCTGCTGAAAGAAGGTGTTGCCGATCCTTCTCCTGAACTTGTTGCTTCACTCAGGTGGTTACTGAAGGATACGATACCGGCAGGCGAGATCGACTCTCATCTTGTGTCTCCCTTCATGGAGAAATTTTCATCTGGTAGACAGGAGGCACATCCTATGGGTAGACGTAATGACATCAAGAAAGTAATGATTATCGGGTCTGGTCCGATCGTCATCGGCCAGGCATGTGAATTTGATTATTCCGGGACGCAGGCCTGTAAAGCTCTCCGTTCTCTCGGTTACAAGATAGTACTGGTTAATTCCAACCCGGCTACGATTATGACCGATCCGGGTATGGCTGATGCTACCTATATCGAACCGCTTAATCTGGAATCGATGATCAGGATCATCGAGAAAGAGCGGCCGGATGCGATTCTTCCGAACCTGGGCGGACAGACCGGTTTGAATCTGAGTTCCGGCTTTGGCGGAATCGGGAGCACTGGAGAAATATAACGTCCGGGTGATCGGGGTCGAACCTGATGCTATTAAACGAGGCGAAGACCGCCTGGCTTTTAAACAGACCATGACTGAAATAGGTATCGAGATGCCCCAGAGTAAGATTGCTTACAGTGTCGAAGATGCTGAAAAAATTGCCGGTGAATTAGGGTATCCGGTGGTAGTACGGCCTGCTTATACGATGGGCGGGACCGGCGGCGGGCTGGCTTATAACATAGAAGAACTGCGGTATAATTGCCAGCCGGGGTATTGCTGCCAGTATGATCGGCCAGGTTCTTATCGAAGAGTCCGTCGAAGGCTGGGAAGAACTTGAACTCGAGGTTATCCGTGATTCCAAAAACAAGATGATCACGGTTTGCTTCATTGAAAATGTCGATGCCATGGGTGTCCATACCGGTGATTCCTATTGTACCGCACCCATGTTGACTATCGCCCCGGCACTTCAACAAAAACTACAGGAATATTCCTACAAGGTTGTTGAAAAAATCGGTGTCATCGGCGGCACCAATATCCAATTTGCCCATAATCCGAAGACCGGCCGGGTGGTCATTATCGAAATCAATCCCCGGACTTCCCGCTCTTCTGCCCTGGCATCCAAAGCTACCGGGTTCCCGATTGCTCTTATTTCCGCCAAACTTGCCGCGGGATTGAACCTTGATGAGATCCCTTATTGGCGGGATGGCACACTGGACAAGTATACCCCTTCCGGTGATTATGTCGTCGTTAAATTCGCCCGCTGGGCGTTTGAAAAGTTCCGGGATGCTGAGGACCGCCTGGGTACTCAGATGCGGGCTGTCGGCGAAGTAATGAGTATCGGTAAGAACTACAAGGAAGCCTTCCAGAAAGCTATCCGCTCCCTGGAGAATGGACGTTATGGGCTTGGCTTTGCCAAAGACTTCCATGATAAGTCTCTTGATGATCTCATGAAAATGTTAAGTTTTCCCACCAGTGAACGCCAGTTCATTCTATACGAAGCTATACGTAAAGGTGCCGATCTGGAAGAACTCCAGCGTAAAACTTATATCAAACTCTGGTTTCTCCAGCAAATGAAAGAGTTGGTGGAACTGGAAGAGAAGATACTGAAGTACAAAGGGAAAAAATTACCGGAAAAGTTGCTTACCCAGGCAAAAAAAGACGGATTTGCCGATAAATACCTGGCGAAATTGTTGGGCGTCCCTGAAAAGCAGATTCGTAAACAACGGACAGCAATCGGTGTCAGTCGAAGCCTGGGATTTCGTTCCTGTCAGCGGCGCTGAAAATGCCCAGTATTACTATTCTACTTATAATGGTTCCGACCGTATTAAAGTTAGTAATCGACGAAAGGTGATGGTTCTTGGTGGCGGCCCGAACCGTATCGGGCAGGGTATCGAATTTGATTATTGCTGCGTCCATGCTGCATTTGCTTTGCGTGACCTTGGTTATGAGACCATCATGGTCAACTGCAACCCGGAAACGGTATCAACGGATTATGATACTTCCGACAAACTGTATTTTGAACCCTTAACCGTTGAAGATGTCGTCAGTATCTATGAAAAAGAAAAACCGGAAGGTGTCATCATCCAGTTTGGCGGCCAAACGCCTCTAAATATCGCAGCTGAATTGGAGGAAGCCGGGGTCAAGATACTTGGCACATCGGTCAACTCGATCGATATTGCTTCAGACCGCGGTAGGTTCAAACAGATGATGGAGAAATATGGTATTCCGATGCCTGAATCGGGTACCGCCATCAATATGGATGAAGCATTAGGTGTGGCCAAGCAGATCGGTTACCCGTTGATTGTTCGCCCTTCTTATGTCCTTGGCGGCCGTGGTATGGAAATTGTCCACGATGAAGCTGAACTTCGTTTATACGTCTCCGCGGCGGTTGGTGTGACTCCGGACCGTCCTATCCTGGTAGACCGTTATCTCGAAAACGCTATCGAAACCGAAGCTGATGCCTTGTCTGATGGTAAAAATGTCTTTATTCCGGCGGTTATGGAACATATCGAGTATGCCGGTGTTCATTCCGGTGATGCAGCTTGTGTCATCCCACCGGTTAACATCCCGCAACGTCATATCGATACCATTGAGGATTATACCCGGCGCATCGCCAGCGATCTCGATGTCGTTGGTGTGATGAACATCCAGTATGCTATTTGTAAAGACGTAGTCTATGTCCTCGAAGCAAATCCACGTGCCTCACGCACTGTGCCGTTAGTATCCAAGGTGTGTGCAATTCCCATGGCCCGGTTAGCGACTCAGCTTATGATGGGTCAAAAATTGGCGGACATAAAAATAAAAAAGAAGCTGATTCCTCATTATGGCGTCAAGGAAGCCGTTTTTCCCTTCAGTATGTTCCACGAAGTAGACCCGTTGCTCGGGCCGGAAATGAGGTCGACCGGGGAAGTACTTGGTATTGCCGATTCCTTTGGCCAGGCTTTCTGGAAAGCACAGGAAGCAGTAACGCCTCTGCCGACTCAAGGAACCGTGCTGATTACCGTATCCGAACGTGACCGGCCCGCCGTTGGCCAGGTTGCGCGTGAATTTGCCAACCTTGGTTTTAAAATCAGAGCTACCGCCGGTACTCATGCATTTCTTAGTAGTCAGGGAATTCTGTCCGAACCTATCTTAAAGGAACATGAAGGACGGCCTAATGTTACTGATGCGATTAAAAATCGTGAAGTCCAGTTGTTGATCAATACTCCCGCAGGTAAGCTGAGCAAGTACGATGATTCTTATATACGTAAAGCAGCTATCAAATATAAAGTACCTTATATCACTTCGATAACTGCCGCTCTGGCTGCTGTGAAAGGTATCTCAGCCCACCGTCAAGGTGTTGCTGCCGTTAAATCTTTACAGGAATATCATGCCAACCTCACATGAAATATAGTATTAGTAGACAAAAAAGCGTCCCGGTTTTCGCCGGGACGCTTTTTTGTCTACGAAGCAGAATCCGGGACTAAATACCCTTATTTTTTCTGACAGTTTTCACAATAGTATATGCTGCCGCCCATGTAAGCTTCTTTATTTATGACAGCGCCACAAACGGGACAAGGTTTGCTCACGGTATTTTTCGATAAGATTGTCCGGTAACCGCCGGGTTTTCCGAACATGTCCGATTCGGTATCCCTACCGCCGCCGTCCGCCATCGCTGAAAGAATTTCTTTTACCGAGTTATACAATAAAACCTTATCCTGTTTTGCAAGGGTTTCCACCTTTTTCTTAGGATGAATTTTCGCCTGGAAAAGGATATCCTGTAGCACACCGTTACCAAGTCCGGGGATTCTCTGCTCGGTCGCCAGCATACCCTTTATACTAAGCCTTTGTGTTTCCGGACCTGATATCAACCGGTTGAAGTAGTCCTCATCGAACTCTGCAGTTAATGGGGATGGTTTTTCTTTGGCAATTTTATAATAGGCGTTTTCTAATTCACCCTCATGATAACTACCTACCCCGCCGTACATCTGAATCACCGCACTTAAAGCACAGCCATCATTGAATTCGATCAACATCTGGTGCTTGGACGGGTGAGGTTCCTTTGAGTTATGGAATCTGAGATTAACCCCGTCTCCAAACAATATGCAAGCTTTTTCTGCGTGTATTTCTACCAGTCCCCCGTAAGCCGTGGTTTCCCCTACCGTTTTCCCATTCAGTAATTCGGCATATTTTGTTTTATCACCGTAATACCATGCCAGTTTATGCGTGGTTTGGCCTACAGTGACTTTAACAATACGTTTTCCGGACACCGTAGCATTAAGTTGTTTGGTTAAATTTACTGCTTCGGGTAATTCGATCATTATTCACCTCATTATGTAAATGTATTTCGAGGAATGTTAGAAGTGGGCAGGTCCGAATTTAAAACCGGCTTTCCCGGCAAACCTGGCCTTACCGCCAAGTTCGGCTTCTATCTTTCGCAGCCGGTTGCCGGTTGTATCCAAAGCACTTTCTCTAATCGTTCCCGTCCCCAACCCCACCGCGTAATCTGCGATATCGGCTCCTTCACCCCGGCTGGAACACGGTTGTACTCCGTACCCATGGGAAAACGCCAGACGGACTGTATCGAAAGCCTCACTGATCGTCCCGATCTGGTTCACTTTCAACAGGACGGTATTACAGGCACCTGTTTTGATCCCCAGCTTGAGCCGTTCTAAATTAGTTGTGAACAGGTCGTCGCCTACTACCTGGATATTTAGTTCGTGAGTTAAAATGGCATGTCCTTCATAATCGTTTTCATCCAGCGGGTCTTCCAGACAAATGAACGGGTATTGTTTAACCATATCACGGTACAGTGCAATCAGTTCTTCTCTACTTTTGTCATCTTTTGAGAAAAGGCCCTGGTAAAGTCCATTGGTTTTATCAAAATATGTGGCAGCAGCCACATCGACTTGTATCCCGACTTTATCCATGAAGCCTGATCGTTCGATTGCCTCAGTCATTATCTTCCAGATTTCTCTTTCATGTTCTACCGTTCCTGGGGGGACTACGATCCGGTAACTGGCTAAGTTCGTCAATTTCAGTTTATCTTCCAACAGCTTCAGATATATCCGGCGTACCTGCCAGGCGGCATAAGAGGCTTCGGAAAAACTGTTGAATCCGTAGGTCATAAAGGAATAACTCGGTTTGTCTCCGTGGATGGCCTTCCCTCCATATCCGGCAATGGTATTTAGGATCCCGACTCCCGGTGTCGGTATCAGGCAGGCTGCTGTTCCGCCGATATGCTGGTACAATGGGATGCCCAGACTGGCAGCCCCGGCTTTCAATGTTGCCGCAGAGACACTGGCTGTGGTATTTCCTCCGAGTTTAGCTTTGTTCTGTGTTCCATCCAGTTCCAGCATTATTGAATCTATTTTCGCTTGATCGGCTGCGTCTGCTCCTTTCAAAGCGGGGCCGATCAGGTTAGTAACGAATCCGACTGCTTTTTGTACGCCAAATCCACCCCACCTCTCTCCCCCGTCATATGCGAATTGTACTTCATGTTCACCCACGGAAAGCCCCGCTGTAGCTTCGGCGGTTCCGGATGCTCCGTTAGTCGTAACTACGGTTGCTTCCACTGCAGGATGGCCGCGTCCGGAAAATATCTCTCTTGCCGTAACTGACTTAATAAGCGAACCTTTTTGCATCATCCTGCTCCTGGTTTTTTGATTGTTCCCGTAATAACCATACTCCAATCCTAAATTGGTTATTCTTTAAGTATCTGAGTATCGGCATTGGGATATACTGTAACCTTCGCCGTATTTTCATGGTATTTCCTAAGTACCGCCATAACTTCTGACCACTTTGACGTAAACACAACCCGTTCCAGGTTGTCGAATCTCCTCAACAACCGGCCTTCCGGATATTTGTTGTAAATGATAACTTTTTTAAGATTAGGAGCTAGCGTAATCGGCATAAACAGGTCTCCGGCGATGGTGGTTCCGAAATCATCCACCAGGTAATGGATTACCTGTCCTCCCGGTGAGTGGTTTACCAACACCACACTACCCCCAGTTTTCTTTAGTGCCCTCGCTCCTGTGGACAATGGAATTACGAATTCAGAGGCCTTAACAAAATTGTTAAGGATAATGATATCGTTATCTGCAGTATTTTCTACGAGATAATGTTGCTTTGCGGCCGTAACTGCGGCAGTGTATGCAGGTTTAAGAGCACCGGCGAAAATAGCAACACTCCTACCCAACCGGTCGATGATGGTATTAACGATCATATCCAGTCCTGCCATCCTCGCTATTTCCATAGCTTCATCCCGGAAGGGATTATCGTCGATTTCATCAGAGCTTAAGAGTCCGGATAACATTTTTTGTTGGCGCCATTGTTGGTGAGATAGTCCATGATGAGCTCGTACCGACTGATATGACGATACCCCGGGCATGATTATCTTGCTTCCTCCGCTGAGGCCAAAAATAGGATGCGGGACTACCTGCCCGATAGCTATCTTCAGGTCGCAGTTCATGACTTCACTATTGACTTCAACTTTTGTCCCATAACTGGTTTTTCCGATTTCCTTACAGTTCAAGAAAGGACAATGATTATACACCGGAAATCGTGCCACGATATCCTCACCTAGTTTCTTGACCATCTCGACACGTGTCAAGGCTTGATGGTTAGCTACTGCGGCGATGAACCTGATGTGATTGTCAGTGATCCCGGCTTGTGCCAATTCACTAAGAATAATAGGTAATACTTCTGATGTCTGAGTACAGCGTGTCATATCGTCGAACAGTATGACAACTTCCTTTCGTCCTTTGGCAAGTTCCCTTAATGGCGGCATTCCGATAGGAGATGAGATACCTCGTTCGATATCAGCTTTGTTTAGTGGTTTTTTATCATAGCCGGTAATGTTATGTTCAGTGACTGTCCAGGCATCAGGAAGTGTAAATGTTACTTCTCTCGGTCTAAACCAGGCATATTGGGGCAGTCTTATTTTCTTGCTCATACTGCACCTCGAAATTTTTGAACCTCTGGTCTGATAAAATCAAGAGTAATTTATGAAGGACTCCGGATACCAGATATTATGCTTACTTTCGGCTGGCGTCAACCATAATCTAAAAATTGCACATGTTGGTTTCTCAGGGAAAATATCAGGACCGCTGGTGCTGAGGATGCTTTTATCGTTATTTAAGGACCCGAAAGAACCTTCTCCCGGTACTCAGGTATGATAGTTACATTGATTAAACCGTTATTTTTTGTATTGTATCGTGTACGATCTTACGGAGGTCATCCGGAGAAATTGTTTGGGAAGGTTCGGATTATTTGTCTCAACCAACAACGTCTTGACATCAAGGCTTATAACGTCTCCCGTGGTAAAGATAACGCGACCCGCTAATTTCGGATCTTTCTCAATAAGGAAATGGTAGAATTGTATTCCGATTCTCTGAGTATAGCCTCAGCTATTTTTTGTTCGGTTATGTCTCTAAAGGTTTTTAAACTCTTCCACCAGCCACCGGTTCAACTTTATGAGCTTTTCATCTCACCGCTGCACTGTAGAAAATTAAGAAAATATCTGCTAATCTGAATACCACTTTCATTTGTTAGTTGATTGATGCAAGGAGGGTCCGACCAATGTCTGTCAGTGTGTATCCCACCGGGACAACTATTTTTGATCCATTAAAATGCTGGAATGGCTATACTATTTTCCCGGCTTCTATGTTCAATGCGGATGATGTAGGGGCAGTTTTGATTGATATGAATGGGAATGTCGTCAACCAGTGGAAAGGTTTGGATGGCATGCCGAACAAGATGCTGCCCGGCGGTTATGTCATGGGTAGTACCGGGTGCCGCAACCAGAAGTACGGGTTTCAAGACCAACTTGATCTGGTACAGGCTGATTGGGATGGTAATATCGTCTGGCAATTCAACAGGTACGAACGCATCAAAGACCCGCACCGGAAGCCGGTCTGGATGGCCCGGCAGCATCATGATTACCAGCGGGAGGGAAATCCGGTTGGTTACTATGTCCCGGGCATGGCGCCTTTTGTTGACCGGGGTAATACGCTGATCCTGGGACATCAAAACGTGAACCGCCCGGATATAAGTGCTAAACCACTGCTGGATGATGTTATTTTTGAAGTGGACTGGTCGGGAAAAATAATCTGGAAATGGTGCTGCAGCGACCATTTTGACGAACTGGGATTTGATGATAATGCGAAAAACACCATCGCCCGTAATCCTTACACCCGGAATGTTGCCAGCGGCTACGGTGATTGGATGCACATTAATTCCATGTCCACCCTCGGCCCTAACCGGTGGTATGATGCCGGCGATCAACGTTTTCATCCCGGCAATATCATCTGGGATGCCCGGAATGCGAATATCATCGCTATTATCGAGCGTAAGTCCGGCTCGATTGTCTGGCGGCTGGGCCCGGATTATTCTCTCGATGAAAAGCTTAGAAAATTAGGCTGGATCATTGGACAGCATCATGCCCATATGGTCCCGCAAGGCCTTCCGGGCGAAGGCAATATCCTGGTCTATGATAATGGAGGTCAGGCTGGCTACGGTGCGCCTAACCCCGGTTCCCCCAATGGTGTCGGTAATGCGTTACGGGACCATTCCCGGGTGATCGGAGTTTGATCCTGTTTCCCTAGAGGTTGTCTGGAGTAACATGCCTCTTGCCCCCAACCGCGCAGGACCTCCCCGGCAGTCCCGGGGCTTCAATATTTATAGTAGCTTTATCAGTTGTGCCCAGCGTCTCCCCAATGGCAATACTATGGTCACTGAAGGTGCCGGCGGTAGAATATTCGAAGTCACTCCCGAATACGAGATTGTCTGGGAATATATCAGTCCGTATTTCAGTAAAAAGATGATGGGCAATGCTGTCTACCGTGCTTACCGCGTCCCCTATGATTGGGTACCGCAGTTGACCAGGCCGGTCGAAAAAGTTATTCCACGCCCGGATAACAGTAAGTTTCGTGTTCCCGGTTCTTATGCGAACCGGCCGCAAAAAGTGACCTGTATAAAAAAGTGACGGTTAACTAAAAAGCCTGCCGGATCGAATCCGGCAGGCTTTTTTCATTTTACCTGAAAGTCCTTGATTATCTCCACTTGTCGATGCTGTAAGCGGTAGCTCCCCAACGGTCGACTTCACGTGGTGCCGGCATGTAGCGGCCGCCGCCGATTTGCAAGCTGACCTCTTCTTCACCGCCGGCTACGATAATGCAGTTTTGTGCCGGGGTTGAAACTAAAGGTACCATGTAATCATCCGGCAGTTCTTTCCAGTGTTTGCCGGAGGTGTGTTCGATGCCCAACCATCCGTTGGTTGATTCATCCGGCCAGGAGCGGTTGCGGTACTCTGATAGCGGTATCTTGCTCTTTTCGTAGAGCCACTTATAGACATCATCCTTAGTCTTAAAGCCGATATCATAAAGGTGCTTGGCCATTTCCGGGACCATGATGAAGATGAAACCACCCTCGCGGCCGGCCCAGATTTCAGGGACGATATATTCCAGCCAGTTATGCGGTCCGGGTGTACCCTTAACGCCCGCTTTCCTTGCCATGCCGCCGTGGCCGGTCCTCTGTAGGGAGCGGTAGCCGCCCGGGGAGAATTGGGCACCTAATAAGCCACCGGTTGCCTGTCCGGCCAGCACTACGCTTTCCGTCTTCTTAAAGCCATGTTCCTCGTTCAGTCCTTTCCAGCCTTCGGGAAGGCCTTCGGCATTTTCCCCGAAACAAACTCCGGCTACGTTGAAGGGGCTGCCGATGGCGTTCATGCGGTTCACCCCCGGAACAGCCCCACCGATGTTGATGGCCATTAACTGATAAGTGCGGCCGATCGAGGAGTTGACCGGGCTGCCCGGGCCGATCATGCCGACACCGGTATTCATCCCGATTTCCTTGACGATAGGCCCGCTCACGCAAGCCCACTGGCTGAAGAAAACCGTGGTTCCCACACCCACGCCGGATTCGGCGATCGCCAGTACTACCGGCAGGTGTTCCGGTTTACAACCGGCCATGACTGCGTTCACGGCTATTCTTTCTACTGTGGCTGTGCGCAGTTTGGGCAGGAAGTTTACTTCTTCGCCTTTCTTGCCGCCGCGGCAGTCAGCCTGGAATTTGATTACTTCGTCGGGCTTATGGCTGGTGCCTTTCAGCATCTTGGCCACCCGTTCTTCGGTAGGTAATACAATTGGCAGGCCGTCGGTATAAATAGAAATCGGACAATTCATCATAGGGTGCGTGACGATTTGGGTCTGGGCAAAAAATTCTTCCGCTTCGGCTATGGTACCTTCGAAGAGGATCCTCTGATTATTGGGGCGGTAAAACCCCTCCTTCTTTTCTTCATCGGTCAGCGGCCTGGTCAGGCCTTCCATGATCGGCTCGATTAACCTTGCCGCATCCGCCGGGCCGGGTAGCGTTCGCGAAGCAGAAACAAACCGCAGCCCGGGTACCCCGAATTTGAGCGCATTGGATTTGACCATCAGGTCCTGGTCGGCATAGTCTACCAGCATGGTCGGGATGCCGGCTTCTTCTAGATCGCATAGATAGGGCAACTGCCCCATCACGGCGTTGCTTCACCACGATACCGCTAGTATCACCGCATCGGTGGTCTTCATCTCCTCATCGGTTAATCTTACCGGTGTTGGTGTATAAGACTTTTTCGATGTCCAGTTGACCTGGGGATAGGCTTCTCTTAACTGCCGGTCAAGATATATGGTTAGGTCCGGCTCACCGGTGATACTGAAGTGAATGTTTTTCCCTTCCAGGCTGGTAAGGCGGGGGGCCAGGGGGATAGTCTCTATTTCGTCTTCTAGACCTAGAGGACTGAGAAACTTGTACTTTTCGGTCATCCTGATGCTCCTTGGACTTTTATTCTTACTATTCCGATTGTCTTTGTCTTATTTAAATTGATAACGAGAATATCATAGCCATTTTATAGTGTCAAACAAAATCAGCCTTAATATACTATATTTTTAAGGTCATGGACTACTGGGTTTGATATTCCTGGATAGCCTGCTGTACGTTTCGCCGCCCGGTTATATGATAACCAGTCTCCACTTATCCGGTGGTTTTTCTTTGTAAGGGTGCCTGATTGCCTTTTGGTCCTGTTTCCGGTAGTAATATCCCTGCTGCCAGCATCGTGAGGGAAAACACGGCTGTGATGAAAAAGCCTGGCAGGTACGAACCCGTTACATCAGCCAGGTAACCTACCAGCAGCGGTGCAAAGAAATTTCCCAGGTTGCCGCCGCATTGCAGTACTGATAATATTGCTACCCCTTCATGTATCGAGGTATCGGGTAGTTCCATTGGAATAGTAAAGAGGCTTGGTGTTTGGATATTAGCGAATATCCCGAACATGACGATACTGATATAGATTATTGCCATGTTGCTAAAGAGTACTGCCGACATGGCGCTAATCCCCATGAATGCACCGCACAGTATGAGGAATGGTTTTCGCCTTCCCAGGCGGACAGGGAGTATCCCGCCGGCGATACATGCTGCCGTACCTCCCACCGTGATCAGGGCTAATAATGAGCTGGCTTTCTGTAATGGCATATGAAAAACTTCATGATAGTAGCTTGGCAGCCATGACCCGATGGCATTACCCAGACACCAGCAGCCTAGTACCGCGAAAGCCAGTAACAACGTCGAACGCCGTGTTAATACTTTAGTGATACTGCGGTTTTGTGCCGGTGCCTTTTGTAGGCCTTCCATTTTTATTGGGTTTGCTGTTTTAGACCTGTCCTTGCCGAAAATGGTCCAGGCCAGGGCACAGGTCAGGGCGAAAAGTCCGTAAGCTACAATGGGCGCTTTCCAAGATAGCACGGTTGCCAACGGAACTGTAGATATACAGGCGATGGCGTTGGCTACATTCACGAAGCTCATCTGGATGCCGTTAAGTAAGGGTAATTCTTTGCTGGAAAACCATTCCGTGGCTATCGCTGCAGCTACCGGAACGGTGATTGCTGTACCGGCGGCAAACATGATGCGTGTGATGATAACCCAGGTGTAATTATCTAGAAAGAAGACCAGGACTCCTCCGGCTTGCAGGAAAGCTCCTACCATATAGGTCTTCTTCAGCGAGAAACGCGAGCCCCAGATAGCAAAAGGCAGGGATACTGCAGCGATGGTGATTGGGGCGGCTGAGGCAAACCAGCCGGCCGTGCCCCGGTTGATGCCGAATGCTTCCATCAACAGGGGCAGCAGCGGGCCTGCTGCCGCCCAGATAAGTCCGATACAACCGCGAACCAGGGTAACCAGGGAAAAAACCATGAACCTTTTACGGTTCTTTGTTTCCAACAAAAAATCTTCTTTTATGTACTGTTAGTCTGTTGCTTACCGTGATGTTGTCGTACATAGTTTGGTCAATATTATTTAGATGATACTACAGTCTCGTGTGCAATACGAATTCTCCGGTATTTACAATATCCTCTACCGCACCGTATAATCAGGGTTAATTGAATAGTGCTAGGGGTGCTTTTAAGGCTGAGAGTTCCGTTAAATTCGGGACAACCCTTGAACCTGATTTGGGTAATGCCAACGTAGGGAAGCGGATTTTGAGCTTACCTGCGGTAAGCTCTTTTTATTTTGGGTAGTAATAATATGCAAGTTGTCCTTAATGGCCGGGAAACGCAAATCCCGGATATCTCTAGTGTCCGGGCATTAGTTGACTCAAAGCAACTGAAACCGGAAAGTATCATGGTCTGTATTAACGATGAGGTTATTAACCGTAATTTCTGGGATAACACGGTATTACACGCAGATGACCGGATCGACGTGGTCCGAATTGTCGGCGGAGGTTAGTTTATGGATGAGTTAGTGATTGGCGTTAAGCCTCTTGAGAGCCGTCTTTTCCTGGGTACCGGCAAATATTCTGATTACCGGCTGATTCCGGATGTTGTCCGGGCAGCCGGATCACAGGTCGTGACTGTTGCTTTACGCCGTGTGGATTTCGATAATCCCGGAGAAAATATGCTCCAGTATCTGCCGGATAATATTGTTCTGATGCCGAATACTTCGGGTGCCCGTAATGCTGATGAGGCCGTCCGTATCGCCCGCATCGCCCGGGCGGCTGGCTGCGGCAATTGGGTAAAAGTAGAAGTGATAAACGACCAGACAATATCTCCTGCCCGACAACTTCGAGACCTTGAAAGCAGTTGAGATTCTAGTCAAGGACGGCTTTGTAGTTCTTCCCTATATGAGTCCCGACCTTGCTGCGGCACGCCGTATGGCTGATGCCGGTGCCGCGGCAGTGATGCCCCTCGGTGCTCCCATCGGTACTAACCGCGGGCTTAAAACACGCGAACTGGTGCAAATCATCATTTCAGAGATTGACCTGCCGGTAATTGTGGATGCCGGCATCGGCCGTCCTTCGGAAGCTGCGGAGGCGATGGAATTAGGTGCTGCCGCAGTTCTGGTGAATACTGCCGTAGCTACTGCCGATGATCCGGTCAAAATGGCACGGGCTTTCGGCTTGGCAGTACAAGCCGGACGGTTAGCTTATCTCTCCGGCTCCGGTGCAGCGAAGATATTTGCGGAAGCTTCTTCTCCGCTAACCGGTTTCCTGAATAATTCTGCAGAGGTTCACCGTGACTTTTCTAACTGAGATCGAGAAATACCCGCGTGCTGCCATCTCTACAACCTTTGCCCAGGTATCCGCTTCTATGGTGATGGACGTCCTCTCACGTCCCGCCTTAACGCCGGCTGACTTTTTGATCCTGCTCTCTCCAACTGCCGAACCACACCTGGAAGCAATGGCCCGGCAGGCCAACCTACTTGACCGTGCAGCACTTCGGCCGTACCATCCTCCTCTATACTCCCCTTTACCTGGCCAATTATTGCATCAATCACTGTGTCTACTGTGGTTTCAATGCCCGCAATCCCATTCCCCGCCGCCAGTTGACTCTCCCGGAAGTGGAACTGGAGGCCAGGGCGATCGCCGCCAGCGGTTTACAGCACTTACTGATACTCACCGGAGAGTCTCGCCGCCATAGTCCCGTCTCTTATATTCGCGACTGTGTTCAAATACTGCGTAAATATTTCTCCTCTATTTCCATCGAGATCTATCCCTTGTTGTTGGAAGAATACCGGGATTTGGCCGCTGCCGGTGTCGATGGCCTGACTCTTTATCAGGAAGTATATGACCGCGATACCTATCTCCAGGTCCATCCCCTGGGCCCCAAGCGCAACTACCGTTTCCGCCTGGAAGCCCCGGAACGCGGCGGTGCTGCCGGCCTGCGTTCTCTGAACATCGGTGCGTTACTTGGCCTGCATGACTGGCGTAGTGAAGTCTTCTTTTCCGGCCTTCATACTGCCTATCTGATGAAACGGTTCCCCGGGGCGGAAGTTAGCGTCTCTTTTCCCCGTATGCGGCCGCAGTTCGGTGATTACCTTCCTCCCTCCGCCGTGCCCGACCGTGCCTTGGTTCAAAGTATCGTGGCCATGCGTCTTTTTCTGCCGCGTGTCGGCATCACCATCTCCACTCGTGAGAGCGCCGCCTTACGCGACCGGTTGCTTTACCTGGGCGTGACAAAGATGTCCGGTGGTTCGTCTACCGTTATCGGCGGCCATACTGATGATAAAGATGGTACCGGTCAGTTCGAGATATCGGATAAGCGTTCCGTAGCGGAGATGCAGACAGCTATCACTGCTCTCGGTTATAAACCTGTTTTAAAAGACTGGCATTACCTGGGGGTGGAAGTATCGTAATGAATGCACAGCGGTTATTTCCGGAGACAGACCTGTATTGTATTACCGCCGCCCGTTTTTCCCTGGGCCGGTCGAACATCGATGTCGTTAAAGAAATGCTGGAAGCTGGTATTAAAATAATCCAGTACCGTGAAAAAGACTTTTCCATGCTCTGCAAATACCGTGAATGTATTGCAATTCGTGAATTAACGGCGCATCACGGGGCTTGTTTCATCGTAAATGACGATGTCCATCTGGCTTTAGCTGTCCAGGCTGATGGCGTTCACGTTGGCCAGGACGATTTGCCGGTGGAAAAGGTCCGGCAGTTGGTCGGTGATAAAATGATTATCGGCTTATCGACGCACTCACCGCAACAGGCGGACCAGGCAGTTGCTTCCGGCATCGCCGATTATATCGGGGTTGGTCCATTGTATGGTACGGCAATAAAAAAGGAACCTATGGCACCGGTTGGCCTTGGCTATCTGGACTACGTTGTCTCCCGCCATGATCTTCCTTTCGTGGCTATAGGTGGGATTAAACAGCATAATATCGGTGAAGTTGCCCGTCATGGAGCATCCTGTATCTGCCTGGTTTCAGAGATTGTCGGGGCTCCGGATATCAATGCCATGATAGCATCGCTGCGTGACCGTATTCGCCGGGCTAAAGGTAGCAATTCTTCGGAAAAGTTTTAGTCTTCCAGAC
Source organism: uncultured Chloroflexia bacterium (assembly GCA_963739865.1). Lineage (GTDB taxonomy): Bacteria > Chloroflexota > Dehalococcoidia > Dehalococcoidales > UBA2162 > JBBITI01. The sequence goes on from CAVUCA010000008.1 coordinate 195,408, forward strand.
TACTGACACCCGAGTAAGGTAATTCGAGCAGGCTCAGCGGATCAAGAAGAATCATATTTTTCATGATTTCCCAATTGAGTCCCTGGCCCGGTAGTTCATCGGGGACCCACGCTGCGGAAATATGGATATGACAGGGTACTCCCTGGCGTTTTCTGTTCGTTTCTGCTGCCGCCCCGATTATTTCACTCTCGCTTACTTTCACGCCCGGTTGGAGGCTGGATACTGGTTGGGTATGTCCGTATGCCGTATATAGAGTTGCTCTTTTAACACGGTACTGTTCATGCTTGATAAAGATGGACTTCCCCAGGAAATCATCAATTACTGTTGTTACGGTACCGGGATAAATAACCGGAATTTTCGTCCCCGGTGTGATTTGTCTAATATCCGGTTCCGTTGTCCGGTAATAACAAATATCCAGCCCTTCATGTAATGTCTCCCGTTTCCCCCCCTTGCCCCACCATTTCTCCCCGGCTCCGAATAACATTCCCGGCAGGAACAACCATTCTCTGAAATCTTGCCGCTTCAGGCCGTTAACGGTTGATATTGTGTCTTGAAATGTCTTCGAAACCGGTAAACCTGCTTCTCCGTGGAAATATTGCATCCCGTTTCCCTTTTGCTGCTTAAGACAATACTTCGGCGAATATCGGATTGGCGGTCAGTACCCGTTCCGGCTTAAGCTTGTACCGGACGCCTTCTTTTAGTAGATTCCCTTCCCCGGTAAGTTTCTCGAGCCTTGTTGTAATTTCGCTTGTGTTATCCTTACCGTACCTGTCTTCGAATTCTATGATATCCAGTCCTTCTTCTACTAACCTTAACCTGAGCATCGCTTCTTCAGCAGCTTTATCTGTTATGTAAAGTTCTTCAATATATTCGGTCTGTCCTCTTGGGTCGGCCAGGTATGCCTCGAGGTCGGCTTTGTTTCTAGATCTTTTTCCGTCAAGGTGGGAGGCTGCCGCCGGCCCTAATCCCAGGTATTCCCCACCCCGCCAGTAATTCAGGTTATGCTGGCATTGGTGCCCTATTTGTGCAAAATTGGATATCTCATAATGAACAAATCCCTGCCCCGCCAGGTAATGCCGGGCTTTTTCAAATAGGTCCGCCTGCATATCGTCGGAGGGCAGATTTGGCGGGATGTTCCTGGCTAACGGTGTGCCCTCTTCCACCGCCAGGCAGTACAAGGAAATATGGTTGATATCCATTTCTACCAGTTTATTCAGAGAAAAGTTGAGAGAATCCCATGTCTGTCCGGGCAGCCCGGCGATCAGGTCGGCTGATATCGATGAAAATCCGGCCGTCTTACTTAGTTTGATGGCTTCGATCGCCTGAATACTGTTATGTACCCGGCCAACGCTTTCAAGTTCGGTATCATCCAGAGACTGCACCCCGATAGACAGTCGATTCAAGCCTAAAGTTATTGCTGTTTGTAATAACTCTCTGCTGGCCGAATCGGGATTCACTTCTATAGTAGCTTCTGACAATTCTGATAAATCGAAGGATTTTTGCAGCCCCAGTATCAGTTTTTCTAATAGTTCCGGGCCTAGCAGGCTGGGCGTGCCCCCGCCGATATATAAAGTTTGAAATTCTTGTTTCGCATATCGAGTTGATTCTTCAAGTATCGCATCTACATAAGGTGCTATTAGTTTGCCTCTTCCGGCAAGGGAGTAGAAGTCGCAATAGCTGCATTTCCTCGCACAGAAAGGGACGTGGATATACAGCCCTTTCATGTTATTCCCTGTTATTCCTCTGTCTTTAGTAACAGCAGGAATGCTTCCTGGGGCACTTCCACCGACCCTACCATTTTCATCTTCTTCTTGCCCTCTTTTTGCTTTTCCAACAACTTCCGTTTACGGGTAATGTCTCCGCCGTAGCATTTTGCCAGCACGTCTTTCCGTGTCGGGGCAATGTCCTCCCGGGCGATTACCTTGGCACCGATGGCTGCCTGGAGTGGTATCTCAAATAAGTGCCTGGGGATTGTTTTCAGAAGTTTATGTATTAGTATCCTGGCTTTGGAGATTGCTGTATCACGCGGCGAAATAAACGAGAGGGCGTCTACCTGGCTGCCTTTCACCAGGACATCTACTTTCACCAGGTCGCCTTTTTTATACCCGGCTAATTCATAGTCCATGTCGGCGTAACCCCGGCTGACACTTTTCAACTTATCATAATACCCGGTGATAATTTCCGCCAGCGGGAATTCATAGGTTAGTAACGATCCGCTTCCGGTCCGGGTTCTCCATGCTTACCAGTCTTCCGCGTTTGTTTTCCGAGAGATCCATGCATGCGCCGATGAATTCATTGGGGACGATTACCCTGGCCTTGATTATCGGTTCCTCGATGTGGTCGATGATTTGTGGTTCGGGAAATCTGGAGGGGTTTTCTATCGTCAGTTCTTCCCCCTGGATAGTGAAAACTTTATACGCCACGGAAGGTACGGTGGCAATCAATTCCTGTTCGTATTCCCGTTTTAGTCTTTCGATGGTGATTTCCATGTGCAGCATACCCATGAAACCCAATCGGTACCCGTAACCCAGGGCAGCAGAACTCTCTTTAGTGTAAATAAGAGAAGAATCATTTAACTGGAATTTTTCCAGGGCTTTCGTCAATTTAGGGTAATCGCTGCTGTTCATTGGATATATCCCGCAGAAAACCATGGATTGTGATTTTCTGAAGCCGGGAATAATCGGTGTTTCCGGATGGTCCGCTGCCACGATGGTGTCTCCTACATGGACATCACCGACTTCTTTTACGGCTGCCGCGATGTACCCTACTTCGCCGGCTTTTAACGTCTCTGCAGGCCTGGCATCGGGTAGGAAGTAGCCTACCTCGTCGATTTCAAAGGCTTTGGAGGTCGATTTCATCATGATTTTGTTTCCGGTACGCAAGGTGCCGGAATAAAGCCGAACATGCGAAATCACTCCCCGGTAGGCGTCGTAATAAGAATCGAAAATCAATGCTTGCGGCGGGTCTTCATTTGATCCTTTAGGTGCTGGAATACGGGCGACGATAGCTTCGATAAGTTCCGGTACTCCCGTGCCGTCTTTGGCTGATATGAGTAAGGGGTCTTGGCCTTGCGGGCCCAGCAGGTCTTCCAGTTGCAGGCGGCATTCATCCAGCATCGCTCCGGGCAGGTCTATTTTGTTGATTACCGGTATTATTTCCAGTCCGGCATCGATTGCCAGGTAGGTATTGGCGATAGTTTGTGCTTCCACCCCTTGTGCTGCATCTACCAGCAGTACTGCTCCTTCGCAAGCCTTGAAGCTCCGTGAGACCTCGTAGTTGAAGTCGACGTGCCCCGGTGTATCGATCAGGTTCAGGATGTACTCTTTCCCATCCTTCGCCCGGTATGGCATCCGTACTGATTTCGCTTTTATCGTGATGCCGCGTTCCTTTTCCAATTCCATACTGTCCAGTACCTGGGCGTTATCCGTAGTATGGATGACTCCGGTCAATTCCAGGATGCGGTCGGCCAGGGTAGATTTCCCGTGATCGATATGAGCGGTAATGCAAAAATTTCTTATATTTTCCATTTTATATGTGAATTTTATCACGTTTACGCTCAACCCCACAAGACAAGACCACTGATTCTCTTTCATTTCGGACTTGATGTGAAGCTGTGCAATTGATAGAGTGTATACATAGATATTTATATAAGTTATCACTGCGTGAATTAATAGATGCGGAGACTTTGATAGAGATTCAGCATTCTGAAAGTTGGTTTACCGGAAAAGACGGCCTCCAGCTTTTTCGTCAGCAGTGGCTCCCTTACGGCCGGGTTAAGGCCGTCATGCTGGTTGTTCATGGCTTGTTTGAACATAGCGGTCGTTATTTACGGTTCGCTGATTATTTTGTACCACAGGGTTTCGCTGTTTGTGCCTATGACCACCGTGGACATGGCCGATCACATGGTTTACCTGGTTATGTCAACCGTTTTCAGGACTTTATCGATGACCTGGATATTTTCCACCGGCAGTTAAAACAGCAATATCCCGATCTACCGGTTTTCTTGTTTGCTCATAGTATTGGCGGTACAATAGCCCTTGCTTATGCCTCGGAACATTCTACAGATTTCTCCGGGTTGCTCTTGAGTGCTGCGGTAGCCCGCCCCGGTTCCAGTGTTACCAGGGCGAGTATTATTATGGCGCGGATGCTTTCTGCCCTCGTTCCGAGATTGGGTGTGGCTCCGATCGATGATTCGACCCTTAGCCGGGACAATACAGTGGTAGCGGCTTATAATAGCGATCCACTCGTCTACCATGGCAAAATCCGGGCTCGCCTGGGTGCAGAGTTGATTAACATCATGGAGAGAGTATTACCGGAAATAATCAAGCAAGTCACACTGCCGGTCATCATCATGCACGGCAGTGAGGACCGCCTCTCGAATATCCAGGGTAGTTCCCTGGTATACAATACTGTAGGTTCAACCGACAAAATACTTAAAATATATAACGGGTTTTATCATGAAATACTGAACGAGCCGGAACGGGCGCAGGTCTTGCATGATATCGATGTATGGTTGACGGCACACTTGCCTGTTGTTGCCCAACCTTAAGGCCGGGTAAAATAAATGTTTATCGACTTATTAACCAATGGGGCGCTTCTTACTTCCGCTATCGCCTGGGCTATCGCCCAGATCGCTAAAACTATCATCGTATTGATTAAAGCCAGGAGTTTTCAGCCCCGGTATTTGTTTACCAGCGGCGGTATGCCCAGTGCTCATTCTGCTGCTGTTTCCGCCCTGACTACATATGTAGCTTTCAACAATGGTACCGGGTCGGTGATCTTTGCGGTTTGTGTCGTCTTTGCTCTTATCGTGATGTATGATGCCACTGATGTCCGGCAGTCGGTTGGTCAGCAGGCAGTTATCATCAATCGTATCGTCGACGAGATAAAACTCGGCCGGCCTATGGTCGAGATGACTGGTGATTTACGTGAGTTGATCGGGCATACCCCTTTCCAGGTTTTTACCGGCGCGGCGATCGGGATTTTTGTCAGCGCTGTTTGGCTCCTTATTGAAAGGATATAACCGGCAACCCTGTTTTATTGGGAGGGTTTTGTTTCAGGGTAACATTTATCATTAACTAAGGGGGACATGAGTTTTGGCATATACGTATAAGGAATCTTTGTTCATCTCCTTTATTCACACTTCCCGTGCCGTCTCCAAATATTTTGATACCCTTTTATACAAGAGGCTGCGTCTTTCTATCGTGAAATTAGCCGTGTTAACTGTTCTTGATGCTAACGGCGGCGTTATGACGCCTTCCGAAATTGCCCGGGTGACCTATACTGAACGTAATAATATTACTACCCTGGTTCGCCGCATGAATAAAGAAGGCCTGGTTCGTATCCAGCGCAACCCGGAGGATAAAAGAAGTTTGCATGTTGTCCTCACTGATGCCGGCCGTTCTATGTTTCTCCAGGCTCGGCCGATTCCCATCGAAGTATATAAATACCTGTATAATTCTATCCCGCGTGATACCCTGAAGGCTCTGGATATGCCCATGAGTATCATGAGAAATAATGCTGTCCATGGGATTCATGAATTGAACGCCAGGGGTAAACAGAGAAAGAATGATCGTTCTGTATTATCCCGAAAATGATTAGCATCGTAAAGTTGTCAATAACCTTCTGTTGAGTGCCCTAAACTGCCTATGTCCAGAATCGAAATAAATCAGCTCCATGCCAGAGGCTTTGCTTCGGTCATGGAAATAATTCGCGACGCCGTGCAGGACATGGAAGCACGCGGCATCCACCAGTGGGATGAAATATATCCAGGCCGGGAGATAATTTCCACTGATATTGCCGCCGGAAGTTTGTACGGACTGTGGTTGGAAGACATTCTCGCCGGTATCATCGTCTTGAATGAAGATCAGTCATCAGAATATCAGACGGTAGACTGGCAAGATCGAGTCCGGCCGCTCGTCATGCACCGCCTTTGCATCAAACCGGCTTTTCAACGTCAGGGGCTGGCTCGGATGCTGGTTTTGTTCGCTGAGGAGTTCGCCCGGCGGCATCAGTATACTTCGATTCGTCTCGATGCATTTGAACACAATCCTGATGCACTCAGGTTGTATGATTCCATGCAATATCAGCGCCGCAGCCTGATTACTTTCCGCAAGGGACCTTTTTACTGCTACGAAAAGGTACTGTAATACGGGGAGATGTTCAAGTATCATTAGTCGGTCAGAGCTGTTAAGTAACAATGTCGTTTCGGCGCTAGCACCGACCATGGTCAGCCGAATGTAGTCGGAAGAAAGTCGCATGAGCCTGGATTAAAACTTGTCATTCTGGCGGAGGCGCCGACACGATGTCGGAAGAATCCAGAGTTAATCTGATGAAAACATGCCTTGAACAGTCGAAGTAAAGTCGTCTCGCCTGTACTCGTTTTCTATTCTTAATTCTTATCTCAAAAATCTATAGACTTTAGTCTAAAATCAGGTCTTTTTATACTTCTCCCTCCCCTCCACGTACAGGTCCCCCCCATAGATATCGTTGATCACGGTGGCCGGGAAGTCTTCTACTTCGATTCTCAAGGCCGCTTCCACCCCCAGCTCCGGATATGCCACTACCTCGGCTTTCTTGATCGTTTTCGCTATCAGGGCCCCCGTCCCCCCGATCGCCGCCAGGTATACCGCTCCGTATTTCCTGATAGCTTCCTTGACCTCGGTAGATCGCATCCCCTTCCCCACCATCCCCTTTAACCCGGCCGCTATTAATCGCGGCGCATACCGGTCCATCCGCCCGCTCGTCGTCGGCCCGGCGGAACCGATCACCTGCCCTGGTTTCGCCGGTGTCGGCCCCATGTAATATATCGTCTGTCCCCGGATGCCGAAAGGCGGCACTTCGCCCCGCTCCAGCGCTTCCACGATTCTTTTATGCGCTGCATCCCTCGCCACGTACATTACCCCGCTCAGCAGGACGTTGTCCCCGGTACGTAATTCTCGTATCATATTGTCAGTCAGCGGCAGATTGATTTTCTTTACCATATTGTTATCCAATAACCGGAGCACAATTAAAGAATGTATCCCAGAATTCCTGGAATGTCATTCTGAGACAGTTTCCAAATTGTGCCCCGGTATTATGTTTTTCTATGGACTGTATTTCCTTACTGATTCCACCATCGCCTTGATATTTTCTGATTTCGCTTCGTCGATGGAACTGCCGTTGGTCAGGATAAAGCCGCCGCCCTTGCCGCAGACTTTGATCAGTTTCTTACAGTAGTCGTCTACATCCTGCGGCGAACCTACCTGGAGGATGCTGGAAGGTACGTTGCCCATGATGCAGACATGGTCTTTCAGGACTTCCTTGGCTTTGAACATATCTGTCAGGTCGAAGTGGGCGACCACTTTGCCTTTGGGCAGTTCCAGGAAATACTCCAAACGGTCGCCGTAAGCTCCTTCACAGAAAGGCATCGGTACAAAACCCAGTTCGATCGATTTCAACATCGCTTTCTTCAAGCCCGGCCAATAGAACTTCTCGAACTGCTTCTTGGACATAAAGCCTTCTGCTCCCCGGTGTAAAGCGAGGAATACCCGCTTGGGGTTGCCTCTCTGCTTGGGGTCGGCTGGCTGGGCTTTGGATATCCGCCATTCCAGTAGCTTATCGCAGGCCGCCAGTAATTCGTCCGGGTGCCGGTACATATCGAGCATTGCCCCCCGCATCCCCCGGTAGAAATCAGAGATCATATCAAAGGGTGCGCCTCCGGCTCCTCCCATATAGCCGTGGGGTGGAAAACCCAGGTTGGCCAGGTCTTCTTCCAGGTTGCCGGCGGCCGCGAACCATTTCTCGTTTTCTTCGCCGGCTTTCACCAATGCCTTCGCCATCTCCCGGAATTCCGGCCGGGTGAATAGCGTCGTCATCGCCGAAAAACCCATCATACGGTCGGACAGTTGGGGTAATGTTGCCAACGGAGCCATGGAAGTGTAAGAACGCGGTAGTATATATCTCAGGCTGAAATCGGTCGGGTCGGATAAGAACAGGCCATACTCGTCTTCTTTCATGCATTCGATATCGATTGCCTGGTGCGACACATTAGGCGGCAGCGGCCCGCCCGGCCATTTCATCTGTGTCGGTCCCAGAGCTTCCAATGCCCTGCCCGGGTTGTTACCGGCTGCGGAGGAATATAAGTCCGGCTCAAAGTCCATCACGGTTTGGATGAAAGCCTTTCGCCAGCCCGCCGCATCGTAATAAGCCGTGGCGATTGGTATCCCCATGTGCTTGGCGGGAAAATAGGTCATCCGTACATCCACGGGGACCTGGTCCGGTTGTTTTAGAGCGATCGTATCGCGGACCCGTTTCTCCCTTTCCTCGAAAAGCTGCTCCGGCGTCTTACCGTGCTTCTTCTCGATCTCCTCTCTTAGTTTTTTTATCTCTGTGGAAAAATTAACCTTTACCTTGCCTGCCATCTATGCCTCCCTATATCTTCATCTAGTTGATTTATTCTCTTTTCTCAAGCCCCAAACCGGTTAACAGAGTATAACATGACTTTTAAAACAAGCCTATATCGCAGTCTCGTGTTGGATTATTTGCTTGGTGTTTTATCAATCGATCCGCTCATACTGAGCTTGTCGAATGTATGAGCAGTAGATGAAGTATCATAGTAAACAGCTGTAAATCTGGAATTCTGGCCTTCATTCTAGAAACCTATAACTTACTACTTTAATCAAAATGTTCTTCTGGACTTCTCTTTTCCTTCACTTTATAATTCCTGACCATAAGTAACATCTGATGGAGAGATTTCACCATGCCTCATTTACATCCGGATTGGTTCAACCAAATCCCCAAGGTTGAATTACATCTGCATCTGGAAGGTGCCATCCCCCACCCCACCCTCTGGCAGTTGATTCAAAAATATGGCGGCAGCCCCGAAGTTCCTGACCTAACCGCCCTCCAAAAGCGGTTTCAGTACCGTGACTTTATCCACTTCCTTGAAACCTGGGTCTGGAAAAATCAGTTTATCCGGGAATATGACGATTACACCCTTATCGCTGAGGATGTTGCCCGTGACCTGGCTGTCCAGCATGTCCGTTATGCCGAAGTATTTTTCTCCCCGTCCCGGTTTTTTGAGAGTGGCATGAAAACCCCAGAAATGGCCCTGGCCATCCGCCGTGGCTTTTCGTTAGTGCCTGAGATAAGGATTAACCTCGTTGCTGATTTAGTCCGTGATAACGGCCTCGATAATGCCGCCGCCGTCCTCGCTGATATTAGTGAGGTAAAAAGTGAAGCCGGTATCATCGGCATCACTATCGGCGGTTCGGAACAGGCTTTCCCCCCCGGCCCCTTCGCCGGTATCTACGAACAAGCCCGCCGCCTCGGCTTCCATACCAGTGCCCATGCCGGCGAAGCCGCCGGCCCGCAGAGTATTTGGGGCGCGATTCATGACCTGAGAGTAGACCGTATCGGCCACGGTATTCGGGCCGTGGAAGATGAAAGACTGCTCGACTACCTGGCTGTGAATAAAATACCCCTCGAAGTCTGTCCTTTATCCAATGTCCGCACAGGGGTCGTGTCCTCTCTCGAAGCCCACCCCGTCCGCCGTTTATTCCGGCGCGGCCTGGTGCTTACCATCAATACTGACGACCCGAAGATGTTCGGCAATTCCCTGGCTGAAGAATACCGCTTGCTGGTCGAAAAACTTGGTTTTACCCCCTGGGAAGTCCGGGATTTAATATTACAGGGCATCCGCTCCTCGTGGCTGTCTGCTGAAGAAAAGCGCCGCCTGGAAACCGAATTCATTACCGGTAAAGACTGGGTGATCTAGTGTCCCGTCTCATTAGTTCCTTGAACTAATCAAGCAATCTTAAAATGTCATTCTGAACTTGTTTCAGAATCCAGATGACATGACTTTTGTTATGTCGACTCCCGATTATGTCACGTATTTCCGGGACACCATACCAGGTTACTTTACTCAATCTGTATTATACCCGGTACACTTTGATAATCGGCGGCCAGGCCTATCTGCATCACGGCGTAAGGCCGCTCGGCATTGTTGCAGGTGATTGGCCCGTGCGGTGTACCCTTGGGCAAGGCGATTGCAGTCGGTTGGTTGAAAGTATATTGTTCATGCTCGGCCCCGATTTCCACTGTCATATCTGCTCCCAGGTGACTAAGGTCGGTCTGGTCGAGGCTGAAAAAGACCATCACCTCGTCATATGGATGCATGTGGGCTTTCTTTCCATTTTGGGCATCCCATTGTCCGGGTTTGTCAAACCATCCCATCGCCAGGTTGGCATTCATCCCTTGCAAGTCGGCTCCAGCCAGGGTCGCCAGTTGCCGGGCATCTGCTCCACCCGGCCCATTTTTTATCGGCATCTTGTTGAAAAGATGGCTATATTTCTCTCCGTCGGTCTCGCCTTGTTGCTCTATGTGCCTCTGTGTTTTCGAATATTTCCCGCTTAAGGCGATATGGAAATGGCCGTAAGGCTGATACACTTTTTCTGTAATCAGCGGGCAGTGTGGGACCCCTTTAGGGGCGGCGACGATGGTAGGTACACTATACTTGTGTTTTTCCCGTTCTATCCCCATCGCGAATTCCATGTCGGCACCGAGATAATTCATGTCAGGGGTATAACCGAAGAAGACCAGCAGTTCGTCGAACGGGTGGCTGTGGGCCCCCCACCCCGGCGCCCAGTCCCCCACGCTTTCGTAAACACCGAGGATGAAATTAAGGCCGAATCCCTTGATATGTTTACCCTGGATAAAAACCTCCCGGGCTTTCGCCCCGCCCTCCGTCCCGTTCCCTTTCTTAAATTTCAGTGTTGTCAACAGGTCGTTATATTTTAAACCTGACATTCTTTCTCCCTCTGCCGTCCATATGCCAGTCAGATTATAAGTTGGCAAGGGACTTTACACAAATCCATTCTCGAATGGTCGGGTTTAGAAAGTGGCCTAGAATGTCATCCTGAGGAGCGAAGCGACGGTCGACTCAGAGTCGAAAGGATCCGGACTCATTCGTCATTCCTGCGCAAGCTCCGACAGCGTCTTGACCGGTAAGTGTCGGTAGAATCCATTCCTATACACGAATGCTCTGAATTCATATTAAGGAAGCCGCTCATGGTGAGCTTGTCGAAGCCATAGCGGCGGAGAATAACAGATTATTTCTGCTCCTCTTAGACCATAGTCGGTCGACCGCTGTCGAAAGGATCCGTTATTCTCTTCTCCCCGCTTTCATCTGTTGTACTATCGCCGTCCCCACCACCCCACACCCCAGCACAAAGGATATAACTTTCCAGATGATCAGCCGCGTTTCCCATCCGGGTATTAGCTTCATCTCGATTTCTCCATACTTTTCTGTCATGTGCATAAACGGCCCATAGTCCCACTCCACACATCCTATGAACCATATCAAAGCTGCTATCACCAGGGCTCCCAGGACTATCTGGACGATTTCCAGATATTTACTGCCCGGCCGGAAACACTGGGCTGTTCCGCAGCCAAGGATGGCTAAACCAAGTGCCGGATAGAGCATTGACCATACATCGAGCGCTCGATTTCCTTTTAGCAAAGACTGTTGGAATATTGTTGTCCCGTCCGGAGTAAGTCCTTCCCGAACGTGATAACCATTACCCAACCAACTCATCCAATATATCATTGAGGCGATAATCAGAGTTCCCAATACTATCTGAATAATTGCCAGTTTTTTCATGCTATTCCTCTACCGTTGAGTTGTATTAGTACAACCGCTGGTCTATCATCGTTTCATAACCTATATTCCTATTTTCCCAGCCATCATTGTTTTTTACCCCGAATCACTTTGTCTACTAAGAGTTCTGTGCTGTAGGGTCGGGTTTATAACCCGACCGCCCTCATCGTCTTAGAGGAAGGTATGTATGACTTATCTGAAATACAATGTATCAGATTATCTCTTTTGCTTAGTCTGTCCTATTTAAAAATTCCTCCATCACCCACCAGTTTTTCCCTGGATAATATCTCAATTTCATACATCCCAGGTCGTTGAATCTGAAACCGATTCCTTGTCCATTACCATATGGAACAGTTCCTACGATACTTCGTAAAGCGGCGTTGAGTATTCCCCCGTGGGCAACCACGATATATTCGCCGGCTCCTCGTTGAATAATTTGTCCTACTGCCGCTGTTGCCCGACTGTACAACTCCCATGCGCTCTCGCCATTCCCCGGCATTTTCTCATAAGGATTGCGGAAGGCAGGTTCTGGATAGCGTATTTCTGCTTCTTTAAAGGACATTCCGGCTAACGGCCCGTTGTCTAGTTCGATCCATTCATTATCCGTTATTACCGGCACGTTCAGGTGTTTCGCCAATATCACCGCGGTTTCTTGTGTCCGTTTCAACGGGCTGGCAATGATCTAGTTGGTACTTTGTTCCCTGGGCTAGTAAGTATTGCCCTCGTTTTTCCGCCTGGGCACGGCCAGTATCAGTCAACGGCGAATCGTAGCGTCCTTCATGCACCCCTTCATCATCTGCCCTGGACCGCCCGTGCCGTATCAAAGTCAGGCCGATAATCTCTTCCATAACCTTCCCTCCAAATATTTTGCCTTAAATCGAGGGCTTTTACTTTCACCTTGTTATTTCTTGTCTGCATTATATCCTGTTCACTAAAAAGTACGCAATTGAATAACAACTATGTCCTTGACCTTTGTTGTTAATTAGGGCCATAATTCACCCATGATTAATGGCACTGAACCACCCGCTTTTATTCCAGGCCTAAACAACTCCTCAACCCGGGCGACTTGCGACCGCGGCAAGAGTAATACATTATAGATAGAGCAATTGAACCTGAAATATATACTTATAACAAGCAAAGACTATCTCTTGACGTGATGTACATGATAGCGTACTATATTAAGTACAAATTAATCACCTGTTGGGGGAGGCTAAGGGATGTTAGCAGCAAATCCGTCGGAAATCAGAAGGAATCTAAAAGACTTCATGGATAAAGTCGTAGATGATAATGAAGCATTAATCATTACCAGGCCGGGCGGACGCGATGTTGTCATGCTTTCGAAAGAGGAATATGACAATATTATTGAAAATATACATGTCCTCGGAAATAAGGCGAATCGTGAATGGCTCCTGCTTGGGAAAAAACAGGTTGAGGTTGGCAACTTAAGAGAAGTTGAAATCAAGTGAAAAAACTTTTCACAGACACAGGCTGGGATGATTATACCTTCTGGTTGGAAAACGATTCGAAGACATTGAAGAAAATCCATCGTCTTCTCAAGGATATTGACCGCTCTCCCTTTGACGGTTTAGGGAAGCCGGAGCCGTTAAAATTCGAGCTAACGGGATACTGGTCCCGGCGTATCAACGAAACAGATAGATTGATCTATAAAGTCGAAAAAGAGACCATCATTGTTATTGCCTGTAAGGGTCATTATCAGTAACCTGATAATCGCCATCCCAATTTGAAGCTGAGTAAAAACTTTTTGCCGTAAAATAAGAATAAGCAATACACACAGCATATTCCCCAGTAGATGGAGAATCAAATGAACAAATACATACCGCTCGATAGACTGGAGTTTGTTACAACCTGGAAATGCAACTCCCGTATTATAATAAAAACTATATGAAGGTCATAGATTATTTTTCAGCCAATGATTTTCTAGCTGCAGCCGGGAGTCTGTTTAGATCTGATGAAGTCCGTTACGGCCTGATATACAGCATCGCCCGGAGGGTGGCGGTAAATCCCCGCTATTATGGAGCGGAAAACCCCTGGTTTTGTTTAATTTCGGATGACACCGATATTGCAGCACTCGCCTGGCGGACTCCACCCTACCTGGTGGGCCTGGCCTGGCACGCAGGGAATGTGGAGGAAGCGATATCTCTGTTAATAAAATCTGTCCGTAATCACTGGCAGGTGATTCCAGGTGTCACCGGACATAGGGAAGTGACCGATCTATTCGCAAAGAAATGGTCGATTTCTTTTAAAACGCCCATCCAGTCAATACAATCCCAGCGGACTTACCGTCTTGATGCTATCAACCGTATTTCGCCAGCACCGGGAAGCTTACGTCTGGCAACCCTCGAAGATAAAGAGTTAGTCTTTAAATGGACTCGTGCTTTCGGCAGCGACACAAACCAGGTATCTGATCGAGAAAATCCGGAAAGGCTGATCATACAGAGTATTGAAAGCGGCGAAATATATCTATGGGAAGATGCCGGGCAACCGATTTCGATGGCAGCGAAAACACGCCCGACTGACCACGGCATGACGGTTGGCCGGGTATACACACCTCCTGAACTGAGAAGAAAAGGATATGCCACTTCTTGTGTAACGGGAGTCTGCCGGGAAATCCTGAAAAACGGCTACGATTTTTGCACCCTTTATACCGATTTAAGCAACCCGACATCGAACTCCATTTATATGAAGATCGGATTCCGGCCGGTGTGTGATTCCGCGCAATATACGTTCTCTAATACTAATCAAGCATAAAATTGGATGAGAAAAAAGGTAGTAGTTTATCCCCTGCTATTTTTATCAACTCTTGACCTTTGTTGTTAATCTAGGCCATAATTCACCCATGATTAACGGGACTGAACCAACCGCATTTATTCCTGGCATGAGTCTGTCCGCTTAGTAATAAAATCTCTATATCAATAGGTACCGGATTCATATGAAAAAGGCTGTGGCGTTCGATCTTGGCAATACTCTTATCTTCAGCCCGGAGATTGGTCGTTAATTATGAAGACTGCATTTTTGTTAAAGATGAAGAGGTCAATATAATCGGTGCTAATATAAGCGGCATGATTTCGGTGTTAATTGATAGGAACGGTATGACCCGGTAAAGAATAGGCGAGTGCGGATCGCAATACTGTGGAGAGAATAACATCAATTAAAATCCAAACAACTTAACCAAATTAAGTAGAACTGACTCTAAGGCAGAATATAGTTCAACAAAAATGGAGTCGGATCCGGTGGCCTCCGACTCCATTTAGTATCCGACAGACTGATTGACTCTCGTCGCAGTTGTACAGGTTTAAAACCCTTCCGCTTTGCCCTCAAAAGATTTGGTCACCGAGACCTCCAGGAAGATGACGGGTTTGGTGATATTGTGAACCAGTAACGGACAATGTTTCAAACCGGAGGGCATAGATAGAATCGTCGGGGTATTAAAAGTTTGTTTTTCGTTTTCTTCACCAAGGTAAACCTCGACATCAGCCCCCAGTTCTCCTGGTTTATTCGGATCACCGGAAAGGAAGCAAAGGTTTTCATGGTTATTGTGCGCGTGAGAGAACCGCACATCATACGGTGTTACGATACAATGGTACCCCAGGCTTATCCCGGCACTGAACTCGTCATGATGTGCCCAGATTGACATGCCCGTCCACCCCGGTTCATAGTCATTGTAAAGAGGGCCCTTCATTATATTCATCCAGTACTTTTTACCGTGCTTGCGGACTTCATTGCCGTTGCGCAGCCATTCCATTTTAAAGGCCGCTTCCTTGGGAGCTTCCGCATCCAATTTGTCCTGATATTCTCTGGAATTCACGATTCTGAGCAGGTTAAAGGGTTTTGTGAAATTCTTTATGGTGATCGGGCCGTGCTTCAAACCAGGCGGGATGATAACTACCGTGGTGTCCCGAATGACTTGCTCTTCATCATCAGGACCGAGAGTAAATCGAACTTCCGCTCCAAAATCCATGATATTCTCGGGATTTCCGCCGATGAAACAAAACAGTTCGTGCGTATCTGGAGTACGGCTGACATTGATGGACCATTTGGGATCAGTGATGTAGTGATGTTCAAAAACTACGCCTGAATTGCCTTCGTCGGTTTGTTTGAACATGGTTGCTCCACCGAATTCTGCGGTTGCCTTGTAAAAAGGGGATTGAATCAGGTGTTTACCGTATTTCGTTTCCGACATTTTACCCTCTCTTTTGGTGCATATTTTTGCTACCCGTAGTATAGCTAAGCAACGTTAGTAATTACAATATAAACCTGCTTTACCAGCATAACGGTTATATTCTCAGTGTTATAAATTCAGATTGGGAATAGGAAGTTTATCTTTATCCGATTGACGCTATTTAAGAAAAGAAGCTGGCATCTCTACCAGCCTTTTTCCTTTTTGATCATTAAATAACTACAGCCTTGCTTCCTGGCCGCCATCCGTACATAGGATCTGTCCGGTCATATAGCTGCTGGCATCGGAAGCGAGAAACACCGCCAGGCCGCTGAGTTCACTGGTTTTTGCGATCCTCCCCATTGGTATGTAATTTTCCGCATAACTGTTGAACGATTCCTTCATTTGTTTGATTGCTTCGGGAGGGATTTCAACATTTTTCATCGGTTGCATTCCTTCATCAGGTTCGTGCATACCGGGAGCGATGGCATTGACACGTATCCCCTGGCGGGCATACTGCATTGCAGCAACCTGTGTCATATTATTAACCCCGGCTTTGGCGGCACCATAAGCCAGCAATCCAATTTCCGGGACTTCAGCCCGGACACCGGCAATCGAGGAAATATTTATGATCGAACCTTTTTTATTTTTCATCATTTCGGGAATCGCATATTTCATGCACAGGAAAACACTTGTCAGATTGGTCCGGATCACTAATTCCCACCGGTCCTCCGGAGTTTCATGGATCGGCATTTTGAGCGCTTTGATCCCGGCATTGTTGATCAGAATATCAAGTTTACCGAGTTTCTTTACGGTCTGGGCTACCATGTTTTTGATATCATCGGTCTTGGTTATGTCAGCTTTCAGGGTAATGACTCTCGTCTTATACTTTTTAAGTATTCCGGCTGTTTCTGCCAGCATATCTTCGTCTCTACTGGCGCAGCATACGTCCGCACCGAACATCGCCATAGCTTCCGCCAGTGATCTGCCGATCCCACGGCTGGCACCTGTTACCAGGGCTACTCTTCCGGTAAGGTCAAAAATTTCAGCTTTATTCATACATTCTCTCTTAAAATAAATTTACTGGACGGATTATAACATGTGGAAATGGGAAGGGCGAACACGATTCTGCAGAATATTTCTCGTGTTATAATCGTTTTAACATATTTGAACGCATTCATTTGCCAGCCAGGAATTACTTTCCAACAGCGAAGGAGGATATTAAATGCCAAAGCAGAAATCAAGAGAAGAAATACTGGTTGATGATCGAAAATTAAGGGAAGAGATCCAGAAGAAACACGGTAAGTCGGTGGAGGAGCTTTACCACGAGAGGGAAAAGAGACTGTATGATGCCATTACGCTTAAAGTACCGGACAGAGTCCCTGTTCTCTTTTGCGGGACCTACCCGGCATGCAAATACACCGGTGTACCTTTCTCGAGTGTCTATTATGATGCTCCGGTCTGGAAAAGTGCTCTCAAAAGAATGCTGGTTGATTTTGCGCCTGACGGGTGGGGAAACCTGACATATGGACCAGGTACGGCCCTTGATATTCTTGATTCAAATTACGAATGGCATCCCGGTGGCAAACTCCCCCCGGATATTCCCCACCAGATAAATGAACAGCAGTATATGAAAGAAGATGAGTATGATCTCTTCCTTCTTGACCCTTCCGATTACATCATCCGCTACTGGATGCCGCGGGTAAATAACTCAATGAAGCTGTTGGCCAAACTCCCGCCCCTGAGAGACCTGGGAACAAACCCGTTATCTTTCGCCACACTCTTCGATTCACCGGAATTCGAGCAGTTTGCCGGAGTAATGAAACAAGCAGCTCAGGAAAAAAAGAAATGGGACAAGGCCGTGGGTGATATTGAACAAGAGATGGCATCCATAGGTTTTCCCCCGGACCCATTCTGGCAGATGGGAGGGGGAGTTAATCCTCCCTTCTCCGGCTTTTCTAATAGTTTCCGCGGCTTCAGAGGCGTAGGTATCGACATGTTCCGAAGGCCGGATAAGCTGAAAGCAGCTCTCGAGAAGTTTCTGGAATTCCGGATTTCCCAGGCGAAACCGGCAGTTCATCGGGGTGGTAAGCCGGCAATTGGTAGTGCCGGAGAATCGCACAGGGTGTCCGATGAATTTTTATCAATAAAGCAGTTTGAGGAGTTTGTCTGGCCTAATTGGAAGCGGGCTATTCAAACAACGTTCGATCTTGGATACGATGTCATCCGCATGTTTTTCGAGGGCAAGCGGGACAACCAGTTGGAGTATTTTACCGATTTTCCCAAAGGTACTTTCTATATCCGTCTTCAAGACTCAAATATGGTTCGCGCCAAAGAAATCCTTGGTGGCGTTGCCTGCCTGTGTGGTAATGTCCCTGTTTCCTTACTCTGCACCGGTTCACCGTCGGAGGTGGATGAATACTGTAAAAAACTGATAAAGGCTTGCAAGAAGGACGGCGGCTTCATCCTGACTTCTTCAACGACTGGCTACGGGGAAACTAAACCGGAAAATGTAAAAGCTATGATAGATTCAGCTGAAAAATACGGTCGATACTAGGCGTGTCTTTGATATTTTAATAAAGAGATAACCATATTTATTGTAGAACCGGAGGGACAAACATATATGGATACGATACACAAAGAGGGATTTTTTAAAGGTCAAGGAAATATAAACCTCTACTATCAATACTGGCTGCCTTCCCATGGTCCAAAGGCAGTAATGATGGTAGCACATGGTTTCGCTGAGCACAGCGGACGTTATAGCCACGTAGCTGAATATTTCGTCGCTCAGGGCTATGCTGTATATGCTCTGGATCACCGCGGACATGGCAAATCCGACGGCGAACGCGTTTACGTCGAAAAGTTTTCTGATTATGTCGATGACTTAAAGAAATTTTTCGATATTATCCGCAAAGAAAATCAGGGGAAACTGATATTTTTAGTAGGACACAGCATGGGTTCAGCAATTGCTCTATTGTATACCGCGAAATACCAAAAAGAGCTTGCCGGTCTGGTCACCTCGGGTGGGGGTATCAATCGTGGTGATGAAACACCTGCACCTCGGCAACCTGAAGGGCAGCCGTTGCCTACTTCCTTTTTAAGCCGGGATCCGGCAGTAATAGAAGCTTACGTAAATGATCCTCTCGTATATCACGGGCCGGTTCCGACAAGACTGAGCGGAATGATGGGAGGAATCATTGACGCGGTTCCGCTAATCCGGCTGCCAGCACTTATAATGGCGGGAAATGGCGTTGCTGATGGTGCTCGAAGTCAAGTATTATTCGAGGCTCTGGGGTCGAAAGACAAGACGATCAAATTATACGAAGGATTACGGCACGAAATTTTTAATGAACCGGAGAGATTTCAGGTGTTTAGCGACCTGGCAAAATGGCTTGAAGATCACTCGTAAGATAATTTATTACCAGATAATAGTAGCCAACCGGTAAACCCGCATGAATAATGTGTTACTAATACTGACTAAGGGAAAAAGGAGCAGGAGGGAGGTCTGATGCTTCGTATCACCAGGACAGAAAACGGAACGGTTCGTGGAATTCAAGGCACTGACGCCAGGATCACGGTCTTCAAAGGAATACCCTTCGCTGCTCCGCCTGTCGGAGATCTCCGCTGGAGGACTCCCAAACCGGCCGCTGATTGGAAAGGCGTCCGCGCCTGTCTGGAGTTCATGCCCATCGCCATGCAGCGCGCTCCGGGCTCAAACTTGAACACCGGGGCTTTCTATGCCAGGGAATGGCACGTCGACCCGGATGTACCGATGGATGAAGACTGCCTGTATTTGAACGTCTGGACAAACTCCAAGACGGGCAAGGAAAAGATGCCTGTCATGGTCTGGATCTACGGGGGAGGCCTGATGGAAGGCTATCCGTGGGAAATGGAGTTTGACGGTGAACGCATTGCCAGCCGTGGCGTCATCCTGGTCTCCGTCAACTACCGTCTGAATGTCTTCGGTTTTTTGACCCATCCGGAAATCATCAAGACTTCTCCTGATGGCTTCGTGGCGAACTTTGGCTACCTCGACCAGAAGGCTGGCATCGATTGGGTCCACCGCAACATTGCCAATTTCGGCGGCGACCCGAATAACATCACCATTTTCGGGCAATCGGCGGGGGGCGGCAGCGTAATGTCCCATTTGAATTCGCCTTTGGCTAAAGGAGCCTTCCAAAAAGCCATTGTGCAGTCCGGCGGCGGCGTACGCATTAGGGAACCGTCGCCCCGGATGATGATGGGCTCCAGTCTTCAAGCCCTGGCGAAACAGGGTAAGGCCTTCTTCGACTTTATCGGAGTGAAGAACCTCGCCGCGGCTAAGGCTATCGATGCTAAAAGGTTGTTTGCCAAACATCTTGAATTCGAAAAATACTGGAGTGCCACAGTAGACGGCAAGTATGTCGTTGAAGATGCAGCATCCAGTGTTCTGGCTGGCCGTCAACACGATATTCCGATCATGATCGGCTCGACCACAAATGAATTCCTGATGGCTCCGCCCGATGACAACATTGACACCTGGGCAAAGGAGAACATTCCGGGAGTTGCCACAGAATTCTGCAAACTGGCCCGGGATAGGGCTGCCGCTGAGGGCATCAGTCTCAAGCAAGCGGCTGCAGTCAACAGCACTGAGCTTACCGCCAAACTGTTCTGCGAAACGATGGCCGCGCAGGGCAAACAGCCGGTCTTTAGCTATTCTTTCGGCCCGGAAATACCCGGCGATAATGCCGGTGCTTTTCACTCCTCCGATCTCTGGTTTGAGTTTGAAACGCTGATTAGGAGCTGGCGGCCGTTTGTTGGCAAACATTTCGACCTGGCGCGCCAGATGTGCAACTATTGGACGAACTTCGCCAAGAATGGTGACCCCAACGGGCTTGATGCCGATGGCACTCCCATGCCGGGATGGACGCCGTATACCGTCAAATCCCCACTGGCAATGCAATTCCTCGATAAGCCCGCCATGGAGAAAAAGCAGAACGAAATGACGAAGCTTTTACTTGACTACAATAAAAAGCTGATAAAGGGGGAGACATCCCGGTATTGATGCACTCTTCATCTTTGTTCGCTCTTAGTCCGTCCTACCGTACCATTGAACATTTCGCTAAAATATGTTATCTACAGTTAGCTTCAAATATTCCAGAATCTTTGGAAATATGAATAACTCCGTTAAACGATTTGAATTTGCATTCAACGAACTGCCTAAAGGATTCCCGACGACCTTCTTCTAGTTCAAACCAGCCTGAGAAGATATAATTTATTAACGGTTCAACTTCGGTTACCGCTAAAGCATCTTCATACCTATTCAATCTGATGTTTGTAAACCAAGGGGATAGTTGAGTTGTCCCATTTTCCAGAGTGAAAGAACCAGTCGCTGTTCCCCATGAGGATAATGTGGGATCAAACTCGATTAACATATCAGTAATTTCTATCAGATGCCTTTGACCTACGGTTGAGGTATATAGAAAGCCATTTGGTTTTAGTATTCGTGCTATTTCGGAAAACAAAGACTGTCTATCGAGTATGTGATAAAGCATGTGATTTGCGACAACCATGTCAAAATGAGAATTTAAAAATGGTAAAGGAAAAGTCTGGGCATCAACCCTCTGGAATTTGAAACGTTGATCGCCAGCAAGCCTGAAGCGAGTCTGCCGGAGCATTCCCTCTGAGAAGTCGGTGAGAAGGACATTACATTTTTCGGGGACACGTGTTAAGTTGTCCGACCATAATCCACCGGTACCACAACCCAATTCTAGAATGTTGGCCTGAGGTTTAAGACGAAATTGATCGAATACCCATTTTGACCACCCATAATAGTTAAGACTGAACCGACTGTGGAGGTCAACCCTAGTCTTCAGATTGGTTGAATCCTGATATTGACTTATCAGATATTGCGGGCTATTAATGCCATCCGAAACCATATTCTTGTCTCCAACAAATAGTGTTTCATATCAGGAGTTAGGTATTTCACAAGTTAAATGGTTCCAAACCAGCAAGTTCAATTTGGTCATTGCCCGTGACCGCATTGATAAGTTGCCCATGACAAACTACCAGGACTCTACCGTAACTGATATATTTGTGAAAAACCCCTATCGCCCGCGAACGTACGCTTTGCATTCTCTCCCATGGCCTTTTCTCTCCTGGTGGCCATTCACCCTCTAACTTTTTGTATTCTAGTTGAAGCTTTTCAACTTCGCTAAGAGTCCTCCATTGAAAAGTCATATCGGGTACCCACTCGTGCAAGTCGAATTCAACCCTAAAGGGAGTCATCAGTTCCTGACGAAGAACTAAGGCACTGTGGATCGCCCTGGTAGCTGGAGAGGTCACAACTACATCCGGATCAAACTGTCTGATTCTGCTAAGTTGCTGTCTAACTTGTTGTTCGCCCAACTCCGATAGTGGAGCGAGATCCGCTCCCCATCCAGGAGTATCCCATTTACGCGGCCCAGAATAATCTGGTTCTCCGTGTCGCATTAGTAAAAATGAGGTCATAATTATCTCGCTTTTGTTTTGTTTGGAAAGCGTAACACCTGAATTGTTTGGAGTCAAGCCTGACTAACTGTCTGGAGGAATTTAGTAACAATAACAAAAAGAGTAAAAGTGACTCCCAAATGTATCCCGAGGGCTGACTTACAGGAACGATTTATTATAAAAAGAGTTAATAAGAAATAGTATCAAGTTGTAATACTCGATTCCAGTTCTGCCATTGTGAATAATGATGATAACTTCAAATCTTCATTATTCAGGTTTTTACTTGAACCAGGATCACGTTCGATTACACAAAGTACGCCAATAATTTGAGCACCGAGTTTCCTGATATCTCTGGCACTTTGAATTATCTGGCCGTCAGTTGTTACTATATCTTCGATAATACACACACGTCGGTTTCGTATATCAGTCCCTTCAACGATTTTTTGGGTGCCGTATTCTTTGGCCTTCTTTCTCATAAGTGCAAGAGCTAATCCAGTCTGTAGAGATATTGCGGTAGCTATGGGTATCCCACCCATTTCTAAGCCAGCTAATACTTCAGTATGGGCCGGGATCATAGTGGAAAGACGCTTCGCAATTTCAATTAGAAGGGAAGGATCAGATTCAAAGAGATATTTGTCAAAATATTCTTTCGATATTTGGCCGGAACGCAAAGTAAATGATCCTCTGATATATGAAACGTTATAAATACGTTTCGCCAGATCTTTCTTTTCCATAACACACTACCTCACTGATCATCAGTTTTATTCAGGATTGTTGCATAGACTATCCGTTTTCATCTGATTCTTCCTCAGGCAGAAGGCGTCGTGGCTTCGCCAGTGGTTTTTTCCGCCGCTTTCTGGTTTTCAATACCCATCAAATCTCGAGAAGAAAAACCGGCCAGTACCACGACGAATGCTGCGGCACCGGAAATAATCAAGATAGCCTTGACTCCGATGCTGTCCGCCAGTGGTCCGGCAAGAAGTAGACCGGGTATCATCATCCCGGTGGACATTGAATTAATGACAGTAAAGACTCTTCCCTGCATATCTTTTGGTACAGTCGATTGCAGTATTGCTCCAATGGGCGCATTGAAAACAGTCATGCCCAGACCAGCGACGAACGCCATAGCCAATCCCAGCCAGAATAGTCTTTCGGTAGTAAAGCTTATTGCGAATACGGCGACCGTCCAGAAGATAATGCCGGTAAGGCTGGTGACAATACGCCGTTTGAACCCGCTCCAGGCCCCAAGAATCAACCCGCCGGCGATGATACCAACCCCAAAAGCCGTCTGCAGGTAGCCCATCCTGGATACCTCGCCGCCAAGATAATTCCTGACAAATAGCGGTAGTAGGGAGTTTAGTGGAGCTGATAAGAAATTGAGAAGAGCACAAAGTAATAGTAAAAACAATAAACCTTTCCATGACGTTACATACCGGAAGCCTTGCACCATATCTCCGATCAGATTCTGCTTTTTAGCCAGGGTAGTACGGGATAGCCGGGGGATTTTTAACGGAAGAAGACAGCCTATGGCGATCGCTGCCGTAATGATGTCTACGGAAAGTACCCACTGCATAGACAATACTTCCATGAGAAAAGCTCCAGTTAGGGGACCAACGATAATAATCGCACCATCGCGCATCCTACTGAGTCCGCCAGCCCTTACCAGCTGTTTCTCAGACACGATCATGGGTACCGTAGCAGCGAGAGCCGGCCCTTGAAATGACCCACTAATCGCCCTTCCTGCAATTACAACATAAATATGCCACACCTGGGCGGTATTGGTGTAGAACAGGATGACGAGCACCAGCGTCAGAATTGCTGTAACCAGATCGCCGATAATCATGATCTTCTTGCGGTCCCACCGATCAATGAGCGGTCCAATAAAAGGACCAAGTATTACGATGGGCGCAAAATTAGCGAGCATAGCCATGGAGAGAATTGTGGCAGAACCCGTCTCTCTCGCCAGGTACCACGCTAGCGCAAACCCGACAACGGAGCTTCCGAAGATGGAAGCTGCCTGGCTAGCCCAGAGTACAAAGAACTTCTTCAAGGTAGTTACTCTTCGATCTCAGCAATCTCATGAGCTGCAGGAGGACATCGCATCAACTTTTCTTCCATGATTTGTCTAACCAACAAGGCTCATTGTGAATGTATGATCATAATCCAGTCAAGGTCTTCGAAAATCCTGCCAGCGGCCCATCTGGTACCAGATTCAAGTATTCGCGTAAGATATCTTTGCCCTGTTCTCTTAACAGGCCGCCGGAAATCTTCGGTAAATCATACTGCGGGATTTCTGTTCGCTTGAATTTCCAGAATTGAGTGGCAAAACCTGCTGCACCATCGATAGGCGACTCCAGGGCATAATAGATTTCGCCGATATAGAAAGACATCGCGGCACCGAGACACATCAGGCAAGGTTCCAAGGTGGTAAATAACTGCATCTGCTTGCGTCGGGAGAGGGAAAGGTGCAATTTGTCGGCTATAAGCAGGGCTGCCATCTCGGCATGCTGTAAGAACTCGAAACGAGATTCTCCCGATGAATGAGCTTGACTGATGATCTCGTCGCCCTCGAATATCACCGCCCCGACCGGAAATTCCCGGTTGATCAAGGACCGCCGCGCCTCTTCGATCGCAAGCATCATTTTCTCTTCAAGGTTCATACCTTCAACTCCACATCTTTCTACAGCAGTTTTTCAGCTTTTATCACCAGGTACCTTGGGAAAACAGTTTCCAGTTTCTCTTCTTCGTTTGTAATTTTCTCATGTGGCACTAACAGTTCATGAACCTTATCTATTTTAAATCCACAACCAGTTAATGTATTGATATAGTATTCAATTGAGTGGGGAAATGACGTAAAAGTGAAATCATCATTATCCTCCCATTTCCAAATATCAGGTTTTTCATCGAAATAACTGGTATTTTCTTTTTCGTTTTTCCAGATTGTAGTATAAGCAGCGGTATAAAATGCCGGGTGGTTGGTACTAAAAAGAAAAACTCCCTTTGAAACCAGGTGTTGGTATACTTTCTGAAATATAATATCGAGATCTGCTATATACTGGAATGCGCATATCGATATGACCATGTCATAAACGCTGTCGAATGTGAAATTCTCGATTGGAGAGACTTCAAAGTCAATATACACCCTTTCCCGTTTCGCTTCTTCTCTGGCAAAGCTGATTTGTTTCTCGGAGATATCTATTCCTTTTACTATTCCCCCTCTCTTTGCCAGATTGATACCGATATTTGCTCCACCACAACCAAGTTCAAGTATTTTTTTATCATGAACATCACCTACTAAATGCAAATCATTATCGGTTAGGCAACGGGGATCGCCGAAATCAAGCACATTATTGTTGAAACCGGCTTTCTTTAGATATCGCCTTGAATGTTTATTCCAGGCCAAAGCATTTATATCTTTATAGTCCATAATCCGTAATTCCTCAGAAACAACTACATGCCTTGTGGTTACGACGATGAACTACTACCGAAGTAGCCAAGTAATCTTTAGGTTGCTTTCAATACACAGTCAGTTTATACCGGTAAATTTCCTGGATTTTCCCCTGAATTAACCCCATGCCCGTAAACTCCAACTCGAAACCGCACTTTTGCAGCACACGGTGTGAGGCGGTATTGACGGCATGACAGATACCGTATATTTCTCTCAGCCCCAGTTGTCCCATGATCACCGGTAGAAACGCCTTTACCGCTTCTGTGGCATATCCCCGGTGGGTATAATTCTTCCCGATATGAAAACCGATTTCCCAGCCGAGGTCGATCGTCATTGCTTCCACATGGCCGATCTGCCCGCCGCTTTTCAGCAATACAGGATAAACCAGTGGGCCGTTATCATTATCGTAGCAGGATATCAGGTCGCGAATCCTCGCTTGTGCTTCTTCTTCCGTTTCAAAAACTTCATCTGCCATGTAATGCCGGTTGTCTTCATCGAGCGAGTTCAAGTGAATACTTCCGGCCATATTAACATCAAGAATAGTGATAAAAAGCCGGTCAGTTCCAACATTTATTGTATGCATTTTTTCTTCAGAGAAATCTATTTCTGTACTTTATCCATATAATGATTTCAGTGCCAAACGAATAGATTCATCTTCAAGCAAGTCGGTATTATCACTGAAGATATCGATGCTGCCGATAAGCCGATGTACAGCTAAGCGGGCGACTTCCGGGTCGCGAATACGTTCCGTAATAGCTTTTACGAACTTTTCACCACCAATAATACGGAATGGGCGGTCGAAGAATTGAGTAGTATTGGTAGATAGAGGATCAGTTATCTTCAGACCGTTATGCATTTCCGCTAGAATATGATAGGCGAGACTGAGATATATCTCACGGTCTTTCCACGATTCCGAGTGAAGGACGCTGACTAGAAGACGGATAAGACGCTTAGAGGATTCCAATTGTGAGAAGGCGGTACCATACCATTTGGCATACGGCGGATATTGTTTCTCATACAGGAAAGCCAGACGCATAATATCCCGGACTAGCCGTGCCCCGATAAGGGCAGAGCCTATTTCATCATCTACAAAACCCGCCCGGCCCATGAGGTGTTCTTCCTGCCCTATCCGTGCCCAACCTGAGGCAAGAGTATACAGCCAAATATCTTGAGGATACCAGGAAAAACGGCGGCGAATCTGCTCAAGACCAAGGCCGTCATGAAAAACAAACCCGGAAACGATAGAACGTAGTTTTTGATGCGGCAGGGTCAGCCAATCGACCAGGTCGATTTCCTTATTGATATCGATATTCAAATAACCGGAGAAGAAACGAGTGATGGTAAAAATCTCAACACGATGATTTATAGCTCCTGGAGCAGCAGGCCTTAGCAATTGAGTCCCATGGTCTTCGGGATCCGGTGCCGAGAAGTTGGTCGAGTAACCGCGATATACCGGCGGTAAATTTTTACCAAGGACTGTCTTGATTGAGTCTTTCTTTGTGTTGAAATCATCAGGATTCAGAAATAACATCACACGAGGACCCCAATGATGGTCAACCGACATTTCCGTATCGAATTCGAGTACTTCAGACCCAGGGCCAATGAGCGCGGCAGAATATTGAAGACCGGGAAAGTATAATTCCAGGATTGGTATTACTTCTTCCGAGAAAAAACCTTCTGCCAATTTCAAGCCAGGAATAAATGCCGGTGGTTCTACTCCATTAGTCATGGGTGAATTATGCCCCTAATCTGTAATCACGGTCAAGGTCCTAAAAATTCTTTTTTTGTTAACGCATAATCTACGGATGACTGTATTTCTCCGGCTTGGTTCTTCCAGGAATCGATATTGACACCGATTATCCTGACACAAATACTCTCGAAAACATATTGTAGGCAACACGCTTGAAAGCCTCCGGATAGCTCCTTTGGGAGGTAATGGACAGAGATGATTGTTTGGTGTTGTTTATCTGAATAATTTATCGTACTCATTGACGGCGTCTTTATTTAGATTGTCGTCGTAAATCGTAGATTCGTAATATTTACCGTGGGTATTTTTAAGGTAGCCCTGCTTCAATTCCATTGCCATAAATGCAGGATAATTCGCTCCGTTAAGATCGGTAATGCCGAACTCTTTTGCTTCAATAAATCCAAACTGAGGATAGTATTCGGGACGGCCGAAAAAACAAATAGCTTCGTAGCCAAGCTCTTTTGCCTTCGCGATCGAGGTTCTCATCAATGCTTTACCTGCCCCTTGTTGCTGATATTCCGGTTGTACGCTTACCGGGCCGAAATTAAGCACATGTACGTTTCGGCCATCTGCCGTTTCTATCCTGGCATGGCTGTAAATGATATGACCGATAACGGTACCGTTCACTTCCGCAACCAAGCTTAATTCTTTTATCCCGTCTTTCTCACGTAAAGCATGGACCATCCAGTGTTCATAAGGACATCCTATACCGCCTTTTTCGATACGTCCCGGATATGAAAAGGCAGCACGCGTGATTTCCTCGACTTTCCGGTAGTCTTTTTCTTCTTCCCGTCTTACTGTTATTTCCATTTATTATCTCTGTAGCCAGTTCTATTTCATGTGCAGACATCAGTGATATTACGAAACATGTGGGTAATACCAGGTCATTTGTTTATGGGAATAATACACCTATGACAGACTAGATTCAAGGATTAAAACTTTTAGAGTATGTGAATCCATATTTCTGCGGATTTTACATTCTACTATTTGTGAATTAGTCGATAACCATGTTATGATTTTGCGCTTTTGTTTATTAGTTATTGACAAAAAAACAGTCGGTCGACAAATGGCTGAAAAATATACTATTAATTTGCGCCGCGTTACATCGGCAGATGCTAAGGAAATACTCAACGTATATAAAGAGTGTGAGGATTTTCTCGCTCTTGGCCCGATCCCCAAAGCCTCTTTGGAAATGGTGTTCGATGATATAAAATCCTCACAAAGTCAAAAAGGTATCTTCAGTGGGATTATTGTTGACGGTCAAATGGTTGGTGTCATCGATTACATTCCCAGTAAATTTGAAGGTAATCCCGATCTGGCTTTCGTGTCCCTGATAATGATTAAAAAACCATTTCGCGGTCAAGGGATTGGAAAGTATATTTTATCCTCTATTGAGAACCTCATTCGGGAGAATTCTCATGTTAGAAGGATAAGAACAGCATCGCAAATCAATAACCCTCGTTCTATAAATTTCTGGCAACGTAACGGATTTAAAAACGTGAGTCCCCCTCAGTTACAACCTGATGGTACAACAACCATATACCTTGAAAAAAACCTGGAACAAGCCTTAGGAATCACTAATATCGAGATCAGTGGCTAACAATCTGGACTCTTTTTACCGGTAAGATGTTTAATGAAAGTTAGTAATTTATTTATTTCCAAATCACTATCACTTCCGTAATGGCATCTTCCTTAAACAGTCCGAATGGTTCAAATGCAGTCAGTCGTTTCCGTAAATCAGCTTCGAAGGCTTCTTTCTTATTGCCTAGCACCGGGATTGAAGTTGAAGATGTTGAGTATAAATAACCTATGATACTATCAATCGTCCATGTTCTTTCCGTTTTAAATTCGTAATATTCAAGACCGTGAAATTGTGATTCCGCCAATACTGTTTCAAATCGTTTTGTCGGATGTATATAAGTGCCTTTGGTCCCAGCTTTGCGAACATCGCCCATCCAGAATCGCACAGTATCGCTAATAATTACCTTCCAATCGGTATCCGGGTAATCCGTCTTTGGGCCATCAGCTGCAATTACCGCCACACCGCCACCGGGCTTTAGCAAGGGGTATAAATCATGTAAAGTCTGTTCTCTATCCATCCAATGGAAAGCCTGAGCAATAACCGTCAGGTCTAATTCTCCGATATCTAATGTCATGCGTGCGATATTTCCCGATTCTCCTAACAGCCATGTGATATTGGAAATTCCTTTTGGGGTCGCCAACAGTCTACCTTCTAGCAGCATTTCGTTTAGAGGATCGACGGCGACTACTTCCGCCACCAACGGTGCCAATTGCAGGGCGACTTGCCCGGTACCGCACCCCAGGTCCAGTACCCGGGACCTTTTGTTCAGGTTAAACTTATCCGCAATTAACCTTATCACCTGCTCCGGATATTTTGGCCGGTAATGGGCATAGTACCAAGCAGTCCCGGCAAAAACATTATCGGATTCCCAGTTAGGCATATATTACAGCCGCCAATTTGCTTCATGCATCTCATTCATCACCGCGATGTGGCATATCGTATCACGCTCGAAGTTGTCCAACAACTCGCAAAATTGCGCAATTTTAGATTTTTGTTAAATATCATTTACCAGTTTTAGGTATCGTCTTAATCAAGTACCGATCACCAACATAAGTAAAATTATCTAGACTGTTACTTTTGTTTTACACTTCCATTTTTTATAAATGATTGCCATGTATATTTTGGTCCCCATTGCAGGACTCGTCGAGCATTATGGGTTTTTACGAGCGAAAGAAATGGTTCATTCTCGTATTCGCTTCCACCCCGCCACTCGACGTCAGGACAAATAAACTGTACCAACTCTTTGCTGGTTTTCCCTGAAGTTGTTATATCGTCCGCAGCTATCAAAAAACAACCGAAACCTTCAAATAGACATGTAATAGCCTGGATAGTGGCACTTGAAAGGTCCCTAATATCAATAAAAGCTCCATATTCCCAATAGGGACTCCATTCATATTGCGGTTTTACTGACCGCATTTCCTGAATTTCTAAATAAGTATCAGGCGTCCATACACCTGGAGGCCTTAAACAAATCGTTGGAATCTGTTCCTTCGCTGACCAGAACCGACACATTTCTTCAGCTAGATGTTTTGATATATCGTATGCTGAGGTTGGATAACAAGGATGATCATCATCCAGCGGCAGGTAATCCGGTTTGCCACGTCCAGCGAAAATACCCAAGGCATCAACACTACTCATATAAACTAGCCGCTTCACTCCGTTATTGCTCGCGGCGGTAAGTACATTCCAGGTGCCCTGAAGATTTACATTCATAATGTCGCAAGGACTCGGCTCTGAAGATAACAGGTTATCAATATCCAATGCCGCCAGATGAATCACCGCATCGCATCCTTTCATGGTGGCCTTTAGTAATGGAATATCAAGAATATCCTTACCGTCAAGCCGGTCAAACCCAATCACCTCATATCCCAAGGAGAGTAAGTCATTCTCAATGACTTTCCCGATCTTTCCGTGGTTCCCTGTAAGGAATATTCTCATGGACCGCCTTTTACATTTAAGTATCGATCTTAAATCCAATATGACAGTTATAGCATCGATATTCTAAAATCAAAGCTAATTTTCAAAATCTACGCTGTTAATCCAGATACTAACACAGTATTGGTACTTTGTTTGCTATGGCAGCCAACTTCACGCCTGCTTTCTGAACACTTGCTACGCCCTCGTACCTTATGTCCTAACCTTTGGCACGGTTGGCTCTGACTTTCGTTTTAAAGCAGTAATATCTTGATAATCCTTTTCCTTGAGTTTGTATCCGCTATGGAATTTGATTTGATATTCCGGAGATATACATTTCACTGAATGACCATCTATTGCGCCGCTGCCGGACAAGGAATCAGCGGGATACATTTCGTTCCTTTCCGGCGGGCCGTAAATACCATTCCCTTTGTCATCAAAAACAATGATATGGAAATCTATTTCATGCCCCTCGTTATCGCCCAGGACGAAATTCCAAGGGCTGGTGTCGTCTCTTTCGACATCTTTATAACCTTGTTTTTCCACTAATAAACGTGTTCTATTCAAGTCCTTTTTTTCGATTACTATATCTAGATCAGAGTGGGAGCGAGTCTGTTTACCGATCAAAGCATCTACTCCCCAACCTCCATCAATCCAAATACGAATGCCGATTTTTACTAAGTCGGCATAAAAGGCAATAGCGTCTTTACCAGTCATTTCTTTTTTAGTGGAATTTCTACTCACAACCTTCACCTGTATTTTGTTTTTTTCTTTCGTCAGGTATATCACGCAATCATCGACATTAAGTGTTGTGCCTTCCTGGATATAACGCCCGTTTGCGAATAAACCTCGTCCGTCTGGTATGTAACCCCTGCATATATACATTCTTTGTGCAGGTCCGTAGTCTGCCGCGATTCCGAATCCAATCCCAGCTGAATCTGATATTTCGAAAATCCGTCTTTCGGCTTCTTCGACAAGTAGTGTGGCTATTCCTCGACGCCGGTATTTTGGGAGTACATTCAAGTCCGCAATTTCAGGAATATATCTCTCAATGAAAGGGGGGTAATCCGATTGCCATTTTACAGTAACATAACCAGTAAATACGCCGCCGAGTAAAGCAACAAAGATAGTACGTTTTCGGCTGTTTTGTTCATTCAAGTAACTCAAATAAAGCTTGGTGGTTTTAGATCTCCATCCAATACCTTGGAAAGCCTTGACGATCACAGGTATGTCTTGGGGTTCAAGAGTCCTAATTATGAGAGATGATTGAGCATTAATATCTTGCACCTATGAACCTCGTATCATTGTATTTGAAGTTAAGAAGTAAGGTGGTTTAAATACTATCGTTCTACGGAGACATTCGCAAGAGGCCAATGACGATGGGTTATACAAAACCGAGTTTTGTTCTATTTGAGTCCTTCTCAATTTAGGATCGAATTCTAAATTGTTTGTGGAGGAAGGGAAAGACGGACTACCCCTGAAATAACGGCCGAAAGATCACTGGGTTAGTTAACCTCTGTACGTTGGGATGATATAACCAATTTGTCTCTAATGGGTATTAGCTTCAAAGCAATGGTTGATGCGCTCATGTAGTCATTGGTGAGCATGTTAAATGGTATATAGTCCTCCGAATAACGTATTTACGATAGAAGGGGTTAACCCCTCCCCTGTTAAAACTAATTGATTATTGAGTCACAATGATGATAACATTTCCCGTTTTGTACCCAGTTTCGACATACCTATAAGCCTCGACAATTTGCTCTAGTGGATATTTTCTATCTACGAGTACTCTAAATTTCCCTTCTTCAATTAGTTTTTTTATCAAGATTACACTCCTTTTCGTATCTGTTGGAATGGGGAAAACGGTTTTTTTGTTTTGGATTATAGGTCTAATAAACGGTGTAATAAGTGAAAAAAATATATTTTGCGCCATAAAGCCCAGGTCTGATGATATGTAAATTCCGCCGTGTTTAAGTACCGGCCAACATTTAGCCAGGGAACTCTTCCCAACAGTATCAAAAATGAAATCATACTGTTCTCGACCTTTAGTAAAATCTTCTTGTGTATAATCAATTGTTTCGTCGGCGCCTAGTGACTTAACTAATTCTAGATATTGTGTTGCACACACTGCAGTCACGTTAACCCCAAAATATTTCAAGAGTTGGACTGCTGCCGAACCAATCGCCCCGGTTGCCCCATTAACTAGAACTTTTTGGCCCCTTTTAAGGTTGACTTTGTTGATAAAGTTATACGCATAATGGGCACCTTCAATACTGCCTGCAATCTGCTCATAAGTCACATTATTGGGTATTGTAGCCAGTGCTTTATCTTCCGATATGGTCAAATATTGAGTATGAGATCCTGAACCTTGTCCTATAAATCCAAATACTCTATCTCCTACCACAAAAGACGTCACATTCTTATCTATACCTTCTATGATGCCAGCAAATTCAGTTCCAGGAATTTGGTACTTGGGTTTAAATACCCCGGTAAAAAGTCTTGTTAAAAATGGTTTCCCTCTAATTATTGCACAGTCGGTTCGATTAACAGTTGTAGCATATATCTTTATTAAGACCTCCCTGTTCTTTGGGATCGGTTCAGCTATCTCTTGTAACTGAAGTAACGCCGGAGGTCAGTATCTTGTGTATACAATCGCTTTCATTTTAGTTCCTCTGTATGTAAGGTGGTTTTATCCTTCGTGGTAACAACATTTACTATATCGACAAAGTCTTCCATATTTGGGGTAATTACTTTGATGATATAGTAGCACTTCCGTCTATCAATGGGACGAAGTAGAGTTTTAGCCTGACTTTCTAATTCGTTCTTACGGCGGGTGGTACAATTCTCCTTTTCCGTTATCCACGAATTAATAAACTGAACATCATCTGAATATTCTGTTCTTTTTTCTGAATAATTTCTTAAATTCGCGTCACATTATCTCCCTTGGTCTATGTACTGTGGTTTGCTTCCCCTCACCTCGGGCAGCCCTTCACCATGACCACGAAATAAATCTTCGTATCCTCACTCCGCACTATCCCCCACCTTCTATTTTTTAGAACAGGGGTATTGACAAATATATAGAACAGCAGTACTATATCCGGTAAGCATCCGAATATTTCTTCTACTACATATCATTGGATTTAAGTTAACAAAACACGGAGGATAGAGTCCCTTCTCCAGATTGCTGGAGAAGGTGTAGGGTGAGGACTGGATGGATTAGAGCCTGCCCTGTCGCAGATCCCGTATAAGGCATTACCTAAATGCCGAATCGGGAAGCGAATGCGTGAGGGATGAGGTCTATTAGAATATCGCAGATTATAGAGTCCCTTCTCCAGATTGCGGGAGAGGGTTAGGGTGAGGATTGGATGGATTAGAGCCTGCCCTGTCGCGGATCCCGTATAAGGCATTACCTAAATGCCGAATCGGGAAGCGAAGCGTGAGGGATGAGGTCTATTAGAATATCGCAGATCATAGAGTCCTCTCTCCAAATTACTGGAGAGAGTTAGAGTGAGGATTATTTGAATTTCGTCATTAGCGTCAGGAGGTAGATATTATGAAAAAGCATTTTCGAAACCACGGTGGCGCCCCCAGGGGCAACCAGAACGCCCGTAAACATGGCTATTATTCCAAGGTCTTGACCCCGGAACAACAGGCCGCCCTCCCCCAGGCCGTCCCCGACTTGTTGCAGGAATTGAAGCTTATGATGGTCAAGATAGATTCCATCAGTAAATACCAGCCCGCAAACTATGAACTCCAACTTCGCATCGCCGCCCTGTATAACCGGATGTTCCGGAATTATTCCGCTGCTCATCCGGAGGCTTTCCCTGATGTAGGCTCAAACCGTGCCTGAGGTTGTTTCAACAAACCGTGTAAACTAGCCTCAGGTTGTTCCACGACGGACTTCGGGTCACCGAAGTCAGCCCTCTCCCCCTTCCCAAGGGAAGAGTTAGAGATGGATTCGTCCGGCGGAACGCTTGTTATACCATGAATTAACTATGTATTAGTCAAAGGTGCTACTTGGCAGGGATGACCGGTTTTTTAATGGTTAAATGTGGAGTTGAGTTAAAACTTATATGAAGACGGACGAATACGATTTGAAAAATTTAGTTATAAGAAGCGATATGTTACTTCCACTGATTGCTACTTCCACCATCGTCCAATAAAGAGGATTTTTGAATCGTCGCTAGAGAAAGTCGGCGAGTAACAGAGAAAATCCGAGGGAAAGTAAGAAGGAGTTATATTATGATTGCCAGTCCCGTCGGAATTGATGATGTACATATCATACTTACCTTCTCCCTCGATAGCCGCAACAACATAGACTACCTTATCTCCTTTGTGCGACCAGTTAGCGATACCCTGTGAATAACTATTATCGGTGAAACGGGTTTCGCCTGTGCCGTCGGTGTTTATTATGAAGAGGTTATAACCTCCGTTCGGATTATTATTATCCTCTAGTCGTTCAAAGACAATTCGTTTTCCATCCCGGCTCAAACGAGGATCGTAGTCACCCTTGGGAAGGTTCGCCTGACCCCACTCACCCTCACCCGAAGGGTTGGTCACCTGTTTGTTGGCGGTTCCGTTCGAATTCATGCGACAGATAACGAAATCCGAGGTATAAACGATGGTGTTATCTGCCCAATCGATATCTGCATCATGAGTACCAGAGTCGTACAGTTTCTGTACGTTACTTCCATCAACATCCATTACGTAAATATCCAGGTCCGTTTCTCGCTGCGAAAGGAAAGCGATTCGGTCTCCTTTCGGTGACCAGACGGGATAAAGGTCCCAATAACCATTATCAGTGATTCTCCTGAGATCATTGCCATCATATCCGATGGAAAAAATCTCCAGATCTGTATCGGCACTCCCGTTAACTTTTTGTGCGAACACGAGCTTATTTCCCGTACTGTTTAGCCGGAGGGCTGAAGACTGTATCTCTTCCTGAGTGCTGTAGATAAGTCTTACTGCAAGGTTGGTCAAGTCTAGCTCGTAGATTCCCCAGACCTCTTCATGTGGAACAACCAAAATCTTTGTTGCAAGGTGATCGTCTGGAGTACATCCGAAGACGGTAATAATAATCGCGAAAAGAGCGAAGATTGGGATGAATATCCTGCGCTGAGACACTAAGTATAACATACCTGTATTTTAAACAAGGTTTCGATTATTCAAAATTATCTCTTACCCTGATCCTGTGCGTTTTTATAACATATCGAGTGTTCCTTTACAAACTATCTGAACATTTTAAAATCCCGGTGACTTCAATGTGTGATAGGATAACTACATGAATAACTCCATTACGCGTACTTGGAAGCCAGTTGTTGCCGGGATTCTTAATATATTAGTCGGTTGCATTATCTTGTGTATGCTATTTCTATTTGGTATTGCAGCAATGATTGTCAAGCCAGTGGGGGGAGAGATAACGAATGTTAATGTGTCCGGGTTATTACTAATTTTACCAGGAATATTAATTTCATTACTAGATATTATCGGTGGTCTATTCGCTCTACGTAGAAAGCGATGGGTGTGGGCGTTAACAGGTTCTGTATGTGCGGTTATTGGGCCGACTCCCCTGGGGATAATAGCTATTGTACTAATAATATTGTCCAGAAATGAATTTAGTTAGACTCTCCCAGTTTTTCAAGGGGTTGTGTTTTCGAAATATAGTTTCGTATGACTGAAACATATACCACAACCCGGGGGTATCCCAAAAAGAATACCCGGGTTTTTATTAGTGAGGAAATAAAAATTCACCGACTATAAAAACAAGGGCAAGTACACCTATCGCTGTTGCGAGAAAAACAAGAACGGAACGCTCCTTGTTTTTAGCAATACTCATGACTCCTAATATTGAAGCAATAATTCCACAAGTTCCCGCAATCAAAAGCGTGACCGCTGGACATAACGGTTCAAAGAAATTTGGAGAAAGCTCTTCTTTTGGGGTGAATATTACTGACATGAAAACAATAACCATAAGTATCATGAATACGATACATAAACCCACAGACCATTTACCGACTTTGGTGGTTGGCCATAAAGAGATATTCATGTCAACCTCCTATTCAAACCCGGCTTATTGTAAACCTATTTGACTATATTATCTACGACAAAGCACAAGATAACAGAAACCCCCGATCTTTTCCGGACAAATAACGGAGTTATCTAGATGTTATTGGAGTAAAGTTGAGGGGGTTAAGCCTTCAAGTTAGAAATAAATGAATAGATGGAAAGGAAACCAGTTTTTAGTCAAATGTTGGTCGATTAAGTTTTATACTTGAGAACGAACTATTTGATGGATTTCTCTATTCAATCTCTTTTTACTCAACAGTAGTTTGGTGACTGTTCTCTTTATTTAACTGAGGGGATTCGAACGAATAAAAACCATTCGGTAATTTTCTCTATTTTTTCCATTTAGGTTTTCCGAAGTTTTCCCACTTTGGTCTTTTGGAGACTATAGTACACCGATTTTCTCCCTTTTAAGTGGATAATAGTACTATCGTCTCTGCTAACTGTTGTAACAGAATACCCTAGCATTCGTTAAGCTTTGGTAAGATCCCAAAAAACCAAAGGAGATATAGAATGAAAAAGAGGATGTTTACAATACTGGCAGTATTAGCACTGGCAGTCATGATTCCGACCAATGTGCTGGCGGCGGAAGCGGAGACGCTGCCGGACCCCGGCATGACCCCGGCATACGGGTTTTATTTCATGGAGACCTGGATGCAGCGCCTGAACATGGCACTTACCTTTGGCCCGGAAGCTAAACTGCAAAAAGCCCTGCATTATGCCGGAGAAAAACTGGCCGAAATGGAAATGATGGCAGAGCAAAACCGGGCGGGCAGCATGGAGCAATCAGCAAATCAATACCGGTATTATATGAATATCGCCAACCGGAACATGGCGCAGGCGATGGCGGGGGACAACGGAACGGCAGAAAGGGTTGCCCTGATGATGTCCCGGCACATCGCTGTGATGGCCGGCAGCCAAAATGGTAGCGAAGAAGACTGCCAGCAGATAAGGACGCAAACCCGCCTGCAGGCGGAAGAATGCCAGGAGACGGCCGTACAGACCTTGGCAGGGCGTAATGCGGAAGCAGCTATCGAATTAAACCTGGCATTAATGGAGCAGCAGCGGCAACGGATACAGAATATGGTGGGGCAGGCAGATGGTTCAGAAATAGAGGAAGCCTTACAGCAATGTGAAAGAATACAAAATATGAACCAGGAAATGATAGCGAACTGTGAACAACTTGGAGCGGAAGCTCAGCAAAGGCTGCAGCAGGCCATCGCTACCCAGGAAGGTGTACTAAACCAGATACGCAGCCAATACCGATACGGCAGCGACGGACCGGTTGATGACCCCGTAAAGAACCAAACTCAAGAACAGCAGAGTGGGACAATGTCCGGTAATGATACCGAGAGCACCCAAAACGATGCGGGCCCATTAGGCCCAGCGCCGAATTCGGGGGATGGTATTTCTGACGGCAGCGGGTTCGATGCACCAAATGGTACCAACGGTAACACTTACGGCAAGCAATAAAATAATTGGTATAGTTAATGAAAAATACTGCTCCCCTGTGTATTCATCAGGCGGAGCAGTATTTTTAACTGGTTTTAAAATCAAATGAAAAACACTATTCGTGAAATTTTAGTTACAGTAATAGTATCTCTGTTAGTTTTTCTGAGTTTACAGGTAACCATAAAAAGCTCAGTGGTATTAGGATCCAGTATGGAACCAAATTTTGAGACTGGGCAGCGTTTGATCGCTAATAAAATCACTTACAAGATAGATGAGATAAAACGCGGTGATGTAGTGATACTTCGTCCACCTACCGATACAAATATCGATTATATAAAACGTATTGTGGGATTACCGGGCGAGACTGTTGAAGTAAGAAACGGACTTGTTTACATTGACGGGTCACCGCTATCTGAACCTTATGTTCTTGAAAATCCCAGTTACAACATGAAAAGACAAGCAATTCAGCCAGATTATTATTTCGTACTCGGAGATAACCGGAATCACAGTGACGATTCTCATATCTGGGGACCGCTCCCACGGGAGAACATCATAGGTAAGGTCTGGTTGTCGTTTTGGCCGCCCAGCGAATGGGAGATTAATCCCTGAGCATACTTAAAAGCGAAAACTGGAATACTGGGAATCTCCAGTAATAATAATCATTTAGGTCATATACCTCAAATTAGTCTGCAGACAATGCCGGGAATCTAGAACACGACTTGCAGTCAAGAAAATTCTGATGATTTTATCAGATTTTCTGCATTAAGAAATGGGAGGGAAAGTAATATTAAGGTAATTAAGTGTAACAATAATGGAATTTCCTCGTTAAGCATAAATGAAATACATATTGATCATTTGAAAAACGAGGGGGTAACATTGAAAAAAAGAATCACAAGAGCGATGCTGGTAACGATTGGCGTTGTAGTGCTTGTCCTATCTTTGGGTATGACGGCTGCTGCGGCCGACAACAGTAAAGGTGAAGGAGGTCGCACCTGTAATGGTGATAGCCTTGGTCAACAGGCTGGTTGGCAACAAGGCGTAGTTAATGGGGATAAACTACAGACTGGTGAACGTACCGGTATGCGTACAGGCTCCTTACAACAAAATGGATGGCAGCAAAAATCAGATAAAGGAAACCAACAACAATCAGGTGACTGTTCGTGTGCCAAGTCGGTAAAAGAGGTTGCTGAACTTAGTGAAATAGAAGCCAATTGGCTAATCTACATGCGTGAAGAAGAAAAGCTAGCTCGGGATGTTTATCAGGTTCTATATGAAAAGTGGGGTTCACGTATCTTTGATAATATCGCTGCGAGCGAGCAAAATCATACCGATGCTATAGAGAATACTCCTGGAAAAGTACGGAATTACTGATCCCGTAACAGACGAGAACGTTTTAGGTAGTTTTATTAATCTAAAACTCAATACTTTGTACGATGAACTAAAGACACGTGGACTTTCATCGTTGCAGGAAGCTTACCAGGTAGGCGTTGCCATCGAGGAACTGGATATCGAAGACCTGCAAGAAGCAATTGCGGATTCTGGTGCACATGCGGATATCGTTAGAGTCTATAATAATCTTCTGGGCGGATCGGAGAATCACCTCGCCGCTTTCAGTTCTCAACTTGATTAGGAATAAAAAATACGAATTCAGTATCATAAGTAAAAAATGAAATTAATGAGAGATAAATGAAGAAGATATTGATTACGATGCTGGTCGTTCTGGCACTGTCTATTGTCTTTGCCGCTCCGGCTTTTGCCGGTGGTGATCAGGTACGAGGAGATGAAGGTCAGGGGTGTGTCAACCAGGTTCAAATTGAGGATCCGCCACCCTTTAATCCATAATTTTAATGTTAGTTTAGGATGAAAAAGCATAAGGGAAATAAAGTCTCCCTTATGCTTTTTATAGTAATATACACAACAATAAATAGCTGATTAATGGTAGATCATATACGCTACTAAGCTGATATAAAAATAAACATACTGAAGGGTGATTTATGGTTCAAAAAAAGATAAAACCAAAAGTATATGCCCGGGCAGTTACGGCGATTGCATTGATAACCGTCTGGTTGCTCTCTGCTTTTTCCGGGCTGGTTCTCTGGTTAGCTCCTGAAGTACGTCGAGCCGGGCAACAAGAGTTGCTTTTTGGTATCACCAAAGAAAACTGGGGAGAAGTACATTTCTGGATATGTGTTGCCGTGGTATTAGTGACTATAGTGCATATAATCATCGACTGGAAGGTTCTAAGAGGGGTGATTCGATATCTTACCAGCGTACATCGTGATTCTACCCGGCTGTAACATTTTTTCCGTGGTTATAAAATGATTTTGTGAACTAGTTCGTTGATAATTACAATAGATATAAGTTCCCATTAGTCATCCCACAAAATTATCAAGTCTTAATATGTAGTTTTATATCTATGAAATGTCTCCAAACGTAACATGAAAATAGCACAAAAGTGGAGCTGAGGGGATTCGTACTCGAGAACTATTTTACACTAACTGACAACTCAAAAGTTCGAGTTTTATCTACCATAAGTCACCGCCCACCATTACGCAACTTTATCTCAACTTTTTTACTACAATCTTATTCAAAACGAAGTCTTTTTAGTGTACACTGTCATCCCTGTGGTGTTAATGATTTATCGTACTTAAATAGAAGACTAATAATGTCGTTATTCAAACGTAAAAAGGGCAAATATTTCACTGAATCGAAGTGGTCAATTCTCTAGGGAAATTATTATGGCCATCCCATGATAGTTTGGCTAAATAATTCTGCTAAAGAACTTTTTAGACATCCTGAATACAAATACCGGATTGGCGTAACTATTCCTCAAATAAATCCAAACGAATTCGGATTTCCATTAGACGAGGAAATGAAAATTCTGAATCAGATTGAAGACGAATTACGTTCACAAATCAAGGCCGATCAGGCAACAATATAGTATTGGTTATAACGACTAATGGGATGCAAGAATTTGTATTCTATGGTCGAAATACTCAAAACCTTGAAGCTTCTCTCAGAGTAATTCGTAGTGAATAACCCCCCAGCAAGCTGGGGGGTTATTCACTGTATATAATCGGTTATTTTACCTATGTTTCCTATCCCAATGCCTTTATTTTCTCTGTGGGCATTACTCCCTCATTCGTCCATCCTCGTAAAGCGTAGTAT
Source organism: uncultured Chloroflexia bacterium (assembly GCA_963739865.1). Taxonomy (GTDB): domain Bacteria; phylum Chloroflexota; class Dehalococcoidia; order Dehalococcoidales; family UBA2162; genus JBBITI01. Next base: position 237,065 of record CAVUCA010000008.1, read on the forward strand.
TCCTGTAGTGCCTCATCCCACGGTATCGCTTTACCTTTAAAAACACCCGATTCTGCAGGCTGATACATTCTTTTATCGGCCCAGACATCATTCTTAATATCCCATCCCAAGAGTCGATGGTTAAATTGTCTCTGTAAATTGAAGACTCTCTCACCGACCTTCAGTAATTCATCCGCAGTTACTTTCCAACCGGTGATATTTTGCAGGACCTCCGCCCACATTGTTGGACCAGTACCAACTAGGAACCAGTGGGTACCCGCACTATACATACATGTAACCAGGGAATTGATGGCTGCCATACTATTCTCGGAGAAAATTGTGAAAGCAACTTTGCCCTCCGTTCGTCTCACCCATGCCTCGTCTACTACTGGCGGATCGCCAAAGATCTGTTTTTTCAATTCAGGCGGCATGTCGATTTTCTCCATAGCTTTCGTATAGGCATCGAGGCAACTCATCCCAGTGAACTCAGACAAGGTATCTCTTCTACTAGGAATGAAGGATAATTCGTATGAGTTGTGACATCGGTTCCAGTCGCCACCGCGCGGGTTAGTTAATATAGAGAGGGACCATATCAATGCTTGAATCCTGGGGTCATGTTGAAGGTATGCCTTACCCTTTACGTGCGGGGCAATATCCTCAGACCCTTTACCAATCCTTCTGCTGGCTTCGGCAACCCCATCAGCCAGGAGATTACCAAATTTGCCTTTACGGTAAGCAATTCTGTCCGCCAATTCCCATATCAGATCCGTGTCGCCGCGTTTCATTACAAGGCCGTCGGTATCTTCAGTGGTCAGGAAACCCTTCTCAAAACATTCGACAGCCCACGAAAAAGCCAGGGCAAACGGGGAAGGATCAAGACCAAGTTCTTGTATCAGTCTTTCATAATAAATCCAGGCACCGAAGTCCTCAATACCAAGATCTCTTAAACAATTAGTGATAAATGTCATGTGTCCGCCGACCTGTCTCGTGCCGGCATATTTCCCTTCTTTAATCTGGATCCAGTGATAACATGGACTGGGACAATTGAGACAGCCGACGTTATTTAAATGTGGAACATCAGCAGCTTTCCTGTTATCTGCCAACATACCCCCATGCATGGGCATACGATATGCTGTCATTAAAGAAGTCGTAGCTCCCTGTTCCCGCCATAATCTCATAAGGGGCTCTTCTTCGAGAACTGTCTTCACGATTCGATGCGATGAATTCAGTAATTCGCGCGGATTATGGAGATTGATCTCTCCCGTACCACGAACTGCTATTGCTTTGAGGTTTTTTGAACCCATGACTGCCCCGCCCCCGGATCGGCCAGGACAGGACGTACCATCAGAACAAGGTGGGGAATACTTGATCAGGTTTTCGCCTGCTACAGATGTCGTCAAGACACGTATATCGCCGTCGAAACGCTCTCCCAACTCCTCTCTAACGCGCTTGGTTGTTTCTCCGGTTTGTAAACCCCACAGTTTACTCGCGTCATGGAAAGTGATATCGCTATCATCAATAAAGACATAGGTAGGTTTTGTTGCCTTTCCACGAACGATTACAACATCAAAACCGGCATATTTGAGAGCACAAGGAAAAAACCAACCGAAGGAACCAGAACCGAATCCACCAGTTTCGGGGCTTATACAACCCAACATCGCCCGCCCTGCCCATGGGGCGGCTGTAGCCGTCCAAGGACCGGTTGCGATTACTATCTCATTCTCAGGTCCCAGCGGATCAATCGGCTTAGTATAATCTTTCCAGAATATCTTGGTGATGAAACCATCACCCCCGAGCCAGAGCCTGGGCTCAATATCATAGTCTTTGCAGAAAAGGTCGGTTGGGGTGACCTTCACTTCCTGCTTTGTCATATCTATAATGGCAACATTCCCTGCATATCCTTTAGCTAATGACATAATGTATTCTCCTTTGTCTCCTAAATGGTAACCTTGCCAGGATTATAATGTCAATAAAAGACTTGAAGTAACCTAAAAGATATATTTGAACTGTGGTGGGTAACCATATCATCATAGAACACCCAGGCGGTGAATACTCGGCTTATCTCCATTTAAAGGAAACCAGCCTGTTATTGAAGATTGGTGAAACGGTAACGTAGAAACAGCATATAGCCAATGTGGGCAATACCGGAGATTCATTCGGTGCCCACCTTCACTTCCAGGTCATAAATTACCCTGACTTGGAGCTCGGTCGTAGCCTACCTTTTGTTTTCAACAAAGCCGAGTTAATACTTGCTAAACCAGGGGTTATGATACAGCCGCACTAGCTGAAAAGCATCACCATATCATTATCTCTTATTTTTTAAGTGACAAATTAATTTATGCACGGAATGGTAATGATGCCAATATTTGTTACATGGTAATAACATACTATGTTCAAGCGTAATTATATGATTGTACCTTAGAACTAACTGATAACTTTTAGACCAGGAATTTCATTAGTTAAGGATTGAAAATAGAGAATTTAGCTAAGTTGCTACATAAAATCTACTCAAGTAGAGCAAAAGTAGCACAAAATGATAACTGAAGCCAAAATCATAGCCAGCCTCCCCTATTCCAATCAAATTACTTAAGGCCCTCAATTTACCAAGGGCTCCGGAAATCATAATACTGTAACTAAGGCATAATGATTAGGTTTGTTGCGGTGAGGTGCAGGGAAAAGCACAACGAGTCTGTTATGTTCGCCATCGTGCATCTACCTAAAGTACTTCGCCCGCATCAGTTCTGAGACCTCTCGGGTCAGCTCATAGACCCGTTCTCCACGTTCTTCAGAAAGCGAGGCGATGTCACAGCTCGGAGTAATCCAGGAAGAATCCATTAACAGGTTTCGATCCACCCCTTTCTCAACAACATTAGTTAACGTGCACTCAAGCTTCTCCGCTAGACTCGCGGCATTCTCTGCATCAAGAACCGCAGCGTCATGTGTCGGGACAATGCCCCAAGCCACTGTACCCCCGCGAACAAGGAACTCTGTCAAGGCCGGCCCGTACAATGCCATCGTCTCCCCATATCGGTAAGCATCGAAGTTGATCGTGCAGGCCCGGCTACTCATGAGCAGGGACCAATCGAAGTTAGCACAGCAGTGTACACCTGCACCGCTGTCGACGGCGTTTATCACCTCGTCGAGAGCATTCTTAATATCATCCCAGGTACCTGTACCCACTGAAGAGGTGTACACATTCAAACCAGGTTCAGCCAATAATGTTAGTAACTGAATACCAGGGAATAGTCTACTAACTTCTTTTGTTTGCCACTTTGCCTTCATAACCAAATATTTTACAATGATGTCTCTCATCTGGTTGTTGTAGAACGCAGGCACTCCGTTTTCGTCCTTGAAAGTCAATCCCATGGTATACGGCCCTATGCTAAGGCAGTGGACGAATTGAAGTTCCGGCCATGGTTTGTCCCTGTACATTTCGGCCAGCCGGTACAATCCTGGATTTTGTTCCGGGCTGGTGGCAAAGTAATCTATATCATCAGCTAAGTAATGCTCATAGAAGTTCAGTAACTCAGGCTGGTAATCCGCTGAAAGGTCAAAGATAACGACCTTTCGTTCTTCGTCGATCCTGGTGCAAGGTATTTTCATCATGCCTCCCTGCATGGGTTGTCGTAAAAGAGGTGCCGCCGGTGCCGCCGGAAAGCAGTTTACTACTACTTGGCAAGCTTTTTGTGTATCCTTCTGATAAAACATCGGGAGTGCGGTAGCCATGAACCTGGGTTTCATCTGATGCCCTCCTTTTATCCTGAGAGAAAGCGCCGGTCTTGGATGTTCTAGACTATGAAGTATATGCCAATGCCAGTGTTATCGTGGATATTAGCTGCGTTATTCCGCTAGAATTACCTACCATCGAAAAAATACCAGGATGAAGAGAAATTCAAAGTATATTTCAAATTCGACCGAAACTGTCAGGTTGAATCTGGCGCTAATGATAAATCCTTATTATTTTAAATACAAGTAAGTCATCGTTTGCAGTAATTAGTGACTGGATGAAGTAGAGAACAAGGTAACTAATTGAGACTGCAGACAAAGCCCTATCAGTCTTTGAAATATGGGGGTTTAGGAAATTCATTGAGCGTAAATCCGTCTAATTTTTTCTCGATTCACAAACAATCCAGAGAGGACGGGAAATCGTGAATAACAGTCTCGATATTCCTTTTTGGCTCCGGAGTTTGCTGGTTAATGGCTTTTTAAGTGGGGTAGGAATTATGACTTTCATCACTATCATGGTCTTCTTCTTTGCGGTTTGGGTATTTATAGAAGATGTAGGGTACATGGCAAGGCCGGCTTTTGTCACCGATAGATTAATGCACATGCTGGGTCTGCATGGTAAATTGGTGCTGCCATTATGTTTGGGATTTGGTTGTAATGTGCCTGCCATTTCAGGAACAAGAATCATCGATTCATCAAGGTCTCGGCTTTTACACACGGAGATATCAATCCAGCTTCCTTTCACAAATTGGTAAGTTTTTAGAACAGTTAGAACGACTCATGGGCCTGAACTGGCAAATGATAGTCGCGCTCTTATCCAGTTTTATTGCTAAGGAAAATACTACCGCATCTCTAGGAACACTACTAAGCGGGCAAGGAGCCGGACTGATACAACAATTGGAATTACTGCTAACACCTGCCGCCGCACTGTCATTTCTGGTATTGCAAGTATTATTCATTCCGTGTATAGCAACAGTGACTGCAATCTATCATGAATCAAGGTCATAGCGATGGCCAGCTCTTACAGTAGCTTACCAATTGGTGATTTCATTCTCTATGGCTATTTTAATATTCAAGGTAAGGCGACTGTTTTGAATCACATCTACGTTTGTGGAATACACAAAACTGCGCTCATTTATCACATTACACTTGGGGACTAGTAGAAATCAGGCTGATAGTTAAACATTATCGTTAGCTATTATCACACCCTAATATGCAGTATATTTATTATGATGATAATCAAGCGTCCCGAACCTGACATGATGGTAAAAGCATAACCGTATTATCGAGGTAAAAAGATGCAAATTTATATTCATGGGCTGTCCGATGAAATCGGGGAAAAGGACATTATACCGCTGTTTGCGAGCGTCGGTTCATTAGGTTCGGTAAAAGTGATTCGGGATATTGTCTCCGGTAGATCCAGTGGGTTTGCTTTGGTTACCGTTAACGACGACACTGAAGGACAAAAGGTTATAGAAAGATTGAATGGGACTTTGCTCAAAGGTGGAAAGCTAACAGTATTCAAGATCCACGACACGCTGCCTGGTGAGATGGAGTTTAGAGAATGGCTTTCACATAATGCTGGTGAGGTCCTCAGAAAAGTAGGAGTAACACAGTCACAGACCATCGTGGATTACGGTTGCGGACCAGGCATTTTTACTCTTGCGGCGGCCGCGATCGTCGGCCGACAAGGAAAAGTCTATGCTCTGGATGTTCGTATCAAGGCTCTTGAAGAGATTAGAGAAAGTGCTGCTAAGAATAGATTCTCTAACCTTGAGGTGATCTTGATCGAAAAATCAGCGGTTAAGGTTAATCTAGTCAACCAGAGTGCGGATGTAGCCCTCCTTTACGATGTCTTACAAGAAGTTCCAGACAAACCCGGATTATTAGCGGAGTTATATCGAATCCTGAAACCTGATGGGATTCTCTCGGTGTTTCCGATGCATATAGGAACGGACAAGCTTCTTAACCTGGTCAGCACCACCGGCCTATTCCATGTTAGGGAGAACTTTGGTTATCCTGGGTTTGCGTCAGCTAGTGAAATTGTAAATCTTACAAAAAGAAAAGACTAACCGGTCTGGGAAGATATTACCTGGAGGAAGAAAATGGTGGATAGTAAGGATTCTATGGTCAATTGTGCGAAATGTGTACGTCCGGTATGCAACAGTCATGTCCCGGATGAGGGACCGGCGAATTGCCCTCGGAAAGTAATGCCGGATGTTATTAGGAAAGCCACCGAAAAATGCCTAAGTCCAGAGTTCCGGGACTTTGCCCTGGAGGCCTCCAGGCAGGAAGGGGCAGGTTATTTAAGGCTACCCCATGTACCTAACAGCCCGTCGCCCGTGAAGAGTAGGCTAGAAGAAACAATGGAATTTGCCAAACGAATGGGATATAAAAGGCTGGGAGTTGCCTATTGTGGTGGAATCCAATTTGAAGCTAGTATGTTGGTACCCATTCTGGAGAACCGGGGATTTGAGATAGTATCGGTGCAGTGCAAGTGTGGGTCGATCCCCAAAGAAGAGTTGGGAATTCAAGACCGGGAAAAAGTATCCCCCGGGAATTTTGAAGCGATGTGTCATCCGGTCGCCCAAGCAGAGATACTAAATGCTCATAAAACCGATTTTAATATTATGGTCTGCCTTTGTGTGGGTCACGATTCTCTCTTTATGAAAAATAGCCAGGCACCCTGCACCGTGCTAGCGGCCAAGGACAGAGTTTATGGACATGCACCTTTGATGGCAGTCTACCAGTCCAAATCCTATCACAGAAGAGTACTGGCCAAAGAAAGCGCCAGTTAGCCCGGATATACTAATCGGGAATAATGATAATGTCACAAACTGCCTTTCCTGGTAGATTTTTACCCAGGATATAAACATCGATGACCATCATTCTATAAAATACTAGGGACGATCAAGCATTTGAACTTCTGACTCAAAATAATGGTGGAAACATCGAGGTAACTGGTGATAATCAATATCCGTAATAGTATTTGATAGATCAGCAGAATTGTACGTGTTCCAAAATAGCAGTACCTTGTCTTTTAGAATTGATTTCTTTGCTTCATCAATAAGGGCAGCGAATGCTTTGCCAGTGTAAGTTCCTTCCAGATTGATACCACCGCATCTTTTAATAAGAGCAACCGCTGCCATTCCTTCTTTTGTAAAAAGAGCATATTGTTTTCCGAAATAGTCTTGCTCAATATTAATATCTTGTTCGGAAAAATCAAGCCGAGGAAAGGATGGATCTGCCGAGGAAAGCAGAGAATTAGTCCTCCTGATGAGTCTAACCATTCCTTTTACGCTAACTACACGATCACTATTAACCCTTACAGCGACTACTCTGGTTTTACTATGTATCGCTTTAAGTCCAAGTATTAACCCAGCTGCCGTACCCATGGAACCGGCAGCCACATAAATATAATCAGGCTCTGATATTTCTCCCCTTGAAATTTGTTCTTTAAGTTCATAGGCAGCATTAACGAAACCTATCGCACCCATTGGGTTGGAACCACCCATGGGGATGACCATTGGTAGTTGTCCTCTTTCAAGTCCATGTCGAAGGATTACAAGAAGTACGGCCGGAGTTGCAAGCGGCTCTAAAAACCGTATTTTTGAATATTGATGAAGCTCTGCACCGAAATGATAACTCGCAAGGAGATTACGACGGACATAATAAGCATTGGGCTGTGCCGTAAGCATCGATATACTATTTAGCCCCAGTTGTTTTGCATAAATAGCGGTAGCCAGCGCATGATTAGATCCCGCAGAACCAAAAGTCATAACCTCCTTTTTCTTGGTGTGCAGAGCTTCGCCCAGGATAAATTCTAACTTCCGTAATTTATTACCACCATAGACTTTTCCACTCAAGTCATCTCGCTTGATATACAGTTGGTTTATGCCGATCTCTTTACCCAGTTGGTCAAGCTTTTGTAGTGGAGTAGGGAATTCGCCAAGAGATACATATGGAAGATTACGTGAAAACAAAGGATGGTGCTTGAATAGGGGAATCATGTTATTCCTTCTCAGTCCTCGACCGATACTAAACTAAGTTCGATGTATAATCAATGGAATTTTGACCGCTTTCTCCATCGAACTATTATTACCGTTTACTTTTGTATCTCAATAAAAGAGAGTAAAGTAGTCAAATATAATTTGTAAATTTTCATTCAATATATCATATTTGAGAAAAGAACAAGGAGACTGTGACATGAAATGTCCTAAGTGTGATAGTGAGGAAATAAAGACATTTACTATATCAAATACTTTATACTGCCATTGTACTAAGTGTAACTACGCCTGGAAGATTGATATGTAACTAAAACGCTGAATTTTACAAAATTTCAGTATGTATTTTATTTGTAGAATTCTATTATGCAATCAGTCTTTTTTTATTCTATTACTATAGAGGTGCCTGCTTTATTAAAGAAAAAGCCATCTCCAAATTCAGAAGCGAGTATCGTTGCTGCCGGTAAATCGGTACAATGACATAATCCCAGCTTTTCAATCCCCATTTCTTTAAAGGCAGCGATGGTTTGCCATATCCTTTCCTCGGAAGTATTCATCAGATGGGAACCGCCGACGACAGCACGGACTTTTTCAATGCCGGTAATTTCCCGGGCATGGTAAACCGTATTGATGATGCCCCGGTGGGCACAACCGGCTACAATAATCAGCCCCCCGGTAGTTTTTATAATAATTGCCCGGTCGTCGAGGAGTTCATCCGGGCGCAGGGTATCACCTTCCTTAACAAAAAGGCCTTCATCAATCCGCTCAAAATCAGTGATCATTGGGACTTCTCCGGTAGTCAAGATAGCATCGTTAATATTAACCGGTTGTGAATTCAGGTTGAATCTTGCCCCGAGGCTTTCCAGTTCAGTTCTTTGAAAAGGGATGCCGATATAACGGTCCGGCATATTTAGACGATGCGAATATTTGAGCTGCCAGACATCGGGATGGGCGATTATATCTACCTGCTTCCTCATGCGGCGTAGAACGCTGCTTAAGCCACCGGTATGGTCGTAATGACCGTGGCTGAGAACGATAGTGTTTATACTGCTTAAATCGAGGCCTAAGGTATCGGCATTATAAGCAGTCGATACGCTTTTACCTGTATCTAAAAGGACTTTAACTTTATCTGTTTCGACTAAAATACTTAATCCCCATTCACCGAGGAATTCGCCTATAGCCGCGGTATTTTCACTAAGGGTCGTGATTCGAACCGACATGTTATAATGCCTCCAAAATTATTAGTTCGTAATAATATCGGGATCGGGTAGTGGAGAAACCGGTAGGTTAGTTTCCCCACTACCCGGTCCTTTTCCAATAAACGAAGTAAATTTACCAGGGTCAGTACACAAACAAAACCGGGGGTTATGGTTTCCAGACTTCCCAGACCTTGCCTACAAGTGCAGGGCCGGGGGTTAAAGCCGGTTGGCCGGGCTGCCAACCGGAAGGAGTGACCTGACCGGTTGCCCGGACATGTTGGAAAGCCTTGATCTGGCGAACCATTTCATCCGGATTACGGCCGACATCGGCAGTGAGGATCTCGATCGCCCGGACGATCATGTCCGGGTCGATGATGAACCGGCCGCGGACGTTGACTCCGGCCGCCTCATCGTATACCCCGTATACGTCACCGATACGGCCACCGGCATCAGAAAGCATGGGGAAAGGGACGCCCCCTTTAACCATCTTGGACAGTTCCTGTTCCTGCCAAATCTTGTGCACGAACCGGCTGTCGGTGCTCAAGGCAAGGACTTCAACCCCGAGGTTTTTAAACTCGTCATAACGGGCAGCCACTGCTGCCAACTCAGTAGGTCAGACAAAAGTAAAATCACCCGGGTAGAAACAAACTACCACCCATTTCCCTTTATAGTCGGAGAGTTTAATCGGAACGAACCCTCTATCGGTAACAAAGGCATTAGCTTCAAAATCCGGGGCTTGCTGACCTACACGAACAGACACCTTTTTCACCTCCATAGTAGTAGCTGGCGGCGGTACTCCCGCCGCTGATGGGGCCGCAATCGGACCACGTGCCGGCTTTACACAACTGTCTTTTAGTTCTGCCATTTCCTCCTCCTGATAACGATTCTTTATCTGGATTATTTTTCAGGATTTTTCAAAGCTTGATTGAGATTACTTACGAAGTTTGCATAGGTATCCGAATTATATCGTTCGATATTGCCCTGGTCGCATAGCTTTGCCAGTTCGGGGTCGATAGGTAACCGGCCCAGCAGCGGCGCCCCGGCGGTCTTTGCCATCTCCTCTCCCCGGCTCTTTCCGAACAACTCGATCTTTTTGTCTATCTCGGGGACATAAAGATAACTCATGTTTTCTACGACGCCCAGGATAGGTTTAGTCATCTGGCGGGCCATATTCACGGCTTTTCTTACTACCATCGCCGTGAGGTCCTGGGGAGTGAAAACAACGATGATACCGGAGATCGGAATGCTCTGCATGACGGTAAGAGGAGCATCTGCGGTACCCGGCGGCAGGTCAACGATGAGATAGTCCAATTTACCCCATAATACCTCTTCCCAGAACTGGGTGATGGTCTTGCCGATCAGGGGTCCCCGCCAGATCACGGCATCGTCCTCACTGGGCAGGAGCAAGTTGATCGACATAACCTCGATGCCTGACTGTGAGCTTACCGGGAGCATCCCACTTTCATTACCCCCAGGTCGGCCTGAAATACCGAACATCCTGGGGATACTTGGTCCGGTGATATCAGCATCAAGGATACCTACTTCATAGCCCTGCCGTTTCAAGGCGATCGCAACCAAGCTTGACACCAGAGATTTACCAACGCCACCTTTACCACTCATGATGGCAATGACATGATCTACGGTATTCAGTTCTTTTGCCGGAACATCACTGTATTCCACCGTGACCTTACTGACTTCCGGTAGCTTTTCAACAGACTCCTCTGCTTTAGATTTGATCCAGTCCTGGGCTCCTGGTATCAGGCCGGTAGAGGCCAGTTTCAGGAGTACTTTCCCATCGTCGATGGTGATGTCCCGCACCAACTTCATTCCAACAATGCTTCGTTTATTGGCGGGTACCAGTACCGATTCGAGACAGTTAATTACCTGTTCTTTTGTTGGCACCAATTACCTCCAATATAGACCGTATTACTCGCTATATTTTATTACAAAAACAAATATTCTAGTGTAAGCGGTCTGACAGATTGGGCAAATTGCCTTGCAGGTACAGCTTCACAGCTTCATCAATGTTTCCAACATCAGTTGTAATAACTTCAATGCCACGGTTTTTTAAGGACTCTTGAGCTCCCCATCCCATGCCTCCGGCAAAAACTACCTGGCAATCACTGATGGTATCAATCATGGTGGCATGCCTCGTTTGAGCCCCTGAATCATAACCATGCCTTTCCCCGGGGGCAGTTTCAGGATGTTGGTCGTTAGCAAAGGTATGATGGCCAGCCTTAGACCGCTTTTCTTTCGTCACGACCTTACCATCTTCTACTTTAATGACCACATACAAGGTTGCTCTCCCGAAATGTTGGCTGATGGTGTTGCCATCGTCAGATATCGCAGCGATTTTCATTGATTTTTCCTCCGTAATTTTATTTCACTTCCAACTTGTATTTCGGCTTTCCCTGGGTAGCAGTTAACACTAAGACAACTTGCTTGCCTTCGGAAAGATGTTTTTCTGATTCGACACGCATCTTGACTAAATCGGGCGATTGTAAAAAAGAGACAAGTAACTCATACTTCTCTTTTAGTTCTTCCTTTGTCTGTTCTTCCGTCAAAAGGTTCCTCAGACAATTGTAGAGTTCCTGTTCCGCCCTGCATTGCACACAACCCCCGGTGATTTCATTGGATGAGTATTTTATCGCGAGTCTTATTTCCGGCATATTTCCCTTATCCAATAAATAATTTTTTTACACAGTCAATATATCTAAGACATACTGCCAGAGTGAGATAATCTGCTCACTGACCGGACCGTTGCTGTACCTAACTACCGGTACTCCCTGTACCATGGCTGCGGTTACCGTATTATCGAACGGCAGCCGGGCGGCTACTTGTATGCCCTTGCTGCCACAATACCGTTCAATTTGTAGAGCGTTATGTTCATTAAGATCGGCTTTATTAATACATACAATAGCTTTTACATTGAAATGACGGCAGACATCGAGGACCCTGTCGAGGTCATGCATGGCCGTCAGTGTCGGCTCCGTTACCAGGAGAGCCAGGTTAGCCCCTGAGAGTGAAGAGATCACCGGACAGCCGATACCAGGCGGCCCGTCACTGATCACATAGTCCAGGACTTGTTTTTTAGCCAGGGCTCTGGCCTGGTTTCTGACCAGGGCTACCAGTTTCCCCGAGTTTTCCTGGGCAGTGCCCAGTTTTGCGTGGACCAGAGTCCCATAGGTGGTTTCCGAAACAAACCAGCGACCGGCGAGGTTTTCTTTCATAACAATAGCATGGGCAGGGCAGGTACGGGCACAGAACCCACAGCCTTCACAGGACGAACGATCAACCACAAAGTCCCGGATAGCTTCAAAACGACAAAGTTCCCGGCACAGACCGCACTGAGTGCATTTCTGTGAATCGATCAAGGCGTACTGTCCACTCCAGAACTCATGCTCTTCCCGGACCTCCGGTTGTAGCAATAGATGCAGGTCGGCCGCGTCGACATCACAGTCAACCAGCACCTTACTGTTTGCCAGTGCCGCGAATGAGCCGACGATGGTGGTCTTCCCGGTGCCGCCTTTACCGCTTAAGACTACGATCTCTTTCGTACAATAACTCCCGAATTTGTGCAAATACTACAGCAAATGCCCCTTTCCATTGCGGCAGGCCTTCGACGAGTGTGATGCCCCTGGAGTACAAACGTGCTATCTCTATATCCATTGGTATAGTCAGCAGTATCGGTATTCTCCTAAGATTACAGAACTCTTCAACCTTTCTGTTACCGATACCTCGCCGATTGATAATTACTCCGTAAGGTATGCCAAGTTCATGTACCATGTTGACTGCTAGTACCAGATCGTTGAGCCCAAAAGGAGTTGGTTCGGTTACCAGCAAACAGAAATCGCTGCCTCTGACGGCTTCAACAACCGGACATGACGTTCCCGGGGGACAATCGATGATTACTACCCTATCCCGGTCTATGTGGTGTTTTTCCCTTCTGATAATGGGGGTCGCCATCGCCTCGCCGGTGTTCAGCTTTCCATGAACAAAGTTAGTTCCATCAGAGTTCCCGTATTCGATGATCCCGATTTCCGTTTCATGTTCACTGATTGCCTTTTCCGGGCATAGATAGCTGCACGCGCCGCAGCCATGGCAAAGATTAGTGAAGACGAGTACCTGCCGGGCGATGACAGCGAGGGCATGATAAGCACAAACCTGGGCACATTCCCCGCAACCGGTACATCTATCTTCGTCAATATCTGGGACTGGTATAACCACCTTTTCACAACCAGTAAGCGACGGCTTCAGGAGAATGTGGCAATTTGGCTCCTCGACATCGCAATCGAGCAACTGCACTTTCTCACTTCCTTTTAGAGAAAGGGCAAGGCTGGTAGCCACTAATGTCTTCCCCGTGCCCCCTTTACCACTGGCAACCGAGATAATCATCTTATTCCTTTGTCATTGCAGACCCGCACTTCGGGTAATGTATCGAGTAACAAAGTACGCCCTGCTTATGAGGTAATTTCCCGCCGTATTTTGGGTAAATACATTATCCACTTGGTCCCACCCCAAACCGGTTGCTCTGCATACACCGGCTTCTTGGCGTAAGTTTACAGGTGGTCCGGTACTGTCTCCTCCCAGCATTTTCCTGTACCTCCAATAATATTCAGGCTCAAGGCTTTCTACCCCTACCTCCACCGCCACCCATACCTCTTCCCATTCCTGAGTGAGCGGTTACGTTGGGTTGATTAACCGGCTGCAGCTTTCCGGATTTGAAATTCCGAATAGCCTCCCACACTGTTCCCGATGCTTCGGTTATCACTTTTATATTGCTTGCCGTTAATACCTGGTAAGCATTAGGGCCGCAGTTGCCCGTGATTAACACATCCACACCACTCGCTGCCACCGCCTGGGCAGTGGCGATCCCCGCCCCACCACTGGCCGAGGCACCGGAATTTTCAATTGCCTTGAATTCCATCGTATCCGGGTCGACGATTATAAAATACGGACACCGGCCGAAGCGAGGATCTATCTCGGCATCCAGAATAGAACCAACAGCAGATATTCCAACCTTCATCGAACGGTCTCCTTCTGGCAATCTTTCTTGCTAACGGGCCCTATTCTGTCTCTTACATATTGGAGTTGTTTCTCTAAGGCCAGCTTTCGTTTCTTAAGAAACTCGAGTTCTTGCCCGGTTGTGTTCAGCGGGATGATACAAGGCCCGTCTCCCCGCCCGGTCATAGGTCCATTTCCATATGGACCGGTACCATCACGTTTTGGCATGGTATTCCTCCTTTGAACGTTAAAGTTAACGCACCCGGTACCTCTACTTGCCCTCTTTTGGCTCTAGCTCCCGGATGCGACGCTCCATGTCTTCCAGGTTCCGCTTCGCGGCTGCGGCCTGGCTTTTAAGCAAACCAAGCTCATCTTCACGGGTTAGCTTAGTTTGGGACGGTGTTAATGCTGTACTTGCCAACCCGGGATACTGGCACCGCGGTAACCCTCCCCTCCCCCGGCCTGCATAAGGCCATGGCGGAGAATTGCCCCGAAACCCGAATCCGGCCCCTCCTTTATTACCCTGTCCTTGACCAAATCCATACGTCATTTACACACCCCCTCAGGTAATTTGTTCCCTTAGTCTTTTTTCATCGTAAGTAGTCTGATACCCTTGATTTGCCGGAAGGTTGCTCCTTGGCTGACACTGAGGAGAACGCTTTCCGGGTCGGTTACCAGGGTTCCCGATACAGCGTTGATACCATAATCGAACAGCAAGGCCGATAATGGAGCAGTCCCTCCCAGAATAACGACGTAGGCTTGAGGATTGCATACCTTCAGCAGGCGGTCGATAGTGTGATTGATAAACGCGGTACCGGTGATACCCGATTACATCAGCTTTCGGCAGGAGTTCCTCCGCGGCTGCTTCCGGTAGATCTCCTTCGCCCGGATTCTTCTCGATAACCCAGAGTTCTTTCACTGCTTTACGAAGCCTGGGAATAAAGGGGAAATGCCCGATTATAGCTACCCGCTTACCCTCTCCCTTCTGCAGTAGGAGATCGGCCGCATTCAGTTCCATGCATTTCCCTTCGTTTACCTCGATCAGAGAATTGATGGCGGCCATACCGATAGCGGCCTCATTTTGACTTGGTGACAGGGCTAACCGGGCCAAACTCATGGCCTCCAGCTTTAGCAGTGAACCGGCTTCGGCAACTTCGGACTTGTTATGATGCGGCCCCGGGTCATGGGGAGTCGAGGCCAGTCCGCAGTCACGCGTCATCACGGCGGTTTGGAATGCACCCTGGCGGATATCCCGTACCGGCACAATGTCATTTAGTCCGGAGAGCAGTTCATCAATGATACTCATTAGAAACTCATTCTCCCCTGTGATTTTCCCCAGCCCCTCTTCCTGAAATCCACTGATTGGACCGACATTACCGGGCTTATGTCCGAAGTACGGCAGGTCGGACAAACTGTAGGCAGTTCATGAGTTGCTGTGGTTTCCCATTCATGACCGCTCCGGCATCGGAACTGGCGGTTCATCAACTCAAAATTCCCGCCTTCGATCCTGAGAGCTTTCCCGTTCAGCAGTACATCAGCTAGTTTTTGCCGGGCAGAAGACAATATTCTCTGAAAGGTGGGGCGGGATATGTTCATTTTCTCCGCTCCTTGCTCCTGTTCCAGTCCTTCCAAATCTTTAAGGCGGATCGCCTCAAGTTCATCTAGCGAAACTTGTATCTCATCAAGTAACCTCATGGGGATACCGGCCGGTTTAAAATAAGTAATTCCAGGAAGGGAAGATACTCTACGGCATTTAAGTGGTCTGGGCATTATTTAGTCTCCCATAATGAGCATATGCTCACAATCAGTATAATATGTATATCAAATAATTGTCAAATTTTACTATTAACCACTTAAGATAAGTTTATCTTGAATATCGGGTGTATCTATGTAATGATGTCCGAAGAAAAAGACGGATATTCCGATGGGAGGGGAAAATGTCAACAGTCAACGATTTTAACCGTTACGGAAAAGAATTTGAGCAACTTCTGTTTTTACGGACCTCTCCAGTCGCCGTGAAGATGATCAAGGCAAAAACAGATATTCCAAAAGGGACAATCATCCCGACAAAAGATCGAAACTATCATATTGCCCAGTGCCAGGCATTCGGGATGTCAAGGCGGGAAAGGATTTCCGTGGTGATGTTGAAGGAAGACAACTGGTGCCCTGCCCCATGTATCGCCTATGGACTTGTCCCGCATCCTGAAGATCCGGCATGGCGGCGAAGGGAACAATATGATTGTTTTGAATATGGGAAGTATATTGGGATTCTGACTGCTCCTTTACGTTCGGCTAAATTCGAACCCGATGTGATAATCGTGTATCTGGACACTAATCAGTTACGCAGTACAATGCTAGCCATGAAATTAGAAGATAGGGATCTGGTTGAAGGCCGTTTTTTCCCCCCATCATGTGCGTACGCAGTTACTACTCCCATTCTTTCCGGGCACTATTTGGTTGTGTTACCAGACCCCGGCGAATATACCAGGGCACTCACTATCCCTGGCGAGATGATGTTAGCAATCCCTGGCCATAAATTGGCAGGGTTGATATCAGACATCAGGGAATATGAAAAGAACGAATCCGGATTTGCCCATGAAAACATGATTATGAGGCCGGATTTCCCGCAACCTGATTTTTACAAGCGGATGTTCGAATCATGGGGGATACAAGAAAAGATCAATAAATAACGATGACGGTAGCCGAAGTGTTGTTTTTATATGAGGGGGGTAATGAGAGATTATTCGTTTTTTAACAATACTTTTTACACTGACACCATAATGATAATAGAATAAAGACAGGAAAGCGATAACAGGTGTTACCAATATGCCATCAATTTCATCCTGCCTAAATTTCACACTATATGTATGTGTAACTGAGCCTTTTAGCGAGATCGATGTCGATGTCCTGAAAACAAAGTTGTCATGAAAAAACTACGATTAATAAAATTCGTAACAGCAAATTACCGTTAAAATCTGCGTTATCAGGATATTTACTAAAAATTGTCCTCTGAAAATCATGTTGATATAAAAGTGTTGAGAAAAAGTTTCTCAGTGGTATGCGGTGTAACAATATGTATCCTAATAATTATTGGTTTTTAGCTTCAGAGCCAATGGTACGGTGCTGGGGGCACCAATTGTCGCAAACTTGTAACGATGTTGGAATTTTGGATATATTAAACCGTTTGTTCCTACTACTTAATCGGGATCCAACTCGGTAGGGTTAGTCGCCGCCCCGGTCGGCAATATGCCCGCTTGCGAAGATGGGAGACACCTGATTTATTCTTGTTTGTTTACCATTAAGCAACAACTTTTGTGGCCGTCATGTAGCTCTTCAATACAAACCTCCTTAAGTTGACACTGAGGTCTCCGAGTGTTAAATTTGTCGCGACACGGATTGCAATCGATATATGGCATAGGAAAACACTCCAAATCCATCTCCTTGGACCGTCTAGTGCTTTGTCTTAACGAGCCATCTTCTACTCTTCTCTCCGGTTTCTTGACATTGTCCGGGACTATCGCGAAGATTTGTACGGGGAGGGTTGGGACATAATTTCGACTGTGCGGCGAATTCCTCACATTCTCGCCATCGCGGTTACGATTTTGCTATTGGCTATGGTCGTTACTATCATCATATCCGTGATGTCCTCAGATCTGGCAACGTCGCTACTACTGCCTTACCCTTAGTTACTATCGTTATACAAGTGGGGGGACTCTGTGAGATCGGAGAGCCAATCGATCGCTAAGTTAGTTGTCAATCCGGCGGCTGGAGGTGGAGCGGTGGGTAGATCCTGGCCGCAATTATACCGTGGGCTCCAGAAATCCGGAATACCGTTTGACTGCGAGTTCACCAGGGCTCCCGGTGACGCGGCAGGAATTGCGCGACTTTCAGTTTGGAAGGGCTATCGGACAATAGTGGCGATTGGTGGGGACGGAACTGTGAATGAAGTGGCCAACGGAATACTCGATTGTGGTTCCGTTGACACATCTCTAGGCGTTATGAACGTTGGTACAGCCCATGCCTTCGCCTTGTCGATGGGTGTAGACAGAGAAATCCTTAACTGGAATTGGCTGGTCAACCACGAAAGTATCTTGATTGACGTTGGAGTCGTGCAATGCCGGAAGGGTAGAGAGGTGATACGGCGGTTTTTTGTCAACGAAGCGAGTCTCGGTCTGTCAGCGGAGATGGCTTGGAACTGGGAGCGGTTGCCGAAGCACCTCGGCCGCAACATAAGTCTCG
Organism: uncultured Chloroflexia bacterium; assembly: GCA_963739865.1. GTDB lineage: Bacteria > Chloroflexota > Dehalococcoidia > Dehalococcoidales > UBA2162 > JBBITI01. The sequence goes on from CAVUCA010000008.1 coordinate 255,216, forward strand.
CACTTCGTACCGTATCCGCGTATGGATCCTTTGTGGCACACCGTAATGCCAGCGTCCGGCTCAATCTGGAAGGCGAAACGGAATCAATGCGATGTGCTTGTATCGTTGTTGCGAACGGGCGGTATGTGGCGGACGGGATGCGAATGGCCCCTCATGCCGAGGTTGATGATGGCCTGTTCGACGTAATTACTTTCGGTGATATAACCAAGGCCGAGATGTTGAAGATGAAACCAAGGTTATATAGCGGTGATCTTGTCGGGTATCCCAGGGTCAAAGAATGCAGGGCAAAAACCGCATATGTCGAGTCCGAAGATCGCCTTGTGGTTGAAGTCGATGGAGAGATTATCGGTGAGAGTCCTGCCTTATTCGAGGTTTTACCGTTGTCACTGAGAGTTACCGTACCGGGAGTCGAATCAATCAGATGTCTCCAAGCCGACGAGAAAGAGGCAATTCTGGACTCGGATCGGCATCGCATAGTCGAGCAACTTTGGGTCGATGCCTAACTAGAACTAATGTTTCGTTCATGGAGTCTCACTCTCCCCCGCCTCCACCAAGTTTTACTCCAAACAATTAATTATGGAATCATACCTCTAGCTTCAGCGCAAATAGTAAATTATAGGGTGCACCATTTTGTACAAACTTGTGAGTTTCGTTAGTATAATTAGGCACGATAATGACAATATTACATCTTAATAACGATGTTTATTTTGATGAATTAAATAATAGGCGGTATTTGGCGATAAACATAACCGGAGTATTCGATTTAGCAGTGTAGGTCACATAATTCTTGAGTACGAATCCCCTCAGCTCCTCTTTTGTGCTATTTTCATGTTATATTCGTAGACACCTTGTAGACATTTTGTTACATTTCTTCTCTATTCTAAATCCATACCTCAAGAAAGTCCGTGTGTGTCTTGACTTATGTCATTATTCAATAATAGACTTTAGCAAAATTTCATTAGTCTGAGGATTTACCAATGTAATATCTCGTCGAACACTCCCTACCCCACCGGTTCAGGAGTAAATATGTTTATTAGACAGAGGCACCAGAGCCATCGAAAGAATGCTGGCCGGTGTCTTTTATTTTAATAATAGGAGGGAAATATGGCGTCAGAAGAAATCGCCGCGTTGGTATTAATTACTGTCAAAGCTGGTAGAGAGGAAGAGTGTAACGAATTAGCGAAGAAGCTAATAGAGTCCACCCATTCCCAAGACCAAGGATGTATATTCTATACGTTTTTTAAAAAGAAAGATAATCCCAATGAATTCATAATCCATGAACGATGGAAAGACTTAGCCTCGACACAAGCTCATTTGGCACGTTTGACTATAGAGTACGGTTCAACCGCTGCGATTTTCGAGCCATTTGAAGGACAGCCGAAATTTGTAGGTTTACAACTTATTGAATAGATATAATTTCTCTAAATAAGGCTGTTTAGATTATGACCTCATTTACTGCCTTTTTAAGAAGGAGGGGCATCATGCCATACGCCAACAACAACGGAGTCAAGATTTATTACGAGGTTGAGGGGCAAGGACCGCCAGTTGTAATGCTGCATGGCTTCACCGATGGGCTGGAGAATTGGCGAGAACAAGGCTACATAGAGGCGCTTTCCAAGAACTACTCACTTGTTCTTGTCGATATCAGAGCTCATGGCAAAAGTGATAAGCCGCATAATCCAGAGGACTATCTTGTGGAACGGTTTGTCGGCGATGTGGTGGCGGTCATGGATGACGTGGGTATAGCTAATGCCCACTATATCGGCTATTCAGCCGGAGGTAGTATTGGGCTTTGTGTTGCCAAAACAGTACCGAAGAGGGTAAGGTCAATGATTCTTTTGGCAGCGTCACCGAAACGTGACACTCATGAAGCAGCACGCCCATTTCTTCAAGCTGTTGCAGCAGATAAATATGCTGTTATTACACGAATGGAACAAGCTGGATCATTATCTAAAGTCATGAGAAACCGGATTTTGCACAATGACTACCAGGCACTTTTAGCAGCAACTTCGGTGCCAAAGCCCAGTGTCGAAGCTGACCTGCCGAAAATGACTATGCCCTTCTTGATTTTAATGGGTGAGAAAGATCAATTCGCACCTAGCCAAGAACTACGAGAGATCTACAAAGTACTACCCAATGCCACCATCGTTTCACTCCCTAATATGAACCATGACCAATTATTCACCCAGAGCAATGTTGTTCTCCCCCAAATCAAAGCGTTTCTGGCACAGGTGAGTAAATTCGGAACTGATCAAGGAGGAAAGAAATGACGGAAATGTCAATCAAGGCGAAAAGCCTTGCGACTGTACACCAGTTCATAGCTGCTTATAACCGGAACATTCGTAAAGCCTATGAGGAATATACTGATGATGAATTTGAGTGGCGTGAGAATCCTGGGCCATTGTTTCCTCATGGTCGCTCCGGAGGTCGTCATGAGCTATTTCAAGCTATATCCCTTAGCGAAAAGAGCGTGTGTGATACATCAATAAAAATATTGTCCAGTATTGTGTCTGGAGATCTAGTGGCCTTAGAGACTATTTATGAAACTACGACAAAGGTTGATATTCCCACGGTTCCCAAAGGAACCAAGATTGAAGCTAGAATAGCAATGTTCCTTCGTGTAAAAAATGGCAAAATCGCCAGTTCACATGAATACGTGTGTGTTGGCAGTATGCCAACTTAGAAAATGGCTTTTTATCTTCAAAACCCGAGAAAAGTATAGGAGGAGCAGACGATGTCCGTCGAAGAGAACAAAGCAACAATTTTGCATATATGGGAAGAAATAAATCGCCGTAATTCGGCAGTAATCGATGAATGTTTTACCGATAACTTTGTGAGGTATTCCCAAGATGGTAAGACCATGAATCGAGATAGCTACAAGAATAACATCTGCGCCCCTCTGATAAAGGGTGTCCCGGATATCCGTTTTGAAGTTGAAGATATGGTCGCTGAAGGAGATAAAGTAGCTTTTCGTTTCAGCTTTAGTGGATCGAATCCCGGTTTTTGGTTAAGCGTACCAGCGGGTCAACGATTTTCAGTCACAGAGGTCTACTTTGCACGGTTCGTCAACAACAAGGTTGTGGAGTTCAAGAACCTGATAGGAAGTATTGGGAGTGCGGTCAAGTCGGGCTAATCTAGTAAAAGTTCCAGTTAATCGCCATTAGCATTGTTTTAGGCTGGTGATTAATCAGAACAGCTTCAGTCCAATAATATAGGTAGACTGCGTGCAGCAGTAAATAAATGTTAAAGGCTTGCTACACTTCTGCAAGTGGTCCACCATAGGGGACTCGAATTACGAAAAGTAACCAAGATAATCTAGCTACTCATATATCTTCAAAGATATGGTTGACGTTTAACACCAGTACCAGTCATTTTCATTATGCTCCGTCAAAATTTCTAGGTTTTAATCTGAGTTTAATCATGCTTGGTTGATAGTATTCATTACTCCAAAGAGTTCCGCCCTATGGGTTCGACCACTAATGTAACTACCGTTTTATACGGTACCGCCTGGGACGATAATACCCTGCTCGAAGAGGTCAAACAGCATAACCTGGAGTTAGAGAGAAAGGACGGTATCCGCCGCCACTTCCAGTACGACTGGCAGGAGGTGGCCAAATATAATCCAAATTACCTTGCCTACGTGGAAAGTGAGAAAATGCGCCTCGGCGAGAATCATCCCCTGTTCCTCACCCAGTACTGTCTACAGCCTATCGCCGGGGGCGATGCCTTTCTCTCCCCCTCCCAGCGCGCCCAGCTCCAGGGGGACCATCCCCGCCTCGCCGCCCCCGTCTTTTATCCCCCCGGCTCTCTTTACCGCCCCATGCGCACCACCCGGGTCTACGTCGCCGGCATCGACCTCGCCGGGGAATCGGAAGCCCTGCCCGAGGAGAAAATGACTTCCCTCGCTCCCCGCCGCGACTCCACCGTGGTCACCATCGCCGAGGTGGATTACTCCCATCCTGCCGCCGTCCGCTCTGCTGCCGGTAATTCCCTCTATCCCGGGCGCAACCCGCCCCCCGTTGCCCGTATCGTCCAGCATTACGCCTGGACCGGCAAACGTCATGCCGAACTCTATCCCCAGCTTGTCGATATCTTAAGGAACGTCTGGAAGTGCCGCAAGGTGGTCGTCGATGCCACCGGTATCGGCCAGCCCGTCACCTCTTTTCTCAGGAATAGCTTGGGCAAGTACGTCGTCCCCTATACCTTCACCGCCCCCTCCAAGTCGCTGCTGGGCTTCAACCTCCTGGCCGCCGTCAACTCCGGGACGGTCAAGATGTATGCCGGGGACGGCTCGCCGGAGTACCGTGAGTTCTGGCACCAGGTGGAGCGGGCCAAGTCCTATTACCGGGCCAGCCAGACCATGAACTTCTACGTCGACCCCGCTCAGGGGCACGACGACTACCTCATGTCCCTGGCCCTCGTGGTTGAAGCCGCCCGCGACTCCCGGCCCCGTGTCGCCTACATGACCCGCGCCCCCTTCGATTATTCCCCGTAGAGAAGTGAATTTAGATATAAGGATTTAGAGTTTAGCCATTAGTATTTTGAGCTTTTCGTTCTTTTACTTGACACCCGTTTCTCCGTAGGTTAGCATCCAAATTATATTTCTATTTTTAAGTAAGGGAAAAAATATGGACCTGGTAAGGATACTGCGTGATTTCGTCGCTATCGATACCACTGTACCGCCGGGCAGCAATTACCGGCAAGCCATGGAATATTTAGTGCCTTATTTTAAGGACTCCGGCTTCACTACCCGAATCGTCGATATCCCTCCCGAACATGCGGAAGGACGTACAGGGCGGGTCAACCTGGTTTGTCACCGTCATTCTCCCGGCAAGCCGCGCCTTATTTTTTACGGTCATGCTGATGTCGTTCCCGCTGCCGGTTGGGACGCTTTTAATCCTAGAGTCATCGACGGCAAGATGTACGGCCGGGGCGCCGGTGATATGAAAGGTGCTATCGTAAGCCTGCTCGGTGCCCTTGAAAACGTAAAAGGCCAGCAGCTAAAGTACGATGTCTCCGTCGTCATTACCGTCGACGAAGAAGTCAGCCAGGCTAGCCAACTTCGCTACATCACCCGCTTCCTGGCGCCGGTTGAGGGGGCTTATGTTTTTTCCCTTGATTCCAGCTTCGGTTTCGTCTGTATCACCGGCCTCGGCGCCCTGCAGATGGAAATCAAGGTAAAGGGCAAATCCGTCCATTCCGGCTTGTCCCACCTCGGTGTGAATGCCGTCGAAAACGCCGCTCTCCTCCTGACTGCCCTGCTTCTCCTCAAGGCGAAGGTCACCCGCCGCCGTTCTGCAGTCGCGGTTTCCCCCGAAACCGGGCTGAAGAAAATGCAGCCCCGGCTCAACATCAACAAGATCGAAGGCGGTTTGAAATCCAATATCGTGCCTGATTCCTGTGTTATCACCATCGACCGCCGTCTAATTCCCGAAGAGAACCTCGCTGATGCTGAAAAAGAGATCCTGGATGCCCTGGCCCAGGTACCCGGCGTTGATTGGGAGGTCCAGAGCAGATTCAGCATCCCTCCCCTTCCCCCCTGTCGTGATGCCATTGTGGATGAACTGGCGGCGGCGATCAAGAAAGTGCACGGCACTACCGGTAAATACGGTGAGATGGGTTCCGGTGACCTCTCCCAGATCGTGGTCAACGATTGGCATGGTACCAGTTTCGGTTTAGGGGCCATCCGCACGGAATGTAATATACACGGTAAGGATGAATTCGTTTATTTAGCCGATATCGAGGCACTTGCCGGGATTATTGCTATATTCCTGGTTTAGATATGGACGTAACCTTTAGAACGGAGGAGCTTTAATGCCTGGCCCAACTACCTATGGAAGTGTAACTACCGTAATCATCAGCCAACTCCAGCAGATTGTTGGTGATTCTAATATCATCTCTGGAGAAGAGACGAAAAATTATGCCAAGGATGAGACGGAAAATATCGCCGGCCATCCTCCGGAGGTTGTCGTCAAGCCGACCTCTACTTCCCAGGTAGCGCAGATTCTCAAACTCGCTAACCAGCACTTGATTCCGGTCACCCCCCGCGGTTCCGGCACCGGCTTGTCCGGCGGAGCTATCCCGCTTTACGGCGGCATCTGTCTGTCGCTGGAGAAGATGAACCGTATTCTCGAGATTGATGAAGATAACTTTACCGCTACCCTGGAACCCGGCGTTATCCTGACCGATTTATATAAAGAAGTAGATAAACGCCATCTATACTATCCCACTTATCCAGGCGAACTTTCGGCCAGCATCGGTGGTAATGTCGCCACTAATGCCGGCGGCATGCGGGCGGTGAAGTACGGCGTGACCCGGAATTTCGTGCTTGGCCTCGAAGCGGTTTTGCCTACCGGCGAAATTATCGAAACCGGTGGTAAATACATCAAATCGTCTACCGCTTACGACCTTACCCAACTCATCACCGGTTGCGAAGGGACCCTGGCCGTCATCACCAAAGTCATCATCAAACTGATGCCTCCGCCGGGCCAGCGTTATGTCGTCCTGGTACCATTCCATGATATCCAAACGGCCATAGAAACGGTACCTCATATCCTTAAAGAAGGCATTCTCCCCATGGGCATCGAGTTCCTAACCAAAGAGGTTGTTCATTTGACCGAGCAATTTCGTGGTAAAGAGATGCCCATCCATAATTTTGAAGCTTCTCTTATGATTATCGTCGAGGAAAAGACCGAAGAGGAAGCCAGTCATGTCTCTAACCGTATCGGCGAGATTTGTTTGGCACGAAATGCCATCGATGTCTTTATTGCCAGCGGCGAACGGGCGATGGATCTATTGGCTTTCCGGGAAAAAGCCTGGCCGGCTATCGTCCAGGGCCGTAAACCTGATGCTGCCGATATCGTCGTTCCCCGCAGCCGCATCCCCGACTATATTCGTATGGTCAAGGAAACCAGCGCCCGTACCGGCATTCAAACTTTTATGGTTGGCCACGCCGGCGACGGTAATGTTCACCTGGCGCCCATCATTCCTGATTCCCCGGATGCTATACAACGCATGTCTGATTTTTTCCAGGAGGTTTTTACGAAAGGTATTGCTATGGGCGGTACTATTTCCGGCGAGCACGGTATCGGCATCGCCAAAAAGAAATATATCGGCATTGCTATCGATCCACCCAAGCTTGAACTCCTGCGCCGTATTAAAAAGGCCTTCGACCCCAATAACATCATGAACCCGGGCAAAATATTCGATATGTGATTAGGAGGTTAATTCATGGTTGATACCAGGTATGGCGACTGCATCAAGACCTTACCCATTAACAAGTTTAAAGACACGGAACTCATGCACGTTGGCTCCAAGGAACTGGGCGATTTTTATAACTGTTCCATCATCTATGCCTATGCCTTCGAGACCGGTATCACCGGCCTGTCGCGTAAGCCCCATGTCCATGATTACGATGAGGCTATCTTCTTTATCGGTTCCGACCCCCGTAATTTCAGCGACCTCGGTGCCGAGGTCGAATTCTCTATCGGCGCTCTCGGCGAAGAAGAGAAACACGTTTTTGATAAACCTACGGCCGTGGTTATCCCCAAAGGTGTCTATCACTGCCCGATTGTTACGAAACGTATCGACCGGCCTTATCTGTGCATGGCCGTCTCGTTGACCGGCAAACGGACGGACTAGTATTTTCCATTGATAAAAAACAATCTTGAGAATATCTTAGAGTCTCCGAAATGTCACTTCGTTCAGTATGACATCGAACCATACCTGTCATCCTGAGGCGAAGCCGAAAGGATCCGTCTCTCTATTGTGAGAACGGATTCTTCCGAGCGTGGTCGGCTGATTGTGGTCAGGCTGCCTCTCAGAATGACAATTTGGGGATTGTTGCAGCACACTTATCGAATTGTTGCAGGTTAACTCTATTTGAGGTTGATGGATCATGGACAAGGTAATTGACTTACGCAGCGATACGGTCACTCATCCTACTGACGAGATGCGGCAGGCGATGTTCACCGCCCCGCTAGGCGATGACGTCTATGGAGAAGACCCTACCGTCAATGCCCTGGAACAACTTGGCGCAGAGTTAATGGGTAAAGAGGCCGCCGTGTTTACCGCCAGCGGGACCATGAGCAACCTTATCTCCGTCCTCGCCCAGGCCCGCCGTGGTGATGAGATCATTGTCGGTAGCCAGGCTCATATCTTCTGGTATGAGGTGGGTGGTGTATCCGCTTTGGGTGGTGTGGTTTTACATACCGTGCCGAATACTCCGGACGGCAAAATAGACCTGGATGTTTTCGAAAGTGCTGTCCGTGGTCAGAACATCCATTATCCGCCTTCTACCCTCGTGTGCCTGGAAAACACCCATAACCGTTGCGGCGGGGCGGTTCTTGATGTTGCTTATACTTCCGCGGTCGCCGGGCTCGCACATCGCCATGGCTTACGTTTGCACATCGATGGTGCCCGCATCTTCAATGCAGCCGCTGCCCTGGGCGTACCGGCTCGCGACCTGGTAAATGACGCTGATTCGGTCGGCTTCTGCCTGTCCAAGGGATTGAGTGCTCCGGTGGGTTCAGTATTATGCGGAGATAGGGAATTTATCGAACGGGCCCGTAAATACCGTAAAATGATTGGCGGCGGTATGCGCCAGGCAGGGGTTCTGGCAGCTGCCGGCCTGGTCGCTTTACATGATACCGGTAGATTGGCGGAGGACCACGCTAACGCCCGTCGTTTAGCGGATGGCCTCCGGCAGGTACCCGGCTTGATGGTCGCGGCCAGTGTTCCCACTAATATCGTGCTTTTCGAGTTGGCTTCAAATATCGATAGCGAAGCCTTTATCCGGGATACTTCTCAGCGGGGTGTTAAAGTCAGCCCGCGCGGCGGACGGCAGTTTCGGTTGGTTACTCACCGTATGATATCCGCTTCCGATATTGATGAAGCCCTGGAACGTATCGAGGTTTGTTTGCGGCAGTTGTTAAAGGCGGGATAGGCCCATCAGTTCCCGGACATGCGTATGCCGGGATTCATCCAGCTGCAATCCTTCCTCGATCAGGTCCAGTACCAGCTGTTTCTCTTCCGGGAATTTGTAACCTTCATAGTCACGGCGGAACAGCGGCCGGCCGTCTTTTCCCGACCAGGCGTTGCCCAGGTGATCGAAGCACAAGTGCGCAGTAACCTCCAGGTCCGTGACTAGCTGTTTTAATTCCTGCAGGCGTTCGTGGGGTGAAGAAGCCTGGAAGTTCCCCGCCTGGTAATCATCGAACAGCGGGGTTGGCGGGCGGGGGATGAACGGCCTCGACCGGATATAGTGGGGATTGATGGTATTAAGTACCCGGGCAGTGTTCTGCGCATGCTGCTTGGAATACTTTCTTCCCCCCAGGTCCGGCATGATATACAACGACAGTTCCATGCCCGCTTCGGTTACTTTTTTACCGGCGGCGATATGTTGTTCGGCCGTGACGCCCTTATCCACCAGCGTTAGTAGTTCATCGTCGCCGGTTTCCAATCCGACATGCAGACGGTCCAATCCGCTGCTCTTTAACAGCTTCATCTCTTCGGTTGATTTCCGGTAAATCGTCTTCGACCGGGCATACGAGGTTATTCTTTCCAGGCTTGGTAGGGTGGTCTTCATGTAAGTTATGGCTTCCGCCAGTTCCGGTGTGCGCATTATCAAAGAATCGGCATCCTGAATGAAAGCCGTCCGGCCGCCGGCGTATAACCAGTAAAACACCGTCACGAAGCATTGGTCCGACTGTAATTCCGGTCGGCTGCGTACGATGGCGGTCCCCACTACCTCATCGACTTTTCCCCCTCTCCCCACCTGCCGGGACACGCTCTTAATGACATCGGCGATCTGTTTTACTGCGTCGATGTCATTCTTTATCTCTTCCATCGGACGGAGTTCGAATTTTGCGCGGTCATAAAGGCTTCCGGAACAGAAACGGCAGCGGCTCCAGGGGCAGTTGCGGGTAAAGCGCACCAGTAATGAATTCCCGCCGCCTTCACTGGGCGGGCGTATCGGCCCTATTTCAAAATGCGGCAGCATATCTACACACTAAACTGTTTTCAGGCTGTACGTCAAATCTTTGTGCTGCCGCTTATGGTACGGCTATTTTCAAGCGGATATCAGGTTGGTCAGCAGATAACCGATGATCGAGAGGGCGGCGATCGGCGGCAGGGCCGGCATCGGTTTGCCTTTCAGCCACCACATCTGGATTAGGTAAGCTGCCATCAGTCCGATTATAGCGAACCCGGCGACCATGATTGCAGCCGTCATGTCTTTTTGAAAAAAAGTGGATGATACCAGCATCAGGGGAAAAGCAATGTCCCCGCCGCCTAAAATAGAGTACTCCCGTTTTTCCGGGGCAGTGTCCGCTAGTTCACTCACGTTGAATTGATACACGCTCAGCGTATAGTCTTTAATGTCCCTGGGAAAGATGAAAGCCGGCAATGTCGTCGTTTCCGATAGCTTGTCAGCCATCCATACCATCAATCCGAACTTTACCGCCAGAAAATCGTAGATGCTGACTACTACCATGACGATGATGAAAGCCCACGGTGACATGAAGAAAAAGCCGAACACCGAACCCATCGCCCCTAAACTGATCATTAATAATAGATTCTGCAGCCATACCCGTGCCCAGAATAACCACAGCAGTCCGCAGCCCAGAGCGAGGGCATATATCACATATTCGTTAAGCGCAGGCCATGCCAACCATATCAGGATCAATGGCCCCCAGGCATACATGATCGTGAAGATCACCCGGAATACATACTTCAGTTTTTTTACTGGTATCAGAAAAAGGACCAGCACCATTACTCCCACGACGGCCAGGAAATAGAGGATTGCCGGTGTCGCTGAAATATCCGGAGAACCGATGCCCTGCTCTTCAACAAAGACCTTCTGGTGGACAGCAATATACAGCCCCAATATGAAAGTTACGGCCATCGTCAGGCCGCCCCAGAAGAAATTTGTCAGTTTTGATTTCATGTTGGTCTAGTTATGATCCCTGTCTCTTGGTATTCCGCATATTATAGCAGGAAAGTTTAAACAAAAAGTCACTCACGGTTATTTCCCGCCGTGAGTGACTTGATAGGGTGCTTGCGTCAATCTATGTTTCGGCTAATTTACTGGTTGTGCTTAATCTCTCTCCGGTAAAACGGCTTGCCAGCCTTAATTCCAGTACCGCCAGTATGATGGTGCATACCAGGGCGATTAGAGTCAACCATAATGTCGTGGCGGTGATTGTGCCCAGGCTGATATCCATGATCGGGCGGACTATGTAATAGGTCGGGAATAAGTACCCTAGCCACTGCGGTAAGGATGGAAACATATAAATGATTGCCGGGCCGAAAAGCAGTACGCCGCCGAATTTCCATACCGCAAACAGGGTGTTCATATCCTTTATTGTCGTGCCTAAAATCAAGCCAAACATCGAAGCCATGCTTGCAGCTATCATGAGGATAAGCAACAAGAAAACCGGGGCGTTGCCCCATGCCAGGTTTAGTAGCAGGATGATTATTCCCATTGACTATACTGAGCAGCGCTCCAACTATTCCCTTCGCTAATAGTATATTAATTATAGAAGTTGGTGTTGCTACTAGCGCCTGTAATGTACGTTTCTGCTTTTCATTGATCAGTGATACCGCCGGTATCATCAAACCGCCAAAAAATACCGCCATCATTACTGTAAGCGGCATTAACCGTTGACTCCAGGGAATAGAAATCTCTTCTCCAAGGGTAACCGATTCCAGGATAATCGGCTCCGGTTGGTTTGTAAAATCACGGGCTGCTTGCATTACAGTACTCGTGACTACCAGCCGGTCTTTCGCCAGGCTTTCGCCCCACACATAAAACATGACGGTTGTCTTTTTTCCGTTGGCGATATCGTTATCCAAGCTGTCTGGTAACACGATGCCCATATCGGCAGCCCCTCTTTCCACTGCATCTTTAAGGCTATCCATTGATGAATATAGTTTGGATTCAATCTGCGGATATTCCTCCAGTGTGCTTATAAATTGGGATGTGCCTTCACTATATACGGCTAATTGGGGAATACCACTAAAGAGATTGCCCAATGCAAGGTTGATGACCAGGGTGATTAACAATGGGGCTGCAATGACCATCACCAATATGAATCCCCGGGGCCCGTGAAGGAGTTCTTTTCCGATTAGTGTGGCTAGTTTCCTGATGCCCATACGTATCGCCTCCTCAAAGTCAGTATCCCGATGACAGCAAACAAAATACTCCAACCCAGCATGATGAGGACGTTTTCGGAAATGGCATCGAAACCAGCCTTGTAGTTTACTAGTTGAGTTATCGCTTCGGTTAAGTGGTATGAAGGGATTATCTTTGCCCAGTCTGCCAGCAGCCCGGGTATTATACCTCCGATAGCCGGAATAACAAAGATGATCATCGCTACCATTCCCCATGCCGTGACCCCCATTAAATCGTGTGCCATCGACGCAACAAGGAATCCCATACCGGTGACCAGTATGCAGCCGACTATCAGTACCAGGGCTGTTATCAGGGCTTGGTGGGCAAAGGCCCCGACAATGACGCTGAAAAGTAATACCTGTATAAAAGCCATCGAGATACCAAGCAACGCTTTTTCCGAAAGGAGTTGATTGAGATTGAGTGGTGTAACTAATAAAGCTCTGATGGTCTTTTGTTCAAGCTCGGTAGCTATCAGGCTGGCAAGACTCATTACTTCGGTTCCCAGTATGAATATTATCAACGCCGGAATCAACCGTTTGCGCCATGGAATCTGGTTCCCCATCAGGTCCTGGCCTAATACCTCTGTTTGCATCTCGAGTATTATCTCCTGGTTTACGGCCATCGAAGCCATTTCATTAACCATCGTTGTAACGGCTATTTTAAGTTCCTCAGGAGCTGAAGCAGAGAAAAACAATGTTACAGTTGGTTTTTCACCATTTGCCAGGGTATCCATGAAGTGTTCCGGTAATACGATCCCCGAACTGCGTTCATTATTGTTCACCGCTTCCCGTAATTCTTCTTCCGACTGATAAATTTGCAGGTCGATTCCTTCTTCCAAAGCCAATGACTCATCGATATTCTCTATTTCGGGTATCCCCGGCGCAAAGATACCGAGTTTAAGTGTCTCATCCAATGTTTGCGGCATAATGAAATACATCACGACGTACATGACTATTCCGAGAATTGTGATTAAAAAGTAAAACCGGTCGCGGGTAAAAAGAATCAAGTCCTTTTTTAACAAAGTGGCTAATTGGCTGCTCATTCCGTCAATCTCCGGCCGGTTATCTTGAGAAATATGTCTTCCAGCGTTGCTTCCTGGCTATGAGCGGTAACAACTTTTTCCTTGGCGAATAATTCTTGTATCATTTGCGGAGTGTCCGGCCGGTCTAGTGTAATAGTACGTGGTTCCAGACGGTTGTCGCGGGTGATTTCCAGTACCATCGATCGTTGTCCATATCGTTGTTTTAGTATTTCAGGGGTATCCAGGGCCGCGATTTTACCCTGATTCAAAAATGCAACCCGGTCACATAGTTTATCTGCTTCCCACATATCATGAGTGGTGAGGAATATTGTAGCCCCGCGGTCTCTTTCTTTCAGGATTAATTGGCGGATTGAGTCGGCCGATACCGGATCAAGCCCTGAAGTAGGTTCATCAAGAAACAGTATCTCAGGTTGGCTAACCATCGAACGGGCGACCATAAGGCGTTGCTTCATGCCCTTCGAGTAGTTACTTACTTTATCTTTCTCTCGTCCTTCCAAACCAACTTTCTTGAGTAAGTCCTGGCCGTTGAATCCCTTCACCCCGAATAATCGGGCAAACAACTCCAGGTTCTCTAATGCCGTCATCTGTTCATATAGATTAGGCTGCTCAAAACAGATACCGATTTTAGCTTGAACGGCTTTAATGTTCTTCGCTATATCGATACCCAATACAACTACTTTCCCACTCTGTAAACGCAGTTGGCCGGTCAATACCTGAACGGTAGTCGATTTTCCTGCACCATTCGGCCCCAGGAATCCCAGGATTTCCTGGCGCGCCACTCGGAAACTGATGCCGTCAACCGCAACCAGATTTCCGTAGTGGTGTTTGAGATTCTCCACGATAATGGCGTTTTCGCTCATGATTACTCCTTGTTCGACAATGCATTACCGGATTCAAGACTAAACTCTTTCTTGAAAATTCCGAAGTACATCAACCTGGCCAGATTGATCATCATTTCTTTATCGTTAGAAAGCCGGGCGATTTCGTTTTTATATCTTTCCCCACCAGCTTCCAGGATGTTAAAATATAGTATGAACAATTCTACCGGGATATCAGGATGGATATAGCCTTCACGTTTCCCCTGCTCGATTACTTCACTAAATATCGGTTTGGCATCTTTTTCGATAATTTCATTCATGTATTGCCTGGTAACCGGGTCCGTCCATATTTTCTCAATCAGTTCGGCTTGCATCCCGTCGACTGTATTCAATTTCACAGAGACCATTCCCTGCATCTTAGCTGGAAATGAAAGGTCACTTTTCAGTAAGGCCTGCATCCGGTCAACTATTTGCCGGGAGAGGTATTCGATAACCGCTTGTACCAATCCTTCCCGTGTTTCGAAGTTGTTGTATACGGTCGTTGGTGAAATTCCGGCTTCGCGTGCGATTTCTTCAAGACTCACTTTGTTGATGTTATGCGCTTGCTGCCACAGTTTTATCGTAGTGGTGATAATAAGGTTTTTCTTTTTCCCTTTATTGGAAGTATCCATATCTGTAAATTAATTATTGTAGTAAATGTATTATATTACTACAATAATTACAAATGTCAATTTAGTTAAATGATAGATATAGATGCGATAATTATTCCACGATGAGGATTGACATTGACAGTAAATAATGACTATGTTAGACTTCCGGAAAGGTCAGGTGAGAAGATGTCTTCCTTATTTCATGCTTCGTGTGAATACTACTATTACTTAAATACCGGAAACAACCGGGAGGTTTTGCTTTAGTATTTCTTAAATCAGGTTAATACAAAAGACCCTCCCCGGTGGAGGGTCTTTCTGTTTTACTGTTTGGTTGAGGAGGAAATATGGTTGTTACAAATGTCTTTGATGAATTCGAGTGGCGAGGCCTGGTATACTCGGCTACCGATGGCTTACGCGAACTAATGGCCAAAGAAAAGATTGCCGCATATATTGGATTTGACCCTAGTGCTCCGAGCCTTCACGTCGGTAATCTACTGACGATCATGGGACTTATCCGACTGCAACAATTCGGGCATACACCGATCGCCGTTGCAGGGGGTGGTACCGGGTTAATTGGTGACCCTAGCGGGAAGTCCAACGAAAGGCCTCTATTATCCAAGGAAGAAATAGCTTTCAATATCGAAGGTATCAAAGTGCAACTCAGCCAATACTTGGATTTTCAATCGAAGATCAACCCGGCGATGTTGGTTAATAACGCCGATTGGTTGACGACTACTCCGTTGACTGATTTTCTAAGGGATATCGGGAAGTACTTTTCTGTGAATGCCCTGATCGCGAAGGAATCGGTTAAGCGGCGTATGGAACAAGAAGGCATTTCATACACTGAATTCAGTTATGTCTTATTACAGTCTTATGACTTTCTTACTCTGTTTGAACGGTATAACTGCATTCTACAGATGGGTGGTAGTGACCAATGGGGAAATATCACGGCCGGTGTCGATCTTATCCGTAAAGTACATGGAAAAACAGCTCATGCCCTGGTATATCCTTTATTGACCACTTCAGCCGGAGCAAAAATGGGCAAGAGTGTCGGTGGGGCGATTTGGCTAGATCCTCGAAAAACTTCACCGTACCGCTTCTATCAATACTTGTTTAATAGTGATGATAATGATGTCATCAATTTTCTCAAGGTATTGACTATGCTGCCACGGGAACGAATCGACGAATTAGCATCTTTAGTTCAGAATTATCCTGAACGCCGTGAAGCTCAACGCGAACTGGCTCGCGAAGTAACCAGGCGGGTACACGGGGAAGACTCTGTTATCCGGGCAGAAGAAGCTTCTCGTGTCTTGTTTGGCGAAGAGATTAAAAACCAGAAACTTCAGGATATACTTGATATATTTGCCGAAGCACCATCAATTGAAATCGGTAAAAACGAATTTAGCGGCAATGGTATATCACTGGTTGATTTGGTGGTCAGGACTGGTTTGGCAAAATCAAAGGGTGAAGCCCGCCGTCTCATCGAAGGCGGTGGAATTTATCTGCAAAATATCAGAAATAACGATGCCCGGAGAATGGTGTCACTCCAGGAATCGATAGAAGGACAAGCCTTGGTACTACGTAAAGGGCAAAAAGAATATTGTCTGGTAAAACTGGTAAACCTATAATAAGTTCTCAATTTGTACCGGTTCGATAATATCACTTGGGGTAAAGCTAAATATTATGGAATAAAAGTATAGTTCGGCATCGAGAGCTCGTTTGATATTCCTGGCCTGCCGGAAACCATGTTGTTCTCCTTCGAATAACAAATAGGCTACCGGTAATCCTTTTTTCCTGAGTGCATTGACCATTAATTCTGCCTGAGGTGGAGGTACTACTTTATCTTCATTCCCCTGGAAAAAGATGATTGGGCAAGATAACCTATCTACATGGTTGATAGGCGACCGTTGTGAATACAAGTCGCGTCTTTCGGGGTACGGCCCGACTAGACGGTCGAGATAACGTGATTCAAATTTATGCGTATCTTTTTCCAAGGCTTCGAGGTCACTTACCCCATAGTAACTGGCACCAGCTTTAAAGACATTTCTAAAAGTTAGTGCTGCCAGTGTTGTATAACCTCCGGCACTGCCACCCCGGATTGCTGTATGCGTCGGCATCAACTTTACCTTGTTCAATAAGATAACGAGCACAATTCACACAATCATCAACATCCACAATACCCCACTGCCCATTTAAACGTTGTCGGTATTCTCGCCCGTAGCCTGTACTCCCTCCATAATTGACATCGGCCACTGCAAAACCCCGGGAGGTCCAGAATTGGATGGCTAGATTGAATGTACTAGAGGTAGCACTGGTGGGGCCGCCGTGACTAAATATCAATAGGGGTGGTTTTGTATTTTTAGGGGCTATAAAATCTCGATTTTTTGGTTGGTAATAGTAAGCATAGGCGAAACGGTGATTTTCGGTTGGAAACTCAATTGTTTCAGGAATGGAAAGATAGCCGGGGTCGACAAAAGAAATGTTGGATTTTCGGATTACTTCCACCTTTCCATTTATGAGCCGTACTCTGATTATAGAATTTGGTTCAGTAGGAGATCCGGCTAGTAATACTGCATTTCCGGGACTAGCTTTTACGGCGCTTATCGTTGTATAGGGGATGTCAATGTTTCGTAATGATTTGGTAATCGGGTTCAGGACGGCTAAATACGAAATACCAGATTTAATATAAGAACATATAATATTTCCGGAGGGTTCGAAATCATAATTCGATACACCGAACACCCACTGTGGACTACCGAATTCAGCTTCCATTGGATATAGTGGTTCTGCCTGACCATCAATCCAGCGGTACAAGTTCCACCATCCGGTTCTTTCTGAAATAAAGTATAAAGTCCCATCCGGGGCAAAACGAGGTTGACATATGGAGTCCTGTTCATTACCTGCTATTTTTACTACTTTTGTTATCCCGCCTTCTTCTGAGATATCACCCGACCAGATTTCGGTATAGTCCCAAGGCATATTCGGATGGTTCCATGTCAGCCAAACTAAGTTATTTCCATCGGGACTGAGTCTCGGTGAAGCATAGAAATCGTTACCGGATACCAGGGTGTTGATTTCTTTATTTTCAAGATTAATACTTACAATGCTGTTGATCGCTTGTTTTTGAGGGTTAGAGTGGTCCTCGCATATACATATTATCCGGTAGCGTTGGTGATCAATGATGCCATCAGCAAATCTAAGTTGACCTTCCGGGGTGATTGGTGCTATGTCGCCGTGTAAATCTTTTTTATAGATACGCTGATCGGAATAATGGGAGAAATACACTACCCCATTATTTACCAGAAATGCCCCGCCTCCATATTCATGGACACGTGTTCTGGCATTGTAAGGTTTTGGATTGATGTCTAATAGTCCTTTCCCCGGTGACCAGCAAACAATCACCGAACGTCCTTCTTCAGTAGGCCGGCTCTCGATCCAGTATATGTTATCATTACATGTGGATATCTGAGATTCGAACCTCGTTGTCCCTGAAGAGATGAGGCCGGAACTGACAGGCGATTTCCATGAACCATATACGGCTATAGCTTTCTTCGACATATTCGGCCTCTTAACCATCTCCGAAGCAGGTTCCCACAGCACGGGCAGAAACGATTAGTGGACTGTTGATTGGGACGATCCGTTGCCGGTTTGCCACGGCAGTGAAGGGGACCTTTATTATTTGATTTGCTGTAATCCCGACCATATATCCATATTGCCTGCTCGATATCAGGTCCATTGCTTTGGTTCCCAGACTCGTGGCCAGGACCCGGTCAGTTGCCGTTGGCGTGCCGCCTCGAAGCAGGTGGCCTAATACCAGGGCTCGTGTCTCGATTCCGGTTATCCCTTCTATCTGTTCGGCTAAAGTAAAACTGATGCCGCCCAGCCTGACTGGATCAGCACTATAATTGACCAAGCGTTTTACGACAACCTGGCCTCCTACAGGTTTTGCTCCTTCGGATACTACGATTATAGTAAATTTCTTTCCCCGGCGGCTTCGTTCTTTAACCCGGCTGACTATATTTTCAATATTATATGGAATTTCAGGTAGAAGGATAATATCTCCACCTCCCGCGATTCCGGACATAAGAGCCAACCAACCGGCATTCCGTCCCATGACTTCGACAATCATCACCCTGTGATGTGATTGAGCACTTGTGTGTATACGGTCGATAGCTTCAGTAGCTACCGATAGTGCCGTGTCAAAGCCTATCGTTACTTCAGTTCCCATCACATCGTTATCTATTGTCTTTGGTACCCCCACTATTGAAATACCATCGGTTGTCAGACGGTCGGCAACGGAAAAAGAACCGTCACCACCGATACATACCAGGGATTCTATTCCCATTTTACTGATATTATTCAACACTGTTTTCGAGACATCTTTCTTTGTTGCCCGGTTTCCATGCCGTGCCGCGTAAGCATAGGGGTCAGCACTGTTGGAAGTGCCGAGAATGGTACCTCCGGTAGTAATGATTCCAGAAACGTCTCCGTACGTCAGGTGACGGTACCTGTTACGTATCATTCCTTCATAGCCATCCTCAATACCGATTACTTCGTAATCATGTTCCAAGATAGCTTTTTTCACTACCGCTCTAAGCGCCGCATTCATGCCCGGGCAGTCTCCGCCGGCAGTTAATACCCCAATTCTAATTTTTTTGTTCACGATAGTTCCTCCGGGAAACAGATATTGTATTGATTCTTCTGTGGATTATAACGGGACTGCAGATTTTGGGCAATCAGGCCGGATCGTTATTTAGTGGGAATAGTTTGTTTTACTGGCCGTAAGAATAATGCCAGGGTGAAGGCAGCGGTCATACATATCAGCATAATAGTAAATGCGGCCTTATATGTATTCATCAGATCATAAATCCGGCCAGTAACGATTGGCCCGATAGCCCCGCCGATCATACCAAGAAAAAATAATACTCCGAGGTTACTACCGTGCGACTTCAGGCCAAAAAGGTCAGCCAATAATGGGGAGATAATAGCAAAGACTCCACCATGTGCAAATCCATACACCGTGGCAAATATGTAAAGCATCCATGATTCAGAAGCAAACTGGAGCCATATTTGAGCAGCAAGCATTATCAGCAGGCATATGGTTAGTGTTTTACGTGTACCGATACGGTCGCCGGCAGTCCCCATAGTTAACCGGCCAAGAATACTGACTCCGCCGATAGTAGATACTACTCCGGCTGCCTGGCCTACTGAAAGTCCGATATCGACCGCGTGAGGAGCTGTATGAATCATTGTTGATTGTGATACATACCAAATCAGGAAATAAGTACCACACAATATCCAGAATTGAGGCGTCCGCAGTACTTCTCGAAGATTCAAGTTAATACCCGGAATATTATGGTTTGCGTCGGTTGCTTCTACTTCACCATATGGCTTTAATCCCATCTCGATCGGATCTCGTTTGATAAATCTGGATAATCCCAGTATCACGACAAAGGCTAATATGGCCAGTACCAGGTAGGCGGTCCGCCAGTTGAAACTAACTATCAACCATGCAGATAATAGCGGCATGACGAACATACCGGTCCCGGTTCCGGCTTTGACAATGCTGCTCATCAGGCTTCTACGTTTGACAAACCACCGGGCTACGGTTGGCAATAGTGCCATATCGCCACCACTGTTGCCCATCGAAATTATCAGCCCATAAAAAAGATAAAGTTGCCACACGGTGTGGAGAGTAGACATGAGGAGATAACCTGCAGCCATTATAACGGCACTGAGTGCCAGTGTTACTTTAGGGCCAAACCGATCGGTTAACCTGCCGGTGATGATAGAGAATAAACCTAATACAAAAAAGGAAATTGAGGTGGCTCCTGAGATCGTCGCCCGGTTCCAACCGAATTCTTCCTGGAGGGGATTAAAGAAAATCCCGAAACTGGAGCTAATACCATGCATCACGACGAGTATTAGAGCTGAAGCTGATACAACAACATAACCATAGTAGAATGATGATTTGGTTTGAGGATCACGGTTGAGTGTATGTCGCATATTATACGTTTTGAAAATATATTATGTCAATTAATAGATATAAAAAACCAGAAAATTCGATAAAGTGATATGAACTTAGATGGATTGTTCAAGGTAGGCTGAGTGCTATTTCTGGTGACGATTCAACACCTCTGGTATTCAGGTGTGCCAGGGTTGAAGAACGGTAATCCAGGGTCATTTGTTCCAGTTTTCCAAGGTCTTTTTCTTTGATATCCCGATGCGGACTGAGATATTGACAGGCTAATTGTAAAAATTCAAACCGACCGGGTGATAGATTTACGCCAAGTTCTTGTTTACTGTCGACGAGATATTTCTCAAGTTTGTCAAAATTGAACCGTATGCTGCGGTCTCCGAAATCCACCCTCTTCCATATCCGGTTTAGACTGCGTAGGTTTGTCGTCTGTGAATAGCATAATTGGTGGATGATGTTCTTGGAGATACGGCCGTCATTAGGGTCTGAACAATCGATAGCGAGGTCAATCCCGGCTTCACTGAATACTCCTACAAAACGGTCCCATTCTTCGAGGTCAAGGTAAATCCTTGTTCCGTCTGTTTCGATATATTCCCACGGAAAACCGTCTGTCCCGAAAGCCCATTCATAGATATAGGAATCATCAGTCGAACCGAGTGGCCTTGTGACATGGGGATAACGGTAGGCTCCTTTCATGAAAAAATAGTCTTCCAGTTTCTTGATAACAGCATGTTTATAAAACATCTTATGCCCGCATTGAGGTGAAAAGTCGAAATCAGTTCGGAGCGCTACTGGAAGTGCCTGATAAGTGAAAATAGTACCCCCGATACCGGGAAATTTTGTTCTTAATTGGACGGTTATATTAGCTTCATCTCCGGATCCCCCTTCACAAACGTATAGAACTTCTTCAGCACGTTCCACGGTTACCTCCGGAATATTCTGGGTATAATTCTGATTTTTCCCCCGCTGCTTACTAACCTGCGAGTCCGCCATCGGACTGCACCCCCCTGGAGACATCCTAAAGTAAAAATCCCCGGTTTGGATTGTCTCCAATCAATTACTTTACAATGAAAAATTCAACCTGTAATTTTCCACCACTGCCATTATAATTCGATGGCTGACCTACTTCAACCTTATTATGCCGTTAACCGAAACAAGCCAGCCCCAATTGCCAATTCACATTTGTTCTTTTAGTGCGTGTTAACTTATTTTTGTTATCTTTACTGCACAGACTTTTAGCTCAGGGGTCTTGGATATCGGGTCAAGAGCGTTAATAGTCAATACATTAGTAGGGCTTTCTGTGAAATGAAAATTCATATAAACCAACCCTACCGGATTGACCTCTGTTATCTTAGCCCGGACGGTGACTTCACCACGCCGTGAAGCAACTTTCACTTTATCTCCATAGTTAATCCCCATATCCCGTGCATCTTGAGAGTTTATTTCTACCCATTCTTCTCCGTATAACTTTTCCAATCCGGCTGTCCGGCGTGTCATAGTTCCTGTGTGATAATGATACAGGTGGCGCCCTGTGGTTAGTATTAACGGGTATTCTGCATCAGGTAATTCAGTAGAAGTACGGTAACTTAATGGCATGAAGTGCCCCTTGCCGCGGCTAAATACCTTCGTATGCAGTATCGGGGTCCCTGGGTGGTCGGTGGTTGGACATGGCCATTGCAGCCCAACATTTTCCAGCCTTTCGTAAGTTATCCCCGCCATACTGGGTGTTAAAGAAATCATTTCTACCCATACCTGTGATGCATGAGTATAGTCAAACCCTTTACCTCCCATCTTCCGGGCTACATGGCTGATGGTTTCCCAAACCGGCCTTGCTTCACCCGGCGGACTGACTGCAAAGCGTACCCGTTGGACGCGGCGTTCCGTATTAGTAAAGGTTCCGTCATCAGAGGCATAACTAGCTGATGGTAGGACGACATCAGCCAATTTGGCGGTCTCAGTAAGGAATAATTCCATGACCACGAAATATTCCAGGTTCTTCAGGGCATGTACCACATGATGGATATCCGGCTCACTCAAAGCGGGGTCTTCACCGATCAGGAAGATACCTTTTAGTTTTTTATCATATGCAGCCTGATACATCTCGGTCAGCTTTAGTCCGGGGACTGGGTTTAGTTTTACTCCCCAGGCATTCTCGAATTTCGTTTGCACTTCGTGATTATCTACACTCTGATAACCGGAATAGACATTTGGCAATGCCCCCATATCACAGGCGCCCTGGACATTGTTCTGTCCGCGCAAGGGATTTAAACCAGTGCCGGGTTTGCCGATATTCCCGGTAACCATGACCAGGTCTGCCAGTCCCATTACACCGTCGGTACCATGAGTGTGTTCGGTAATACCGAGGGTGTAACAAACGGCAGCTGGTTTACTGGTGGCGTATAAACGGGCGGCGCCACTATCTGGTGGCGAGGTACCCCAGTGATCATTTCCACTTTGTCAAGCGGATAATCTTTTAAGCTATCTTTCACAGCATCGAAATTTTCACAACGTTCGTTGATAAAAGCTTTGTCTTCAAGCCCTTCTTCAATGATAACCCGGATCATACCCATGATGAGTGGAATATCGGTACCGATACGGAGTCTTAGCCATATGGTGGCATATTTACACAGTTCTATTTCACGGGGATTTATTACGATTAATTTGGTACCATTGACGGCTGCCTGTTTCATTTTTAAACCAATAATCGGATGGGCATGGGTAGTATTAGAACCGACTACCATGATGCAAGCAGCATTACCCAGATCCTGGATATTATTGGTCATTGCACCGGAACCGAAGGTGGTGGCCAGACCGGCCACCGTCGGGGCATGTCAAACTCGTGCGCAGTTGTCCACGTTATTCGTCCCCAACACTGCCCTGGCAAACTTTTGTGCCACATAATTATCTTCATTACTCGTACGTGACGAAGAAATTACTGCCGTTTCTTCAGGTTTATATCCAGTGAATTTTTCGGCGATCAATGCGATTGCTTCTTCCCAGGAAGCCGGAACCAGTTGCCCGTTCTTCTTAATCAAGGGAGTAGTCAACCTTTCCGGGCTATTCACAAAATCCTGGCCGAACCTGCCTTTGACACAGACCTGGCCTTGGTTAGCCGGTCCATTAGCCGGTATGACATTGATGACTTTATTATCTTTGACTTCCAGTTCGATTTGGCAGCCTACTCCACAGTAAGGGCAGGTGGTTTTAACTGTTTTGTTAATCGGTCCGGCGAAGGCGGCGTTTCTTTCTATTAATGCTCCGGTCGGGCAAACGTCCACACAGGCTCCGCAGAACTGGCAGTTGGCTTCTTCTATACTCTTTCCTTCAACCGGGGCAATCACGTTACAGCGTAAGCACCGCTGGGCTTCTGCCATTGCTGTTTCATGGTTCCAACCCTTTTCTACTTCTTCGAACGAAGTTATGCTTTTCGTCGGATCTAAATGATTAGTCTTTGCCTGTTTTTCGGCAATGAGATCTACTTCGGGTATTATTATGGATTCCTGCGGAGAAACCAGAGATTCTTCTATATCACCTGTTCCTCCCAGAAATCTATCGATTGCTTCTGCTGCTTTTCTTCCTCCAGCAATAGCTCCGATTACTGATGCCGGACCACTTACGCAGTCACCTGCGGAAAACACACCCGGACGGTTTGACATCATATCTGTGTTTACCTTAATAATGTTGCCTCGTCCGCAATCAACTTTCATTTCAGGTGGAACATCCGGGCGCTGGCCGATAGCTACCAAAAGAGAGTCTACATCAGTAGCGAATTCACTATTTTCGATAGGGACCGGACGGGGACGTCCACTGGCATCCGGTTCTCCTAATTTCATCCGGGTACAATAGAATTTCAGGACTCGATTTTCCTGGGTTACTTTAGCCGGAGCGGTCAGGTAAAGTATTTTTACTCCTTCCGCCAGGGCAGCTTCGACTTCCTCTTCAGCCGCCGGCATTTCTGCCCTCGTGCGTCGGTAGAACATTGTGACTCTCTTTGCTCCGAAACGGATTGCCATGCGGGCGGCATCAATTGCTACGTTTCCACCCCCAACAACTCCGACTCGTTCGCCGACGTCGATTTTTTCGCCGAGATTACCACGCCGCAAGAATTCCACAGACTCGGTAACCCTGGGTAAATTTTCGCCTTCGACACCAAGTTTCATGCCCTGGTGCGCCCCCAGGCCGAGAAAAACGGCTTTAAAACCTTGTTTAAACAACCCGTCTATCTCTTTCACCGGGGTATTTGTTTTAATCTCTACACCAACCGATGTAATTTCGTTTATTTCCCCGTCCAGTATATTTCTTGGTAACCGGTATTCCGGGATTCCCAGCAGCATCATCCCCCCTGGTTTTGGCTGGGCTTCAAAAACAGTTACTGAATGCCCGGCCTTTGCCAGGTAATAAGCTGCCGTAAGGCCGGCCGGGCCAGCCCCTACTACTGCTACTTTTTTCCCCGTGAGAGATAATTTTTTACTTTTAAGCTTCCATTTATCATCGCCATAGTCGGCGGCATACCGTTTTAATAGTCGGATTTGTAGGGGACTCTCGTTTATTTTCCCTCGCTGACATTCTCCTTCACAGGGGTGGATACAAACTCTGCCTAATACTCCTGGGAAAGGTACTTTTTCGCGAATCACCGCCAGGGCAGTTCCCGGGCGGCCCCGGCCGATTGCCTTGATATAGCGGGGGATATCGATACCGGCAGGACAAGCTTTATGACAGGGATAGGCAAACTCGATAACGCCTGCTTTTCGAATATCCGAACAAGCACGTACACATTTTTGACAGTTGATACACAGATTGTTATCCCTGATAAAAAAGGGGCTGTCCTCGCGTACCGGCAATTGCTTGTTGAATGAAGGAGCTAATTCATTAACTCCGACATGTTCGAATACTTTCTGTAGTTCACATCGCTTGTTGGAGGAACAAAGTACACACCTTTCTTCCAGGGCCACTGACCGCAGGCAAGTATCAGCAGGTCCGCAGTGTTCTTTTCGCCAACAGGTAAGACAAGCATTGGGATGTCTTCTCAGGATATCGGTTAATAACCGGCGTCGTTTTTCCTGTATTTCAGGGGTATCTGTCCTGATAACCATTCCACTGGTGGCTTGTATATCACAGGAGAGTACAATCTGCCCATTTAACTCCACAAGGCAAAGCTGGCATGCCATATCCGGTTTTACTTCGGATAAGGGAGTTAAGTCCGGGTGGTAACATAGGTTAGGAATATATATACCAGCTCTTAGCGCGGCAGTTAAGACCGAAATCCCTTGTCCAGTTTCTAGATTCCGGCCGTTGATATTTAGATTGATAGTTGCCATTTTCTCTCCTGGAAATTCAGATAAAGAAATTATTACTTTTTTACTGTTAGTTTACGGACAGCCCGGTTAAGCCCATCTAGTGTTAAGGGAAACATCAGGAAAACGTTACCTATCATATTTATCGATGAAGTATTGTGCCAGTACTTTTCATCATTATACGGATTTAACCATGTGCAGTGAGTAAAGTGCCGTTCAAAACGTTTTAACCACGATAAACCTGGAGTATCGTTTAAGTCGAAATAACTGATAGCTCCTTGTTTCTCTGTTAGTTCCCATGGCCCCATCATGGCATCCCCTACCAAGATAACCTTGTAATCACTTTCCAGGTTACGCAGTATTTGTTCAGTACTAACCGTTTGTCGTCTTTCGATGTCCTTGTAGAGATTGTGATAGATACAATTATGGAAGTAGTAATATTGAAAATCCCGGAAATGATCGCTAGAATGTGCTGCTGAAAATAACTGGCTGCATAATGCCGCATATGGATCCATGGAACCCCCGGCATCCATCAATAAAAGCACTTTTGCTGCATTCTTGCGGCTGCGCTGCCATATTAGTTCGAGATCACCTGCATTACGAGCGGTAGAATCGATGGTACCTTCCAAGTCAAGCTCATCTTCCAGACCGATACGGCTTAACTGGCGAACTCGTTTCAATGCCATTTTTATCTGTCGTACATCGAGGACCATATCATCGCGGTAATTTCGGAAACGTCTCTCACCGGCGATTTTAATGGCGTTCATGTTACCGCCATGGCCGCCGATCCTGATGCCGCCGGGACGATAACCGGAATTACCGAAAGGTGACGTTCCCCGCCGCCCTATCCAATGACTTCCCCCGTCATGTTGTTCTTTTTGTTCTTTGAGCCGTTTTTCAAATTCCCGCATCAACTCTTCGAGCGTCATTGGCTCAAATTCAGGAAGTTCTCCCAATTGGAATTTCAACTGTTCCAGTGCTTCTCTTGTCCACTTTAAAACTTCTTCAGGGATTTCGACCGGCCCAGTTACCCCGTTAAAATATTCCTGAAAGGCGACATCATAGCTGTCAAAATGAGCTTCGCTTTTTACCAGGATAGCCCTTGCCATAAAATAAAAGTCGTCAAGGTTTCCTACGTATCCGCCGTCGAGTGCCTGCATCAGCATCATCCATTCGGTAAGCGATACCGGTACTTTATGACGCCTTAATGTATAGAAAAACTCAGTGAACATCTTATCGATATGTTCCTGCTGCACGTACCTTAGCCAGGTAATTATAATCGTTTTCTTTTTTCAGTAAGGTACCGACGAAAGGCAAGTCGCGGGTGATGTTTTGATAGGGTATTCCTGCTGCAATTAGTGCTTTCAGCCAGTCGATTAGTTCACTAGTTGATGGCTTCTTTCGGATATCATCAATTTTTCTTAGATTATAGAAAGCTTTGACTACTTCACGAAGCAAATTTTCCTCAATATCCGGGAAATGTACGTGGATTATTTTTGACATTAATTCATGGTCGGGAAATTCGATATAGTGGAAGATGCAGCGCCTTAGGAATGCATCAGGTAGCTCTTTCTCAGCATTTGAAGTAATGATTGTAATCGGCCGGTTTTTGGCAGCGATGGTGGTATCTGTCTCCGGGATGTAGAAACTCATTTCATCGATTTCATTAAGAAGGTCATTGGGAAATTCAATATCAGCTTTGTCTATCTCATCGATGAGCAGGACAATTCGTTCTGAAGCGGTAAATGCTTGACCAAGTTTACCGAGATGGATGTAGTTGGTTATCTTAGAAACGTCTTTATCTGAAAAGCGGCTGTCATTAAGCCGTTGTACGGTATCATAGATATACAACCCGTCATGGGCTTTAGTCGTCGACTTAATATTCCAGGTGACCAATGTTTTTTCCAGTCCTTTTGCTATGCTGTGTGCCAGCAATGTTTTTCCGGTACCTGGTTCTCCCCTGATCAAGAGTGGACGGCCTAGCGCTATCGATACATTCACTGCATTACGTAATGGTTCTGAGGTGACATATTCAGCCGAGCCTTTAAATTTATCGAAGTTGTTGTTCACTACCTACTACCATCCTGATAACAGAATAAATTGATTATATCGTTTAGCTGATTGGCTAAGCAATGTTTAGCTTCCTTCCTTGACATACTGGCAGGCTAACTACTAGAGTGACGTGATAAAACAACATGGTAAAATTTGTTATATATGGGAATAGAAAGCAGCCGTAATAATATCATAAAAAATAGGAACGAATTAGCAATTACTCTAAAACGTCAAAAGGCAATAGCCATACTTGAAGCAGGGATTTCACGCGTGGCGCCTTCAGTGATTTTGTTTGCTTCAGTCAAATTCGACGAAATAAATCGAATTCTGTCTATTAATAATCATCATTTTAATCTTTCACGTAGGAGGGTATTCGTTATAGGTGGGGGAAAAGCGACCGCTGCGATGGCTCGGTCTCTCGAGCACATACTTGGGACCATCAATATTTGCGCTGGTGTTGTTACAGACAAATATGGAGTAGTAGATATCAACACAGAGAAGATATCTGTCGAACTAGCCGGACACCCTGTCCCTGATGATAATGGTGTAAAGGCTGTCAAAGTGATGCTGCAATTGAAATCCGAATATCATATATCAGAAAATGATATCGTGATTTGTCTTATCTCCGGAGGTGGTTCGGCTTTAATGCCATGCCCTGTTGATGATATTACTCTTGAAGATAAACAAAAAGTCACCCGTGTATTGCTTGAATCCGGAGCTGAGATTTCTGAAATCAATTGTGTTCGTAAACATCTATCACAAGTAAAAGGCGGACAGCTTGGCAGGTATTTTTCTCCAGCTACTGTAATTTCTCTAATTATTTCCGATGTGATTGGCAATGACCTGAGCGTCATCGCTTCTGGCCCTACTTTCCCGGACTATTCTACTTTTTTTCAAGCCATCACAATTCTAGAAAAATACGAACTGCTATCACAAATACCCGTATCAGTACGTAAATATCTGGAAGACGGAGTTTCCGGAATGATAGGAGACACTCCGAAGATACTGGATAATTGTTATAATTTCATTATTGGTGATAATTCATTAGCTCTCGAAGCCATGAGAATAAAAGCTACACAACTGGACTTACATCCCCTGGTTATCTCTGCTGAACAGAAAGGTGATACAGGAGAAGTTGCAATACAACGGGCAAAAGAAATCCTTAATGGCCAGTATTCCAGCTATGATACGTTGTTTATTGGAGGCGAAACTACACCGCACCTGACCGGGAAACATGGCCAGGGTGGACGGAACCAACATTATGTTGCCGTATCATCTTTAGTTATGGAAAAATATAGTAGACCATGGTTGGTTGCCAGTATTGGTACCGATGGTTCTGATTATATGGCTGACGTCGCCGGCGCTTTAGTGGATAATTCAACAATAGCTTTTATAAAAGAACAAAATATTGCTGCCGATATTTATGTTAATAACTTCGACAGCTATGGACTATTCTCTAGAATTCCAGGATCTATTATTAGAACCGGTAATACCGGGACAAATGTCGGTGATATCATGGTCTATATTTTAGGCTAATCATTATTTATAGACAGAGCGCTTTTTAGTTCCTTTTTCAATGAGTCGAGACTAAGACTTGAATTGATTATGCCCCAAGGTAGGTAGTCATCCATATCCCATCTCTTATGTGCTTCCGTATTATCATTGAACCCATATTCGCGTAAGGCTTTTTTCCAAGCTGATAATGAAGTTGTATTCATCGAAGCTAATAATGGTGCTAATCGTTGATCGCCTCGCGCTAATATTGCCTGAACTTCACTCCATGCTGGACTTTCCCCTGTGACTTTAATACCTGCTGGCCGTAGTTGATTTTTCAATAGGTCGAGACGTTTATTTATTACTTCCAGGTGTTCCATCGGCATCCATTGGAATGGGGTTCCGGCTTTAGGTACAAAAGGAGAAACACTGAGTATTATTCTAACAGTGCTTTGTTTTCGTTCGATGATGTCTTTACACTTAATTGATAATGTAACGATTTCATCGATATCCTGATCGGTTTCAGTCGGTAGACCAATCATAAAATACAATCGAAGTTGTTTCATGGCGAATTGTGAGGTTACTTCGATAGCTTTAAAGATATCTTCTTCAACAACTCCTTTTTTTATTACTTTTCGCAACCGCTCTGAGCCGGCTTCAGGCGCAAATGTAATAGTGCCGGTTCCACCTTGTGAGAGTTCCGCAATTGCCATTGGACATAGAGGTCTGATACGGAGTGAGCTTACGGATATCTCGGCTTTAAGTTCTTTCAGTTTGATAAGTATATTTTCGATTTGAGGATGGTCGGTTACGTCAGGCCCCACCAATCCCAACCTCTTCCGAAATTTGAGTCCTGATTTTGCTTGCTCTAAAATAGAATCAAGTGAATGTGTCCGCATTGGATGAAACGTTCCTCCCACCAGGCAGAAACGGCAGCGCCATGGACAACCTCTTTCTACTTCGATCAGGTAAAGGTCACCTAACTCAGTATCCGGCGTTGTTATTACTGTATGTACTGGGAAATCATCCAGGTCTTGTACCCACTGCCGAGTAACTGATTTCTGAGATACTTGTGGAACTAGAATACCATGAGTTTCAGCTAATGTAATAAGTTGTTCTTCACGGTCGCAGTCTGTTATCTTTTGCCATGTTGTAAGAAAAGCAGGGAAAAGAGCCTCTGCTTCTCCAATACACATACAGTCGAAAAAAGGTGCCAGCGGCATTGGGTTGGCACTGATACAAGCTCCTCCAGCGATGATTAATGGGTATGTTTCATCTCGGTCTTTCGCCAGTAAAGGTATCCCTGAAGCCTTTAGTATCCGGGGTATGTTGAAGTAATCAAGTTCATAGGTGACCGAGAAAGCAAGGATTGCATATTCATTTAGTCCCCGCTGGGACTCAATTGATATGGGTGGTGATATGTGTTTTTCGTTTTGTATTTCCCAGAATATACGTTCACATATGGTGTCTGACCGTTTGTTAAGAAAAGAATATATCGCATGGATACCGAGGTTTGACATGCCTAAATTGTAAGAATTGGGGTAGATCAGTGCTATTGGTACTTTTCCACCCCAGTCTTTGTGTATCGTCCCCTGTTCATGTGCAAGATGTCGCCGGGAATCTTCTCTGAGATTTATTGTCAATCTTAATTTTCCTGTGTTGTGGATGTTTGCGGTAAAATACTGTGATTGTATATATCTATGAGTGGGAAGAATTTCTTTCTTTAGGTTCTTTATAGATCCTGACTTTTCTTTTAGGTTCATGTCCCGAACTCGTAGAAGAGAGGCCATTCCGCTGGGCTATCAGGTGTTGGAGTCGCCGTATATAAGCACTTTGTGGATTTAGTTCGATTGATTCTAGCCCACCGATTATCTGTTCGGATGCCGCTTGGGCTTCACTCAAAGCTGAGGTCAGGTTATTTCCGTTCTTTTGTTTTTTTTCTCCGCCTTGTTGAATTGTGTTGATGAATTGCATTAACTGCATCGGAGTGTTGCTGCGCAAGACAAATATCGGGATACTTAACCCCTCTGCTTCGCGTACAGTTTGAGGTTTACGCCGATAATGCTGTTTACTGGTGACAAAAATATCAGCTTCGTTCAACCTGTCGACAACTTCTACTCCTGCTCCTGTATCTGCTACCATTTGTTCAAGTCTACCGCGGTTAACTCCAAACAAATATAACTTATGTTTCTTACCATTTCCAATTATTACCGGTCTAAATTCTCCGTTTTCCGGAGTTGCTTTAGATGTGTTTACATTATGTTGTTGGACCTCACCGTTTTCATTAAGCCATCTTTCTTCCGTTTCGGAAAGTTGATCCCTGAGTAAGGCATCTACGGATTGGGCTACATCCGAATGTACGGCTACACGGTCTCGTTCCTGGATTTCAACAACAATATGAAAAGTCGGTGGTGCACGGCGTTCCAGTACTGTTTTTTGCGTCCCTCTGCGTTTTGCCTCTTCATCACCCAGTGTAACACTCTGAATTCCTCCTACCAGGTCCGATAGGGTCGGATTAAGTAATAAATTTTCCAGAGTATTGCCATGCGCCGTTCCAACCAACTGTACTCCGCGTTCGGCAATCGTCCGGGCAGCCTGGGCTTCGAGTTCGGTCCCAATTTCATCTATAACGATTACTTCCGGCATATGGTTTTCAACTGCTTCGATCATCACGGCATGTTGTTCTGCCGGAGTAGTAACCTGCATACGCCGTGAATGGCCGATTCCCGGATGTGGAATATCTCCATCACCAGCGATTTCATTGGAAGTATCGACTACAATTACCCGTTTATGCAAGTCATCAGCAAGTACCCTGGCAACCTCACGCAACATAGTCGTTTTCCCGATACCTGGTCGCCCAAGTAGAAGTACGCTTTTCCCTGATTGTATCAAGTCCTGGATGATCCGTATCGTACCGAAAACTGCTCTTCCTACACGGCAGGTCAAACCAACTACTTTCCCCTGGCGGTTCCTAATTGCCGAGATACGATGAAGTGTACGTTCAATCCCTGCACGGTTATCTCCGCCGAAAGCACTTATCCGTGAGGTGACATATTCAATGTCCTCGGCTAAGATTTCAATATTACTAATAACAATTTCACGGTGGGGAAAACGCGCTTCCGGCAGACGTCCTAAGTCCAATACTATCTCTGTGAGTTGACTGACGTCTGGTTGTTCCTTCAACGAAGACTTAATGTGAAGTGGAAGGACTTCCAGCAGGGCGTTTAAGTCGTCGGTTATTACACTCTGCAACAAGAAACCCTCTGTCTAAAATTACTTCAAGAATCCTAGAAAATATTTATGCAGCCTTAAATCCTGGGTAAGTTCCGGATGAAAAGAAGACACTAATATCTTATCCTGTTTGGCAGCTACGATTGTGCCATTATCTAGTCGTGCGATGATATCTACTTTTGGACCGGTCTTTTCGATGAAAGGAGCCCTTATAAAAATTCCATGAAAAGCTGGTTGTCCGATGTTGGCGATGTCTATTTCAGCTTCGAAACTGTCAACCTGGCGGCCAAAGGCATTTCTTCGTACACTGATATCCATGAGGTTTAAGGGAACCACTCCATCACCATCAATAATCTTATTAGCAAGTATAATCATACCGGCACAAGTTCCAAAAACAGGGATGCCTGACCGTACTTTGTTTATAATTGCTTGGGATAAATCATAGGCAATCAATAATCGGCTGATAGTCGTACTTTCGCCTCCCGGAATAATTAGCGCATCAATTGTAGATAATTCATCCGGAAGCCGGATAGGAATTGCCTCTACCGATAACTTGCGTAAGGCTTCGATGTGTTCGGCGAATGCTCCTTGGGCGGCAAGGACCCCTATTTTCAAACTACCAACCCCTGATGGCGAGCAGTTCGTCTGGTTTAATTTGCTTTATGTCAAGTCCTGGCATGGCGTCACCAAGGTTTCTGGAAACCTCAGCGATTATCTTCGGGTCTTGGTAATGAGTGGTTGCTTTGACGATTGCTTTTGCTCGGGCAGAAGGATTGCTCGACTTAAAAATACCAGAACCGACGAATACCCCATCGACACCCAATTGCATCATGAGTGCGGCATCAGCCGGAGTAGCGATGCCACCAGCAGCAAAATTGACTACAGGTAATTTACCGGTCTTATGAAGATCCATTACTAATTCGAAGGGAGCACCAATTTCTTTAGCATAAGCCATTAATTCTTCGTCTCCCATATTGACTAGTTTACGTATTGACCCCATTACTGCCCGGGCATGTCGGACAGCTTCTACTACGTTACCTGTCCCGGCTTCTCCCTTAGTCCGTATCATGGCCGCTCCTTCACCGATACGCCGTAAGGCTTCACCTAGGTCACGGCAGCCGCAAACGAATGGTACCTTGAAATCATGTTTCCAGATGTGGTGACTTTCATCAGCCGGGGTTAATACTTCTGATTCATCGATGAAGTCGATCCCGAGTGCCTCAAGGACCTGGGCTTCCACAAAGTGGCCGATGCGGCATTTGGCCATTACCGGGATGGTAACCGCTTTCATGATTGCTTCGATCACAGTGGGATCCGACATCCGGGCTACTCCGCCAGCCGCTCTAATATCAGCGGGTACTCTTTCCAATGCCATTACGGAACAGGCGCCAGCATCTTCAGCGATTTTAGCATGCTCGGGAGTAACTACATCCATGATAACGCCGCCCTTTAGCATCTGAGCCAGTCCGGTTTTAACTTTCCAGGTTCCAGTTTCCATATATGCCTCCGTGGGATAATGCAGCTGCTTACGAAAATTATTTTACTACTCGAATGCATTTCCTATCAACTCAATCATTCGTTTTCTGAATATTAAGTATATACAATTGGATTTTTTGCCGGGACGCCCGGCTCGTCGGGGATATTCTTGCCGGTGTCGGGCTATCTTGCCGAATACGACCAGGCATCGTTGGTCGGTGAATTCCGGGAGACTGATTTCGATCACTTCCGTAACCCTTCCCCCCAGGACCCTGATCGCTTTCGTTGCTTTGTCGATTTCCGGCTTCGCCCGTAGTTGTTTCTGGGCGACGAATACTGCCTCCTACTTTGCAGAAAGGTAAAGTCAGTTCCAGCAAGTCGGTAAAGCCGCCACTGCCCTCGATAGGACTAGGTCGTATTGTTCCCGGTATTCGTCTTAATGGCCTGCTCTCTTCCGCTCGGGCCGTCACTACTTCCACGTTTTCTAAGGCCTGAATTGATTGGTGAAATATTGTCGAGGAATGCCGTTTTCTTGGCAATCGATTCTACCAGCGTACAGTCGTATCGACGGGAACATGATTATTTTAGCGGAATTCCCGGCATCCCCGCCCCCGTGCCGACATCGATTACTTTTTCTGGTGGATTTTTCACCAGGTATTCGAAAAGCCGCTATCGTGACGGTGAGCGAGTCCAGAAAGTGTTTTATCTGTACTCCTTCATATCGGTGATCGCCGTCAGGTTGACGCGTCTGGTTCCATTTGCTCATCTTGCTGTAATACAGTTCGAACTGGGCAACTTGTTTGGATGTTAGTTTGAGTCCGAGTCTATCCGCCCCGGCTGTCAGTTTTTCCATTGCACTTTCCTGGATGATATTTTAGTAATGATGATAACACGATGGTTAAGATTGTGCCGACTGGATATTTAGTATCAGTGAAAATTTGCATGGCACTAACCGGCTTTGTTTGCATTCTATTTTTGCCTGTGTTACGATTTTTATATAATTTCTATAAAATCGCTAGGGGTGCTCAAAGCTGAGAGTCCCGGTTATTCAGGGACAACCCTCGGAACCTGCTCTCGGTAATGCGAGCGTAGGGAAGCGTAGAGACTCAGACCAAGGGCTCAAACCCCTTGGTCTATTGTATTTATGGAGGACTGCCGTGACTCAACTTGAAATGGCTAAACGGGAATTGTTTCACCTCAGATGACAATCGGTCGCTGCACAGGAAGGTATCGACCCGAACTTCTTCGATCGGTCTATCGAAAAGGGACTGTCGTTATTCCAGCAAATATTAATCATAACTGGTCTTGTTCCTTGCGGCGTTGGCGAAGGCTTGCGGACCAAGGTCAATGCCAATATTGGGACCTCTTCCGATTTTGGTAACGAATTTACCGAAATCGAAAAATTACAGGTCTCCATCAAGGCGGGCGCGGACAGTGTCATGGACCTGAGTACCGCCGGTGATATTTCCCGTATTCGCCGCGTACCATCCTCCGTGAAAGTAACATCTGTATCGGTACCGTCCCCATCTATCAGGCCGCTGTTGAGGCCATCGAGAAATACGAAGCCGTTGTTAAGATGACCGCCGACGGTATTTTCACCGCGATCGAAGACCAATGCCGCGACGGCGTTGACTTTATTACCGTTCACTGCGGCGTTACGCAAGCTGCAATCGCCCGGTTGAAAAAGCCAGGGCAGTGTCGCTGACATTGTTTCCCGCGGCGGCGCTTTTTTGACAGGCTGGATGCTGTACAACGATAAAGAGAATCCATTGTATGAGCAATACGATCGTCTGTTCAGATTGCCCGTGAGATATGATGTTACCTTGAGTCTTGGCGACGGCCTCCGACCCGGCAGTACCGTCGATGCCACCGATCGTGCCCAGATCGAGGAATTGCTGACCCTCGGCGAGTTGGTTGATCGTGCCCGTGAGGCTGGCGTTCAAGCCATGGTCGAAGGGCCCCGGCCACGTACCTCTAGATCAGGTCGTAGCAAATATAAAGATTGAAAAAGCGTTCTGTAAAGGTGCTCCTTTCTACGTTCTCGGCCCCTTGGTCACCGATATCGGGGCTGGTTACGATCACATCACTTCGGCAATTGGCGGGGCCATCGCCGCCAGCGCCGGAGCAGATTTCCTATGTTACGTCACCCCCGCCGAGCATCTTGTCCCTTCCGGACCTGGAGGATGTTCGTGAGGGTGTTATCGCTTCCCGGATTGCCGCCCATGCCGCCGATATTGTGAAGGGTGTTAAAGGTGCTTTCGAATGGGACCGCAAGATGTCGATTGCCCGTAAAAAGCTCGACTGGGAAGAGCAAGCTAAATTGTCCTCGATCCTGAAAGAAGCCGCAAAGTACATGCCGCGCATGCTACTGCCGGTACCGCTTGCAGCATGTGCGGTCAATACTGCGCCATGGACTTGGTTGGCAAATACTTGGGTGTTACTGTGACAAAATGTTAAGATATTCGAAGTTTTTAAAGTACGACAACATAATGAAAGCAGAAATTATTTCCATCGGTCGGGAGTTGTTGATGGGCGAAACTGTAGATACAAACGCCTCATTTCTGGCCAAACAATTACCACTTCTTGGAATTGATTTGGTCTGGGTTTCACAGGTTGGAGATGTTCAGTCCCAGATGGTGGAAGTATTCCGTAGGGCCTGGGGACGTTCAGAACTTATCTTGACCACCGGGGGATTAGGTCCTACTGGTGATGATCTTACTCGTGAATCGGTTGCCGAACTAATGAATGAACAAATGATTGTTATCCCGGAACTAGAAATCAGCTTTACGTGAACGATTTCGAGGATTTGGTATACCGGAGATGCCGGTATCAAATCTTAAACAATGTACTCTTATACCATCTGCAAAAGCGATCAATAATCCGAATGGAACGGCGCCAGGATGGTGGATTGAAAAGAACGGCCGTATCCTTATTTGTATGCCTGGACCTCCCCGTGAAATGCAAGAAATGTGGAATAATGAAGTCAGTAGTTTACTTCAAAAACGTTCGGAAATCTTTATTCTAGCTCGTACATGGAAAACTTTTGGCTATACTGAAGCAACGATTGGAGAGATGACTTTCCCGCTCTTTCCTGGCAACAATCCATCATTAGGAGTTTATGCTAAGCCGGATGGCATCCAAGTTCAGCTTAAAGTCACTGCCGATACGGAAGAAAAAGCCAGTGTACTTTTATCCGAGGGGGAGAAAAAGATAGAGGATGTTCTTGGAAATTCGATATGGGGAAAGAACGATGAAACTCTTGAAATGGCAGTCGGGCGTTTACTCGTAAAAAAAGGATTAACGCTGTCGTTTATCGAAGACTATACAGGTGGTTCGTTAACTACTGCATTTACAGAAGTTCCGGATAATATATATTTCTTTAGAGGTGGAATGGTCGCTTTAACCGATAAGGCAAAAATAGCTCTAGGTGTTCCTGGTGATATTATAACCAATTACGGTTCCGTAAGTCCCCAACTAGCTGCTGCTATGGCAGAAGTAGCCCGAAAATGTTTAGAAGCTGATATAGGGGTAGGTATTACGGGGATGGATAGGATTGCCAGACCGGATGGTGTGGTTTATGTAGTTATTAATAATGGGAAAAATCATGAAATGATAGTTAAGCCTCGCAGTAAACAACGTCTTTATACTGCCGTTCTGTTTGAATTAAGAAAAATCCTGATGCAATTCTAGTTTACAGTGTCTTCAGGTTGCTTTCCCGCTTCTTTTGATGTACTAATTTAAACCTGCTTTTATTGCCCCCACGATACACTAGTTTATAGCTTCCGTTTTAGTGGGCAAACCTGGTATTTTGTTATTTACATTATTGATATTATGCTAAAACACCGTTTCGCCGCGATAATGGTTTATAATTATCCCGCCCTAGTAAGCCAATCAACCGCTTAGGATTGCTAGTCTTCCTTAAAGCATCCTCTTCATTGACCTTACCGGATATTACCAGATTCGCTAAAGCATCATCCAGACTTTGCATACCAACATCTTCATGAATTTGTATATAGCTGGGTATTTCAAATGATCTGGATTCACGGATTAGATTCCGTATCGCGGGTGTTACGAGTACTATTTCGAAGGCTGCAATCATACCTTTTCCGGAAGCCCGGGGTAATAGTGTCTGTGATAGAATCGCTATCAGTTCTTGTGATATTTGTACCCTGATCTGATTTTGCTGGTGCGGCGGGAAAATATCGATTAAACGGTCGATAGTCTGTGGTGCATCTGTCGTATGCAATGTGCTCATGACCAAGTGCCCGGTTTCGGCTGCCGTAATAGCTGTAGAAATCGTATCCAAATCGCGCATTTCTCCAACTACAATAACGTTTGGATCGTGGCGTAATGCCCTGGTCAAGGCCATACCGAATGAATTAGTATCATCATCCAATTCTCTTTGGGCAATAATCGATTTGATGTTTGGATGAATATATTCAATCGGATCTTCGATACAGATAATATTCGTATCCCTGTTTTCGTTGAGATGCCGGATCATCGCCGCCATGGTGGTTGATTTCCCAACGCCGGTAGGCCCGGTTACTAAAATTAACCCTCTCGGCTGCAATATCAATTCTTTACATATCTGCGGTAATTCCAGTTCGTCAATAGAGGGTACATCGAAGGATAGTTTACGACAGGCTATACTTAAAGATTTTTTCTGCCACATCACATTGACTCTGA
The DNA here is from genome assembly GCA_963739865.1 of uncultured Chloroflexia bacterium. Classification (GTDB taxonomy): domain Bacteria; phylum Chloroflexota; class Dehalococcoidia; order Dehalococcoidales; family UBA2162; genus JBBITI01. The sequence goes on from CAVUCA010000008.1 coordinate 294,108, forward strand.
ATCTGGCCAAGCCGTCCAGAACATAAGCAAAATCAAGTTCTTTTTCTGCGTAAAATTTGTCCCTCTGTTCCTGTTTGGTCATTTGTCCGAGCATACGCGTGGCATCTTCATCAGAAATTACCGGGAAATCATCTTGTCTTTCTAACCTGCTGTTTACCCGAAATACCGGTGGTAGTCCGACTCTTAAATGAACATCTGATGCCCCCGTTTCTACGGCAAGTTTGAGTAATATCCTGACATCCATCATATCCATATTAACTATTCTCCAAAATAAACACCCTTACTAGTAATATAACTTTACATCTTCAAATATGTCAGTTACGACTAAACTACTTTTTCCTATCACAAACCGACCTATCTTAACAATAACCACTTTTATTTTGAGGAACAATGACCCGAAAAGGTTAGTTCATTGAACAATAGTAATAGACCGGGTAGTACGAGATGGTTATTTTCACCGGAAACGAAAGACTGGTAGTAAAAAACAAACCGCCAGCTTCTCATTAATATTGAAGAATAATTTCTTTCTTTTATTACGTCTTATCGAATAATATATTCCCCGGAAGTCTACAAATGTCATCTTTACAGTTATTTTGGGCCGGCATTCTTAGTAAGTGAGAATCATGTCTAGTCCCGGTATGCGGGATCCATTTATCGATTGAAATTGTCCCGGCGTAATGAAAGTTGGTTGTCACCCAAAATGGGTTCCATTCACCACCCAATACCACGAAGTTGGTCACAACCGGCATATTGGAGAATTCTCCTGGAGGACCCTTTCGTTTCACTTCTTTAGCATAGTAATTACTCAGTTCATTCTTGGTCTTGAACCCCTCGATTTTTTAACTTTTAGCTGCAAGCGAATCAATAGTGAACAACCCCCCAGCAAGCCGGGGGGTTATTCACTACGACCTTTATTATTTGTTTTCACGCATCTCTTCTAGTTCGTATAACTTTTCAAGAACGAAATTTACGAATAAATCGCAGGTTCGTGCAGTGATATTTTCTTCTTCATATTTTTTCCAGTTTTCCGGGATGCTTAGATCAAGCTTAACCAGTTCAAGGCAGATAGTGGTATCGAATTTCTTAATAAATTCCCCAGCTAATCCATTAGCTTCTTTTTCAATGATTTTCCTTTCCCTTGCAACTGCTTCTTTATCCGTTAAGGACATACGGTGTCGTAATCCCAGGTACACTGCTGATGCAGCAACCGCTCCACATGTTGCCCGCTGCTGTCCGGCGATACCTCCGTATAGAGGAAATCCTGCCCAAAATAATTCTTGATCAAATCCGGAAGTTTCACACATTACTTGCATGACACTCGGTCCGCAGTCATTGCCGTGATGCATCAAGTCAAGTGCCCGTTTTTGTACTTCTTCTAGTGTCATCTTGTATTTCATATCCCATCCTCTGGAGTATATTCTAAATAATTGTAGCCCTGACTTTACTTAGTATGAATAGTATTGTCAATTATTACATATAAAAGAGGGGCTCTACCGATAATATATCGAAGAGCCCCTCTTGGCTATATGGGATTATAAAATCTAGTCTCTTTGGCCGAAGATAGCTACTGCACCCATGCCGGAGCCCGGGTTCATGCCAAAGTTATGGACTAGTCCGAGTTTCGGATTCTTGCGCTGTCTCGGTCCTGCTTTACCTTGCATTTGCTTGTAGATTTCGTAAGTCATTCGTAAACCGCTGGCGCCGATCGGGTGGCCAAAGCTCTTTAGGCCGCCGTCCGGGTTGACTGCCAGTTTACCGTTGAGTTCAAAAGTACCGGCCTTGATTAGTTCAGGAGCTTTGCCACGCGGGGCGAAGCCAAGGTCTTCCATGATCACGAGTTCGGTGATGCTGAAGCAGTCATGGACTTCACAGAGGTCGATCTCGTTCGCTACGTTCTCCCGCTTGATGCCGGCCTGTGCATAGGCTTGAGCAGATGCTCTGACTGTTTCTTCCATGTGGGTCATGTCGTAGTTATTTCGCAGGTAACCCTGTCGGGCGCCAACTGCCAAGGCCGAGGCCCTTTACCAGGATATAGTCATCACGGAATTTCTTCGCCATATCTGCCCGGCAGACGATAGCGCAGGCGGAGCCGTCACTGACGCCGCAGGCATCATACAGTCCCAACGGCCAGGCTACGATACGGAGCATTGATGGCTGTTTCTTCGGTGATTTCGCGTTGGAAGTGGGCTTTGGGGTTCAAGGAACCATTGTGATGGTTCTTTACATCGATTTTAGCCAGGACCCGTTTGAAATCATCGTAGCTGTAACCGTACTGGTACATGTAGCGGCTGGCCATTCGGGCAAAGAACATAGCTGCTCCGCCACCCATCTCGCTGGTACCGTTGCCGCCCACCATTCCACCACCGCCACCCAGACCACCTGCGCCCTGGTCCTTCAGTTTCTCAACACCGATTGCCATGGTGATATCGTATAATCCTGAGGCTACGCCAAAGCAGGCATTTCGTAGTGCGTCGGTAGCTGTGGCACACAGGTTTTCTACTCTGGTTACCGGGATGTAATCGAATTTCAACGCTGTTGCACAAGGTTCAGCAGTGTTTAATCTGGTCGTACCAAACCAGCATGCTTCAATGTCTTTCTTTTCGATTCCGGCATCCTGGTAGGCTTCGAAGGCGGCATCCACCATCATGTCCTCGGCGCTCTTATCCCAGTTTTCACCGAATTTACAACAACCCATACCAATGATGGCGACTTTATCTTTTATGCTTTCACTCATCTTACTTTGCCTCCTTAGCCGCTGGTGCGGTTAGCGTGCCCTCTCTGAGCGGCTTGCATCTCCAGTAGTAATTGTGGATTTGTCCCCCCATTCCCAATTTCCGGAAGACCATTTCCAGGTCTTTACCAATCAGGTCTTTGGATTCGAACTTAGGCGGTAGACTAACATCTGCCATACCGATGGTTGCCCGGCCGCCACCTTCGAAATCGATAATGGTATCAATACTGGGTTGGGTAAATCCCGGGGCATCGTATTTGAGTACGAACAGAAATACCTTGGCTTTCTTGTCAGACATCCGGATAGGTTCAAAATTGTCTTTGGTATCGCAGTTGGTGCAGACCCGCTGCGGCGGGAAGTTGATCGTGCCGCAGGTCTTGCATTTCGCACCGTACATTCTGTAGATCCAGTCGCGTTCCCGGGCGATTTCTGAAGCAGCTGCCGAGCCGCCCCGATCGTTATCGCCGCCTGCCACATTCTGCCATTGCATCCACATGTCAATTCCCGGGACCATCATCTTGGCCGCTAAGCCGTTCTTTATGCCCCACTTGGGTTTGGCTGATGTGATTTTGTCGGTCGCTTGTAACAGCAGGATATCGGCACCGTCGCCGTAGGCCAGGCACAGGATCTTGTCACCTGGTTTGGCATCTTCCAGTGCCGCTACCAGTCCCATCAGGCTGAAAGCAGATCCGGTATTACCAATCTTGTCAAAATACGAGTTTTGTACCTGCTCCGGTTTTAGTTTTAGTTTGGCGGCAATCTCGCGGTGTCGCCGTGCATCCGGAGCATAGAAGACAACCTTCGCCATGTCGGCTAACTTGGCTCCGGATTTCTTCAGGAACTTTTCGATGACTTCCGGAATGATTTTTTGCACACCGATTTCGTAGACATATCGGTCTTCCCAGGTACGAGTTCGTTTGGCACCTTCGGCTCTCCAAACATCGAGTAATTCATTAGACATTGAGTAACTGTCGATTAAGGTTCGCCGCTACATCTGTATCACCGATCACGAAAGCGGCTGCACCGTCAGCGAATTCGCCGTCGGTACCTGGTACCCCTAATCTTCGGTCCGAAGCAGTAACCAGTACTTTTTTCGCCGAGCCGGCTTTGACTGTGTCAACTGCCATTCTGAATGCTGTTGTACCGCATCTTAAAGTATCGGTCACATCTGCAGTCAGGATATCGGTTCGGAGGTCGGTAGCCATCGCCAGCGTTGTCGCTACCAGTTTCTCTCGGTAAGGAGATGTTGTGGAAGCGAAATATGCGCCGTCGATTGTGCTTCGATCGCTTTTACCGATGGCATCTAGGGCGGCTTCTACCGCCATGGTCAGGGCGTCTTCATCCCAGGATGCAACGGCTTTTTCAATAGGAGCCGCCCATCCCCTGGTCCCCGGCCCTAATCTGTGAACAGGAACATAGGCACCATAGGACACAATACCTACCATTCTTTATCTCTCCTTTTTGATGGTCCTGCTTAATTACTTACTCGAAAAGATAACGACAGCAGCCTTACGTTAACCCCCTTCCCGTCCCATTCTTGTTTTTTATCGGGGTGTAATTTCATAATCGGATACATCGGCTGCCTCAACACCTGGAAACTTGCACAGGATGCAAGAGAGTTGATTTGGAATCCAGTCTTATTCTTATATAATATTTGTGGTAGTGGTGTCAACGTTGAAATCAATTCAATATTATCTTTTATTCGGATTTTCGTTTAAATGTGAAAGCTCCTCTTTTTAGTGTTAGAATAAGCGGCATATGAGTAACGAGTTTCGCAATTTACCAAGTATTGATAAACTCTTGTCCGATAAACGTATTCATCCATTTACTGAAACTTATTCGCATGATCTGGTTGTCAGTGTTGCCCGTCAGCGGTTGGAACGCGAACGGTCAGTTATATCACGTGGAAAGTCCCCAACTTCCTTGGATGCAATTATTGAATCTATCAGTGCGGTTTTATCCGGTCTGGATAAACCAAATCTCCGTCCCGTAATCAATGCCACCGGCGTCATTCTTCATACTAATTTAGGCCGGGCTCCTTTAAGCCATGAAGCTATGAATGCCATGGTCCAAGTTACCCAGGGCTATTCCAATATAGAATTCGAAATAGAAAGCGGCATACGCGGCTCTCGCCAGACCCTTATCGAACCACTGATTTGCCGTCTCACCGGAGCAGAAGCTGCATTTGTGGTAAACAATAATGCTTCCGCTATTCTTCTAGGTCTAGCTGCCCTGGCTCATCGAAAAGAGATCATCGTTTCTCGTGGCCAGGCTGTCGAAATCGGTGACAGCTTTCGTATCCCTGATGTTATGCGGCAGAGCGGGGCTAAACTAACTGAAGTCGGTACTACCAATTGTACTTATATTACAGACTATGAACAAGCAATCACCGAACGTACCGCGGGTTTGATGCGGATTCATTCGAGTAATTTTAAGGTGATTGGTTTTACTCATGAGGTTAATATTCGAGAATTAGGGGCGCTTGGACATAAGCACGATATCGCAGTTTTTGACGACCTGGGCAGTGGTTGTTTTCTCGATACTGAACCCTTTGGCTTAAGTCAAGAACCGACCGTCCAGGAAAGTATTGACGCCGGGACTAGTCTGGCTTTTTTCTCCGGTGATAAACTTGTTGGTGGTCCCCAGGCTGGAATTATCGTAGGTAAAAAAGTATTAGTCGATAAAATTAGGAAGCATCCTCTAGCCCGTGCTGTCCGTATTGATAAGGTCCGGTTAGTTGGTTTGGCCGTAACTCTGATACATTACCTTAAGGGCGAGGCTTTAACGAAAGTCCCGGTTTGGGTAATGATTTCCATGCCTGTTGAGAAAATTAGTCAAAGAGCTTCCCTTTGGGCGGAAACCACCGGTGGTATCGCCCGCGTTATCGAAGGCGAAAGTATGGTTGGTGGTGGCAGTCTTCCTGGTGCTGTCTTACCTACTCGTTTGCTTTCCATCCATGCTCCTGGGAAGAAAGGCCAGAACCTTGCTCAAAAATTACGGCGGAATCCGATTCCGATCATCGCCCGCATCTCCGAAGATTCGCTTATCCTTGATCCCCGTACGGTCTTTCCTGAAGAAGATCAAATTGTTATTAAAGCACTAAATACATTAAAGCTTTCTGAATAAGGGAAAATTCATGTTTGTTCTAGGTACTGCTGGTCATATCGATCATGGCAAATCTGCCCTGGTTCAGGCACTTACCGGGATGGATCCTGACCGCCTTCATGAAGAAAAAGAACGTGGCATGACTATCGACCTCGGTTTTGCCTGGTTAAAATTACCCAGCGGCCAGGAAGTCGGTATTGTCGATGTTCCTGGTCATGAGCGTTTTGTTAAAAACATGCTCGCTGGTGTTGGTAGTATCGACCTTGCCATGCTTATTATTGCTGCTAATGAAGGCGTTATGCCGCAGACTCGTGAACATCTTGCTATTCTGGATCTGCTTGGTATCGAGAAAGGCGTTGTCATTGTAACCAAGAAGGATCTTGTAGATACCGAATGGCTTGAGATCGTCCGAATGGATATCGAAGAATTGGTAAAACCGACTGTCTTTAGTAAAGCACCAGTTATCGCTGTATCATCAGTCACTAAAGAAGGTCTGGCCGAATTATTAGTTACCCTCGACAATATGTTGAAAACCGCAACTCCTCGAAAAGATACCGGCCGTCCACGGCTTCCTATCGACCGTATCTTTACTATCGCTGGTTCCGGTACGATTGTCACCGGGACATTAATCGACGGTTCACTCACAGTTGGCCAGGATGTTGAAATCGTTCCTTCCGGTTTGAAGACGCGGTTAAGAGGTCTTCAGACCCATAAGACAAAGCTGACCATAGTTTCACCGGGTTCTCGTGTTGCTGCAAATATCGTCGGGATTGCAACCACTGATATAAAACGAGGCGATGTACTTACTAAGCCGGGCTGGTTGGTTCCTACTACTATGCTAAGTGTTGAGTTACAACTTCTTCCTTATATGAAACGGCCACTTCGTCATAATACCGAAGTCAGTTTTCATACCGGAGCTGCTGAATCTATGGCTAAGGTCCGTTTACTAGATAAAGATAGGTTAGAACCGGGTGGTACTGCCTGGGCTCAAATTATCCTCGAGACTCCTGTTGCTTTGATAAAAGGTGACCGTTTTATTATCCGTTCGCCTATGGAAACTCTTGGTGGCGGAAAGGTTGTCGAATCACAAGCTCGCCGTGCCCGGCGTTTTAAAGATAACGTCATTGACAGCTTGAAGACTCGTGAAAAAGGTACCAATGAAGACGCAGTATATGACCGTTTGGAATCAAAACAACCTTTAGATTTGCATGGTGTTGTTACTGTTAGTGAACTACCTGCGAAGCAAGTTAATTCTGCTTTAGATAACCTCATCCAAGATAACCGGGTTATTGCTGTCGGACAGGGTGACATCCGCCTTTTTTATACTGATGCCGGTTGGACACGTTTAGTTAAGGAAACGATTATGGTCCTTCAGGAATATCATCGGAAATACCCGATCCGTATGGGTATACCTAAAGTAGAATTGGCTTCTCGGCTAAAGATGGGGAAACAATCTCCTGTTATTCTTGCACGCCTGGCGGAACAAGGTGGTTTTAGTGAGGAAGGGCTATTTATCAGGTTGCTTTCGCATGAAATCCAACTTTCTGTTTCTCAACAGGCGGCTGTGGATACCTTTCTAAAATCATTAGCACAGAATCCGTATGCCCCATCCTCCGACCTCGTTCCTGAGGTTGATTTGCTTAACCTGCTAATTGAACGCCGACAGGTGGTCAAGACAGGAGACGTTGTTTTTGCCGCAAAAGCTTTCGATGATATGGTAGCGGGTATCACTCAGTATATTAAGTCGCATGGTAAAATTACCCTTGCCGAAACACGTGATCTTTTTAAAACTAGTCGTCGTTATGTCCAATCACTCCTTGAATATCTGGATGAAAAGAAGGTCACTCGCCGGATCGGCGACGACCGTGTTCTATACTGAGAAAATAATTTTGGAACATAAGCATTAACTAATTTCATCGGGTATCCCGGTTCGGGATTGGAGATAGAGTGAAGAAAGCTCTGTCATACATTATTTGGATTCCTGTATTTTGTGTACTAACGATTATCGGTGCCTGTAGTTCGACCGGGTTCACTAATGTCGTCGAGGTTACCCCTTCAAAAGCATCTGAACTCATATCTCAGCATTTAGATGATCCTGATTTCGTAATTATTGATATTCGTACTCCGGGCGAGTTCTCTAGTGGACACCTTTCTGAAGCGGTAAATATCGACTATTACGCATCCGATTTTCGTGAACAACTGGAAGGTCTAGATAAAAATAGTACGTATTTACTATATTGCCGTACTGGTAATCGGAGTAGTAAAGCCCTTGATATCATGAAGGAATTGAATTTTCGGAGGGTTTTTCATCTCACCTCCGGCATCGTTGGTTGGCAGTCGGCTGGATATTCTGTTTTGCAGTGACTAAATCTTCTTTTGTCCCATCTCCCCTTTAATCGATACATGCTGTGCGCATATACGGTCGCCCGTATCGAAACACATCCAGCCTTCTGTCACCGGAAGGCCGCAATAAACACATAGAAAATCGCCTTTTTGTCGGCGGTAAACCCAAAGTTTCCCCTCAGGATCAAGCCCGTCCAGAACCATGAAGTCCTCTCCCAGCCCGTGTACATCATGAAGCATTACCTGTTTTTCTGTCGACGTCTTTATACTCCTTTTAAAGTTTATTAGTTTGACTAGAAGTATACAATGAATGAATAACTATTGGGAAACAACTGGGACGATATGCGTAATATCACTGGCGGGAGCGCATGGGAGTCGAACCCACCTGAGACATATTCATGCCCCCCAACGGATTTGAAGTCCGCGAAGCCCACCGGGACTCATCCGCTCCCTCTTTTCAACAGCCTTAAAGTATACCATCCCTCTTCCTCATACCTCAAATTGATTTTCTAAATAAAACCGCGTTACCAAAAATATCTTAGGCTGGGCAATAGTTCTTAACCATATCCTTTTCAGTCCGGTTACTTATCTCTTCCAGCAAATGATTTATCTCAGGAATTTCGTTCGAGAACGATTGTCTCTCGAATCTGGCAACTAATAGGAAGTTCATTAAGGAGCTTATTTCTTCTTGCCGAAGATATAAGCTAGCCAGATGCTTAGTTCATATAACAATATCAGTGGGACTGCTACCAGGGTTTGGTTGACAGGATCGAATGTAGGAGTGATGATTGCTGCAAGAATAAATGCAAATATGATGGCAATTTTGCGTTTACCAGCAAGCCATTTCCCGGTTACTACGCCTATCCTGGACAGGAAGGTAGTCAATACCGGCATTTCGAATACTAGACCAATTACTAGTAATAATCGCGTTACCAGCATGATATAGTTGCTAATCCTGATTTGGGTAACGGCGATGTCGCTGCCATATGTCAGAAGGAACCGTACTGCAGGCGGCACTAAAATATAGTACCCGAAGATTACCCCTACCGCGAACATTAATCCAATCCAGGGTAAGCTTATGTAAACATAACGTTTTTCTTTTGAGGTCAGGGCTGGGGCTACGAACATGATTAGTTCGTAAGTCAGGTACGGTATGGCAGCGATTACCCCGCTGATTAGCGAAATACGGAAAATTACCCCTATTCTTTCTGTCATCTCGATGGCAATGAATTGAGTATCGCCTGCTGGTTGCATCAGTATATCGAAGATAGGTTTGTAAAAAAAGAAAGCGATAACCGAAGTAATGATTACTACAATTACGCTTCTCAATAGGCGAGTCCGCAGTTCTGCCAAATGACCGAATATTGTCAGTATTTTCCCTTGTTCCGTTTTCCCGGTCATTTATTGCTCGATTTATCGGTATTTTTTATATTTTCAGGCAGGTTGGTGGTAGAAGTATCATTGGTGGTCTCATCTGGTTTATGGTGCGTATTCTCCGGTTCTTTTTCCTGTAGATCCATCTCTTTGTTTACTATATTCGTAAAGTCTGAAGACATAATCTTAATATTACGGCTGAGTCGTCCCAGGGATTTCGCCAGTTCAACTAGTTTCCCAGGACCTAAGATAATTAACCCAATTATCAGGATTAACAGTACCTCGCCGAATCCGATACCGAAAAAATTCATCTGCTTTACCTATTTTTTAATAGAAAAGACAACTATTGAAGTTATTCGTTATTATAGGTAGTAGTTCATTTCTTGGCAATACGGGAAAACCTCCATACATTTTTACAAAGAGCGTAGGTTAAGTTATAATGTTGCCCAAAAGAAGGATAGGATTATGAAAGTAATATTTATTGAAGATGTCACTAATGTTGCGAAAGCCGGCGATATTAAAGAAGTCACTGATGGGTATGCCCGGAATTTCCTGATCCCGAAGAAAATGGCTGCTATGGCCACCGGCAAGTCTATTAATGAAGCCAAGGTTCAGATGGAGAAACGGATTCGTGAGAAAGCAAAGACTGAGACTGAATTTAAAGAATTAGCTGCCATATTGGAAGGTAAAGAAGTCATCCTTACAGCTAAAACCGGTGGTAAAGAGAAACTCTATGGTTCGGTTACTGCCGAAGATATTGCTTCCAGTATTCAGACTGCCTTTGGAGTTGTGGTTGACAAACGGAAGATAGAAATACCGGAATCTATACGGCAAGTAGGGACTTATCCCATTATAATCCGTTTGACTGCTGATATCGCCGCGAATATCAATGTTATTGTAAAGGAAGAGGAGTCGGCGTAAATGGCCGAGGAGCGTCTACCCCCTCGTGATTTGGATGCCGAAGAAGCTGTCATCGGTTCTTTATTAATCGACGGCAGTTTAATTTTTCGTGTCGCTTCGATATTGGAAAGTGCTGACTTTTATCATGACCAATGCCGTTTACTTTTTACCGGTTGCCTGTCTTTGTATCAGCGTAATGAGGCAATCGACCAAATCACCGTAGCCCAGGAATTGGATCGTCAGGGTAAACTATCTGCCTGTGGTGGTGCTGCCTATCTAAGCCACCTGGTAGCCATGGTACCTACTTCACTGGATATTGACCACTATGCCCAAATTGTTTCGCGCTTAGCTATCAGTCGCCGCTTGATACAGGCTGCTTCACAGATTGAAGCAATTGGGTATGAAGCTAATCCGGATGTTGATGAGAGTCTGAACAGGGCTGAAGATGTACTATTCCGTTTACGACATGGTCAATCGCCGCGGGATTTTGTCCCCATTCGTCAGGTACTAGATAAATATTTCGAACCTGCTCCTCCTGAACCTGAGGAAGGCCGGCAATCTATCCAGCGGGTTATGACAGGTTATACCGGATTTGATGAGTTGCTCGGTGGTTTAGGACGCTCTGATTTATTAATCATCGCCGGCCGGCCCAGTATGGGTAAGACAAGTTTTGCTTTAAGCATTGCTACTAATGCTGCTGTAAAACAGGGTGCTTGTGCTGCAATTTTCAGTTTGGAAATGGCTCGTGAACCCATTGTCTTGCGTATGCTGGCTAGTGAAGCTGATGTTGATTCCCGCCTGATAAAACTTGGTACTCATATTGGCGATGAAGAGGAACGCCGGGTTATGCATGCTATCGGGGTGCTTTCTGAAGCCCCGATTTATATAGATGACTCACCAATGACCAGGGTTGTCGAGATGCGTAGTAAAGCCCGCCGTTTGCATTTTGAAAAAGGCATCGACTTAATTATTATCGACTACCTGCAACTGATCCAGGGAGATACCCGTACAGAAAACCGTGTACAAGAAATCGGTTATATCTCCCGTTCGCTTAAAGCGCTGGCGCGGGAACTTAATGTTCCAGTTATCTGCGTGTCCCAATTAAGCCGGGCTGTTGAATGGAGGTCTTCTCACCGTCCCCAACTTTCGGACCTGCGTGAAAGCGGTAGTATCGAACAGGATGCGGATGTAGTAGCTTTCATCTACCGTGATGAATACTATTTTACCAGAGAAGAATGGCAGGTCGAGCATCCTGAGGAAGAATATCCTATGGGTATTGCGGATATCATCATCGCAAAACAACGCAACGGCCCTACTGGTGACGTAAAATTACATTTTATCCCTAAGTCCTCCCGCTTTTCCGACATCTCATATCAACAACCGAGCTTGGCATGAAACGGTTCGGCGGATTTCCGCCCAAAATGCGTTTTACGGCTGTACCTGAGCCTTTTTTTAGTCATCTTTTATCGGAGATTGATGATATCTCTGAACTCAAAGTAATTTTGTTTATCTTCCATCTTCTCTATAACAAGAAAGGTTATCCAAAATATATTACTTTTCGTGAATTATTAGCTGACCCTGGACTAATAGCCGGATTGAATGCCGGTACCGGGCAGGTGGGAGATATTATCGCGAAAACCCTGGTTCAGTCTGAAAAGCAGGGAATTATCCTGCGAGTAGCAGCTAATACAGCGGATACTGAAAACACGATAATACTGCTTAATACTGAATCTGATCGGGAAGTCATGTTACGAATACGGAACGGAGAGTTAATTCTACCTGATTTGAAGGTGGTAACCACAAAATCAGTAATATCAACGGAACGGTCACCCGATATCTTCACGATTTATGAGGAAAATATTGGCATGATTACTCCCATGATAGCCGAAGAAATACGTCAAGCTAAACAGGATTATCCGGAATCATGGCTTCAAGAAGCTATCCGGGAAGCTGCCAATCAGAACAAACGGAAATGGAGTTATATCTCCGCTATACTGGAGCGGTGGAGTTCCGAAGGAAAAGCCGGTGGAACATATCGGAGAGATACTAAAAAAACAGATCCCGACAAATACATCAAGGGAAAATACGGGCACATGGTACAGCGTTAATTCGCCTGAAGGGGATTCCATGAAACCGCTTTGCCCTATATGTAATGGGGTTAAATTCGTATATCCCCTACTGCCTTCCGGGAAACCGGACTATAGCAAGGTTGTCCCTTGCTTGTGTGTTCAGAAAGAAGCTATGGCGAACCGGCTGAAGCAGCTTTTACGGTATAGTAATCTGGGATCGTTAGCACGTTTGAATTTTAATAATCTCAAGCTTGAAAGTACCAGTAGTGATTCTAAAGTACAAGAACGGTTTTCTCTGGCAGTAAACGCCGCCAGGTCATTTGCAGAGGAACCCAAAGGTTGGCTTGTCTTTATCGGTCCCAGTGGTAGTGGTAAAACCCATCTCGGGGCTGCTATTGCTAATCGGTGTCTTGAGAATAACCGGTCAGTATTCTATATTTCAGTACCCGATCTGCTTGACCATCTTCGTTCTTCCTTCGCCCCGGGTAGTGAATTACCATATGACGAATTATTTCAACAGGTCCGTAGTACGCCCATCCTTATTCTGGACGATTTAGGAACCCAATCTGCCACTTCCTGGGCTAAGGAAAAACTGGACCAATTATTGAATCACCGGTACACCAACGAACTCCCTACAGTCCTGTTATCTGCAACTCCTGTTGCGGATTTGGATGATCGGCTTCAAACACGTTTACTGAACTCAACGATCTGCCGTATTTTTGATATCGGACAACGTGCTTCATCTCTTTCTCTTTCAAAATGGGCACCTGGTTTTGAACTACAGAAAAGCATGACTTTCGATCATTTCGGTGAACGTCCTAATCTTCCTTTTGAGCAGAAAAATAACTTATCTGAAGCCGTTCGCTTAGCTAAAGATTTCGCCAAATCACCCGAAGGTTGGTTGGTTTTCCAGGGTGTCAATGGTTGTGGTAAAACTCATCTGGCTGCCTCTATCGTTAACTACCAATACCAGCATAATAAACCTGCCCTTTTTGTGGTGATACCTGATTTCCTCGATCATTTACGGTCATCTTTCTCTCCGGAAAGTAAAGTATCCTACGATCAGATTTTTGAATTGGTAAAAAGTGCTCCTTTACTGGTACTGGATGATTTTGGTGAACAGGCTGGAACACCATGGGCACAGGAGAAACTTTACCAGGTGATCAATCATCGGTATAATGCCCGGCTTCCCTCAGTGATAACTACCTGTTGTTCTTTGGATGAAATCGAAAGCCGCATTAGCTCTCGGCTGGTTGACCCTAAAATCAGTGTCCTCTTTAATATTACGGCTCCAGATTACCGGGGTGATGCCCGTGGACAAAAAAGGATAGTCAGGTCAAGGAAATCTCTATAGTGGCATAGTTTGCATGACAGGTTTCTTTCCTAGTAGAATGTGGCAAGAAGGTTGTGAATGTTAAACTCGCCAGTCTTGGTTCTTAATTTAGGATATGAACCCCTCAATGTATGTCGTGTCCGGCGGGCGATTGTACTAATTGAAGAAAATAAAGCCGAGATGCTTGAAAACGGTTCCGGTTTTATTCATTCGTCTGACCGTGTCTTCGCTATTCCTTCGGTTATCCGGATTGCTTCAATGATTCGTTTACCCCACAGGACTAATCATAAGCTAACCCGCATGGAGATATTCCGTCGCGACCAGTATACCTGCCAATATTGTGGCAAACAGATCAAACAACTAACTCTTGATCATGTAATACCACGTTATCGTGGTGGCCAACATACTTGGGAAAATGTCGTTAGTGCCTGCGCTGCTTGTAACCGTAGTAAAGCCGGCAGGACACCTAAAGAAGCCGGTATGAAATTACTGCGTCAGCCTGGCCCACCGCAGGACTATAATATTTCATTTGTCTATAATCATCACCGTGAGATTCGTAAAGAATGGCGTAAATACCTGCCCGCTGCAGGTTAGGGTTAATTATTTGCCTAGTATCCGGTACATCTCATCATAAGCTTTGGTGGTTGTTGTGTCAGATTTCTTCCGCAACTCGCTTAATGCTTTCATGCGTTCCATAAACCCTTTTTCGTCTTTGTTGTTGACTAGTGCCACCCATTCTTCGACATTCTTTTTTAGCAGCAGGTGGAAATCAACCATGTGGGGAATATTGGTCTGGATTGAAGCATAAAGGCCCGGATCTTCGGTAAGTACACTATCCGCTAACATTAACAGCATTTTACAGGTCGTACCTCCGAGTTTTTCGATCTGTTCAAAGCTGCCCATTTTCAGCAATGTATCTGCGGAAACCAGCGCTAGTATATGTGGTATTCCGAGAACTATTGCCATGAGTCTATCATGTTCTTCCGGATTCATGATACTTACATTTCCCCCGTGTTTTTCAATAAATCCTCTTGCCTTGGCGGCAAGTTCATTTTCAATCTCATTTGTTGGAGTGATTATAAAGTTATGCCCTTTCATATCATGTGCCCCGGGTCCGAACATCGGATGAATACCGAGTACTCTTTTTGTGTTCAGGTACTTATGCATCGCTGAAATCGGTACAGTTTTTACTGAGGTGATTTCGATTACTACCTGTCCTGTATGGATATAAGGGCTATATTGGCTGATTATGGATTCAAAAGACGCAATTGGCACAGAAAAAAGTATGATATCCGCGCTTTTGACCGACTCCGGTTCATCAGAAATATCGACATCAAAATTTTTTTGAATGGGGGCTAAGCGTTCTCTTCTACGATTGATCAAGAGAATTTTATGTCCTTCTCGTAGTAGGAAATGGGCAAACCAATTGCCCATTTTCCCGGAGCCGCCGACAATCGCAATTTTCAATTAAAGTTCCCTTCTCTAAATAACCGCTTCTCTTTGAATATACAAGTCAATTAATGTTTTGAACACAAAAAAGCTAGCAGCTAGCCTGAAATTGGCATATTATCCGGAATTGCTCGAGTTATTTTGCCTTTGGATAAGAACCTAACACTTTTACAAATAAGGCAAATTCCTTGATGCTGGACAGGGCTTCCGCAGCAGCCTTGTCTTCTATGTGCCCTTCAAAATCAAGGTAGAAGTTATATTCCCATGGTTTTTGTCTAGTCGGCCGTGACTCGATTTTAGTCAGGTTGATGTTTCGCAATGCCAATCGTTTTAGTAATTCGAAAAGCGTGCCCGATTGGTGTTTCACTGAAAAAACAATGGATGTTTTATCATTCCCGGTTGGTGGAGAAATGTGTTGGCCCAAAATAAAAAATCGGGTAAAATTATGAGGATTATCTTCAATTTCACGAGCTATTACCGGCATCTGGTATATTTCCGCTGCTCTCACACTGGCTATTGCTGCGCCGTCGGTGATGTGTTTGTCTTTGATCATCTTGACACTCCCGGCAGTGTCATAAGTTGGTATCAGTTCTACTCCCAGGTGTTTCAGATATGATTGGCATTGTCCCAGGGCTTGTGGATGTGAATATACTTTCTTGATCTGGGAAATATTTACTCCGGTGTTGGCGATTAGGCAATGTAGTATTCTTAGTTCTGTTTCCCCCGTGACTTTGATATCAGAATCGAGCAATAGGTCATAAGTCCGGCTGATACTGCCTTCAAGAGAGTTCTCAACCGGCACGATTCCATAATTCACATCTCGCTTCTCGACCACTGTAAAGACATCATCAAAACTTCCACATGGTTTTACCGCAATCGCATTACCAAAGTATTTATATGCTGCTTCCTCACTATATGCCCCGATCTCTCCTTGGAAAGCAACGACAGTCCCTTGAACACTGGATGAAGTAAGTATTAGTTGTCGGAAAATAGCTTCGATATCATATTCATTTAGCCTGTTTTCCCGGGCAATTTGTTTGATCCGTTCCAGTACTATTTTTTCTCTTTCGGGATCTCGTACCGGTAGATTAAGTTCTCTTTTTTCTTTGCCGATCTGTTCGGAAATAGTTGTCCTGTGGGCGATCAGGTTGAGTATCTCGGAATCGGTTTTATCGATTTCTCTTCTCAGTTCTTCTAAACTCATTTTATTACTCCGGTAAAAATTCCGGCTCTCAAAGCAAAATCAGCCAGTACGATAGCAACCATCGATTCTACCACCGGGACTGCACGCGGTACAATACAGGCGTCATGGCGGCCTTTTATACTCAGGTTTGCTTTGGTTAACCGTTGCATTTCGATTGATTTCTGTGATTTAGATATTGAAGGTGTTGGTTTTATCGCTACTCTTACCACAATCGGCATCCCATTACTTATACCACCAAGTATGCCGCCGGCATTATTTGATGTAGTAATTATACGATTATCCTCAATATCAAAGGGATCGTTGTTTTCCGAACCCTTCTTCTCAACGCTTTTGAATCCGGTGCCGAATTCGATTCCTTTCACGGCCGGAATAGCGAAAATAGCCTTCGCAATTTCCCCTTCTAGAGTATCAAATACCGGTTCACCTAATCCTACCGGGACATTAAGCGCAAGTGCTTCGATAATCCCACCAAGACTATCGCCTTCTTCCTTAGCCGTTTGAATTGCTTTGGTCATTTTTTGACTTGTTTCGATATCGGCACAACGAACAAGGTTTCCTTCGGCATTCTTTCTTATCTTGTTTATGGAGGTATTTTTTGATTTGATATTACCGATTTGCACGGTATGTGTAAGTATTTCCATTCCAGCTTTCTTCAGCAATAATTTAGCTACCGCGCCTGCCATCACAAACCCAACGGTAATCCTGCCGGAAAACCGTCCCCCACCCCGATAATCATTGAAACCCCTGTATTTAATAAAAGAAGTATAATCAGCATGGCCGGGTCGAGGTACAAATCTCGTCTTTTCATATTCAACAGATTTAACATCTTTGTTCCTGACTATCATCGAGATAGGAGCTCCGGTTGTGATCCCGTTGAATAAACCGGATAGTATTTCTATCTTATCTTCTTCTTTTCTGGCGGTAGCCCCTGCTTCAGCAGTCGGTTTTCTTCGGTTGATTTCGTATTGAACATCGGTTTCGTTGACCTCTAGTCCTGCCGGACAGCCATCGATGACCACACCGATGCATTTTCCGTGGCTTTCCCCATAACTGGTAACTACAAATATTTTACCTAAACTACTGGCCATGGATGATTATTTTCCCTCCCAGGCTCTGCAATATCTGCCAATATTCCGGGTATGTCTTGGATACACATTCAGCATTTTCAATAGTTGTGTTTCCGCATACCAGGCCGATCAGACTTAAAGCCATTGCGATCCGGTGATCGCCGTGGCTGTCGAAAATTGCCCCTTTGGGTTTTTTCCCAAGGACTGTAATTCTGTCTTGTTCTTCTCTTATTTCCACACCGGCTTTTTTAAGCTCCTGGGTAATAGTACTTACCCGGTTGGACTCTTTCAGTCTCGCCCGGGCAATACCGCAAAACTCACTCTTACCTTCTGCGAATGCTGCCATAACCACCATTGTTGGTAATAAGTCGATGCATTCATCCAGATCAACTGTTATTGGTCTTAAAGTACAATCAGGTTTCCTGGTTTTGAATGCAGTCGGATTAACTGACACTGGTATTCCCATTTCATGCAGAAAAGTTAATAGTGTTTTATCGCCTTGTAAGCTTGTGCCGTCCAGATTACTAACTTCAACACTACCTGCCAGGGCCCCTGATGCCAGTAAATATGATGCTGAAGACCAATCACCTTCAACTGTATATTTAGTCGGATGGTATTTTTGTTGTGCTACGAAGAAACTGGTATAACTAGGTAACGTCACTACCTTAATACCGAAATGAGCCAGGCAATCAATAGTCATTTCAATATACGCCCTGGATTCAGGGGGAGTCGTGAGTTTTACGTTAAGCCCGCCTTTAACCAATGGCGCCAACATAAGTAAGGCGGAAATAAATTGAGAACTGATGTCTCCGGCAACCGCAGCAATATTTCTATTTATGTTGCCCCCATGAACAACGATCGACTTTCCATCGGACTCTCTCTGGCAATCAACGCCGATCTGGTGCAGAGCATCAAGTAATGGAGTGATCGGCCTGGCAACCAGGGATGGTTTGGCTGTCAGCCGGATTGTCCCCGGAATAATCGATACTATTGCTAATAGAAACCTGAGAGTGGCTGCCGATTCTCTACATTCCAAGTCTGACTTCGGTACTACAAGGTGTCCGCCAAGAACTCGCCACGAATTTTGTCCAGGTATAACGCGTACCCCTATTTTTTCGAGAGCATAGCTGGCAGCATCGGTATCGTCTGAACTAAGCGGATATATGATTTCACTCTCGCCCGGAGATAATGCTGCACAGACCAAACCACGAATGGTATAACTCTTCGATGAAGGTGCATTTGCGCAGCCATTGATAATACTTTTATCTATGGAGACTTTCATTCTCTTTAATTCTCCGGATGATTTCCTCGGCGACGGCTTCCGGAGTTAACCTTGAAGTATTGATATTCATATCCGCGGCGTGTTCGTAGAACGGCTTACGAAATTTGATCATGTCCCGGATTGTTGATAACGGATCCGCAACGTCTAGTAACGGTCTCTGTCCGACCTGGTTCGTGATACGTTTTAGGGTTACCTTGGGTGAAGCTGTTAAATTGACAATTACAGCATCCTGGCGGAGTCGGTCTATGTTGATCCGGTTAAGAACCAGACCTCCACCACAAGCGATGACGGTATGCTGCTTTTTGGCTATTTCTTTGGTGACTTCGATTTCTAACTCACGAAATCCTGTTTCTCCCGAATCATTAAATATCTGAGGAATACTCTGCCCGGTTTTTTCTTCAATAATCGTATCCGTTTCGACGAATTCCAGATTAAGTTTCTTCGCCAGGATTCGGCCGACTGCGGTCTTCCCTGTTCCCATAAACCCAATTAATGCAATATTAGGTTTCATATTATGTCAATTTACGGTAGATTTCGTTTTTCATTATTTCAACAGGAGCTTTGTATCCCGTCCATTTCTCGAAAGCTATCGCTCCCTGCCATGCCAGCATGTCCGCTCCACTAATAGTCATGGCCCCTACTATCTCTGCCTCGCGGAGTAAACGTGTTCGTAATGGATTATAAACAATATCATAAACTACTAGATTCTTTCTCAGAAATTGAGCTGGAATCGGTGTATCATTTGTGCCCATTCCGATACTGGTAGTATTGACTACCATTTCAACAGATGCCGAAGTATTTTTGAGGTTGCTTTCATCCAGAGAAAAAATATCAACATTTACGGAAAACTGGCTTTTTATTTGTTTTGCTAATTCATTTGCTTTTTCTTGGGAACGGTTGATAATAGCTACCTTGGCATTTTGTTCTACTAATGCAAAAACAACCGCTTTCGCCGCTCCTCCGGAACCAATGACTAATATCTTTTTCCCTGCTACCTTAATATCCTTTTCTATAAGAGGACGGATAAATCCTTCGGCATCTGTATTATACCCCGTTAGCAAGCCGTTAGCGTTCAAGATGGTATTAACTGCGCCAATTTTCATCGCTTGTTCGTCAATCTTATCAAGCAACGGTAGAACCGATACTTTGTGCGGAATCGTTACATTCAAACCTCGAATACTTAATGCCCGCATTCCGTAGACAGCATTTGGTAGTGTTTCTTTAGTAACTCTAAACGGGACATAGACATAGTCAAGATTTAGTGTTTTAAATGCAGTATTCTGAATAAGGGGAGACATCGAGTGCTCTACCGGATCACCGATAAGGCCGCAGATTACAGTCTTACCGGTAATATGTTGTCTATCTTTCGTATTTAACGTCCTTTCCAAGTCTCTCAATATATGCTCTCATTTACATAGTAATCCCTTGATTAGTTGCTTAAAAATCACCAATGATTTGATATGTCTTTATCAATTCCTTAACTGTAATCTGGCCCGGTGCCGATTCTTTACCAGTTTCGATTGATGCATAAGTAAAATAGCCCCCGGCTAGTGGGCTTAGCACCCGGCTTAATAAACCCATGGTCCCCATGGCAAAAGCTACCAGCGAAACGGCTGGATTCTGTGAAATCAAGTCCAGGATAGTCCAATTATCCCGTACATTTGTTGCGGTAGTCACTATTTTACAGGCATCTGCTCCGGCTTTTAGTTGTCTATCAAGTAGGCTTTTCAGCTCGGTTAAAGGAGGGGTTTTTTCGAAGTTATGGTATGAAATAATACAAGCAGCCCTCTTTTTAACTGCGGCGACTACATTCTCGATATTCTTGGTTTGCAGTTCAATATCAATCATACTGGCACCCAGTTCGATTGCCAGTAGCAACCGTTCTATACGTCTTGGCTCCGATTCTTGCCATTTCCCACCTTCTTCCGGAATACGGTTACAGGCGATCCATGGTTTACTTATTTCTTTTACAACCCTGGTCCAGCTTTCTCCAACGAGATCAATACGTACTTCAAATAAGTCAACTAACGGTTGGATTTCCGTAACTGCCGTAATATTATCATCGATTATTACTGCACAAATTTTTGGTCTTTTCATAATCTATTAACCAATACTAGTTTGATGAGATCGATAGGAATATCATCAACCAGTGTTACTCCCCCTAATCCTTGTGGCAAAGCAAACCTTATTTTACCCAGGTTTACTTTTTTGTCATGTTGCATCAACCGGAAAAAATTATCAGTTATCTCTATTTGGTTTTCAGTAGGTAATCCTGCAGCTAATACTAAATTGGTTATTCTAGTAACTTCTAACTCCGACAACATTCCTAACTTATTGGCTAGTCTGGCTTCTGCAATCATACCCATAGCGACTGCTTCGCCGTGCCAAATAGTCATTTCTGACGTTGATTCGATGGCATGTCCGATCGTGTGTCCGTAGTTTAGGACGTTCCTGATTCCAAGGTCAAATTCGTCTTGTTCTATAATATGGGATTTAAACTTAACAGATTTGGTCACAAGGGCTTCCATGGTCTGTGTATCGAGAGAACGGATATTACTCATGTTTTTTTCTAAATAGTCAAAGAAACTAATATCGAGTATGATGCCATACTTGATAACCTCCGCTAAGCCGTCACTTAATTCCCGGACAGATAAAGTCCTTAAAGTATTGATATCCGAAATAGTTAATTTTGGTTGGTAAAAAGTACCTATTTTGTTTTTTAGTTGCCCATGGTTTACCGCGACTTTACCACCAATACTACTGTCACATTGTGCTAAGACAGTTGTGGGTATTTGTATCAGTGGGATGCCACGTAAATAAGTTGCGGCTACAAATCCAGCGAGATCTCCTACTACACCACCGCCCAATGCAAGTATTAGCGTGTTTCTTTCGGCTTTTACATTAGTTAATTCCGTATATAAACGTGCAGCCATATCAATTGATTTTGAGGATTCGCCAACAGGGATTTCCAGAATATCTACTTCAAATCCAGATGATAATAGTGACTGTTGTAGAATACTACTATATATTCTTCCAACATGTGAATCGGTGATAATAACCGATTTTGAACTAAAACCATATGCGGTCAATAACGAACCGGATTTTTCCAACAAACCAGGTCCAATCAATACATCGTAATTACGACTTGCTTCGGTATTATCCTGTTCAGTCTTAAACCGTACCCTCAAGGTTTGCATCGTTTTTACCTTAATGGAGCGAGTAATTTACTGATACTATTACAGGCTGATATTGTATTCTTTAATTCATCAGGAGTAATAGCTTGTTGCCCATCGACCAATGCTTCAGAAGGATTATAGTGAACTTCGATCATTAGAGCACAGGCTCCTGCTGCGATTGCTGCACAACTCATGTTAAAAATAAGATCACGGCGTCCCGCTGCATGACTGGGATCTACCATCACCGGTAAAAATGTCTCTTTCTGTATTGCCGGCACTGCCCCCAGGTCAAGGGTGTACCTTGTATAACTTTTACCTTTTCCTACCGGGACGATACCTCGTTCACACAATATTATATCTTTATTCCCTTCCGCCGCTATATATTCGCTAAAAGAAAGAAACTCTTCAATACTGGCACCAAAATGTCTTTTAAAAAGTACGGGTTTATTTTTACTAGCGGCTTTGATCAATAAGTCTTGGTCGTACATGTTCCGTGCCCCTATTTGAAGTATGTCTACATATTCGGCAACCAGATCAACTTGTGCTTCACCTCTCACTTCGGTTACCACCGGCATCCCGAATTTCTTCCCGGCATCTCTCAGCCATGTCAATGCCTCGATCGCCTCATCCCGGCCGGCGGCTCCTAATCCCTGGAATGAATGTACCGAACTGCGGGGTTTAAATATACCTCCCCTTAAAATGTGCGCACCGGACTGTTTTACCGCTTCAGCTATCGTGAACAGTTGCTTGCGGCTTTCCACACTGCAAGGCCCGGCAATATATACCGGACTGGTACCCCCGATTTCAATGTCTTGAACCATAATCGTAAAGGGATTTTTATCCGTTTCTGACAGGCGGTTATATTCCCGGCTTATCAGTTTATATGGTGTCTCAATTCGGAATACCTCTTTCACTCCGGGAAGACTTTCGAGTTGCGCAAAATCCATCCCCCGTTCATCGCCGATAATACCAATGACAGTTTTGTATTCTCCTTTGGAAACATCTGCGCGGAATCCCCGTTTCTTAATCTCTTTCACTACTCCCGTCACTTGTTCTGGAGTAGCCTCTGTTTTCATGATGATCAATTTATCCTCCTGGCACTAATATGCGTATAAATAAAGAACCCTCCGGCTTGGGAGGGTTCTTTTAATTTTGTCCTGTTTACTGGTTATGTATTGTTAACTATATACCAAATCCCCCCAAGCGCTTTTGCGCACGGTAAATGTATAATAGTAATAATAGGAGGCTGTATATATATTCATCAGTACAATATTTTCCATTTTTGAGTGTAGCATAGCATAAAAATAATTGTCAACTCGGTTGAGTCAACTCGGTTGAGTCAACCGAGTTGAATACCATATTGACAAAGAAAGGTACCGATTCTATATTAGCTTACACGACTGAAACAAATGTAAAGAGGAGGACGCTATGGCTTATTATCTACAACTGGTAGTCCTGACCGATCAGGGGCGGCTAAAGTTCGAAGAAAATCCTGAATGGGTGAAAGAAGTAAATAAAGACATTGAACTGATGGGGGCAAAAATAGTTTGTCAGTATGCTTTACTTGGGCAATATGACCTGGTTAACATCGTTGAAGCACCCAGTGATGAGGTCGCCGCGAAGATCGCTATCAAATTAAGTGCCGCAGGTTCATTCCACCCCATGACGCTGGCTGCTATTCCACTGGATAACCTTGTTCAAACCTTAAAAAAGGACCGTAAAGCTCCCTGGTAATCCGTCTTGACTGAAGGGACGATAGTTTCATCAAATGCGTATTCACTATTGGCACTAATCAATAGAGATGGTATAATTCTGAGGTTATATTGCTCATAATCTACTCTCGTTGAGTTATAAGGAGAATACCCGTCGATGGATATAGAAGACGTAAAAAAGAACGTCAAACTAATGATTGAAGGAAAACCGTTTAATATTGATGATGTTGATTTTGTGAAACCTGGTAAAGGTAGAGCAATATATCGTCTAAAGTTACGTAACCTGCGTGACGGTAGCACCTTAGAACGTACATATCATTCCAGTGAAAAAATTGATGAAGTTCATATAGGAGCTGAAGAAGACCAATACCTGTATAAAGAAGGCGACCACTTTGTTTTCATGAATACGGAATCATTTGAACAAAAATTGGTCCCGGAACATATGATTGGGGAGAAAGCAGCTTTCTTAAAAGAGGGTATTATCGTTAATATGGTAATGATGGGCGATGAACCGATCGAAATCACTCTACCTACATTTGTTGAACTTCAAGTGGTTGGTAGTGAAATGACAACCAAGACCGCAACGATTACACCTCAAAATAAAGCAGCCAAAATAGAGACCGGTTATACCATCGGCGTACCCGCCTTCATCAAAGAAGGAGACTTTATCAAGATTGACACCAGAACAGGTGCCTATGTAGAAAGGATCACCGGGAAAAAGTGACTTACGATGAGGAATCTCGTCGTCTTGCCGGTTTAAAGCAGAACCTTGGTCTACGTTCTCAAATATTACAGGCTACCCGGGCGTTCTTTGTTCGTCAAGGTTTTATTGAAATAGAAACTCCGGTACGCGTTTCTACAGTAGCTCCTGAACAATTTATCCTTCCTATTTCTACCGAAAGCTGGTTTTTATCTACCTCCCCTGAACTACATATGAAAAGGCTCCTCGCAGCTGGTTATGACAAGCTTTTCCAGATATGTAAATGCTTTCGAAAAGGTGAAATCGGGAAAAACCATAACCCTGAATTCACGATGATTGAATGGTACCGGGTTCGCTCCGGTTATCAGGATGTAATTCAAGATACCTGTAATTTGGTAACATCCATTGCCGCCAGTTTGGGCATGGGAAGATTTATTCCTTATAATGATATAAGTATCGACATCAGTTTACCCTGGGATGTTATTTCCGTCCGTGAAGCATTTTCCCGTTCTGCCGGTTGGGACCCCATTACTGATTTTGATGCCGAACGGTTTGACCTGGATCTTGTTTCTAAAGTTATCCCGAAGTTTGATCCGAAGCGGCCGGTAATACTTCAAGGATACCCTGCAAATACCGCTTCTTTATCAAAGCTTAATTCTCAAGATCCTCGTGTCGCCGAAAGGGCAGAGGTATTTATTGCGGGACTTGAGATTGCTAATGCTTATAGCGAACTGAATGACTGTGAAGAACAAAGAAAGCGCTTCAATCAAGAAATTGAACTTATCAGGCAGTCGGGAAGACAAGCAGAGATACCATACCGGTTTATAGATTGTCTTGATTTACTTCCGGATTGCGGTGGCATTGCTTTAGGCTTTGATCGTCTGGTAATGTTATTTTGTAATACTGACACCATCAGGGATGTAATCGCCTTTCCGGAAGACGTCAACTAGCCCGGATAATTCTGACTTAGGACAATTAGTGTCCCAAAGCCGGTAATCTTGTAGGGGATGGTCTGTGACCATCCCGCCCTCAACGATATCAAATAGCCAAGACAGCCGGTTTATCTGCTACTTTACCCGGTTTTTCCTGATTCTGACCAACCATACTGCAACCACTAATACGATGATTACACCCAGGCCGCCAAGTAGGTAAATAACCCACACCGGAAAAGCGGTTTTTGCAGAACCAACATAGAATAATATCGAATTGCTCCAGGTGCTCTCATTCCCGGCTCTATCTACAGCGGACACCCGCCAGTAATATGCTGTCTGCCGGCCTCTCAACTCGAGACGTTCGTCAGCTTTCATGGTATATTCGGAAACTGACAATCCGTTTTTATCCAGCACTATCTGGTTGAAGGTAGTGTCCGGAGAAACCTGGAAAGTATACGTTACGCCGCTGCTGTCATCCACATCAGACCAATCAAAACGGGTACTTGGCTCCACACCGCTGACTATCTCGGGTAGTAAGGCGATTGGCGGCGTGGGGGCAGTATTTTCAAGAATAAAGATGATGGAAGATGTATTTGTACCGTCGGTCGCCTCGATTTGGTGTTCTCCTGCGGGCCCGGCAGGGATTTCGAAAGTGAATTGGATTGATCCTTCAGCATTCGCTTGTATCCCTGGATAAACCGAAGGTGAAGTGTTGTTGTACGTGATAGTGACCGGACCATTCGGCATGAAACCGGAACCATTAACTGTAAGCGGTTTTCCGACTGAACCGGGATTGGCCTGGCTGTTAACAGGGAATAACGAAAGCGACGATTCTATTCCCGGGGTTGCAATTATATTGATACTTACTTCGGTCTTTATGTTCATTTTATCCGTGATGATCATTGTTACCGGCCCTGTTGATGCAGGAGCTCTAAAGGTGCCTTTAAAAGAACCGT
The DNA here is from genome assembly GCA_963739865.1 of uncultured Chloroflexia bacterium. GTDB lineage: Bacteria > Chloroflexota > Dehalococcoidia > Dehalococcoidales > UBA2162 > JBBITI01. The sequence continues at coordinate 320,441 of CAVUCA010000008.1, forward strand.
TATAATTCGTAGATATGGTAGCCGGCGTAGTACTGATGATTTGATCGGCAATCGTTAAAGTAATACCCTGGGTTTCCGAGAATCCGAAACCACTTATTTCTACCTGGCTGCCGGCGGTTGCTGGATCCGATATCCGGACACTCGGTTCTATATCAAACCATGCCACCGGGTGGTTACCGGTAACGTCAGCGGCCATTAATTGATGACTGCCTATCGTACTCTCAGGAATGACTATCTTAACACTGAAATGACCGGAAGCATCTGAAGATGATACGCCACCGGATATCGCTAATAAATCATTGTCATATTTAACTGTAATTTGTTGATTCGGCCTCAGTCCACTACCAGATAAACTAATTTCGGAACCAACCTGTCCGTGAGATGGTTCGAGATTGACCTCACCATCTAAAATGGTAAAACGGCTAATCGTTTCGATGCGTTTCCGGTTAGCACCATAAGTGAAATAAATATAATATTCGCCGCCATGGACGTCTTCCTGGAATATCCCGCTAGTCAAGCGGTTGGGAATTTGGAAAGGTACGCCACCCCCGAGGGTTCCATCGGGATTGGCTACAAAGGTACCGACAGTTTGGTAGGAGGTAACCTGGGAATCGATCATGGCACCGATAGCAGCTTTATTACTGGAAAAGTAAATGAAAATCATATCGTCAGTCTTTAAACTTTTACCACTGATCAAGGTATAGTCACCGATACGCCCGCTGCTTGGAGTTGTAGTAACCGGGCCGGTTACGAAGAAACTTGCCTTTGCTTGTATCGACTTGTACCCTGAGTAAGTTACATAGATGTAATGGTCTCCGGTGATTACGCTTCTATCTGTTCTGCCATCGTCCATCATGGATGGAACGATAAAAGCTCCGGATTGTCCGAGCGTCCCCAGACTATCTATCATGACTTCTCCCAAAAGTTCGTAAGTATTGACCTGCGTATCCAACACATTACCGGTCACGGCATCATCTGGAGAAAAATATAATCTAATTATCATATTTGACACAAAACCAGTGCCTGTGAACTTTACTTGCGTCCCGATCGGGCCGTCAGTAACCGAAATCGACAGCAGCCCGGCGGCATATGCAGTATATTGGCCTCGAAAAGGTACGATACTTAAGACGAATATAGTTAATAACGCCATAGAGATTATGCCTATCCGGGTTATCTGCCGGCCTATTATGTGGTACATTTTTACCCACCTGTGATTCAACATTAAGATTGAGTAAAATGATAGGCTGAAATATTCATACTGTCAACCCATAATCAGCTTTACATGATACTGGTTAAATAGTACTAATATTTGCCAGATTCTAGTACGAATGGTTAGCTACTTCGGCCGATACATCCCATTATCAGGTACTACAAATAGCCCTTTTGGGTCATTGTTCAACTTTATGTGATAAGTTAGAATAGCAATAAGTAAGTTTATGGTAGCTTAAGAGAGGATATTAGATGACCAAGAGTAAAGAGATCGCCTCTCTACTGACCACTAGTGACGTTGCTCGTTTATTGAATATCCATATCAATACCGTCAGGCGGTGGAGTAACGAAGGCAAATTAAAAGCCTATCGTATCGGTTCGCGGGGTGACAGGCGTTTTCAGCAAGAGGATATCACTGTTTTTTTGGCTCAAAAGACAAGGGCTGAGGAACAGGGAATACCATGGGAATTATAGTACAAAATAGGTGAATTATTGGTTCACTTAAATTGGTTGTCGTGAGGTAGTTAACGTGGACAAGATAACAATTATGATTATCGATGAGCAGGAGTTATTCCGTGCCGGGGTTCGGCAGGCTTTATCTCAATACGAAAATTTTGAGATACTGGAATGTACTCCAAATGAAGATACTCTTAGACTAATTGAAACTGCAAATCCAAATATTGCATTACTAGGTTGCCGGCTTACCGTACATAACGGCTTGGATCTCGGGAAAAAAATAGCCCGCTATTTTCCGAATACCAGAGTTATTGTATTGAGCCCGGATCCCGACGATGAAGAAATGTTCGAAGCAATTAAAACTTCGGCGGTTGCCTGTATCAATAAAAATTCTTCCGCTGATGATTTGGTTAATATTATAAGGAAAGCTTCCCGGGGCGAGTATCCTATTAATGACACGGTAATAAACAGGCCGACGATTGCTAAAAGAGTCCTGCGCCAATTTGAAGAAATGGCTACCATGGGTTCCAAAGCTATGGAAATCCTTGTAGCTCCTTTAACCACACGCGAAACACAAATATTGAGTTATATCGCGAACGGGAACACCAATAAACAAATTGCTACTGCTCTTCAGATCAGCGAACAAACCATAAAAAATCATGTCAGTGCTATTTTGAGAAAACTGAACGCGAATGATCGGGCACATGCTGTGGTATTAGCTATTCGGCATGGCTGGATTTCCGTTGATGCCACCAAGGATTCTGGCTAGAAGGGTATACATATTACTTTATTTGACTTGAGGTGAGTGAAGTGCCACAGACCGAGGTTGTCCCTGAGTTGCGGAGTGAACTCAGAGAATATTTGCAAAGACAGGGTTATAAAGTAACCGAGGAAGCTAAACTCCTCGGCAAATCAGGTATCAAACACACGTTTGATATGCTGGCGGAAAAGAATGATGGCTTGTCGACTCATAGTGTTTGTATCGGTATCTCTGCTGGCGGCGATAAAGAAGCGGAAGCAAATGCCATCTTCAGCCTCGCGAATAAAGCTTTCGATACCGGTATTAATAACCGTCTGTTAATCGCAGTCCCGGCTTTTAGTGAAAAATCGAAACAGTTAGCCAGCAAACAACGTATCAAAGTCATCGATGGTGAGTCCATCGGTACCCTGCTTACGGCAAAACCGGCTCTTTCTTCAGGAGCTGAATTACCTCTGAAATTCAATACCCCGGCAGAACTCATGCAATCTTTGACCTCCCGCGGTTATCGAGTTGAAGAGAAAGGGAAGATCAAAGGGAAATCAGGAGTCGATTATACCTTCGATGTCGTCGCTTATATCGAGGGAGACCAGGTCAATAATGTTATGGCCGTCGATTTTCTTAAATCCCATGAGGAAGTCGGCTTGAACCCTGTTTCAGTATTTGATACCAAGGCATATGATGCCGGCATCGATGCTAAAATTATCGTTGTTACTCCCGGATTGTCTGCTGAAGCCCGCCAGTTTGCCCAACATCAGCGTATCCGTGTCCTGGAATGGAACCCGAAACCCCCTGCAGTTGAACCGGTGGCACCGGCTAAAACCGGAAAAAAAGGCTTCTATTACTGAGAAAAAAGTCGCCGAAATAGTAGAACCGGCTACTAAAACAACCAATAAAATGTTGCGGTCCATGGTGCAGCCGGATGCTCTGCAACTGATCCCGGAAGTAATGGCCCGGCGTTATAATGCCATCCCCTTGTCGATAACGGGAAATACCCTTCAAGTCGCCATGGCCGACCAGACCGATATTTTTGCCATGGAAGCCTTTGCTGCCCAGAGTAAGTTGCGAATCATTCCGATGGCCGCCGGCAGCCGCGAAATCCGTGAAGCTATCGATTTCAGCTATAAAGGTTATGGCGAAATCGAAAGCCAGATTTCCAAAATATTTATCCCGGATGAAACTACTGATGAAGGCCTGGCTATCAGTGCCACTCTGGATACCCCGCTGACGGCTGCGTTGAACCTTATCGTAGAAGAAGCCGTGAAAGCTCGGGCTTCGGATATTCATATCGAACCGGAAGATGACCGGCTCAGGGTTCGTTACCGCATCGACGGTATCTTACAGGACATGATGTCCTTACCGCTGAGTGTACGGCGGTCGTTGATATCCAGAATCAAGATCCTTTCTGACTTGAATATTGCCGACCACCAACGGCCTCAAGACGGTCAATTTACCACCACGGCTAAAGGCCGTGAAATCGATATTCGTGTCGCTATTGCCCCAACTGTTTGGGGAGAGATGGCGGTTTTACGTTTGCTTGATAAATCAATGGCCGTTATCGAACTGTCTTCACTGGGTATGATTGATATCGGCTTAAAAAAATTCCAGGAAATGTTAAAAGTACCCCACGGCATGATACTGGTCAGCGGTCCCACGGGTGCCGGTAAAACGACAACCTTATATGCCGCGGTCAATTCACTGGATAAGAATGGCCGTAATATCATTACTGTTGAAGATCCTGCCGAATACCGTTTTAAAGATATCAACCAGATACAGGTCAACAACCAGGCAGGTATCACCTTTGCTTCCGGGCTCAGGTCTATCCTGCGTCTCGACCCGGACGTTATCCTGGTCGGTGAAATTCGTGATGGTGAAACTGCCAACATTGCCGTCCAGGCAGCGCTCACCGGTCATCTCATGTTATCCTCTATCCATGCCAATGATACCGTTGGTGTTTTATTCCGGTTGTTCGATTTGAAGATTGAAAATTTCCTGCTTGCTTCTTCTATGATCGGTATCGTAGCCCAGAGAATGGTACGGCGTATCTGTCCTGACTGTGCCCAGCTTATCGAAGCCCCGGCTATGGAACAGGTGGCATTTGAACAGGAAATCGGAGAAAAACAGTCCAAGTTCATGTACGGCACCGGTTGTAAGTCGTGTGCTTATACCGGATATTCCGGACGAACCGGTATTTTTGAAATACTGACTATGTCCGATAACCTCCGTATGATGATCGGTAATAAAGCCGGTAGTACCGAGATCAAACAGCAAGCCCTTAAAGAAGGTATGGTTACCTTAATGAAGGACGGGATGAACAAGGTTAAAGCGGGAGTTACCACGCCTTCAGAAGTACTAAGAAGCGCATATACCATGGGGTAATATCAAAAGTTTGTTAGTTCGGAGAATAAAATGGAATTCTCATATGTAGCATACACGGAAAACAAGAAACTGGTAAAAGGTAAGATTACAGCCGCCAATGATGAAATGGCGATGAGCTTACTGGGTTACGGCGGCTACGAAGTCGTTAAACTTAAGCCGGCCAGTTCTATGTTCAGCGGTAGTTCTTTTTCCTCGTTATTTTCCAAGGTAAAACCGCACGAGATCATCATGTTTTCGCGGCAGTTGGCCTTATTGCTGGAGTCCGGTACTGATATTGTCACTGCCATTGAATTACTGAAAAACCAGACCACTTCTAAATTATTTAATAAAGCGCTTGATGATGTGGTCTCGGATATTCGCGGCGGCAGTTCTTTATCGAATGCCTTGATGAAACATCCCAAGATATTTTCTAAGGTATATTGCCAGGCCATCGCCGCCGGCGAACAGGGCGGCAGCCTGGAAGTAGTCTTACGGCAAATGTCGGAATATATCGAACGGGCAGCAGTGGCGGAAAAGAAAATAAAAGGCGCTCTTACTTATCCGGTTATCGTTATCGTGGTGGCTTTTATCGTACTTGCCTTGATGATCCTCTTCGTTTTGCCTAATTTCATGACGTTATATGATGCCTTCGGGGCGAACCCGCCCACGATGACCAAAATCGTGATCGGCATCGGAAAATGGGCTACCCGTTACGGCCTTTATGTATTAGGAAGCATGTTAGTTATTGCCGGTATTGCTTATGCATATTTCCGTACCCCCGCCGGCCTGGTGCAACTGGATATGTTGATGTTAAAAATACCGGTCCTCGGCCGCATCATCTTGCTCCAGGAATTAGCCCGTATCTGCCGCACCATTTCTTTATTGTTCAAAGTAGGGGTACCCATTCCGGAAATCATGAATATGGTCGTCCAGGGTACCAATAACCGTGTGGTAAAAAGTAACCTTGAGGAAGTCCGGGAAGATTTGATCAGAGGGGAAGGACTGTTCAAGCCGATGCAGAAAAGGCCGGTATTTTTACCCCTGATGGTCCAGATGGTAGGGGTGGGTGAAGAGACCGGTAACCTGGATAATACCTTGACTACGGTGGCCCGGAGTTATGAAGAAGACGCCGATGACAAGACCTCGGCCGCCATCGCCATGATCCAACCGGTTATTACCATGATTATCGGTATTATCGTGGCCGTGATGGCCTTGTCCATGTTCTCGGCGATGTATGGTATTTACGGGCAGGGTATCGGTGAGTAATAGGACTATTGATAGATAATACTAGGAGATATACATGAAAATTAGTAAAGTAACTATCATCATTCTTGGGGTGGTGGTGTTGGCAGTCGGTTTCGGTTTACTTTATATGATGTATTCCAAGCAGATCCAGGAGCAGGACTCGCTGAAATCAAAAGTTGCTGCCAACCAGGCGAAGTTGGCGCAATTAGTCAGCGAACAGGAAAATTGGAAATCCCAACTCGTCGCTCTCCAGGAACAGATCTCCCGGAAAAACCAGGAAGTAACTACCGCACGGTCGTCGCTCGATGCCGCTAAAGCGGAATGGCCTATTGCTGCCGAGAGCATCGAATATGAAGAGCGGATATTTGCCCTGGCTGATGGTTGGGACCTCGTGATCAATGTCGTTACTGCCGGCGATACGGCAGTCAGCAACAATAATGGTATCAACTTTTCTGCCGATACATTCACTGTAACTGTTACCGGTTCGCCGTTGACGGCCGGTTTCGACGAGGAAGCGAAATACCATGAATACATATATAAAGTTACCGGTGATATTCTGAATTTCCTGGATGAAATGGTCCAGAACGATTTCTTTGCTTCGGCGAAAATGGATGTCGTCAGCCTGACTATTCCGGAATTAATGACTAAGGAAGATTTAGTTAATGCCGGGACTGATATTGAACAACCGGTCGGTACTTTAAGTATTACGGTATATACATATTAAGGCGGAAAAAGATGGCTAAGAAAATTACGACCTTATTCTTAAGAGACCACGAAATACAAATTGCAGTTATCAATGGGCAGCGCATCGAGAAATGGGCTTCCGGTGCTCTTGAAGATGGATTGGTTAACCAGGGACTGGTAACCGATGAAACGAAGACGGCCGCTGCTATCCGGGATTTGATGCGTTTAAATAATATCTCCGGCGGCAAGGCGATCGTAGGTGTTACCGGGGTAAATTCCTTATACCGTATGATTACCTTGCCGGAAATGCCGGATGCTTTACTGGCCGAAGCCGTACGCCGGGAGGCAAAACGGGTTTTGCCGGTCAATCTGGATGAAGTTTATTTATCCTACCAGGAAGTAACGGCTATTTCCAAGGGTGAAAAACGCTTGTTCCTGGCTACTTACCCTAAAAATATCACCGATGGTATGGTGAAAACCGCCCGGCTGGCGGGTTTGACTCCTTACCTGATGGATCTGGCCCCGCTGGCGCTCAGCCGTGTCCCGGATGAACCACGGTCGATCATTGTTAATGCCCGGGGTAGTTATGCAGAAATAGTCGTTATTGAGGACCGTATTCCGCAGTTGATACGTGTATTAGCTCTGCCCGCGGAAGCGGCTACGGTGAATGAAATCCTTCCCGGGGTAACCGAAGAACTTAACCGTACCGTGATCTTTTACAACTCCAGCCATTCCGAAAAACCACTTAATCAATCGGTCCCGCTGTTTGTTTGTGGCGACCTGGCTGAAAGCCAGGACCTCTGGCCGCAGTTGGTCGGCCGGTTGAATTTCCCGGTCTCAATACTGCCTACCACTCTGGAGATCCCGGGTGGATTCCCGGTAAATGATTACATGGTCAATATCGGTTTAGCCCTTAAAGAGTTTGTTACCGAACGTAATGGAACAAATTACTCCACGGTTAATCTCAATATCCTACCCGAACCCTATCATCCCAAGCGGATACCGGTTTCCAATGTCCTTATCCCGGTATTTGCCGTTATCGGTGTTGCTTTACTGGTTTACATGACTACTGTTGTCTTCCAGGCAAATGCAGATACCCGGAAACTGCGGGAACAGGTAACTAATAGCGAAGCCCCCATCGCCACGCAAACCCAGAAGATAGTATCTTTAAAAGCTGAAGTCAACCAGTTGACGCCGCAGGTAGCTCCTTTGGAAGCCGAAGCCGCGCAACTGAAAGCTACCGCCGCTGTCTTTACCTCGAAAATGAATGAGTTGGCAACTAACCGGGCTAAAGTAGATACCGATATGCGTGACAATGTGGTCGGCAAGTTACCTTTCAATGTCGATTACCACGATGCCGATGGGTTGGGTTTACTGGCCGCCAACCATGATGGTCAAACTATCACCATTACCGGTATGGCCGGCAGCGAAGATAAGGTATTCGAATATGCCCGTAATTTACGGGAAGCCGTCGGTTATTCTTCGATCCTTATCACCTCGATTTCGGCAAACGATGCAGGCTATACCTTTACCCTCATTATCAAATAGTAACAGGATATGCAAGGCACTTTTTATAAAGAAGAATATATACTGAGAGAAAAATTATGGATATTACCGCTTTATTGATCGAAGCTAAGAATGAAGGTGCTTCGGACGTCCACCTGGTACTGGCGTGTCCGCCGATGTTCCGTATCAAAGGTGCCTTGACCCCGCTCGAGGGTTATGGCTTATTAACGGCGGAAGATATTAACCAGGGATTTTTGCAAATTACAACCCCGGAAGAAAGGGACCAGTTCCGCACCCATCTCGAATTGGATTTTGCTTATACCCTTCCGGATGTCGGCCGTATCCGTGCCAATGCGGCTTTGCAGCGCGGGGCGATCAGTTTAGCCCTTCGTTTATTGCCCCTGAAAATACCTACCCTGGATGAGATGCAGTTGCCGGCTATTTTGAAAGAGCTGGCTACCAAACCCCGCGGCTTGTTCCTGGTCACCGGGCCTACCGGCAGTGGCAAGAGCACCACCCTGGCGGCTATGCTGAGTTACCTGAACGCCAACACTACCAATCATATCGTTACCATTGAAGATCCCATCGAATATCTGCATAATTCGGTGAGATGTGCGGTTACCCAACGTGAACTGGGCGCTGATACCCACTCTTTCGCCGAAGCTTTAAAGCATGTCCTGCGGCAGGACCCGGATGTGGTTCTGGTCGGTGAAATGCGCGACCTGGATACCGCTGCCCTGGTACTGACCCTGGCGGAGACCGGCCACTATATTCTAAGTACCGGCCATGCCCCCAGCAGTTCCCAGGCCGTCGAACGTATCATCGATATGTTCCCGCCCCATGAACGTTACCTGGCGCAGACCCGGTTGGCGTCGTTGTTGGTGGGTGTTCTCTGCCAGACTTTGGTACCGCGGGCGGACGGTTCCGGACGGGTAGCGGCTATCGAAATCATGCTGGCTAACGCCCCGGTACGCAACCTGATCCGTGAAGGCAAGATATACCAGATCCCCAATACTATCCGCACCAGCCATGATATCGGGATGATCACCATGGATGAAGCCCTGGTAAATCTTTATTTAAAAGGAATGATCAGCGGCGAAGACTTGTTATCACGGTGCAACGACCGGGCGGAAGTGGAAAAAATGATCGGCAGAGTTGGTGTGCGCTAACTAATAATTACCTTAATATAATTATTATAAGGGTAGCTGAAAAGCTACCCTTTTTGGTTGTCTGGAAAATTGTACAAATAGAATTCAAGTAGTATCTGGCCATGATTTGGGTACGTTCGAGCATTCGACTATTTGAGTGAGTCCTTTACCTACTCCTATCCCATCGGTATCGAAATAGTAAATAGCTCTGATGCTACCTTTATAAAATCCACTAAATGCAGGAAGGTTAGTGTTATTGGGCCATTGTTGGTCGTATTTAGTATAGTAACGACTTACTAAAGAGTGAATAATTCCCAGACTAACTTGCGTTTATTCTTTCGAAGAATTTAATAAATTAAGTGCCCGCCGCTGTTATTGTGTTGGCAGCGGGCACTTACTGGATAATTATCAGTCTGAATTAGTTACTTATACGATTATTTGTTAAAGGTTTATCCAGTTGCGTCCCAATCGAATCCAGTAGTTCCATAAGTAGCAGCTGATATTGTACCATTATCAGTGAATGTATATGTACCTTTTATTGTTCCGGTAGTGTATCCGTTATCTTGGAGATTCGTTCCGGAACTAGGCCAACCATTCACTGTATCGGTATTGCGGTCAGCAAAATATGCCAACGCTGCAGTTTTGACATTCTCTGCTTCGGTTCTGGCAGCATTGAATCTACCGGTATCCATGAAAGTGGTCACATTCGGGATGATGACGGCAGCCAGGATGCCCAGGATGGCAACGACGATGAGTAGTTCGATAAGAATTGCATGAGCACAATACACGCCAAGTTCTACCCTTTAGCATAAGGGTTAATGTTTAAACAAACCGGCATTAACATAAAATACGCAAATAGAAAAGGGATACCTTGTGGTTAACAGACAAGTGAAATCTTAAACTGCTTTAAAGTTGATTACAACTTTGTAAGAACTTTTTCAAATGGTACTAGCTACAATAATCCACTTTAAAATAACCAATCCCTTTTGTGCGGGCTTCCACCAGAGTAAAGCAGACAGGTATCTTGACGCCGTAGTAACGGCAGCTACCCCTTCAAGAACAGGTAACTTAAACCAGGAACCACGTCCAAAAACGCCAGGTGGCGGCAACAGGTGGGGTAGTGAGAAAGGGGGCGAGGATATTGGTCGGCCGGCAATCGGTCAATGCAGACATTGGCAACGCTGCCGACTAGGAGGCCGGATACAACATCAAACACAATTCCGACAATAATTATATTCGAGAAGTATGAATGATAGGGTGCCAATAATAAAGAGGTAAACGGCTTATTAAAATATCAGTTATTAACAAATATTAGCCTTTGGTGTCATATGCGGGAGGTTTAGGTAATATACAGTAGTACTTTCTTCCTATCAAGTAGTACTGGCGGGCTATTGAAGCTGGAAGTACGATACCTTACAATAATTTACATAAAGTCATTATAAATTACTAAAAAGGAAGAGGAGGACAAAAATTATATGAAAATTAAGAACCTCGCTAAAATTATGCGAGCAAGCCGGAAGGGGCAAAAAGGTTTTACCCTCATCGAATTGTTGATTGTCGTCGCCATCCTGGGCATCTTGGCCGCGGTCATCATCCCGAATGTGACCACTTTCATGGATACCGGTAGACTCAATGCTGCCCGAACCGAAGCAGAGAATGTCAAAACTGCTGCTTTAGCCTATTATGCTGATAATGGAGTATGGCCGAGCTCCGAAGCGAATGTGGACAATAGTACCGGAACCGATTATGTCCAAGGATCTCTGTCTCCTAGCACATACACCTTTAACACTGCTACTGGTATCATAACTGCTGCAAAGTATAAGACTACAGCTTTCACTTGGAACACCACAACGCTAACATTTGACAAATAATCACAACTGTTAACGATCAATTACAACGAACTCACTGAAGCCATAGATCAGTGAGTTCGTTGTAATTTTGGTCTGGCTTTCCGGTCATTTGTATAGGAATAACCGCCACAATGATTCAATAGCCCGCCAGTACTACTTGATAGGAAGATAGTACTAGTGGATGATACCTAAAGCTCCCAATTTTGAGACCAAAGGTTTATTTAGGTTAGATGAACAATATTAGCAATGAGCCATTCGCCTCTTTATTATCCGCCGTCTATCCTTTATACTTCTCGAATATATTATTACTATTATTGGTATTGTATTTGCAGCGTTATCTCGGCCTTCTGGTGGGCAGCTTTGCCAATGTCTGCATCGACCGCCTGCCCGCCGGCCAATCGATCGTCAAACCCCCCTCCCACTGCCCCTCCTGCAACCGGAGATTGGCTTTGCGGGATCTGGTCCCGGTCTTCAGCTACCTGTTCCTCAAGGGAAAATGCCGGGCCTGCGGCGCTAATATTCCTGTTAGATTAACTCTGGTAGAAGCCGGGGCCGCAATTATCTTCGGTTATTTATACTGGCATTTCGGTCTCAGTTTTGAATTTCTCCTGGCGGCGGTATATTGTACCGTCTTCCTTATCCTGTCCGTCATCGACCTGGACCACCAGTTGATACTCAATGTGATCGTCTATCCGGTGACCCTTCTGGCCCTGGTTACCAGTATCTGGATTCCTCCCTCACAATTACTGGCGGCCAGCGGCGCCGCTGATTTCCTGCCTTCGTTTCTTCCTCAGGCCGGCATCCTGCAAGCCCTTATCGGGGCAGCCGCCGGACTGCTGGTTTTTACCTTGATAATTATCCTGTCCCGGGGTGGTATGGGGTGGGGCGATGCGAAATTGGCCGGTTTGATCGGGGCTATTACCGGTTATCTCATTCCCCTGGCTATCTTCCTGGCGATTATCGTCGGTGGCATACTGGCGATCATCCTGCTGGTATTTAGGTTGAAAAAAAGAAAGGAAGGGATTCCTTTCGGCCCCTTCCTCGCTATCGGTGCCGTGATTACCATGCTGTGGGGCAACGCCATAGCCGCGTGGTACACCCGGTTGTGGAGCTAAACTATGATGGTTAATCCACTTGGTCCACTATTCGTTGTCTTCTTCTTCCTCTTCCTCGTCATCCTTTTTAACCGCAGTTTCGGCAGCCATCCGGGGGACCGACGGGGTTAACTGTTCCCGCTGTTTATTGTCTGGAAATTCCAGTTTACTGATTATATCCCGGACCTGTTTTAAAGTTGCGGCACTATTATCAGTGATGTCTACGATTACTCCATCGACCCCGGCGTTCCAGAGGGACTGTAATTCATTCGTTGTAATGTTCGCGGGAATATTTAGTAAAAATGGTTTATTAATAATTCCGGTCAACCGCTGTATTTCTATCAGGTCCTGCCAGGTAACAGCGCTATTTTGGAACTGGTATCCTGCCAAAACTGCGTCAACGGCCAAGCCGTTCACCGTTCTCAAACGGGTATCCGTCTGGCTGGGATCGATATTCAGAATTTTACCGGTACTTTTCCCGGAAACTACGGATATCGGTAGGTCCGGTGAAAATATGGCAAAATCCGTGCCGGCTTCTATCAAGGACTCTACTTCTGAAACCATCCCGGTAGCAAAATGCAACCCCAGGGGTTTCTCTGCATTATTCTGTACTAAAGACGATACTGATTCCGCCGTTAGTTTAGCTGTAGAGCCGAGAATCACCGCATCGGCCTCGGAAATTTCATTTGTTTTTATATCATGGTCATTACCTGATATTAAACCGATCAGTTGCATCCGCAAACGCGAATTCGACTTCATCCCCAACCGGAAACCGATCGGTTGCGGTGTTCCTTCTGCAAGTTGTTTAAGACGGTCGATAAATTTACTCAACTGGTCCTCCGCTATTTGGTAACTTTATTTGTCATTATTCCCTACAACAGCAGTTTATCACAAGCATATGAGTTCGATAAAAATAACTGCCGTGCCCGGGCTAACTATAAATAATTATTTGAGTTTAAGTATTTTAGGTTCGAATTTCAAGGTCGCGAACAGGTCGTCGATCGTCTCCGCTCTTCTAATCAGCTCTATCGAATTATCGGCACGCAGCATAAGTTCTTGCGGCCGCAGCCAACCATTATAATTGCCGCCCATGGCCGGACTGTGGGCCCCGGTGTCATGTTGGACCATGATATCCCCTATCTCTGCCTTCGGGAGTGTACGTTGAATGGCGAACTTATCGCTGTTTTCACATAATGGGCCGACCACATCCACCGCTTCTTCAGGACCTGTTTTCGGTTTACCATCAGGGTCAAGGATCGTAATATGGTGGTAGGCGGTGGCATAGATCGCCGGGCGGGGATTTGCCGACATCGTGGAGGCATTGATACCGACATATTGGCGGTATTTGTTCATCCGGTTAATTACTGTGGCCACTAATACTCCGTGCGGCCCGGTAATAAGTCGTCCGCATTCCATGTAAAGACGAGGGCAATACCCGGTTTTTTGCTTAAATTCGTCCAGCAATATCTTTGCTTCTTTAGCTAGCGATTGTAAATCGAACTTGGCATCGCCGGGACGGTATGGGATGCCGATTCCGCCGCCGATATTAAAAAACTCAAATCGAATTCCCAGTTCGTGGGAGACCATTTCCATAACATCAAGCAGCATATGTATAGTATCCACCATGTAGTGATAATCAAGTTGATTTGAGATGATCATCGTGTGCAAACCAAATTGTGTTGCTCCTCTGGAAACAGCACGACGGTAAGCTTCTATGATCTGGTCATGCCTGACACCATATTTTGACTCGACGGGATTTCCGATAATCGAAGTCCCTGTCCTTTTTTCACCCGGGTTATACCGGAAACAGATGAGCCTGGGGAAATCCTTCACTTTTTCGATCAGGGTGATATCATCGAGATTAAGTATACAACCGCCGTTTGAAGTCGCTAAATCAAGCAGTTCAGAAGAAGTATTATTCGAAGATAACATGATGTCCGCCCCGGTAAATTGGTTTTTACGGCCAAGCATTATTTCTGAGGCTGAGCTGCAGTCCAGGCCGAATTGAAGTTCTCTCATTACCCTTAGTATCGCCGGATTAGGTAATGCCTTCACGGCAAAAAATTCACGGAAACCATATATCTCGTTGAAAATAGATTTAAGTGATTCTCCGGATTCAATGATCCCCTGTTCATCAAAAATATGGAAGGGAGTTCCGAATGACTTGATGATTTGAGGGAGGACGGGAAATAACCGTGCTTTAAATTGTGCTGACATCGGCATATTGTATACTCCTGTAGATTTAAGATTGATATTGTACCACTAAAATACTGAAACTCTAAACTTAAAATTCTAAATTCTAGCTTCTTAATTTCAATATATTCTTATTAGATCTCTAATAAAAGAAATCAGTTATCCGAAGTACTAAAGTAGGGATTCCTCGACTTTTTGCAGATTGGCTAATAACCTATATATTATTAGATAGTGGATAATTTCTAAAGAAGCCATCCTGGCTTAAATGGGATTAGGAGGCAGCATGCATATCACGAACCTGGAAAAAACCCGGCAGTTCGTACCTCAGATGGAAGGCGCTAAAGACCTCATTAAGCAGATACCGATCTCCAAAGCCGATGGTACGCCCAACTTCTCTTTTCGCGTTTTTACGATTGCTCCTGGCGGCCATACACCTTACCATCAACATGGATTTGAACATCTTAATTATGTGATAGAAGGCCGTGGTGAAGTAGTCAAAGAAAAAGGAAGTGAACCGATAACTAAAGGAGATTTTGTTTTAGTGTTGCCCGGCGAAGTACATCAATACCGCAATAATACGAATGATCCGTTGGTTATAATCTGTGCCGTCCCGAAAGAATACGAATAAATCAAGCAGTCATGGAAGTGTCTTTCTGAACTTGTTTCAGAATCCAGTAAGAATCGGTAAATAATATAACCTGGCCTGTGCTGTATTAACACCGGCTTCTTGATCAGGCAATTTGTTAATATTAGGGTATTTCTTCCACTATGCTGAAGTAATATCAGGAGGACAGAGCACGATAAACACCAGATGAGCGTTGTTACTTGCCTGATATTTCATCCTGGCATAATACAAGAAGTTTTTGACTGTTTGTTCCGAACAAGTCATCTTTTCGCCGATCTGTCGGGCCGTCAGGCCGTGGGCAGTGTACCATAAAGCTTCACGTTGCCGGGGGCTGAGTGTACGTTGTTTTAATAACATTTCTTTTCCTGAATATTCTATATATTTATTTTAAAGAATAAACGTAAGTTATTTAATTTCCTTCCCGAAATGGCTGTTAAATTCGGATTCATTGAACAACGATTGCACCAACATAGCCTTTTTCAACAAATTTTGCAGGTCTTGTTGTTCGTAATAAGTAAGAGTATCCGTTCTTCCCCGGCAACCGATGACGATGTCCGTATATTTACGGAACCGCTTGCTTTCTTCCTGGGTTAAGCCTGTTCTTAAAACCACCATCATCGACACTCCGGTTTGATTCTAGAAATCGGAATTTATTATTTCCCATTCAGTTGCTTATAAAACTGGATAACGTATCGAGTAATTTCTCTAAAGAAACCGGTTTTACCAGGTAACCATCAGCATTCAGTTGCTCACTGAATTTTTTATTTAGTTCAAACCCGATTCCAGTCAGCATTATTAGCGGTATCTGGCGGGTTCTTTCATCGGATTTTAATACGCTGCAAGCGGTATACCCGTCAGTTACCGGCATCATAATATCCATTAATATTATGTCCGGTAATTCTTTCCGGGTGATTTCGATCGCCTCAGTACCGTTTTTCGCTAGCACAACATCATAACCATTGGGTATCAACATATCATTTAATACACGCAAGATACGTTCGTCGTCATCTACTACGAGTACCTTCCCCGGACATTTATTATCGTTCAATTCTTAACATCTCAATATTTTTGTTTTCATCGCAAATAAATTGTTTTTGCAGGTAATCAGTACGTCTTAATTTTGCTTTTACCTGAGCTACAAGATATTTTAAGCTGAAGGGTTTCGTAATATAACCATCGGCTTTTCCTTCGTCCAATGATTTATGAAAGCTGAATCTATCATCGAGACATGTAAGCATAATGACTGGTACATCTGAGTGTATCCTGATTGTTTCCAGTGTTTGAAAACCATCGTACTTCGGCATCATTATGTCAAGAATTATCAAATCAGGATTTCTTTTTGCCAACTGAAACACAGCACTGATACCATCGGAAGCGGTGATAACACGAAATCCTTCTGCCGATAGGGTATCGTGAATGGTTTTTAGTAAAGTTACATCATCGTCGACAATCAATATTAGCGGCCTTCGTTTAATCAAACCATTCCTCGTTGCGTTGATCAAATTCATTCATTATAAAAGAAAGCAATTGAATAAATCGATTATATCCACAGATAGCTGAATAATGTATTAAACGAAAAGTGAAAAATCTGAACATTGTCTGAACAATTTCAAACGGATACTCTACATAATTGAACGTTGCTTGTACTAATGTTATATTTTTAGATTATTAGTAAGGTTAAGTAAGGTAAAGTAATATGCATAAGAAAATACTGGTTATCGATGATGATATCGCTACCCTTAAGTTTATTTCTGCTAACCTGGAAGCCAATGAATATGATGTCCTGAGAGCGCGGGATGGTAAAGAAGCACTTAAAATCATTGAGAAAGAGCTTCCCGACCTGGCTATCCTTGATATCATGATGCCAAATATGGATGGTTATGAAGTTTGCCGCCGGCTTCGCGAATGGTCGCAAATACCTATCATTATGTTAAGTGCAAGATGCGATGAAGAAGACAAAGTAAAGTCACTGGATATGGGCGCGGATGATTTTTTGTGTAAACCATTTGGCCTTGATGAAATACTTGCCAGGATCAGGGCTGTCCTCAGGCGAAGCGGCAATAATTTATTGCCGAAACCACAAAAAACAATTTTTGTAAGTGATGATTTGAGTATAAGTTTCGCTGAACGTCAAGTAAAATTTTCCGGGAAAGACCTGGTATTAACTGTAACCGAATTTGCGATCTTACAGGAATTAGCTCTTCACTCGCCCAAAATCCTCACCTACCAGATTCTCCTACAAAAGATTTGGGGGCCTGAATATGGAGATGAGCGGGGGTACCTTTATGTATTCGTACGCCGTATACGGCGCAAAATTGAACGAAACCCACAGAAACCGGTACATTTAATTTCTATAAGAGATATCGGATACCAACTCAAGTAAATGTAAAAACCAGTCAATTCTTGTATATTGCTGTGTCTCTATACAGGATCGATTATTTTATCCCGTGGTAGAAAAGCACTAATTTTTTCTATAAGGTAATCAATATCAAAGGGCTTTGCTATATGGAAGGTACATCCCGCATTGAGTGCAATTTGGCCTTGCCCATTCATTGCCGATGCCGTAATCGCAATGATTGGGATATGCATTGTTGACGGGTTGCTTTTTATGACACGAGTAGCCTCAACGCCATTTATCCCGGGTAATTGAATGTCCATTGTGATCAGGTCCGGTTTTTCTTTATTTGCATATTCTATAGCTTCAATTCCATTTGTCGCCGTCATTACGTTATATCCGATAGCTTCGAGGATATCACGTAGCAATTTAAGAGTTCTCTCATCATCTTCGACAACCAATATTGATCCGGACAAAATATGACCTCCATATTCCCCTGCCGGTGCTTGTTCACTTATTTCAGATCATGGTCCGTTTGTGCATGGCGGAGTTGGCGTGAAATTGTAAAATGGAAGCGGCTGCCTTTCCCTGTTCCTTCACTTTCAACCCATAACTTACCCTGGTGTTGTTCAACAAAACGTCTTGCAAGCGATAATCCCAAACCGGTACCCGGGGATTTTCCGGTTGTTCCGGATTGTACCTGGTAAAAAGCATCGAATATTTTCTTTTGTTCTTCATTGTTAATACCGATACCTGTATCGGAGATTACAATTTCAAGGTGATTGATTGTATTTGCTGCGCTTATTGTTACCGAACCGTTATTAGTAAACTTAATCGCATTAGTTAGTAAATTTATCATTATTTGCCGGAATCTTCTTCTGTCTACTGTTATACTCTGGTCGAGAATATCTGCCGGGATATCCAGCTTTAGCGTTAATCTTTTTTTATTGGCACTTTCTTTAACAAGTAATAAACTACTATCCATTAGTTCTCGCACCCTGGCTTCTGTCAGTTCCAGCGTTGATTTACCGGCTTCGATTTTAGCCAGATCAAGAATATCGTTGATCAAACTAAGTAAGTGGTTTGAACTATCCAGAATATCATTGATATATTCAAGTTGTTTCATATTCAGATTACCGTAATATTTCTTTTGTAAAAGTTGTCCTAAACCGATGATTGCCGTCAAAGGTGTTCTTAATTCGTGTGATACCCCCGATAAAAATTCCGATTTTGCTTTGTTGGCTAATTGAGCCTCGATGACGGCGGTTTGTAGATGCTCGGCTTTTTCGTTAAGGATTTTCTCCGATTGTTGTAATGACGCTAACATGTGGTTGATATGCGAGGTCAGACTGGATATTTCATCTTTTCCTTTTAGAGGCAATCTTCCGGTTGTTTTCCCGGAAACAGCGATATTCTCTACTGAATCTGCCAGTGATTTTAGCTTGGCTAATCCTCCCTTTTCCGCTGATATAACTGCCATTAGTCCAAAAATCAAGCACATTATGGAAACAACGATAAGAAAATATCGGATCGAAGATTGTCCTTCCTGAGAAATACTCCGGGGAATACCTATCTTCAGTATCGTTCCGGGGGTGTTAGTAATATCTTTGAGTAAAATGTATCCCGTGATATATTCGGCATCTAGAGGTTGTATAAGTATACCGGACCCTTCGACTAATTTAAGGTACATATCCTGCATACCTTGAGGTATTGAAGTGCCTTTACTATTGATTATGCCGATAGATAATGAAGTCATTTTTTCAACTTTGTTTATTTCGGCGGTACCTAAAAATCGTCCGAATATAAGCGTACCGTGAGTTGGACCCCGGCCATTACTGTCTAGAATCGGTTTAATACTGATAAGTAACGGGGGACTATTTTCTGGGAATATGAATCCGGATGCGGTATTTTCGTAATATTGCTCAAGGGAATTAATCCGTTTGATTTCTAAATAAGGTATTATTTCCGACGGTAACGGTATTTTCTCTCCGGTTTCCAGTTCGAGTGCTTTACTAAATACTACCTGTTCGGTGTCATCCAGGAATATCATATAGTTCAGCCGTAGCTCTCTGAATGTACTATCAACTAAATTAGCTTCTATATATTCGGTATTTTTATCGATGATAAATGAGAAAGTATCATCCCATAACGCCCAATCGGTAGTAATGTTATCCAATTCAGAGGTGATATATGCCAACGTATTTGTAACACGATTCAGGTCTTGCAAGGCATTTTCGTTTTCGAGTTTATTAAGTTTTTCCAGTAACAAAAATCTGGAGATAATCCAGAGTAGCAGGATGATCGTTGCAAATGTTAGAACGATTGCCAGGATTGATTTACTTCGAATCGTCATGTTTATCTCAATTCTCAGATATATTCTAAATAATCATTTCTTGTGGGGACAAAAAGAACACCGTAGATTGTACACCTTTGAAAATTAACGAAAACTGAATAAAAGCTAATAATAGCTGAACAATTTCTGAACATTCAGAAATTGTTCGGTAACAAAACACGAAGGATATTTGATAAGAGCGTGAAATAATGACTGGAGCCAGCGAAGAGAGTCGAACTCTTGACCGACGGTTTACGAAACCGCTGCTCTACCACTGAGCTACGCTGGCATTTGAAGTAAGTATATCACAGTAATCTTTCTATTTAGCAACTTCATCAACAAATACAATAGAAGGTTTGACGCTCAAAAAACGCATGTGATAGTATTAAAACACTCGGGTAGTTTAAGGCATTAAAGCGTATTATATGCTTGCTGAGAAAGAATTAGGTGAACCTTATATCAATAAACACACGGTGCTAACCATCGGGGTTTTTGATGGTGTTCATCTCGGTCATAAACATTTACTATCCCGCTTGAAAGAAGAATCCCGGAATCAGTCCGCAGCAAGTTGTGTTGTAACTTTTAAGCGGCATCCCATCGAATCACTCAATCCTAAAGCCGCTTTACCATATCTTACTTCCCTTGATGAAAAGGTGGCCTTATTAAAAGCGGAAGATATTGATATTGTGGTTCCGCTTACCTTTGACCGTGAGTTGGCTGCATTAGGGGCAAGTGACTTTATTGGGCTTTTACAACACCATTTGAAAATGCGCGGCTTGGTAATTGGCCCTGATTTTGCCCTGGGAAAAAATCGCCAGGGTAATGTAGCAACACTCACCAAACTAGGCCGGGATATCGGTTTTTCAGTGACTGTAGTTCCTCCGTTTAAGCTGGACAATGAGATTATCAGCAGCACGGTTATTCGACAGGCATTAGCTGATGGCGACATGGGTAAAGTAGTAAAACTAACCGGACGGCCGTATTCTCTCAGCGGTTGTGTTATTACCGGTCAGGGCCTCGGCCGGCAGATTGGTTATCCTACGGCTAATCTACTGATAGAACCGGGATGGGCGATTCCGGCAGATGGTGTTTATGCTACCTTCACCCACATCAATGGTAATATTTTTCAATCGCTGACTAGTATTGGCTTGCGTCCTACTTTCAGTGGTAAGAATAGGACCGTAGAAACATATATCCTGGACTATAAAGGTGAATTATATGGCCGGGAAGTATCGATCGACGTTGTCGAAAAACTTCGCCAGGAACAAAAATTCAGGGATATAGAAGAACTTAAAATCCAAATTGCAAAAGATGTTATTAAAGGAAAAGAGATATTAAGTAACAAGAGCAATTTGATATTTAGACATAATAAAGACTAACATCGATATGGACTTAAAACATAAGAGGATGGAATAAAACACATGGGTCAGCTAAGAATCCCGGGTCCGACTCCCTGCCCTCCCCAGGTACTGGAAGCAATGGCCAAAGCAATGATCGACCATCGTGGTCCGGAATTTGTCAAAGTAATGCAGCGTGTTACGGAAAAATTAAAACAGGCTTTCATGACCAAAAACGATTTGTTCGTTCTTACTGGTTCAGGTACCGGCGGTCTTGAAGCAGCAATAGTAAATATGTTGTCTCCCGGAGACAAATTATTAGCTGTTTCCATCGGTGTATTTGGAGACCGTTTTGCAAACATCGCAAAGACATACGGTGCTGATGTTATTCCGTTAAAGTTTGAATGGGGTAAAGCGGCTGATCCGGAGGTGATAAAAAAAGCCCTTAAGGATGCTCCGGACATTAAAGCTGTAATTATCACTCATAATGAGACCTCGACAGGGGTAACCAATGATATCGAAATTATCGCCCCGATTGTTAAAAATGCGGGAAAACTGTTAATTGTAGATTCTATCAGTGGTATCGGTTCTATTAAGTGTCCTGTTGACGACTGGCATATCGATGTTCTTATATCAGGGTCACAAAAAGGTTGGATGGTCCCTCCGGGGCTTACGATGGTCAGCGTCAGTGCTGATGGTTGGAAAGCATATGCCAATGCTAAAATGCCCCGTTTTTATTGGGACTATGCCCAGGCAAAAAAGTACCTGGAAAAAGGACAAACTCCCTGGACTCCTGCAATATCTATCATTTTTGCCCTGGATGTCTCTCTTGATATGCTGTTGCAAGCAAGGGATGCCGGGTGTGATTGCCAAGCATGCCAGGGTGGCTGATACGGCGCGTCATGGCGTAAAGTCATTAGGCTTATCACTCTTCGCAGAAGCAAGCCATGCCTCAAATACAGTTACTTCGGTATGTGGTCCGGATTCACTAAACATTAAAGAAATGCGTCGCATTTTACGGGAAGAGAAAGATATCGTTCTTGGTGGTGGACAACAGACTCTTGATGGAAAGATATTCCGCATCGGTCATATGGGTTGGGTTACTGAGAAAGAAATTATGGAAGTGATAAATGAGATCGGTGTAGTACTTCCGCGTTGTGGATTTTCCGCCAAAAAATAGTGAGGTTGATATGAAGATACTCGTTACGGAAACATTGAGCAAAGAAGGGCTGGAAATCCTTTCCCAATGTGGCCAGGTTGACATTAAAACAACGCTAACACCTCAGGAATTGATCGAAATGATCGGCGATTATGAAGCCCTGGTAGTCCGAAGTCAAACAAAGGTGACTGCGGACGTGATTAAGGCCGGGAAAAAGTTACTGGCTGTCGGGAGAGCCGGTGTAGGTGTTGATAACATCGATGTAGATGCAGCGACTTCAAATGCTATCGTGGTAGTTAATGCACCAACCGGCAACACGGTTTCTGCCGCGGAACACGCAATCGGTCTTATGTTCGCCTTAGCCCGGAACATTCCTCAAGCAAATGCTTCTTTAAAATCCGGAAAATGGCGCCGTAACGATTTTATGGGTATGGAGCTAAGGAACAAGACGCTTGGCTTAGTCGGCATGGGAAATGTCGGGTCTGAAGTTGCCCGCCGGGCCCGCGGACTTCAAATGCAGGTTATTGGTTTTGATCCCGGGGTATCACCTGATTATGCCCGTAACCTGCAGATCGAACCGGTTAACCTGGAACAGATTATGCGTCGGTCGGATTTTATCAGTTTGCATATTCCTCTTAATGAATCTACCCGGGGAATCATCGGTGAAAAAGAAATAGCAGTTATGAAGCCTAATGCTTGTATTATTAATGCTGCCAGAGGGGGACTTATCGACGAAGAAGCTTTAGTCAAAGCTATTCATGATAAGAAAATCCGGGGAGCCGCTATTGATGTTTTCATTGAAGAGCCCATCACCAGCAGTATTCTTTTCAGTGAGGAAAAGATTATCGTTACTCCTCATCTAGGGGCATCAACAGTTGAGGCTCAAGCTCTGGCAGCCCGTGACGTTGCCGAACAGATCGCCTCTGTCTTACGGGGACAACCGGCTAGATATGCCGTAAATGCACCTTTTATTCCAGCTGAAACATTATCAATTGTTACCCCATTCATCAAGGCTACTTCAACTGTCGGTCGACTTATTAGTCAGCTGATTGATGGTCAGATGGCTGCCGTGAAAATTAAGTATGAAGGTGAAATCGCAAAATACGATACTAATGCTCTTAAAGCTGCAGTCCTGGGCGGTTTATTGAGCAAAGTCAGTGAAGAACGTATCAATATGGTCAATGCGAACCTGATGGCTGCACGTAGAGGGCTTGAGGTGCTTGAACAGAAAGTTGCTAATTGCGAAAATTATGCCAGTCTGATTACGGTAGAATTATCAACTTCAACCAAAACGATCATAGTTGCCACAACCGTTATGCGTGGCGAAACTCATATTGTCCGGGTCAATGATTTTTGGATAGATATTGTTCCTACCGGTGGTTATTTCCTGTTTAGCGATCACCTTGACCGTCCTGGCATGATAGGGTCGGTTGGTAAAATAACCGGAAACGCCAATATTAATATCAGTTATATGCATCTAGGACGACTGAAAGCGCGTGGCGAAGCTTTGATGATCCTGGCATTAGATGAAGCTCTACCGGAGAAGCAGCAAAAGGAGATATTAGCCATACCGGATGTTTACAATGTAAAACTGGTAAAAATATAGTTTACTGGTTGTAACAAAAAGCCGGCATATGTTACCTGAAACATGATTGCCGGCTTTTTTGTATCTTAAGAAAGTTATACCAATCTATTAACTAACAAACCGGCCGGGACTTTTGGATAAAAGTACGTTGATTTCTTTGGCATTTTGTCGCTCAGGTCGGCGATGCTCTTTATTACATCCGCTTTAATCGACTTTAGAATAAAGGTCATCTGGTATTCACCTGACAATACTCGATTGACTGCATCTTGCCGGTCATAACAATAACCAAGATTATACTTATCTTTATCATTACTAAGTGCCAACAGATTCTCCAGTATTACATGGTCAATAATACTTACTTCTAGTTTTTTATACAGGTCGGTATGGAATTGCGGCATCAAAGGGAACAGTGCTTCCATGTTTTTAGGTTTTAGAACGAGTAATGTATCCTCGGATGTCCCATATAAAACCAGTACCGTATCATGAATATTCTGCTATTTTGGCATCGAGGTTCACCCATGAATTGGCTTTCGGGAATGGTATTTCTTCGATTTCAAAAAATACTTGTAGTTTTTGCCGGAATCCATCGACGACCGATTTATTGACTCCCCTTACCAACCGGTGCGGAGGTAGGATCAATAACCCCGGATCTTCAAAATCAACCAGCGTCATCATCACGAAATCAAATGGTTCCTCGTCTGCCCAATTACCGGTACTTCGTTTTTGGCGGCGATAATTCAATGCACTTTCATAACGATGGTGTCCGTCAGCAATATACAAAGGTTGATTTTTAAATTGGTCCGCTATTATGTTAACCATGTCCGGACTGGTAATTGCCCATACTCGATGCCCTTCGATTCCGCACAAGGGAAGATCCATCACCGGAGGTTTTTTCGTTTCATCCTCAAATACTCTCTTTATTCTCCCGGATTTATCTTGATACAAAGAAAGGATGGAACTGGTATTTGCCTGGATCGCCCACAATAAACTTAGGCGGTCACTCTTCGCTTCAGCAAGTGTACTTTCGTGCGGACGTATTATCATCCTATCCCATTCTTCCAGGCGGACTCTAACTACGATTGACCGTCTTGTATATTGCTTACCTTTATATACAAAATATTGATCATGGACATAAATCGCCGGTTGATCGTCTTTTTGTAGGATCCCATGTTTAAGCCATTTTGAAAGTAGATCTGCAGCACGAATATACTTGTTGTCATTAGGAGTATCCTGCGGGAGTTCTCGGCCCGCTTCAAGACGAATAAAGTTATATTCACTTAGATTATATAGTTGTTCACGCTGTTCCAGGGGAATGATGTCATATACCGGACAAATTACTTTTATCCAATCCTGAAGTAAGGTTTTATTATAATGTACTCCACTAAACGGACGTATTTCAGTCACTTTTTCATGCTTCCTGATCAGTATTTTCTTTATATTAACAGATAGCTGTTTTGGTTTCCATCGCTTCGTGGACTACGCTATAATACAACCGGAATGGATGTACTTGAACAGGTAAACAGCCGAATAAGAGAACTCCGGACTGAAATCGATCATCACAGTTATCTTTATCATGCACTGGATAGCCCTGTCATCAGTGATTCCGAATACGACACCTTGATCCGGGAATTAAGGAAACTAGAGGAACTATACCCCCAATTTATTGTGCCAGACTCGCCTACTCAACGAGTTGGTGCCGCACCGCTTGAAGCATTTGGGATCATTGAACATCCCAATCCGTTATTGTCATTAGGTAATACATTTACCGATGATGACTTGATAAGTTGGTATAACAGGACTTTAAAGCTAGTTGAAGGCCGCCATCTTAGCTTTGTTTGTGAACATAAAATTGATGGACTGGCGGTGGCTTTAACTTATAAAGATGGACATCTTGTCACCGGGGCTACCCGTGGTGACGGATATCGCGGTGAAAATATCACCCAGAACCTTCGAACGATTAAGAGTATACCTCTAAATGTTGTTGGTGATGTCCCGCCTCGGTTTGAAGTTCGTGGTGAAGTCTACCTTCCAAAAGCCGGATTCCGAAAACTAAATGAAGAAAGAACTGCTGAAGGTCTTCCTTTATTTGCTAATCCCAGGAACGCTGCTGCCGGTTCCGTACGTCAACTCGATCCTCGAATTACCGCAAAAAGACCTCTTGATATCTATGTTTACGGCCTTGGGTGGGCAGACGGTAAACCAATGCCTGACAGCCATTGGGAGACAATGCAGTATTTAAAGTCGATCGGTTTCAGGATCAATCCTGAAAATCGACAGGCTGCCGATATCGCAGAAGCAAAAACATATTATCATTCATGGGTTGAACAAAGAGATCGTCTCCCTTACGAAGCAGATGGTATTGTCATTAAGATAGACTCCTTGTCCGTTCAACAAGACCTTGGGGTAGTTGGGAATGAACCTAGAGGAGCGATCGCATATAAGTTCCCGGCAACCCAAGCTACTACATGGTTGAAAGAGATCGCTATTAGTGTCGGACGTACCGGTACGCTAAACCCATATGCTATTTTAGAACCGGTTGCAGTCGGAGGTGTTACCGTTCGTCAGGCAGCTCTTCATAATGAGGATGATATTCGCAGAAAGGATATCCGGGAAGGAGATCGGGTATATATTCAACGGGCTGGAGAAGTTATTCCAGAAGTGATTGGTCCAACTCCAGATAGTAAAACAGCACCTCAACGTAGTCCTGAATTTAGTCTGATTGAAAAACTAAAAGAGATCAATATGAGATCCGGTGACGTTGGTCGAATAGTATGTCCCGTTTGTCGAGGAACGGTTCTGCGTAATGAGGGTGAAGCGATGTACTATTGCATCAATGCCCGTTGTCCCGCACAAATACAGGCACGCTTAGAACTTTTTACTTCTCGTGGTGCAATGGATATACGAGGTATCGGAGAGTCTATGAGTGCTTTATTATTGGAACACCGCTTGGTAGCCGATGTTGCTGATTTGTATTCCTTAAAACTGGAAGATTTGTCACAACTTGAAAGAATGGGAGACAAAAGCGCTAGTAACATTATTGATGCTATTAAAAACAGTAAGAAACGTTCGCTTTCAAGAATCATTACCGCTTTAGGTATCCGTCATGTAGGTACCGAGATCGCAAATATCTTAACCAGTCACTTTAACAGTATTGATCGACTTAGCTCTGTTTCTAAAGAAGAACTAATGGACATTCCGGGAATCGGAGAAAAGATAGCAGATAGTATAGTAGCTTTTTTTCATCAAGAGGAGAACAAATCACTTATCGAGAAACTCAAAGCTGCTGATATATTTCAGGAGCCGGATAATTCAGCATTGTTTGAGACTAAACCACTATACGGTCAGGAATTTGTCATTACTGGGACTCTACAGTCGTTTAGCAGGGTAGTAGCTCAGGATAAAATTAAAGCACTCGGGGGTACAGTTAAAGACGACGTAACACGACGAACCAGATATCTGATAGTAGGACAAGACCCGGGATCAAAATTGACCAAAGCGCAGAAACTTGGCGTTGAAGTTATTAGTGAAGAACAATTATTGAAAATATTGAAAACAGGATGAAAATATCTACCACCGTATCACTTAATATCTTCTTTCTATGATTGCCAAATAATCCTCGTTGCAGGAATGGGGGTGAATAAGTACTGAAATTAATCGTTGGACTGGGAAATCCGGGGACGGGATATTCAGATAATAGGCATAATATCGGATTTATGTGTATTAGTTATTTTGCTAAAAAACACGGAATACGGCTTGATAAAAAAAGAGGATATTCTCGGGTTGGTGAAGGTGATGTAAACGGATTGCCTGTAATGTTAGCCCGGCCTCAAACATATATGAATGCTAGTGGCATGGCCGTGCATGCTTTACTGACTAAAACTAAAACCAGTGCCGAGGATTTGGTGGTGATTCATGATGACCTCGATTTATCGGTGGGAAGAATCCGGATTCGTCAAGGTGGTAGTTCCGGAGGACATAATGGTATAAAGTCTATTATAAGTAATATTGGCACTGAAGAATTTATACGTTTAAGAATAGGTATCGGCAGGCCAAATTTAGATAAAAATAGGGATATTCAAGAAAATTACGTAATAAGTTATGTACTTGGTGATTTCACAGAGGATGAAAGTCAACTGATACAAAAAACAATGGTTCGTGTTAATGATGCTCTCGAGAGTTTACTTTCATTTGGTTTAACCCAAACTATGAATAAGTTTAATACAATATTGGATAAGGCATTGTAAAGGATGGGAAAGTATCTTGTTGTTTATATATGATTTCTCACATCTCCTGATTGTTGATGTATCCGTTCGCTTAAGGCAATTATATCCGATTCGGTGAAACGGCGGTCAGCTCGTGGCCCGATCCGGTATGATTTTATGATTCCTTTTTCAGACCATCTACGAATAGTATTTTCATGGACATTCAAGATTTCCGCTGCCTGCCTTGTCGTTAAGAGTTTTGGCCTGATTATGTTTAATTGTGTTACCATATTATACCTTCCGTCTTATACAATAGATGTAACGCTGGAAGGAAAAGATTGTCAGGCATCATGTCCGGTTTATTGATATTCTAATCAGGCGTTTTTTACTTTTTAACTTTATCACGTGGAGGAACCGATATCGATATCAATTATCGACCTGTTGAATGGTTAGGTAATCAAGTCAGAATACTTGATCAGACTTTACTTCCTTTTAAAGAAGTCTATATCGAAACTGCCGACTTTTTAGAAGTAGCTTTAGCAATAACTAATATGAAGATCAGAGGAGCACCGGCTATTGGAGTAGCAGCGGCATATGGGATTGCCCTCGGTGCTTTAGGTATTAAGAAGAAAAACGATAATGCATGTATAACTGAGTTAAAAAGGGCCGTCGAGGCTATTCGTAATACCAGGCCGACAGCAAGAAATCTTTTTTTCACTGTAGATAGAATGAACAAACTTATCTCAGAAATAGAAGATTTCAAAATACTAAAAAAATTGATTGTCAAAGAAGCCTTAACTATACATGAAGAAGCAATAGAGTCCAGCTATCAAATCAGTAGACTTGGAGCGGACTGCATTGACGAAGGTATGACTATCTTGACTCATTGCAATACTGGCCCTTTAGCGACTACCGGATATGGTACCGCTTTAGGTGTTATTATTTATGCTTTTCATCAGGGGAAAAACATTAACGTGATAGTTGATGAAACCCGGCCTTTGTTGCAGGGTTCAAGATTGACAGCGTGGGAGTTAAAAAAGGCTGGTATACCATTCACCTTGATAACAGATTCTATGGCAGGTTCGTTGATGCACCGGAAAAAAGTGGATTTTGTAATCGTTGGTGCCGATTGTATAGCCGCTAATGGTGATACGGCTAATAAGATCGGTACTTATTCTCTAGCAGTATTAGCAAAAAACCACCATATTCCTTTTTTCATTGCTGCACCAACGAGTACGATAGACATTATGCGTAAAACCGGAAAAGATATCATCATTGAAGAACGTCATCCTGATGAAATCATCAAGATTCGTAATGTTCCTATCTCTTTAAATGATACGAAAGTATTTAATCCGGCTTTTGATATTACGCCTGCAAGTTATATAACAGCGATTGTAACAGAGCATGGTATAATCAGGAAACCGTACCGACTTAGTTCTGTCGACAAATAGAAATCATATTTCACTATATCTGAAAATATATATTAGTAATGTTTGGAAATCTACCAGATTGTTCCGGAGGAACAAATGCCTCAATTAAGAGTTGGTGTTATCGGAGGTACCGGACTTTACCAGATTGAAGACCTGAAAGACATCCGTCATATTAATATAGATACTCCTTTTGGTAAGCCAAGTGATACTATTGTTACCGGGTCAATAGACGGAACAGGCATCGCTTTTTTACCCAGGCACGCTAAGGGACACCGTATTCTTCCAGGAGAAATTCCAGCCCGTGCAAATATATATGCTTTAAAATCACTTGGCGTGGAATTCATCATTGCTGTATGTTCGGCTGGAAGCTTTAAGGATCATATTAAACCTGGTCATATTTTGGTTCCCGATCAGATCATTGACCGCACCAGCGGACGAACTAGTACATTTTTCGGGAATGGTATCGTTGCTCATATCTCCTTCGCTGAACCATTTTGTCCGGTATTAAACGATTTACTAATTACCTGCGCCAGAGAAGAAAATACAGTTGTCCACCCTAATGGCACATTCATTGCAATGGAAGGTCCCGCTTTTTCTACTCGTGCTGAATCTTTGCTTTATAAATCTTGGGGCGCCGATATCATAGGTATGACTGTTCTTCCTGAAGCAAAGCTTGCCCGTGAAGCTGAGATATGCTACTCTGTCATCGGTTGTGTCACTGATTATGACAGTTGGCACACAGAAAGAGATATTGTTACTGCAAAAACAGTGATCGAGACCTTAAATGATAACATTAACCTGGCAAAAAAAATCATTAAACGAACGGTTATACAATTACCTTTAAATCGGAATTGTATATGTGTTGATGCACTAAAAACAGCCTTTATCACCGATCCGGATATGGTTAACCAGGAACAAAAAAGAAAACTCAATCTACTCGTTGGTAAATATATACATTAAGTTCGCTACTATATATTTAGGAACGTTCACATTGCCCAATATTGAATTTGGATGCCGGCCTATCATTATCGGCAGTATGCCGCATATAAATCCCGCAGAAGCCTGTTCATTGATAACTCGTTACCTGAAGGATTTTCCGGCTTGGCCTCAATTACCGCTTCGTAGTTACCTGGAAAACATGTATGTACAATTTAGCGAAGGATTTCCAGGTGTAGTTATTGAGCGTCCGCATGATAATATAGAATATGACAAAGGCCGTTTCTTCATTGATCGCAATAAAGATCTTATTGTATCTTTGGAGACTATTTATAAAGCGTACTTGGAAAACAATATCGAGCAATTTGCAATTAACCATGATTATGCCGCAGGATTACATTATTTCCTGGATTCAGATTTACCAACTTCAACCGCCGTAAAAGGACAAATCACCGGTCCGATAAGCTGGGGGTTGTATGTTACCGATAAAGAACGGCAACCTGTTATTTACGATGATATCTTGATAGACGCAGCTGCAAAATTACTACGCTTTAAAGCAGCTTGGCAAGAAAAAGAACTTAAACGAAAAAACAAACATACAATCATCTTTATCGATGAACCTTATTTGTCATCAGTCGGGTCAGCCTTCGTGTCAATTACAAATGAAAAAATAATATCCTTAATTGAAGAAGTTATCGGCGGTATTCATGGCCTAAAAGGTATCCATTGTTGTGGAAACATGGATTGGTCTATTCTTTTTAAAACACAAATTGATATTGTAAGTTTCGATACTTATAATTACGCTGATTCGTTCACTCTTTACTCGGATGATATAGTACAATTTTTAAACCGTTCTGGAACTATTGCCTGGGGAATAATTCCTACGATTCCTGACTTACTCGCTAAAGAAACTGTATCCAGTTTAAGGGATCGCCTTTTTGAAGCAATGGCTGTCATCAACCGTGCCGGTATTCCCTTCCGTCAAATAGTCAGGCAAAGTATTATTACTCCCAGTTGTGGATTAGCCACTCTGGGGACTTCTGGTGCTGCTGAATATGCTTTAGTATTACTTGCTGGCTTGTCCGATGATATCAGGAGAAAATATTACTCATAAAGTTCAAAATGATTTTTAGATTAATGATCCAAATCAGGTAATTGGTAAGAAGGTAAAAATGGTTGGTAATGTTCAATATATTGTCCCTGTAATATTTTCACAAAATACACAGAATGACCATGATACTAACTCAAATAATGATACTTCAAAAATCCCGGATAATGCTCCGGGATCAGGGAAGAATACTTACGCTATTGTTGCTTCTATCATCGGCATAATATTTGGGGCTGCCTTAGGATACTTTATTTCAGCTGGTTTAGTTGGAATCTTTATTGTAGTATTATGCACAGTTGGCGGTGCAATAGTTGGAGCTGCCGTCGGCTCTTATTTGGGAAATTATCTACACAAAGTGAATATTGAAAGACATAAGGAGAATAAAAACGGTTAATGGATATCCCAACTAATTATCCGGAAATCGTTCAGGTAATGCTTAATCACGGATTCTATCCGGATGATTCTGATGAGATTAAGCTTATCCAGACTCAGATGTCATTTGTTTTTTTATGCGGGAAATATGCGTATAAAGTTAAAAAACCGGTAGATCTGGGATACCTCGATTATAGTTCACTGGAAAAAAGATATTATTACTGTCAAAATGAGCTTAATCTTAATCGGCGTCTTTGCCCCGAAGCATATCTTGAAGTTTTACCTATTTCACGTAATGCAGGAAAAATAGCATTGGGAAAAGATGGTGAAATAATTGAGTATACTCTGAAAATGCGGCGATTACCTCAAGATAAAATGCTCAATGTGCTTCTTGAGAATGATAATTTGACTGATGCTATGATTACACAGGTAGCAAAAAGAATTAGTGAATTCCATTACAAAGCTGAAACAAGTTTAAATATAAACAATTACGGTAACTTATTATCAATAACTAATAATGCCGAGGAAAACTTTAATCAGACTGAGAATTCAATTGGTAGAACAATATCAGAAGAAAAATATCAGAAGATAAGACAATATACCAGGAATTATCTATCAAGTAACAAACAACTCTTTGATGATCGTGTTAACCAGGGGAAAATACGTGATTGTCATGGAGATCTCCATGCTGCACATATATGTTTTACTGATAATATTTGTATCTTTGATTGTATCGAATTTAATGAAAGGTTCCGTTACGGTGATGTAGCATCGGAAGTCGCCTTTTTAGCTATGGATCTTGACCATTATGGACGAGCAGATTTATCCTCAATATTCATTAATAGTTATGTTAACTTTAGTAACGATTCTGATTTGCTAAAACTTCTCCCCTTTTATAAATGTTATCGTGCTTATGTCCGTGGAAAAGTTGAAAGTTTTAAACTTAATGATTTATATATCGCACCTCAAGAAAAAGAAGTGGCTGGCACTATCGCACATGGCTATTTTGACCTTGCAGGTTTCTATATCCGTCCCCGCCCAACCCTTTTTATTACTGTCGGAGTAACGGGGACTGGAAAAACTACATTAGCTAATAATTTAGCTCGTCATACAGGAGCGGTAATCATTTCTTCAGACATTATCAGAAAAGAATTAGCTGGTATTCCTTTAGCAGAACATCGTTTTGATGACTATAATACTGGTCTATATTCATCCCGGAACACACAACAAACATACGATACTATGTTCCAAAAAGCAGAACACTTTCTCTCAAAGGGACAATCTGTAATCCTTGACGCCACTTTTACCAAACAGAATTTTCGAACTAGAGCCCAAGAATTAGCGTCAAAATATTGTACTTGTTTTTTGATAATTGAGTGTTCTGTTAGTAAAGAGAACATAATTAACCGCCTTGATGCCAGAACTAAAACGAACTCCGTTTCAGACGGCCGGCGCGAAATACTTGAGCGTCAATTGACTCAATTTGAACCTATTGGGGATACAAATGATATCCATATAGTCATTGATACATCACGCCGCTTAGAGGATAATATCAAATATATACTGGCCAAACTAGATGAAAACTAATTATTCTGTGATGCTGACTAATAATGTGAGGTTTGTTGATGAAAACTAGTAACTATGATATTAAAGATATCACTTTAGCTGGAATGGGGCGTCAACGGATTGAATGGGCTAGCCGTGAGATGCCAGTCGTGAAATTAATAAGAGAACGGTTTGAAAAGGAGAAACCGTTTAAGGGAATTCGTATTTCTGCTTGCTTGCATGTTACTACTGAAACAGCTAATTTAGCTTTGACTCTGAAAGATGGCGGGGCCGATTTAGTATTATGTGCCTCCAATCCGTTAAGCACTCAAGACGATGTTGCCGCAGCCTTAGTTGAATATGAAATACCAACCAATGCCATTAAAGCAGAAAATGAGGATACATATTATCAACATATTGTTACTGCGTTAAATAATCAACCTAATTTAACCGTGGACGATGGGGCTGATTTAGTTACTACCTTACATACCAAACGTAAAGATCTTATTAAAAATGTCCTTGGCGGTACTGAAGAAACAACAACCGGAGTAACCAGACTAAGAAGCTTTGCAAAAGCTAAGCAACTAAAATATCCTATTATCGCCGTAAATGATGCCAAGACTAAATATCTCTTTGACAATCGATATGGTACCGGACAAAGTACGATCGATGGTATTACCCGCGCAACCAATATTTTGTGGGCTGGGAAAAAAGTGGTAGTTTGCGGATATGGTTGGTGCGGCCATGGTTTAGCCATGCGTGCGAAAGGTTTGGGTTCACAAGTCATCGTGGTTGAAGTTGATCCGGTAAGAGCTTTGGAAGCAGCGATGGATGGATTTCAGGTATTGCCATTAAAAATGGCTGCTAAAATCGGTGATATTTTCATCACTGTGACCGGAGATAAAAATGTAATCGATATACAACACATTAGTATCCTAAAAGATGGTGCGATTTTAGCAAATAGCGGTCATTTTAATGTTGAGATTAATATTCCTGCGCTGGAAAACCTGTCAAAAAGTAAGCGTAACATACGTGGATATGTGGATGAATATAAACTAAAGGATGGAAGGCGTATTTTCCTATTAGGTGAAGGTAGACTAATAAATTTAGCGGCTGCTGAAGGCCATCCGGCAAGTGTTATGGATATGAGTTTCGCTAACCAGGCTCTTTCTTTAGAATATATTGTGAAAAACTATAGAAATTTGGAAAATGAAGTTTATCCTGTTCCGGAATACATCGACAATAATGTTGCTCTGTTAAAACTACATTCAATGAAGATCACCATAGATAAATTAACTAGAGAGCAAAAGAAATATCTAACCAGTTGGCAGGAAGGAACATAAGTTAGGAGAAGAATCAGATGAACATCAATAGTTTTGCCAATTCAGAGAAATATTTGTTTACCTCGGAATCTGTTACAGAAGGACATCCGGACAAAATTTGCGATCAAATTGCCGATAGTATACTGGATTCGATTATGGAAAAGGATCCATTTGGTAGAGTAGCTTGTGAAGTCGCTACTACTACTGGAATGGTTATCGTCCTGGGTGAAATCACGACCCGATGTTATGTTGATGTTCCTCAAATTGTAAGGGGTGTTTTACATGATATCGGTTATACACATCCCGAATATGGTTTCGACTTTCAGTCAGTTGGTATTCTAACTTCTATAAAAGAGCAATCGAAAGATATAGACATGGGTGTAAGTAAATCCATGGAGGCTAAGGAAAGTTCTGGAGTGAGTCACCTTGATGAAGTTGGTGCAGGTGATCAAGGTATGATGGTTGGATTTGCCTGTAATGAAACCCCGGAACTTATGCCTTTACCGGTTGCATTATCACACAAACTATGTCTTAGGTTGGCCCAGGCTAGAAAACAGAACATAATTCCTTACCTTCGTCCGGATGGCAAATCACAGGTCACCGTTGAGTATAGTCATGGGCAACCTAAACGTATTGATAGTGTCGTAATTGGTGCTCAACATGATGAAGGCATCTCTCACCAACAGATTTATGATGACATTTCTAAATTTGTAATTAAGGAAATTGTGCCAGCCGAACTAATTGATAAAAACACGAAATTTTATGTCAACGCTACCGGACGTTTTGTTATTGGCGGACCCGTTTCCGATACCGGTTGTACCGGACGTAAATTATTAGTAGATACCTATGGTGGTATGGCTCGCCATGGCGGCGGTTCATTTTCAGGTAAAGATCCGACTAAAGTCGACCGTTCCGCTGCTTATATGGCTCGTTATGTCACCAAGAATTTGGTTGCTGCCGG
The DNA here is from genome assembly GCA_963739865.1 of uncultured Chloroflexia bacterium. Taxonomy (GTDB): domain Bacteria; phylum Chloroflexota; class Dehalococcoidia; order Dehalococcoidales; family UBA2162; genus JBBITI01. The sequence continues at coordinate 356,190 of CAVUCA010000008.1, forward strand.
GCTGGCTGACCGACTTGAACTGCAGGTTGCTTATGTAATTGGAGTTGCTCATCCCCTTTCCATTTCAATCGAATCCTTTGGTACTAATAAGGTAAGTGAAGATTTGATCATCAAGCTGATAAATAAACATTTTGATTTTCGTCCTGCTGCCATTATCGATAATCTTCAGCTTCGTCGTCCTATCTATCGCCAGACTGCTTCATATGGACACTTTGGTCGAGAAAACTTAAATTTGCCCTGGGAAAAGACAGACAAAGCGGATATTATCCATAAAGAAGCATTTGGGAAATAACAATATTGATTCCGGGGGTGTATACCATAAAGACTCCAATCAAATTCGGTACTGATGGTTGGCGTGGTATAATTGCCGAAGATTTCACTTTCGATAATGTCCGTCTTTGTGCTCAAGCGACAGCTGAATACCTGATAAATTCAGGGTTAGCAGCACGTGGTTTGATTATCGGATATGATACTCGTTTTGCTTCAGAAGATTTCGCCGCTGTTGCGGCTGAAGTGATTGCTGGTAATGGCATTAGAGTATTTCTATGTAAGAAAGCTACTCCAACGCCAGTTATCAGTTATGCAACTAAAGCTACTCAAGCTGGCGGAGCGATAATAATTACTGCCAGTCATAATCCGGGTAGATGGAATGGTTTCAAACTGAAAACAAAAAATGGTACCAGTGCTCCTCCTGAAATAACCTCTCTCATAGAAAATATAATAAAAACCTATTCAAGTTCATCTTCTATTAAGTCGATTGCTTTATCTAAAGCTATGGAACAAAATTTAGTTGAGTTTGTCGATTATACTGAGCTTTATGTAAATCATATCAGTCACCTTATTGATATAACCAATATTCGTGAACGGAAAATGAAGGTTATCATTGATCCAATGCATGGGGCGGGAGCCGGTTATCTTTATAACCTGCTCGCTGGTAGTAAGCTAAATATTACTGAAATTGATGCTGATCGGAATCCCCTTTTCCCTGGAATGGAACAACCTGAACCGATCGCCCAAAACTTAAATAATTTGTCGGTTACAGTTAGGGATTCTGGAGCAATTACCGGCTTGGCAACCGATGGGGATGCTGATAGATTTGGAGCGGTCGACGAAAATGGTATATTTTTAACTACTCTCCAAATATATGCGCTGCTTGCTTTCTATCTTCTTGAGATTAGACAGGAACGCGGTACTATTGTTCGGACTATTACTACGACAACGATGCTTGATCGCCTTGGACAAATCTACAATGTTCCTGTTATAGAGACTCCTGTTGGCTTTAAATGGGTTGCTTCGGTAATGGAAAAGGAAAATGCTCTTATCGGTGGTGAAGAAAGTGGAGGATACGGCTTTCGCGGTCACGTAATAGAACGAGATGGAATTCTTGCTTCTTTATACTATTTGGATTTATTAGTTAAAACAGGTAAGACGCCTTCTCAATTATTGCAGCAACTTTATGATCTAGTTGGGCCACATCATTTCAACCGTATTGATATTAGTTTTGATGAAATAGAACGTAAGGCTATTTTAAAACGCGTAGAAAATTATACTCCCGACAAGGTCTGTGGTATTGAAGTGTTACATAAGGATACCTTTGATGGATTTCGTTATGTTTTACATGATAACAGTTGGTTGCTTATAAGATTTTCAGGCACTGAACCTTTATTACGTATATACGCAGAAGCCAAATCTATTGATCTTGTAAACGAGTTACTCAATACCGGGAGAAAAATTACAGAAGTATAATTACCATAGATTTGTGCTTATGAACATTGACAGTAAGTACATCCTTTGCTATCCTTAAATCTGAACCAATTTATGGCCCCGTGGTGTAGCGGTTTAACATGCCACCCTGTCACGGTGGAGATCAGGGGTTCAAATCCCCTCGGGGTCGCCATTTATCATTATCAGTCTTATATTTTTACACTATAATACTACTAATTTACTTAGCTGATGTTATCCTGAAGAATTTATTTATTGACAGACTTATTCTATTAGTCTATACTCAGGCCACATCAGACTTCTTCTACGCCCATAGGAGGGACATATGGGCCAAAAGTTGATGTTTGGGATTATTCCTATTTGGTTTTTATTATTCTTTTTTTTCATGAGGTGCTGAACATCATGTTTTAATGTTACTTGTGTGTGATTCCTGGATATCAATATATATTTCCAGGATTGAGAAGGAGGGGTATTTAATGAACTGGAAACGTGTGTGTTGTGTTCTAGTCCTTATTGCATCTCTATTGTTGGTATTTTCTTGTTCTACTGAATCTACTTCAACAACTACTAAGCCTGCCACGACAACAAAAACGACCGGTCCAACAACTACTAAAACTACTGTACCATCAGATAAGCCTAAATATGGTGGTATCTCAACCGCTATCCCCATGAGTGATACTATGGCCTTTGATGCAGCCACCCAATGGGACCTGTTAGGCTGGCAGATTTCAATTAGCAATGAAGCCCTGCTGGTAATTGACTGGACCAAAGGTCCAGCCGGAACCGGGGAAACCGATATGACCGCTTCCCACCTGGGACAGACCAAGCTGTTCGGCGGCTGGCTGGCCGAGAGTTGGGAATTCACCGATGACACGACCCTCATCTTCCACCTGCGCAAAGGAGCCAACTGGTGGAACAAAGCCCCGGCCAACGGAAGGGAATTCACTGCCGATGACGCCGTCTGGAACCTCAAGGCACAGTGGGAAAACCCCGGCGGCAACATGGCTATGTTCTTCCCGTCTCCCGATGAAAAACCAGTCTCGATAACGGCCACCGATAAGTATACCGTCGAAATCAAGTGCAACAAGGGAAAACAGGGTATTCAACTGCTGGAAAGCGGCGCCCGGGTGCACATGATGTCTCCCGAAATGCATCAGAACGGGAAGAACCAGCAGAACTGGAAGGACAACCTGGGCACCGGAGCTTATATGCTGACCGACTATGTGCCGGCGGTATCTTTAACCTACACCCGGAACCCGAACTATTATGGGGTTAATCCCATCGGCCCGGGCAAAGGTGATCAGTTGCCCTATATCGAAACCCTGAAGTTCCCTATCATCTCCGACCTTTCCACACAACAAGCTGCCTTCCGTACGGGCAAGATCGATTACCTCGGCAATCTATCTCCGGAAGAATTTGATGAGATCAGTACCAGTACGAAATGGAAATTCGAGCACATCCAGGGTTTTGGCTTCTTCAGTCAACCGCAGGGAAGACAAGACAAAGACCTGCCCTTCAACGACATCAAGGTACGCCAAGCCATGAACCTGGCTGTAGATAAAGTCGCCATCACCGAAGGTTATTATGAAGGTAAGGCCGACTTGTTGGGTTATCCGTATAACAGCGGTAAACCGCTGCAAGCCTACTATACCCCGCTGGAAGACTATCCTGAGTTCTGCCAGGAACTCATCAAGGGCGGCAACGTAGAAAAAGCCAAACAACTGATGACTGAAGCCGGCTATCCCGATGGCTTCAAGACAATCATCGGTTGCACGACGAACGATGTCGATCTCCTGTCCATCATCAGAGAAGACCTCCTGAAAGTCAACATCGACATGGAAATCAAGGTCTATGAATCAGGTGTGTTCAACTCAACGGAAAGAAGCTTTGGTTGGGATGAGATGTGGTTCAAGAATGCCAAGCAAAGCTTCATGCCTTACTATATGTTCGAGATGCGGCCGGAGTCAGGCGATACGGCAGCTTTCTGGGACAGCCCGGAAACACGGGCGGTCTACAATGATATCCAGATATACCTTGGCCTGGATGATGCCAAATGGTCGACAGCTTTGAAAGCGGTCAACCCTGTGATAATCGAGTCATCATTCGGTATCTGGCTGCCCCAACCCCACAAGTACCTGGTATGGCAACCGTGGCTGAAGAACTTCTACGGAGCTACCACCATGGGCAACTTCGTACCTTTCCATCATTATTATTTCAACTGGATAGATACCAACCTGAAAGAATCGATCATGGGTAAATAAATAATAAAAGGAAAGAAACTTTTAAAAGGATAATATCGATACTCTAATATCTGACTACTAGAGTTCTTCTCCTTTCAATCCCTTCTCCAGGAGGGGTTCGGGTATAGGAAGGTGGTGGGCCTGTCCCCGAACCCCTTTTCGTTCTTTAATAATTGATTTAACAAGATATAGAAATTAAAATACCAATATGTGGCCTTTCAAGAAGAATAATAATAAGGTTAAACAATCGAATGATATACATTGCGTATATTGTGGTAGTAAATATATATTAAAAGTAATCAATGAGACTAATAATTCCCTAAATCTGGTAACGGTATGGCGCGGACAACGCTACTTAACCTGCAAATGTAAATCATGTAATCGTTATTTTTATATTGATGAAGCAGATCGACACTTAATAGACTTGTCATCAACTAGTGATATGATGATTGAAGATGAAGAACAGTTAAAACTCGCTGAAGAAGAACTCAAACAGCAGGCTGATACTGAAAATGATCATCGATATCACTAACATATAAGTTCAATTTCTTTGATATCAACGTAACATATTTTAATGTCGAGCAATATTTTGTCTATACTCTTCTCGTCTTCCATTTTCCGGTACGGAAATAGAGTAACATGGCGATTCCTCCAACAATTACACTTGCCGTAATTGCCCAACGTATTCCCAGGACGCCCCAACTGGTATATTTAGGTAGAAGGTATGCAGGCAAAATCGTTATAAGCCATGTATCGACTACTCCGATTATCATCGTCGCAATTGTATCTCCTGCACCTTGGAGACAATTCATTAGAACAAACATAAAACCAATCATGGTCCAGCCGACCATAGCGATTTGGATATATTGTATTGAAGTCGACTTTAATTCAGGATCACTGGTAAAAATACCGACAACCGGTCCTAGCCATATCAGTAAGATGACAATTACCAAGGCTATAAGGCCTTCCAGTAACCATACTGCTACCCATGCACTTTTTTCTGCCCGGTCAGGCTTACCTGCTCCCAAATTTTGGCCGGCTAATACGCCTGCACCTGAACCAAAAGACATCGCTGGCATAAAAAAGAACATCTCTACTCTCTGCGCAATGACATGGGCTGCTAAAGCTGCCTGCCCGAATGGTGCCATAAATATCTGAAGAAGAAATTGACTTACACTACGTTGAATACCGGAAATAGATGCAGGCATACCGATACGGACAATACGCCAAATAACTACAAAATCGAACTTAAATTCCTTAAAAGAAAGTTTTACACGCGATTTATCTCCCACGAGTACGCGTATTCCCAAGAATACTCCGAGTCCTTGAGCAATAACACCGGTTAATGCCGCACCACTGACTCCCATCTCCGGGAAAATCCACCAGCCAAATATTAGAAATGGGCACAGAATTATATGAAATACACGATAGACGGCAGCAATCCACATCGGATTAAATGTATCTCCGGATGCTTGCATGATAGTATCCATCGTCATCCGGAACACCATGGTAGCACCACCAATAAACTCAATGCGCAGATAAATAGTACCTAGTTTTACTATTTCCGGGTCGGATGTGATTAGTAATAGGATTCGCTCACCTAAAAATTGGCCGACTAATGCGATTACTACGGCAAAGATAGCAGATATTACGATGGCTTGCTGAGCGACTCGGTTTGCAAACTTATAATCCTTTGCTCCTATAGCCCTTGCCATTAGTGCTAGTGAACCCATGGTAAATCCCATCATTAATCCCATGGCTAGCATTACTGCTGTACCGGCTACTCCAACTGCTGCGACTGCTACTCTTCCCAGTTGACCTACCCAAATCGTGTCTATAGTAGGACCAAGTGTCATCATTAGTTGGGTTATCATTATCGGCCAGGATAGGGTCAAAAGGTTCTTTAGGATACTTCCTTGGGTAAAATCCCGGGGACCTGGCGGTCCGGTTTTTGGTACATTGGTGGTTTTTTCCATTCGGTCGTTTACACTCTAAAGATGCATTTTTGCATCGGTGTTCAGCTCATCGGTAAATATTGAGTAATACGATATGTTATTTTGTATTGGTATTATCTGCACTGGATAAAAGGATATCTCTTAACTTGCGTAGAGAGACTGATAAATTTTCGAGTTCTTCATCAGACAGGCCGGACATGATTTCTTCTACGGCCAGAAATGTCGTATGTTTGTGTTCATCTAGAAGTTTGATTGCTTCTTTCTTTAGTGTAATATTGTATGTTCTTCTATCTGTTTCATCAATCATCCGTTCGACTATACCAAGAGAAACCATACGATTTATTAGTTGTGTCATTTGAGCTTTACCTATTTGGAGTTTTTCTCCAATCTTCGATGAATGCATTGTTCCATTGTCTGCTAGGAGTCTAATTATTTCGAAATGGTGAGGTGTAATATCTAGATCAAAATCAGATATGATATTCTTTGTAATCTTATTCCGTACTGCACGGAAAACAAGCGGGGGAATCGATAATATATCCTTGGATACATTTTCAATAATATCTGAACGAGCTCGCATTATATTACCCTATTAACTTATCTAAGTATATAAAATATACTGTATATATTATGTACTACTATACTAATTGTCAAATCCACAGGATGGTACTATTTATAAACTTTTTACTTTTTCAATTACTATTGGCATCACAATACCTATTTTTTCATTAATCACGATATCAGCAAATTGATCATGTGGGGTGTCCATGATATTTACGATCACGAGTTTGGCACCGTGCTCTTTTGCTAGCAGTGGCATTTCCGCAGCAGGATACACTATTAGTGATGAACCGCATACAATTAACATATCGCAATTAGCAGCTTTTTGTTGAGCTTCATTCGTCTCTTTTATAGGCATACTCTGCCCAAACTGAATTACATCAGGTTTGAGTATTCCACCGCATTTTTCACATAAAGGGACTTTTTCTCCCGCTTCCAATCTTGGTTGAATAAGTTCGCTGGGATATTTAGATCCACATTTTAAACAAAGGGCTCGTGTCCATGTACCATGTAGCTCAATGACTTTCTGGGTAGGGATGCCTGACCGTTGATGTAATCCATCGCCATCCTGAGTAATAACACAATCTAGTTTTCCCATATGATAAAGTTCAGCGATGGCTATATGCCCGGCATTCGGTTTTGCTGCGGCTATTATCGGCCAGAGATTTTTTTGTCTTTCCCAATATTTTTCCCTACTCGTTTGCAGCGTTAAAAATTTTTGGTAAGTAAGTTCGTTCGGATCATATTTTTCCCAAATTCCGCCGGGACTTCTAAAATCTGGAATTCCTGATTCGGTACTGATCCCGGCACCAGTAAAAACCACTATCTTTTTTGACTGATAAATCGTCTTAGCGAAAACATCTAACTTGTCCAATTTCATCTCCTGTTAAAAATCTTTCAAGTATAACACAAAAACAAGTATACAAAGCCGAATATAGAATATTTTACTAACGAGGTCACTTTATCCTACAATAACAATAGCATGAAGATTGGCTTGATTTCGGATACACATGTACCATGGGTAACAAAAAAAGTTCCGGATGAAGTACTGAAAGCATTTCAAGGAGTAGACTTAATACTCCATGCAGGGGATATTTATAGTCATTCTGTCTTGGATGATCTCGAAAATATCGCCCCGGTATTAGCTGCTTTAGGTGATGATGATTACCCCGGGCCGGATAAACGGGTATGTGAAAAACATGTCCTGAATGTCGAAGGGTCTGTTTTGTGGTTATTACATGAAGGCCCTTGTGTTCCTGTTCCCTTAAAGTGGTTCCCAATGTGGATAAAAAACCGGCTTTCTGCGAATGAACCTTACGTGAAACCGAATATTATTATCGCCGGACATGAACACCGTCCGGTAATCGATAAGTCTGATGGAATAATTCACATTAATCCTGGGAGTGCTACATATAACAATTATAAGTCAGGATTAGGAACGATTGGAATTCTTGACATTCAACCTTCGCTCTCAAATATTCAACTCATACATTTGAATACACCTGATAGACCTTTTATGGAATCTAGCTTTTGAATTATAATAGTATTTGACAGATTTTTTTAGAAATGTTAATTTAGCTCAAAAGGGGGTGTATTATGACAGAAGCCGAGATCATGGAACAAATCAATCAAAAAAGAACTGCTCTTGAGCAGGTCCGTTCGAGTGGTTCATCAAATGAATCCCAGGTACAAACACTTGAAGCGGAAATTAAGCAACTTGAGGCATCTTTAACATCAGGACAAGAGCAACCGAAGCGTCGCCGCCGGGCCGCTTTCCTTGATGAATGTGCTGGCTAGTAATTATTATTTCCGAACAAAATCGGCACACCCATAACTAATAGGTGTGCCGATTTATTTTATTCCATAACAGAATCTAACTTTATTCAGAAATCACTGGTTATCTTTATAGGGAATTGGACGTAAGTTCTGTGTTCTTTCGATATCGATAGCGCCTGAATATTACTAGGGATATTATAATTACTACTGCGACTAGAATAACCCAACAAGCTGTAGGAAAACCTCCAATTTTCCACACATCGATCTTAAATTGTTCAAGGATAAACCTGACAATCCCGTAATATACAACATATAAAGCAAATATCTCGCCATCAAGTAATCTTTTACCATATTTACGGCTAACAAATATCAGTAACAAAAAACCGATTATGTTCAGTACGGATTCATATAAAAACAAGGGATGAAAATATTCATAATTTATATATCCTTCAATCCGGTTTTCTGGAGATATATATATTGCCCATGGTAAGTTGGTCGGATATCCAAATAATTCTTGATTAAAGTAATTTCCCCATCTCCCAATGGCTTGGGCAAGTATTACTCCGGGAGCACATATATCAAGCCAGCGTAAGGTGCTCAGATTTTTCCATTTTGTATAAATTATAAGTCCGATTATTCCACCAATGACTGCCCCAAATATCCCTAAGCCCATCCCGCCAATGATAAGCGAAGGGTCTTTCGAATATATTTCCGACCATTGGTCGATAACATGGTACAACCGTGCCCCAATTATCCCGAGAGGGAGTATCAAAATTAACATATTTACCAGATGATCGAAAGACTCATTCCGTTTTTTCGCTTCCCAGGCAGCAACTAATACCGCAGCTAATACACCGACTGCAATAAATATTCCATACCATGCTACTCTAATTGGACCTATTTGAAATGCGATACCCAAGCCGTCTTCCCCCTTTTCAAGCATTGGAATGACAAATAAGGTTTACTAAATATAAAACGGGGTGATTATATCGTCAAGAAACATCGGAAATTTTGGAAAATTTAGGATTATCTTTACTACGAAATAGAAAGATGACCTATAATAATTAACTTGAGTACGTACTCCGATTCCGAAGCTAAAACGCTGTGAGTGTAATTTTCGGTTATATTGCTGGTCTGGGCATAAGGGCGGCTTTGGACACTAATTCAGGAACAATATCTTCCCATCCAACTGCCATTATATGTATGCCGTGTACGCCAGGTATGGCTTTTAGCTGTTGAATAATTTCAAGTGTAATATTTACTGATTCTTCTTTAGCATTTTTCGCTTGTTCCATTCTGGTGATGATCCAATCGGGAATACTGATTCCAGCGACTCCGTCCCTCATCGTACGAGCCATCCCTGCTGAACGTAAAGGAATAATACCAGCCAGGATATGGACCTGTTTATCCAAGCCGCGGTCAGTTACCATTTTCATCCATTTTGTAAACTTGGGCACATCATAAACACCTTGCGTTTGGATAAAATCAACACCAGCTTTTACTTTCTTGGCCAATCTCATTACTCTATATTCAAACGGATCAGCGAAGGGATTTTCAGCCGCTCCGATAAATATCGGGACTTCACTGGTGACATCATCGCCGGACACGAATTTTCTATTATCACGCATATTTTTCAATGTAGCTATTAGTTGGATAGAATCAAGATCAAATACACCCTTTGCTGTAGGATGGTTACCGAATTTCTGGTGATCTCCGGATAAGCAAAGGATATTACCAATTCCCAAAGCAACTGCGCCTAGAACATCACTTTGTAAAGCAATACGGTTACGATCTCTAGTTACCATCTGCATTACCGGGTCTACGCCTTGTTGTTTAAGGAGAACACAACCTGCCAGGCTGCACATGCGTACGATAGCTGTTTGGTTATCAGTAACGTTGACGGCATCACAACAAACCTTCAGATTATCTGCTTTTTTCGTGATTACCTTTGGATTCGCCCCTTTAGGTGGTCCAGCTTCTGCCGTTACCGCAAACCTGCCTGATTCGAGGACCTTTTCAAGATTTGTGCCGGCTTTCATCTATTTAGATCTCCTTGATCGTGTCTTCCGTATATTCCTTGATACAACTGAATCCCTATACTTTTACAGTTTTGCGACGCGGTCCACCAGACTGGCTTTTACTCCAATCCTGGGCAGGAATGATTTCTTCAAGTTTGTTGAGTTCACCTATTGCACTTAACCGGTCGATGATTTGTTGCCAGGCACAAGGAGTATTTGGGTCTACTTCGCACTTTCCATTCACTGAACCGCCACAAGGGCCATTTAGTAAGCTTTTTGCACATCTTATAATAGGACATATTGCCGCAGTTTTTCCTAATTTACAGCTACCACATTGTGCACATACTTCTGCCAAGGAGCCATCTAAATCTTCTTTTCCCATAAATAATGTATTTACTGCAGGATACACTGCTTTCTCGGTATATAAGGCTACATTCTGCACCCCATAAGCGCAAGACATGACAAGTATAGCTTGTGCATCATCTAAAGACTTTCCAGCGTCAATAAGTGCTTCTTTGGTAAGAGTATCACATGCTGTAGGTACCACCATCCAACCGGTAACTTGTTTACCTGACTCTTCAATAATATTCTTCATTTTCAGTACTTCATCTTTCCCCCCCGTATGAAGTACTGTGGTACAAGTTCCACAGCCGATAATATAGATTTTTTGATATTGACTTAAGAATCCCAATATTTCTTCTAAAGGTTTTTGCTCTGTCATTGATAACATATTGCCCTATCCTGTCCGGGTATTCTATTTACTTTACCGGTTCTGTTATCTTGATTCTGTTTAGAAATTCTTCTTTAAAGTATTGTAATCCATCTAGTACTATATTTGGCGCTGCTTGCCCCAGGCCGCATGAAGAAGCTAACATCATTGTTCTTGCTAATTTGTCCAGTAAGTCGAAATCACTGTGTTTTCCTTCATTTCTAAGAAATCTTTTCAATATTGCCAAGATATTTTTTGTGCCTTCTCTACATGGGAAACATTTACCACAGGATTCTTCAGCAAGAAATTCTGCACTGTGAGTAATCATTTCTACCATGTCTCTACTGGAATTAAACACGGTTATCGCCCCAGCACCTAATACAGTTTCAAATGATAAAGGAGTACTGATATTTGATCCCGGAACTAGCCGGCCTGCGGCACCTCCGATTTGGATTGCCTTTACGTTGGTTGCTTTGCCTAAGTTAATAACTACTTCGCTCAATGGCGTTCCTAGTTCGATTTCATAAACACCAGGTTTGGATACATCACCGGCAACTGATAATACCTTCGTACCCTTACTACGATCGGTACCGATACTACTAAACCAACTTGCCCCATTCAAAATAATGGGAGGTAAGTTGGACATGGTCTCTACATTATTAATGGTCGTCGGTTGCTGCCAGAGTCCAGCATTCGTCGGGAATGGAGGGCGGTACCTTGCCTCTCCCCGTTTTCCTTCAATCGATTCCATTAAGGCCGATTCTTCTCCACAAACGTAAGCACCGGCTCCTTCCCTCAAATTTATTGTTACATGGGAAAGGAACCCTTTATTTACAACTTGTTCCAGAACATTATGTAACATGCCGAATAAATAATGATATTCAGCTCTTACGTAAAGGAATGCTTGCCGTGCCCCTATGGCATAACTGGCAATCGCTATGCCTTCGATTAGATTGAAAGGATCATTTTGTAATATATACCTATCTTTGAAAGTACCTACTTCACCTTCATCGGCATTACATATTACGAATTTCTCCTGTCCCACCGCTTTCCTGGCCATTTCCAGTTTCATGCCGATAGGAAAGCCTGCCCCACCACGCCCACGAAGACCAGATGATTTTAGTTCTTCGATAACTTGTTCTGGTGTCATCGTTTTCAAGGCTTTCGTCAACGCCTTGAAACCATCACGTGCTAAATAAGTACTAATATCACTAGTATTTATATATCCGCTATTTCTCAGAACCACTCTTTTTTCCGGCAAAGAGGTATTTCCTCCGCGCTAATTCTATTGATAGGATTCCAGTATTTTGGGTAGATTTTCTTTTGTCAAATTGCCATGTAATTCATCATCAATTAACATAGCCGGAGCTGTATCACAAGCTCCTATACAGTTAGTAAGTTCGAAAGTAAACCTGTCATCTGTTGTAGTTTCGCCTGTGTTAATCCTTAGTATTCGAGTTATTTCTTTTATTATTTCTTCACCACTTTTGATGTGGCATGGTAAACTTCGACACATTCGAATAATGTGCCGTCCGGTATGTTTGTATCGTAGGAAAGAATAAAATGTAACTACTCCGTAAACATCACTAACAGAAACCCCATTTTTGTTAGAAATTTCAGCTATATCTTTACTTGAAATATAACCTTTCTTCGTCTGGATTTCTTTTAGTTGGATCAGCAGGTTTTGTGATTGAGTTAATTTCACTGTCTCTGTTATCTCAATAAACTAATTTTATAAATTTAGCCTTTTATAATGAGGGGTTTACCGGCTTTTTCTATGCCCAACACACGTTTTGTTCGCAATGCTCCTGTTGGGCAGTGTGTTATACATATACCGCATTCTTTACAGGCTTCACTACTTAATGGTTGATCACAATCATAAATGATTTTAGAATCAGAAGCACGGTATCCGACACTTAAAATGTCTTTCTTAGCAATTTCGCTGCATGATCTGACACATCGTCGGCAGACAATACATTTTGAAAGGTCTCTTTCAATATATGGACTGATATCTTCAACTTGATAGAACTTCCTTGGTGCGCTAAACCTGGTCAAGCCAACATCCAGGTCCGCTGCAATTTTCCTGAGTTCACATACATTTGCACGATCGCAAAGAAAACAAGAACCGCAGTGGTTTGCCATGAGTAATTCTATAATGACTCTTCTTGTTTCAAGGACCTTCGGTGAATGAGTCTGGATCACCATGCCTTTGGCGACCGGCGTGTGGCATGAAGCTACAAGAGTTCGTGATCCTTCCACTTCAACAACACAAATACGGCATGCTCCTGTTGGTGTTAAGTCTTTCAAGTAGCATAATGTCGGAATATCTATGCCGTTTGCTTGAGCCAAGTCTAGAATCGTCATTTCCTGACTACCTATGACCTGTTTTCCATTTATGGTTACGTTTATCTCTGACATGGCTTTAGTTAAAATTATCATAGCATCGTAAATATCATACCGTCAATCAATTTTACACTTTTGTAACAAAGGAACCGTATACGGTTTGGCACGTCATATAGCATCTGGTATATTTTTGTTTCATAATTTCTTAACAATTACTTTATACTATTTATATCAATGAGGTTATTTATGTAATGAATAAACGTGTATTAGTCGTAGATGATGATAAGAAAACGGTTGAACTAGTGAAACTTTATCTGGAAAGAGATGGATATAAGGTAATCATCGCATATGATGGGAATGAAGCGCTTAGGCTCGCTCGCGAAATTCATCCCGATTTAGTTGTTCTCGATCTCATGTTACCTGGAATTAGTGGATTACAGGTATGCAACACTATCAGGCGGGAATCTGATGTTCCTATTATTATGTTGACTGCAATGACGACTGAAGAAGACAAACTGATAGGCCTTTCTTCGGGCGCTGATGATTATGTTACGAAACCCTTTAGTCCAAGAGAACTCGCTGCTCGAGTGCGTACAGTGTTGCGAAGATTACCTGAAGAATCATTAGCTCGTGGTCCTTCCGAATTACGTATTGGTGAATTGGTTCTAAATTTTTTTAAACAAGAAGCAATTTTAAAAGGCGCTTCTCTCCAACTCACGCCGGTTGAATTTAAGTTGTTAGGTGTTCTTGCCCGTGAATCCGGTAGAACATTTACTCGCGCTCAGCTTATTGAAAAAGTGTTAGGACCTGATTACGACGGATTTGACCGTACCATTGATGTTCATATTCTAAATCTTCGGCGTAAACTAGAATCCGGAACTGATTGTTCTAGTCTAATAAAGACGGTATATGGAACCGGATATAAGTTTACCGGGGAAGTAAACTGTGCGTAGTTTGCAATTTCGCCTGCTTGTCTTTTTTACCCTGATCATTCTTGTTACTATTACCACAGTATTTTTTTTCATCAATCATGCTACAGTATCTAAAATTAAAGAATATGAAGAAGGTCAAACTGAAGAATTAGCTGATAGGATGCAAATTACCTTAACTTCGTATTTCTTTCAGACTGGTAATTGGGATGGGATACAGCTCGACTTGGTTCAATGGGGTGATCTTTATGGTCAACGCCTTATTATTACAGATTCTCAAGGAATAGCTGTAGCTGATTCGCAAACTAGTTTGATCGGACAATCGTTCGACTCTGATAATGGGTGGGTAAAACGTTCATTAGGTACCATTATCATTAACCAATATCAGAAAAATATCGGAACTCTCTATATCAGTTCGAAGTCATCTTCAGAGGCAGAGATAATAGCCTTAAAGATGTTATATTCACAAGTCGGGCGTTACTTTATTCTAGGTGGTTTAATTGCAGTTGGACTAGCTGTAATTTTCACGGTTTTGATTTCGCGACGCATACTTTTTCCTGTAAGAGCCCTTGAACATGCCGCAATAAGAATCGGCCGGGGTGATTTTACAACCAGGTTACGTATGAAAGATAAAAGTGAATTAGGTGATTTGGCTAGAGTCATCGATACTATGACTGATGATTTGGGAAAAATGGAACAGTTCCGCAGGAACCTGGTGGCTGATACTGCTCACGAGCTTCGTACCCCACTATCTAATATTCGTGGATATCTGGAAGCAATCAGTGATGGTTTAGTTCAACCTGATATAAAAACAATTACTTCTTTAAATGAAGAAGTAGCTTTACTTTCTCATTTAGTTGAAGATTTACAAGAGTTGGCATTAGCTGATGCTGGCCAATTAAAACTAAATAGGAAGGAGGAAAACGTATCTGAATTACTTGAAAAAGCGGTGATAGCAGCTCAACCTTCATTATTGTACAAGGGGTTAGTTTTGACTAATACTGTTTCAAATGAATTACCTCCTTGTGATATAGACTCACATCGTATTCAACAGGTTCTCCATAATCTTATCGAAAACGCAATTGTTCATACTCCGGTAAATGGCTCAATTACTATTGATGCTACTCGACAGGATAACTGGATCGAAATCACTATTAGTGATACCGGTGAAGGTATCGATAGCCAGGATCTGCCATATATTTTCGAACGTTTTTATCGCGTAGATAAATCACGTACACGTTCTACCGGCGGTCATGGGCTCGGCTTAACAATTGCCAAACGTTTGGTTGAAGCCCATGGTGGAATAATTAAAGTTACGAGCAAAGTTGGCGAGGGTAGTCGCTTTAATTTTACGATCCCGGTTGCTGATTCATCCTTAACTGAAAAAGGGGGGTAATAATTCATTTACCCCCCAATATTCACACGCAATATTATTATTTTACTATTGATTTAGCGACTATTTCTGCGACATCGTAAACTTTTACTCTTTCATCAGCTTTTTCATCTTTTATGCCATCTTCGAACATTGTCAAACAATAAGGACAACACACTCCTATCGTGTCTATGTTAAGCTTTAGGGCTTCTTGTACTCTCTCGAGATTTATGCGTTTTCCGGCGTTTTCTTCCATCCACATCCTTCCCCCACCCGCGCCACAACAGAAAGAACGTTGGTGATTTCGTACCATCTCAATTGGAGTACGGCCGGTCGAACTCGTTATTACTTGTCTGGGAGCATCATATAGATGATTATATCTTCCCAGGTAACAAGAATCGTGAATCGCCGTTTTCCCAGTACTTGCATTTCCATTAAGCTTGATACGCCCTTCTTTGATAAGACGTGCGATAAGTTCACTATGGTGCATCACTTCTAACTTTATTCCGTATTGCTGATAATCATTTTTTAATGTATTAAAGCAGTGAGGACATTGGGTAATGATTTTTGTTATACCTCTGTCTTGGAATAATCTTAATGTTCTCTTTTACCATTCGGTCGAAGATAAACTCATTACCAAGACGCCTCATGCTATCACCACAGCATTTCTCATCTTTCCCCAAAATACCCCAGGTGATTCCTGCTGCGCTTAATATTTGCGCTATTGATAAAGTAACTTGTTTATTTCTGGCATCGAAAGCCCCAGCACATCCAACATAAAAAAGATATTCCGTTTTTCCTGCTTCAAAAGGGTTTACCTGGATTTCAGTTGCCCATTTTGCCCGGTCTGATGGAGCGATGCCCCACGGATTACTTCTTTGTTCTATATTTTCGAAAAATACTAGTAATTCCGGTGGGAATTGAGCTTTCATTTGTACCAGATAGCGGCGCATATCGATTATCTTTGGAACATGTTCGATATACATCGGGCAGTTTTCCATACATGCACCGCAGGTAGTACATTGCCATATTACTTCTTCGGATACACTACCGGGACCACTAACTCCAATGAGGGATTGGACTGGTTTTTCATTTTTTACTAGATAAGGGCCATTTTTTATTAGATTGGCTTTAATGTCTTTTATAAGCACTCTCGGATTCAAATTCTTTTGTGTATTGAATGCCGGACAAACGTCCTGGCAGTGTCCACACACCACACATGCATAAGTATCAAGTAATTGTTTCTGGGTGAAATTATTAACTACTGATACTCCAAAAGTAGCTGGATCTTTAATATCAATAGGATTCAACTTCCCTTTCGGTATGTTAGGATCGGTACGTAATAAATCATTAATTACACCGGCTGGGAAATGTAAATATCGTGTATATGCAATGATAGCTAGTACCATAATAACGAATATCCAGTGACTCCAGAACCAGAACGTATGCCAGTTGGTGATTGTTGCTGGATCGTTAAATATCGTACTGAACCATGTACTTATTGGTGGAGTTGCTATTCCTAATCCCCCCGGTGGATTATCCGCAGCGATTTGTGTCGCAATTTTCCCAATATGTGTTATTGGATGGATAAGTACCGTAAATAGAATAAATCCTGCTTCAAATGTCCGTTGTTCTTTTATTCTGGAAGGTCGAATAATATAACGTCGGATAATAGCCCATAATGCTCCGAGCATAATGAATGGTGCAACAATATCCATCACCCAGCAATAAATAGCATAAAACTTATTGTGTTCCATAGATTCAGATATTCCGAATCCGGACGCAATAATGATAAACAAAACATAATAGACAACAAAAAGCAGGAAACCCCAGGCCATGAATGCATGTCCGAATACCGGCTCGGTTCTTCTTATATAAGTTAGTCCACTGACATCTTTGGGCAATAACATCAATAATAGCGCGGAATAACCTGCCAGCTAAATTATTAAAGGTTTGGTCTTTACGGCCTAACTTCAAATATTGAAATAGTTGTATAGCTCGATAAAGAAAAATACCGACTGCCAGCGCAGTCAGACCCCAGAATAGGACATACCCCCATGCCCCCATTTCACTTACCGGATTCACTCTAGAGTACCTCCTTTGCTGGCTCTCGTAGCCAAGGGACTGTGTAAGATATTATATAAAAGTATCTTTGCCTCATTTATTTCTTTATTTTATTCTGCATACTTCTAATATAACTTGTCATCGCAGGTACTATCTTGAATAGATCGCCTACTATGCCATAAGTAGCCACTTCAAAGATAGGAGCTTGTTTATCCCGGTTTATCGCGATGATTACGTTTGATTCTTGCATACCAACTAAGTGTTGAATTGCTCCGCTAATGCCACATGCGATATATATCTTCGGTCGAACTGTTTTTCCAGTCTGTCCTACTTGCCTTTCTGGTGGCATCCATCCGGCATCAACGGCAGCTCTCGAACTACCTACTACCCCACCAAGTTCATCTGCTAATTCTTTGAGGATCTTAAAATTGTCTGGACCTTGCATGCCACGTCCGCCACTGACGATAATATCGGCAGCCGCAATATCGATTGTTTCCGCGCCTGGTTTTCGGTCATCGATTATTTCAAGCACTTTAGCAAATATTGAATCTTCTTTTATATCGAATGTCTCTTTGATAATTTGCCCTTTTTTATTTTCAATCTTTTCGAGGGATGGGCATTACATGTGGTCTTACTGTAGACATCTGAGGACGTGTTCTCTCGGTCAGTATCGTGGCCATGATATTACCGCCGAATGCAGGCCGTGTTTGTAATAAAAAGCCTTTATCATCGATTGCTAGTCCCGTACAATCTGCGGTTAATCCGGTACCAAGGTCAGTGGCAATCGCTCCACCTAAATCTCTACCTTCACCGGTTGCCCCGATCAACATTATTTCGGGTTTATATTTTTTTACCAGATAGCATATGGCTTTATAATATGATTCTGTTCGATAATATTTATATATCTGTGAATCTATTAAGTATACTAGATCAGCTCCGTATGAAAATGCTTCGTTGCATAAATGCGTTACTTGATCCCCAAGTATGACCGCACAAACCTTTGAATTTCTTGCTCTGGCTAACTGTGTTCCTACTCCCATCAGTTCCCAGGCTACATGAGCCGGCTGGCCCTGATTATGTTCAACATAGATCCATACATCATGATATTCTTTTAACTTCGGGTCGATTTGTTCTTTTTCAGTTGGAATTTCTTGTGTGACAGATTGTTTGTCTAAAGTCTTGAGTATTTCCAGTTGCTCGGAAGTAAAATATATTTCGATTGCTTGGGCAGGGCATATTTTTATACAACGCCGGCAGCCGGTACATTTAGTCACATTAAAAACCGGCTCTCCTTTATCATTCATTTCGATAGCTTGAGTCCGGCATTCACTCTGGCACCTCGCACCACAGGCAATACACTTTCCTGATATTAGTCGAGCTGCACCTAATGGTCTTTTTTGTTTCTTTGGTTCTTCCACTATATGCTCTCCATCTCGGCGTTAATCTACCGGCTTAAGGACAGAATATCTTTCTTCATTAACGTATCAATTAATAAACGTGCGGATTCAATCGGTTGATTGACACCGTCACCAACGATTTCACCTTTTTCTCTTTCCGGCGAAAATATCTTTCGTACTTGCGTAGCAGATCCCTTTAACCCTATTGTCTGCTCGTCCAATTTTAAGACTTTATTATCCCAGGTTAGTACTTCAGCAGATTCTGAAGCTAACCGCATCGGAACTGTAGGATATCGTGGCCTGTTTATTTCTCTCACTACAGTTATTAGTACCGGTAAAGGAGCTTCCACTATTTCATGCCGGCCTTCAAGTTTCCTTCGTACTCTAATACATTTCGACTTTATATCCACATTCTGAATTTGATCTACCAGTGTTAATTGTACATATCCTAAACGTGGTTGCTATACCCGGACCTACTTGAGCGGTATCGCCATCTATAGTTTGTCGACCACACATGACTATACCTATCTCTTCATCTAAAGCTAATTTCTTTACAGTTTCAGAAAGAACTACACTAGTGGCAAGAGTATCTGCCCCACCAAAAGCTCTATCTGATAACAACACGGCTTTATCAGCCCCAAGTGCAAGTGCTTTCCTTAAAGTCACTGCAGCATTAGGCGGCCCCATCGAAATAACTGCGACACTAAGTCCGTATTTGTCTTTTATGCGTAGGCTTTCTTCTAGAGCATTTGTATCGAACGGGTTCATTATGTTCGGTACGCCTTCTCGAATAAGCGTTCCTGTTTTGGGATCTGTTTTTACTTGAGTAGTGTCGGGTACTTGTTTTACACACGTAACCACGAGCATAGATATTTCCTCCAGAGATCTTGGAATTGGAATCACTAATAAAGTGAAACTAAATTGTCATAAAATCATCATATTCAAAGATTGCTTTTTTGTTGTAATTTTTGTGGGTACCTGGAATATAAAGTAATAATTACCATTTAGATTCATTAATACTAAACGTTTGAAATCTTACTTTAATGTCTATCTTGGTGTCAATTAAGTTCACATTTGTAGACACTTACATATAATCCTGATTTATGAGCTTGCCTTGTCAATAAGGCACGATAATTCGGATGTGCGATACTTATCAAACTTTTTGCTCTTTCACGATTAGTTTTTCCTTTCAACCGGGCGATTCCATATTCGGTCACTACATAATCGGACAAGTAGCGGGGTACAGTTGGTACTTGAGGAGCTATGGGATTGTTAGTCTCTATACTTGGATGTATCACGATACGGGATACTGTATCGTGGTTGCTTGTTGAAGAAAGGACGTTTATAAACTTGGCATCGTTAGTAAGAGCGCAACCTATTGCGAAATCTAATTGACCACCTGCACCGGAATATTGATCACCGAGTCCCAACATATCCGCGTATATATTCCCGTATAAGTCTACTTGTAAAGCAGTATTGATAGCCACAAGATTACGGTTTGACGCTATGATTATTGGATCATTAGTGTAATCAACGGGGTACATTTCTATTAATGGATTTCTATCAAGCCATTGGTATAACACTTTGGTCCCGGCACTAAATGTACATATTGATTTCCCTTGATGTATACTTTTTTGGCTATTATTTACAGTTCCAGTTATTATTAATTCTCGTAAACCATCAGGAACCATCTCAGTATGTATTCCCAGGTTCTGCTTATCCTTTAAGAAATATATTACAGACTCACTCATACCCCCGTATCCGATTTGTAGCGTTGTCCCATCATTAACAAGTTCAGACACATATCCACCTATTTTTCTTTCTATATCCGAAATAGACGATTGAGGTAACTCAAATAATGGTTCATTAACTTCGGTTATATAATCGATTTTTGATATGTGTAAAGCAGTTCGACCTGATGTCCGTGGCATATTTGGATTTATTTCAGCAATTATAATCTTCGCTGGACGTTCTATCGCTGCCCCATGCATAGTCAACTGAAATTCCTAAACTGCAAAATCCATCATTATCAGGTGGTGAAACTGTTGTAATAAAAACATCGGACTTTATTTCTCCTTTTCGTAGTAAATCTGGGACTTTTGAAAAAGATATGGGATAAAAGTCCGCCTTTCCATTTTTAAGTAACTGGCGGATTGTCGGATTTCGGCCGCAAAAAGGAGTGGCGCATTTTATGTGGGTTTCCATTTCTTTACCTAGATAATTTTGAACGAACGGACCTTGAACTGCCATGTGGAATAAACGAACATTAGTAAGTTCCTGTGCACGTTCCATTATAGCCATAGGTAAATACCTGGGTTCACTACAAAAATTGGCTAATACAATATCATCCCCAGACTTTATTACCTGGGCTGCTTGGGCTGGGGTGACCAATTTGGGCATATTTTTCATATTTGTCCTCTTATATCAGTACAGATATGCAATCATTTAGAGTAGACTAGTTATTTTGGGACTTCTATTATATATTGTCATTTGTTAATGATATCATTCGTTATCATATACTCAATCAATACTAAAAAGGACTAATTGCGTTTTGATTTGGATATTTCTCATTGTAATTGGATTATTCGTTGGTACTTTAGGAACTATTTTAGGCGTCGCCGGTGGATTCTTGTTAGTACCGATTTTGCTTTTTATTTATCCTGATAGGACTCCTTCGATAATCACTGCAATGTCCCTTACCGTTGCTTTTTTTAATGCCCTTTCAGGTTCTTTTGCATATTTTAAATTGCGTAGGATTGATTTGTATTCGGGTATACTTTTTTCAGTGACTGCTGTACCCGGTGCTATTATCGGCGCAATTATTAATACATACTTAAACCGAAATATCTTCCAACTAATATTTGCTTGTATTTTATTTGTTGCTGCTATTTACTTACTTATAAAGCCTTCACGGAATTATAGTGGAAAAAATAACTCTAACGGATGGGAGAGGCGACTTTCCGATAGTTTCGGAAACAAATATGTATATTCTTATAACCGGATTTTAGGTATAATCATCGCCTTTGTAATAGGTATTATTTCCGGGTTACTTGGCATCGGTGGCGGTATTATTCATGTTCCTGTACTTACTCAAGTATTAGGCTTCCCGGTATATATTGCAACGGCTACTTCTCAATTTGTTGTGGGGACAAGCACCCTTTCAGCCGGCATTACCCATATATTTTCGGATTCTTTTTCCGGTATTGCAGGTGAAACCATGATATTAGCTTTAGGAGTCGTTATTGGGGCTCAGTTTGGTGCTCGAATATCTCATAAAATACCTGCTGCTGTAATTATACGGATTCTCGCCATTGCACTTATAATCGTCGCCTTAAGACTATTAATATCAACAATTTAGTAGACGATCGTTTTTCTTCCCTGACTGATACCGGTATGCGTTTCTAATTGCTACTCTGCCTGCTTTTCATTAGTTATGAAAACATTACTAATACTAAAGACTGTGTGAAAACATGTTTTTGGTACGAATTCACTATAGCTAAGCTTTTTCCCGTCAAGTAACATTAAGTTTAGGCATGTCTAGTGAGGTTGTATGAACTAGACATGTTCAAAGTGATTAGATTTTTAACCTAAGGACATGTTAAATGAAGGAAATGAGTAATACTCCTGACTTGGATGTATTCGATACAACTAATAATCGTACGATCGATCAAACAACACAAGAAGTATTGACGGATTATTCACAAAAGCTTTTAAGTCTAATACAACAAGAAAAAGAGAAAATCAGAAGACAGGCTATCGTTGAGTCTGAAAAAATTACATCTGAAGCTGAACGAAAAGCTAAGTTGGCTTATGACAAAGCTGTCAAGAATGCCGAGACTGAAGCTTCAACGATAATATCAAATTGTAATGTTATTTCCGCTAAATTGTCCGATGAAGCTGAACAACTTTCGCGGATTGTTCATATCTTAAAAGAAAAAACTGACAGCCAGATTCGGGAATTTAGTACCCAGTTGCAACACCAGGCTGAAGAAATATCTGAATTTATTAGCCATACTGAAAAATCAGTCTCTGAGTTGAAAAAGAAACTGGATGAGGATTTTTCTGAATCGATTGACCTTATTGATGCGCTTAAAAAAGGTATTGAAGTAACTGAAGATCCTCAAAATGAGAAAGATAGTAATGATGCGATTGAGGAAATACCAATTTTACAACCCTCCCGTGAAGATAAAGTTGTTAAGGTCCCCCGAAAAGAAGAACGAAACAGTACCAGGACTTCAGATAAGACTTTTGTTGGTACTTTAAACATCGAAGTTCATAGAGGATCATTGGCATTATCTAGAAGATTTAAGGAAGCCCTTTCTAAAATACCAGGATTAGAAATTTCAATGACCGATGAAGCTACTAAAGACAAACTTAAAATAGTTGCCTTTGTTAGTAAACCATTACCTCTACTGAATATTTTACAACAAATGTCACTGGTCAAGAGTGCCGTTGGTGAAAATGGACAAATTGAAATCGTTCTCCAGGATACAGACCGGTGGGTTGGTTAATCTCCACATGTATATTTAGTACACAAATATACTGACCAAAGATGAAAAAAACCGTGATAATTCCACATCCTGAATTGTCAGTTACAATAGGAGGTGTCTTTTGTCATCTGTTATCCCTACTGACAAGGATACCAAAATAGATATCCGGGGTTTACTTCAACAATTAGTTGAATTCGCTGCTTCGGACTTACATCTTAAGGCCGGTAGTCCGCCTGTATTTAGAATTTTTGGTAATCTACTTCCTCAAAATACTACACCTCCGTTAACTCCAGGTGATCTCGAATCGGTTTTCTATGATGTTACAACGGAAGATCAACGCTTAATTTTCCTAAAAGAGTTGTCACTGGATTTTGCATATAGTATCTCTGGCGTCGCTAGATTCCGTGTAAGTGCGATTCGACAACGTGGTTCTCTTAGTTTGGCTTTTCGTGTTGTACCTCATGAAATTCCATCCATTGACGATCTTGGTCTTCCCAAAGTATGTAAAGAACTTATTACCAAACCCCGAGGCTTGATTTTAGTTACCGGTACTGCCGGAAGTGGTAAGTCGACTTCTCTCGCGGCAATGATTGAATATTTAAACCAAAATGAATCCAAGAACGTGATTACGGTTGAAGATCCGATTGAATTTCTATTCAAGGATAAAAAAAGTCTAATACATCAAAGAGATTTAGGAGATGATTGTCATTCCTTTGCCCGTGGTCTTGTTGACGCTTTAAGGCATGACCCCGATGTTATAGTGATTGGTGAAATGCGTGACCTTGATACTATCGCGACAGCAATGACAGCAGCTGAAACAGGACATCTGGTTCTCGGTACCCTTCATACTATCGATGCGGCACAATCAGTCGACCGTATTGTAGATATGTTCCCATTTGGTCAACAAAGGCAGATTCGGTTACAACTCTCCCAGGTTGTTGAAGGAGTATTATCTCAAGCGCTCGTACCGAAAATTGGAGGTGGAAGGATTGCTGCAGTTGAAGTCATGCTCGGTACCAGCGTAATCCGCCGCCTTATTCGTGACGAGAAAGTGTATGAAATTACATCCAACATCGAAATGGGAAAACTTGAAGGTATGCAGACCATGGATCAAGCTTTAGTAGAACTAGTCAGGGCTTCCCATATTACAGAAGATGACGCTTTAACGAAAAGTAGTAATCCTCGAAGACTTACTGAACTTCTTCGTTCTCCGATAGGTATTCTAAATTCACAATCACCTTCAGGACGCGGTCGATAATATCATTAAGTTCAGGTGATTATTCTTGTTCTATATAAGATCAGCTTCTTTAGATTTATTGAGTTCCGATTTGAGAAAGTCAATTGCTTTTACCGGACTTGGTGCTACCTTGTTTAAAATCGCCAGATAGTAACTTACATAATCTCCTAACAATACTAAACTTATCATTTCGGCAATTCGGTTATTAGCCGGTCCGTCAATTATTTCATACTTGATTTTAGCTTCTGAAAGAATTTTTAGAGTCACATTTTGACGTATTTTCAGTCTTGATGATATAAATGCGGAATTTAGCATAACTACGATTATCTTATTTGATAAATCCTCAGGATATCCATATCCTACAACCGCATTATGGTTTAGCTCTGGAAAGATTTCATGGAATGCCCAACTTTTACTGTTTTCATTAATTTGAGTTTTCCACCGATGAGCTACTTCACTAACGGTTTCTGCTCCATAGATAATTGGGACTCTCCCATATAATAACCTGGCTAATATTTTAGCTTGATTCTTCTTCTCGATAACATCTTCCCGGAGTAAATCATTTTGTTTATCTAATATATTTATGGTTTCTATAATATCTGTCTGGAGATCGCTTAACACATGTAGTTTTTGCATAAATACCAATATCGGCATCAGACTATATGGTAATGCTGCCCTTGGTGGTGATTGATATTCAAATGAGAATATCGGGATATTGTTTTTTTCGGCAAGGTATTTTAACCTTCCCCCTGTTGTAATGACTAAATTTTTTGCTCCAAGGTTAATGCTTTGGTTAAAACAATTTAATGTCTCTTCAGTATTTCCTGAATAACTAGACGAAATTACCAGTGTTTGTTTACTGACAAATCTTGGTAAATTATATCCTCGATAAACCGATATCGGTATTTTCGCTTGATTAACTGCTAATGTATTGACCAAATCACCTCCGATTGCTGACCCCCCCATACCCAGTATCACGATGTTATCAAAATCATTAAGGTATTCCGGTAAGTTAAAACTACTTGCCTGTTCATATGCATTTCTACATATAAATGGGAAATCATGAAGATGCTTGAGCATATTATCAACATCTAATCTCTTATATATCTGAATATCATCGAGATTTATCTCACTTATCTTATCCATCAACAGCTCCTGCATGTTTGAAAATACCAATATTAGTCACAATTATAACAGGCAAATTACATCTATTGTATTATATTATTTTGTATTTGTTGAGATAGTGGATCGGTATCTTATGCTTGAGTTAAGAACATCGTGTTACTTAGGGTTAATGATCTTTGCTTCATAATTGACAATATTATCCATAATGCTTAAACTAGTCTGTATAAGGGTATCAAGACAATATTTACCTCTTAATTACCCGGTTGAGATGAGTAATGTACGATTTCTTCAAATCCCGGGCGTTTCCTCTGAAACACAACTGTGTTTCTTCCATTGACCATAAGACGTGAGGTGAAATATGGAATTTTTAGCGTCTTGGCTTTGGTTAGTGTTCATTATTACAGGTATTGTAATGGCTACTCTCGAACTGATCGTTGGGATCGATACTGGACTTGACTTGGTTGTGATCGGTTCAACTTTTATTATCGGTGGATTTGTCGGATGGATTTTCGATTCTTGGATTCTTGTCTTAATCGTTACCGGCATTATCTGTATCGCCTATCTTGCAATCGGTAGGCGTTATCTACATCGCTGGACCGCGGTGGCAGAAGAGAAAACTAATATTGATGCTATCATTGGTTCTTCCGGTATTGTTATAAATAAAGTCACAAATAATACTGATGGTTTAGTTAAAGTGGGTAAAGAAGAATGGCGTGCCCGGTCGGATGAAAATATCGAAGTTGGTGAAGAAATAATAGTCAGGTCTATCTCTGGTGTTACGCTCTCTGTTTCCAGAATAAGGAGGTAAATATCATGAATGTTGGGATTATCATTCTCCTGATTGTCATTGTTATCTTAGCAATCATTATGCTTGCCCGTTCAATTGTTGTCATACGGCAAGCACAAAAAGGTATTGTTGAAAGATTTGGCAGATATAAAGAAACACTGGACCCGGGATTACGTTTTCTATTGCCTTTTATTGACAATATTCGTTCTAGGGTAGATTTACGTGAGACTGTTATCGATATCGAACCACAATCTGTTATTACCAAAGATAATGTTACTGTTAGTGTTGATGCTGTCGTCTACTACTATGCAACCGATGCCAAGGCTATTACATACGAAGTAGCTAACTTTTTCCTTGCGGTTACAAAACTTGCTCAGACTAACCTGAGAAACCTAATTGGGGATATGAGTCTTGATGAAACATTAACCGCCCGGCAACGTATTAATGCTTCCCTGAGAGAAACTCTTGATGAAGCCACCGATAAATGGGGCGTTAAGGTTACCCGTGTTGAAGTAAAAGAGATTCAGCCGCCTAAAGACATCACTGATGCTATGAGTAAACAAATGAAAGCAGAACGGGAAAAAAGAGCTACAATCCTTGAAGCCGAAGCTTTTCGTCAAAAACAAATCTTGGAAGCCGAGGGTAACCGCCAACACGAAATCCTTCTTGCCGAAGGTGACCGCCAGGCAGCCATTCTACGTGCTGAAGGAGAAGCAAAGGCAATTGAGACAGTGTCTAATGCCGCTAATACATACTTCGTCGGGAATGCTCAATTATTAAAGCAACTCGAAGTTACTCAAGCATCTTTACAGGATAATACTAAACTCGTAATATCCGACCAATCGAGACTTATTAATATACTTGGGCTAGGTGAAGCATTAAATCCATCCCATTCTACTTCTCCCACACCAAAAATTAACAAATAAATTTGTCATCTTTGATTCAACTATAAACGAATGAGCCTGCGTAAAGTGGGCTCATTCGTTTATAATAAATACATGGCAGTAATACAAAATTTATATTTTGTATTGTCTTAGTCTTCAAGGATAATTGCGAATAATTAAGCGAGTGGAAAATATGCCTGAAGTAGATAACTTACATCAAATCAGTGATGTTGTATGGGAATTGCCGGTTTCATATAAACCAGGTATGAGAGTCCCTGCCCGTATATACGCTACCAAAGAATTGATATCAAGTATGGATGATGCGGTATTCGATCAAATTTCTAATGTTGCCTTTTTACCGGGTATTACCGGGTATTCAATGTGTATGCCTGATGGCCATTCGGGATATGGATTTCCAATTGGTGGCGTAGCTGCCATGGATACACAGTATGGTGTTATTTCACCAGGTGGCATTGGATTCGATATAAATTGTGGGATCAGGCTTTTAACAACAGACTTGACTTGGGAAGATATCAAACCTCACTTAAAAAAACTGATCGATCGGCTTTATCAACGGGTTCCTGCGGGAGTCGGCAGTAAAGGTTTCATTAAACTATCCCGCTCCGATTTTAGAGCTGTGGTAGAACAGGGCGCTGTCTGGTGTGTCCGTAATGGTTATGGTTGGTCTGAAGACTTAGAATTGACAGAATTGAATGGATGCATCAATGGGGCTGATGTACGTGCAGTCAGTGAAAAGGCTATTGACCGGGGTATGGAACAGATTGGCACTCTTGGTTCAGGAAATCACTTCCTTGAAATCCAGGTTCTACTTCCGGAAAATATCTATGACAAGGAGACTGCCCGGATATTCGGGCTACGAGGTGAAAATCAAATTACGGTGATGTTTCATTGTGGAAGCCGCGGTTTTGGACATCAAGTGGCTTCCGATTATCTCCAGGAATTCCTGAAAGTAATGGGAAGTAAATATCATATTCAAGTCCCTGACCGTGAATTGGCTTGTGCTCCTTTTAAGTCGCCTGAAGGTCAGGCTTATTTCAATGCGATGAAATGTGCCATCAACATGTCTTTTGCAAACCGTCAGGTTATTCTTCATCGTGTGAGAGAAGTTTTTTCTGAGATATTCGGACGTTCTCCGGAAAAACTGAATATGCATATGGTCTATGATGTTGCTCATAACACCGCTCAAGTTGAACGTCATACACTTCAAGGGACAGAAAAGGAATACCTTGTACATAGGAAAGGCTCTACGCGGGCTTTTGGCCCGGGTAATCAACTGATTCCGGAACGCTTTCGTAATACCGGACAACCTGTTATCATCGGCGGTAGTATGGAAACAGGTTCTTATTTACTTGCTGGTATGAATACCGGTGCCCAGACCTTTTTTAGTACAGCCCATGGCAGCGGCCGTACGATGAGTCGAACAAAAGCCAGAAATATGTGGCAGGGCCGTAACCTTCAGCAAAAAATGGAGTCTGAGGGGATATATGTTCGTACTGCATCCTTGTCAGGTTTAGCTGAAGAAGCCGGATTAGCGTATAAAAATATAGACGATGTTGTTACAGCCAGTGAATTAGCCGGTATCAGCCGCCGTATAGCCAGGTTTATTCCACTTGGTAATGTAAAAGGGTAATTCTCATGCCTTACCAATTTATTGAAAATGAAGCTACCGCTGATGTCGCAATCGAGGCCTTTAACATAGATTTATCTGAGGTATTCCGGGATTCCGGCGCAGCTTTGATTAAGACCATGATAGAAAATCCGGAAGCTATCTGTCTGCGTATTGGTCGTAATGTTGTCCTCAATAATAATCAGCTCGATTTACTTTTATACAATTTTCTTGAACAGTTAATATATTATAAAGATACCGAACAATTACTATTACTAACAATACAATTAACAACTAGACAGACCGGATCTCAATGGAATCTAGTCGCTTCACTTGCGGGTGAAACAATAGATGCTTCCCGGCATCAGCAACGGGTTGATGTAAAAGCTGTAACTTTACATCAGCTAAGTTTGAAAAAAGAAAATGATGTTTGGAAAGCGCACTTTGTATTAGATATTTAGTGATCGCTTTTTATCCTGGAGAGTTATTGCTAAATGTATTTTGGATATTTTAACTTGCCCGGATATTTGAAGGCGCAGTTCCTTTCCGGGCAGAAAGTGCTGCTTGGGCAGCGGCCAGTTTCGCTACCGGGATTCTAAACGGGCTGCAGCTAACATAATCCACCCCTGTCTCATGAAGAAACTTAATCGACCTTGGTTCGCCAGCTTGTTCACCACAAACACCTATCTCAAGATGTCGTTTTACCCTGCGTGCCCAAAATATTGCCGTTTCCATCAATTGACCCACACCTTTTATGTCAAGTATCTCAAAGGGATTGTCTTTTAAAATACCTAACTGCAAATAACGGGAAAGGAATTTTTTCTCCGCATCTTCCCGGCTAAATGAAAAGACCGCCTGTGTCAAGTCGTTTGTGCCAAACGAAAAGAAATCTACATCCGCGGCTAGTTTACCTGCTCTCATACAAGCTCGTACGGTCTCCATCATTACCCCGATTTTTAATTTGGTTCCCTGTAAAAGTTCTTTCACTTTTATTGCTTCCTGGTCAGTTATGACTTGAGGTATCATAATAGAAACGGAAGCATCTGTTTCTAACCTGGCTTTCTCGATTGCTTCGATCTGCATTTTATAAATCTCCGGGTTTGTAACAGCTAGTCTGACACCCCGGTGGCCCAACATCGGATTTGTTTCTTTGAGTTCGGCTATCCGTTGGCGTACCTTGGCATCTTTAACTTCGGATTCATCAGGCAAAAATTCATGCAACGGTAAGTCTAGTAACCTTACTATTATTGGAGATCCTTTCAATACTTTAAATAATGAAATAAAGTCTTTTGTTTGTAAGATGCGTAAATTGTTGATTGCTTGTGCTTGTTGTTCTTCATTTTCTGCCAGGATAAATTCTCTAATTACGGCCAATCTATCCGGAGCGTTAAACATACGCTCAGTCCGGCAAAGTCCGATGCCTTCCGCACCAAATGTGATTGCTTGTGTGATTGCATCAGGGGTATCAGCATTTGCCCGTACGCCAAGCCGTTTAAAGCCGTCTGCCCAACTTAGTAACTCTTGTAATTCCCGGTTTATACTGGCTTCTTCAAGTGGTAACGCTCCTTTATATACATACCCCGTGGTTCCATCGATCGTTATTTCGTCACCTTCTTTGATTACTTTTCCATTCGCTGTGAATTGTTTTCGTCGTAGATCGATGTTTATTTCCTCGGCACCCGAAATACAGGGTTTACCCATTGCCCGGGTTACTATGGCAGCATGTGATGTTAGTCCGCCTTTTTGTGTGAGAACCCCTTGAGCCGCCGCAATTCCTTGAATATCATCGGGGTCGGTTTCCGGCCTGACCAGAATTACTCCCAGTCCTTTCTTCGACCTCGTAACCGCTTCAATCGAGTCGAAACACACCGGGCCTGAAGCCGCCCCCGGGGCTGCATTAAGGCCCTTAGCAATAGGATTAATGTTCAAATCTGATTTTAGTTGTTTATGTAATAGTACCTGGATATCATGTACGCTTACCCTGTTTATTACTTCTTCACGGGTCAGGATATTTTCCGTAACCATGTCCACTGCAATCTTAACCGCAGCCTGTCCGCTGCGTTTCCCGCTGCGGGTTTGCAATATAAACAATTTTTTCGACTCGACGGTGTATTCGATATCCTGCATGTCGCCAAAATAATGTTCCAGTTTTTCAGCAACGGCTTCAAGTTGTTTAAAAATATCCGGCATTACCGTTTCAAGGCTTGATACCGGTTGTGGTGTACGTGAACCGGAGACTACTTCTTCACCTTGTGCCGATTCCAGATATTCACCGAAAAGTCCTTTTTCTCCTGTACTTGGATTACGGCTGAAGACCACACCGGTACCTGATTTT
Organism: uncultured Chloroflexia bacterium; assembly: GCA_963739865.1. Taxonomy (GTDB): domain Bacteria; phylum Chloroflexota; class Dehalococcoidia; order Dehalococcoidales; family UBA2162; genus JBBITI01. The sequence continues at coordinate 387,758 of CAVUCA010000008.1, forward strand.
TTGTCTTTATTACCATACACCATCATTTGTATAACCGCGGCTGTTCCCAGTGTTGGAGAGATGTTATTAAGGCGGCGGTATTCGATTGCCCTGTTGTTGTCCCAGGACTCGAATATTTTCACTAAAGCTTTTTTGACTTTATTTATATTGCTAATATTCAAAATCGTGTCCATCATCCCCGGCATTGATACCGGCGCTGATGACCTTACTGAAACTTCCAGTCCCCTGCCCAGTTTTTTCCCGGCTTGTTTTTCTATTACGGAGAGGGCTTCATCGATATCTTCATCAGGAAGTGTCCCGGTTGCATGCCATGTTTTATATGCTTCTATAGTTACGATAAAGCCGGGAGGAACAGCTAATCCTAGCCTGGTCATGGTAACCAGGTTCGCCCCTTTATTACCCAGTTGGTCTTTGTCTTCACAGTTGCCGCTGAACAAATATACATAACTCATTTCTTATTTCCTTTATGAATGCTAAACTTTTTATGCTGAATATCGTCAACAGACACTAGCGAAATTTCCCTCTATTATAACTCAAATATTATCCTGTGAAGACAGGTATATTAAGTATACAATACTAAATAAACTAAAAGGGGCATGGTATGAACATGCCCCTTTTACACTACCAGATGGTTTACTTTACGGCATTACAACGCCTTTAAGATATCCCGGAGTCCTCCCCAGGTTATCATTAAAGGCTTTCTCAGTCTCTTCCAGCTTATATTTATGCGTGATAAGCAGATCCATGGGATAAATACCTTTCTGGATTGCCCAAAGTGCCCGTGGTAGTTCGCTAGTCGGGTCGGTAGAAATACCAATACCCTGCGGACTATAGATAATGGGCGACTTGATCCAGTCCATCAATTCATAAGTGTCCGGAGCTTGATGCCAACCGACTACAACGATTTTTCCGCGGTTATTTTTAATCGCTCCATTTACCAGTTTCATCCCCGGGGGATGTCCGACGCATTCTATTGCGACATCAACGCCTTTGCCACCGGTGATTTTCATCACTTCAGCGACTACATCTACTTTCTTCGGATTCAGAGTTATCGTAGCCCCGAGTTTCCTGGCAACTTCCAATCGCCAATCTTCCAGGTCCGCCACGATGTATTCACGGATCTTCGGACTGGCAATGCCGGCGATTACCCCAAGGCCCATGAAGCCGCAGCCGGCCTGGAAAACAAAATCGCCCAGTTCAGGGTTAGCGGTCCGTGCATGGCTCATCGAACACATCATCGGTTCACCGATGGCATGCTCCGGTTTTATTCCCTCCGGTACTTTGGAAACCATGGGCGGACGCCCTACCGGGGGTGGTTCGATCGGATCGAATGATACATATTCGGCAAAAGCACCATCACCAAAGATGCCGGTGATTCTCTCGCCTTTCTTATATCCTCTGACATTTTTACCTACCTCGACAATTACCCCCACTGGTTCGTGGCCGATCCGGCGCGGGAATGGCCGCCGGGTCTTTACTTCCGGGGCAAAAGAGTCGAGAAAAGTGGCCATATCGCTGGTGCATACACCACAAGCTTCGATTTTTACCAGTATTTCATTTTCATTGATCTTCGGCATGGGCACATCGAGGACTTCGATCTTTTTCGGGGCAACTACGCATGCAGCTCTCATATGAAAAACCTCCTTTAAAACTTCGGTTGAATCTTATCCTGAAAACACACTGTAATATACAAACCACAGATAGGATTGTCAAGGAATTCTGATGGATCGACTTAGTACTTCTTTAGTTACAAAAAAAAGGGGTATTCGTTTTCGAATACCCCTTTTTTAATTCAGATTAAGGCTATTATTTCTGAGCGCCTTGAACCAGGGTGTCGACTACGGATGGATCGGCCAAGGTGCTGGTATCGCCCAGGTTCTTGCTTTCGCCGCTGGCGATCTTGGTTAAAATCCTTCTCATGATCTTGCCGCTGCGGGTTTTGGGCAGGGCATCGGCAAATTGGATCTTGTCCGGGCTGGCGATCGGCCCGATCACTTTTCTTACATGCGCCACCAGTTCTTTGCGCAGTTCATCATTGCCGACGACGCCGACTTTAGGCGTGACAAAGGCGTAAATGCCCTGGCCCTTGATGGCATGCGGCATGGGCACGACGGCAGCTTCGGCCACGGAAGGATGAGATACAAAAGCGCTTTCTACTTCAGCAGTACCGATGCGGTGGCCGGATACTTTGATTACATCATCGATGCGGCCCATTAGCCAGAAATAACCATCTTCATCGACTCTAGCACCGTCACCGGTAGTGTACGTGCCGGGGAATCTCTCGAAATATGTATTCTTGAACCGCTCAGGATCGCCATAGACCCGTCTCATTAGTCCGGGCCATGGTTTTCTGATCACCAGGTAACCGCCTTCATTGGTGTCCGCCGGGGTGCCGTCTTCGCGGACGATAGCAGCATCAACACCGGGCATGGGGAAACTGGCGGAACCCGGTTTCAAGGGGGTAATGCCGGGTAAGGGCGAGATCAGGATACCGCCGGTCTCGGTCTGCCACCAGGTATCCACGATGGGGCATTTCTGTTTACCGATCACATTGTAGTACCACATCCAGGCTTCCGGGTTGATGGGTTCACCAACGGAACCCAGGATGCGCAGGCTGCTGAGGTCATGTTTGTTGACCCAGTCATCGCCTTCACGCATCAATGACCGGAGAGCGGTGGGGGCGGTATAGAACTGGTTCACTTTATGCTTTTCAACTAACTGCCAGAACCGGTCGGGATTCGGATAGGTGGGTATGCCTTCGAACAGGATCCCGGTTGCTCCGGCGGATAACGGGCCGTAAACGATATAGGTATGTCCGGTGATCCAGCCGATGTCGGCGGTACACCAATATGTTTCTTCCGGTTTTACATCGAAGATCCACCGGAAAGTATGATTGGCATAAACCAGGTAGCCGCCCGTGGTGTGTAAAACGCCCTTTGGCTTACCCGTGCTGCCGCTGGTGTACAGGATGAACAGCGGGTCTTCGGCATCCATGGCTTCGGGGGCGCGGTATGATTTGATATCCGGTGCGGCCATTTCATCGTGCCACCAACTCTCGACACCGGCTTTCATCGTTACCTGGGCGTTGGCTCTCTTGACTACGATCGACTTTTCTATACTTGGACATTGCGCCATCGCCGCATCGGCATTGTCTTTACTGCGGACTACTTTTCCGCCGCGGTAATACCCATCGGCACAAATCAGTAACCTGGCGCTGCAGTCCTGGATCCGGTCGCGCAATGCTTCCGCACTGAAGCCGCCGAATACCACGCTGTGGATGGCGCCGATCCGGGCACAAGCTAACATGGCGATTGGCAGTTCGGGGATCATGGGCAGGTAGATACATACCCGGTCGCCTTTCTTAATGCCGAACTTGTCCAGTACATTGGCGAATTTATTTACTTCGTAATACAGTTCCTGATAAGTGATGGCTTTACTATCACCGATATCGCCTTCCCAGATAAAAGCTGCTTTGTTCTTTTCCGGCCCGTTGGCATAGCGGTCAACGCAGTTTTCGCTGACATTAAGCTTGCCGCCGATAAACCATTCGTGTTTTGCCTGGCCGAATTCTTCTTCGACTACTTTCGTCCACTTCTTTTTCCATACCAGGCTTTCCGCTGCTTTTGCCCAGTATTTTTCCGGGCTTTCGATGGATTCTTTATGGGCTTTACGGTATTCATCCATAGTCTTGAAGACAGCATTTTTGCTGAGTTCGACTTTTGGTGTAAAAACCCGTTTTTCATCCATCATAGATGTAATTGTTTGTTCCATTAATTCATCATCCTCCTGTTTGCGCCATAAACCAACATTATGTAAATCTATGAAGTCATATTTGAAACATCAATCCCGATGTTCCCAAGTCGTATATTATAGATGACTTGCCGTCAGTAATTCAAGCTTATGATTATCACTTCTTGGATTTCCGGTAATAAAGTACTATATAACCGTGTTAGTAACCGGCGGTGACGTTTAAAGTTGCCCCGCTAATCAGTGCCGCATCGTCTGAAAGTAAGAACAATATGGCTTTAGCCTGGTCCTCCGGTTTGATGGCTCCTAACGGCATCTTGCCCATGATTTCGGATATCGATTCCGCCGGCATTTGTTTTTCCAGGAACGGGTTTAACGTGACTGACGGGGCGATGGCATTTATCCTGATATTATATTTTCCCACTTCCCGGGCTGCCGTCCTGGTAAAAGCTTGAATGGCTGCTTTCGCCGCACCGTAAACCGCGGAATCGCCGCTGTCCGGTGAATAGGCGGCAATGGAAGATAGATTAACGATTTTTCCCGTCTGCCTGCTTATCATATAGGGTAAAACAGCTTTCGTCAGGTAAATCGAAGCCATCAGGTTGATGTCGATGATACGCTGGATAGATACTAAATCGATATCCTCTATTTTCTTAAAGACATCAAAACCGGCATTATTGACCAGGATGTCGATCTGCCCGAAGGCATCGATCGTTTGCTTGACCAGGTTTTCGATTTGGCTTTTATCGGTTACATCGCATACTACCGGCAGCGTTTTTACCCCGAATTCTTTTGTTAAAGATTCCGCAACCGACACTGTCCTTTGCGGATGCTGGTCGGATACAACTACAGTCGCTCCTTCTTCAGCCAGGGCACGTACCGTCGCCTGGCCTATTCCAGCTCCGGCCGCCGCCGTGACAATGGCAACTTGATGAGAAAATTTCATACCGCCCTCTACCGGATAATTAGTAAGCTATTTCACTTCGTTTCCGGATTACACTTGTCTTTGTCAGTCTTGTTTTTTTTCTTCTTCCTGATAACAAAACGTATGACTAATGCCGCCGCGTACACGATTACCAGGCTGATACCGAACCATATTATCAGTTGCGGCCCGACTTTCTCGACATTACGGCCGAATATCTGGCCTCCGATCGCCCCCAGCCCGAGATATATCGCTTCATATATCGTACTGGAGATAGCGATGCCTAATACCAGCGTCTTGAATTGCTTCCTGGCCCCTAACACTAAAGTGATCGGGATTCTCAGCCACAATAACCTGCCGGCGGCTACGCCGAAGGGAGACAACCTGTCCAAATGACGTAGAAATTTAAAAGGTGATTTTTCGATAGGTTGTTTTAAGCGAAAGCGGCGTTTTATTATTTTACCGATAAAGGTCGTGCTTTTATTGGAAAGGAAGTATAAGATCAATGCCCCGGCTTGCCGGCCAAGCTGTGACGTGAGTGCCAGCAGCAGCATCTCCCAAATTGAAAGAAAACCGATACGGGTGTTGTAACCGGCGGAAATAAAAATAGCTTCGAATACCAGCGGGATGGAAATCACGAAAGCTTCTCCGATCAGGCTGAGGAAAAACACCACAAGCGCAATTTGTAATGTAAAGGAATCAACCAGTGTCGGCGCCTGATAAAGCCATTCTAAGAAATTCATTCTAATAGTTCTCTATTGGCTGCCTGACTTTTTAAAGATGCCCGTACAATGTTTCAAAAAGTGCACCAGGACATGACCACAATTCCGCATGATTTCATACAATATAACATACCATGGTTTGGCAATACGCCGGGTCGATGTCTTTACAATAATATCATGTACATAATAGATACGGCCGTATTTATGCAACCGCCGGGCGATCCCCCACTGGTCCGGATATAGAGATTTGGCATCATAACCGCCGGCTTTAAGAAAAGCTTCTTTTCTAAAAGCAAAATTTGCCCCGGAGACCGCAACCGGAAAACCCAATAACAGCAGCCCTAACCGGTTCAAAGAACTGCGGTAGAAGGTCTCCAGCGGCGCCCATCCCGCCGGAACATCATAAACATATCTGCCGGCGATGGCGACGGCCTGCTTCCGGTTGGTAAAATTAGCGGCGATCTTTGCCAGCCAGGTATCCGGATATATCGTGTCGGCATCAACCTGGATAATGATTTCCCCCTTTGCTGCTTCAGCGCCGGCTTGCCGGGCAAAGGCCACCCCTTTTTGCGGACAACTTATCACTCTCACGCCGTTATCTTTAGCTACCTGCACGGTATTATCGGTACTGCCGTTGTCGACCACGACGATTTCATATTCGACTTTACTATTTTGCTTTTTAAGTGAATCCAGGCAGGCTGGCAGCATCTTTTCTTCGTTTAGAGCGGGGACCACAATACTTATCATGTCGCTACTAAATATACAGGAGACCCCTTATATACGACAAGTGAACAATCATATTATTCAGAGTTTAAAACGAAATTCTAAGCCCTAATATCTTAAGGAAGTTAAAAAGTATAAAAATTCAAAAATAAAAAATACTTATAATTTGTTCAACAAACTGTCATTGCGAGACCATCCCGATAACACATTTACTCCTATCGGGAGGCGAAGCAATCCGTTACTTTGTATCGAAAACTTTATTTTGAATTTGGATATTAGAATTTCCTTAGTATTTAGAAATTTGAATTTTGAATTTAGGATTTCGTCCTTTTATTTTTTTATTGGTACTTTTCTCTACTTGCGGCTGTACAAATTCTGCTATATAATCCGGCGTATAGTTTCTGTTATGGTTATTCAGATACCGGGATCGGTTTTGTTTCCTGGAGTGTTGGATGACCGTACTCAAACTGTTATTATGAGGAGGACATTCAATGGCTTACCAGGATAAATCCCTACAATGCGCTGATTGCGGCGCAACCTTCACCTTCACGGCTGACGAGCAGGAATTCTATCATTCCAAAGGCTACACCAACGAACCTAAGAGGTGTCCCACCTGCCGGCAGAAAAGAAAAGCGGAGCGCGGCGGCGGCATGGGCGGCGGTATGTCATCACGGGGTGGTTCCCGGCAGATGTTCCCCGCCAAATGTGCGCAGTGCGGCAAAGAGACCGAAGTTCCCTTCGAACCGCGTGGCGATAAGCCGGTTTATTGCAGCGATTGCTACCGCAAGATCAGAGACGCCCGGTAAATCTTACAGCTAAAAATCGAGCAGTGTTTGGAAGTAGGGGCATTCAGCCGAATGCCCCTACTTATCAATATTGTTTTCTCAAGTTACGTTAGAAATCTAATTTAATCCTATTACCTGATATCAAAACTCTATTAAATTTCCAAAGACCGGGAAACAAAATCCGGAACTGGTACTACAGGCGTCTCGCCTTTCGAAACAACCTGATGCTAGTTTACACGGTTTGTTGAAACAACCTCAGGCATGATTTGAGTCTAATTCCCCCTCACTCTGACTATCTCCCACAAAAGGGCGAGAGAATTTTTGGGGATCCCCGTTTTTTCCCTCTCCCTCGAAGGGAGAGGTTAGGTGAGGGTGATATTCAAATATATTAGTTATTATGTTCTGTATGTTTCTATGTATAGTACCAGCGTTCTATCGCTTTGTCAAGTACCTTAAGTACCTATAATCTTGACATCCACAATCCCAATATATCGTCTATATGATTGATGTTTATCTCAGGTTGTCTTATAATCACGATGTTTGTTAGGAGTTTTATTGAAAACGACACCGGATACTGATACCGGAATGGATTTTCGTATCATCGTCGCCATTCCGGCTGTTAATGAAGAACGCTATATCGGCTCGGTAATACTAAAAGCCAAACAGTATGCCGCTGAAGTGATCGTTTATGACGACGGCAGCTCCGACCGTACTACCGAAGTCGCCCGCCTGGGTGGGGCTACAGTCATCGGGAGTAAAGACAATAACGGCAAAGGCGCGGCTCTGGCCGGGATCCTCGAATACGTCCGGCCGCAGCCACCGGATGCCCTGGTCTTCCTGGATGCCGACGGCCAACATGATCCCAACGAGATTCCCCGGCTGGCCGCCGCAGTAAAGAACGGCTTTGACCTCGTGGTCGGTTCCCGTAAAGTGCAGAAGAAAAAGATCCCTTTTTACCGCCGTATCGGCCAGGGCGTGCTCTCGGTTAGCACCGGGGTCGCTTCCGGCGGCCGGCGTATCGTGGAAGATTCCGAATGCGGCTTCCGGGCACTTTCCCCCCGCATGGTTCGGGAAGTAGAACTCACGGAAAAAGGATTTGCCGTGGAAACGGAGATGATCTTGAAAGCACATGATAAAGGGCTAAAGATCACTGAGGTCCCTATTTCCACCATCTATGTCGAAGACGGCTCCACGCATAATCCGGTCCGCCACGGCTTCGGTGTCCTGGGCCGCATCATCAATATGATCTCGGAACGCCGCCCGCTGCTCTTCTTCGGCGTTGGCGGCACCCTGCTTTGTCTGTTGGGCCTGCTCGCCGGGGTCCGCGTACTGGAATCTTTTTCCCGGTCCCGCGAGTTTGCCACAGGTACAGCTATCTTGTGTGCCGTCTTCCTCATCGTCGGCGTCTTCAGTATTTTTACCGGCATCATCTTGAATATCCTGACCCGGAATCATAATAATAAGTAGAAATGGTTGCATTAAAAATGTACTGTTTAGTTCCGCTCATACATTCGACAAGCTCAGTACGAGCGGTATTAATAATCTTATTATCAGCAAGCCGCTCATGGTGAGCCTGTCGAACCATCGGCTTGCCCTTTAATCCGTTAAGATGAGCAGATTGAAATTTAGTAGTATACATGGTAGTAAATGATAGATGTCTGTATTAAATAAAACTGAAATCAAAGACGCCTCCCCCGTCGTCTCCATCCGCCCCCAGCCCCGCTGGTTCTCCCTGAACTTCCGTGAGGTCTGGGCATACCGGGAACTGCTGTACTTTCTAACCTGGCGGGATATCAAGGTCCGTTATAAACAGACCGTTATCGGCTTCCTCTGGGCGATCCTGCAACCGGCTTTGATGACTGGGATTTTTACGCTCTTTTTTAATTATTTAATGGGTGTTTCTTCCGAGGGTGTTCCTTATGCGTTATTTATTTTTGCCGCCATGACCCCCTGGAACCTTTTCTCGGGCGGGGTAACCAGGGCCAGTAACAGCCTGATATATGATGCTGCCCTGATCCAGAAAGTATACTTCCCCCGCCTCATCTCCCCCTTCGCCAGCATCCTGTCGCCGCTGATCGACTTCCTGTTCACCTTTATTGTCTTCATCGGTCTGATGCTGGTATACGGCTACATGCCGCAGTGGTACATGATATTTCTCATCCCCCTGCTGGGGTTGATCCTGGCTTTTTCCCTGGGCATCGGCTTGTGGCTGGCCGCTCTCAACGTGGAATACCGTGACATCGGTTATATCGTACCCTTCCTCATCCAGTGCCTGTTCTTTGCCTCGCCGGTCATTTATTCCAGCACCATCATCCCGCCGGAATTCCGCCTGGCTTACGGCCTGTTGAATCCCATGTCCGGCATCATCGAAGGCTTCCGCTGGGCTACCATCCATACTGCGATTCCCTCCATCCCCATGCTGGCGGCCTCCACCGTGATCATCGTTTTCATCCTGGTTACCGGTATTTTGTATTTCCGCCTCCGGGAAAAGGCCTTCGCAGATGTTGTGTAAATGAACGAAACTCAAAGAACAAAATTCAAATATCAAAGGAAACTCAAAGTTAAAAGTATTAAAGTATAAAACACTTAGTTATTTGAAATTATAAACTGGTTCTTGTTTAGGATTTAGAAATTAGAATTTAGAGATTATTTAGTATTTAGATATTGGAAATTAGGATTTCCTTAGGATTTAGAAATTAAATATTTGGATTTATTTTAATAGTGGGAGAACAAGAAAACAAAAATAGGTACGATTTAGAAGAAAGAACACTTGAATTTGCTCGATTAGTGAGAACGTATGTAAACGAATTACCTAAAAATATCACGAACCTGGAATATTCGAAACAACTTGTCCGGTCTTCCGGTTCGATCGGGGCAAACTATATTGAAGCCCAGGATGCATTAGGGAAGAAAGACTTCGGGATGAGAATCAAGATTTCCAGGAAGGAAGCCAAGGAATCCTGGTACTGGCTGGAACTAACAGAACCTCAAGTGGGGCAGTTAAAGGAAAAAGAAAGATTGTTAAAGGAGGCCATCGAGTTAACGAAGATTTTCGGCTCAATCGTAGAAAAACTAAAAAATAAGTAAATATGTCTTTTCGTTCCTACTTTGTGTTTAGTTATTCAAATTTAGAATTTACTTAGTATTTATAATTTTGTATTTTGAGTTTACTTATAGTTAAGAGTTTTGAATTTAGGATTTCGTTCTTTACTTAGTATTTAGGATTTTGTATTTTGAGTTTTACTAGTTATGACTGACATCGCAATCAGGGTAGAGGGACTCGGTAAACGCTACCGCATCGGGGAAACGGTAGGTTACAAGACCATGCGCGACGCCATGGCGCATTTCGTGCGCTATCCCTTCAAAAAGATGCGCCGTAGCAGACTTACTGCCGACACCGCCCCGCATAAAGAATATCTCTGGGCATTGAAGGATGTCTCCTTCGAGGTGAAAAAGGGGGAAGTGGTGGGCCTTATCGGCAAGAACGGCGCCGGGAAAAGTACCATCCTGAAAGTCCTTTCCCGCATCACCTACCCCACGGAAGGGGAGTTGATATGTACGGCAACGTCGGCTGCCTGCTGGAAGTAGGCACCGGCTTCCACCCGGAACTTACGGGCCGGGAAAACATCTACCTTAACGGGGCAGTGCTGGGGATGAAGCGAGTCGATGTGGCTCGCCGCTTTGAGGATATCGTCGAATTCTCCGGGGTCAGGAAATTCCTGGACACCCCGGTCAAGCACTATTCCAGCGGCATGTATGTCCGCCTCGCCTTCTCCGTCGCCGCCCACATGGAACCGGAGATCCTCATCGTGGATGAGGTTCTTGCCGTAGGCGATACCGAATTCCAGAAGAAATGCCTGGGCAAGATGAATGAAGTCGCCGGCCAGGGCCGCACTGTCATCTTCGTCAGCCATAATATGGAAGCGGTCAAGAACCTGTGTACCCGGGGGATACTGTTTAAAGAGGGTAAGATGGTGCTGGACGGCAAAATTAATGACGTCGTCACCGGTTACCTGGGTAATCCCTGAAATGAACAATAGCGTAGCCACCCCAACAACCGGGTGGGTTTCCGGCCGAGTTTCGGGACGGGTGACCGGACGGGTGACCGTAATTATCGTCAGTTATAACTCCATCAAAGACGTCGACGTTTGTTTAACCTCAGTACTGAAACAGGATTACCCGGACTTTGAGGTCATCCTGTCAGACAACGGCTCCACGGACGGTACGGTGGAACGGGTGCGGACGCAATACCCCCGCGTGAAGATACTTCAGAATAATGCCAACCTGGGATATGCCAACGGCATCAATGCAGCTCTACCCCTAGCCACCGGAGAATACATTGCACCGCTTAATGTTGATACGGAAGTAAAGACCGACTGGCTGGCGGCGATGGTGAAAGTATGGCAGTCCGATCCCGAATCGGTGCCGTGACCCCTAAGATACTCCTCTTTGACGACCGGGCACATATCAATACGATGGGGCATAATATCCATGTCAGCGGACTCAGTTTTTGCCGGAACCTGAATAAACCGGACTATGATTCCACAGATCCCGGAAAAAGTCAGCGGCGTCAGCGGCTGTTCCTACCTGATCCGGCGTGACACTCTCGACCGCATGGGCGGCCTGCCCCGTGATTCCTTTATGTCCAATGACGATGTCATCGTCTCCTGGCTGCTGCACCTGATGGGGCTCAGGATTTACTGTGTCCCGGAGTCGGTCATCTATCATAAATACCGGTTGAAAATGAATGCAGAGAAATTATACCGGCTGGAGAAGGACCGCAGCCAGCTTTTGTTGTCTACCCTATCGCCATTAGCAATAATACTCTTGTCCCCGGTCCTGATAATCATTGAAATTATGATCTTTGCTTATTGCCTGATTAAAGGCCACGGATACCTGAAGAGTAAATGCCAGGCTGTTAGCCACATATGGAAAGAGCGGGATACGATTAGAAAAAAGCGCCAACAATATTCTAAACTAAAGCGGGTATCCGGTTGGTCGCTCATCCGGCAGCTTAAATGGAACCTGGAATGGAAACAGCTATTTGGGATTACTCGGTGAAGTAAACTATTCCCTTTACCAAATAGAGCGTGTTAATCCCGCTATACTGAGCGGCCCATTTGGTGAAAGGGCGAAGTATCGGGAAAGCTGCGACTCGCAGTCGTCGCAAGGAAGATTAAGGTGGATCTATTCAGAATCTATGGACACCAGCATCGTCATCTTAACGAAAAACGGAGGGGATAATTTTCCCCGTTTACTTACTCGCTTACAGGAACAGGAATTTAGCGACGAGTACGAGATACTGGTGATCGATTCCGGTTCTACTGACCACACTGTCGAAACTGCCGCGTGCCCGCGGCATCCGGGTGGTGGAAATCAAACCGGAAGAGTTTCATCATGGCAAGACCAGGAACCTCGGGGCGTCGTTGACCACCGGCCGGTATATCGTTTATATCACCCAGGATGCCTTACCTCTCGAAAATACGTGGCTATACGATTTAACTGCGCCGTTTACCGATGATAAAGTAGCGATGGTTACCGGCCGCCAGGTCGCCTGGGAAGACACCATTCCCCCGGAAAAATATTTTTATATCTACAGTTTCCCGGATTTCCGTATCGAAGTGAAACTGGGTAATGAATATATACGCGATAATATCTTTATTTCAGATGTTAATGCGGCTTACCGGCGGGAAATCTGGCAGCAATTCCGCTTTTCCGAAACCATCCTCCAGGCGGAGGACAAAGAAATTGCCAAACGTTTGTTATTCGCCGGGCATACCATCATTTATGAACCGCAAGCGGTAGTATTTCATGCTCATAATTTTACCTTGAAATCACTGTGGACCAGGGCTAATGAAGCCGGGATTTCCCTCTCCCAGGGGGTGGGTATGCCCCGGTCAAAAAACTGGATATTTAAGAAAATAGTTTACTACTTGTCTGAAGTAAGGTATATTATAGCTAATTCAAAATGGTATAAGTGGTTGCCGTATTCCATTGTTTATGAAAGCAGCCGGTTGGGTGGGGCACTTCTAGGTTTACTAAGAGGAAAGTTAGCAGCTTAGTATCCAATTGACAGCGTCGAGTAGATTATTTGAGACAAAATCAGCTTTTATGCCTGTTTCATTCTGTCCAACTTTGACGGTAGCTTTACACCCGGCATTTATACCTGTTTCAATATCTTTCTCGCTGTCACCGACCATAAAAGATTCCTTAATATTAAGGTTCATCTCCAGCGAAGCCTGCAAGATCATTGCCGGTTCCGGTTTACGGCATTTACATCTATCATCGGGATGATGTGGACAATAATATATACCATCTACATGACCGTGATACTCTGATAAAAGTTCTCGCATACGTAAATGGATATCTTTTAGATTATGTTCGGAAAAATATCCCCGGGCGATACCGGACTGATTGGTGATAATGACGACAATATAGCCGTGTTCATTAAGCAGCTTGATGGCTTCCCCTACGGTGGGTAATAACTCGAACTGGTCCGGACGGCTGCAATATGGGACATCTCGGTTTATGGTACCGTCCCGGTCGATGAAAACCGCCGCTTTACCTGCCATTATCTTTGTCGATTACAGCTTGTTCAACGATATAACAGATGATATGTCCGGCGGTAATATGAGCTTCCTGGATACGGGCGGTATCGCGTGATGGTATTTTTAACACATGGTCGGCTACCTCAGCCAGCTTACCTTCGTCTCCAGTAAAGCCGACGGTAACGGCACCGATATTTTTTGCTTCTTGAATTGCTTTGATAACATTGGGAGAATTCCCGCTGGTGCTGATGCCGATAACAACGTCTCCTTTTTGCGCAAGGCCAGCTACTTGCATGGAGAAAGTATCATCGTAACCAAAATCATTGGCAATGGCGGTCAGGGAAGAAGTATTAGTGGTTAAAGCAACGGCCGGAAGTGAACGCCGTTTCGTATATAGCTTACCTACCAACTCAGCCGCGATATGCTGGGCATCGGCAGCACTGCCGCCGTTGCCGCATATCAGGACTTTATGTCCTTTGTTAAGGGCGATAATAATTTGTTCGGCGATAGTGATAAGGACTGAAGCATTAATTTGCAGGTATTTTTTTAGTTCAATGCTATCGCCGATCGTTTGGTAATACATTAAGAATAGATATATTCTGAAGAATAGTCTTATTCTTACTCATCCTCCATTCACCTCCCAGGTTTGGACTCCGGAATTACTGAAGGAAAATTTGACCACTTTACCACCCAACTCTTCGAGTTTACCGGCAACGATATGCCATTTGTCGAATTCAGTACGGAGTAGTAAATATCCGCCGCCACCGGCACCAAGTAATTTTCCTCCCAGTGTACCATTTTGTCGGGAATTTCGTATAGCTCGTCGATATGCGGATCAGTGATTTTTTGAGAGAATTTCTTTTTACTTTGCCAGGCTTCATGCATTAGCGACGCCGAATTCGTCGACATGGCCTAAAAGCAACTGGTTTTTCATGGCGACAGCCAGGGCTTTGGTTTGGTCTAACGCCTGAGTGACGCTCTCTTTTTTGTACATATCCGGATACCTGGTCGTCAATAATCCCAGCAGATAGCCGGGTCCGTCCAGTGTAGCAAAGCAGTAGCCGGTACTGGAGTTCATTGATGATATCGGCCTTAATTCTTAACGGATTTACAATAGTCGTATCCTTGAAAAATTCAATAAAGTTAAAACCGCCAAGGCAGCGGCACACGGGCGCACTCTTCCCACCCTCTATGCCTGCTTCCTGACGTTCGATTTCTTACGAACTGCCATGTCATATTGAGTAGCAGATATTTTTTTCCAATGATTAAAAGCACCCACGATAGCCACCGTCATTGCTGACGAAGTACCCAAACCGGAACCAGGAGGGGCATCACTGTGCAGGAATAAATCGACACCTTCGCTGGTTCCCATCACATTGATCGCTGCTTTAACTAAACCTAATTCACCGTTATATTGTGGTTTTTCGTTTGGAGAATATTTAGCGACTAGGTCATAATCGAGGGAATATACATTAGATGCCTCTCCCCTCATACTGGCAAGGCTGCAGTAGGCGTATCTATCTATTGTAGCACTTAATACTGTGCTCTTCTCCCCTCCTCCGGATAAGGCGAGACATTGGTCCCTCCGCCGCCAAAACTTATACGCAGAGGGGCCTTTGCTCTAACTAATATCATTTTAGTATTTCTCCATTAAATGTTTGGATGAATGATATTTTTTATTTGTAATACATATTCATTACTAACTATATCCAAGAATGATTCATGTCGTGTTTTCCAGTTATCTAGCGTAGAAGATACAAAGGATAACTTACTCTGTACTTCTTCAATTGAAGATATTATTAGCAATGGGACTTCTTTTGCAGCAACCATTACTCTTGGTTCATGAGGTATCACAATCGCTGGTTTTCCTAGACTTAATGATAATAAACAACCGTGTAATCTTAATCCAACTATAGCATCGAACTGTCCTAATATGTCAAAATAATCATCTGGTTCATATGAATAATATATGTCATAATTGAATTTGTATAATAATTCAAGTTCTGCTACATAATGTGTAATGATAGATACTTCATATCCGGTTTGTGTTAACTTCACATAGCCATTTTAACGTCTCAATGTTGCCCTGCTTTGATGATTGGTTTGTACTATCAAATTGCCAAATGATTCCTATTTTTCTAATATCTTCAGGATATTTTCGTATCTTACTAGCCATTAAAGAAGGATCTGGCATTACTTTGGCATCTATGCCATATGAAGATAAGGCTGATGCTGTTTCTTGATCTCTAGTAATAATAAGTTTAGTTTGAGTTCGAATTACATACTCTTCAAGCCTAGTAAGACTAAGCTCATAGCCATTAAATCCGATTCCTATTGCCATAATTGGGATTTTATGTCTAAATGAGTACTTATATAGATCAGTCATTAGGTGTCCACACCATTCAGGACTACCTGCTAAAACGATATAATCTATATATGGAATATCACTTTTAAAGAATGAATTTGAAATGTTATCAATTCTACAATTTCGAATGTCCGGATTTCGATCATAAATTATCCAATTAGTTTCCCAATTCGTGGCTCTATTTAATATATTTTCAACACCAGAACGAATAAATTCATCTCCTGGA
>CAVUCA010000009.1:0-85129 GCA_963739865.1 uncultured Chloroflexia bacterium
CCAGATCTGGAAGGTCGGCAACATCACCGACAACGGCTGAGTTCGGTCCGGTGGGCGTTTGAAAAATGCTGGCTGAAACTGCTCAGTGTTAGGCTGGTGGCGACCGCGTCCTTCGCCTGGGCTCTTGAGCAAGAGAGTATTTGGTTGTGGTCTTGGCAGGACGTGAGAAGCGAGCTGAGTAACTCGAAGGACATGTAGCGCCAGCTCTGCATGGGGAAGCTCGCCCCATCGGCCGCTTGAAGCCTGGAAAGTGGCACAGGCTCCTCTAGCCCGTAGGCGTCACCCAGGTGCAGCGCGATCGCACGATCCGCTCGCCGAAAAGTACGTGTCGTAGGGTGTGGCTGTAGGTCCCGCGGCGTCAAGGTGGCGGGGAATTCGACCTCGTGTGGAGTGTCGACCTCGATGGCTTCAAGGAGGCAGGCGCCGATCACCGCACAAACCGGTGACGATGCGTAGATCTGACCAGTTCACCTGGCCCGGCCGAACGGCTCGTGGACGCAGCTCGACGGTCTTGGGGCCTTCCGACGATTCCGGAACGCATACTGGGTGGCTGCACCGAGAGGAGCATCATCTTCGTCGAAGACTCACCCATGCCTGCCCCTCCCTCAAGATGGTTTCGAAGAGGTCGGGCGTCACCCGACATGGCGACTGTAGCTGCAGCCTCTGACCCCGGGCTTCCGCGAGGCTCCGGAGGCGATCGGAAGACCGGCCATGGGAGGAGGTGCGTGTCTGTCACCCGTAAGGCTCTTCGCATCGGATGCGGGAGCTGGCCCGGATCTGTTCCAGCGTCCAGACGCCCAAATGTCGAAATCGGCGATGGAGGTCCTCGGGGCTACCATCGCGCACCTCCACTAGTGAGCTGCAAGCAAAGACAGCTCCCGACGTCCGACCGGCAAGTCGCCACAAGATCCGGCCGGGCGCTTGCTCGCCCTGCTTGCCCGCGCGGTAGTAGACCTGTTCCAGGCTGAGACCCAGCCGTGTGGGTCGCGTCAAGAGATGAGGCGGATACCCGAACAAGTCATCGGCAAAGTGCGGACGGATCGACACCAGCCAGATGTTGGCAAGGGGGCGTCGACCAGGCGACAGGGCCGAAGAACGTGTTCCGCGTGCGCGAGTTCATCGGCGGCTTGCGGGACCACCATGGTCCAAGGGCGAAGGTCTGACAGTGACTCGGGCAGTTCGCTGGTCTTGAGGTGGTGCTGCAGGGTCACGCCTGTCAACCCTTTGGTTGTCGCTATGAAGCCGTCGCGTAGGAATGCTTCGCGGATGGACGGGTCGAGGTGCGGGTCGGCTACAGTGATCAATCGGGCGCCGTGTTCGGCGGCGGTTGACCGGACCGCGTCGGTCATCATCACCGACAGAGTCGATGCCAGCGGGCCGCCTTGGAGCCTGAGGAGGGCGACCTGGAGGTGCGCGTCGGTCCATGAGTAGCCGATGAGAGCTACTGGGTCTTCTCCTTGGTCGCGGACCACCTGGCGCGACGAAGGACGGGCTGGCCGCGGCTAGGAAATCCACAACCAAATCGAAGTCCGCTCGCCGCTCGCCGCTCGCGATGAACCGCTGCATCTCGGATCTATCGCGTGAGGCAACTTCGTGATTGGTCAGCACGGTCCCATGAAGGGCTTCCGGAACATAGGCTGCTTCGTCGTTGCCTGACAGGACGATCGCTACCAGCTCGGGCAGGGGTCGTCACCACAACCTCCCCGCGGCATACGCCGACTTCGCCAGGCGGTCCCTCGCGCGGCGATCCCGTGTCACGAGGATTGGGATGTCAGCAGCCACCGCGGCGGCGACGATTCTGAGGTCGCTGACGTCTCTGGGCGTCTTGGGAGGGCGAACCAGGTCGGCTTCGAGAGCGCGCGCGACATCGCGGATGGTGGCATCACTTAGGCCGAGGCTGGGGTAGTCGTTGTTCGCCCGGGTCCAGGTATCCTCCTGCACGCAGGGTTCTCGCCTGTGTTGATCTCCCGGATTGTCTCGGGAGCGACGAGGAGTTCCACCCGGTCGCCGACTCGCTCGAAAAGGTCGCGTGTCATCCGGGCGAGCGGATCTTCTGTCGTCTGGTTCAGGTCGATGAAGACGTTGGTGTCCAGCAGGACAGGGACCTTGTCTCCGCGCCCGCCCCAGGACAGAAGATCGCCATGTCCATGATCGAGCCACCATAGGGTCAGCAGTTGACCCTGAGCGCCCCGGCCCCGGCAGGTTTCCTTGGGGGATGAACCCCAGCGACGGCCAGACCTGATTGGGGAGAAACGCACGTCGGCATCGGGCCCGGATTCCGCGGCGATCCGGGTACCTGGCGCTCAGTTCCCGGATCAGAGCGCTGGCCACCCCGTGGCCGCGAGCTTGGGGGGCCACCGCGAGGTGGGCCACCACAACTTCGCGCCTCGGAGTTCGAAGAGCACGTACCCCAGTAGGTCCTCTTGATGATCGACCGCGGCGATAACGCGGCCTTGCTCGAAAGCCTCGTCCCAGGCGGCATAGGGCAACACTCCCAAGCGCAGGCACGCATCTGCTGCCGGATGACGGCGGTCATTTCCTTGACGATATCGGGTTCCCAGGTGCAGGCCAATCCGATATTCTGAGGACGTGGCTCCCCGGGCGGAAGCCGTTCAAGCATTCTTCATGGATCATAGCCGGGATACCCAACCGGGTATTCTCGATGAGGTATTTCTGGATGGTATTGGCCAGTTCCGCCACTTCGGACGGCGGTAAGCCCGAGGTGCGGCCGAGAGCGCTGATCTGTCCGATGCCGTTTTGCAGGATGCCGGCCGCTTTCTTTACCGCGAACTTGTTCTTCTCCAACAGCGGGGTGGCATAGGCATGCCCAATCCTGCCATCTTTTCCTCGAGGGTCATCCGGCAAGCAAGCGTTTCGCTTTAGTCCGGATGCCGCTCATTTCGTTGCCTTTTTTCTCCATGCTGTCTGCCTTTACCTCCGAAAATGATGTCTGATTTTACTCCCCCGGCAGTCTCTATTGAATGCTCGAGTTCATAACGGTGTCATTTTCTTTACCCGAAAGCAGTGCTATAATCTATACCCGGAAAGGAACCAACACGCGGTTTGTTAATTAACGTTTGGTAATTTAGTTTACTGAAGAGCATCTTCAACGCTAGTGTGAATGATAATAACAAAACCGGGCGAGGAGGGGAACGGTGTATAAAAAGATAATGGTCCCGTTAGACGGTTCACAAATCGCCGAACATGTTTTCCCCCATCTGGAGACAGTGGTGAAGGGCTGCCGGGAAATGCCGGAGGTGATACTGGTGCAGGTGGTGGAACCGATCTCCATACCGGTGGAGGGCGAAGGTCTCGCAGTTCGCTTCCATCAACCAGGTACAGGAATACGAAAGCCACCGCAAGAAAGATGCCGAGAAATACCTGTATGAAAAAGCGTCCTACCTGATCGACCACGGTATCAAGAGCCGGGTAGAGGTAATAACCGGTAGGGCCGCTGATATCCTGCCCGAGTATGTCAAAAAGAACGGCATTGACCTGGTGGTCATGGCCACCAGAGGCCGGTCCGGCTTCAAACAGATGGTATTGGGCAGCGTAGCGGAACGGCTGTTGCGCAGCGTCTCGGTCCCGGTATTGATGGTGTGGCCGAAATAATGAGAATGCGGTTACATAAGTGCTCGATACGGGAAATGACGGGAGTCATTTCCTTTTTTATAGGTGGGAAAAGATATGAATGAAACCTGGCTCTGGCCGATATTTATAGGATTTTTTGTGGTAGCCATGATCCTGGACCTGTTCGTTTTTCAACGGAAGGCCCACGTCATCCCGGTCAAAGAGGCCTTAAAACTGGTCGGTTTCTGGATCGCCCTGGCGGCGGTTTTCAATATCCTGATTTATATCTTCCTCGGCCATGAAAAAGGGGTGATGTTCACGACTTCTTACCTGGTGGAATACTCGCTGAGCATCGACAACCTCTTCGTGTTCCTGGCGCTCTTCACCTATTTTGCCGTACCCCGGGAAGCTCAACGGAAAGTGTTGTTATGGGGCATCCTGGGGGCCATCTTTTTCCGCGGTATCTTCATCTTCCTGGGTATCGAACTCATCTCACGGTTTCATTTCCTGGTCTATCTCCTGGGGGCGTTCCTAATCTTCACGGCTATCAAGCTATTAACGCAAAAAGAGAAAGAGATCGAGCCGGAAAAGAACCCGGTCGTGAAATTTTCCCGCAAGATCATGCGGGTAGCCCCGGAATACCAGGGCGCCAGCTTTTTTGTTAAGAAAGACGGTTTGCGGTATGTAACGCCGTTGATGATCGTGCTGATCGCTATCGAAACTATGGATATCATGTTTGCCACCGATTCCGTACCGGCGGTGCTGGCGGTGACCCTGGACCCGTTGATCGTATATTCATCAAACATCTTTGCCATCCTGGGGCTGCGGGCGTTGTTTTTTGCCCTGGCCGGGCTGTTTTACCTGTTCCGGTTCCTCTCCACCGGGGTCTGCTTCGTGCTGGGCTTTGTCGGTATTAAGATGCTCCTTGGCATGTTACCCGAGTACTTCCATATCGATTTCGAGATGCCGGTTCTGGTATCTTTGGTAGTGATCGTAGCGATCCTGGCCGTTTCAGTGATACTTTCCCTGGTCTTCCCCAAGAAAGAGAATGGCGCCCCGGACAATCACGCTGCAGCGAAATGATAAACAAGATACCGTGAAATAACAGGATACCGGCCGGTAAGTTACCGGCCGGACTTTTTTCAGGTGTTCCATAATACACACCCGGCTGACGGTTGCCATCAGGCATATCATTTCCATGATAAACAGAAAAGTACCATTTACCTTCGGATTGATGATAAAATCAGGCGGCATCGATAGAAGCTTGATGAACGTGTAGTGGTAAGGGGGTTGGTATGAGTTATCAGGACTTAAGAGGTTGGCTGGCTGAAGTAGAACAGGCCGGGGAACTGCAGCGGATCACCGGAGCACACTGGGACCGGGAGATCGGCGGTATCAGCGAGTTGATGGCCGAAGGCCGTAATCCGGCATTGTTATTCGATGAAATACCCGGATATGCCAAAGGTTTCCGAGTGCTCAGCAACCCCTTTCAGACTTGCCGCCGTACGGGGTCGATGCTGGGAGTATCACCGGATCTGCCACCGCTGGCGATGCTGGATGCCTGGCGGAAGCGGCTGAAAAATGTGAAACCGGTGCCACCCCGTGAAGTTAAGTCGGGACCGGTGAAAGAGAATATCTTAACCGGCGAACAAATCGACCTGAATAAATTCCCTACCCCGATCTGGCATGAAAAGGATGGGGGCAGGTTTATCGGCACCGGTTGTGCCGTAATCACCAAAGACCCGGACGAGGGTTGGGTCAATTTGGGAACTTACCGCTGCCGGACCTTCGGCAAGGACCTGTTGAGCGTGGGAATCAATCCGGGCAAGCACGCCACGATGATGGCGGAGAAATACCACCACCAGGGTAAGAGCGTGCCAGCGGCAGTGGTGTGTGGCATGGACCCAACCCTGTTCCTGGCGGCCTGCAGCCCGCTGACGGGCTGGAAAGAAAGTGAATATGATTTTGCCGGCTGGGTAAAAGGCGAACCGGTAGAAGTAGTAAAAGGGGAGACGACCAATCTACCCATCCCGGCTACCGCAGAAATCGTGATCGAGGGTGAAATCCCGCCGCCCGGTGTCCTGGAAAGGAAAGAAGATGGGCCTTTCGGGGAGTGGCGGCGGACGTATTCTTCGGCGGCCCACCCGATGATGAAGGTAACTGCTATCTCATACCGCAATGATCCTATTTTATTGGGTGTGCCACCATGGAAGCCGCATATCCCCTTCCCCTTTGCAGTCCCGGTGATGGCGGCCGAGATTTGGAATGTGCTGGAATATGCCGGCATCCCGGAAGTAAAGGGGGTGTGGTTCGGGTTGGGGCTGGTGTGGCCGGTGTTTTGCGTGATTGCCATCAAGCAGAGCTACGCGGGACATGCCAAACAGGCTGCCCTGGCGGCGGCTTCCTGCCGGGCGAATACGGTGGGGGGCTTGTTTGTCATCGTAGTAGACGAGGACATCGATATCACCAACGAAAAAGATGTGTTATGGGCGATCTCCAGCCGGGCCGTTTTGGATAATGCCCAACTGATCAAAAACATCCAAACTAAAGCAGGCGGGCCGCCGCGAGCGGAAACCAGCCCCGGCAGCCGGATGCTGATGCTCAACGACCGGGTCATCATCGATGCTTGCTGGCCTTACGAGCGCCACGAGCAGTTCCCGGTGACCTCACGTTTCAGTCCGGAGTACCAGTCAGAAATAAGGAAAAAATGGCAAGCGGTCTTGTAAGATGCGATATTATACCGGATGATCAGTAGTTCCTTGCCGTGAATTGAGAAAAGCTTGAACGGCGTTATCGGTATTGGATAGCACTCCTTCGATTTCCTGAGGGGTGATGTTATCCAGGTGGATACCGGCGATGACACACACCGGCAGTAGCAGGGTTTTGCTGATATCATGAGCGGCTTTCCGGGCGAGGGCGTCGTCCTTATGCCCAGCCGGGTAAGTACGGACACGGAAACCCTTTGCTGAACCGTATCGTATTCCCCAACGGCGACGGCGCCGAGATGTGCGTTTTCATTAAAGATTTTCACGATAAGGCCAGTGCCGAAAGGGACTGCTTCCAGGGTAACTGACGTCCGGCCAGTGCCGGTAACAATGAGGAATTCTTTCATGATGCTCTATCTATTCCGGTGCCGAGAGCCCGGGCCACTGTTGAAAAAGGCCGTGTTTGATATTAAAGATGCTCAGCATTTTACCCACGGTATGATTGACCAGTTCGTCGATGTTCTGTGGTTTGTGATAGAAGGAGGGGGCGGGGGGCATGATGACGGCACCCATCTCGGTAAGTTGAGCCATGGTGCGGAGGTGGCCGAGGTGGAGGGGGGTTTCGCGCACTAATAATAACAGTTTCCGGCGTTCTTTCAGGGTGACATCACCGGCCCGCACCATCAGGTTGTCGGCATACGAATTCGCCAGAGCGGACATCGTCTTCACAGTGCAGGGCGCAATGATCATACCGTCATGGAGGAACGAACCGGAGGCCAGGCAGGCGCCCATATCGGTATTGAGATATGAATATGAAGCCAGCGACTGATATCTTTTGAGCGACCAGTCGGTCTCATGTTTGATCACCAGTGCGGCGGCTTCGGAGATGATGAGGTGGGTCTCCATACCGCCGATAGCCGAAAGGACTTCGAGCATCCGGATGCCGTAAATGACGCCGCTGGCGCCGGTGATGCCGACAACTAAAATCATCTTAACATTAGCCTCATGACAGGTGACTTCATACTAGGGGATAAGCGGCCGGGAGTCAAGGCTGGTATTTTGTAGAAATTCGAACATATAAAAAACGGGATACAACTCATCGTTTTTATAATCAACTGAAAATACTTAAATGTATTTTAATATACAAAAGTGCAGTTACTAACATTGGCCCATAGTATTTGGATATCATGTCCTTGGAAAGAAATAAATACTTTATTTAGTAGTCATAGTGGTGAACGTAAAAATTCTGTGATATGCACTGGAGACTAGCATCCTGAGTATGGGGAATGTCCGAAGGGGAACTGGAAAGAATAGGATTACTTTTATTATAATGAGTATTTTATTTTTTTCCCTACAGTATCATAAAGATGCAAATATCTCTGACTTATTACTTTCTAATAAATCTTCCCAACTTGCTCTCATTTTAGATAGGTCGCATAAGTCATTTTTACTAGATTCTAAAGCAACCTTAAGAATTTTCCATCCTTCTCTACCATCGACTCTTGGTTTTTTCCCTTCCAGAATACTTTGGATAAAATCGTCGATTTCTACTTTTAAGGGTTCGACTTTCGATATGTTTAAAGTGTCTTCCTTATTATCTTTACAGATTCTCACTTCTTGAGTTATATAATCCAGGTAGGCAATCCCTTCGCTGCCGGTAGCGACCAAGCTCCTTACTTTATGAGGAGTGAACCAGTTTACTTCGATGCAAGCAGTAGGACCATAAAAGCTTAAGACAATAATAGCATGGTCATCCCTGCCATTCCGCAGGTTTCCAACTCTGGAAAATACGCTAATAGGTTCGCTATTGAGTAAATATCTTATAACACCTATATCGTGGGTTGCGCTATCAACGACTATGCCCACATCCTTTATCCGGGGTGCAGAGGGACCAACACGTCTGGTGGATATAATAAGGATTTTACCGAGGACCCCATTATCGATTATCTCTTTCAATTTCACCACTGCCGGGTTGAAACACTCAATATGCCCGACTGCCAGGTGGACATGGTTTTGATCTGCTAACAGTATCATTTCCTGGGCTTCTCTTAGTGTTAATGCAATAGGCTTTTCCACTAGACAATGAACTCCCTTTTTTAGAAAGTCCATCGCCACTTTGTGATGTAAAGAAGTTGGTACTGCGATACTTACTGCATCGACTTTCCCGATCAATTCTCTATAGTCGCCAAAGGAATCAACATTATATTTTTCAGCAATTTCCAATGATCTTTGTTGATCAATATCTGCCACTCCAACCAGTTTACATTGTGACTTGGAATACAGACGGGCGTGATGTTGACCCATCGCACCTAAACCAACTACACCGACTCTAATCATAGCTTATACACTATTTTCCTTTTTCCGTAATACCATTGGTCTTCTTGTCGTTAAAAACTTTAATATTACGTTAGAAATAACTAAATAACCAACTATCAAGTACTATTTTACTATTCGTACAAATTTCTTCAAGATGAGTTAAACTAATAAAACTTCACTTAACCTCCTTATCTTAACATCAAAATTAATCAGTGGGAAGGTATAAAGTTCTAGTAGCATATGCTGTTACCAATGTATATCGAAATGCTGTAAGGTTTCTCTACTTAAAATATTATAGTATTTTGGATATTAATTAGTTACTTTACTTGAGTAAAGGTAGTATCAATCGTTGTGTTATAATCATTTACTAAAAACCCAATAGAGAATAAATAATGCTGAAAGTTTAGCAAAAAAGCAATTTAAATTAGCATGTTCACTCTGGTATATCTGAAACAAACATATTAACTTACAAATTTTGAAACACAAAGGATCATATTCGACACAGCATGTTAGGTTCTGTTAGGTATCTACTTAAGATACTCGTAATGTATTAAAAGAAATAACTTTTGCCAACGTCTACCAAGGACAGACTGAACTGAATATACCAGAATGTACAAATAAGGAGTTAAAAATACAATGAATATTCCAATGACCGATCTCACATTGCAATATAAGTCGATAAAGAATGAAATCGATTCTGCTATTTTTAGTGTACTGGAGAGTGGTAGATTTATTCTTGGGTCAGAAGTAGAAGCTTTTGAGCGTGAAATGGCTGCTTATTGTGGTGTTAAAAATGCCATTGGTGTTGCCTCGGGCACAGACGCTTTACAACTGGCTCTACTTGCTTGTGGAGTGGGATTCGAAGATGAAGTTATTACCACTCCATTTACTTTCATAGCTACAGTCGAATCGATTGTTAAGTGTGGAGCTAAACCAGTTTTCGTTGATATTGATCCTGTCACTTTTAACATAGATGTTAAACAAATTAAGTCTAGAGTAACACGACGTACAAAGGCTATACTACCGGTACATTTATACGGCCAACCGTCTGATATGAAAGATTTACTTGATATTTCAAAGTCATTCGGTTTAAAGGTCATTGAAGACTGTGCCCAAGCCGCAGGTGCTGAATACAAAACAAAGAAGGTTGGTACTATCGGGGATGTCGGTTGTTTTAGTTTCTTCCCTGCGAAAAACCTTGGTGCATACGGAGACGGGGGGATGGTTATCTCGAATAATGATGAGATTGCTGATACTGTGAGGTTATTGCACGTACATGGTGCAAAAAAAACCTACTATCATACTATGCATGGTTATAACAGTCGTCTCGATGCGATTCAGGCTGCTATCCTGAGAGTTAAACTACGACATCTCGAACAATGGAACAATATGCGCCTGAGTAATGCCATAACTTATACAAAATTACTCAGCAATATAAAAGGAATCGTACCCATGCATTTCGATTCAACAACCCGATCATCATGTAATTACTATACGATACGGATCAGTGATCCATTTCTAAACCGACAAGAATTAAAAGATTATTTAGAGTTACATGGTATACAAACTAACATATATTATCCGTTATCTCTCCATCTTCAAGAAGTTTATCAGGATTTAGGATACAAACAGGGAGATTTCCCCGAGAGTGAACTTGCGCAACAGCAAGTTCTTTCACTACCGATGTATCCTGAACTGAGTAAAGAACAGATAAAAGAGATAATTTCACAAATTGCTCAATTCATTGGTGGTTCGGAGAATGCTTAATTCCTTTTTGGGATTTTTTCTTTGTGACGGCAGGGGATTTCGATGTTGATAAAGTTAAGACCATGGCTGGATTACCCACTACAATACTACCAGGCGCAACATTTTTAGTTACTACACTGCCCGCCCCGACGAGTGCATTGTATCCGATTGTTACTCCACATATGATTGTAGCATTGGCTCCGATGCTAGCTCCGGTTTGAACAAGTGTCTCTTCAAGCTTCCAAGAAGATTCACTCGATACGCTATTACCGATATTCGCCCGAGGTACCCTATCATTTGTAAAACAGGTGTGAGGACCAACAAATACATTATCTTCAATGATTACACCTTCAGGAATAAATGCGAAGGCTTCGATTTTACAATTATTTCCTATTTTTACATTCCGCCCAATTTCAACAAATGTAGCGATTTTGGTATTATCTCCTATAGTACAACCATATAGATTTACTAGTTCAGGGTGGTAAATCTTCACATTAGTACCAAGTTTAACGTCCTCGCTGATCATCGTAGCTCCTTCGATTATTGAATTGGAATATATACTTATACCGACTAATATCTTAACCAAACCTCATATAGTACCTTGAATTTAGTAGACCAAGTGTTATTGTGGGAAAAGAAATGATTATGGAACAATTATTAGCGCTTATTTTTCGATATATTTTTTCCAGTATTTCACCTAGAAGATTACTGGCGGTCATAAATTATTTGAATAGTAAGGTCAACGAGTTATCATTTTGCCAGATTAGCTAAATCAGAAGCAATAATACTTTTTAGCACTAATAAATTATCAGATTCATAAGCAATATAATACGATGGGGATCCTTCTTCATATAGTTTACGTA
The DNA here is from genome assembly GCA_963739865.1 of uncultured Chloroflexia bacterium. Lineage (GTDB taxonomy): Bacteria > Chloroflexota > Dehalococcoidia > Dehalococcoidales > UBA2162 > JBBITI01. Next base: position 11,201 of record CAVUCA010000009.1, read on the forward strand.
GTTCTGAAATAACATCAAAGGTAGCTTTTGAATATAACCCTTCTTCGTCTAATCCTGTCCTATTAATAATTATCCAATCATAATTATATATACTAATATTTCTTGTAATAGTATATATATTAGTCCCATTTTGTACATTTTGCTTATAATAAATGGCAGTTATATTATTCAGGTTTGCTAATATGCGGCCATGTGAAAAATCAATAGTATCTGCGAGTATAAAATCTTGAAAGGAAGCTGTTGCTCCCGAACCACTCTCATTGGGATTCCATTCTGTAGGATGAATTGTAAACATATTTGAGAACAAGAAAAACACAACTATTACGATTGAAAATCGGACCAGCCATTTATGACGATATTCAGTAATTGCTACTACTAATGGTCCAAATGCAAACAACCAACCGAAAGTAAGGAATCGGTTTCCGATTACAGTCGCAGGAATCAAGAAAAAGGATATGATGCCTAAAATGCCACATACAATAAGATATGCTGTAAATGAATACATCTCAAGGTGTCGGCTCCCTGCTTTTGGTTTTAATCTGCCCAATAATAGTAGCCCGAATGTGAGGTAACAAAAGTAGGAACCATATACCAAAACATAATATCTAAAAGTTGGTAAAATGAAACCTAAACCAGTCAGATCAACATAGGTACCCTTGCCCCATGTTGCCGGTGTAAGAAGATCACTCACAAATGACGCAAGCGCCCGTAAAGGTACAATTACAGTCGTCACCCAATATGTAAAAGTGATTACAGTGGCTAGTATCAATATCGTAAAACTAACAGTTTCTCCATGAATATCATTTGGAAAAACCTTGTTTTTTACCCTCTTTAAAATTCCAGTATTTGTGATTATAAAGTGGATTATCAGGAAGATGATAATCATCATACTTGTTAGATGGTGTGCTAAAACGGTACAGGCTAACATAACAATAGCCAGAATTCGATACACAATTACATGCTGAGTAGATTTCGCGGCCGTATACAAATAGACAAAACCAAACGCGAGGATCACACCAATTGTTTCTCTAATAAAGAATGATCCAAAAGTGGATCGGTGTTGTAAACATATAAATAGTAATGCGCCTAATAATGCTGCTTTTTTATTCTTAAACAACTGCACGACGAATAAATAAAACAGAGGAACGATAACCATATCTAATATGGAAGGTAGGTATTTTGCGACTTCCAGGGAATCAACATTAGTAACCAGCGTTACTTGGGTACCAATAACATGAAGAATAGGAAAATATGAGGTAATTTGGACATATTCAGGGATCCCCATTATAAAACCGCTCTCTAAGATGCTTTTCATAGAAGCAAAATCTGAATATGCGTCTGATCCCCATAATCCATATCCGGGAATTTGATATATTAAGTGGAAAAGTAGATTAGCTACAGTTATTTCAAAGAGAACAACATTTACAAATCTTCCTTCTAGTTTTAGGAAACCAATCTGATAAATAATTACACTAATGATTATACCGATAGATATTAAGAATAAAGGTACCGGCAAGTAAGCGTGGAATCGTAAACCCAGCAGATATAATAATAGAGTAATACTTGCCGCAGTAAAAATTACGGGTGTACTTATGGTAGCATTTAACGATTTTAGACGATTAGCCATATTAAGGTTTGTTACTGATGTAACTTAGTTTACTAAAAAACAAAGGATAGTTTATCATGTTATTCGATTTTTGTATAAAACACACGCTCTAAACGACAAATACTAGTTAATAATCCCTTTTCACTTATAGTATATTTATACTCTGTTGTGTTAAATGTTTTAGTCAAGACTTAAGTAATTCATCCTATTTACTAAAAAGTAACAATATGCCGGTTAAAAGTATCACCGAGGCTATTATACAAGTATATTTACGACTTAACTAAATACGCATTGACTTGGATTACTCTTAAAGATATTATTGAAATACTATTAACTTAACAATAAATTTGGTTGGTTATTCGAAAAAATTTAAATATTAGTTTTTAAAAAATAGATAAGTAATATTATCATAGTTTAAGGTAGATTTGTCATCAGTTGCGCAAATGATTCGGAATATCATTGTTAAGATCCAAAGATTATGGCAGCTTTTAATAGCGTATGTTTTTTACGATGAATATACGATTTCCCGTTATTTTCGAAAACAAGGGGCTCAGATTGGCGAAAACTGTCGTATACTGGTCCGATCTCTTGGTGAAGAACCTTACCTGGTAAAAATCGGTAATCATGTAACAATTGCCGCGGGCGTTGTTTTTATTACTCATGACGGAGCAGCTTGGATTGGTCGAGAACAGGTCCCTGACTTACAAGTATTTGGCCCGATAGTGATTGATAATAATAGTGTAATCGGTCAAGATGTGAAGCTATTTCCTAACATACATATAGGTCAAAATACAATAATCGGAGCCGGGTCTACTGTAATTAGCGATATACCTTCGGACACAATTGCATTAGGGGTACCTGCGAGGCCAATGGGATCGGTAAAAAAATACCTTGAAAAGTGTATCGAACGATGGGAAATACAAAAACCACCGGATATACTCATAGAAAAAGGGAATGACTGGTGGCATTCAAAAAACTATTTACAAAACCGAGAGAAGCTACGAAAACATCTTATAAAGATATTCTGGAATAAAGTATAACCAAGTTAATATGATCATCGATGGTTGAGATACATAGGTAATTGTCGGAATTGGTACGCGGTTATGGATGAAAATACTAAAAATGGTTGAATGGCAACAAAAAGTAAAGTGGATTATTTTAGTTTTTACCGCCGTATTAGTGTTCAGTGAATCGGGATGCCGTGAAGCTGGTCAGATTTTTACAAATACTACGAATATAACCACTGAAACTGCGACTCTAATTACTGTATCTCAACCAGAAGATTCTACTAAAATAACTACACCGCAGTATACGCTCATACCGACAAGAATATCACTGAATATTGATCATAATTGTACTAACATCAACCTCATCCCGCGAGATAGGATTACACAATCAAAAACCGAAATAAAGGTTCTTTACTTTCATACTTCTCACGGTAATCAGGTATCTATAGGTATGAATAAATTGCAGGAAATAGATCACTTATACAACTTTAATGAAACAGGATCTGATGGAGCCTTATTATACCGGGAGATTTGGACGGACCTAGGAACTAATGGTGATACTACTTGGGTTGATACAACAAATAAAGCATTAAACGATCCTGTTAATATCGATATCAATGTTGTTATGTGGTCTTGGTGTAGCGGTATGTCAGCAAATACTGAAATAGGGGTAAGTGCTTATCTTGAAGCTATGAACGACCTTGAAAAACGTTACCCAAAGATAACATTTGTATATATGACCGGGCATCTTGATGGTACAGGAATTTTGGGCAATCTAAATGAACGCAATAATCAGGTCCGGCAATGGTGCAACAAAAATAATAAAGTCCTTTTTGACTTTGCGGATATTGAAAGCTATGACCCAGACAATAACTATTTTCTAGACAAAGGAGCAGATGCCGATTGTAGTTACGATGGTGGTAACTGGGCCGAAGCATGGGTACAAAATCATCCAAACCAAGAAATTGGTGGTACCGGATATTTTGAACATACACATGTTCTAAATTGTAATCTTAAGGGCAGAGCATTTTGGTGGATGATCTCAAATATTGCAGGTTCGCAAGTCAAATAGGCTACAATATACTACAACGATAGTGATATAAAGGGGAAAACATGGACAGTACTGATATCAAAAATACATTAAATCAATATATCTCGGATACATTTATTAAAAGTCAGACTAACAAGAATCTGACCGACACTGATTCTTTCTTTGAAAATGATATCATTGATTCTACAGGTGTATTGGAGTTAGTACTATTCCTCGAAGAAACCTTTCACTTTAGAGTAGAAGATGAGGAGATAATACCTGAAAACTTGGATTCTATCTGTCGACTCATAGCTTATGTTCAATCTAGGACAACCGGATCCTAACGCTAAAAATTAGCGGAGCAGAGTATGTTGTTGCATGAGTCATTTGAATACAATGTTACGTTGAACCATAATAAAATAGCGCTGATCTTCGAAGGAAAACAATATACGTACGGAGAAATTAATAACAGTGCTAACTCTCTTGCAAATGCTTTAATCGAAAACGGATTGCGTAAACAAGATCGAGTAGCAATATTTCTTGGGAATGCACCGGAAACTGTAATATCAATATATGGAACACTGAAGGCTGGCGGTATTTTCGTAACCTTAAATCCACAAATAAAGGCTAATAAACTCAGTTATATTTTAAACGATTGTCACGTAAAAATTGTAATAACTGACGTTCCGGGTATAGCAGCCCTAGCGAACAACCCTCAAATACAAATGATCATCGTAATAAATTCACAAGATAATATCATACCGCAATCTTCGGAAAAGCTGACTTATCTAAACTTCGATGATATTATAAGAACAAGTCCTCCAACTAAACCGCAGCAATATTCGATCGATATTGACTTGGCAAGCCTTGTTTATACATCCGGTTCTACGGGTAGACCAAAGGGCGTCATGTTAACTCACCTAAATATGTTGACTGCCGCAAGGTCGATAATACAGTATTTACAACATACAAGTGATGATGTCATTATCGATATGTTACCTTTATCCTTCGACTATGGTCTATATCAGATTATAATGGCTTTTATGTTTGGTGGAACAGTAGTGTTGGAGCGATCGTTCCTTTATCCTTATCAAATCATGGAAACAATGATGAAGTGGAAAGTGACTGGACTTCCATTAGTACCGACTATTGCCGCAATGCTGCTTACTTTACGGAATCTGAATAGTAAGAATGTACCGGCTCTAAGGTATATTTCGAGCACCGGGCAAGTTTTGCCTCCAGCCCACATTTCCCGGTTACGAGAAGCTTTCCCACAGATTAAGATATTTTCGATGTATGGATTGACGGAGTGTAAAAGAGTAGCCTATTTACCACCTGAAGAGATAGATCGAAGACCAACGTCAGTGGGTAAAGCCATACCAAACACAGAGACATTCATTATCGATGAAAATGGTCAACCGATAACAACACCATGGACGATAGGACAGTTGGTGGTTCGCGGATCGCATGTTATGGCAGGATATTGGGGATTGCCTGAGAAATCGGCAGAATCCCTTCGCCCAGGATTTTATCCAAACGAGAAAGTCTTATATACCGGAGATTTATTTCAACAAGATGAAGAGGGTTTTCTTTACTTTATAAGCCGTTTGGATGATATGTTTAAATGTGGCGGTCAGTTTGTTAGTCCAAAGGAAATAGAAAACGTTTTAGATGGGTATGAAGGGATTGTTGAAGCAGCTGTGATTGGAGTTGATGATAAGCTGATGGGGAAAAAACCCGTAGCTTTTGTTATTTTAGCAGAAGGTTCCCGTATTAACGAAAACGATATCCTTAGTTACTGCTCTCAGCACCTGGAAAAACATATGGTACCAAAACGGGTAATTGTAAATAAGACCTTACCTAAAACTCCGACTGGGAAAATACTGAAGTCTGATCTCAATGTTCCGAATGAAGGAGAAAGTAATGGAATTTAGCCGAAATGTTCTTGATATTGATTGCCAAGTAATATCAAATGAATTAAGTTCTTTTATTAGTAAACAATTAACGAATTTTAAACGAGACGGAATAGTAATCGGGCTAAGTGGTGGGGTTGACTCGGCACTATGTGCGAGGCTTTGTGTAAAAGCAATTGGTATAGAAAGGGTAGTTGGATTAATGCTTCCCGAGCGGGAATCGGCGTCGATTTCTCTTGAATATGCCAAGTCTGAATCCGGGAATCTGGGTATAAAAAATGAGATAGTTGATATCTCCAGTACTATTGAGTCTTTAGGAGGTTATAATCTTCGAGATAAGGTTATAAAGCAATATTTTCCCGAATTTCGTGATGGATACAAGTCTAAGATCGTTTTGCCTGGTGATATCCTTGATAGAGATAGTTTTAATTTTTTTACTTTGGTAATTGAAGATAACCTGGGTAATAAACGTTCTGCGCGTTTAGACAATCGTGGTTTGCGGCAAATAGTTGCTTCAACCAACAGTAAGCAAAGAACTCGCATGTTATACCTTTATCGTTTTGCTGAAACCCATAATTATTTAGTTTGTGGAACAACCAACCGTACCGAAAATATTCAAGGTTTTTTTGTAAAATATGGTGACGGTGGTGTGGATATTGAACCTATCATCCAACTTTATAAATCTCAAGTATATCAACTCGCTAAATTCCTCGGAGTATCGAAAGAAATCATTGACCGAGAACCATCGCCGGATACATTTAGTCTGGCGGTTACCGATGAGGAGTTTTATTTTAGGGTACCCTATGATACATTGGATTTATTGTTATATGCATGGGAACATAACGTACCAGTAGCTGAAGTATGTACCGTAATGGGACTAGATGAAACTCAAGTAAAGAGGGTATTTCGTGATTTTAAAGCAAAGTATAATATAACAAGCCATCAGCGGAGTATGCCTCCGGGCGCTGAACTAATGATAGGTTCAACAGGTTGAGTAAGGCCTGTCTCTTTATTTTCGTTCGGAAATTGAACGTAAAACGACTCTGTAGATAAAGTTAACAGGAAACTTCATGATAACAAAGGAAAAGAAATGTTAAGTAATACGCTGCATGTGTGTAAGAGGTGTGTGCTGCCGGAATCTTTCCCAGGTATTCGATTTGACTCACAAGGCGTATGTAATATATGTGCAGAAACAAAAAAAACCGGGGTTCATGAGGGCGATAAAGCACGATATAGGGAAAAATTCGCCGAAATATTGAAAGAAAAAACAGGAAAGAGTTGTTATGATGTTATCATTTGCTTTAGTGGAGGAAAAGACAGTACCTTTACTCTTAGGGTTCTAAAAGATAATTTTGGATTGAATGTTTTAGCTCTGACATTTGATAATGGATTCATCGCTGAGCAGGCTCGAAAAAACATTACATCAGTAGTTGAAAAACTAGGTGTAGATCACCTCTACTTTAAACCGCGTTTTGATATGTTATCGGCAATATTTCGGCAATGTGCCCAAGACGAAGTATTTTCAAAGAAGACTATTGAGCGGGCTAGTACTATATGTACAGCTTGTATGGCGATTATTAAGTTCAGTACCTTACGACTGGCTATTGAGAAAAGAATACCTTTAATAGCCTTCGGATGGTCACCCGGACAAGCCCCAATAACATCTTCAATCATGAAAAATAATCCGAGTATGATCAAGGTAATGCAAGATGCTGTCTACGAACCTCTCAAGAAAATCGCTGGCGATTTTCTTAAACCGTATTTTCTGGAACAAGAACATTTTACGCTACCAGATTTATTTCCATATAATATACATCCACTCGCCTTCTTGGATTATAATGAAGACGAAATATATAAAAGTATAGCTTTATTAGGTTGGGAACCCCCTAAGGATGTGGATCCGAATTCCACAAACTGTTTGCTTAATACTTTTGCTAACATGATTCATAAGAAGCATTATAACTATAACCCTTATGCTTTCGAATTAGCAGGTTTGGTACGGGATGGATATATGGATCGGAAGATAGCTTTGGAACGGCTTCAGAAAGAGGAAGACCTAACTGTTCTACGCATGGTCGAGGACAGGCTTGGGTTTAGAAAATAACTACGACTTAGTTCAACAATAAAAAATGATATTTAAGATAATAGCATTGGCATTAATAGGGTTGCTAACCGTGGCTGAGTTACTTGGGATAGCTAAATCGCCCCGTACAAGGTTAGGAGCGAGGTATTTGTATGTATTAATCGTCCCTCTTCTTGCGGTGTTTATCTATATGATAGTAATGATAGCAATACCATTAGCAGCGGAAGAATAAGGGAACGATGTAAAATGCCGGTTGCAGAAAAATGGTATTGTCATAGATTCCTATTATTTAGTCAGGACTTTAAAGTCTTTTAGTTATACATATTAGTTGTTTACATTAATCCAGAAATATAATGGATTCAAATAAGGTATCGTTTCATGGTTGCGGTATAATTTCAATTCGATCTTTTGACGCTGTATATCTGTTGCTGTGAAGTTTATTATGCCTTGCCATTCTTGTTTCCATGCTACGATAATCGGTCCAATCTCCCCATCTTTCGTTCCATCAACATATACACCAATACTGTAAGTTGTATCTTTTCCTTCCTGGTTAATTATGCCAACAATAACGGTTCCCTGCTCACCAGCTTTCAATTGAATGTTATCCACACCTGAGTTGCCGTTTTGTTCAACAATATAAAAGCTAGTGAATACCTCTTGATTTTTCGGAGCTGATATAAAACTTGCTAAAAGGAAAATAACGCCAACAGATACCACAATCATAACTAATGTTAATATAAAGTCCTTTATTCCTGTACCGTAGAATGTTATCTTTCCTGTATTTGGAGTTACTACCTGTTCCTGGAGATTTCCATCACTAAACTTAAGGCGTCTTATCCTATACCAAGCTATTAATAAACAAGTTAAAACGAAAACCGAAATTGAACATAATACCGTCTCGAGAGTGATGCCCCAAGGCGTATAATTCAGAATTAAACCTAATAAGGGAACTAATGCGATACTCAGGACGATACTTAAAGAAAGTGTTTCAATAGTTCGTCCCGTTCCTTTTTTAGGTATAAGTGCTAATAAAAGGGAATATCCAGGAATAAATAATAGAAATGGGATTCCTAGTATTAGACGAAGGATGTTAATTGTATTATCTAGCACAAAATAAACCCGTAATAATGTGAATTTACTTTAACTGGTATTTTCCTAAATGCTATGTTGCCGTTAACCTAAAAGTTGCCTTCACTTCAAGCTATCAAGATTGTTTTACAGATAATATCATAGTAAATAGTATTCTGCCATCAACACCGATACTTAATACTAATCAGATAACCCCAAAAAACAATATTTAATCTAGTTCTTAATAATTATTTACCACAGTAATATTACATTTTTTTAGACAACAATACTATATATATATGTACCTTTAGGTAAGTATATTACTTTTAACCATACTAAAGCACTACTCTAACTGGCAATAAAGTAGGATACCCATTGGATATCATCTTTGAAATACTTATTATTATGAGGAAAATTTGTTTACTACTAATTTCACTGATTGTAGCTTTATTCGCGACATTTGCTAATTATAAGTCGTCGATTGCAGCACCTGAACTATCCCCATTATGCATGTATTATTATGGAGGTTTCAACGCCACTGTTAAACAACAACTTATATCGACCTTACCCAGGTTCGTGGTACTAAACACTCCGGGTGGTTCTTATAAAGGTTTGATTTCATCTCCTACCCCCTCGGATATCGCAGAACTGAAAGCGGCAGGAATAAAGGTCCTGTCTTATATATCCACCGGTAACATGGTTAATTTCCAATATGCCAGTGACAGTCCACCAAACAACCGTGCCTTTGTCCGTGGCTGCATTGAAACAGTAGCAGCCGAAGGTTGCGACGGCATATTTTTCGATGAGGGTGGTATTGGCAACTGGCGAGATGTCCTTAACAGGTGGACCGGGACACGCGCCGACCGCTACTATCAAGCACCTGATATCGATATGTATGGTAATCCAAATTCATGGGCCGGTTACACGATAGAGGATTATGCTTCGTACACCCACAGCTTTGGTATGATTGCGGTCCTGGGTACCGACTTTAATGAACCCCAATACCTGATACAGAATGTATTTCAAATCTTCGACTATATTTTAACTGATGAGAACTATACCAACAGAGCCCCGGAAGGTTCTGAAATAGGATATGCTTCACAGTGCTGGGTAATAGGATACGGCCAAACAAGTGCTTCAACAGCCGCCCAATATACGAACAATGCCTTAAATCAAGGTTTTGGGGCAGCATACCATTGTGCCAGCTACGGGACGTTAGCTTCCTGGTATGAAAACTATGTCTCCCTCCTGTCTACGGTGCCGGTTCCCGATTCGCCCACGCCGACACCAACCCCAACACCTACGCCGACACCTACTCCAACACCTACGCCTAATCCGACTCCAGTACCAATAACGACCGATCAATATAATCTTAATATCGCTGTTCAGGGACAGGGCACCACTAACTACGGGGCAGGGACAGTCAGCATTCCTGATGATCACCAAGTGACAATAACAGCCACGCCGGCTTCCGGTTGGACTTTCCGAACCTGGAGTTGGCCCGGCAATAACCCCGATTACGCCGGTTGGACGGAAAACCCGACATCATGGACAATGAATGAAAATATTGCGTTAGTTGCTATTTTTACTAAATCTAATGAACAATCAACAGATGGCGTCGAATCAACAAACCGTGCTCCTACATTAGAACTAATCGGAGATAAGACGGTAATTGCAGGTCAAGAGCTTAAATTCTCCGTTGTTGGCCGAGACTCTGATAATGACCAACTATTCTATACGGTTGACAATTTACCGCCAGGGGCTACTTTTAATAGTCAGAATCAGATATTTGCCTGGGTTCCAACGCCAGACCAAGTTGGAAAATATGCTAATTTAATAGTTTCTGTATCTGATAATCGTCTCACAATATCAGAAAGTTTTACGATTACGGTAAATACTGTCTCTCAAACTCCAACGACCGTTAATACAGGGATAAATATTGGCACTATTGTTAACTTAAATACAAGTGTCATAAAAGAACATAAGATACAAGATATTTCAATCACGAATACAATAAGAAATAGTGTGATAATCAAATGGACTACGGATGTAGAAACTAGAGGGCAAGTAAAGTACCATGCTAGTCCGGAAATGATTTCTCCAAAAGATGAAATTCTTTGTTGTCACCATGTTATTGAGCTATCTGACCTCAAACCTTCTACGGAATATATCTTTTCAATTATCTCCTTCGATAAAGATAATAATGTCACAATATCAGAAGAAAATACTTTTATTACTTCAGGTATTTCTGCGACCTTCGATGTCATTAAAGTTGATGTGACGCCTAGCAAAATAAAAGCCGGTGAGAAAACTTCGTTTAGGGTAACAGTTCAAAATATTGGAGAAGTTGCCGGCAGGTTTGATATTAGTCCTGACATTATTGGCCCGGAATCTTCAAAAATAAAAGCACAAAGAGTTTTTTTGTCTCCAAAACAAAGTGCCGAGTTAGAATTCTCAATTGTATTACAAGAGGTTGGTGATTACAGAATATTAGCAGGCGATGAAGTAAGTGAACTGAACGTACAAAGCATTAGTGAAACGACTGAAGAATTCTACATATTACAAAATAATTTTACCAATGAAGATAATTCAGCGTATCAAAATCCCGACAATACGGTTAGTTCAGGCATTGAAGAGAATCATACAGAGAATATATTAAATAAATGGCCGAATTCTTTTATTATACTTTTTATACCCATAGTTCTAGTTGTCTCGTTAAGCGTATTCATTACTATTTTACTCGGTATTAAACATTAAACCGATCTTTTCGTGTAATATCTAGTTCTAAAATTTCCGCTACAGATTTCTTGAAGATAGGGAACCTTGATTCATAAAAAATCCAGTGGTTTAATTACGTATGCTTTCCAAAATACCGTTCGAAATTCCAGGATGAATTCTCTTAAGATGCAATCTGTATCGGATTGATCTATCGATTTTTTCAATAGTTTAAATTCCAGACTTAGAATCACCATAGTACGTACATTCTCATTGGGATACGGAAACTTGAATCTGAAATGATTAGCAAGGTACAATATGAATTGATAAACGTCAGCTATTTACAATTGGGGATTCGTCTAGCGGTAGGACAGCAGACTCTGGATCTGCATGGAGAGGTTCGAATCCTCTATCCCCAGCCAAGTTCATCAAAATCAACTCCTATTATCAATAATAAAGCGGCATACATTAATCCAGCCTATGATGCCAAATCACCACTTTTACCAACTTAATTAGTAGGATTAGTTAAGAGTGATTAGTTGTTGAGTAAGCAGTTTAGTATTTAGTAGAATGTTGATATATAGAGTAAATAAAGGGAAAAAAGAATTGTTACGAAATTTAACACTTAGCGTCGTTGTCCCGGCATACAATGAAGAAAGATTTATTGAAGAAGTAATACGAACAATACCAGAATATATTGATAGAATATTAGTAGTAAATGATGCCAGTATTGATCGTACAGGAGAGATCCTTTCAAGCATTGATTGCAAACGCTTAGGATTGATATCGCATCCTAAGAGAATGGGAGCCGGTGCAGCGATGATTTCAGGATATAAGAAAGCTTTAGAAGAAGACATAGATATAATAGCGATAATGGCTGGTGATGGGCAAATGGACCCGACAATCTTGCATGATATTATAGAACCCGTTTTAACTGAAAAAGCCGACTATTCAAAAGGGAATCGGTTATCTTCTCAAGAACATCGGCAGGGGATGCCCAAGTTTCGTTTGTTTGGAAATACGATCCTGACCTTATTAGTAAAAATAGCATCTGGATATTGGAATGTTGATGATCCTATGAACGGATACACTGCAATATCTAGAAAAATATTATCACGAATAAATCTAGACAAAGTGCAAAAGGGCTATGCCTTTGAAGCAGATATGATGGTTAAGTTGAATGTAATAAATGCGAAACTAGTAAGTGTCCCGATGCCTTCCAGATATAGAGGTGAAAAATCAAAAATAAAATATACATCTTTCATCTTTCGGTTAACAATATTTTTAGCAAAGTCCTTAATATGGCGTTTGTGGGAAAAGTATATACACCAACGTAAAACCTCTCATTAATCATCGAAAACTATAGGAATTACCATCAGTCTAGTAAAAATATACCGATGAATATATAATACGAACAAATACAATCACAAAAAAAGTAGGTTTTACATCAAAAATTCAACTACCGTAAAAAGGTTAATTATTGGTCGTACCGATTGACCTAATCCGAAACAAATACTCATAAATACATTAATAATTGTACTATTTAGTAATAACAAAAATGAAGATATGTATTGTTACCTCTTCCTTTCCACGATATCCCGGAGACTATGGAGGATTCTTTGTATACGATCATGCTCTAGCCTTATCGAAAAAACATGAAGTACATGTAATTTACTTAGATAACTTAAAAAGAACACAAACATATCCCGATGCAATAATCAGACATCCAATATCATATCCATTCAGATCATATCCATTGGCCCAAGTTAAACCATGGGAATTTCCTGGTGTACCTTTGTTATTATTCGAAATGGCAAGAAAGCTGAGGTATGTTAAGCGACATTTCAACATCGAATTATTTTATCCTTTCTGGACTATTCCATGTGGATATTTGTGTGCACTCGTATGTAGCAGGACACCAATATTACTCGGGATTATGGGATCAGATCTTAAAGTTTTTGGTAAAACGACATTTACCAAGCCATTTATTTCTCGGGCTGTTACCAGAGCGAATAGAATACTAGCAGTAAGTGAAGACCTGAAAGCGGAAGCTATTAGTTTAGGGGCGAATCCGAATGCAATAGAAGTCATCCCTACTGGAGTCGACCTCTCTGTCTTTAAACCAATGAATAAAAAGGAACTCCGGTTAAAACTAGGTATTCCAGACGGATTTATTTGGGTATTTAGCGGCAGCTTATTCAGATTGAAAAGAGTCGACTGGATAATCAAGTTAAGTGCGAAACTATTAGGGGAATTCCACTTCAATGTTTTAATATTAGGCGACGGGCCAGAAAGAAAGAGACTAGAAGAACTTGCGCTCTCTCTTAATGTCACCAATGTTCTCTTTAAGGGTAGAGTACCTCGAGAAGAAGTACCACTATATTTAGCAGCATCAGATGTACTTTTATTATTCTCTGAGACAGAAGGACTACCTAATTGTATTGAAGAAGCCATGGCATCAGGACTTCCTGTTATCGCGACAAAGGTTGGTGGTATCCCGGATATTATAAAGGATGGGGAAAATGGGTACCTGGTTGAAAATGAATATCAAGCCGAAACCGGACTACGGCATCTAATGACATCTCCTGAGTCTGCAAGGGAAATGGGATTGGCATCTTTATCTTTTGCCCAACAATATCTATCACTTGAACTAATGTTAGACAAAATACTGAAGTTATGTGAATCTATGCGATTTAAACAAAAAGGACAAGTAAATAATGAGTAATTTTCAATTGAGGGTTGGTATTTTGTCAACATTCGGATATGGGACAAACAGTGCAAGTTTCCTGGCGCGTTTAGTACTAGTCGAGTCATCGATCGCAAGTGTTGTTTATGTAATCGCTCCTGATAAAGCTTGGAAAAATTCCGATAATATATTTTTTCATAGAGTCCAATATACAGTCGGGAGGAATGCATTCACCCAAATATTGAACCAAGTCACTTCACAAATCGAAATGGCATTTCGGCTAGCAATTGTAAATAGAAAAGTTGATTATTGGATTTTTTTTGGCGGTGATTTTCTACTACTCCCGGCAATCGTGGCTAAACTATTGCGAACAAAGATAGTTGTCTCCTTAGCTGGTAATCTTGACAAAGAAACCGAGTTAAAGAGAAATATTCTAAATAAACCCCAACTAATACTAAAAAAAATAGTTTTTAACCTTTCTGACCACATCATACTTTTTACAGAAATTCTTATCGAGCAGTGGAGCATGCAGCGATATAAACATAAAGTATTAATAGCTGATGACCATTATCTCGATTTAAATATATATCGTATTGACAAACCGTTGTCACAACGAATAAGCATAGTTGGTTATATTGGCCGATTAAGTAATGAAAAAGGGATTTTTAATTTTTTATCCGCTATCCCGAAGGTATTACAAAAAAAATCGGATATTCGGTTTCTTATTTTAGGAAATGGTCCATTGGATGAAAAAGTAAAAAAATATATAAACGATGAAAATCTTGAAAATTATGTTATGCTTGTCAATCGGGTATCTCCAGAAATTGTCCCTTCATTTCTCAATCGACTTCAGCTTTGTGTTTTGCCATCGTACACCGAAGGAATGCCTAATATTATGATTGAAGCTATGGCTTGTGGTACTCCTGTACTGGCTACTCCGGTAGGGGGTATTCCTGATATTATTAAGGATAACATAACTGGTTTCATCATGGAAAACAATTCACCTGAATGTGTCGCAGAAAACATTTGCAGAGCTTTGGACTGCAAATGTTTGGAGGATATTGCTCATTCCGCCCGGTTATTCGTAGAACAGCGTTTCACCTTTGAAACTGCCAGCCAATCATACAAACGTATTTCAATGGTCATGGCAAAATAGAATTAGTACACAACATAAAACGAAAGGATAACGTGCAAATTACCTTAGCTGACGATATGTGGTTAGCGGCCTCGATATCATTTCGATAAATGGTATTTTATCAAAACAATCTTAAAGCAGCATAACATTATCCATTTTATAGTTACGAGTTACGCCCCTGGTATCAAAAACAAATTTAGCCTTTGAAATAATATACTTGTAATCATAACTCGTATGATCGGTTGTTATGAGCACACAATCTACATTCTGTAATAATTCATCGGTTAGCGGTTGAGATTCATAGATTTGGTGACCTATTTGGATCTTAGGAAAAAAAGGATCATTATAAGATACATTGACTCCCTTTTGTATTAGAGACTGAAATATCTTTAAAGCAGGAGATTCTCTGATATCTTTTACATCTTTTTTATAAGTTATCCCAAGGATGATAACTTGAGCTCCTTTGAGACTTTCTCCCCTGACATTCCTTGATTCCATTAGACGTGTGATTACATAATTGGGCATGCGTTCATTGATTTCTGCTGCTAATTCAATAAAACGTGTATGAAAATCGTACTCTCTTGCTTTATTCGCTAAGTAATAGGGATCAAGGGGGATACAGTGACCGCCTGTACCGGGGCCGGGGAAGAATGGCATATAACCAAAAGGTTTGGTGGAAGCAGTATCAATCACTTCCCAGACACTGATCCCCATCTTCTCACATAATGTCGTCAGTTCATTTACCAGTGCGATGTTGACAATACGGAATGTATTTTCGAATATTTTAGTCAACTCGGCAACTTCAGGGCTGGAGACCGGAATTACTTTATCACTAACATTCTGGTATAGAAGCATAGCCAGTTCGGTTGATCTTGATTCAATACCTCCCACCACTTTAGGAGTATTTTTGATTGAAAATTTTTTACTTCCCGGATCTATCCGTTCAGGAGAAAATGCGAGAAAAAAATCTAATCCTTCTTTAAGGCCTGATTTTTCTAGTATAGGAAGTACTACCTCTCTAGTAGTACCAGGGTAAGTTGTACTCTCAAGTATAACCAGTTGACCTCGACGGAGATGACTGGATATTATCTCAGTTTCTCTAATAACATACGAAAGGTCTGGGTCTTTAGTTTTTGTTAAAGGTGTCGGAACACAAATGCATATTACATCGATGTCAGAAATTCGCTTTTGATCCAGAGTAGCTTGTAGTAATCCTCCGGCTACTAATGACTGTAGGGACATTTTTTCCACATCTGCGATATACGACTGGCTATGATTAATAGCCTCGACTTTGTCTTGAACAACATCAAAACCAACTACTTTAAAACCAGCTTTTCCGAAAGCCACTGCAAGTGGTAATCCCACATAACCTAAACCGACAACCCCGATTACAGCCGTCTTATTTACCAGTTTTTCATGAATCTCAATATTAGTTGTATTTGTTGTCATAATATTCTCCACTTAGTGTCAATTTTATCATGTGAGAAAGTCAGAATTACTTATAAAATAACCAATATGGACTATAACTATTTAACATAGTTGAACGTTAATGTAAAATCATATAAGTATGACGAGCACATTGTTTTATAAGATACATCCGTTATTACTTCATAAAAAAGTAACAGTAAGATGAAATAGAGTCAAGATTACTAGAATACACAAAACCTAACTAATACTCTCAATATAACAAAGTTAACGAATACTGTAAAACAAAATGGCGATTGACATGCATATTTCATAATTCTTTATATGGATATTTATACGGTAATAAAGAATTCAAGAATGATTGTATTGAGGAAGAAATTGTCTATTTTGTGCGAAAATAGGTTGAAAAAGAATTACATAAGCCTAAATACTACAATGTCACCAGACATGTACTACTAATGATCTAACATAATATGACTAATTATTAAGCTTTTGATAAAACCACATCAATACCACGGAATTTCTTACAAGGAGATCTTCCATAGCGCAAGCTGATTTTTCTAGATATTTTGCCTAATCACTCCGTCTTCGGTTACATTTGATTCGAAATCGCTGTAATAATCTGGAAAAATAAAGAATAATTTCGTGTATCAAAATCGGGTGATTCTGAATCAGTTAGTTTTGTATAAAATTCATTCAAATAATCATAATTAGTTACATAATACGTTTTCGATGGCATATCAGTTACTTTTTGTGTAATGGATACATCATTAACAGTTATTTTATAAATACCATTTTGTGTGAAAACTACTGAAAACTCCACTGATTTATTTTCACCAGGTCCAACCTCAAAACTGCGAGTTCCAATAGTAATTATTTCAGGTCCCTGAATAATCGGGGTTAACTCACAGGTTCCGGTTGATTCACTACTATTTTTTACAGTTACGACAATAATAGTATTTTTGCCAGGTTTTATTTCTCTTGGATAAGTTTTTACTTCAGTAATGTCGAACTCCGCCATGACGCCATTTGTTGTGAAAGTATAACTATCGGATTTAGTCAATTTCTTATTTTGATCGTAAGACATAATGTTAAAACTATATTTTGTACAAGGTTTTAAGTCGGTAATATTTACGATATGGTCTAAGGATAGAGTTTTTTCGATTTGCGATAAAGCTGGTGTATCCACCGAATATTCTATCTGCCCGATAGTCAATTCGTCCGTGGTCCATGAAATATTAGCCGACGAACCTGTAATGGCAGTTACTTCTACTGCAGTAACCTTTGGCTCTGAGGACGATTTAATGGGAGGAGCTATTATAGCTCCGCTGGCGGGATTAGTTCCTCCTTGAGTACCACTCCCTGAAGCTGTTGATGTATCGTTTGGTACTACTGGATTGGACACGGGATTTGGCGGTGATACTTGGTTAGATGAGTAAACCTGATCGAATATTGCGATAATGTTCATATCATTGGCCATTGTCCATGATGCAGGGTTTTCTGTCCAACCGGCATAATTATAGTCGTTTCCAGGCCAACTCCACGATCGAAATATCCAACCTGTAGCCGGGATAGCAGTAATACTCACTCTCTGGTTATCTGGAATGTTGATTGTTCCGGTACCATAACTGGTGGTACCTTGTCCTTGAATAGTAATATTGAGCTGATTATTACTTGTCGACGGAGGGTCTGTTGTAGTAGGGGTAGTCGAAGTCAGGAGTGAAATATAAGTTTCATACCAGTATTCCAGCGTTCTGTAACTGGAGCATTGATAAGCTGCTCCAAAACCACGGTCGAGAGCCTCATTTGTATAAAGAGCTGCTGTATCAGCATCATATATGTCCTGGCTGATCACCCAACATTGTGCTTCATACCCTATTTCCCGCGTCGCCCGGATTCCTGGGATAATAATTCTCATCCGTCATGACATAATCGAATATTTCGAAGATATTCGTATTCAAAAACCGTGTTTCATAAAAATCCGTCCCTTCGACTGCGATCATACCAAAGGAGTGAGTATAAGAAGCATAGTCCTCAATAGTGTATCCCGCCCAAGAATTTGGATTCCCATATAAGTCAAGAGCTGGAGCCTCTAGATAACGATCGGCATATGAAGGACGATACCCCACACCGCCTTCATCGAAGTATATTCCGTCACAACCTTCAGCAGCGATAGTCTCAATACAGCCACGAACAAAATCCCGGTCGTTTGGCGGGCTATCCCATGCAAATTGGAAATGAACCAGGTTACCTGTTGAAATATAAGACAGGACCTTTATTCCTGCTGCTTTAAGCTCTGCGATATCTGAGGGGGTAGGAGATGAAATCGAACCTTTATAAGAACCACCCGGAGTGTTTAGTACTACAAACTGAGGTAAGGTAGCAAGTAGTTGTTGCCTGACTGTTGCCGTGTAACCTCCATAATAAAAAACACATACAGGGTAAAGAGCGCCCGTTGATGGTGCTGCTGTAGGCGACTGATTTATATTATCTTCCGCATTTACCCTATCATCCGTTTTTTCTGTCACAATGGATGGAGAGGTCAATAACGCACATGAAACAGATGACGGTCTATTGAACCCGATTTCAATACCTAGAAGCAAGCTTATAACGGTTAAAACCGAAATCAGATACCTGGTTTTAATACCTACCTTTTTACTGTTCTGAATAATACTGATCAGGTATCTCTTGACTTTTCCTAAATACAATAACAATTTCACAAATACCCCCAATCATTCATTACTTAAAAAACAACCTAATATATAATACCATTAAGACTAATATCCACAGGAATTATATGATAACTATAGGGACCTCCTCAGAAAAACAGGCTAGAAAACCACGAGTTTTAAGTTAGCGTTATAACTAAATAAATTAAATTCAAACCAAATACTGATATGTTGTCTGAAGGTCTCTAATATTCCCGACGATAAAATGTAACGCCACCAACAGGATAATATATTTTTAAAAAAACCGCAACCCTTAAAACTATATTCCCAGTGAAATTAAAGTAACATTTTGAGGATGACGATAAGGTATAAGTAGTTGGGTTAGGATCATTCTTTTTGATGAATACCGAAATAGTAGATCAGAGTTGATGTTGTTAGGATCGGTTCCCTGGCCATATATTAAGAAATGATTATAATTCGATGTTCGAATATGATATTGAACTTGGGATATCTTATATTTTTTTTGCGATTGCTTGTACTCCAGCCGGGCTTACGATGTCTGCCATTCTCCTGGTAAATTCATTCAGCCGTATTACACGAAGGGTAAATCTAACCCATCCCTTTTTTAAGTAAGGAGATGTAGGAGCTAATACCACATCCCAAGTATCGTATATTTTACTAAAGCCAGCTTTTTTTAACATTTTCTTTATACTAAAAGGGGTGAACCAATTTATTGCGGGAGTATCGGTATATCCGACTAATGACGGCATATGAACTTGGGCGTTTTTCATAATTTTACGTTTTAGCCTATTTGGATACCAACTGAAAAACGGCAGATACCTAATTTCTCCCTGCCAGGGACACAGACATGAAGTCGTAGAAAAATAGAAAGTGCCTCCTGGTTTTAAAATCCTGAAAACCTCTTTGATTACTGATTGAGGGTCAAACACATGTTCCAGAACGCTGATAGCTATCACAAAATCGAATTGTTGATCATCAAACGGAAGGTGCTCAGCAAAACCTTTTGATAATTTGATATCGATATCAAATTCAGCCTTCATTTTTTGAGCAACTTTTAGTGCATCTTCGCTAGGTTCAATTCCCTCACAATCATAACCGAGTCGTTTCAGAGCAATTAGTAGAGAGCCTTGCGCCGCGCCTATCTCCAGGATTTTTGAATCCTGGCCAACTCGGGAAAATTTATTAAACCGTGCGATGCATTCTTGTGCTTTTTGTTCATGAATAGAGTATGTTTTCAGACAATACTCTAAAGATTGTTTTTCGCTGGCGTAGTGTTTTCTTAAAGATACCAACTTTTCACCTTCAATCAAGTCATCGTATCAACCCGATGTTGAGTATAAGGATACCTAATATCGAAAATAATGGTCACGTAGGCCCAAGAGTTCCATAAACTAGATTATAACAAATAATTTAGTATCATATTACCAAGTTTGTTTGTATGTAGGTATTTAGTAATAATAATAGTAACCGACTAGCACCAAAAAAACAGCTAATACATTACTAAGCACTACAAGGGACACATTGTTTTCCCGGTAAAAAACATCGCATATTGGTTAAAGCCATGATATGATAAATCCACTATCTTATCATCAAGGAAGCGCATATGATTGTAAGAAATACAATGATGACAAAACATATCATTGTAAATTTTTCCTTCAGCACTAATAAATAATGCCGTATACGATTCGTTATTATCAAAATTCATCGATACACACATTTTTAAAACCGCAGGATATTAAAGGTATTCAACGCAGGTGAATATTTGAAAAACCGGAGTTTATTAAACCGTCCCCTTACATGGGTAACTAATTTAACAAGGATTGTTTATCACCGCATCATCGGTGAAGAGATGAGTCTTGAAGCGAAGTCTTTCCTCAAAGACTTATCCTTCGTGACCTTAGGCAGCGGTATAATGACCCTTCTTACCTTCATTTTTGGTATTCTTGGCGGTAGAATTTTGGGCCCCGAACAATATGGCAAGTTCATTCTAGTACAATCGTCTCAAGATCTATTCCGAATCCCGATGATTCTAGGTTTTAGTGGCGCCATGGTGAGATACCTAAGCGAAACTAAAGATGCTACCAGTCGTTCAATAATTGCCAATACAACATTTGTATTGGTCTTTTTTTATACTATTGCCACCACTTTAGTTTTATTCCTTTTTCGTATCCAAATATCCAACCTCCTGGCGATTACAGCCGACTTATTTTATTTTGCCCTGGCCACCTCCGTACTGGATGTTTTGTACAACGTTGCCACAAGCACGCAGAGAGGTATCGGGAAAATGCGTGTCTTTGCCCTGATCCAACCAATCTTCGGGATAATTTTACTTGGCGGCTTCTTACTTTTTATATCTAATAGCGAATTGTCTTTCCGGGCCATGGTTTATCCGCAAATGATCGGCTTCGGGGTGTGCGGGATACTAGCCATGATTACATTAGGTAAGCGGTTTTTTCATTTTGTAATTGATCGGTCATGGGCCTCGGTACTAGCGAAGTATGCGTTATTCGCCTTCATCGCTGGTTTGTCTTCTTCACTGTATACAAACATGGGAAAATTCTTAATTGGTAGATATATGACAGATGCAGATGTTGGTATATATAACGCCTATTATTCCCCTACCATTAACGTTGCCTCAGTGCTTTTCATCACGTTTAATTTAGTCTTTTTCCCCGCGGCTTCAAAATACAAAGACAAAGAGTCGATCTTAAAAAAAATGGATCGGCTTGTACCCTATCTTTTTATTCTTGGTATACCGTTGGTTTTTGCTCTTGAATTCGTCATACTAAAACTGTATGGGGAAAAATATCCCACTAATTTAACGCTTATGATAATTTTCGCCATCGCGGCGATATTAATCATGTATTATGGTATATATACATCCATTTATAATTCAGAAGGGCTTAAAGGTATAAAGCTGACTAATATTAGTGTAGGAATGATTGCACTACTAGATATTATCCTCAGTATTATATTCATACCAAAGTTAGGCTTACTCGGTGCTGTTGGAGCAATTGCATTGTCCTTTTTAAGCGGTATCGTGTGTTTGCGTTTATTAAGAAGAAAACTAGTCTCACGGTCTGATTGATCTGTTCAAGAAATAATTAATATTTTGTGATTGTGCCCGATAAAATATTTCAAATACACCAACCTTTATCTTATATAAAAAACGAGAGAAGTTCTTAACTTCTCTCGTTTTTTATTGGTTAGAATTTGTTTATTCGGTTAAAATCTTTTTCGGCTTCTTACCGTTTTTGTTATGAAGTAAGCTATTACACCGATTACGATAACGCCAGCGATAACATAAATCACGATTAACCACGCACTAGTCCCTCCGCTCCCTGGTGTCGCGGTAGCTGCCGGTGTGGTTGATGTCGGGGTAGGGGCTTCAATCTGGAAAGATGTTTTTACCCCGTTGATATCGACAAGGTAGTTCCCCGGGGTATCTTCGTTGACTGTAAAAGAAACCGACTGTTCTGAACCGGCTGGCACTTCCACGGTCTTACTGGACTCGGTTACTCCGTTTACCTTTAGTATAACGACGTACGAGCCCTGAGTACCACCCGTGTTAGATACCTTGATACTGATGGTAATATCCTTGCCCGGCAAACTGCTGGCAGGACTGGCTTTCGCACCGGATACAGAAAATTCCGCCGGTTTGGGTGGAGGTGGAGTAGTTATGGGTGGGGTATTCTTACCGATCAAGGCATACTGGCTGAAGTGGCCGATCTGGGCGGTTACACGATGTGCTGCCTGGTCGACGACACTATCCAGCAACTGCCATCTTGATTCTGTAGTATTGTAGACTCCAATGGCGAGGCTGCTGATATCAATGTCCTTAGGCAAGGAAGCCGCGTCATAGAAGATCATTATCGAGATCGAAGGATTAAAAGTGGCCCCGGCGGGGGTGATCTCGTAAACCTTACTGATTAATTCGATATCATTCTGCCCATTCGGGTTAGTATCTATCGGAACGATCTTGACGTAGTTTAATGGTTGATTATCACTGGTACGGGCAAGTACCCCTTTTTCTACATTTATCTGGACAAAGCCGTCTTCTGACTTAATAACGGCCGCGAGGTTAAACAGGCCTTCGGAATTGATATAAGGGCTTAAAGAAGTAATTCCCGGACCGGCAGGACTAACACTGCCGCCGCCTCCTCCGCCCCAACCACCTGAACTAACTTGTGAGGTAGTGAAGGTCATATCACTGCCGTAGTAAAACCCTTGTGCCCCGCCATCTACCCTGGCACGGAAATGATAAACGGTGCCGGAAGATAAGCCAGTAGCATCCGCACTGATCAATCCTGTATTAGGCATAGTTACGGAGACAGTAACACTGCTGTAAGCAGTGGTGGTGCCATACTCAAAAACAACGCTAACAGGCGGTGTGGATGATCCTAAATCAGACAAGTTCGCATTCAATGTAGCTGAAGTGTATGATACTGCACTCGCAGCATTTGTCACCACCAGGGGAGGGTTGAGAGTGGTGAATGTCTGGTCGGTGCCGTAAGCGATACCGCTGTATCCCCCATCAGCTTTAGCCCGGAAGTAATACACCGTATTCCTGTTTAATCCGGAGATAGTTGCGGTAAAGGCACCGGTTCCATCTAGAGCAACTGGAGTTGTGGTGCTGCCGTACCCGGTGGTCGGGCCGTATTCGAAGGAGACATTGATAATTGAGGCAGTGCCTCTACCGGTGAGATTACCGCTGACCGCAGCCGAATAACCGGTTAGCGAACCGGCGCTGCCGGTAAGTACTGTGGGAGGAGTAAATACGGTTTGAAGTGATCTGTCATTGCCGTAACCTACCCCACTGAGACCGCCGTCTACCTTAGCCCTGAAGTGATAAGTAGCGCCTGGGATTAATCCACTAATAATTATACTATAGTCATCAGTACCAGACATCGTCTGTGACGTGGTCGCAGTTCCGTAATTTGTATCTAATCCATATTCAAAAGATACATTAACCGTTGTCGCTGTACCCATGGTATCAAGATGCCCATTCAAGGTGGCTGTATCTGTCAATATGTTAGTCGCTATATTAGTTGTCGCTGTAGGAGGTATTTCCGTGGTAAAGGTCATATCTTCGCCATAACCGGCACCATGGGCACCTCCGTCTGCTTTGGCACGGAAGTGATAAGTGGTCCCAGGCAAAAGGCCGGTAATCGAACCATTAGCGATACCGGTTGCAATCATAGTCCCCGGAGTGGTAACACTTCCGTAACTGGTAGTCAAACCATATTCGAAAGAAACATTTACGGTTGTTGCCGTACCCAGATTCGTCAGGCTACCGGCAACGGATGCCGAATTGTTGGTTACGTTCGTCACATTATCGGTAGTTATAGAAGGGCTGGTTGAACCGGTACGTATCGTAACATCACTACCATAAACAATGCCGTTAATTCCGCCATCTGCCTTAGCCCGGAAGTGGTAATCTGTTGCTGAAGCTAATGAGGAGATATCGGCACTGAACACACCGATGCCTGTCATCGGTGATTGCGTTGCAGTAACTGTTGATCCATAGGCTGTGTCTTGGCCATATTCAAATGTAACAATTACCGAATCTGTGTTACCAAGCTGAGATAATGTCCCATTTAGCCTGGCGGAATCTAAGGCGATATTACTTGCGGCGTTTGTCGTTACTGATGGTGGTAACAGCGCATTAAATTGCCTGTCTTCTCCATAATTTGTACCGCTTGCTCCTCCATCAGCAACAGCCCGGAAATGATAAGTCGCACCGGGGGTTAATCCGGTGATGGTAGCAGTAAAGGCTGTCGGTGCTGCCGAAGAAGCCGGTATCGCTGTTATCGAGCTTCCGTAATTGGTATCCGGTCCGTATTGGAAAGATAAGCCAGCGGAAGTGGCAGTACCAAGGGAAGTTAAGTTACCCCTTAATACAGCCGTAGTGGTCAAAATATCAGTGCCGGTTGGTGCTACAGTAGTGACGCCAGGCCCGGTCTTGGTCGTGAATGTTTTATCTGTACCGGTGGCATTCCCGCTAAGCCCGCCATTTGCCCGGGCACGGAAGTGATAGTTTATTCCAGGATTCAGGCCGGTGATGGAGATACTGAAAGACCCGGCGGTAGCTAATGTCTGTGTCGAAGTTGAATTTCCGTAATTGGTGTCCAGTCCATATTCGAAGAATACATCTACACTGGTCGCTGAACCCATCGATGCCAGATTACCGCTGGCCAGGGCGGAGTTATTCGATACCTGAGTCGGATCCTGGTCCGTGGTAGTTACTTGCGGAGCTTGTGTACTAACGGTAAAGGTCATGTCAGCACTGTAAGTATCCGGATAACCGGCACTCACGGCTTTTGCCCGGAAGTGGTAAAGCTGGCCGGCAGTCAAACTAGTAATAGCTGCACTAAAAGCACCTGTACTTGTTAAAGTAGCAGGGCTTCCCGCAGCGGTGGAGCCATAACCAGTCGTGGGGCCATATTCAAAGGATACCGTAGCAGTGGTGGCTACACCCAAAGAAGCAAGATTTCCATGCAAGGTTGCACTGCCGGTAGTAATATCAGTAGCACTACTGTTGGTAACAACCGGCCAGGCGGTTGTTACACATTCAAGGGTGTGGGCAGTATTATTCTGATGCACAATAAAGGGATGTCCGGTTGAATCAAGAGTCAGGGATGTGTTTGACCCGACATCGCCTTCGTTCTCAATGGTATATACCGACCATGTACTACCGGACTTGGTAGCATAAATCAAGTTATATGGGTTACCATTGTTACTACCATACTGAAAACATGCAATATGGGGATTATTCGAACTATCGATTGCTAGCGAATTCCACCAACCGGTGTCGACATCGATACCAATATCGGGAATAGTTTCCGGTGAAGACCAGGTAGTACCGTTGTAGCTGATAAATTTGGGTACGCTACTCGAGCCATAGTAAGCAATACGGGGATTATTACTCGAATCCAAAGCAAGGCTTAATGCCTGGTCTCCTGCATTTACATCAAGGGTTGAAATTGTCCAGGATCCATCCCAGCGGGCGTATTTTAGACTGGTATTTGTTGCATCAAAATAACCGATATGAATAACATTGTCACTGCTGATGGCTAATGAAGTCCACCTGCCTATATCACCAGTACTGTCAATGGTCTGAGACGTCCAGTTGTCACTACCAACCCTAACAGCAAGTTTTAGATCATTATTACCATAGTCATAGTAACTGATTAAGGGTGTGCCGTTGGTATCAAAAGCTAATGACGAAAACCACCCAGTTTTAGAGGTATTATCTGCTGTTTCAAATGAAAAAGAGCTGCCATTCGAGAAAGTATAACCCAAATTACCATTATCAGGATCAGCATAGTCAGCATAACTGATATGCGGATTATTACTGGCATCAAGTTTTAACGAGGTACGCATATGTACGCCGATACTTTCAGCGGGTTCCGGTCCATTAGCACCCTTTAAACCGGTTGCCAGTGTTACGGGATTCCAGGCCGAGCCATCCCAACTGGCGTATCTTAAAGAACCTTCCCATGTAAAATACGAGACATGAGGATGATTACTGGTATCGAGATCTATTGCAGTACGCCAAGCAGGTGAGTTCACCGAATCGACAGTACTTATCGACCAGGGAACTGTTGGTGGCGGTTGATTCTGAGAGATCACAGCGCTAGATTGATGTATAGCAGCACCATAAGCCGGGCTTGCTGTCATCAACAGCACTGTTAATGATAATAGGAATGCCAGGATTTTTTTCATATTTGACCATCTCCTACCTAGAAATAGTACCAAGGTAAATAGTATTCACAGTACATACGTATACCTAATTGTAGATAAACTACCAAACGACGGCTGGGATGTCAATCTACCCATACTTCACTTTATTTCATCTTAACTACATTTTTCTCCAAACAAAGTAATATAACCTAATATTCTATTCAGTAGCGGAAAGTAATGCAATAGTCATAATAATAACATAAGTTACGAGTAAGATATATCGTGCCGGAATAATACATCACTTTATTAAAACCCAGCCAGGAAAAAGCAGGTGAAAACAGAAAAAGTAACAGGTTGAATTGTCAGTCTGTTTTTGGAATCTGTCTCGGAAAAGCGCTTTGTCTATTGATCAAACATAAAAATCAGTTAATTCCCGAGAGAAGTATCAAGTGCCTGGATGGTTTCTTCCAGCCCCTTTTCCAAACTGTATTTTGGTTGGTAACCAAATAACCCGGCTTTCTCAATACTTGCCAGGCTGTCTTTAACATCACCGCTGTGTGCTGGTTCATGTACAGGCATGATATTTTTATCCAGTATCTTTGAAATCATACTTGTTAAATTATTTATGGATGTACTGCTTCCTGAACCGACGTTATAAACTCCGGAAGCATCGGACTGTGCCGCTAGTATATTGGCTTGGACGACATCTTTAATATATGTAAAATCACGTGATTGCGTTCCGTCCCCATAAATCGTCGGCGGTTTATCTTGTTTTAGTTGAACTATAAATTTAGGTATTACTGCCGAATATTGCGAATATGGATTCTGTTTTGGCCCAAATACATTGAAATAGCGCAGACATACTGTTGGTAGATGATAAATCGTGTTGAACACCTGGCAATAGTATTCTCCGGTTAGTTTTGTGACGGCATAGGGCGATAACGGATTAGGTATCATGGTTTCGATTTTCGGCATTACCGGCGTATCACCATATACTGAAGAGGAAGAAGCGAAAATAACCTTTTTTACATTGTTGCGTTTAGCCGCCTCCAGTACGTTTAAAGTGCCATGTACATTTATCTCATTTACCAAAATGGGGTTCTCAATACTGCGCGCGGAACACTTGGTAACGCAGCTTGATGGAAGATAAAACGAATACCACGGAAAACCTCGGTTAACTTGTCTAAGTCTAAAATATTCGTATGAATGAAAGTAACCGCATCACCATCAATCAGGCCATCCAGGTTTTCGATTTTTCCGGTCGACAGGTCGTCAATGGCGGTAACCTTAAAATATCTCGATAATGCCTGGACCAGATTGGAACCTATAAAACCGGCTCCACCCGTGACTACAACTCTTTCCATTTCTTACACCATCTTGTTTTTCAATTTACCTGATCTAGTTTAGTTATTTACACAAATCTCCAAACCTGTAATAGATTTGGAAGTGATATCTACAAACTTGCCTGACCACATCTATTTATTGATAATATAAGGAGTTACATGGTAAAACCCCAAATACCGGTACATGAATAATTTTAATGGTTTTTACAAATCGTTATATATTCCTTCGAGTTCTTTCGCGATATTATCCCATGACAGATGGGAAACCTTGTTCATAGTGTTGGTTTTCGTGATTTCCGTCTTGATTTCTTTAACCTTGTATACTAGTTCTTCTTCATTAGAAAAAAAGTAA
Source organism: uncultured Chloroflexia bacterium (assembly GCA_963739865.1). Lineage (GTDB taxonomy): Bacteria > Chloroflexota > Dehalococcoidia > Dehalococcoidales > UBA2162 > JBBITI01. Next base: position 39,937 of record CAVUCA010000009.1, read on the forward strand.
ATACCATCTTCTTCTTTAAGAACCTCAGGTAAACCACCAAAAGGTGTTGAAATTACTGGTATATTACATGACATCGCTTCCAATACTGTAAGTGGCTGGTCTATGGCGGAATGTGACTTATTTGTTGTTGGGAAAACAAACACATCTGCTAATTGATATATTTCCTCTAAATATTCCAAATACTTTACCCAGACAATACAACCGCTATTATTCAACTCTTTCATTAGTTTAACATCCGGTTTGATTGATGTACTTCCGATAATTATAACCTGATTTTCCGGATCTCTTTGGAGTCTTTTCAGTATTTGAATATTACGCTGCCGTAATATGGGCCCAACATGCATAATAACATATTTTCTGATATCTATAGAGTATTTTTCCCTGAGTTCTCGTTTTCTGTCCGGAGCAACAGGATTGAATTTCTTAGTATTAACCCCGCTCGATAGGAAACGGGTTTTAAATCCTAAACTAGAAAATATAGTGTTTGTATTCCTACATTGAATCAATACAACATCAGGTTTGAGGAACTTTCTAAAAAAACTTATCATAGCGACGTTCCATGGTGGTTGGCAAGCTGAAAAAACAATCTTAACCTTTCGACAATAACAGGATATGATTTTAGTAAATATTAACGAATAAAATGTACAGGGTAGGTAAATGTGAACTATATCGGGTCTGAAATGCTTAAGATCAAGCCAACCTTTTAGGGAAATGAATGATTTCGGGCTTTCAAGTACCAACATGTCATGGGAAAGTGCAAGGACTCGAGTAAGATGATTTGCTGTGTTTTTTAAACCTTCATCAAGGCGTCCGTGATTTGGAGTTATTATGCATAACCTCAAGATATTGTCCTATCAGTTCGACAAAAATAGCTAATAAGTACAACGATAATTTCCCGGAATAACCTCAATTATGATACCGCCATCTACTTGTATAAACGGTATGGGTTGTCCGTTTGAATCTTCAACTTTTACTAAAGATGGGTCGGAGATAAACAGCCTTGATTTGCCTGATATATTCTCAATCGTGAAGTTAAGAAGAGACCCTCCTTCAAACTGAAAATTTGAAATTGAAGTATGATATGAATTTTGTACAGTTTCCCAATATTCTCGATATCCTACGATTTGGATATTTTTGTTTTTATAATTGTAAATGAAAGATGATAAATTTCGCGGACCGATAGAGAACATGATTGCTGGATCACTATCTAATCTATGTGTGAAAGACGGGATCACGGCACCTGCTTTCGAGGCACTAGACCAAAAATTCCAGTCTTCATCCATAAGGTTGCCAATATTAGAAAAAATCCCTACGCCATTTTTTGCATTTCTCCATACCATCCCCAGATTCGTGTAAGCATAATCGGCGTGGGTTGTGTTATCTGCATTTCCTAAACTACACCATGATTTTGGCTGAGTACTAAATGTTGTTGTTATAAAGTTATATTCACTATCCATTAGTTTTTTTGCATCTTCCCATTTCAATGAGTTTAGCCGTTCCGAATAATGAATTCCAAGTTCCCAGCCATTATCGAAAATAAGGCGTTTTAAAGACATCAGGTCTTCATTTGAATAATCTTTAATATATACAGGATCAGCCCAAATTGTGCCACGTTGTCCATTAGCCAACATTAGTGCCAGTCCGTCATCAATATATTCATATGAATGAGGGCCATCTATACCGAAAGGAACAATGTTGGGATTTGAAATTGGCGTTACGTATCTGTATTTAGGAATGGATTGAGTTATCGAATACAGCTCCAGATAGGCTGAATTTCCGGGAGTTAATAGAGAAAAATAAAAATAGGCGAATGGATTCATAAATGTGTCATATGATGTCGGTGAGAAACCGGCATCATACCATAAAATAGGGCAAGTGATCTTTTTCTTTCCATTTATATATATGGTGTTTGTTTTGTTCGCACTATCTGTTGAAATCGATAACTTAAATCTACAGAAATCATTCGTTCCAACGTTGATGACTTCGAATTCTCTATATACTAATTTTGGGTTGTAATAATAGGAATAAATCCTTAAGGTATCGGTTGGAGCATTGTCTAAAACCTTCGCAATAAGCCATGCATTTCCAGTAAATATATTTAGTTCCGCATTATAGTTTGTCCTACCCATTTCAATATCGAAAGAGACAGTTGAGGATAATGAGGGAGACAAACCAGCCACTATCAATTTACCAAAAGCACCCTGTGTCGCATCAAACCTGACACATTTTTCTCTATTACTGTAAGATATTGTTTCATTTACAGAGGAATAAGGTTCCAGATCGGAGGCAAGAAAAATGTTATCAGGAATTTTATTTATTAAAGAGTAATTCTGACTGAAGGTGATCATATTACCAACGGTATCATTTTCCTGGGATGTTGCTGTTGAACACGAAAGGAGCATGCAAGTCATTATGCTGATAGCTAAAATTAACTTTAGTGTAATAGCCACTATCCGTAGTTTATTCTCATGCATAAGTGAAAGGAGCCTCCTAAATGATGCACCCCGTGTCTAAAAAGAGTTACTTAACACAGGCTAAGGTTGAAACCTTCGTCTCTGGAGTATTATATTTACCACAATACAGGACTGTCAACAACTTTACCCAATATTTTACTGTATTATGGTTGTATGCTGTTTTCCAGTAAACAGAATGTTTATCATCATAGTTGTACGGAGAGGTGACAATATGCGTTTTATGAATGATTTCGGGGGTTGGGATACAGTATATTTATTAATTTGAACAGATCAAGAGAGATCTGTCCTGAAGAAATAAATCGTACGGCAGGTAGGGAATATGGGTGAAGTACATTGGAAACCACGGGAAGACCTGGAAGAAGTCCCCTGTACCTGTGATTGCGGTGAGGTATACTGGACGCCGGTAAAAGAAGATGAAGGCCGGCTGATGCCACAAAAACCTTGTCCGCATTGTAAAACTTGTAATCCGATGATACTGCGAAACGAGAAGAAACTGCTGTAAAATCGGATACTAATTGAAAAGCCGAAGGAATACCGGAGAGTAGTCACAGCTTTCGTAGACCAGCTACCGGGAAAGTAAGATTAAAGCGGTGGCTTAGTCGAGAACTAATATAGACAGGCATCGAGCAGAGCCAGGACTTCGGCCAGCAAATCTTCCGGGGCGGTGCCGATCTTTTTAGTTTGCCGGGCCCGGAAATCGAGTGATTTGACCTGCTCGACCATGATAAAGCCGCTGACTTGCGGGTGGTTCGTGATAGCGACATGGAAGGGATAATTCCAGTTGGTGCCGGTAATGGGACAAACGATAGCCCGGCCGGTATTTTCATTGAACAGGGTATTGCTGACCGGGCATAAAGAGAATAGTTAACAGTGCCGGGCGGTTATCTACCCATGCCGTAGATATACAGTGGTTCTTTATCGGTGATGACGCGGGCCTGTTTTTCAAGATACTGCCGCAGGGGTTGGGCGATAGAGAACATATACTGATGAGTTTGGCCGTCGTAATATTTCAATTTGAGTTTACGGGCGATGATACGTTTATCGATTTCCACTGGAGATGGTGGCAGGATACCTTTTGAAGCTAAACAGAAGCCCCACGGCCCCCCGAAGGAGGGAATGTCGGCCTGGTAGGGCAGGACCACCGGGAAAATACTTTTCAGTGTCTGGTAAACAGCCGAAAAGTTAACTAATTCGATCAGGCTGGCGCAACCGGCCTGGACGGACACCAGGCCGTTGGCCGTCAGACGGTCGGATACCATGCGGTAAAACTCTTTGGTGTAAAGCAGGTAAGCCGGGCCTTCCTCGATGGGTTCGGTGAGGTCGATGATAACGGCGTCGAATTTTTCCTTTGTCTTCTCCAGGTAAGCCCGGGCGTCCTCGTGGCGCAGTTCCGTACGGGGGTCGTCAAAAGCCCCCCGGGAGTATTCGGGCAGGTATTTTTTACAGACCTTGATGACATCCTTATCGATATCGATCATCACGGCCCGGGTCACCGATCGATGGACTAAGATTTCCCGGAGCGTAGCTCCTTCGCCGCCGCCGGCAACGAACACTTTTTTGGGTTGGGGATGGGTGAGTAGAGCAGGGTGGACCAGTGATTCGTGGTAGATAAATTCATCGAAGTCACTCGACTGTATCTTGTCATCCAGCACCAGGGCTTTGCCGAAGGCCCCGGTCTGCATGATATCGATCTTCTGGAATTTGGTCCGGCCGGAGTAGATCACTTTGTCGACAGCGTGGAGCTGCATCAAATTGTCGCTGATATGGTCGAAAAACCAGTTGACGGGTTGGTGTGTCATTACAGGATACCTCGCTGCATTTCGATTATGATCTGGTTCTTTGCCCCCAGCCTGGCAATAAGGAATTGGGTTGCCAGTTCCGGTTTGACCCGGGTGCCGCAGGTGAAGATATCAACGGCGGCATAACCGTGTTCCGGCCAGGTATGGATGAACAGATGTGATTCAGCGATGATAACCACGCCGCTGACGCCCTGGGGGCTGAAGTGATGGAATGAATCGGATAGTATTTCCGCGCCGCATTCAGCCGCGGCCTGCCGGAGGATCTGCCGGAGGGCTTCCAGATCGTTCAACAGGACGCGGTCGCAGTCCTTGAGTTCCAGTAACAGGTGCCTGCCCAGTGCCTTCAAACACAAGCCCTCCCTGAGAGAATATTATCGTGTCCGAAAAATGGGACAGCAAAGGCGATTTTATAACAAATACGACTCTTTAGCAATAGCTACGCTGTCAGGGAAGAATAAGGCCAGAACAGGAAAGGGAAATTATATAGGGGAGGTTATCAAGAATCCCATGACCACTTCGGGAGTGGTCGGGGCGGACGGATTTGAACCGTCGACCCCCTGCACCCCATGCAGGTGCGCTACCAGGCTGCGCTACGCCCCGGGACAACGAAGATACGGTTTCCATTGTCTAATATCTGACCTCGATAGTCAAGCGGGATTCTGCTAGAATTATCGGGTGAGTCATATAACCGACAACTTGAAGAGGATAACGGCGGAACTGCCCCAGGGGGTGGAACTGGTCACGGTGGTCAAAGGCCGGACAACGGAAGAGATCCGGGAAGCAGTGGCTGCCGGCGCCCGGATCATGGGGGAGAATTATCTGCAGGAAACGGAGCAGGTCCAGAACATCATGGGAAAAGAAATTACCTGGCACTTTATCGGCCACCTGCAGCGGAATAAGGTGAAGAAAGCCGTGGCCATGTTCGATATGATCGAGACGGTCGATTCCCTGGTATTAGCCCGGGACATCAGCGCCGGATGTGCTGTTCTGAACCGGACGATGCCGGTATTGATCGAGGTAAACAGCGGACGCGAGAAACAAAAAGCCGGCTTACTGCCGGAAGAAGTGGTTCCAGCCGCCCGGGAAATCGCCCGCTTACCGCATCTCAAGTTAGTGGGTTTGATGACCATGGGGCCGCGGGTGGGGAATCCGGAAGAAGCCCGGCCGTACTTCATCACCACCAGGCATTTATTTAAGGAACTACAGGAAAGCGGTATCGTGAATATCGAGATGAAATACCTGTCCATGGGGATGAGTAATTCATACCGTATCGCTTTACAGGAAGGCGCCAATATCATCCGGATCGGCCGGCAGATATTCGAAAAGAATCCCGGCTAAACCCTGGGACTACAGGAGGGAAATATGCCCCCGGTAATATGTGTCGTCGGTCATTCCAACTCAGGGAAAACCACATTAGTTGAGAAGTTGCTTATTGAATTGAAATCCAGGGGCTACCGGGTAGCCACCGCCAAACATGCCCAGGAAATCGAACTCGACCATCCCGGCACCGATAGCTGGCGGCATCTGGCAGTCGGGCAGTGCAGCCATGGTGCTGACGACCCACGACCGGGTGGCGTTGTTGAAACCCGTCAACGGCGGCACCTTCCCTGGACGAGGTGGTGCGGCTGCTGGGCGAAGACTACGACCTCATCATCGCCGAAGGTTTTAAAACGGAGTCGGCGCCCAAGATCGAAGTCCAGCGTAATGCAACAGGGCCGCTGCTGAACGACCTCAAGGGGTTGTTCGCCGTAGTCAGCGACGAAGATATCCAAACCAAGGCCCGTAAGTTCGGCTGGCCGGATACTAAAGCACTGTGCGACCTGATCGAAGAAGGTTTTATCAAACCTAACTTGGAACACCTGTCGGTCTATGTAAACGGCCTGCCGGTTACGCTCAGCAGCTATCCAAGGGAATTCATCCGCAACCTGATGCTGGCAATGGCAGCTTCGCTGAAAGGTACCGGGGAGCCGAAAACTATAGAATTCCGTTTGAAGAAAGGTTAGGTCCGCTTAAACTCTTTTTCCAGATGGGCCAGTCCCAGGTGAATCACGGTCGGCCGGCCATGGGGGCAGGCGTGGGGAAGGGTGGTCTGCTCCAGTCCCCGGATGAGCTGCCGCATTTCGTCCAGACTGAGGACCTGGCCGGCCCGCACGGCACTGTGGCAAGCGATGGACTGGGCGATCTTTTCCTGCCAGCCGGTACCGGAAGCCGGGGTATCCAGCAGTTCACGTAGAGCGGCGATGCTGCGCTTGCCGTCAAGCCCGGCGGGCACCGCCCGGATAAGGTAAGTCGTGCTGCCGAACGGTTCCAGGGTAAAACCGAATTCAGACAAACTTTCCTGCAGTGACCTAGTGTCGTCTTTTCCCGGTAATTTCAACAGGGCATCCTGCCGGGGCGTGGCTTCGAAAGTCACGGGGTCGAGCAGTCCCTGCACTTCAACTTTTTTATCCATCCGCTGCCGCTGTACTTTTTCGAACATGATACGCTCGTGGGCAGCATGTTGGTCGATGATATAAAGTCCATCCGGGCCCTCGGCGATGATGTAACTCCCGGCTATTTGCCCCAGGGGCCGTAGGGCAGGTAAGGCAGCTTGAATCAGAGGTAAAGGTTGCTCCGGTTCCGGCGTGGACCTGGCCACGGGTGCTGGCTGCCAGAGCGGAATGGTGTCTGTTAAGCCGGCTGGGGAAACGGGACGCGGAGAGATGTGGTAGACCGTGGTTGGCTGGTTGATAGATGGTACCGGGGTGAGGTCGACCAGGGCACTGCGGACCGCCTTTTGCACGGCGCCGAAAACACTGCGTTCGTTCTGGAACTTGACTTCACTTTTGGCCGGGTGGATATTGACGTCGACTTCCCGGGCGGGTAATTCGATATTAATGACGGCAACCGGATGCTTGCCGACGGTCAATAGGCCGTGGTAGGCATCCTCCACTGCTTTCGGCAGTACGCGGCCGCTGATCCAGCGTCGATTCACGAAGAAACTCATGTAGTCACGGCTAGCCCGGGTGGCTTGCGGCGTCCCGATCAGCCCGCTGACGGTGATGTTGCCAGACTGATTCTCGTTCCATTTGTTGTCCCTTTTGATCTCCAGCATACTGCGGGCGGTATCCAGCCCATAAACCGCGAGGACGGCGTCCAACAGGCGGCCGCTGCCCGGGCTGTTGACGATATTCTTGTCGTCGATATCCAGTCGGAATTTCACTTCCGGATAGGCCAGGGCGTACTGGGTTACGACATTAGCCAGATGACTATTTTCGGTCGAGGGAGCCCGAAGAAATTTCAAACGGGCGGGCACATTGCGGAACAGGTTGCGTACGGTAACGGTAGTACCCTGAGGACGGCCCCGGACACCCTGCTTTGTGACTTTACCGTCAAAAAGGTTGATATAGTTACCGGAAGATTCCTTGGTAGCAGTGACCAGTTCAACTTCAGCCACGGCGGCGATGCTGGGTAGGGCTTCACCGCGGAAACCCAGGGTGGAAATAGATTCGAGGTCGGTTTCACTGCTGACCTTGCTGGTGGCATGCCGGGTAAAAGCCATCTCCAATTGTCCGTCTGCGATGCCGCGTCCGTTATCGGTGACCTGGATGAGCCCGATGCCACCGCCCCGCGTTTCCACGGAAATTACAGTTGCGCCGGCGTCCAGAGAATTTTCAACCAGTTCTTTGACCACTGCTGCCGGCCGTTCCACGACCTCACCGGCAGCGATGCGGGCGACAACTTCCGGGGTTAGTATTTGAATGGTCATGTTGTCCGCATGGTACACGTTTCCGTGTAAAAAGTCAATAGTACAGGAAGGGGATTTCTAGATTTTCTGTAATTTAGCAAAGCTGAGCAGCAATTTCTTAATACTACCGTTGAAAGCAATAGTCAATTCCTGGTCGCCGTTGACCGACCGGCAACTGACGATCACCCCGCTGCCAAACTGTTCGTGCCGGACGTGCTCCCCGGCATTAAATTCCACTACCGGCCCTTTAGGCGCCGGGGCTTCAGCCGGTTTGTTCCAGGCATATACGGCATCGTTGATTCGGACTTCGGGGGAGGCGGCGCCCTGCCACCACGACTTATTATTCACCAGGTACGAAGGGATATCGTTTAGAAAGCGGGAAGGAGCGCTGGCATTGCTGCGGCCCATCAAATTGCGCCGGAATGCCCGTACCAAATAGACTTTTTTCTTCGCCCGGGTGATGCCGACATAAGCCAGCCGCCGTTCTTCTTCCATCTGAGTGGGGTCGTCCAGCGAGCGGAAGTGGGGGAGGAGTCCTTCCTCCATACCGACGATGAAAACGATGGGGAATTCCAGCCCTTTGGCCTGGTGCAATGTGATGAGGGTTACTGCTGAAGTAGCGTCATCATAGCCGTCGATATCGGAAATCAAGGCCACCCCTTCCAGGAAGGCGGACAAGCCGTCGGGTGGTAGGGTATCACGGTGCGGCCCGGCTACGGTGCGCAGTTCCATGACGGTTTCCCAGCGTTCCTCGCCCTGGGGTTCGGCGGTCACATATGTTTTATAATTGGTACGGGCGAACACAAGGTCGAGCAGTTCTACCAGATTGACCTGTTTACTGCGTTCGATCAGTTCATCGATGATTTTCACAAAAGAGGCCAGGGTGCGGGTGATGGCGGGGCTGAACTGCGGTATTGAGGTATCGCCGGCCGCGGCGGGTATGCCGACCATACGCAGGGTTTCCAGCAGCGGTGCGTTAAGGGACCGTCGCCCAGGCAGTCAGCTTGTTTTGCGTGGTCTCACCGATGCCGCGGGCGGGGACATTCAATATCCGCAACAGGCTGACGTCGTCGTTCGGATTCTGTATCAGCCGTAGATAGGCGACGATGTCCTTGACCTCACGCCGTTCATAGAACTTGGTCCCGGCTACCAGTTTATACGGGGTCCCGTAACGGATGAAAGCTTCTTCCAGGGCACGAGACTGGGCATTAGTGCGGTACATCACCGCGCAGTCGGATAGTTTCGCTTCCCCAGCTGCTGCCAGCCGCTCGATTTCCCCGACCACGAACTGGGCTTCTTCCTGTTCGGTATAAGTCTCGATGACATTGACCGCTTCGCCTGCTTCATTCTCGGTCCACAACTTGTTCTGTTTCCGCTGTTTATTGGAGGAAATCACCTGAGAAGCTGTCTCCAGAATCTTCTGGGTAGAGCGGTAATTCTGTTCCAGCAGAATGACTTTGGCGTTGGGGTAATCATTTTCGAAGCTCAGGATATTACCGACGTCGGCGAAGCGCCAGGAGTAAATCGACTGGTCGGGGTCGCCGACTACGCAGACATTCTTATATTTCCCGCCGAGCTGTCTGATCAGTTCGTACTGCACGTTATTGGTATCCTGGAATTCGTCGACCAGCAGGTGCGAATAGCGGGCCTGGTATTTATTCAGCACCTCCGGATTCCGGCGGAAAAGGAGCACCGTTTTCATCAAAAGGTCATCGAAATCGACGGCATTACTGTCGTCCAGTAATTTCTGATATTGTTCGTAGACCCGCCCCACCACCTCGTCGAAATAACTCCGGCTGCGCTGCAGATATTCGCCGGGTATCCAGGTATGGCTTTTAGCAGCGGAAATCGCCGAGGCGATCGAAGCCGGGGCAAACTGTTTGGGGTCGATGTTCAACGACTGCAAGGTACGCTTGATCAGGCTGATCTGGTCCTGGTCGTCGTAAATCACGAAATGCGGCTGGATGCCGATTGCCTGGCCGTCCTTGCGCAGGATGCGGGCACAGATGGCGTGAAAGGTGCCCATGGTGATGTCGTGAATGGCAAAGGAGACCATTTTGGTAAGTCGCTCGGTCATTTCCCGGGCGGCTTTATTGGTAAAGGTGACCGCCATGATGCGGTGCGGGCTGACGCCGCGTACTTTTATAAGGTAGGCGATGCGGTGGGTGATGACCCGGGTCTTGCCGCTGCCCGGCCCGGCGAGTATCAACAACGGCCCATCGGGGGCTTCCACTGCTTCACGTTGGGCCGGGTTTAAGCCGGAAAGTATATCCACCTGTTAATTATATCATTACCCCCCGTTCCCACCAATAAGCGGAAATACTTAAAAAGTCATCATTCACTACATGATGTAAAACCGGCAGTTGCTCAGAATATCAGCCATCGTTATAATGAATAAAGTCACGGGGCCGTAGTTCACTTGGGAGAACGTCCCGATTACATCGGGAAGGTAAGTTGGCTAAATCACCTCGGTTTCAACATCTAAGTTTTTGCATCCAACTCGATTACCTTATTTACCTTGTAAAAAGTGCAACAATGATCTGTTTACTGTTTAGTTGCGTTCTATCTCTGTAAAGTTACGCTAAAGTAAGTACTAAAATTTGCTCAGAATACCGGCCGCCGTTATAATGGATGAAGTCAACGGGGCCGTAGTTCACTTGGGAGAACGGGAGAACGTCGCGATTGCATCGGAAAGGTAAGGGGTTCGAATCCCCTCGGCTCCACCACGAATATTATGTATTATACGTATGTGCTTCAAAGCGAATTGCAAAAAGATTCTATGTCGGCTCGACTGACAACATCGCAGAGAAGATTATACGATCATAATCACGGGAATACTCCTTCTACTAAACCATACCGCCCCTGGAAGTTAGTTTATTCCGAAGAGTTTTCTACTATGCTGAATCGAGAAAGAGAGAACGACAGATAAAGTCCTGGAAAAACACCGAATACATGGTTAAAACTCTACGAATCAATATTTGATACGGGAGAACGTCCCGATTCCATCGGAAAGGTAAGGGGTTCGAATCCCCTCGGCTCCACCAGCGAATATTATGTATTATACGTATGTGCTTCAAAGCGAATTGCTAAAAAGATTCTATGTCGGCTCGACTGACAACATCCAGAGAAGATTATACGATCATAATCACGGGAATACCCCTTCTACTAAACCATACCGCCCCTGGAAGTTAGTTTATTCCGAAGAGTTTTCTACTATGACTGAATCGAGAAAGAGAGAACGACAGATAAAGTCCTGGAAAAACACCGAATACATGGTTAAAACTCTCCGAATCAATATTTGATACGGGAGAACGTCCCGATTCCATCGGGAAGGTAAGGGGTTCGAATCCCCTCGGCTCCCCCAATTTTCCCTACCCCCTTCTTTCCCTCCAAATCCTAAATCACGATCTCTAAATGCTAAGCAAGTGACTAAAGGACCAAATACCAAGTAACAAATACCAAACAAACTTCAATATATCAGAGTTGAATGGTTAATTATTAACACTACCTTTTAATAAACTGTCTCCATTAGAGAAATAAGGCGACTATTAACCGATATGCATTCTTGCCAAAAACCAATTTTTGTAGATGCTAATTTTGCCTTGACTTCGATTACACTTCAGTAATAGACTTATGACCGTGTGGGAGGGCAGGCTAAATGCGTATTGAAATCGCCAAGAATGTGATCGAACATTTAAGGAAGTTCCCCTTTGGTTTTCCCGCTTCTCCTGACAATGACGAGTGGAGATTACTGGAAGTACCGTTTTCAGTCACTGATGAAGAAGGGGAACTCCTGAGCCAGCTAAGGCCGTATTCCGAACATATCGATGACATAGCAAAAAGGCTGGGCCGCAGCAAAGAAGAACTGTTACCGATACTGGACGGGCTTTTGCATAAAACATGGTTGCTGCGGACCGGCACCAGGGAAAACGGCCGCTACACCGCCTTGACCTTTGGCCCGGGTGCTTCGGAGCTCCAGATGCCCTGGTTGAGTAAGGAATTGATGGAACTGTATCGAAAAATGACCCCGGCCCCGGAAAAGCCTGAAACAGGTGACGTTATCCCATATTTCAGAATCGTACCCCGGGAGTCGGCATTATCTAATAATTCGGAAGTGCTGCCTTCAGAGATCGTTTCGCACCTGATCGAGCAAGCCGATGAGAATGAACTGGCGGTGACCGAATGTATCTGCCGTAAATCGGCAAAGATCCACGGCAAAGGCTGCAGCGCCCCGGTGGAAGACCAGTGCCTGTTCTTCGGGGGGTTTGCTGTCGCAATTGTCGAACTTAATGCCGGGCGGCGTATTTCCAAAGAAGAAGCGAAAACGAGGATAAAGAGGGCACAAGAACTGGGCCTGGTGCATCAAGCCAGCGCCAATGCCCACCCGCTGGTGATCTGCAGTTGTTGTACCTGCTGCTGTGCTGCATTAGGGTCATTTCTAGGCGAACGGCAGCCACTGGCCCTCAAATCGAACTTCTATTCGAAAATACGCAGCGAGGTGTGTAAAGGTACCTGCCCCGAATGTGTGAAGATTTGCCCAGCGAAAGCCTGTTATCTGGATAAAAAGACACAAAGGCCTGTTATAAATTCATCCCGGTGCATCGGCTGCGGCCTTTGTGCCGCTGCTTGCCCGGAAAAAGCCATTAATCTGAAAAGGAAAGAAAAGCCATTCACCTATCCTGATACCTGGGATGATTATGTACATTTACGTTTAAAGCAAACCGGCCGGGACAAGTATTTTAAATAATCCGCCGCACTCATATAGATGCATGAATTTGCGGTTACGAAAAGCATCCTGGCCATCGTCCTGGAAAAAGCGCGGGAGGTAAAAGCCGGAAAAATCACCAAAATCGAAATTCTGGCGGGCAGGCTGACCGGATATATTCCTGAACAAATTCAGCTTCAATTTGATATTTTATGCCGTAATACTGAAGCTGCCGGTGCCAGCCTGATCTTCCATCAACCACCGGCAAAATTGCATTGTCGTAAATGCGGTCTTGGTTATACGAGTGATTCTTCAATTATAATGTGCCCCGAATGCCATACGATGGAAATTGACATAATATCAGGGACCGAACTATATGTAGAAAACATGGAAGTGGAAGAGAGTGAACTAACCTGATAGCTCAAATAAGGATGATAAATTATGATCAATACTAATATCAATAAGCAAGAGTTACCACCGGAACAACGTGAAGCACTACTCGTAGTATTGCACAACCGCTTTGAGAAAAACAGGAACCGCCACAAAGATATTAAATGGGCTAACGTACAAGCAAGGCTGGAAGTTAAGACGGAAAAACTGCGGCCGCTCTATGAGATGGAAAGAACCGGAGGAGAACCGGATGTCACCGGTTTTGACAAAACGACGGGTGAATATATTTTTTACGATTGTTCGGCGGAAAGTCCGGCAGGCCGCAGGAATGTTTGTTACGACCGAGATGGGCAGGAGTCAAGGAAAACAGCAAGACCGGAAAATAATGCCATCGATATGGCCTCGGCTATTAGGCATCGTACTCTTAACGGAAGAAGAATATCGCGAATTACAGAGACTCGGCGAATTCGATACGAAAACGTCGAGCTGGCTGAAGACACCCTCTGACATCAGAAACCAGGGCGGTGCACTTTTCGCAGACCGCCGTTACGGACATGTTTTCATATACCACAACAGCGCTCCTTCATACTATAGTGTCAGGGGATTCCGCGGCTGGCTAAGGGTCTAGACACTAATATCTGAGAATAGTCAATAAATAATGAAGTTATTTTCAGACCGGCAACTCCTCTTCCGTTCCTAAAGTCCACCTAATACAGTACCTTCTGCTCGGTTAAATGTTGGATTTCTTCTTTGGATAAAGCTAAAAGCTGTCCGAAGACATAATCATTATGCTCTCCCAGCAGCGGTGCGCTCTGATAATTCCCTTTCGGCGTATCGCTAAAATGGAAAGGCAAGCCGGCCAGAATCACTTTTCCCATAACAGCGTGGTCGGTGTGCTTAAAAAATCCCCGGGATTCGATGTGTTTATCATGGTGGATCTGTTTGGTACTGAACGACGGTGCGGCGGCGATCCCTGCTTTCTGCAATCTCGCAGTGACTTCATAAGCGCCATAATTTTGGGTCCATGCACCGAGATGTTTATCCAGTTCAACCTGATTTTTCCAGCGGCTGAGTTCATCACCGAATTCTTCTTGCTGCGCCCAGTCGGGATTACCCATCACCTTAACCAGTGATTTCCATTCCTTTTGATTCGCTACGGCAATAGCGACCCATTCATCTTCGTCTTTCGTTTGTTTACAGGGATAGCTGTTATGGGGCGCCATTGCCACATCCCGGTTTCCCGTACGTTCGGTAATTTTACCGCTGATCAGATAACTCATCACCTGTTCGCCGAGGAAATTCGCTCCCTGTTCGATCATGGCGGCATCGATGTACTGCCCTTCCCCGGTTTGCGAGCGGTGGTAAAGCGCAGACAGCATGGCATAGGCGCCGGTCAAAGCCTGGGCACCGTCAGTCCAGGGAGATACACCGACAACGGCCGGGTCTTCACCTTCGTAACCATTGGCGTAGGTGGCGCCGATGAAGGCATCGATAATTTCAGCGTAACCCGGGCGCTCTTTATAAGGGCCGGTCCGGCCGTAACCCGATCCGGCATAATAAATAATGTCGGGATTAAGCTTCTTCATCGCTTCGTAGCTCAACCCCCACCTTTCCAGGATAGCCCCGCCGTAGTTTTCCGCCACGATATCGCTGATGGCGACCAGTTTTTTGGCTAATTCCCGTCCTTCAGGCGTGGACATATTTAAGGCGATGCCCTTTTTCCCAAAATTAAGACTGGCAAAACAACTACCGACGTTCGGCCCGGTACCGGCCAGTCCGGGAGGAGCGCCTACCGTTCTGAGGAAATCGATCTTCAGATTGGTTTCCAGCTTAATCACTTCCGCACCCATAATGGAAAACCATTCCGTGGCATGGGGGCCGGCCCACATTTGGCAAAAATCCAGAACCCTTACACCCGTTAAAGGTAGATTATTCATATCTTTTCTCCTATATCACTCCCATTTGCCGCAATCTCACCAGGTCGCCCCGGCTATAGCCCAGCGTCTGGCAATAAACCTGCTCGTTATGCTCTCCTAATAAGGGAGCCGGGTGTTCAATTTTCCCCGGGGTAGCCGATAATATGAAGGGCGAACCGGGATATTTGAATTTGCCGGCTACCGGATGCTCGACCTCCTCCCAGAAATGACGGTAATCCAGTTGCGGATCGGAAATCAGGTCTTTCACTGTGCGCACCAGCGAACACGGCACTCCGTATTGCAGGGCTAATTCATTTATTTCGGCGGTAGTATGTTCCATCGTCCAGACGGTGATCAGTTGATTTAGTTCGCTGATATAGTCATTCCGCATGAGGGGATTGGCAAACATCTCAGCTTCCGCCCAATCCGGATTCCCCATCATTTTCACCACCAGTGGATAATGGGGCCCGATCCAGATAACGACATAGCCATCCTTGCAGGGATACAGGAAGCCGCCGAATTTCTTGCGCCCGTATTCACGGGAAGGGGTAAGTCCCTGCACCGAATAAAAAGCCAATTGCTGGCGTCCCATGGATGCCACCGCTTCCTGTTGCGAAACATCAACACGGATCCCAGGTTTTCCGTTTTTACGGCCCATGACCGCGCCCATGGTACAAACTGCCGCGGTAATACCGCTGATTACATCAGAACCATGGTTGGGGGTCTTCAGCGGAGCATGAGTCGCCGGGTCCATGATCCCTTCGTCCGGGTTGCCGAAAGCATTTGACCCGGCATGACAATTCACCAGGTCGCAACCCTTGTAATTTCGAAAGGGCCCTGTCTGACCGAAGGGTGTGATCGAGGTCATTATCAGCGAAGGGTTTATTTTATGGACAACCCGGTAGTTCAAACCGAGCCGGGCCAACTCTCGAGGCAGGTGGTCTTCGATCAGGACATCCGCCCACTGTATCAGGTCTTTCATGATTTTAACGCCAGCGGCAGTCTCAAGATTGATAGTTACACTGGACTTGTTGGTATTAAGAAAAAGAAAGAGGCCGCTTTTTTCGGGGTGGGGTATGTCTTCAGGAAAAGGCCCGTAACTCCGGGATCTATCGCCCAGGCCCGGCCTTTCGACTTTAATCACTTCGGCGCCCAAATTGGCAAGCAATTTTCCACAATAAGGGCCGGACACAAACTCACTGAATTCCAATACTTTGATACCAGAGAGAGCAGAGTGGTCCACTTTAGAACTCCTTAATTAAAAAAAGTACTCCAACTGATAATCTTGTGATAGTTTATTTCTTTTTCCGTATTATACTCACTATAGTTTGTAATACAAATTACCTGCAACTATACATTGACAATAAGCCTGCTGCACCTTATGATAATCTCCATCGCAGGATATGACGGTTAACTTTAAAGATCCAATTTAGTAAGGAACAGCGATATGACGATTGAAGTTGGCATCCCGAATAATAAAAAATCAGAACGGAAAAGCAGCAAAATTACTGATAGTACGGTTACAACCCACAGCCCGCCGGATATCGCTGATTACAGGTCTTCCATCCGGGAAATCATGGACCAGGAATTCAAGAATATGCTGGTTGAGGAAATCCGCAATGGGGTTCAGGAAATAATGAGAACCCAAAGACTGGCAATAGGGATCATTAAAGAAGATTTCAAGCAGATTATCTCCGAGGTGCTGGAAGAGAAAAGACAGTCGATAATAGGTAATATCAAGAAACCCGACAGCCCATAGGGTAACGAAAAATATCAAAGTCCTGCCGCTCTTCTTCGTCCAGTCAATAGCAAAGAATATTTTTTAGTTGCTTTTGTCCCAATTATCTATTCTATTCCAAACGAAGCAGTTCCATCCGGTTGGCGTTTACTACTTGACTTGCTATCAAAATGATATTACAATGATATCACATTTGAGCGTAAAACATGTCTTATTAATAGGAGGTCTAAAATGAGAGAAAAGACTACATGGACATTGTCCGGGTACCTGATGCTTTTTGTTGGTATCTTGATGTTCGTAGTCGCCGGCGTCCTGGTCTATTTAGGCGCTAATATGACCAGCGTGAGTGCCATATTAACGTGGGCGGTAGTAATACTGGTAATATTCGCGATATTTATATTAGCCGGCTTGTTCGTGGTCAATCCGAACGATGCCCGGGTAATGGTACTGTTCGGGAAATATGCGGGTACTGTCCGCCAGGATGGATTTTTCTGGACAAATCCATTTATGGTCAAACGGCGTATCAGCCTGCGGGCGCGCAACCTCAGCGGCCAGAAATTGAAAGTCAATGATAAGCTGGGCAATCCTATCGAAATCGCTGCTGTTATCGTCTGGCAGATAGACGAAACAGCCAGGGCTGCCTTCGAAGTCGATAGTTATGAACAATATGTGGTGATACAGAGCGAAGCTGCCGTACGGCATCTAGCGCAATCTTATCCTTATGACACTTTTGATGATACCGGGCACGATGTACTGACCCTGCGGGCCAGTACCGACCAGGTTAACCAGTTGCTGATCACCGAGTTGGAAGACAGGCTAGCCAGGGCAGGCGTCAAGGTGATCGAAGCACGATTAAGCCACCTGGCATATGCTCCTGAGATCGCTGAAGCCATGCTACGGCGTCAGCAGGCTACCGCGGTAGTGGCAGCCCGTTCCCAAATCGTCCATGGAGCAGTCAGCATGGTGGAAATGGCGCTGCAGCAATTAGCTGAAAAGCACGTGGTGGAACTGGACGAGGAAAAACGTGCATCGATGGTCAGTAATTTACTGGTCGTTTTGTGCAGTGAATCAGCCGCTTCGCCGGTAATCAACGCGGGAACCCTTTATCAATAAATTCCTGAAGTAATAATGATGGAAAAAGAGAAGCGTAAAAGCTATCTCCTGAGGATAAATGAGCATCTCTGGGAAGAGTTGAACGAATGGGCCGGCCAGGAGTTCCGCAGTGTCAACGGCCAGATCGAACTTATCCTCCAGCGGGCGGTGCAGGAAAGGCGGAAAAAAGTTCAAAAAGGGGTATAAATCCGATGAAGATTTATGAGTGTGTACAAGTAGACCATCATAAAAAAATCGCTGCCATGATCCAGGAATACATCATGAAAGGATGGCATTTACATACATATCAGGTTGGTGGTGAAGGAATGGCGATTCATCACTATTTATTATTCGAAAAAGACTAGGACCGATATTGTCGTTACAAAGCTATTTTGACTTGTTCAAGCTTAATTCAAATCAAGTTACATACTATAGTGCCGGGCCAGATTTCTGATGATCAGTTTCTGGCCCGGCACTGTTTATTTATACTGTTGTGGCTGTAATGATTTTACCGCCAGGCGTCGATGCTAAAGGACTGCCCGTGGCCGCCGCCGAAGCGAGCTGAGGCCGTTTCTTCCATGTTGATAACCATGACGTTATAGTCATCAAACGGATCATTGCCGCCGGCCGGCACCATGTAATCGTCCGGTAGTTCCCGCCACGGCTTGCCCGAGGTCTTCTCGATACCCAGCCAGCCGTTGGTGGTGAAGTCGGGCATGCCGCGCATACGGTACTTGCCCACCGGTTCAAAACTCTGCTTCCAGATCCATTCATAGATCGATTGCTTGGTCTTGAAGCCGTAGTCGTACAGGTCCTGGGCCATCTGCTGCGGCAGTACCAGGGTAAAGCCGCCTTCCATCGTCGCCCAGATGTCTTTGATCAGATATGCCAGATAGTTGTGCGGTCCGGGAATGCCCTTGACGCCCAGGAAGCGGGCAATGGCGCCGTGGCCGGTCCGCTGCAGGGAGCGATAGACGCCCGGCATATGTGCCTGGCCGATGCCCCACCCGCCCATCATATTCAGGGGCATAAGGATACTTTCATCTTTCTTGAAACCGAGTTCTTCGTTCAAGCCCAGCCAGCCCTGGGGCAGGCCTTCGGCGTATTCGGCGAAGATGAAACCGCCGTTGGTTACCGGACTGCCCAGGGTGGTGATGGTGGTGATGGTTTCCTCGTAGCCGCCCAGGTTGCGCCACATGATGCTGCCCACGCGGCCCAGGGTCTTGTTGACCGGGTTGCCGGGACCCCAGATGAAGTTGGTCACGTTCATGCCGATCTCTTTGTAGACCGGACCGCTGACGACAAAAGCCCCGCCTCCGCCCCGCCCGTCACCGGTACCGCCGCCGGATTCAGCGATCGCCAGTACGACCGGGAAATACTCCGGTTTGCAGCCGGCCATCACGGCATTGACCGCCACCTGTTCCACGGTCGCCGTGCGGTACATCGGCATGAATTCAACTATTTCGCCTTTCTTTCGGGTGATAGCTTTTTCTACAGAGGCTGATGGGCCGCCCTTGATCACCAGATCCCGTTGCAACCGGATCAGTTCGTCCGGTTTATGGCTGGTACCCTTTAGCATCGCTGCCACGCGGTCTTCGGTGGGAATGACGACCGGCAGGCCGTCGGTATACTTGGAGAACGGCGCCCCCAGCAGCCGGGGGATATCGATGGTCTGATTGTAGAACTCTTCCGCTTCCGGAAGTGTCCCTTCGAAAAGTATCCGGGACTGTTTCGGTGCCCACTTACCCTTTTCCTTTTCTTCCGGAGTTAACGGCCGGGTCAGGGCATCGAGTACCGGTTCCAGGATCTTGTGCGCTTCCGAGACGCCGCCCAGGGAATTACGTGAGGCTACCACATATCGCAGCTTGGGGATGCCGTGGACGACGGCATCGTGCTTTACCTTTTCCGTCTCTTCATTGAAGACGATCATGACGGTGGGAGTACCGGACTGCTTCCAGGTCTGCCAAATAAGGCAACTGCCTATTTACTGCGCCGTGTCACCAGCAGACGCCGAGGATCACGGCGTCGGTGGTCTTCCTCTCTTCTTCGGTCAGTTCCCAGGGGACGATATGATATCGCCTTTTAACCGTCCAGTTGACGTTGGGGTAGTCCGACTTCAGTTTCTTCTCCAGCGGGACCCAGATATCGGCTTCGCCGCAGATGCACAAGATGGACGGTCTTGCCATCCAGCTTGTCCAGGCGCGGCGCCAGGGCATACAGGTCCACCGGCTCCTGGTTGCCCACGGGATTCAGACATTTATAGGTTTTGTCTTTTTCGGTCACTTCTTCTCCTCCTTAATTATGAACGATTGTTAACTGATAAAGAATGTAATATATGCAGAATATGGGGATTATAGCGTAAGCGGTAGATACAAGCAAAGTAAACCTGTCCCAATATGAATGCCCGACATTTTTCGTTGAAACCGGTATGAATGACTCAAATGGTAAATACTTCAACACCTGCTATCAGTTAAAATGACTATCCGGTCGAAAACCGGTATACCGTCCGGGAATGAAAAGTCTGCCCTGTGTCGAGGACGGTAGAAGGGAATCCGGGATGGTTGGGAGAATCGGGAAAATGTTGTGGTTCCAGACATAATCCGCTGCGGCAGCCAATCACCCGGCTGCCTTTACCGCTTACTGTACCATCCAGGAAATTACCGCTATAGAACTGGATACCAGGCTCGGTCGTTGAGACCTCCAGCAGGCGGCCGCTGTTTGGTTCATAAACACGGGCAGCCGGCTTTAATGCCTCCGGTTGGCCTTTCAGGACATAATTATGATCGTAACCCCGGGCTAGTTGCATCTGTGGGAAATCATCATTGATGCGGGCACCGATGGCGGTTGGTTTACTGAAGTCCAGCGGCGTGCCGGCTAATGACGCCAGTTCCCCGGTAGGTATCAGGTTACGGTCGACCGGGGTGTATTTGTCGGCATTTATTACTAACTCGTGCGGTAAGATGTCGTTTGTCCCGCCGGCTGCCAGGTTAAAGTACATATGATTTGTGAAATTGACCACCGTCCGTTTATCGGTAACCGCGGTGTAGTCGATAGTAAATTCATTGTTATCTGCCAAGCTGTAACGTACAGTGAGTTCCAGATTCCCGGGATATCCTTCCTCACCATTTTTACTGAGATAACGCAGTACCAGGGAGTCGCTGCTTTGTTGTGCTTGAATCGCAGCCTGATAGATAACCTTGTCAAATCCTTTGTTACCGCCGTGGAGGTGCTGGCCGTTGCTGTTTTGGGCTAATTGATACAATTTCCCGTCCAGGGAAAATGTACCTCCGGCGATGCGGTTGGCATACCGCCCGATAACCGCCCCGAGGTAATAAGTATCGGCCAATACCCCTTTAAAGTTATCATGGCCGAGGATGACATCTTGCGATTGCCCATTTTTGTCCGGCGCCCATAATTCCGTAATGATGCTGCCGTAATTCAGGGCTTTTATTTTCATACCGGCTTTATTGGTAAGTGTGTAGATATCAATATCCGTCCCATCCGGCGTTTTCCCGAAGAGAATTTTTTTTATACTCATGATAACTCCTGTAAAGCTGTGAAAAGGTGATAAACCGGTGATGCCCTCTAAAAAACTAACGTCAATATTACCGTAAAACAAGAGGAAAGTCTTGTCGTGAAAAAGTTGCAGCCCGGTATCAGTCAAACAAATTGGTGCCCGGTTCCGATGCTCATTGCATCGGGTAGTCGGCACTGTTCAGGTAAACGATGAGGTAGAATTCCTTCCCTTGCTTGAAGGGGCTGCTGTACCACATCGGACCGTGGGTGACCCCGGCCGGGGCATAGATCACAGTGGTCTCATGGAAGGTAAACTGCTCTTGTTCTCCTTCGTCGCCCATCTGGAAGGTGACGTTAGTGCCCAGGTCCGCATCCGGGCCGGCGGCGACGAACATGATGATTTCATCGATATCATCATGTTTATGGGCCAGGAGGAAGGGTTGGTTTGGCGGCGCTTCCGAGGTCCGCTGGATACTGACGTATACCGGGCACTCCGGGAAAGCCTGGTTGTTGAGATACACTCCCGAACCGGGACGTGCGGCCGGCCGGGCCTGGACGGTAGAACGGTCGACGCCGGCATTGAAATCATCGCTGTGAAAAGCCAGCTTGCCGCGTGGCGGAGCGATTTGACCGCCCCGGTCCTGATATACTTGGCATATTTTACACCGGTCATGTTTATACCCTCCCTATTTTCATACTGATAACTGCTTTATCTTGTAGTGATATTAGGTTGTCCCATATTGCCGGCCTTATTGGCGTTATTGCCACGAATTGTATTGAACAAAAAGGGCGATGTCAATCCGGTATGACCGTCACATAAGACTGTGTATTAAGTATAAATATAAAAATCAGATGAGGGGTGATACCATAATTAAGCTGGTGGATTCATTCTGCGGTAGATGATAAGACCTTCGTTGTGCGACATGATATCGAAGTTGGTCTTCAGCGAGTTGAGATAGGGGCTGTCTACGGCAGCTTCTCCGTTAATGGTGTCGATATTGATGCGGCGCAGGGGTTGGAACTGGCGGCTCAACAGGTGCCTGAGGAAACCATAATATTCCGTCAGGTCCGGGTCGTCCGGTGGGACCTTGATCGTCAACGTGCGTCCGTTTTGCTGGGAGATGATCACCAGTTTGGTGCCCTGATAGATGATATGATTGCCGGGGAGCCGCCGGGGCATTTCTCCCTTGATGGCTGCCAACGGGACGCCGCACAACGAAGCCGGGTCGACAGCATTAAGCCAGTATACCTTCTTCACCGGCAGCCGCCCCTGCAGTACCTGGAAAGCACGGGGAGAAATGAACTGCGGGCCGGGGATGTCCCGGAAGAAATATCCGGATAAAACTTCACCGGAGAGTTCCATCAGCCGTAAAGCCCGGAAGACCCGGCTCCAGCGGAAGGAGGGAGCTTCGTGGTCGAGTAGTTCCCGGAAAAGCATGCCGTAACGGTCCAGCAACAGCCGAACCCGGTCTTTCAACTGCTCTTCGATTTCGAGCAGGTCTTCCACCGGCTGTGATGTAGGCAGGAGGAACCAGTTGCCGGCGAAGGGAAGCGACCCTTTCCAGCGGGAAAAACCGAGACGTCCGGAATGCTGGCTGGAGCGTCGGTTATGAGCAGGAGGAGCGGTGATGCGGGGGGCTTCAAACCGGGTCATGATCCCTTTCCTCAGGGCGGCATAGGTATCATTAGTTATCCGTCCCTGCCAGACACCGGACCAAAGCAGGTCTGATAACTCGCCCGCGCCCAGTCCGGTGATTCGCATTAACGTGGAGAAATCATAGTGGCCCAGGGTATCGGGGAAAACGGATTTTCCTCCAGCTAATTCATTCGCTACCAGTGCGTCGTTGCTTACCGTATTTCCGTTATTAGTCGGCAACAGTGCCAGTTCTTCTTCCAGACCAAAAGAGACAGTCTGTTTTTCACCGCCCTGCCAGCGCAGGCTGCCTTCCTGCATGACCGAGTCCAACCATAACGGGGAATAACCGGGAAGCCGGGCGGGCAGTATTTCGGATTCCCATAGTTCGCCGCTATAAGGCAAACACCGGAGGTGTTCCAGACAGCGGAATAGTTGTTCGACACTACCCTTTCCGGCTCCGACCTCCTGGTGATGGGCAAGGAAAAGCGGCAGATATCTGATATCTCTGGCTTCAAAGGAAGGGGCGGCGGTGCGCCGGGCCAGCCGCAGCAATATCTCGAAATTTTCACTGTCGCAGATATATTCCTGCTCATCGCCGGTAACCAGGCGGCCGGCAATTACGGCTTGAGATTCAAGAAGGTCTTCTAATGCCAGTGATAATTCATCATGGTTGATACCGAGAAGATCACCGATGGCGGCCGGGGCGAGGGGGCCGTAATAACGCAGCCATTCTCCCAGGAGGGTGATGAGTAATTCATCGTGGTCGCTTTCCGGTACACCATTTTGCGGATATAAGGGGGAAGGTAATTTTGCCGCTGGCATTATCGGTTGAACGGAGAGGGTGGCGTTTCCGTAGACACCCAGAGTAATGCGGGAAAGATTCTCCCGGGCGGTAATCAACCGGCTGGAGGTACCTGGTGGTTGGACGATCACCAGCTTGTCTGCCACGGACGTCAATAGTTCTCCGGCAACTAGACTATGGTCGCGTTGTACTGCTTTTAACAGAGCTTCCCACTCGGCTTCCGGTATCAGCAATCTTTCTTTGACCCAGTCGACCATATCCCGGGGTTCTTCCGGAGAGTATCCGGGGAACAAACGCTGCCGTTTTTCCTGGAATTGGGCGATAATCCCGGGGGCAACCGCCGGACGGAGCTCCGGGGTCAGGACTACATGGCGGATAAGGTCGTCCCGCAGACTGGAAGCAGCGCTGGAAGTTAGTTCATCGGTCATATACATGTATTCATTAGTCTGCCGCCAGCTGAGGTGTTGGGCCATGGGGCTGGGATGTTTGGTGTGTACCTCCGACCACGTAATCACACCGGATTCGAGTTCCGTCAATACCTGCTTCAGGTTGGCCATATCGAATTCATCCACCAGGCAGGTACGCCAGGTCTCCAGTAAAATCGGGAAATCATCGTACCGGAACATGGCACTAAGTAGTTTTTGAGAACGCAATCGGTTCATCCACAAGGGCATTCGCTGTCCCGCCCGGCTGCGCGGCAGTAAAAGCGCCCGTCCGGCACATTCCCGGAACCGGGCACCGAAAAAGCCCGAACTCTCCAGACGCTTGCGCAAAAGTGATTCGACTTTTGTACCGGTTACCAGGGACAATACTTCTTCGGTATTGATTTCGTCAGGGATTTGGAAGACGATGCAGTCATTACTGGTATAAGTTTCCAGCCGTTGTCCGAACTTTTGCTTCCCAGGCAGCATCCAGGGCCATCGCCAAAGGGCGGTTGACCCGGTTGCCCCACATAGTATGCAGGATCAACTGGTTTTCGGCAGCACCGCCGGTACCGGCCATGACAAGTTCCACGACGATATGATGGCGGTGGGGGAGATCACAGCCGGTAGCTTCCTTTTGACTCTTTAGATATGCAACCAGTCCTGTGGCTGCTGCGGTATCCATTAGGAAATTTTGTTTCAGATTATCGATGAAGCCGGCATTTTCCAGGCGGTCATTGGCTTCTTCCAGAAAATTACCGATAAGTTCGGAAAAATGAAAATCCCGGTGATTTTCTTCACCTTTCCAGAAGGGTGCCGCCATGATACTGGGATTGCCGGGCATAACAAAGACATCATTGTGGGTGATACGTTCAATCCGCCAGTTCTGAGCTCCCAGGGCAAATATCTGGCCCAACCGGGCTTCCCAGACGAATTCTTCATCCAATTCGCCGATTAGTGCCCCGGACTCCTGGTGGCGCAGGTGGAAATAGCCGCGGTCGGGTATGACTCCCCCGGAGGTATATACCGATAGTAAAGCCCCTTTTTTGGCGGCAACTGTGTTATCCAGCCGGTCGATCGAGATCTGCGGTTTCAGGTCTCTGATCTGGCTATCAGCATACCGCCCGGCCAGCATATTCAGTACCAGATCGAACTGCTCCCGGCTTAAAGTCCGGTACGAGTAGCTGGCGGTCACGTGAGCAAAAAGAGTGTCGATGTCCCATTTTTCAAGGCCGACCATGGCTACGATGACCTGGGCCAATACATCGAGCGGGCAAATCACAGGGTTGATGGCTTCCATATCCTGGCTGATGATGAGAGGAGAGAGCACGGCTGCTTCCAGCAGGTCATGCGGATTAATGGGAAAGATAGTACCTTTACAGACCTGACCGACCTGGTGGCCGGCCCGGCCGACACGTTGGATGGCGGAGGATACCGAAGGCGGCGGTTGGATCAGGATCACTTCATCCAGGGCGCCGATATCGATACCCAGTTCCAGGGAATTGGTGGCGACGACGGCTTTCAGTTCGCCCTCACGCAGTTTCTTTTCCACCTCGGCACGGATCTCCCGGGATAAGGAACCATGGTGGACGTAAGCTAAAGGAGTTTCTTCTTCTTCATTGATGGCCAGAGCAAGTCTCTCGCACAAACGGCGCCCGTTGGCGAATAAAAGCGTAGACCGGTTTTCCCGGATGACTTTCTTAAGTTCGGTCACCAACCGGGTCCATTCCGGCCCCTTGCTTTCCGGAATTTCTGCCTCTGGAAAAAGTACTTTGATATCGTACTGCCGGGTGATTTGCGAACGGACCACCGGAACTGACCGCGCCGTAAATTCCGGTTGTACCGGGCTGCCGGAAATCATATAACCACCGATGAATTGGGCGGCAGTTTCCGGCGACCGGATAGTTGCCGATAAGGAAATTCGTTGGAATTCTCCCGATAACGGCACCAGTCGTTCTACGGCGGTCATCAAGTAGACGCCCCGCTTGCTCCCTACCACAGCATGCACTTCATCCAGGATGACACAGGAGAGGTCTTTTAAGTTGGTACGGCCGCCAGCAGAACTGACCAAAAGGTTCAGGCTCTCAGGGGTGGTAATGAGTATTTCAGGGGGGTGGCGCAGCATACGTGCCCGTTCTGATTGCGGAGTGTCGCCGCTGCGGGTCTCAACTGAAATTTCGGGAAAACTTAATCCCGCTTGGGTAAATCTTAACTTGAGTTCTTCGAGAGGACGGAGCAGGTTGCGCTGGATATCGTTGTTCAGGGCTCTTAACGGCGAGATATAAAGGACGCTGGTAAATCCGGTTTTGATTTTCCCGGTAACCAACTGGTTGATAGCCCAGAGAAAAGCTGCCAGTGTCTTGCCGCTGCCGGTGGGGGCTGTGATCAAGACATGACCGCCGGACGAGACTTGTTGCCAGGTTTCGGTTTGGATATCGGTCGGTACCCCGATCCGGTCATGGAACCACCGGGCAATAACCGGATGAAAGAGCGATAGTATGTCTGCTTTCTGGCTCATATTTGTATTAGTGATGAATATCCATCTCAAGGGTATTCGTATAAACAGATGATCGTTATGGAAATGGTTGGAAAGATATAATTGTTTACCCGGATTATATTAGCATGAAGTGCCGGTCACTGCACGCTACGAGTATGAAAGGGCGCTTTATCTTTCTACCCCGATGTTTTTAGGAACTTTTAACTTAGCCAGGTAATCACGGTTAACGTCGGTCAAGATTTATTTCTCATACTTCCGTTTAGACATTTTCCCTCCCTTACCTAAGGTGAAAGCAATCTAGCGTTTATTCACCAGGGTTTTTTCCCACGCGAGTTATCGGTTATCCCATATAAAACAACCAGCAAAGAATTAGCTTCGGAATCAACGCTGAGGACAGTCATTGGATTATTGAAAGAGAATGCACAATTATAATCAACAATAGGATTCGTGGTATTAACCCCTGTATATTGGATAATTCCGCCGGCGGATTTTACACCGACGGCGAAGTTCCAAGTATAAGAGGAAGGTTCATTACTAGCTGCGATTTTATAAAATAGCGCTTGTCCAAGGTTGTTAACCAAGTTATTGGTACGGTTAACTAGAGTCCATCCGGAAGGAGTGATAGCAATATCGCTCCCCGCCTGGGTTGGTTTATTAAAAGTGATCTGGGCAAGTAATACTTCACCCCCTGTAGTACCTGGATTATTGATCGTGAGGCTGTTACCTTCGTTAGCTGTGTTGCTATAGGATTGAATTCCGATATCAGCTAGAACGGTACCGGTAGGAATTGAGTAACTAAGAACAGTAAATAGAATTACTGCGATTAAACATATCCTGCGCCAAAACATATTACCCTCCTGGAACTGCAATCTCAGAATAATTTCGACTGTTCCGCAGTCAGTTCTTCAACTTCTATATGTAGTGCCTTGGCGAGTGCCCGCACCGTCCTGGGGCGAGGAATTTGTTTGCCATTCTCAATCCGGTTGATGGTCACACGTCCTACCTTGGATAATTTAGCAAGGTCAGTTAAGGAAAGAGCTTGACGCTGCCTGAGGAGTTTCAAGTTTTTATTCATAAGCCCCTTCTAATTATACTAACGTAATCATATCGTTACGATATTGTATCCATTACATTCGTAATATGTCAATAGTAATAGGCACACCGTAGAAGACCTGGTAAAAAAGCTAAAAAAGGTTGGTTGTATAGCTTGATTGATAGTTAAAACATGAGGTTGTCCGGAAATACCTTCGGATGCCATCCCGGAATGGATATTTACAGGCAACCTCAGTTAACGGTTATGGGTTTTAATATAGAACCCTACTCAGGTTTGTACTGGCCGGGTGGTATTTTCAGAGTGGTATTACGCCGGGTTTTCAGCTTCTCTATACGTTCTTCAATTGTAGCTATTGTCAGGATTATTTACTTTCCGGGTCAAGCGTCCGCCGGGCTTCCTGCAACTGTTCCGGAATCATGATTTTCATGCCGCACCTTTCCGTACATTTACCGCAGGCATCACAATTTTCAATACGGTGCTGCTCTTGCCGGTAGATTGACCGGGGTATACCTGCATCTTCGAACATAACAGCTTCATTCCATAATTCAAAGATGCGTGGTATATCTAGTTTTAGATGGCAGGGCATACAACTACGGCAACCTGTACAGGGAACCGGTTTTAGTTTGAAATAAGCCTCGCGGACCTGGTTGATCGTTACTTCTTCCTGGACAGTTAGGCTTTGTGCTGAATATCTATCAGCGACCAATTCCACTTCCATCAGTTGGATCATATATTTCATATTGACGATCAGAGTGGCAACCTGGGGATGGTTCCATATCCACCTTAATGCCCATTCTTGTGCCATAGCAGCACCGCCGGCATTTCTCCAGATGGGGATGACGGAAGCAGGGATATTTTTCACCAATCTGCCGGTGAGCAGTGGCTGCGAAACGACTACCGCTATTCCATGGTCAGCGGCTAGTTGCAACCCGCCTGACCCGGGGTGGTAGTCGATATCCATGAAGCTGTATCTTAGTTGACATAAAGCCCATTTATTATAGGCATTTATGATCGTCCGGAGTGATTGATAATCATCATGGAAAGAAAAACCCAAATGGCCGATTTGACCGTTTTCTATCAGTTTTTCTGCCCAGGACAGGATGCCTATACTTTCCAATCCCGGCCATGTCCAGCGGTCCAGGTCACCTAAGAGCAAGAAGTCGATATATTCTCCCTGCAGCCATTCTATCGTCCTGCCCAACATGAGGTCGCAATCTTTAATCGAGCGAACCTGCCGTGAAGGCAGGGTGAGGGAACACATAACATGGCGGCGGTAGCCATCCTTTAACGCTTGCAGAATATAACCAGCCGGCGGCCGTTTTTCCGGTTCCGGGGCGATATCGGCAATCCCGAGGTCCAGATAATTGATACCACGGTCGATTGCGTAGCGGATCATATTTGCGGACTGAGCTTTATCCATGATAGCCGGTTCGCCGGGCAAACGGCCCAATCCGAAGCCCAGTGCTGAGACCTGCCAGTCCATGCTGCCAAATTTACGATACTGGATATCCCCCTCCAAAGCGGCTATCTGAAAAATGGGAAGCCGTCTCTGGTATTATACCAGAGGCGGTTTCCCGATAACATAACAATGCCTGCTTTTTACTACTAACTAAGCGGCGTTTCGTCTCAGACTGATACCGGCCAGTATCATCAGGCCGACGGCATATGCTGCCAGGATACCGATTTCTTTTCCGATATCCAACAACCCCTTACCATTAAGCATCATGGCTTTGATCCCGTCAACGGCGTAGGTAAGAGGCAGGAATTTTGCTATCCATTGAAGATAGTCCGGCATTGTATCAACCGGAAAGAGTAAACCGCAGATAAAAGCTTGCGGTACTACGATAAGCGGGATGAACTGGATCATCTGGAATTCATTCCGGGCGAAAGCGGAAGCGAAAATCCCCAGGCAGACGGCGAGGATACCGATCAGGATTTGGAAAATGATGATTTGCCATAATTGGCCGCTGAACTCAGCTTTCAGGACATATACTGAGTAGAAAAAGAGAATCAGTGTTTGTAGTAAAGCAAAGAGTAAAAATCCCAGCAGGTAGCCAACCAGGATGTCTAGACGGGTGACCGGAGAAGCCATCAGGCGCTCGCGAGTCCCCTGGGAGCGTTCCCGTAAAAAAGCGATGCCGCTGAGTAAAAAACCGAAGAAAAGTATCAGGAAAGCCAGCATCGGGGGTAGTGTCTGGTTGAATATCTGCTTGCTGGGCAACGATACTCCAATCAGACTGGAAATAACCAGCGGTACGATGATTATTAGGGCGAACGTACGAGGGTCACGGACCAGTTGGGTGATCGTTCTTTGGGCAATAGCAAAAGTATTATCCATTTTCTTTCACCTTTCCCCGCCGGAAGTAGTAAAGGAAAGCTTCTTCAAGTGAGGCGTTTGGTTTTCCGGTAGCCGCCCGTAGTTCATCAGGCGGCCCCAGGGCGATGATTCGGCCGTCTCTCATAAATGCCAGTTGTTGGCAATGGGCAGCATCGTCCATGGTATGACTGGAGATGATCAAGGTATTTCCGGACTTGGTCAGTCCCTCGAAATAGTTCCAGAAATAAGCCCGTAATTCGGGGTCCAGCCCCACCGTCGGTTCATCCAGGAAAATCAGTGGCGGATGGTGTACGATGGCACAAGCCAGGCTGGCCCGTTGTTTCATACCGCCGCTTAAGTGCGTAATCGAGACGTCACGTTTAGGCCATAAATCAACCATTTTGATCATTTCGTCAACCCTCTCCCGCCGTTCTTTGATATTTTTCAGTCCGTAGATCCGGGCGAAAAAGTCTACGTTTTGCCGTACGGAGAGTTCATTATACAAAGACGGCAACTGCGGCATATAGCCGATGTTGCGGGCGGTCGATGGTGTTGGGCGTTTACCGAGGCACATTACACTACCTTCGGAGGGTTTCAGCAAGCCAACCATCAGCCGGATCAAAGTCGTCTTCCCTGCCCCATTGGAACCGAGCAGCCCGAAGCTGATTCCTTTTGAGATATCCAAAGAGATATCATCGATTACTTTGAGCCGGCCGTAATTAAACTTCAGGTGTTGCATACTGACGGCGCTTTCAATCACTTTTTCTCCTCCGTATCCGTTTTCTCACGCTTTATTCCATAAAGGATAAAATCCCTGACTGCAGCCGATGTTTGGTTTATCGGAATTTGATTTAGTGGGCTGGTTGGGCCTTCCAGGACTCTTAAGATGATCATTCCTATGATGGTGCTGCCGATTAGCCTGACTAAAAGATCCGGGTTCTCCTGGCGGAATTCTCCGGATTCGATATGTTCATGAAAATAACCTGCCATATTTTTTAGTAACGGAGTAATTAGTTGTTCTGCATATAACGCCCTCAATTCCTCATCCCGCTGGATCTCTCCCATAAACGAGAGCATGCGGGGGAAAACCTCCTGCTGCATCAAAGCCATCCGGTCGTTGATCGCTCCGTTTAAAAGGTCGATGAAATTTACCCGCTCGGCTTGTTCCAGGATGTGGAGCAAAGGAGCCATCAGTATCTGTCTTATCACTGCTACAAACAAGTCCCGCTTACTTGGATAGTAGAGATAGACGGTGCCCGAAGCGATCCCGGCTAATTTGGCAATTTCCGGTACCGTCGCTGCTGCATAGCCTTTCCGGGCAAAAATCTCGCTGGCGGCCTGCAGTATCTGCGACTGGCGGCGTTCGGTGATCTGCTTTTTACGGGTTACTCTGTCTGTCATCTTATAATTAAATGAATGACTTGTCAGTCATTTATTCTAGCAGCGGTTAAAATTCTTGTCAAATCCTTTTTCGTGATAATTGCAGCTATAAGTATGTTATGTTTTCAGCAACACATCCAGCGTCTGTATTTTCCTCAAAGATGAGGTTTTGATAGAATCAATTCGGGATGAATATCTTTTTTCGGGTTACAACTTTGTTTTGGAAACACTGGCGGCGGGCTTTATTGACCTACTTCTGCCTTTTCGCCGGGGCTGCCCTGGCGATTACTATACCCCGCCTGACCGGCCAGGCGATCGACCAGGCCCTAAGCTCCCAAAATATGGCAGCGGTAACACTCACAGCCTTTACCATCGCCGGAGCCGGTATCTTACAGAGTATTTTAAGTTATGCTCAGAGCTACTTGTCCGAATCACTTTCTCAGAAAGTGGCTTATGACCTCCGCAATAATTTATATAACCGGTTGCAGAGCTTGAGTTACGCTTTCCATGACCGTTCTCAGACCGGCCAACTGATGTCCCGGGCGACCGCCGATGTAGAAGGTATCCGTATGTTCGTCGGTTTTGCTTTGCTGCGCGGGGTATATTTCATGGTATTGCTGGTCGCTATCGCGACAATTCTTTTCCTGATCAACTGGCAGTTGGCTTTACTCAGCTTGAGTGTCCTTCCTTTTATTGCTTACCGGACACTGGTTATTAACCGGAAGCTGCGCGTTTTATGGATGAATATCCAGCAAGGCATCGGGCAGTTAGGGACCATCGTCCAGGAAAATCTGGTCGGCGCCCGTGTCGTACGGGCTTTTGCCCGTGAAGACCTGGAGAACAAAAAATTCGGTAAACAGGCGAAAGCACTTTATGATATGGAAATCGAGGCGAACAACCTGCTGGCCTTGAACAGCCCGGTGATGACCTTTGCCCTGTTGATGGCGATGGCAGCCATTCTGTGGTTCGGTGGCAGACAGGTAGTCTCCGGAGTATTAACGGAAGGCGAGTTGACCCAGTTTCTACTGTATGCGGTGATGCTGGCCGGGCCCATCCGCATGCTGGGCTGGTTGACCACCTTATTTTCCCGGGCAATGTCTTCGGGACAACGCGTCTATGAGGTACTGGATGAAGTGTCGCCGGTCAAGGAAAAAGCAGGCGCGGTCGACCCGGGAGATGTAAAAGGTGCCGTTAATTTTGAGAATGTCTCTTTCCGGTATCAATCTCACGGCGATATATTGAAGGATATCAGCTTTACTACCCGGCCCGGTCAAATCGTTGCTCTGGTTGGCGCCACCGGCAGCGGTAAGTCCACTATCGCCAACCTCCTTCCGCGTTTTTATGACGTATCGTCCGGACGCATTACCATCGACGGGATCGATGTCCGGGATTATTCCCTGGCTGCCTTGAGGAAAAACGTCGGCATCGTGCACCAGGATACCTTTCTCTTCTCTGCTTCCATCAGGGAAAATCTCAGCTACGGCCGGCCGGAAGCATCCTTTGATGAGATTGTCCGGGCGGCGCAAACGGTCCGCCTGCACGATTATATTATGAGCCTGCCGGATGGTTATGAAACACAGGTGGGCGAACGGGGAATAACCCTGTCCGGCGGGCAAAAACAACGCCTGGCGATTGCCCGGACCATCCTTCTGAATCCTAAGATAATCATCATGGATGACACTACCTCGAGTGTGGATACCGAAACCGAGTTCTTTATCCAGCAGGCGTTGACCGGACTGCTGGCTGGGCGTACTACCTTCATCATTGCTCAACGCCTGAGATCGGTACAGATGGCCGACCTGATACTGGTATTGAAAGACGGCACGGTGGTGGAAAAGGGAACACACCGGGAACTAATTGTAAAAAAGGGTTTCTATCACCAGTTATATACACTTCAATTCCAGTACCAGGAGGGTTGGCATGAACCGGCTGCCGAGCCTCCTGAGGAAGAAGCCGGCGAAGGAGAAATAGAACCCAAACCGGACCCATCCCGGCAAAGCGACCCGCATTTGACGGCCAATTTAACCCATTCGGATGACGTCGTCTTCGGCCGGGTATATGATTCACGTGTTATTTCACGCATGGTTAAGTATTTTGCCCCTTTTAAAGTAGCTTTACCTTTAACTATCGCCGCTACTCTACTATACACGTTTACGATCGTGGCAAATCCGTGGTTGATCGGTAAAACCATCAGCGGTTATATTGTTACTGCCAACCTGGCCGGACTCAATAGTTTTGTTTTACTGTTCATCGGTAATTCGGTCCTGCACTTGATCGCTTACTATACCCAGATCCGGGCTGAAGCGGCCGTCGGACAGGGTATCATGCTAACGATACGGCAGCAGATTTTCGGCCATATTCAGCGCCTGTCGGTCAGTTTCTTCGACCGGAATGCCGTCGGCCGTATCATGTCGAGGGTGCAAAACGATGTCGGAGAGATGGGTGATTTCCTCGACTCCGGGGCTTTCTGGGTAACCGGCGAAGTAGTAAGCCTGGTGGCGATTGCGGTAGCCATGTTTACCATGCAACTTCGCCTGGCTCTAATCACATTATCGGTAATTCCCTTATTGTTCCTGTTCATTTATTTCTGGCAAAAAAAAGCCCGCCGAGCTTTCGTCCAGGTACGGCGGGCGATCTCCGCCGTGAATAATGCCCTCCAGGAGAATATCTCCGGGGTGCGTGTGATACAGAGTCTTTCCCGTGAGGAGGTCAATTCCCGGCATTTCGAAGAGCTTAACCGGGCGAACTTGCAGGCCAACCTGGATTCGGCACGTATCTCAGCAGCCACGATGCCCCTGGTGGAATTACTGGTGGCTGTAGCTATCGCCCTAATTATCCTCAATGGCGGTGCTGAAGTACTGGGGGGAACACTGCTGGTAGGCACGCTGGTGGCTTTTGTGTTGTACATCCAGCAGTTTTTTGACCCCATCCGTACCTTAACCATGGAATATGCCCAATTGCAGCGGGCGATGGCTTCCAGTGCACGGGTATTCGAGTTACTGGACGTAGATATCCAGGTCAAGCAAAAGCCGGACAGTCTGAAATTAACCGGCATCAAAGGTGAGATTGTCCTGGATAACGTCAATTTCAGTTACGTTCCCGGGGTCGAGGTTTTGTCCGGTATCGATCTGCGGGTTTCACCGGGAGAGACGGTTGCCCTTGTGGGCCCTACCGGGGCCGGGAAAAGCACCATCATCAATCTCATCGACCGTTTTTATGACGTGACTGGCGGACGGATCTTAATCGATGGCAATGACATCAGAGACATCGATATCACCGAATACCGCCGCCGTACCGGACTGGTGCTGCAGGACCCCTTCCTTTTTTCCGGTACAATAGGCGAAAACATCGCCTACGGCCGGCTCGATGCCGGACGGGAAGAGATCGAGGTGGCAGCCAGAACGGTTGGCGCACATGAATTTATCATGAAACTGGAGGGTGGTTATGATTACGTTCTCCAGGAGCGGGGACTAAACATCAGTATGGGACAACGGCAGCTTATCAGCTTTGCCCGGGCGCTGCTGGCAGACCCGGCTATCCTGCTGTTGGATGAAGCCACGGCAAATGTCGATTCATACAGCGAACAAATACTGCAGGAAGCTCTGGAACGGTTGTTGAAAGGGCGGACGGCAGTCATCATCGCTCATCGTCTTTCCACGATCCGGAATGCCCACCGGATCGCCGTGATCGATAAAGGCCGTATTGTAGAACTGGGCAACCACGAAACACTGGTAGCTGCCGGCGGACTGTATGCCCGGCTTTACCGGATGACCAGGGCAACCGTCAGCGGAAACATAGACTAGGTATCAGTAAAATCCATCCCGGCCCGGTCAATTACTCTGTCTTGACTCCAACTGCCTTGAGTATTTCCCCCTTGCCTCTTCTGTCTTCTGCATCGGAATCTTAGGTTTCGATCGAAGCTATCGGGATCGGCTGCCGGTAAAATGTCACAATTTTGTAACTATTTCGGTCACCATTTTATAACTTCTTCATCTACCGGTTTGTAGAATAGGGCATCTTGTGAAGTATCTCTGTAAATATCATCGGTTTTCCTTAGTCGATTGTTAACCGGTAAACCGGAATACGGAAAATCGTATCCGGTCAGGAAAAAAGCCGGACCGGCTGCCAGCCTGGTAAAAGGAGGCGTCTTATGTTACAGGGAATGTTGGACCGTGAAGCAATTGATTCGGTTGACGCCTATCTACATGAGATCGGCAATACGCCCCTGCTTACGGCTGAGGAAGAAAGAGAATTAGGTAACGCTATCAAAAACGGGGCTCCCTGTGAAGCTGAAGCTGCCAAGGATAAGCTGATTACATCGAACCTGAGGCTGGTTGTCAGTATTGCCCGCAAATACGCCGGGCATGGTTTACCGCTTATCGACTTGATTCAGGAAGGTAACCTGGGCCTGATCCGGGCCGTTGAGAAGTTTGATTTCGAACGTGGCTTCAAGTTCAGCACCTATGCTACGTGGTGGATAAGACAGCGCATCACCCGGGCGATCAACGACCAGTGCCGTATCGTCCGGCTGCCGGTTTGTACGCTTCAGGGATTAGCACGCCTGCAGAGAGCCAGCCAGGGTTTTGTGCAACAAAACGGGCGAGTACCTTCCCGGGAAGAACTGGCGGCAATAAGCTGCATATCAGTGGAAAAAGTTGACGAATTGTTGGAAGCGGAAGGCCGGGAACCGGTATTGTTGGAGACCAAAATCAGTGAAGATCCGGAAGCGGTCGAAATAGCCGACCTGGTAGCCGATGCGGGACAAATATCTCCGGAAGAAAAAGCCGCCCGGTCGATACTTAAGGACCAGATTTTAGGTGCCGTGAACCTGCTGCCCGGCCGGGAACGTGAAGTTATTATTCTCAGGTTCGGGCTTTTTGACGGCCATCCAAAATCCCGTCATGAGGTCGGGAAAGCATTCGGCATCAGTAAAACCCGTATTCTTCAGATAGAACGCTCCGCCCTGGAGGAATTGCGTCAGCAAGCTGAGACTGTCGGCTGGGCTTAAGCATATCGCTGGATATTTGTCCGGCGGTCTGTTATAGTAAGCCCGGATGTCACCCATTTCTCCAATGGAGGTGACGGTTGAATAGCTGGCAGGATCAAAACCCCGGTAATTCGGCAACGGACAACGTCCGTATTCTTTCGCGTAGTCATGATTCTTTCAAGGACCGTGCCGAAGCGGGACAACTTTTAGCTGCCGAATTGTCCTTATATCAGGGCAAGAACCCTGTGATTCTTGGCATCCCGCGCGGTGGCATCGTGGTTGCCCGTGAGTTGGCGCATAAACTGGGCGGCCAGATGGACGTAGTATTGGCTCATAAATTGGGGACCCCGGGACAACCGGAACTGGCGATGGGCTCGGTGGCTGAAGACGGTAAATTATTCCTTAATGACAGTGTCACCGGACCGATGTCGGTCGCCGGCGAAGCTATCGAGGCGGAAAGAATACGCCAGTTGGCGGTTATCCGGCGCCGCAGTGAACTGATCCGTAAAGTACGGCCCAAAGTCCTGTTGCAAGACCGTATCGTTATTGTTACGGACGACGGTGTGGCGACCGGAGCCACGACACAAGCCGCCATCTGGGCAATCAAGACCGGACAACCCCAAAAACTCATCCTGGCGGTACCGGTCGGGCCTGACGATGTAATCAGGAGACTAGCGAAACTGGTCGATGAGGCCGTCTGCCTGCGGTGCCCGCCTTCCTTTGCTGCTGTCGGCCAGTTCTACCAGCATTTTTATCCGGTCGAAGATGAGGACATGTTAAGGATTCTGGCTGACGAACATAAAAGATTAACTACCAGGTAATTTGCAGGTCGTTTATTTCATTGCGAGGGCGATGAATTCACTGCATATTAATTAGCAAACCAGAGACCTTAATCTGATTGTACCATGAACTCCAGGGTATCTACGGATGCCGCGCACACCGGATAATCAAGACGCATGGTAACACCTGATTTTTCCGTGATATCACACAATTATCGTATATTTCCGGTATGAGATCCAGGTAGACGATTTCCTTCCCTTCATTTATCATGTTAATATTTATATGAACGCTGTTTGATTTCCGGATTTTTCGAGGTTATTCATGAGAGTATTAGTAGTTGAAGATGATATAAGGTTGGCAAACATCATTGCACGGGGATTAACCGAAGCTGGTTATGCCGTTGATAATGCTTATGACGGGGAAGAAGCCGAATACATGGCGGAAACTACACCGTACAACATCATCATTTTAGACTTGATGTTGCCGCGAAAAGACGGCCTCGCAGTGTGTCGTGATTTAAGAATGAAAAAGATCAACATACCGATCTTGATGTTAACCGCCAAAGATACCATTGATGACCGTATATCGGGCCTGGATTCAGGAGCTGATGACTATCTGGTTAAGCCCTTTGCTTTTAGTGAACTTGCCGCACGTATCCGGGCGTTAAGCCGCCGTGAAGCAGAACAAAAAACACATAAACTCAAGTTTAAAGACCTGGAAATGGACTTATTAAGCCGGGAAATAAGGAGAGGAACCCGTAAGATCGAGATGACAGCAAAAGAATTCGCCATGCTCGAGTATTTTTTGCGGCATCAGCACGTTGTCTTAACCCGCACCATGCTTGAAGAAAATATTTGGAACTACTCCTTTGACGCGACATCGAATGTGGTTGATGTTTATGTCAGGAGACTCCGGCTGCTATTGGACGATGGAAGCGGCGATAATTTGATCGAAACGGTCAGGGGTGCCGGTTACCGGCTTGGTTAACAGAATGTATTTTCGTAGTATAAGGTTTCGGCTTACTATCTGGTATTTGCTTGTTATCGCCGCTTTATTAGCGTGTTTTGGCATCATTGCATATGTGATACTGTCTTATCAACTTCATAATAACCTGGATGAATCGTTATTAACCAAAGCCATCGAGTTTGAAAGTGGTATGAAGTATGAAGAGGGAAACATAACTTATGCCAGCCAGCCCAATGACCTAGTATTGGTATTCGACACTAACGGTACGCTGCTGCATCGGCTTGGCCCGGAATTAAATTCCAGTGATATTCACAGCATGGTGCAACTGGCGTTAATGGGGAAATCTTCCAGAATAACCACTAATACCCAAAATCAGCGGATTCGGCTATATACATCTCCTTTCAACTTGTCCTCCGAAATACGCCTGGCAATTGTGATCGGGACGCCACTGACGGATATCAACAATATACTTGGTACGGTTAGATCGGTCTTTCTTTTTTCCGCCTTTATTGCCCTGGTTTTAGCAGCTTTAGGCGGCTCAACGCTGGTAAACCGTATCCTGCATCCGTTGCGAAGGATTACCGGGATGGCGGAGGATATCGGAGAAAGCAATTTAAGTAGAAGAATCGATATCACACGTGAGGACGAACTGGGAAAGTTGGCCTCAACTCTAAATGGTATGATGGAACGCCTGGAAGAAGCTTTTAACCGCCAACGTCAGTTTGCGAGTGATGCCTCGCACGAACTACGAACTCCGTTATCCGTGATCCAAGCCGAATCCACATTAGCTCTTGAGAAAGACAGGACTT
The DNA here is from genome assembly GCA_963739865.1 of uncultured Chloroflexia bacterium. GTDB lineage: Bacteria > Chloroflexota > Dehalococcoidia > Dehalococcoidales > UBA2162 > JBBITI01. Next base: position 78,944 of record CAVUCA010000009.1, read on the forward strand.
CTGACGAATACAAGAAATCACTGGAAACCATATCGCAAGAAGTAAGTTTCATGTCTACTGTCGTAGCGAATCTATTACAGATCGCCCGTAGCGAATCCGGCCACGAAATATTGAAGCTGGAGATGGTGAACCTGAAAGATGTCCTGAATGATCTATCACCTAAAATAGATTCTCTCGCCCGGGAAAAAGAGATCCTATTCACTTTAAATGTAGATGAAAATGTCCATGTAGTTGGCGACCGCTTCAAACTGGTACAGTTGTTCTCTAATATCTTTGATAATGCGGTAAAATATACCCATAAAGGCGGTTCGGTTTGGGCAACAGCTCAGGCGATAGGTAAATTAGCCGTGGTCAGTATCTCGGATACCGGAGTCGGTATTGCACCGGAAAACGTCGCGCAAATCTTTGAGCGTTTTTATCGAGTCGATAAAGCACGTTCGCGCTCTTATGGAGGAGCCGGTTTAGGTTTGGCGATCGCCAAACAAATCGTCGAATCCCACGGGGGCAGGATCGATGTGGAAAGTAAACTCGGTAAGGGAAGTACCTTTAATATTTTCTTACCACTGAAGACCCAGGCGTACGATAAGAATACGGATAATTCAGGCCGGCCCGCCTAACTGTAATATTGTTTTTCAGGAAGTTGCATCATTCACTGCCAAATAAGTCGATCAAGGTTAGTATAAAGATTACATAATGTTATTATTCGGCCATACCGGCATCACCCTGGGTGTGGCGGCCATCATTACCGCCCTTCCCCCCGGCCGCCGCTGGGTGAGTATTCATTTCCCGGCGCGTCGGCTGCCGCGTGCTCCGGCTCCCACCTGATTCTCCCCCCGCCCGGTTCCCTTTGTCCGTCTTCCGGCCGCTGTCTGATTGCGCCGATATCCGGATACTGATGATCGGTGCCCTGCTGCCCGATATTATCGATAAACCCCTCGGCCATCTCATCTTCCGGGAAGCGCTCAGCAACGGCCGTACTTATGCCCATACCCTGTTGTTTCTCATCGTGGTGTTTGTCCTCGGTACCTGGTTATACCGCCGCGCCGGCCGTGTTTGGCTGCTGACGCTGGCCTTCGGCAGCTGCGCTCCACTTGATACTCGACCAGGCCTGGGTGATACCCCGCACCCTGTTCTGGCCGTTGTATGGTTTCGCTTTTACCAAGGGCGACCTTACCGGCTGGCTGCCGCAGATGGTACGCAGCATGTATACCGACCCTGAAGTCTATCTCCCGGAAATCATCGGTTTCCTCGTCATCGCTGTTTTTGCCTGGCAACTGCTGCGGCAGCGCAAGGTTGTTTCCTTTATCCGCCGCGGGCGCCTATAGCCTTTCTCATTGTCTGTGTCCTGCCGTGTCTTCTCCCCTCCCGGGATTCATACCCGTACCATTCCGGATGATCGGTCCATATGTGTGATCCCCCTATCAGTCAGGAGGAAAAGTTACTTTAAGTCGCTTTGAGGCAGGTTATTCTATCTTGACAATATATGTTAGTAGTGGTATAAATTGCGCAATATTCATATTTGAATGCAGTGGAAATTGTTGCAGCATATGAATCATGATACCTTTTCCCCCGGCAAAGACTTTTTCTATCTAGACAATGATTTACCCGGTAGTCCCGAAAGTGGGTATAAGTAAACTTTATAGCGATGAGAAAAGGATTTGTTAATCACCGTCACCCAGGGGTATACCGAATAACATGAGACAGTCTGTTATCGTTAAGGCGATGGTCCTGGCTGCCGGGGAAGGCACCCGCCTGCGCCCCCTCACTCTCACCGTTCCCTAGGCGATGGTCCCTATCGGCGGGCGGCCCCTGATCGAACACACGCTTGCCTGGCTGAAGCAGTACGGTAACGCTGAAGTTGGCATCAACCTGCATTACCTGTGCCAAAAGATAATTGCTTGCCTGGGCGACGGCTCCTTATTCGGACTTAAGATAACCTACTCGTACGAAGACTCCCTGCTTGGTACCGCCGGCGGGGTCAAACACCTGGCCTCGCTAATGAAAATCGAGAATACAAATACCCCGCTCATCCTGAACTTGTCGAAGGACCTATCTTCCGGTTTTGCACATCGGAGTTCCACCGTTGGCTCTTTTCTGGTGGTTTATGGCGATATCCTTACCGATATGGACCTCGGCTGGATGCTCGAGCACCATATCCGGTCCGGTGCCCTGGCTACTATTGCCTTGTTTACCGTCCCCCACCCCCACGAGGTCGGTATTGTTGAGGTAGATACTCAGGGCCGTATCCTCAGCTTTACGGAAAAGCCGGTTCCGGGGACGGAGAAAAGCAATCTCGCCAGCGGCGGCATCTATATCCTCGAACCCGAAGTCCTGGACTATATTCCCCCTCCGGTCCCGCCGACTTCGGTTTCGATATTTTCCCCGCCCTCCTTCGCCAGGGCCGCCCCCTCTACGGCTATCTCCTTCCACCGTCCGACTATCTTCTCGATGTCGGCAGCCTGGAAAAATACCGGCAGGCTAATGAAGACTATCCCAAACTCAAGAATAGCCATGTCCCTCTCCCATTATTCTTATCTGGTGGGAGGTCGCGTAAATAATGGCTAAAATTGTAGAAACCGGAATTACCCGGGTTGCTACCAGTAAAGTCTCGTATAGTCCTAATACGGTTACTGTCGGTACTCCCGTTGCCACCGTCATCATCCCCGCTTTCAATGAAGAAGAAGGGCTCCCCGTAGTTCTGCGAAATATCTTCGCGGTGCTCGACGATACTTATGAGGTCATTGTGGTGGATGATGGCTCCAGCGACCGCACTTCGGAAGTTGCTGCTGATTTCCCTTGTCGGATTATCCGGCATGAGGTCAACCTGGGCAAAGGCGAGGCTTTGAAAAATGAATAAACCAGGCGAATTATGAAGCAGAAACAACCAGAGCGTATTTTGAACATAATTTTAATAAAATATATGCTGATGGTTCAAATAATATGTGCCGAAATTAGAATGTTTTATTCGAAAGATTGTTAGCTTATTTATGTCATATTAACAATATTGTTTGAAAGATATTTAGTTACTATAGATAATGTAATCGCTCCCTGTCCCACCAGCCACCCCACCCCCGCCCCCTCGATGCCCATGCGCGGGATTAGTACGTAGCTGACCCCCAGTGTTACCGCCGTGATGACACCGGTGATCGCGACTAGCGTCCCCAGCTTCATTTCTACCCGCTTCACTCCCAGGTAGATTACGTTGACCGCCAGCGGCAGGGCGGAGACAGCCAGTATCCGCAGTAAATCAGCCCCTTCCGCTGCATACACCCGCCCGAAGGGCAGCAGCAGGTAGTTGGCGGTTAGCAATACCACCGCTAATACCGGTACCAGGATAATGAAGGACAGCTTCAGGCTCTGCCGCATCTGGTGCCGCAGCGACTTCTCGTCATACGACCCCTCGGCAAACAGCGAGGTCGATATCATGGTCGGCACCGTGAACAGGATGCCGGCGATATTCAGGGCGACGTAAAAGTACGCGTTCGGCGCTGCCCCTATCTGGTTTATGATCATCAGCGGCAGTACCTGGGTGGGCGCCGACCACAGCAGGGCGCTCACGTTGTTACCCGCCGAGAAGCGGGCCGTCTCCTTCAGCACGCCAATATCCAGGGCCGGCATCGCCCGGTATTGTCTTATCCCTTCCCCCTTTCCAAGGGGGAAGGCCGGGTTAGGGGTCAGCGCCCGCGGCACCAGCCATATCAGGCAGACCAGTACTGCGGCTGCCATCGCGATCCCCCACGAGCTGATTATCCCGAAGGCCGCCAACCAGGCGGCCAGCAATACTGCCAGAACGATCTTCGACCCGCCGAAGATCAGGTTCTTGGTCACCGTAAACCCCGCGTGCCGCCCCGCTACGAAGGCGTTCTCCACCAGCCCCGACACCGTAAAAATGATGGTGAAAATGATGAACAGCACCAGGTACAGCGGGTCCTCCCGGATAAACGCCAGCGCCGGCGACCATAATCCCAGTCCCGCCAGGAAAATGCCCGCCGCGGCCGTGGCTGTCAACACGTTCACCGTCAGCAGCGTGTTCACCATGCGCCCCGGGTTGTTCGACCGGGGCAGGAACCGTATCAGCCCGTACCCCAGCCCCAGGCTGGCCAGGCTTGATAGCAGCCCGGCGGCCGAGATCGACGCCGAGCCCAGCCCCACCTCTTCCGCCGTGTAGAACCGCGCCGCTACGATCCAGAACACGAAGCCGAACAGGGCGTTGAGCACGTTCGCCACGATCAGGAAGACTGCGTTCCGGTACAGCGAGACCCCGAAAAATTTCTTAAAACCGTCCTTTGTCAGGACGGTACGCATATCCTTAAGTGCATTCAGGATAGATTGCATTCTCCCAATATAACTCAGCAACGAACTTTCTTCAATCCCGCCCCATGGTTCCTCTTCCTTTTTCAAAGGAAGATATAGATAGATTGTCCCTACTCTTCCCTTGGGAAGGGAAGAGCCAGAGATGGATTGGCTACTTCCTCCTTATATAAACGCCCCCCTCACCTTATTTAAATCCGTGTTCTCCACCAACCCGTTAGTGTAAACAACTGCGATATTGTGCTGTACCAGGAAACTTGTCTCGGCAAAAGCGCCTTGCGAAAATTCGTACGCCGCCGCGGCATTGCCGTCCGGCGTCTCGCCGATCAGGGAATATACCGGCATGCCCGTCACGCCCGCGAAGGCCATCCCCTGCCAGGGATCCACCAGCCCTTTCCCCTCCCCATCACCCGGGTATTCCCCGATCCAGCGGAACGCCCGGTAGTCCGCCGCTTCCACCATGTGGTAGTACGGCTCCTGCAGCCTCATCGGTATTATCGTTCCCATTAGCACTCCGATGATGATCAAACCCGCCACCGGGCTTATCCAGGCTGATGATCTTCTGTCACTGCGAAATTTCACTGTCCGCTCATCCTGAGCTTGTCGAAGGACCGGTGTAACACCCAAAGTCATCACCCAGCCTACTCCCGCCCCTGCCAGTACACTCATCAGCAGCATACTCACCAGCAGCCCCCGGTAATAGACGATGTCCACTCCGTAATGCAGCGTATAAAATACCGCCAGCATCACCAGCAGTATCCCCGTACCCAGCTCCATCCCGTAGCCGTCTTTCTTCCCTTGCCATGCCAGGTAAATCATCCCCATGATGAATAATGCTGCAGTGACGTAACCCAACTCCTGGATGATGGTGGGTAAATATACGTACCATCCGGCCGCCTGCCAGCCTGCCCGAGTTAAGTCTAAAATCGTTAGCTGTTTTTCCAGGCACCCCCGTCTTTGGCGAAGAGGCTACCATCAGTACTATCGCTGAAAATAATGGTGATGTGGCGGTTACGCAGTCAGTTATTTTTAAGATCGATGATATCGTAGTTCATACTGAAGAAGTCAGCCTGGATCCTCATACTAGTAAAACCGTAGAATATATTAGCTCGAATATCGAAACAGGCGTACATGTAGTAGATGTCAACGGGCAGAAATTTACCTTTACCATCAAATCAGCCGAGCCGTTAAAGTCAACCGGTAAGATAAATTGGGTTGTTATCTGGATCGTAATCTTTCTCGTAATATCAATAGCGACCTTCGTATCTCTTCGTCTATCAAGGAAATCGAGTTACATACCCCCGGTACCGCCAAAAATTAACAGGCCTTAGTTTCCTGCCAGGTTCGCTTCAGTATTTATAAGTTTGATATTACCGGTAATAATAGTTCAGCTCATCCGTCATTAACCGGTGAGATCCAACCAAACAGGGGCCAAGTAAACCTGTAAGCCGAGTTCTGTATCCCGATGCAATCGGGACGGTGACCATCTATCTAGCCCGGATGTTACCATCCGGCTCATGCGGCCAACCCGGGGACGGGCCGGGCTTGCCCATTGTCCCTCTATTTGGCCTTGCTCCGGATGGGGTTTGCACGGCCGGCCGGTCACCCGGCCGCCGGTGAGCTCTTACCTCGCCATTTCACCCTTACCCGATTCTAACGCCGGGGCGGTATGTTTCTGTGGCACTTTCCGTAGGGTCACCCCTCCTGGGCGTTACCCAGCATCCTGCCCGTGGAGCTCGGACTTTCCTCCCCGATTCAACATCGCGGCGGTCACCCGGTTTACTTGGCAAGTCTACTCTACAACGTTCTCCCGGTGTTAACGGTTTACAGATAGGTCGCTTTCATCTTTCTCAATCAATCAAGATTCATCGTTTG
>CAVUCA010000010.1:0-449546 GCA_963739865.1 uncultured Chloroflexia bacterium
AGCCTCATCGGGATCTAGCATATCAGGCCCGCCGCGTTCTTTTCCTAATAGGGTCTTGACCCAGTCAACATTCTGAACAAAGATATCATTGTCACTATAATTAATGACTACGTTATTTGCTGCACCGGAAGTATCGGTCAGGTCAACAGCTTCGTCACCAAGAACAGACGCCAGGGTGAACTGGATCTGGTTGACGACACCATCCGGAGTAGTCTCATTATCCGTGGCGTAGACCGAACCCCGGACCTGCATGGAAGACTGGGCCTGGTCCAGTCCGCTATAAACAGTCTCTTTGCCCCGCTCGGCAGAGAAGATACCTGCTGACAGGACGCTGTAGGCTAAGACCGAAGCGACGGTTACGAAGGCGATAAGGATAATGGCTGTTTCAAGGCCGGTGATACCTTGTTGATCTTTATGGAACTTATTCATCAACTGTGTAAACGCTTTATTCATTACTTTCAACTCCTAAAAATATCCACCCCACAATAATATTCATGTTACTGTCTCCTGTCCGACTCACCATAAAACCAGGAAACGAGCGTTAGTCATTACTCCTAATTCACCTCCAACCAATAAAGCAACAATCAAGCAACTTATTTACCTTTTTTAGTGCCTATAATCATGCCCGCATACCGGACACACCAGGCCGATCAAATAAGCGGGGAGCATCGAAATATTGAACAAGGAAACAGAATTGTTGTTGAAGAGGATGAAGTTAAGATCAGTCTGTTTAAAAATGTTCTTTCTTCCTGCTAATTACGCTTAATTCTTTCGACTTGCTTTTACCTATTGTAAATTCCTTTATGTTACCGAATCCATCACTCAAAAGTCCCTGTTGTGTTATACGATAGTCCCAAAAAGGTGACCCTAATGACCCGAATGGGCTAATCGGAAAGCTAAAATTAATTACCGTAGCAAAACAATATACAAAGGACGCATTCCGGTTATTTTGTCTGGTGTAAAGAAATATATATAATGTATATAAAGAAACCCAAGGGGACGGTAAAAAATATGCCTATTTACGAATATGTTTGCACGGACTGCGGAGAAAGATTCGAGATACTGCGAAAGTTCTCCGAGGCAGATAATAAGGTGAAGTGTACCAAATGCGGGAAACTAAATGTAAAAAGGGCAATTTCGACGTTTGCTACCGCAGGAGCGACAAGTACTTGTGCCCCGAGCAGCAGCGGCTCTACCTGAAAGATGAACAACTGAGGTAGTATACCTCACAATCAATATACAAATACCGGATATTCGTGCCTTCGGAAATAAGTTGACTAGTTGTGTAATGCAGAAATATCAGTCCCCAAGGCAAGGGATATTTTATCGTTTATACCGGGAAGCGTTAATAGTGAAACAACTGTTAAGGTGTATCAAAGACAATATTAATTCAGGTACTGTAATACCGGTTATAAGTATCCCAGTCAAGTTTTTCCGGCCGGTATCCGGCAGCAATTAGCTTTTGTAAGGTTTCGGCATCAATGACCAGTGCAAATTCGTGCAGGAAACCATAACGTTCGGCATGCCTTTCAGCCAAACCATACTGGATATTCTTCTCCAAATCATTCCATCTATCCACCCCAGCTTCATTATGCTGCAACAAGACTTCCAGCCGGTCGATCAACCGGACAAAACGGGATTCCCGGGAAGTACCGGCTTCAAACTCATGCCAAAGACCGAGTATTTCTTCGGCAGTGCTGCCGGGAACCAAAGCCACCAGTTTCTCCAGGGCGGCTTCTTCCACATCATGACGGCCAATCTGAGCTGATATGTCCAGACGGTAGGCATCACCGGCATAGGTTTCCGGGAAATCATGTATCAACGCCATTTTCAGGCATTTATCACGGTCAATGCCGGAAACCGTCATGGAAAGGACAAGCGTCATTAAACAAACCCGCCAGGAATGTTCTGCCACCGTATCCGGCAGGCCATTCGATTTATAAGCACGGCGGGGTTCGTTTTTCAGTCTTTCGGCGGCGTGAAACAATTTGAGAAATTGTGACATATAACCGAGTCTTTCCTTACGTCACAGGCTTATATAGATGTCCTGAAGTATAACCTTTCCTGGCCCGGCGGTTCACATTACCATGCTGCAACAGGGTACGGTATAGTTTGACAGCACGTTCGCTTTTACCCTCCCAATCAATCAAAAACCGGGTGAAGCCCTGTGCTTGTAAAGTACCAACAACCTCGAATAAGCCGAAGGGACGGCTGTTCAGAATCTGCCAGCAGCCGTGTTCTTTGCGGACACGGAATTGCGAGCCTTTTTCGTCGATAAGCTGCGGTATACCCGGATCAATCATGGTATTCACCAGGACGATATCGCCATGACAGAAGACAACCACATTTTTGTTCCCGAAACGGCTTAACTCCAGTAAAGAAAGCTCGGGAGAAAGAACCGGCAGCGCACGATATTTACTGAAAAACCAGGTATCGAGGTCATTAAAGATATTCAATGAATAATCCAAATAAACGGGGATGTTAAGCCGGGCACAAGCAGGCAGCAAGCCCGGATTACCGACCAACAGAGCACCGGGATTTTTTTCTTTGATTAATTTTAGTGTCGAATCGATTTCCGTATCATTCAATATCCGGGGTAGAAAAGCGCCTAGAGTTGCGCTCTCATGCCAATTTTTTGATGCCGGATATTCCGGACTGAAAATATCCAGGAATACGATATCAGCGCCGGCCCGGGCTGAAGCCACGGCTTCTGAGCCGGAATAGGCCTTCACCAGGAGACTGGTTTCAGACGACAGGTGAGATTCGATAGGGGGAAGATTGACTTTGACTTTATTTCTTGGAGGCAAGGCAATGGGAAGCCGTTTCATTTCATAGTCAGGCTTTATCTTGATGCGCGGAGAGGATGTCAGGTAGACACGAGCACCGTCCTCAGCACTGATACCCAGGTTGACGGATTCCCCTGCAGTAGCAGAAGCCACTTGCCGTCCATTAGCAACCATAGTTTTGATGATATTACCGGTAATATCATCCTTGCTCCAGATGCCGATGCCATCTCCTACCGCCACATGCCGTTGAACCAGGACTTCACCATGATGGATTTCACCGAGGAAAGCGCCACGGTTCATCGGTTTTTCCGGTGAAATAAGCCGGCTGTCATTAAAAACCAGGCCCTCGGTAAACTCGCGATTGAAGACAACTTCCATTTCTGTCATTTCTTGCAAGGGAAGCGTAAATTTACCTTGGAGATGGGAGTCGATGGCTTTACGGTACAACCTGGTAGCGACGGCGACATATAAAGGTGAACGCATCCGGCCTTCGATTTTGAAACCCTGAACACCGGCATCGATGAGTTCGGGAAGCCGCCTTACCAAACACAATTCACGGGTACTGAGGGGATATGCCCCGTTATATTTTTGCCGGCAAAGCTGGGCACAAGAGCCGCGGTTGCCACTCCGGCTGCTGACGAAACTGGAAAAAAGACACAATCCGCTATAACTAAAACAAAGAGCGCCGTGTACAAAAACTTCGGTATTAATGCCAGCTTCAATAAATTTCTCGATCTCTACCAGCGGTAATTCACGGGGAAGTATTATACGATCGGCTGTTTTTACAACTAAAGCACTGGCGATATTACCAACAGCACCCTGCGTAGAGATAAAAACCAGCAGCCCGGGGAAATTCTGTTTGATAATATCGAGGAAACTAAGATGCTGGATGATAACACCATCAACGCCCGCCACATAAGCATTGGAAAGAACCTGGAAAAACGCATCAACTTCGTGGTTTTTCACCAGGGTATTCATTGTCAAATAGACTTTCACCCCATTGGTATGGGCGTAAGAGACGACTTTAGCCAGTTCCTGGAGAGTAAAATTACGGGAGTAGAGCCGGGCATTAAAGTCTTTTACACCAAGATAAACGGCGTCAGCGCCATTCAAGACGGCGGCTTGCAGGCAATCCCAATCACCCACCGGGGACAAAAGTTCGGGATGTTTATTTTTTTGTGAGGTTCGAATGGTTGCTTCCATAGATCGTCTTTCCATTTCCTAATATTCTATATCGGCCATCCAAGGCAGACAAGTTAAAAATAAAGTGTATTCTTCATCACCCGGAATGAACAATATATAAAGAATAAGGCCATGACTTAGTAGATTATTTTTGCGAAAAGAGTTACACCGTAGTAGGATATGTAGCAAATTTATCAAATTTTCCAGAATTTTTACGAAAGACTCATCATATAAACAGGAGGTACCCGATGTCCAGTCCAGGTTATGGTCAAAAGGCAACATCGACCACAGGAATTGCCGGGAAGATCACAGTATTGAGCCCAGCCTGCAGCAGCACCATGGCAGAGCGGATGTCCTTAACGCCACGCAATTTTACAAGTCTGGCTGGAAAAACAGTATTCCTGGTGGATATCGGGTGGGGCGGGCCGAAAGCCGGATACGATGTTTTCGAGGTAATGCAAGGCTGGTTTGCCCGCAACATACCTTCGGCAAAGACAATACTAGTACCGAAGAAAGGCGGTTTTGGTGATGACGACCCGGAATTATGGAAAAGAATCCAGTTAGAAGGCAATGCCTGTATCCTCGGTATTTCGTGTTGAGACGGTTGTGGAGCGGCCTTGAGCCGCTTTGCGAAAACCCTGGAACAAATGGGCATACCTACCGCACCATGTACCGCTTTGAATGTCAGCGAATATGTGCGCGGTTGGAACATGTTATACAACAGCGGTATGCCCCTGCGTTATACCACTTTTCCATTACCTATCGCCGGAGTATCGAGGGACGTACATGAGACATATGTAAATGGGAATGACCCGGTAACCGGCAAGCCGGTCATGCTCCAGATCGTCGATGCCTTAACCAAACCACTTACCAATGAAGAACAAACTCAAGACACGATGGAAAAAGCGCAGGAACCACGGTTATTACCACCGGATACAGAAGAAAACCTCCAGGAATTTTTTAAGGAAAAAGACTGGACCGATTATCTTCCGGTAGTCATGCCGACAGAAGATAGAGTAAATGCCATGCTAAAAGGCACCAGCCACAAGGCTTACGAAGTAGTAAAGACACTGGCCTGGCCCGGCGGCGGGCGCCGCCTGACGGTGGAAAAGGTAGCAGTCTCAGCAGTAATGGCCGGAGCCAAACCGGAATATTTCCCGGTTATCCTGGCCATGGCCACCATGGCACCTTTCGGCAATTCCACCACTTCAATGGCAAATATGATCATCGTAAACGGTCCGGTAAGAAAAGAGATCGGGATGAATTCAGGCACCGGCGCTATGGGCCCCCATAACCGGGCTAATGCCACAATAGGACGGACATTCACGCTACTTTCGAAAAGCGCCGGTAATCTTCATGCCGGTAAAACAACTTTCGGGTCTTTGGGCAGCAACCTGCAGTACAACAACTGCTGTTTTGCCGAGAATGAGGAAGCCATGCCGGAAGGCTGGGAACCGTTAAGCGTACAATTCGGCTATAAACGAGATGATAGCGTAGTGACCGTAGCTACCGGTTGGACTTATGTATCCTGCGCCGGCGAACTGGTAACTACTTACCCGCCGCAATTATTGATCCGGGATTATATGAAATCATTATCCGGCATGGGCTCGACGGCACTACTTTGTGCCGACCCGCTGGTAGCCGGTTTGCTGCATAAACAGGGCTTCACAACAAAAGAATCGGTTGCCGAATGGCTGGCGAAAAACGTTAAAATCCCCATCCGGCAATTTTGGGGAAACGGTATCATCACTACAGGGTATACCAGCCTGGCACGGCAGGGGATAGAACCATTTGCGACCTGGTACAATCTACCACCGGATACATTGATCGAACCTTTCAACGAACCGAAAAACATCAACACGGTGGTGGTAGGCGGGCAGACCAATACCATCTGGTTCATCACCGATTTCAGGGCAGGCAAAGGAGTACCGGTAGACTACTGGCGGTAGAAGAAGATACCCCAGGATCAACTTAATACATTTGCCGGTTTTCCAGATGCAACCATTTCTGAAAAAGCAACCGGCAATCCGGTACATCATGCTGCTGCAATTGGACAAGGCGGTTTGAACCGGGATGAAGCAACGCCTGGTAGAATGTCCGGTCGTCGAACCCGATCGCAGCGGCCTCGTCGGAAGTACAGCCATAATGTACTTTTGAAATCCTGGCCCACATGATAGCTCCAAAACACATCGGACAGGGGTAACAAGTAGTATATATCTCACAACCAGTTAAATCGTAGGTACCCAAAGCCAACTCCGCACGTCGGATAGCGACAATTTCAGCATGGGCAGTAGAATCGTGGGTAGAAACAACCTGGTTATTACCTTTACCAACGACTTTTCTATCTTGAACAACCACCGCACCGAAAGGCCCGCAGATCCCGCCCTGCATTGCGGCTTCAGCTTCCTGACAAGCAATCTTAAAATAATCAATCATCGCTAAATCCACCTATTAAACAATAAATAACCGCATGATTTGGGAGAACTAAATAGACAACTGTTTTTTAACTTAATCTTCCTGAAAACATTTCACGGAAAAGTTTAATATTATTTAACTCAAAAAACAAACCAGAGAGCAGCTAAATAGTTTGTACAGCGAGACGAAAAGGTCTAGAATATACGGAAAAATTCGGGGCGTCCAGCGAAAAGCCGGATGCCTTTTTTTGGGTAATCTCACAAAAAGAAATATAGGAAGCAATAATTCAAACTGAAGACAAAACACCAGGAGTAACTTGATATGCAAAAAGACACGGCAGTAAATACAGGAATGACGGGACAATCCAGTATCTGGAGTAAGAACCTCATTCTATTAGCGATAGCAATTTTCCTGTTGAGCCTTGGTACAGGTTTGCAAAATGGGATAAATACCAACTACATGCAACAACTCGGATTAAGTAATTCTCAAGTCCTGATGCAATCCGGGATACGGGAAATTCCCGGCTTGATATTAATGTTCCTGGCAGCCCTGATCATGCACCTGCCTTTAAAGTGGCGGGCAGTAGCATCGGTATTGGTAATGGGTGTTGGATATGCCCTTTACGCTACAATACATTCATGGACCGCACTGGTAGTTGTTTCGTTAATCGCCAGCCTTGGTTTTCATCTATGGATGCCACTAAATAGTGCTTTAGGATTAGGACTGGTTAATAAAGAGAATTCGGGAAAAGTCCTGGGGACCATGACAGCCGTGGGAGCACTAGCCTCGATGGCAGGTATAGGCAGCATCCTCATCTTTTCTTCAGTATTTTCGCTACGGATTTTCGCCGGTATCGCCGGAGGGTTAATTATCCTGGCAGCGATTGTCCTTTCCCGCCTGCCTAAGAAAATCGGGGAAACTAAAAAAGCACAACCCCGTCTTCTTTTCAAACGGCGTTACTGGTTATATTATGTCCTCTTATTATTCGAAGGATCACGAACCCAGGTATTTTCAGCTTTTAATATCATGGTGCTGGTGTATAATTACGGATTAACAGCATTTCAAATAAGTATACTGCTATTAGTTAGCGGCATGGTCAATTTTATATTCGCACAACCGATGGGACGGCTACTCGATAAAGCCGGGGAAAGGATCACACTGACGGTAGGCTACATCGCCCTGTCACTATGTTTTGTCGGTTACGCCCTCATCGACAATGTATGGTTCCTGGGCGTTATGGTAATCTTCATCAACTTACTGGTAACACTGAGCATGGGACTTTCTACATATGTCAACCGCATCGCACCAGCGGAGGAACTAACCCCCACGCTTTCTACCGGGATAAGTGTAAACCATATCAGTTCAGTAGGGATGTCTTTCGTAGCGGGAGCATTACTTACTGTGGTAGGGTATAAGGCCTTATGCTGGGGGGCAGTGGCGATCATCATGCTCTCGGTGCCATTCGCCTACGCAATTCGCACACAACCAAATCAACCTGCGTTGATTAAGGACTAGTACCAACATATAAATCAAACAATAGGAAAACTATTGGTAAATATTATTCGTTTTAGTAGTTAATTTTGTTCATTAACAATTGTTAATATCATGATTGACAAACCTTTATAAAAGGTTTATACTCTGCGGTCAATACTTTAATACTCATTAGCTATGCTCATAGGAGGGGACTTGCTTATGAGCAACCACCTGTCGATTAAGCTGTTTCGACGCAATTTTTTTTATTTCTCCAAAGGAGGTGTTGGTTCGTATGTTCACTTGAAATACCATTTTGTAACAACCTGAATGTATGGGAAGGGACACTAGGTTCTAAATAATAGGAGAGAAAGAAAGATATGAAATTGAAACTCACGTGTGCGGTGGGATCTATTCTATTAGCCACCGTTCTGATTTTCTCTTGTGCGCCAGATACGACAACCACCACTACCAAGGCACCGGCAACTACAACGACAAAATCGACCATAACAACCACAACAGTATCTTCAGACCGACCTAAATATGGCGGTACCTCAACTGCAATACCCATGAGTGATACCTCGGCCTTTGATGCAGCCACCCAATGGGACCTGTTAGGCTGGCAGATTTCAATTAGCAATGAAGCCCTGCTGGTAATTGACTGGACCAAAGGTCCAGCCGGAACCGGGGAAACCGATATGACCGCTTCCCACCTGGGACAGACCAAGCTGTTCGGCGGCTGGCTGGCCGAGAGTTGGGAATTCACCGATGACACGACCCTCATCTTCCACCTGCGCAAAGGAGCCAACTGGTGGAACAAAGCCCCGGCCAACGGAAGGGAATTCACAGCCGATGACGCCGTCTGGAACCTCAAGGCACAGTGGGAAAACCCCGGCGGCAACATGGCCATGTTCTTCCCGTCTCCCGATGAAAAGCCGGTATCCATAACAGCCCTCGATAAATATACCGTCCAGATCAAATGCAACAAGGGAAAACAGGGTATTCAACTGCTGGAAAGCGGCGCCCGGGTGCACATGATGTCTCCCGAAATGCATCAGAACGGGAAGAACCAGCAGAACTGGAAGGACAACCTGGGCACCGGGGCATATATGCTGACCGACTATGTGCCGGCGGTATCTTTAACCTACACCCGGAACCCGAACTATTATGGGGTTAATCCCATCGGCCCGGGCAAAGGCGACCAGTTGCCCTATATCGAAACCCTGAAATTCCCCATCATTTCCGACCTTTCCACACAACAAGCTGCCTTCCGTACGGGCAAGATCGATTACCTGGGTAGTCTTTCTCCGGAAGAATTTGACGAGATCAGCGCCAACACCAGGTGGGAATTCGAACACATCCAGGGTTTTGGCTACTTCAGTCAGCCACAGGGAAGACAAGACAAAGACCTGCCCTTCAACGATATCAAGGTACGCCAAGCCATGAACCTGGCTGTGGATAAAGTCGCCATCACCGAAGGTTATTATGAAGGCAAGGCCGACTTGTTGGGTTATCCGTATAACAGCGGCAAACCGCTGCAAGCCTACTATACCCCGCTGGAAGACTATCCTGAGTTCTGCCAGGAACTCATCAAGGGCGGCAACGTAGAAAAAGCCAAACAACTGATGGCTGAAGCCGGTTATCCCGATGGCTTCAAGACCGTTATCGGCTGCACCCAGAACGATGTCGATATCCTGTCCATCGTCAGGGAAGATCTGTTGAAAATCAACATCGACATGGACATCAAGGTTTATGAACAAGGTGTCTTTAATACAACGGAAAGAAGCTTTGGTTGGGAAGAGATGTGGTTCAAGAATGCCAAACAGAGCTTTATGCCTTACTATATGTTCGAGATGCGGCCGGAATCCGGTGACTCAGCCGCCTTCTGGGACAGCCCGGAGACACGGTCAGTCTACAATGATATCCAGATATACCTTGGCCTGGATGATGCCAAATGGTCGACAGCTTTGAAAGCGGTCAACCCTGTGATAATCGAGTCATCATTCGGTATCTGGCTGCCCCAGCCCCACAAGTACCTGGTGTGGCAGCCCTGGTTAAAGAACTTCTACGGAGCTACCACCATGGGCAACTTCGTACCTTTCCATCATTATTATTTCAACTGGATAGATACCAACCTGAAAGAATCGATCATGGGTAAATAATATACATATCGAGGAGAGAAGGTTAAAAACCAGGAAATTACATTTCAGAATCGCCTAATCTAAAAAAGGCTAGATAGAAGTCCTCCTTTAAAATATACCCGCAATGAAAGGGGATCGAGTACAGGATAGTGGTGGGCTTGTACTTATCCCCTTTCCCCGTTTTGAAAAATACGGAATAAGGCTATTTCCCAGAGCAGTCTAATGTTAAATAACAAATAATTTGAGATAGCGAAGAAAAGACAACCTTGATTCACGGGATAACCTAACTTGCGTTTTTCACAAGAGGCCGATAGACTGAAGAGTGTTTTAAAGTCCGCTGCCAGACCGTTTCAACATTTAAAAATTGATATATAAGTTAACAAATATAAGGAGGGGACTACAGTTATGGGAGATCAGGTATATAAATGCCTCAATCCGGTGGGCAATCAGGACCCGGTAGACCTGTATCCACTGGCGCCACGTTTGAACACACTTGATGGAAAAACAATACACTTAAGCATCTGCGGAGAACAAGATATCTGGGCACCCATGGAAAAGCGGCTGAAGAACGATTATCCCAATGTCAACTGGACGGTAAAAAAGACCTATTTCATCACCCCGTTCGAGCTTTCGGATGAAGAACGGAAAACAACGGATGCTGTCATCCTGGGAGTCTGCTGGTGACACGGCGCAGTTAACAGGCAGTTGCCTTATTTAGCGGACCTGGAACAAAACGGTATTCCCACCGTATTACTCAGTTATACCGAAGAACGAGAAAAAATCAAGCATGATGCGACATTATATGGTGTACCAAAATTAAGGTTCATCGAAGCTTCACGAAGCTCATTAGGCGGCGTGGAGGAAGCCAACCTGGTCATGCCCAAGTTGTTGGAGGCCCTGACCAGGCCATTGACACAAGAAGAAAAAGAAAGAGGCCGCTGGGCACCAAAACAACCACGTATACTATTCGAAGGGACGCTCCTCGAAGCTGAAAAATTCTACAATCAAACCGAGAATATTCCCGGTATCCTGAATGCACCGTATTCCGTATATACCGACGGTATGCCGATCGTCATTCCTACCGAGGAACGGGTACAGGAAATGCTGAAAGGAACCAGTCATAAACCGGATGAAGTGATTAAACTTCAGCGTGACATTGACATGAGGGGAGTAGGGAACATCGCCTCCGGATTTACCCGGAAGAAAGGGGATATCGTCCAGTTCATGCCCATGTATCGGACAGCTACAGTAGAACAGGTTGCCGTAAATGCGGTCATGGCCGGGTGTAAACCGGAGTATTTCCCGCTCGTCCTGGCAATCGCCGAATCAGGTGGTGGAACAGCAGACGGCAGAGGGTGGGGAGGGGCTTTTATCGTTAGCGGCCCCATTTATAAAGAACTGGGTATGAACGTAAGCTACGGACGCTTCGGGCCGGGCAATCCGGCAAATAAAACCATCGGCCGGGTAGGCAGCCTGATGAACCGTAATCTTGGAGGTTACAAGGAGACTGTCACCGGCATCGGGGTGGGAATGAGTTACGGTAATCCCATCACCAACGGAGGTTTTATTTTTGCCGAATATGATGAAGGGCTGCCGCCGGGATGGAAAGGCTTAAATGAGGAGATGGGGTTTAAGAAGGACGAGAGCATCGTGATGACCTTTTCGCCCAGCCACTGGGGACTTGGGCAAGAACATATGCCGGGAGTTTACCGTTCACTACAAAGGACCGGACATGGAGCGATAGCCAGGTTCCTGGGGGTCAAAGGCATACCCGGGCCTCATAACTACCTGGAATATCTCACTAAAGATATGTGGGCTTGCCGGGATGGTGGTTTCACCCTGGTATTGCCGCCTCAGATAGCCCGTGACTTATATGACTACGGATTTAAAACTAAAGAAGAAGTTTATGATTATCTTTGGAAGAAGAGTTTTGAACCACTGAAGGAATTCCGCATGCGCGGCCGTTCTGATATCCTGACCAACGGTTGGACAGGCCGGGAAAAGAGTTCGGGAAAATTCTGGAAAGAATTACCCGAGGACTTCATGGTACCAGCCGGAGGTGAAGAACCCAACCAGGATTACTGCATCATCGTTTGTGACGGACAGGAAACAGCCTGTGACCGGTTGGGTGGGGGCAAAGGTACTGCCTTTAGTATAGATACCTGGCGATAAAAGGAATTATTCATAATTGAAAAAGGAGGATGTACTCTTACCACAGTACATCCTCCTTTTTATTACGCTTTGGTTATTCAATACTAGCCGGACTTTTTAACAGAATCCAGGATATCAATAAAAGCATCGATCCGGTTACGGGTATCAGCTTCGGAATACGTACTTATATCCACGATATCGCTTTCCAAAACCAGTGATGGTATTTCACGATAAACTTTACTTAGCGTCTTCAATTGAGAAAGCAAACCGACATGCCAACTACGGCAGGAGAAAGCCTCGTGCATGACAACGCCATCGATTTTATAATCTTCGATATAACGGATCAACCGTTCCACGTCAGGATGAGAACCGGGGCGTTGCCTGGCCCGGTCATACCAGTAAGTCCAATAATTCAACCAGCGGCAGGCTATGTGTTCCAATGGGTCGCTTATCTTAGTCAGGTCTTGATCGAAGTTATAGATAGCTTCGACCGTGCGGTAAGTGGTTTCCGCCGGAAAAACAGCACCCTTACTATTGAAATAATTAAAGTCGGAGAGAGCAAACCATGATGGTAAGCCACCCCCCCATAACAACCGGTATCTTTCTACAGGAACAACACCTTCCCCAGCAGCGATCTTCCGTTGCAACTCTGCTTTTAGGCCGGTAAAGAAATCAAAAGCTCGCTGAGTCGCCATCATAAAATTTAACGGAACCATGGTGTTCATGGCATCACCGGTATCCATAGGAGCCGGAACAGCCCGGCGCAACTCATATGTCTCCCAGATAAGGTTCCAGGTCCGGTCGGTGAGATCAACCAATCCACTCAGCCGATGCCAATCCATTTTACGGCCGGTCTGCCTTTCAAGGAATTCGACCAGGCCACCAAGCTGTTCGACAATATATTTCTTATAGTATTCAAAAACTTCACGGTGGTCCCGGGTTGCATCATAAGGAGGCCAGGGTAAGCCCGTGTTATAGACAGGCACATCCGGCATATAATGCTGGGCAGCTTGAAACCACTTATTCCGAGGGTCGCAAATCATCTGCCCGCTGCCAAGCATCATATCAGGCTTGACTTGCCCACCCCAAGGAGAATCGGGCGGCATCTCACCTGTCTCCTCTCGCCAGGCATCGAAGCCAATCCCACAAAGAGCATAGGTACATAGCGAGCGAGATAGGTTTTCTTCTTCTGCCCTGTCCAGAAAACGCTGCGCATCTCGTTTGGCAGCACATACACCGGCATAATTTTCAACCCAGTGGGGAACGATGTCCATAGCCCGAACGACTTCATCATAAGCCGAACATATAAATGTATAGGCAACGGGCTTGCCTTCGGCTTTTGCCTGTAGTTCCTCGTTAATCATTTCCCTGACCATACGAGGCACACTGGCAGCAGATTCCGTCGCAGTATTTCGCTTCTTTCTGGCTTCAGGCGTATTGTCTCCGTTCATTTGTTTCCTTACCAGGATATTATTAGGGAGAAGAACTTATTGATTCCAGGAAAGCTTGAATCCGGGTCACAATTCTAGCTCTTGATAACATAAAGTATTCTTCTTCAATATGCAATACCGGTATGCCTAAAGAATCAAGATAACTCTTAACTTGAGGGACCTCAAATCCGAATGGGTCACAATAACGATATACAAGAATGACAACCCCAGCCACTTTATAATCCCTGGCCATCCGGCCGATATGGCCGAACCGGTCTTCCAGATAAGCGGGATAATCACCTTTCTTTTCCCGAAAAGTACGGGCACACAATATCTTCCTTAAATACCTTGCCGCCAGTCCGTCGACAGGATCCAAGCCAGTATCAACTTCCGGCCAATTCTCCCGGGTACCGGGACAGAGATCATCCACGACGACCTGCGCCCCGGTAGATTCGACTAATTCGATAAAGTCAGCGTTATCCACCTGAGCGCCAACCACCATAATCCGGGGACATTGAACCGTCTCCAACTGCCTTTGTCTGACATCATAAAGCAAATCTTCTAGAATCTCGATATTCTCTGCGACAGGGATAGATGAAACAGCTATCAAGGCACGAGTCATTTCCGAACCGGAAATCAACGGCGGATCGGTTTTTCGCAAATCATAGAGTTCTTTGATAATCATCCGGCTCCGGTTATGTAATAATATTGCTTCACGTAGTGAATCATCCGTTATTTCTTTACCGGCAAACCTCGCCAGATTATGTTTAAAGTCCAGGATGACCGATCTAAAAAACTGTAAAGATGAATGGTCTGTAGAATGAGGGACATCGAAGAGGTAGTAGAAAGGAAGCGGGAGAGCCTGCTTCCAGATATCATATGACCGGCAGATACTATCGCAAGCATGAGGAATAACGATACCATCTAGAAAATCATACCGGCCTTTGACCGAGATATCAAAACAACCACGGACAAGAGAGCATACGATAGTCTCCATATGAGTGTCACCAACAGTGACCGGTTCGTTAACTTCACCCTTTAGGCGAAATGGGATAAAGCCAGCCGCAGTGATGATTTCAACAGGGACATAGGCACACAAATAACCAATAACATTGTGCCCGTTCTTTTTTAGCTCCCTGGCTCTACAACCATAATCCGTATATAACTTATCCAGATTTGCCCGTCCACTAAAATAACTTTTTCCCACCATCACTATCTCCGGAAATATAACTTATACCGGTTGTGAACGATATCAATCTCCTCAGATTTATCTTTGTGTATTATTGAAGACCAAGCAATAACAAATCATTCACCGTCAGTCCGGTTTGGCAAACGGTGTGCTAGTAGTATACTGCAAGACACTATATATATCACAAAACGATACTAGAAAACGGTGATAAACAACTTCTGATAAATGTAACCGGAGTAACCTAGTACTTTCCTACTATTACTTATTCCTGAAAAAGTGCCCCTTATTGCTTATTGTGTAAGATTAGTAAAGTTAGGTAGACTTGAGTTATCTAGAAATTATTCTGCTAAGAAGGTAAGAAAGCCTATGGGGACAACTGCGAAACCAGATACCACGGGTAACACGAACAACTTCGATGGGTCCAAAGGAGGTATTGCAGACGGCCTGGAAAAAGAACTGCAACGGCTGAAAACGGACGCAGAACTAGAAGTTAAAAAAATCCTGACAGAAGCTAAACAACAAGCTCTAGCGATAACTAACCAAGCAGAAGAAAGAGCTAAACAGGAAGCTATCGAAAAAACCAGATACGACATACAAAATATTTTTACCTCGGCTGAAGAGACAGCGAATAAAATCGTAATAGAAGCTAGACAAAATGCCCAACAGCAATCGGATAGGATAATATCCAATGCTAAACAAGAGGCATCAATACAGTCCAATACCCTGAAAATGAATGTATTACGGGCTGCTGAAGAAATGAACTCGTCTGCTGCAGAACTGAAAAAGAAGGCAGAGAAAGAAGCTCAAGAAGCGAGAGATAAAGCCAAACAAGAAAAAGATAAGTCGATTCAGAACGCCAAGGAAAAAGCTAAGATAAATGTATCCAAAGAAGAAGCTCGAATAGTCAATGAAGCCAGACAGAGAGGAGATGCTATTCTCGATGAAGCTATCAGGAAAACAAAAGAAAGTCTTGAAGAAGCATCTCTCGGAGTTGATCTAGTCGTTACAAGACTTAAACAATGTGTCAAGGAAATATCAGAACGTACATTTGAAATACCCCATGGTGAAGTAACAATACCGTCATCGGTCATAATTAATGAATCAACGGTTATATCCGATGATGAAGCAAATCAGCCACAACCACAGGGAGAAGATAAACCCATAGGTGCAGTTGCTTTATCCGAACCTGAAACTGATATATCTGATCCGGATGAAGTAACTATCCAGGCAGTTTTATCCCAGGATACTCCATTATCAGTTGATCAACTAATAAAGTTGAATACAACAGCCAATCCCAACCAAGAACCTACACTATATTACGGACAGGTTGAACTGCATATAACCAGACCTGCAGACGAGGACCAATTACAGCAGTTCAAAGAACACCTGGGAACTATCCCACATGTCAGTGTAGCCCAAGTAAATATGACCTCACCGGACGGTATCATCGTTACACTCAGTATAGAAATGGCAATACCGTTGTTCGATATCATCAAAAA
The DNA here is from genome assembly GCA_963739865.1 of uncultured Chloroflexia bacterium. Taxonomy (GTDB): domain Bacteria; phylum Chloroflexota; class Dehalococcoidia; order Dehalococcoidales; family UBA2162; genus JBBITI01. The sequence goes on from CAVUCA010000010.1 coordinate 16,264, forward strand.
ATTACCATCAGTAAAAGAAGCTGAAAATGTAGGAAAAGATATCCTGGTAACTCTCCTTACCTCCCGTAAAAGAACAAAGAAATAATACAACCGGGCATTAAGGGGAAATTGGCTAGTTGAATTGATTATTTAGTGATAATACACAAATTTCATCATTCGAAGTTACTCCACTTTATGAAGATAAAAGAAAAAAATAGGACAGAATAATGAAAAGTGATACTCAGGCAAAAGGTAATGATGGTTCATCTGTATTTTCCGGAGGGCAGTCAAGGCTGGCTGAAATTCTGGAAAGAGAATTACAGCGCTTAAGGAAAGAAGTCGAGCGAGAATCAACGAGAGTCATCGTAGAAGCAAAACAACAAGCCCAGAGTATCGTTGGTGAAGCAGAACTAAGGGCGAGACAGGAAATTAAAGAACGGGTCAGATATGAAACCCAGAATCTCATCGCCACTGCAGAAGAAGAATCGAAACGAATCATAAATGAAGCCAGGCAGAAGGCCAAGCAGCAAACCGACCAACTTTTGGCTAATGCCAAGCAAGAAGCAGATATACAGGCAAAAAAAATTACCCAGGAAGCACTTAGGTCATCTGAAGACCTGACCCGTTCAGCTACTGAGACAAGGCAGAAAGCAGAGGAAGAAGCTGAGATAATCAAAGAGAAGGCCGACCGGGAGATATTTGATATCATCAAGGAAGCAGAGGCCATAGCCAAATCTAAAGAACCGGAAGAAGAACGGAACATACTAAATGATGCCGAGAAAAGAGGGGAAGCGATCATCGAGGAAGCGCGGGAAAAAGCTAAAGCAAAATATGAACTGGCGGCGACGATAGCTAATGAAATAATACAAAGAATAAATCAACAGATTAAGGAACTATCTGAAAAATCGAATGAAATAACCCAGGCAGAGAGGAACATTATTAAACAAACAGTAGCTTCGATTGAAAAATCAACTCCTATAAAGCCGGTAACTCAGAAAGTGAATCCCCCGGTCCCTACGGCACAAAGCGAGATGTTTATAGGAAGTGTGGAAATCGATATTGTCGATGCTGCTGATACTCCAGAACTGACATCTTTAGCGAATACCCTCCGCAGTATACCGGCATTAAGAGTATTGCCTGTAAGAAAAACGAAAACCGGGCAAGAAAAAGGATTCCTGGTATTATGCGATGCGCCGAAACCTCTGATGGATATAATCCAGAAGATGCCTATGGTCAAGAGCGTGCGGAAAGAAGATAAAAAAATACTGATTACCCTATTAAACAAAGCTGCGGCGCCCGGCAATAATCAATAATAGGGTAAAAAAAGACGACTTGCAGATACTGGTATCTAAGTCGTCTTTTTTGTATGGTACACCACTTTCTTTTTATTCCGGATGAAATTGAATTTACCCGCTGCATTCACTCGGTAGTCTCTTTACAGGGACTTTTTTATTCGGCCCTTTTACGATCGCATCAGCCGGTATGGGTTTGTTCTTGGGTTTACTCTTCTTTTCCATAGTACCCTACCTAAAATATTATTTTATCACTAAATAATATTATACATTACAGACCATAAAATCCATTTACCTTTTTCACACATATATACACAATAATGATAGAATAGTGGCATTTACTAGAATATAAACCAAAAATCTTGGTTATCATATAATATTTTCCAGCAAATAAATATTACCAGGGAGGACCATCTAAAAATGAGCCGCGTTGTTAATGTAATATTTGTCGACTGCCTTCCCGAAATCGAACAAAAGTATAATGAATGGTATAACAAGATACATATCCCAATGATCATGAAATATGACGGCGTACTAAAAACGACACGATACCAACTCCTGAAAGGACCTGAAGGGCAAACCAGGTATATGACTGTTTATGAGTTTAAAAGTCAAAAAGCGATGGATTCTTTCCCGGAAAGTGCAGTATTTGCTGACGTAGATAAGGAACTACATACCTCCTGGAAAGGACCGGAGTTTACAGTAAAAACAGCCGCCCAATACGAGATGATGAAGACCTGGGAGAAAGAATAAAGGGTTTATTTAATGGATTGGCGTATTTACCTGATCTGGCTGGGTATTGTCAGTATAGTTACCCTGTTCCTTTATGGACTGGATAAAGTATTAGCAAAAGCAGGAAAATGGCGAATACCGGAAATTGTCCTGCACTTCTTCGCTCTAATTGGGGGATTCCCCGGTGGTTGGGCAGGACGGGGATTATTCCGGCACAAGACACAAAAAGGTGTTTTTACTTTTGTACTGCTATTGAGTACAGCAATACACCTGGGACTGGGATACTGGCTATTTTTCAGGTAATAATTATAACTTCTGATACCGGACATCCTATCATACAACATTATTCGAAAAGCACTTGACACTACCATTTGCTATCGAAGCTACGCACCGATTACAGTGGTCACAATCAACACTGGCAATTACACCGGACTGCAGCTTTTTAACTAAATCAGGTTCCTTTATCGTCGCCCGGCCAACCTGGATGAATTGAAAACCAGCTGCCATGATAGCAGCCATATCACTGGTTGAATTTACCCCCCCGACATAAGCGACCGGGATAGTGACAGCATCTTTGATACGTTTAGCGAGTTCTAAAAGAAAGAGCGGTTGATAAGTGTATTCCCGAACGATCATGCGGCCGAACAAAGCCATACCTATCATGGTGAGTAAGTTTTTTTCCGACCTGACATATTCCCTGATAGGAACATGTCCCCGCATCATATAAAACGATGTACGGGCAGTAAAACCACAACTGGGTACCAGCAAACTGGCACCAGCTTCAGCGAATCTCCCGGCAGCAATGACGGCTTCATCAGTAGTAAAGCCACCCCGGAAACCATCCTCACAATTCATTTTCACAAGGATCGGGTAACCCGGTCCGACAGTTTCCCGGACTCGTTTGACAACAGCTACTGGAAACCTCAACCTGTTTTCCAAAGTACCCCCATAACTATCTTTACGGCGATTTGTCCAGGGAGAAAGAAACTGACTCAGGAGATAACCGTGTCCAGCATGAATTTCAACAGCGTCGAAACCAGCTTGTACAGCCATCCCGGCAGCACGACTAAAATCTGCAATCACCCGCTGAATATCTTCTTCATTCATAGACCGGCAGATACTATACCGGAATAAACATAGCTTACGGGAGGGGCCGATGGGAGTGGTGCCAATAGCTGATTTATTGGCGAAAAAACCACAGTGTCCTAACTGAATTGATACAGCAGCACCTTCATTATGAACGGCACCAGTGAGTCGCTTTAAAACGGGGACGATATCTTTGCGCATCCACATCTCATGGCCGAAAGCGACACCATCCCGGGAAACGGCGCAGTAAGACACTGTAGTCATCCCGATACCACCGGCAGCAACTCTTCGATGGTGTTCAATCAAGGCTTGGCCCGGGGTAGCAGCAGGACACATCCCCTCAAAACATCCGGACCGGATAATGCGGTTTCGGATGGTTAAACTACCGATGTTCCCGGGAGAAAAGATGTCTAAAGGAACTTTTACGATGCCGGACATAGGATTATTCCGTTTACGAATTCAGGAATTAACGAAACCGGGCTGTAATATTTTTTGTCCACCAACAAACCTTAAAGATCTTCAGGCAGTTACAGGATAAATCAGAAATAAACCTTAGCAGTTAAATAAACCCATACTCATATACCGCTCTGCTCTATCCGGCAAAACAGTAGCTATCTTGTTATATTCCCGGGATACTTTAAGAGACGCCAACATATTAGCCCCGGAACTAATCCCCACTAACAAACCGTTTTCCCGGGCTAATTTTCTAGCCATATTGATTGCTTCATCACTACCAACAGTGACAACACGATCAACTTTCTTCATATCGATCAATTGCGGAATGAAACCATCGCCGATACCCTGGATTTTGTGTTCCTGTATACGAACATTGCTACCACCGAACATGACTGCAGCTTCTTCAGGTTCGACCGCAATCGTTACTACAGCCGGGTTTACCTTTCTTATAGCATTGGAAATGCCCATTAAGGTGCCACCAGTACCCACTCCGGCAACAACAGCGTCAACCGGACCAATCTGCCGAATGATTTCTTCACCGGTCTTTTCCTGGGCACGAACATTATCAGGATTACTAAACTGCCGTGTATTAAAGGTATTCGGCTGCCGTCCAATCTCCTCGGCTTTATCTACCGCTTCTTTCAAACTGCCGGCTTTAGATGTGAGAATGAGTTCAGCGCCGAAGGCTTTCATCAGACGCATCCGTTCTTCACTCATATTCTCCGGCATCACCACGATTATACGGTAACCTTTTAGTGCGGCTACCATGGATAATGAGATACCAGTATTACCACTACTGGCTTCTACGATGGTATATCCTTTTTTTAACCGGCCATCATTTTCGGCGGCTTCAATCATTTCCAAGGCAGCCCGGTCTTTTATGCTACCGCTTGGATTGACTCCCTCAAATTTGGCATAAATATTACCGAATTTGACAAGGGGAGTGTTACCGATACAAGCCAAGGAAGTGAATTGTTTTTCAATCATTTCTTTTTTCCGAACAAAGCAAATATTGAAGATAAAACACTAAAATCTATATTTACCACCGTTACCCTAACATTTTATTTCTATCCGATATGATAAATCAGTCTTCACAGATGGTAACATATGCCGGAACACATTGGCAAAATTTCACTGGTGGACTAATTAGACAACACGGATACTTTTCCTTTTTCGTTAAGATTAGTTTCCACCGTTGCTATATTCAATCATTTCGATCAAGCCGGAAATAAAAGATGATATGATGAAGTACATAGCAGAAGCGCCACCATCCTTAAACCCAAGCCCGCCGTCGGGACGCCAGCTTACACGGCCGAATTTTGCTTTCATACCTGCGGTAGCATTCATACCTTGTTCCGAGGCCTGAATGACGTTTTGCAGTATCTTGATAGTACCTGATTGTTGCTTGGTACCGGAGCGAAAAGCATCAATTGCCGGTATTAGTGCATCCAGCATGGTCTTATCACCGGCTTCAGCCTTGCCACGTTTCTTAATCGCATCAATAGCTCCATTTCCCATCGATAGCAGGTCATCCATTTTGAGGTCGGTCTTGCCTTGGACAGCCTTACCGGCACCCATGAAAGCAGAAGCTAAAAGAGTACCAAAAGTGGAAGGATTAACCTTGTTGATATCCATACCCAATTTTACCAACATACGACCGGTATCAGGATCAACAGGGGCGGACAGATAAACCGATATAGCTTTAGCACCCAACTCCATGGTGACTCCCAAGTCACCATCACCAAGAGCAGCATCCAGGTCCCGTAATTCATCAACATGCTGTTTCATACCGGCAGCGACTTTTTGAAGCAGTCCGACTAGATTCTCTTGAGATAGTGAAAAATCATTCATCATTATTTCCATTGAAGTAAGAAGGGAGAAAACGCCGGGGCCAGCAACAATTTCTTCATTTCATCGTCCAAACGAAGTAAACTAAGTGAAGCACCTGCCATTTCCATAGATGTAGCATATTCACCTACATATGTCCGGAATACTTTTATACCATTTCCTTTAAGTATGTCAGTGAACTTGTTATTTAAGATAAATAACTCTTCCGGAGGTGTAGCGCCTAAGCCGTTAACCAGCACAGCTACCTCATCACCTCGTTTGAAAGGTAAGTCACTAATTACTTTATCTGCCATGATTACCGCAACTTCATCGGCCGGCTTAATAGTTGTTCTTTCGATCCCTTTTTCACCATGAATACCCATACCAACTTCCATCTCATCTTCACCGATAGAAAAATTAGGTTTACCAACAGCCGGGATGGTACAAGGGGTTAAGGCGACGCCGATAGTGCAGGTATTTTCGATAACCCTGTCAGAGGTGGCTTTTACCGCATCAAGGTCAACCATAGTATCGGCTTTAGCCCCAGCAATTTTGTAAGCAAAGAAAATGCCAGCGACACCGCGCCGCCGCTCTTTTTCATTACGGGGAGCAGACGCCACATCGTCAGCAGCGATACTCATCTTAACCGGAATATTCTCAATCTCCGACATCTCGGCGGACATTTCGAAATTCATCTTATCGCCGCTGTAATTACCGAAAAGGTACAGGACTCCTGCTCCACCATTCACCTCTTTAGTGGCAGCGAACATAGCATCCGAACTGGGAGAAGAAAATACATTACCTACTGCTACGCCATCGAGAAGTCCAGGACCGACATAACCCAGGAATACCGGGATATGTCCGGAGCCACCACCCGTACATATGCTGACTTTCCCTTTTATCGGGGCATCCGCTCTGACCAGCGACCGGGGACTGTCTTTTACCATCTTTAAGTGATATGGATAGGCTTTTAGTATACCGGCGATAGTGTCATCCACTACATTCATCGGATCGTTAATGAATTTTTTCAATACCTTGCCTCCTATATACTAGAAAATACACAACTTACTTTATGTTAAACGATTCCAGGATGGGAGCGAATTTCTCACGTGACCGTGCCCTGGTTAAAGTCTGAGGAATCAGTTCAGCTAACTCCTCGGAAGTCCAGGACTCTTTTTTATCAAGAACTTGTTTCACCGGCGGCGGTTCTTCAAAAATGCCCACATGCCCACGCCATACTTCAAAAATACAACCGTTGATATGATGGGCTTTCTCACTAGCCAGGAAGACAACCAAAGCGGCGATATCTTCCGGCCGGTTCGGCATCATTTCAGGCGATACCTCTTTCGAACCTCGCCAAGCAGCTAGCGGCCGGATGGCATTACAGTTGATACCAAATTCAGCCATGTCACGGGCGACAGTCCGGGTAAAACCGGCGATACCCTCTTTCGCCGCCCCGTACGAGGCGAAGCCTTTCCAACCGAGACCGACATGTGAAGAGGTATTTATTATATGGCCATAACCCTGTTTTCTCATAATAGCACTGGCGTACCGGGTGCAATAAAACGTTCCATATAGATGTGTTTTAATCAGAATTTCCCAAGTCCCCGTATCGACCTCATCGATGCTTTGTGGATCACGCACTACCCCAGCATTATTGACCAGTACATCGATCTTACCGAAATTATCTACGGCAGTTTTTATAATACGTTGGGCGCCGCGTAGAGTGGAAACACTATCATAATTAGGTACCGCAATACCACCAAAGCTCTTTATTTCCTTTACCACAGCATCTGCAGGTTTTTGGGATGATCCCAATCCATCGTAGGAGGTACCGATATCGTTAACGACTACGCAAGCGCCTTGTTTGGCTAAACCGATAGCTTCAGCACGACCAATCCCATTTCCAGACCCGGTGACCACTGCTACCCGCCCCTCAAGTAATTTTCCCATATTGGCCCCCCTTCTTAATTTCTGTAAGACACTAAAACTGCACTCAGATATTACGATATTTTACGCCTATACTCAAACATATGGGGTACCACAAGTACAGTATGCTAATATTAGGTAAAATCTACGAGATTATCGAAAATCAGGATTTGAAAAAACAGATGGGCTTATTTCCGAAAACAGTATGGGGATGGTGGTCAACAGGCCTGGCTTTATTTTATATTTTGTTTTTTGTTTTTTCTTCATTGGTGCTGGGGGATAGGCCGGAATATAATACTGGACTCGCAATATTTATCACCATCACCGGAGCCATCATTGCGGCAGCAGCGGCAATAACAGGAATATCCGGTGTAGTTAAGAGCACCGAAAGAGCCGTATTTGTTTATCTTTCGACGGTAATCGGTATTTACTGTTTAGTAGGCTGTATCGTTTCGCTTACAGGTAAGACCCTATAAGAACGACTGTTAATCTCAAATCCACCGTGATACAACTCTTTACCAAACAACATCCGTATACTATCCAGGTCAGGATTATTTCAACTTGCCAACTTTTTCCGACATCTGTCGGTACTTTTCCACCATGATATAGGAAGTATAGTCAAAAAGTAATAATACCCTGTTAATACTCACAACTAACTCATACAAATCTTCAGGTGCGTTGAACAAACTTCTTTGTTCCGACTGAAACCAGACTTCTCTCCGCATCAGGATAATAGCATAGACTATCTCTTCTAAAGGTATACCCCGGGCAAACTGGTCTTCGGTAAAGCCAGAGATATCAAGGCTCTCCTGGACGGCTTGATATGGATTTTCAGCTAGATATATCTTTCCCAGATTCTTGTATATAGAAACTGCATGCCGTAGACAGGTTTCCCTGGGTATTGATTTATATGTATGCGTCCGGGCATTATTTACCAGATTTTTATACCAGCTTTCGGCAATCTCATCAGCGTGACGAATACACATATCTATCAGCCGGTCAGCTAACGGTCTACGCATTGCCTTGCCTCCTGTAATTTAGCTATTTCAGTTTTTCTCTTTGGCAGGAATAATTTTATACCTGTATTCTAACTTTTATTATAGTCGTCAAATGAAGCACCATGTCATAGGCGACCTCTCCTATTATCTCGATTTGTCCCCAGAATAGTAAAACAATCCGGAAGTGTCAAGAAAATTTGAAAATATGTCCTGTATGACCTTCTCCCCTGACCGTCTACCTTTTTTTTGCATATAATTTAACAGCATATGTGTCTAACAAATACCGGAATTTCAGCCTCTGATCATTAAAATATCCGGGTTTAGACAACTACTACAGCTATAAAAAGAAGGAGGTTATATGAAAAGAAACACACTGATTTCCTCTCTACTTATAATTCTTTTTAGCACTATTCTCATTTTTACCAGTGCTTGTGGTCCGAGCAATCCAGAATCGACGACAGTTACGGGAAAACCGAGTGGAGAACAAACCATCACACTAAACCTCGCAGGTGAAAATAACACGATCGACCCTAATCGCGCTTCATGGGTGAACGAAAGAGCAATAATAATCCAGATTTTCGATGGCTTGCTGACATTTGACCGAAATCTCGCCCTGGCTCCAATGGTTGCCAAACAACTTCCTACTCTGGAAAACAAGGGAATATCCACAGACGGCAAAACTTACACAATAAAACTTAGGAATGATGTCACTTGGAGTGACGGTAAAAAAGTAACTGCTAATGACTTTGAATACAGCCTGAAAAGGCTGTTTGACCCGGACCTTGCCGCAGAATACGCATCTTTCTATTTCAACATCGTTGGTGGTGAGTCATATTATGGGGCAACCGATAAAACCGCTGAGGAAAAAGCGGCTTTAAGAGATGCGGTCGGAGTTAAAGCGAAAGATGATTATACACTGGAGATACAACTTACCGATGCGTTACCAACTTTTACTCAATTACTAGCGCTATGGCCTTCTTACCCTATTCGAAAAGATATCGTTGAAGCCAATGGAGAAAAATGGGCACAACCTGACGCAAATGGGGCCATGCCATATTATATCGGGAATGGTCCTTTCATCATAAAAGAGTGGATTCAAAACGACCACTACACATTAGTGCCTAATGAGAAGTACTGGGGCACGAAACCAAAACTGACAAAGATAATATTTAAGGAAATCCAGGATGCTAATGTAGCGTTAGCTGCTTTCATGAACAACGAATTAGACCAGTCGGGAGTCCCGGGCGGTACTGAAAAAGCGACCATGAGTGATCCTGTACTTAGTCCGTTGATTTTACGCTTCCCTGTGTTGTCAACTTATGGTTTAAGGTTCAATTGTACTAATCCTCCCTATGACAATTTACTTGTACGTCAAGCCATTTCCTGCGCCATCGATCGACAGGCTTATATTGATAAAGTCCGGGGCGGTGTTGGGAAGGTAACGACAAGCTGGATACCACCTGGTATGCCTGGTTATGATGCTTCACTCGGAACGGATTGGGCTTTCAATCCAACAAAAGCCAAACAATTGTTAGCGCAGGCAGGATACCCGGATGGCAAAGGCCTCCCGGAACTCAAGTTCCAATATGCTCAAACCGGGACTAATCCTACTCTAGCAGCTTTTCTACAGGAACAAATCAGTGTAAATCTTGGTATTAAACTAACATTGGAACCGTATGATTCCAAAGCACTAAGCGCCCTGGTAAATAATAAAGAATATTCATGGGGCTTCTACGGTTGGGGGGCTGATTATCCCGATCCGGACAACTGGCTTCCACAACTATTCATGACGGGTGCCGGCAATAATAAGCAAAACTACAGTAATCCTCAATTTGATGCATTGGCAAAACAAGCACTGAAAGAATTGGACAATAATAAACGTCTACAATTATGGGCTGACGCTCAAAAGTTAATTATATCTGATGCTCCAATGGTTTTTCTCATGAATAGAGAAAACTTCACTTTGGTAAAACCATGGGTAAAAAACCTGGTTACAACAAGCATGGACGGAAATATTTCCGGCGATACCTTCCTGAGAAACGTGTATATACAGAAATAGTAAAAATATTCTAGAGGTAGTAGTAGTAACCTTAGGAGAGTGATGAATTACGTAATCCTCCTCTTTGGCAAAAGGACTAAAAGGGGGGGATTACGTACCTTTCCACTTCGTTAAAAAGGAAAATGAAAATACTTTTTCAGCACTCTAATAAAGGCATTTAGGAAACATATTAACTAAGGCACCTTTAAATACATGGGTAGATTTATATTACGACGGATATTATGGCTTCTATTGGTACTTCTTGTTGTACTACTTATTACATTCATATTAATGCACATAACACCTGGCGGCCCATGGGATAGGGAAAAAGCCCTGGCACCAAAAGTAATCGACGCCCTAAATGCAAAATACGGCCTGGACAAACCTTTATGGGAGCAATTCATAAATTACATTTGGGGGGTCATGCATGGGGATCTGGGTATTTCCTATTCTTATGCAGACCGTAATGTCACAAGCATCCTGATTCACGGTGTGCCTAAAACTGCGACTTTAGGTATTCTGGCATTTATAATTGCCCAAGCTATCGGTATTCCTTTTGGAGTCGCAGCAGCATTAAAACAAAATAGTGCCATTGACTATACCTCAGTATTATTCGCTACTGTTTTTGCCAGTATTCCCGGCTTTGTACTTGGTATCCTGTTAATGATCATATTTTCTGTTGTTTTACACTGGTTACCGACTACCGGTTGGGGATCTTTTCAACAACTAATCATGCCTGTAGTGTGCCTGGCTGCGTTACCGGCTGCTCAAAGTGCACGAATCACTCGTGCCAGCACTCTAGAAGTAATGCGCCAAGATTATGTACGCACAGCCCGTTCCAAAGGCTTACCGGAAAGTACGGTGCGGATCCGTCACATATTCAGAAATGCACTTATCCCCGTTGTGACAGTTGCAGGTCCAGAACTGGCGAACCTGATCACCGGTTCATTTATTATCGAAAATCTATTTGCCATCCCGGGGGTTGGTAGAATATTCGTACAGGGAATATTTGCCCGTGACTATAGCCTGATAATGGGCGGCATACTTTTTTATGCGATAACGATCGCCATTCTCAACCTGGTTGTAGATGTTTTATATGCAGCAATCGACCCACGTATCCGTTACGAATAAGGAGCGTAAAACTTGGCTATTACATCCGAAGTCCAAGCTATTTCAGTAAGGCCACACCATACTCTGTGGGGCGATGCAATCATTAGATTAAGACGTAATTACTTCGCGATGGGAGGTTTAGCGTTTATTATTTTACTGTCCCTCGCAGCAATATTTGCGCCAGTAATAACACAATATACCTTCGCAGAGCAGAACCTAGATGAAATTCTAGAGGGCCCATCATGGGACCATTGGATGGGAACCGACCAGTTGGGACGAGATACTTTCGCCAGGCTGATCTACGGGGCACGTACTTCGCTGGCAGTGGGTATTTTTACACAACTCATCGTGATCTGCATCGGTTTGCCAATTGGTGCGATTTCTGCCTACGCCGGGGGGAAAACGGACAATTATATAATGCGTTTTGTTGATGTGATGTATGCCTTTCCGGATATATTGCTCATCATTCTGCTTCGTTCTGTGCTCGGGGGCAGCATTTATATGATATTTCTAGCTATTGGCCTTGTATCCTGGGTCAATGTTTCACGACTGGTACGGGGACAAATAATGAACTTAAAATCACGCGACTATGTGAGTGCGGCAAGGGCAATGGGGGGTATGGGCCGCTATATAACATGGCGACATTTATTACCAAACTCTTTGGGACCAGTAATCGTTTCGGTTACCTTCAACATACCGCGCGCGATTTTTACAGAAGCAGCTTTGAGTTATATCGGCATTGGCGTTCAACCACCGACCCCAAGTTGGGGCGCCATGATACAAGATGGCTTCAATCTCATCTTTTCTAAACCTTATATGCTACTCTTTCCCGCCATCGCTCTGGCACTACTAATGTTAGCATTTACATTTTTAGGCGATGGTTTACGAGATGCTCTTGATCCGAAATTGAGAAGATAAAATGGCATTATTACTTGAAGTACGCAATCTTACTACGTATTTTCATACACAAGACGGTGTGGTTAAAGCGGTAGATGGCGTCTCTTATGATGTTAATAGGGGTGAAACTATAGCGCTGGTTGGAGAAAGCGGTTGTGGTAAAACCGTCAGTGCCCTCTCAATATTGCGCCTGGTTGCCGAACCGGCGGGGAGAATAATGACGGGAGAGGTGCTTTTTGATGGCATCGACCTGTTAAAATTGTCTACCGAAGAAATGCGGAAAATGCGTGGTGCGAAGATTTCCATCATATTTCAAGAGCCTTTGACCTCACTTAATCCTGTACTGACAATCGGTAAACAAATTTCAGAAGGACTTGAATTTCATAAGGGCATATCATCTTCTGACGGAATACAAGAAGCAATCCACCTATTAAAAATGGTAGGCATCCCCCATCCAGAACGTCGTATCTATGATTATCCTCACCAGTTCAGCGGCGGGATGCGGCAGCGAGCGATGATCGCCATTGCGATAGCATGTCAACCACAGCTTATAATTGCAGATGAACCGACCACGGTAGTGGATGTCACTATTCAAGCACAACTCCTTGAATTGATAAAGAATATCACCAGGGAATTTGGCACTGCTCTTATACTTATCACTCATAACTTAGGCATCGTGGCCCGATATGCCAACCGAGTCTTCGTAATGTATGCCGGTAAAATCGTGGAACATGGAACGGCACATGATGTCTATCATAATCCATATCACCCTTATACCGTTGGTCTGCTGGCATCGGTACCAAGGCTGGATGAACCCCAAAAAACCCGCCTGCTTCCCATAGAGGGACAACCACCTGACCTTATTGCCCTACCGATCGGTTGCTCTTTTCAACCGCGTTGTATGTATGCGGTTCCCCGATGTCAGAAAGAAAAACCCTTACTATTGGATATAAGCCCTAATCATTATGCAGCTTGCTGGTTATCCCAGAATGGAATAAGGCCATGGCAGAAAAAATCATATTAAAAGTCAATGATTTGACTAAATATTTCCCGATAACACGGGGATTATTCCGTCAGAAGAAGATCGCCGATGTTAAAGCGGTAGATGGCGTGAGTTTTGAAGTCTTAAAAGGAGAAACTCTAGGACTGGTGGGAGAGAGTGGTTGTGGTAAAACAACGCTGGGGAAATGTATATTACAACTGTATCGTCCTACTTCTGGCGAAGTTATCTTTGAAAATAAAGACTTAAGCAACTTATCTGATAAAGAATTAAGGGTTTTCCGACAGAAACTTCAGGTTATATTTCAAGACCCCTACGATTCTTTAAATCCTCGCTTTACTGCAATGGACATTATCGGAGAACCGTTGCGAATTCATAATATATCGCATGGGAAAGAATACCAAGAGCGAGTAACCGACTTACTTAATCTAGTAGGTCTAGCCCCCTATATGGCAGGCAGATATCCTCACGAATTCAGTGGTGGACAAAGACAGCGGCTCGGTATTGCCCGGGCATTAGCACTGCAGCCGGAGTTCATTGTCTGTGATGAACCTATCTCTGCCCTGGATGTTTCAATTCAAGCGCAAATCATCAACCTGCTGGATGACCTGCAAGAACAATTCGGCATAGCTTACATTTTCATTTCACATGATCTTTCAGTTGTTAGACATATTAGCGACCGGGTAGCGGTCATGTATCTAGGGAAGTTCATGGAATTATCGACACAGAAAGAATTATATATCAAACCCCTGCATCCCTATACTCAAGCGCTATTGTCCGCAGTACCTATTCCAGACCCTGATGTAGAAACAAAACGTTCCGTTATCGTTATCAAGGGAGAAATCCCCAGCCCAATCAACCCACCATCCGGATGTGTTTTCCATCCACGATGCCCCAAAGCTTTCGATCTGTGTCCATTGACTATTCCTGGATTGAAAGATGTAGGCGGCAAGCATTTTGTCGCCTGCCATCTATATCAATAGTTAATTCAGCCAATAATAGAACTTAATATTTCAAGTGACTAAGAAATTATCATCTTGTTATATTTTCCGGTTCAACCACCATATCTCGTTGTTCAGGTATAAAGCCACCGTAATCCACATTATGTAAAGAAGCAATAATCCCCCGGCCCAAAATGAGATACGGAAAGAAATTATGATATTTGGATGGAACAAATTATCAAGAGAGAACCATAACTGGTATAATAAGAATGATATATATTTGATGAACTGGGAGAAAGAGATTGGAAAATTCCGGGACTCTAGATATAAAGAATAAACCCAAGCTACGTGCACCATATGTTATCTGTGGAATCGACGGTTGGTTAAACGGCGGGGATGTATCAACGGGCGGCGTTCAATATCTCATTAATCAATTCAAGGCTGTCAAGTTCGCCGAAATAGATACGGCCCGTTACCATATTTATCAGATATCAGGCGAGGAAGGAATCCGTCTACCTTTCAAGATGGAAGACGGATTAATCGTTGAAACCCATTTCCCTAAAAATGAATTCTATTATGCCACTAATCCGAACTCAGACCACGACCTGATATTTCTCCTGGGAACCGAGCCCAACCTTTACTGGGAAGAATATACCAATACAGTCGTCAGCCTGGCTAAAGATATGGGTGCGGTCCGGCTTCATACTATGGGTGGAATAATGGACCGGACACCTTATACCCGTTGGCCGAGGATAACCTGTACCTGTACCGGAACCAAGGTTAAAGAGGAGATGGAACAATACAATATCATCCTTTCTACCCGTGAAGGTTCTGCCAGTTTCAATCTGATGATGCTTTACACTTGTATGCAGCAGGGACTAGACGGCGTCAACCTTACGGTAAGGGTACCTTATTATCCTGAATTCAATATTGGAATGCAGTACTGTCCGAAATCAACCCGGGCAATTCTTGTCAGATATAACCACCTGATGCAACTTGGGGTGAATTTCGATGAACTAGATACAACGGTACAGGAACTAGATGGTAAACTGGATTTTGTCCGCCAACAGAATCCACAATTCAATACCTATATCGAAGAACTCGAGAAAAACTATGAAGAACTTCCTTATGACGAGCCATTGAATATTTCAGCAAACGAGGCTATCCAGCTTGCCGAAGAATTCTTGAAAAATAATAAGGATAAGCCAAGCGGAAACGGTCATTAATCCTATCCAATCAATACCACGTCATTTTCTTGATTGATATGTGTAATAGATTCTCGATTGCCAAGGTACTAATATCACTAATTTTTTTCGTGTTTGTTATGACTGGTTGTGCCGGTAATTCAACAGGTACAAGCGTAAATCCGGCAACCAACCGTATGGCCGCTGAAGCAGGCATCCCTGATGAATCCGAAAGTCTAATAGGGATCGTTGTACCAAATGTAAAACCAATGGTGGAAGCCAGTATTCTGGCAGCGGCCAACACTGAAGCAGTAAATATAAAAATAGCCATCCGTCTATACCTGACCGATCATCCATCATCCACGCTTCTTGATTCGGAGAAGTTGTGGCCCGGCTATACAAGTAACATACCCAAGGCTAAATATATGGTTGACCCTGACTCTCTTCAAATCACCAAAGTGAGCGTAACAGCAGGAGGATGGGAAAATATCGTCTTCAGCATATCACAGCAGAAATGGCTTGAAGGTAACCCGGATAACGATCATATGGAAGACCAGGATCTTCATTAAGATCCAATCCCCTTTACCTGACTGTAGTAATAGCTAACAGTGTTCATAAAAGCGGTTGCTTATTCATACAGGATACCGTAAAATCGCAAGTATTGTAGGCACCTAAGGAGGGACGGATGGCAAACGGAACTTTTATTAAAATCCGAAAAATGGTACAAAACGATCTACCAAGAATCAATGAAATCGATAATCTACTTGCCGGTAAGGCCCGGGTCACAACCTGGCCATTTTCATTTGAGGCATATTGGGATGTATATAAACCGGAATTGACTTTTGTCGCCGAAGGAGACGGTAAAATCGTCGGTTTTCTCGTCGGTTACATGAAAGTCATGGAAGGCACCCACACGATTTTAAGACAAGCTGATGCTCAAGTTACTCCGACTTCCCATTATAAGAAAGTTGGTTGGATTGAGATGATAGGTATACAGCCTGAATATCAGAACAAAGGTGTCGGCCGTTTACTCGTTGAAGCCTTCAGCAAGGAATGTAAAGACAATAACGCGGCAGTCAACTGTCTAGTGAGGGTAAACGACGACCGATTAGCCAAATTTTATACAAGACTCGGTTTCAGACCATGGGATACCGTAGTATATATGAAAGAAGACTAATCCAGTTTACCATATCCGAAGTATAGAATTCCGATATCTGAAAAAAAGAGTCCGGCAACACTGCCGGACTCTTTTTTTCAGATATCGGTCACCTTATATAAGGGCATATATTCAGAACCCCGCACAACGAGTGTATAAATGAGAAACATTGAACCAAGGTAATAGTGATGATAGTTTAAATCTGATAATGCTTTTTATTGAAAAGGAATATACAAGCCTCGACAACTTCCGAGTCGTATACATTCTGTTTACTGGTTATTTCAGATAATGCCTGTTCCAAACCAAGTGCCGGGCGGTAAGGCCTATGGGAGGCCATAGCTTCGACGACATCAGCCACTGCCAATATCTTCGATTCAAGAGCAATCTCCTCTTTATGTAAAGCAGCCGGATATCCTGAGCCGTCATTACGTTCATGATGCTCATGGATGATGCGACTAATAGGCCATGGTAATTCAATATTCCGAACGATATCGAATCCAACCTTGGGGTGTGTTTTTATAATGTTAAATTCCGATTCCGTCAACCGTCCCGGATTGGTCAGTATTTCTGCGGGTACATGGACCTTACCGATATCATGGATGATGCCGGCAAGCCGGACAGCGATAATTTGATCCGAAGATAGTTTCATTTCTTCTGCTAAAGCTTTCGCCAATTCGCTGACACGCCGCTGGTGGCCGGCAGTGTACGGGTCCCTCATTTCAGCCATAACAGCTAATGCTTCGACTGTCTCCATACCAATAGCGCTTAATTTTTTCCCCGGCCCGGCATCCAAGACCGATACCAGGGAGGATGAATTCGTAACTTCCTCGTTTTTCCGTGATGATTTCACTCCTGATATCGCTTCAGAGATACTTTGCGGTTTCAGGTTTTTTTTCGAGATATAACCGGCCGCTCCCATCCGCATCGAAGTTACTGCCACATCCTCATTGCCATAACCGGTCAACATGATAACCGGAGCCAACTTTCGAGAGACGATTTCCTGCAGCCACTCGATACCCGACTTACCAGGCATTTGAAGATCCATGAAAACAATATCCGGCGATTGTTGACTTAAAGCAGCTTCGATTTCTAATGTCTCTCCAGCTTCAAGAACCTGGAATATTTCGCCAACTACCTCGTTAAGACAATACCTGACGAGTTTACGATCAGCCGGATCATCATCACAGACCAGGACTTTCATCAACCGGTCATGATTATCTATCTCCATAATGCTCCCAGGAAGGCAGTTTGCACATACCAAACCAGTATTTTTCCAATCCCTGCATCAATGTATTCAAATCCAGTAAGCTGGATGGTTTGTGTAAATAGCCAGCCGCCTGCAGGAGATAACTCTCCGAGATATCCTTCTCCGCTTTCGAACTAGTCAATACCACAATAGGTACTCTTCTTAATGACTCATGAGTTTTCACACGCCTTAAAAATTCACGACCGCCCATACCCGGCATATTTAGATCCAAAAGAATCAGATTGGGTAAGTCAGCTTGCCGCTGTTCGATAATAATCGTGCGTAAAATTTCTAGAGCATCTTCGGCATTATTGGCTGTTTGAATCTTTATCTCCGGATTTACAGCACCAATCGATGCCCGTACCAGCTTTTGGTCCGCAGCGTCATCTTCAATCAATAAAATTGTTGCCATTCTAATTACCTGCGTTGTCTATTTTTCCGGTTTCTCCATCTCAGGCTTCCCGAAAACGGGCAAGGTAAACCAGAAAGCCGATCCTTTCCCTAATTCAGACTTCACTCCAATCTCCCCACCATGGCGTTGGACGATTTTTTTACATATAGACAGCCCGATACCCGTCCCCTTAAAAGCAGCCGCTGAATGGAGTCTCTTAAACATAAGAAAAATCTGTTCATGGTATTGTGGATCGATCCCAATACCATTATCTTCCACAGCAAACTTGACCATATTATTGGTAACGATAGTGCTACTAACCATAACACTCGGAACTATCCCCTTCCTGTGGAATTTCAATCCGTTGCCGATCAGGTTCTGGAATAATTGGTGTATTTGTGTCTGGTCAGCAAAAACCGTGGGGAGTATCTTGGGGACAACCAGCTGCCCGCCTGTTTCAGCCAATAATTCAGCTAATTCGAACTTTTTTAAGTTATCCAACACAACATTTACGTCTATATACCGATGTGGTTTAGCAGCAGTAGTAATCCGTGAATAAGAAAGCAAATCATCAAGGATAGATTGCATACGTTTAGCGCCGTCGATCATATAACCCAGGTTCTCGCGCTGGTCATCATCCAATTTGTCAGATATTGCCATGCGGAGGATTTCCCCAAACGAGCTTATCTTGCGTAATGGTTCTTGCAGGTCGTGCGAAGCAATATAAGCGAACTCCTCGAGTTCGGTATTAGACTGATGCAACCTCTTATTTATTTCCTGAGCTTCACTGAGGATGGCTGCGGCTTTAGTCTGTTCTTCGCGCTGTCTGGTCAAATCACGGAATATTCCCTGAGCATACACCGGCTTACCACCACTTAACTTACAACATATCGCGCCTTCGACCGGAACACGAAATCCTTCCCGATTAAGAACAACTGACTCGATATCACGGAGAGTATCTCCGGTAGATACTTTCTGAAGAAATTCAACCCATTGTTCACGGCAGTCTGCGGGAACGAAGTCGAAGAGCGAAAGGGAAGTAATTTTCTGATTGTCGAAGCCAAGAGTTTCCCGCCAGGCACGATTAACATATATAAGTTGCCCGCTGAAATCAACACACTGGATCAAGTTCGGGGTATTTTCACACAAGTCCCGGTATTTTTCTTCTTCACGGACCCTTAACTCATCTTGTTCTTTCCTGGCAGTGATGTCAATCAGATTCCCAATAATCGCCGGTCCACCTTGATAATCGGACAAACAGGCGTTATCGATCACCCACTTAACCCTGGCGCTATTCGTCATAATACGGTATTCCGAAACAAACGATTCCCCTGTTGACAACAACCGCCTCATCTGGGAAGCGACTCTCGGCCTATCTTCAGGAAGAACCAGGCTGAGGGGATTAGTGCCCAGCATGTCGTATTCAGAATATCCGGTTATCTGCCGCATTTGTGAATTCACATACTTACAGACTTCATCTTTGATGACATAAAGAGCAACGGGAGAATGAATCAGCAAATTCTGTGACTGTGGATGCTGTCTGTTATCCATAATGACTGAATCCTTCAATTTCGATATCTGGTCGATCATGGAATCCAGTTTTTCAATCATCTCAATCCGGGAACCGTTGTTTTCAGTCATCTAGTACTTTTCTCCGGTCTATAGTAATGATACGGCTCGCTTCATTTTTCAATGCTACGATATCATCCTCGGTAAACAACCGCCAACCCCTTCTATCCCGGAGTTCCTTCTCACCAAGGACACCTTTTTGCAGCCAACTAAAAAGTGTATTCCGGCTAATGCCGACCATGCGATATACTTCGCAGGTCCGGTAATATTTTCGCTCATTCGATATTAATGGCATTTCCTTTACGCCTCTTGTAGTCCTTGGTATACCATAACACAATCCAGCTATCTGAGAAATGGCACAAATGTAAGGTTTATGGGAGTACCTTTGTTCAGTCAATCATGAAATAATGTAAACTTATATGAATGATTCCCTGAGAAAAAAATAGATACGGGAATTATCCCGGGAATACCACCCCTTTAACGACCAAGCCGAACATGTTAAAGTAGATAGCCTATATGAAAAAGGAATGGAGGTCTTGATGGCAAACGGAAAAGTTATCAACATCGTAGCCAGCGAATGTAATCCTGCCAATGAAGTAAAATTCAACAATTGGTATAACGAAGTCCATATCCCGATGCTGTTGAAATTTCCCGGTTTACTAGCAGTGACACGATACAAATTCATCGGGGGTGATGCCGGACAAGTCAAATATCTGGCTGTTTATGAATTTAAAAACCAGGCATCATTCGAGGCATTTGAGAAAAGTCCTGAACT
This sequence comes from uncultured Chloroflexia bacterium, assembly GCA_963739865.1. GTDB lineage: Bacteria > Chloroflexota > Dehalococcoidia > Dehalococcoidales > UBA2162 > JBBITI01. The sequence goes on from CAVUCA010000010.1 coordinate 36,870, forward strand.
CAAAGCAGCCAAGGAAGAAATGGGGCAAACGTGGAAAAACGATATGTTCGATATCAAGTACCGAGCCCGATATGAGACAATAAAAGCCTGGGGAAAATAGATAATAAAAAAGGCCAGAGGATTACCCTGGCCTTTTTTTACGTTACTATAAATATGTTATTTGGATTTCAGATAGGCATCTATCGAAGCTGCCGCCCGTTTACCCGCACCCATGGCACTGATAACCGTTGCGGCCCCGGTAACGATATCACCACCAGCCCAGACTCCCTGTTTCACAGTTTGTCCGGTGACTTCATCAGCGACCACAGTACCATGACCGGTTGTCTTTAAACCTTCGGTTGTAGAAGCAATCAACGGGTTCGGGGTAGTACCTAAAGCAATTACTACGGTATCCACTTCCATGGTAAATTCACTACCCGGTTTCACCACAGGGCGGCGGCGGCCGCTGGCATCCGGTTCACCAAGTTCCATCTCATTGCAATCCATAGCTTTCACTTCACCACGTTCATTGCCATGAAAACGAATAGGATTAGTAAGGAACTTAAAAATAATGCCTTCTTCTTCAGCATTCTCTACTTCTTCATGACGCGCCGGCATCTCAGCCTTGGACCGGCGGTAGACGACATATACTTTTTCCGCTCCCAACCGCAGGGCACAACGGGCAGAATCCATGGCCACATTCCCGGCACCAATAACCGCAACTCGTTTACCGACCCGAATCGGTGTCATATACTCCGGGAACAGATAAGCTTTCATCAGGTTAGTCCGGGTCAGGAATTCATTAGCAGAATAGATGCCGCCATAGTTTTCCCCCGGTACATTCAAGAACATCGGCAGGCCGGCTCCGGTTCCCAGGAAAACAGCGTCAAAACCATTCTTTAGTAGTTCATCGACCGTCTCAATCTTGCCAATCACCTGGTCAAGCTTAATTTCAACACCCAGCGAAGAGACATAATTGACTTCATTTTGTACTATTTCTTTGGGAAGACGGAACTGGGGAATACCATAAACCAGAACGCCGCCGGCTACGTGCAGGGCCTCGAAGATAATCACCTGATGACCCATCTTAGCTAAATCAGCGGCAGCAGTCAGGCTGGCCGGACCAGAACCGACGACAGCCACCTTCTTACCTGATGAAGGTTGAATAACAGGAAGGTCACGGCTCTGAGGGTTTGCCCGTTCCCAATCAGCCACAAACCGTTCCAACCGGCCGATGGCGATAGGAGCACCTCTTTTCTCCAAGGTGCATACCGATTCACATTGGGTTTCCTGAGGACAAACCCGCCCGCAGACGCCAGGTAAGGCATTCTTTCGCTTGAGAGCCCTGACCGCTTCCGGCATGTTGTTTTCACGAAGGGCTTTGATAAATTCAGGGATATCTACGTTTACCGGACATCCTTCGACGCAAGGCCGTTTGGGACACTGAATGCAACGATTAGCTTCAATTACTGCTTGTTCGTGAGAATAACCAAGGGCTACTTCACTAAAGTTTTTAGCTCGAACCTTCGGCTCCTGCCGGGGCATTTCCTGACGATTAAGATCGATTTTTGCCATTTTTATTTTTCTCCTGCTAGATTAGGCATGAGCATGCTGACAATGCTCTGCAGACCGCTTTTCTTCCTCAAGATATACACGCTGACGGTTGAGCAGCAGGTCCCAATCTACCTGATGGCCATCAAAGTCCGGGCCGTCCACGCAGGCGAATTTGGTTTGTCCAGCGATAGAAACACGGCAGCAACCGCACATCCCCGTTCCATCGACCATGATCGGGTTCAGGCTAACGATTGTCTTCACGCCAAAAGGTTGAGTTGTCAAAGCTGAGAATTTCATCATGTTAGTAGGACCGATAGCAATCACACGGCTGACCTTCTCCTGACCTTGAAGTATTTCTTTTAAAGGTTCCGTCACTAAAGCTTTTCTACCATAGGTCCCATCATCGGTAGTAACAATCAATTGATCGCTGGCTGCCCGTAGTTCATTTTCCCAAAATATGAGGTTTTTACTGCGGGCGCCCATGATAGAAATTACTTTGTTACCGTTCTGTTTCATTGCCCGGGCGATAGGAGTGATAACAGCGACGCCAACTCCTCCGGCCACACAAATCACGGTACCGAATTTTTCAACATGCGTTGCAAGACCTAGCGGGCCGACAAAATCCGCTACCGAATCCCCGGTTTTCAAGCGGGCTAGTTCACGGGTAGTAGCGCCCACTTCCATAAAGACAACGGTAACACTCCCTTCTTTTTCACTCCAGTCGGCAATGGTAAGCGGTATCCGCTCCCCTTTATCGTCAATCCTGATGACGATAAATTGTCCAGCCTGGGCTTTTCTGGCAACCGCCGGTGCTTCAATCTTAAAAAGATGTACATTGGGCACCAGGTCTTGCCTTTGCAGAATCTTATACAAGCCATGCACCTCCAATTTGCACGCAATACGACCGTATGGATAATAAAAGGGGAAAGAAACTAGGCACGATCGCAGATTAGTGAATTAACATCGTTAATTATTTTAACATCCACTGAAAGCAATATTCAAGGAAATATGAGGTCAATAACTATTTTGTAACATTTCTGTATTCGAAAGAGTTTATATATATAGATAGTTATCACTGATTTCATCTACAAGGAGGAACATTTTGAAGAAGCGCCTACTAAAATTCGGTCTGCCATTGTTTACCTTAGCCGCCCTGTTGATCGCTATCCCTGTATTCACGGCTGCAGCATCACCGGGACAGGCTAAATTACCGGCTAATTTAAAAAAAGAAATTCATACTATCCAGGGAGAAGTAATTCATATCACGGGGGATGGAAACCCTGCATCCATTGAAATCACAAAGGAAGACAACCAGAAAGTTACTTTTACTGTGAATGCCACAACCGAGTTTTATATAGGATATACAGGTAATATTAAACCAACGATAAAAAACCGTTTATCCGGTTTAAAGCAATGGATCGACCGTAGATTTAGTAAAGAAAATATTGATACTAATAAGATTACCTTACCCGAGAACCGGGGAAATCAACTAAGCCGGTTATATCCTTCCTGTAAGAAGGCTTCGTTTGCCGATCTAGGGGTCGGCGACCGGATCATCGCCCGGGTAGACGGCGGCAATGTGGCTTCCCGGATATTAATTATTAATACCCCGGCAGTCAGGCAGGTAAAAGGTGAAGTCGTTGTAACAGCTAATACCATTTCGATAACTAAAGCAGATGGAACTAAAATCGATTCGCTCAAATGGGATGCGAATACCAAATTTATCATCAAGGGATCTATAGTCGTACCTGATCACGGATACGGGATAGTGACTTATAATTCGGAATCTATGACCGCCATCATGGTAAATCTCGCTATCAACGAACCGGATTAGTCTCTAACATCGACTGTTCCAGTCTATCCACTTCTCTAAATGACCAGAAACCTCTGTACCGGAAGGGTATGAAAAAGTCCTTCCGGTACAGATAAACAAGGCGGAGATATTCCCTGGTTAGTTTAAAGTAATAATGAATACTTAAACTCCTTGAAACCCGTATATTTTGAAGAATGTTCAGGGTAGCAATTGCTGTGGATATCACGAAAATGACACCGACTATTGTATAAAAAGTATATGTGGGACATACTGGATAGAAGTAAATATTACGATTCATGGATATGCCGGTACCGAAGGGAGTGTCTGAAGACCGACTGGTTCAGGAAGCTGTTAAGCATAATTGGACAGCTTTTACTGAGTTATACGAGCGTCATATCGAACGGATATACCGCCATATCTTTTACCGTGTTTCCAATCAAGCTGATGCCGAGGACATCACCCAAGAAACATTTCTTAAAGCCTGGAAATCGATCGAGAAGTATAAAAATACCGGTACTCCTTTTGTTTATTGGCTTCTTACAATTGCGAGTAATCTGGCTGCCGACCGACACCATAGACAACAAAAATTGGTAATTTCGGATGGGGAAAAAGTTGGGCTAGTTTCCGACCCCGAAGGACTGGCGGAAAAAAACTATAACAACAGTCAAGTAAAAGCCGCCATATTGAAACTAAAAGGTGATAAACAAAAGGTGATACTAATGCACTTTATCGATGGTTTCAGTTATCGGGAGATCGCTCAAGCATTGCACAAGAGCGAAGGTGCCATCAGAGTAATACAATACCGGGCGCTCGAAGATCTGAGGGGTATTTTAAAGCGGAACTAAAATGAAGAGACAAGAATTACTGGCTGTTTTAGTTGAAGAAGTACTGAGTGGTAAATGTACAGTCGAAGAGTGTTCTGCCCGGTACCCGGAAATTGCTGAGGATTTACGATCCCTGATACAAATCGCCACCACGATAGAACCGGATGATGTGCTTCCCACTCCCGAATTTCGAGAGCAAGCCAGGAAGCGCCTGGCTGGAGAAATGAGATCAGTTTCTTCAAAGATATCCCATCGGTATTGGTATTTACCAAGACTAATAAACACAAAAGCACTGGCAGTAACGATTATCACCCTTTTCCTGATTATAACAGCCGGCGGGACCACTGTTTATGCTGCTCAACATAGCTTACCGGGGGATTCTCTTTATCCGGTAAAGACTGGTATTGAAAATCTTCAGTTAGCAATAACACCGGGAGCAGGAGCGAAAGCCAGACTATATCTTGACCTCATACAGCGGCGAATTATAGAAACAATCCGGCAGGCAAAGGTAAACCGGGAAATCAATCCCAAAACATCAGAAATAATCGGGGAACAAATAGACAAAACCTTTATTGAAATCAATAAGGTCAATGACAGCCAGGTAGTAGATGAAATACTGGGAAGATTAACGTCGAGTACCCTGGAACAGCAACTGGAACTGGAAGGTATATTAGCGAATACTTCTTCGTCAAATAAACCGATATTAACACGAGTATTATCTATGACATATCGCAGTCAACTGATCGCTCAGGTTGCTTACACTAACCGTCAATACCTGTCTCGCCTTCCTTCGGTTTCAAACGATGAAGTAGAAGTCAGGCAATTTATGATCGACGGGACTATCATCAGCATACAAGAGCAATCCTGGAATGTAGGTGGAATAATGCTGAATAATGTCTATTCCTCCATAATGAAACCGGACACTGGGAACCGCGTAAAAATTGAGGGTATTGTCAAAGGTAAAGAGATTTTTATAAGCCGTGTCGAAGCTTACAGGGATTCCTCTGAAATCACCATGATGGCAGGTCGTTTCGGAGGGATGAATGCTGATGGGACGGCTAACATTAGCGGCGTTCCGGTCACAATAAATAATGACAATAGCGCCTGGCCTGAAACGGGAGACTGTGTGCAACTCGAGGGAAGAACTGAAGATAAGAAATTGAGCATCATCACTCAAACCGGTATCACAGATAACTCTTATTCAGGGATCGCCCAAAGTGGTACTTTACTGTCAATAAATTCTTCTGGAACCGAAATTATATTAACATCGGCAGGAAACCAGATAATAATCGATATCAGTAAGGCCAGGATCTCAGGTGAGAGAGGCCGTTTACTCCGAATAATAGAACTCAGAAAGATGCTAGGACGGCATCTGATAATAAATGGCTTATATAAAAATGGCAACCGAATTTTTGCCCGCCGTGTAATTGTTGAAAACTAATTAGTATCTTTATCAACATTGATTACAATAGGATAAAAAACGTAGCGGGTAACGACTTCTGTATTCATCTTTACCCGGTACGCTTTTTATAACGACAACAGAAGATAGGAGGACTTTTCAGGTGATATTTCAGTCCTAAAACCACAACTTACGTCACCGGCAGGGTACCGTCAGTATAGGTTATCCTATTTACTGGCGGAAGCAGGTGTTTCCTGGCGTTCTTCACCTTCATAATTCAATTCAGCCAGGAAATGGGCGACATCTTCACGCCGGAACCGTCGATCACCACGATGAGCAATCCTGTAAGCCCGCAGTACACCCTGATCACTCCATCGCCTGACAGTATTGGTATGAATATGAAGAAGGTCTGCGACTTCTCGCACTGTTAACATCGGCCGAATTTGCCGATCATCTACCATATCTATTACCTACCGCTCTTTAATTACCTTAACTTGATGATAATTCAGCCTAACTCGGCAAACAATGACCCGTATAGGCTATAATAAAGGACGATGGTCTTGGGTATTAAGTACTTACCGCTATAATAATAAAGGACTAGCTTTCAAAAATTTATAAAATGTCATTTTTAACGATTTTTGAAATCAATACTTTACAATAGCAACTTAGAACGTTTATAATCAGGTCGTTTGTATTTTCCTGGCAATAAAGACCAGGTCAATAAGTACGGGAGGTATTAAGACATAAATGAGTGGTGAGCTAACCAAGGCAATGGCCGAACTGGAAGAAAAGGAGGCCTTAAAACTAACAAAGGCCTGGTTGGACCAGGGCAAAGACCCCGGTGCTATCCTCGCAGAAGCCACCAAAGGAATGGAGACTGTCGGAAAAAGATTTGCCGATGGAGTCTATTTTTTGCCTGAACTCATCTATTCGGGTGAGATTTTAAAAGGCGTGAAAGAGATAATCCTGCCCAAGTTGAAGAAAGAAGTAAAGACAGCCAAGCTTGGCAAAGTCATCGTAGGAACCGTGGCTGGTGATATCCATGATATCGGTAAAGACATCGTGGTCTTTATGCTCGATGTTAATGGTTATGAAGTCACTGACCTTGGTGTCGATGTCCCGATCCAGAAATTCATCGATGCAATCAAAGAAACCAATGCCCCGGTAGTTGCTCTTAGCGGCTTCCTGACCCTGGCTTTCGACGCCATGAAAGATACCGTCGAAGCTATTAAGAAAGCCGGCTTACGAAGCAAGGTCAAGATAATGATCGGCGGCGGCCAAATCGATGAAGAAATAAAGAAATATACTGGCGCTGATGCCTACGGACGGGATGCCATGGCAGCCGTAGCTTTCGCTAACGAGTGGTTTAAGGTAAAGAAATAGCCTAACCTCTAGCGGAATAAAGGATAGATCAGTCGAACGCAGATATTGTCAGGATGCGGTGGGGTGGTTTGTCCAAAAATGATTGCTGGTTGTTAGTAGCTCATTTTCTGTTGGATACCAGGAAATAAACTGACCGTAGTATACCTCCAAAAGAGATGAAGAAAGGCCTTCTTGATAGTAACTATCAAGAAGGCCTTTTGATTTCCTGAATATTTCTACTTTAAAGACTGATAGAGATTATCCAAGTCCAGATATTGATTGAAAACCGCAATAGTCCTGGAAGCTTTTTGTTGAGTAAAACCAGTCCTGCGAAAGATACCTTCTAACCTTGCTAACACTTCAGGAACATCCTGTTTAACCGATATAACCGGTACCTTCCTGGTTTCAGCACGACTTAACACTACCGGAACCGGTGCTTTAGGACCGGCTAATACCAAGCATTTTGACGGTGTTTCCAAGGCTGATAGCTGCATATCTGCTCTTTCACTTCTTAAGATAACCGCCTTATTCGACTTGCGAGCATAATACTCCGAGCCATGGTCAGGGTTTAGTGCCCCAATTATAAAGTTTTCAATATTATCCTCTAGTCGAGTCCGGCCACTGATGATCTCTCCATTCAAGCCGTCGGCAAGGTCTCTAACCGTAAAACCGGCCAAGTGCCGGTCTTCCGGAATAATGCCGAGCACCCTGATCCTTGATTTCAAGGCACCTTCAGCTACTTGTTTTTTCCGGGTGTCTGGAACTTTATTAACAACAACACCGGCCAAGCGATTTTCTGGATCATTGTACTTAATTAAAGTATCAGTTAAGTCATACTGAAATACTTCGACGCCTAAAATCTTTGCATCTAATAAAACAGCGATTTCCCGGTTAAGTGATAAATCACTGGAAGGGCTTTCAATTATCACTACCTCTGCTTCGGATAAATTCCGATTAAGCAAGCTATTCAGGGCGGTTTTCAAAGTAACATTATCCGTAAAAAAAGGGGATAAGGTTTCGGCAGGTTCCGCCAAATTTAATAAATATTGTAATGTAACAACATCTGAGGCCGCTGCGGCATTGCCGGACGATCCACCAGTAACCGGTTTAATAAAAGTAACCTTTTTACCTTTACTCTGCAGATACAAGGCGAGTGTGAAGGCAATGCTGGTTTTTCCACTACCTGTTGTCGATGAGGTAATCAGTAACGGAAACAACACATACTCCTAAACGGATTATTACGATATTATAACTCCCATAATCTCGTGTATCAACGCTATTAGTGACGCACCGGTAACATCTTCTGCTGCCGGAACCATTCGACATGGTCGCATATCGAGTCTTTCCATGACCGACTAGTAAAACCCAGTTCCTTACGAGCCCGGGTAGAATCCACCTGGCTGTTGCTGCTCAGGACATCGATGGAGTAGGCAGTAAATACCGCCTTCCTTCGCAGTAACCTGTAATAAATACTCGCCAGAACACCGGCAGCACGGGCGATCTTCGAAGGTATCCGATACGTAGGCGCAGGGTATCCAATATTTGCTGCTAATTCTGCCATCAACTCCGGAACCTGTACTTGTTCTCCTGAGAAAATATAATGTCTGCCGGATTGTCCTTTTTCAGCGGCTAGTACCAGTCCTTTTGCGACATCACGAACATCAACGAAATCATAGGCACCGGATACATAAGATTTTAAGTGCCCGGAGGCAAAGTCAATAATGAGTTGTCCGATATTGGAGATACCCCAGTCGTAAGGGCCGATAATTCCGGTAGGACACACAATCACAGAATCCATTCCTTTTATTGTTTCTTCTAGTAGTAGCAGCGTTGCTTTAGCTTTACTACGGGCATAATCACCTAAAACCCGTTGCGGATCAAATGGAGATGACTCATCGATAACCGTTCCATGCGGCGGTTCAGCTACTGCATGAATGGAACTGGTATATACCAAACGTCTTACCTTGTCCATACGGCAGGCAGAAATCACGTTACGCATGCCCCCCACATTCACACGCTCGAGAAGTTCAGTTTTTCCCGGCATTATAGTTACTATCCCGCCTAAATGATATACCGAGTCTGCCCCTTGGAAAGCATTTTCCAGGCTGGTGAGATTGGTGACATCTCCGGATATCAGTTCTACATCCAGCCCAGTTAAAGGAGCGGTCAAATCACCAGGTAATACCAAAGCCCGTACTTTATGGTGGTGTGAAACCAACTCCCTGACCAGAACATTTCCCAGGTGACCAGTTGCACCGGTAACAACAATCATCGGTTTTTCCTATGTATTAGCCAATACCTAGTATACTCCAGATTCCTTCATGATATCGGGTAATTATTAGTAATTTATTAAGAAGGGAAGTGCACCGGTAGTAAATGATATAATCAGTACCGGTATGCAGAAAATAATCGATACCCACGCTCATCTTGAAGAATTTAGAGAACTGGATTCAATCATAGAAGCAGCAAAAACAGCCGGTTTGATGGCGATTATAGCTGTTGGCTCTGATACTGCTTCCAACAGACAAGTCCTGGACATCGCCGATGCATATCATGGATTTGTTTTTCCGGCAATAGGTTTACACCCATGGAATATCAATATGGCAACCTTAGACCGTGACCTTGAGTTCATCGAAACCTTTACTTCCAAAGCTATCGCCATTGGAGAAATCGGATTGGACTACCATAAGAAAGTATTAGCGTTAAATAACAAGGACATACAAAAACAAGTACTTTCCGAGCTATTAAGAATAGCAGCTAAAAACAAAAAAACCGTACTTCTTCATTCACGATACGCATGGAAAGACTGCTTCACTTCAGTCAATCTAGCCGGTATAGAAAATGCTGTTTTTCACTGGTACACGGGGCCTTCCAGTGTACTCAAGGATATTTTAACTCATGGTTACTTCATTTCAGCAACACCAGCTATCGAGTATCATAGTGAACACCGCCGGGCAGTTAGCGAAACACCACTCGACCGCATCCTTCTCGAAACTGACTCTCCAGTCACCTACGCTCACGGCCAAAATGGTGAATTTCAGGCTCAACCATCAGATACCCGGCGCTCATTGGAAGGGACGGCAAGAATCAAGGAAATTGCTGCTGACGAACTGGCGGGTATAACCACCTCGAACGCCATGCAGTTATTCGGGCTGCCGATATCCCAAGAAATAGAATAACCATATGAAAACGGGAGTATACCTGTGAAAACACGCTATATCGGTTCCATCGACCAGGGGACTACCAGCACGCGTTTCTCCATCTTCGATGAAAATGGTAATATAGTTGCCAAAAACCAGTTAGAACACCGCCAGCTATTTCCACGTCCCGGTTGGGTTGAACATGACCCACTAGAAATATGGCAACGAACACAAGATACTATATCAACAGTCCTAAAGAGTAGTGGAATCAGTCCCGGTAATCTCGCTGGTTTAGGTATTACCAATCAGCGTGAGACTACTGTAATCTGGGACCGGAATACCGGCAAACCTTTTGGAAATGCGATCGTCTGGCAAAGCCTTCACACAACAGAGATCTGTGAAGACCTGGCTCGAGACGGGGGAACGGACCGTTTTCGCAAAAAGGTTGGTTTACCATTATCCCCGTACTTTTCCGGTCCCAAAATAAAATGGCTTCTGGATTACATTCCCGGAGCTCGAAAAGCAGCGGACAATGGCAGTGCTATATTCGGAAATATTGATACATGGTTAATTTGGTGGCTTACCGGTGGGCCCGGTAAAGGAGTTCATACTACCGACGTTACCAACGCCAGCCGAACCATGTTGATGGACCTGGAAAAACTGGATTGGGATATGGAAATCCTCAACATACTGGGAATTCCCCGCCAGATGATGCCGGAAATCAAACCGTCAGTCGAGCCAAAAGCATACGGCTATACTGTAAAGGAAGGACCTTTCGGCACCTCTATTCCGGTTTGTGGTGACCTCGGAGACCAACAGGCAGCTCTTTTCGGGCAAACCTGTTTTCATCCCGGAGATGCAAAAAACACATACGGTACCGGTTGTTTTCTTTTGTTGAATACTGGGACACGCCCGGTACCTAGTACACACGGGTTACTCACGACATTAGGTTACCACATCTCCGGTTCACCCGCTGTGTATTGCCTTGAAGCACCAATCGCCATGGCAGGTTCAGTAGTCCAATGGCTCCGTGACAATCTTAAAATAATCAATAAATCGAGTGAGATAGAAGCCCTCGCAGCTGAAACAGATGATAATGGAGGTGTATACCTGGTTCCTGCTTTCTCCGGCCTCCTGGCACCACATTGGGATACCCGTGCACGCGGTATAATAGTCGGACTGACCGGGTATAGTAACCGAAGCCATATTGCTCGAGCTGTCCTTGAAGCTACTGCCTTCCAGACCAGAGACCTCTTTGACGTTATGGAAGAAGACTCCAAAGTAAGACTAAACCAATTGAAGGTCGATGGCGGCATGGTAGTAAATAGTCTCCTTATGCAATTTCAGGCGGATATATTAGGTATTCCTGTTATCAGGCCTAAAGTGACCGAGACGACATCTCTCGGGGCAGCATATGCTGCCGGTTTAGCAGTGGAAATCTGGCATAGTACCGAAGAACTGGCTGCGAAATGGACTGCCGACCGAGTATGGCAGCCTAAAATGGACGAGAAATATAAAGAAAAGTTGTACGCCGGATGGCGAAAAGCAGTACAACGAAGCTGTGGATGGGCATAAAGTTGATTTTGGCTGTTAGCAAATATATGTTGTTGTCATTTTCGTCATCTGTAAATAAGCCAATCATATTCAATTTTCATAATAATACAGAAGGATTTTATGGAAAGAAAATTTAATGGACTATCGAAAGATAAGTTCGATATAGTTGTCATCGGCGGTGGGGTAATCGGGACTGGAGTAGCCCGGGACGCGGCGATGCGCGGACTAAAGACTTTACTGGTGGAAAAGGAAGATTTCGGTTACGGGACTACCTCACGATCTACCCGTTTGATTCATGGCGGCCTACGTTACCTAAGTCATTTTGATTTCAAACTTGTAAGACAGGATCTTCGCGAACGGGAATTATTACTAAAAATCGCACCGCATCTGATTAAGCCACTGCCCTTTTTAGTACCTTTAACCGGCCTTTCTCAGCGCTGTATTATGGGCACCGGGATGCGACTCTATGACCTGCTGTCTTTTGATAAAAGTGTACCTGCATATAAACATTTCTCCCGTCAGCAGACACTAGACATGGAGCCAAAACTGAAACTCAATGACCTGAGAGGTTCTTATCAGTTCTATGATGCCCAGGTTTCTTTCCCGGAACGGTTATGCCTGGAAAATGCTATCTCCGCAAATGAAAATGGAGCCTTGATTATAAATCATTGCGAAGTTACCGGTATTATCAGCAGCGACAGGACAATACAGGGAGTTCGTGTCAAAGATAGATTATCCACGGCAACCGCCAATGTAGAATGCCGGTTTATTGTAAATGTGACCGGGCACTGGACCAATGATATACTCGCGATGGCTGCAGCAGATCCTAAAAATGAGATTAAGACGACCAAAGGAGTACACCTGGTTACTCCGAAATTGTCAAATAATGCCCTGATCATATTCTCCCACAGCGATGGCCGTCTCCTTTTTGTGATTCCCTGGCATGGATATTCGCTCATCGGCACTACCGATACGGAATATTCAGGCGACAAAGAGACAATCAACGCCGAAATGGCTGACGTCACTTATCTGGTAAATGCAGTCCAAAATACTTTTCCACACTTGTCGCATGAAGATGTCTATTATACTATAGCCGGATTACGCTCATTAGTCGGTTCGGTTGGTAAAAAAGTATCCAATATTTCACGTTCTCATAAAGTTGTTGACCATGAGACAACTGAAAATCTTAAGGGACTAATTTCAATCCTCGGCGGAAAGATGACCGGTTACCGTTCGATTGCCGAAGAAGCGGTGAACCTCGTCTGTAAAAAATTAGGGGTCAGTACTCCCTGTATCACTGCTGAAAAAATATTACCTGGTGCTCCAGGAAACGATCCCGAAAAAATCGATGAACTTGCCATAGAACACCCCATTCCTCGGGAAACACTGGAATACCTGAATTCCATTTACGGATCAAGGCTGGAAAAAGTGCTTGAAATGGCCAGGACCGACTCGCGTGGTTGTGAAAAAATATGTCCACATTCACAGGATATCATGGCCCAGGTCTGGTACGCCGTGAAGGAAGAAAGTTGTTTATCCGCATCCGATTTTCTATTAAGGCGAGGTACTACCGGTTTATGTTCCTGCCAGGGGCTGGATGCAGTAGAAGTCGTCGCAGTAGAAATGGGCCGGTTGTTAGGCTGGAGTATTGGTGAATGGCAACACCAGGTGGAAGTATACCGTTCCATTGTAGCTCCCTGGACAAATTTCAAGAAAGGTAGAACCTCAGCCAGTTAAGCTTTACCCCGGTACTGACAAATAAAAAGGGCGGTATTACTATTACCGCCCTTTTATCTTATATGAAAAGCCCGCTTAATACCCGGTTTTATATTTCGAGTTCAATCCGGGTCTCTTCCTCGGAAAGGCGCTGAAAAGTGAAACCTAGCTTCCGGGCTAAGTTTAACATTTTTATATTATCGTTCAGAACAATACCATAAATACTACTTAAACCCTTGTCCCGGGCGATTCCAATCAACATATCACAAAGTTTCAGGCCAAGGCCGGTATTCTGAAAATCATCAGCCACTACTACCGCAAATTCTGCTCCTTGACCGGATTCGAGAATGATACGGCTTACACCGACATTCCTCCTTACATTACCGGCAGAGTACTCAGCGATGATTGCCATTTCGCGGCCGTAATCGATATTACAAAAACGGCTGAGCATATCATGCGTAATTTCTTTGATTATCTGGAAGAACCTCATCCTTGACGATTCAGGTGATAGGCCAGCCAGTAATTCTCTCTCCATGGCCTCGTCTTCCGGCCTGATAGGACGTAACAAAACATCGCGTCTGTCATAACATGTCCAGGGTTGTATATATTTCGTAGGGTATGGGGATATGATGAGATGAGGATATTCTTCAGGTCCCTCATGGACATCCGGATCGAGGATTACCCGGGCATCCAAAGCATAAATCGAATCTCCACTCACTGCAATCGGATTGATATCCAGTTCTTTGATCTCCGGGAAATCAATGATCAGGTTCGACACCTTGACCAGCGCTTCTTCTATCATCCGGATATTAGCCGGAGGCCTTGACCGGAAGCCCGATGACAATGCCCGGAATATCCTGGTACGCTCCATGACTCGCCGGGCTAATTTCTGGTTCAGCGGCGGCAACCCGACAGCGATATCCTTGAAAATTTCGGTCTCAGTACCACCACGCCCGAAAACGATCACCGATCCCAATACCGGATCTTTTTTACATCCGATAATCAATTCATAGTCAGCATTAGCGACCATTTTCTGAATAGTAACCCCTTCCAGATTGGCATCAGGCCGGTGGCGTTTAACATCTGCCATCATTTTGATGTAAGCTTTTTTTACTTCCTTATCTGAATTGATGTTCAGGGCTACTCCTTCTACATCAGTCTTATGAGTAATCTCAGGTGACGATATTTTCATGACCACCGGATAACCCATGTCCGATGCGATTTTCACGGCGACATCAGGATTATTGGCAAACATCGGGATAGTCGATGGGATACCGTAGGTAGTCAGCAACTCCTTGGAATTCTCTTCACTGAGAAAAGTCCTTCCCTCCTTAATAGCGCGGCGGGTAAGTAGTTTCAAGTAGTTCTTGGGAGGATTGGTATTCAGCGGTATGTCATCCGGCGCCTCATATAACTCTTCCAGGTGACGCTGATATTGATACATATACATGTATGTCTTCATGGCGTCTTCGGGGAATTCATAAGTCGGAATATTGTGGTCGTAGAACCGTTGCCTGGCCTCGGCTACTTCTTTACTTCCCATCATTACAGTCAATATTGGTTTGTTGGTATTTTCGGCGATCTTAATTATGGAATCGGCCAGCCTTGTCGGTTCACTCATCCCCTGGGGTGTATAAATAATCACGGCGCCGTTGACACTGGGATCTTTAAGCGTGATCGCCAAAGCGTGTTCATATCTAGCCTCATCAGCGTCTCCGAGAATATCCACCGGATTTCCCTTACTCCAGAAAGCAGGGAGGTGTTCGTTTAGTTGTTTGATAGTATCCGGGCTCAACTCGGCAAGTTTACCACCCCGGCCCATTAGTGAATCAGTAGCCAGCACCGCCGGCCCACCGGCATTAGTAATAATGACTAAATCACGTTTTTTAGGTAGTTTGGCACTATCCAGGATGGAGGCACAATTGAAAAGGTCTTCTATCTGTTCCACCCTGACTGTACCGGCCCGATCGAAGGCAGTCTCGTAGTACAAGTCCTCGCCAGCCATCGCCCCGGTATGTGACTGAGCCGCTTTTCGACTTTCCTGGAATCTACCGGGTTTGATCACAATAATCGGTTTACTCCGGGCGAAACCTCTGGCCGCACTCATAAATTTTCGGGCGTTCTCTACAGAATTACCTAGTGATTCAAGATAGATGATGATACTTCGCGTCGACCTGTCAGCACCGAGATAATCCGTCAGATCTCCGAAGTCCACATCCAGCATCGTCCCCAATGAGACAAAAGCACTAAATCCAATATCCCGGGAGGCAGCCCAATCCAGTACAGCAGTACCTAAGGCTCCACTCTGAGACAGGAAAGCAATCCCGCCGGGATTAGGAGTACGGTTGGCAAAAGTGGCATTTAATTTTGCACCCGGCCGGATAATCCCCAGGCAATTCGGACCGATAATTCGCATATCATTCTTCTTGGACATTTCCAGAATCTGCTTTTCACGAGCTAATCCTTCCTCACCAGCCTCCCGAAAGCCGCTCGAGATAATGATGGCATTCTTTACCCCAATCCGGCTACTCTCATCGATAACATCAACTACATATTTCGCATTAGTCGCCACAACTACCAGTTCCGGAACTTTAGGTAAGGCAGTCAGGTTAGGATAACATTTTATGTCAAGTATAGTATCCCGGTTTTGATTTATAGGATATACCGCTCTGGTATCCTGACCCATCAGGAGGTTTTCCAGAACCACCCGGCCTACAGAACCATCACGGTCAGAAGCTCCTACCAAGGCAACACTATCAGGTTCGAAAAAGGGTTTCATGCTTTTATTAGACATTATTCACCGATCCTTAACGCCGCACACTATTATGTATATTATACCAGCGATGTGAAGTGAAGAATTCCGGAGGTATTTGTATTTTATACATGTGCAGTTCGGATATCACCTAACATTTACAGGTGAAAAACAATCTCTCGACAAACCTTACTATCATATACGATATATAAGGTTATTGTAAAGAATTCGTGAACTTCAGTAAAAGCCCGCACCGTTCTAATACAATGAGATATTACGAGGAACTAATAAAAAAGTACCTTGCAATTTTGTCATAATCACGTTAACTAATACAAACAGTATCCTCAGTAATAATACGATATTGACATATCACCGTATTATTATTATGATTTCTCCAACCGTCTTGCATATAGGGGGGTATAGTGAAACAATTTCGTATCCTTATAGTTGATGATGAACCCCGGATACTGAATTTCCTCACTACAAAACTACACGCCTCCGGTTACGAAACGATAACAGCGGCAAATGGAGTAGAAGCTCTCGAACAAGCCCAGGCCCAAGAACCGGACCTCATTGTACTAGACGTACTTATGCCCAAAATGGACGGCTTTCAAACCCTACGGGAACTTCGTTCCTTCTCATCGGTTCCGGTAATTTTCCTAAGTGCTAAGGGTACTGATGTTGACCGTATCAAAGGACTCGGTCTCGGAGCCGATGATTATCTGGCTAAACCATTTAGCCCGGACGAACTGGTAGCCCGCATCGATGCGATTAAACGTCGTGTCGGGCCTTTAGAGGACCGGAAAGTCCATCAACAATACCAATCCGGAGACCTGAGTATCGATTTCGCGAAACGACTGGTAACTGTAAACGGGAAAGAAGCCCATTTAACCAAAATAGAATGGATGATCCTTAGTGAGCTTGCCAAGAATGCGGGACGATTAATGCTTTACGAGGAATTGTTGACCAGAGTCTGGGGACCCGAGTACCGCGATGATATTCAACTTCTGCGGACATGGATCAGCCGACTCCGAAACAAAGTCGAAAAAGATCCCGAACAGCCGATTCTGATACGCACTATGCCAAAAAGTGGCTACCTTATGGACGAACCTTCTTCCTGATTATTTTTAATCTCTTAAAATTACAGGCCTTCTTACTCTAATATTTCACATATTTGTAATATTTTGCCTTTCTTTTTTATAACTTTTAAATCTATTGAAGTATAAAATTCATTCAAGTTACTGGAACTCGGAGTCTAGCTATGACCATGATAATAGAAAAGGAAAGACTGCCGGTCCCGGAATTAACACAACAAATAACCGGCGATATTGTCGCTTACTGCCCCGGTTGTAAAGCGATGCAAACCATCCAAATAATTGACAACCGCTTGATGCCTACCCGTAAATATACCCAGATAGGACTGTTCATTTATCATGACTGCGGTACGAAAAAGCCTTGCCGCTTGTACCAAAACCTTTAAGCAAGACAACCTGAATCCTAACATTATCTCAACACCAAAAAGTTATTTTTCCCGTTGTAATGAAGTGGTTATTATCCGTAATTCCCGGTACTCTGTTCAGTACACAACCTTTCAGTCAATTATTGGTATAATTAAGTCCCAACCTGATTACTTAAGCAACGGTTACAGGGTATTTTTTTCTCCAGTGGTGTACCAAAAAAATGTAGTATTTGATAGAAATCATCCGCATGTCGTCATTGATAGAGAAATTTGGATTTTCAAGGAGAGCAAATCATGTGTGCCAATTCCTATACAATGGAAGATATACTCAAACTGGCAATCCAACGAGAAATAGCATCTCAGGAACTATACAGGAAACTAGCAAGTCGGGTTACTCATACCGGAACACAATACGTCTTTAGTCTCCTGGTTCAACAGGAGAAGGAACATCAATTCATTCTTGAAAAATATCTTCATGGTGGCTTCAGTTCCGGTTCACTTGATTTGAAACATACCGTTGACTACCATATCGCCGAACACCTCAATCAGCCCGAAATTACCATAAATATGGATTTACCGGCAGTTTTCCTGATGGCAGCTAAACGGGAAAAAGAAGCACAGGAATTTTATCAAGAACTTGCCGATCTGCATCTTCCCGGTGAACCGCGGTCCTTACTGGAGAAACTCGCTAATGAAGAATTAGGGCATAAGCGTAACGTTGAGCAGATGTATACCGAAGTGGCTTTTCCCCAAACTGATGGCGGATAATCGAAACTAACCTGAATTACCCTTTTCACCATTCTGGGACGGGTATAAGGAGATTTATCTTTCTTTTCATCAATGACAGTGTACCGGCATTGCCAGATTAATATATAATGGGAAGCAATCCCGGAAGGGCATCTACCCGGTCGGAATATTATCTATATCCCTGTATTCGATACATCGTGTGAAATCTAACCATTAAGATGACAAAATCCCAGGTATGGTTAAGTCATGTTATACCAGCATCCCGGTTATCAATATGAGGCCTGATAAATCTTAAAAAGGAGTTACTATGCCAATCGAATTAACCAAAGGCGTTTATTGGGTCGGTTTTGTAGACTGGACGCTACGAAAATTCCACGGGCATGAACTCAGTACCCACCGGGGCTCATCATATAATGCATACCTTATCATCGATGAAAAAAATGTATTGGTTGACACTGTATGGGAACCGTATACTGAACGTCTTCTAGAAAATATCCGTGAGATTATTGATCCGGCAAAGATCGATATTGTCGTTGCCAACCATTCCGAAATGGACCACTCCGGGGCCTTACCGGCAGTGATGAGATATACCCCCAATGCCACATTGGTAGTCTCCAAACGGGGTAGGGAAAGTGTTGAAGGACACTATCACCAACCATGGCATTTCCAGCCGGTTCAGACTGGGGAAAAGATTAATATCGGGAAGCGCGACTTGGTCTTTATCGAGGCCCCTATGCTGCACTGGCCAGACAGTATGTTTTCATTTTTAACCGGGGATAATATCCTGATGTCTAACGATGCTTTCGGCCAACATTATGCGGCTGCGGGCCGGTTCAATGACGAGGTAGACCAGGAAGAACTGTTTGAAGAAGCCCTGAAATATTATGCCAATATCCTAACTCCGTTCAGCTCCCAAGTCCTGAGGAAAATCGAGGAAGTTCTCGCCCTGAACCTACCGGTAAACATAATAGCCCCAAGCCATGGAATTATTTGGAGAAAAGATCCCTTACAGATAGTCAAACAATACCAGAAATGGGCTGCCCAGGTACCGGAGAAGACTGCTGTGATTACCTACGATACAATGTGGGAAGGGACACGACGTATGGCCGAAGCTATCGGTGAAGGGCTGTTCTCTGAAAACGTACCATATAAAAACTTCCTGCTGCCAACATCCGACCGTAATGATATAGTCACTGAAATTTTTAAGGCAAAAGCAGTAATTTTAGGATCGCCTACCTTTAATGGGGGAATATTACCGACAATGACCCCGATACTGGAAGATATCCGCGGATTAAAATTTCAGAATAAGATCGGGGCAGCTTTCGGTTGCTATGGTTGGAGTGGAGAGTCGGTAAAGCTTATCGAAGAGCAACTGGCAAAAAGTAAAATAACTAAAGTTGCCGATGGGGTTAGCGCCAAATGGCAGCCAAAAGCTGAAGACCTTGCTAAATGCCGCGAGCTTGGAGTATTTGTAGGACGTGCAATTCAGCAGTCCCCGTAATTCTACGATTAAAGAACCGACTTCGCGAGAAAGGCAATATACTATGTGGTACCCAGTAACTTACTATCCTGAGGAGGTTGTCGATGGACCTTAAGCGATACGAAATCCCGGTCGAGCAGTTATGTTGGGAATGCGATCCAAAACAATTCGATTTCGAATGTACCAAAGACCTGGCACCACTACGCGAATTCATCGGCCAGGAACGGGCGATGAAAGCGGTAGAATTCGGCTTAAATATGACAAATGGCGGGTATAATATCTATGTTGCCGGCCTTACCGGCACCGGCAAGACATCGATTGTAAAAGCTTATATCGAGCGGGTCATACGGGAAAGGAAAGCACGGGGTGAAAAACAGGAATTACAGGACTGGTGCTACCTTTACAATTTCAAGGAAATAGACCGGCCGTTAATCGTTGCTTTTCCCCAGGGCAAGGGTAAATTATTTCAGGCAAAAGTCACTGAATTGCTTTCAGCTTTGAAACAAGAACTCGGCCGTACCTTCTCCAGTGATGAATATAAGAACGAAAGACAAAAAACTATTGAAGAAGGTCAAGTCCGTCAGCAGAAATTATACGAGGAAATCGCTAACGAAGCCCGGTTACAGGGATTCGCTCTTCAGATGACAGCCGCCGGTCCGTTACTCATTCCCATGACCGAAAATCGGCCGATGTCCGAACAAGAATACCTATCTCTTAACGACAAAACTAAGAAAGATCTCGAAGAACGGCAAGGAGAACTGCGAAAGAAACTACGTGCTAGTCTGGAGATGGTTAGGGATATCCAGCAGGAGACTGGTGAAAAACTGGCTAAAGCCGATAAAGATATTGGAGAATACACGGTATCGAGGCTTTTCGGCAATATTTTACGGGAATATGAGGACATCCCAAAAGCAATACAATATGTCAACGACTTAAAAAGTTATGCACTTGATAACCTCGGCATGTTTAAGGCTATCGAAGAACCGGTAAATCCTATGCTGGGAATGCCGGTAAACCAGGCGATGGCAGGACGAAATCCATTCCTGCCTTTTGAAGTTAACATTTTCGTAGACAACAGCGAAACCAAGGATATACCTGTAATTGTTGAAACCAATCCGATTTTCGGAAATATCTTCGGCAAAATAGAAAGACGATTCCTTTTTGGAGGATATTTAAGCGACCATACCATGCTCAAACCCGGGGCAGTAAGTTTGGCCAACGGGGGCTATTTACTATTAGGTGCCCGGGATATATTGGCTAATCAAGGTGTTTGGCCTGCCTTAAAGAGGGCCATACGGAATAAAGAAGTACGTATCGAAGACCCCTTCGAACAGTTTGGCTTGATCGCACCTCAAGCGATGCGCCCCGAACCTATGCCTATTAGTGTCAAAATAATATTGTTGGGCGATACGTTGATCTATCAACTCCTGGCAACACAAGACGAAGATTTTTGGGAGATTTTTAAAGTAAAGGCTGAATTCGACTATGAGATAGACCGGACAGAGCAAAATCTTCAAGAATATGCTGCGTTCCTTTCCGGGTGTTGTGAAGATTGTGAAGTCAGGCATTTTGATCCCTCAGGCGTAGCGAAAATCATCGAATATTCAACACGCATGGTAGCCGACCAGGAAAAACTTTCTACCAGGTTTGCGTCGATAAAAGAATGGGTGGAAGAAGCCAACTATTGGGCACAAAAAGACAATGCAAAGTATATTTCAGCCAAACACGTCAGAAAAGCGATGGATGAAAAAATATTCCGCCATAATTTACCTGAAGAAAAAATCCGTGAGATGATCCACCAAGGGTCAATCATGATAGATATTTCCGGAGCACAGGAAGGGCAAATCAACGGATTAAGTGTTTATACTCTGGGTGATATCACCTTCGGACGCCCGTCGCGAATCACTGCACGGACGTTTCTCGGACGGGGTGGTATTGTAAACATAGAAAGAGAGTCTCAACTTAGCGGGCCCACTCATAATAAGGGCGTCCTGATATTAAGCGGTTACCTTGGTTCGAAATACGCCCAGGATAGTCCACTTTCACTTTCAGCCAGTATATGTTTCGAACAGTCTTATGAAGGGGTGGATGGTGATAGTGCCTCATCGGCCGAACTGTATACCATTCTATCCAGTATTTCCGGTATACCGTTGAAACAAAATATCGCCGTCACCGGTTCCGTAAACCAGAAGGGTGAAATCCAACCAATTGGAGGCGTGAACCAGAAAATTGAAGGTTTCTTCCGTGTATGTAATGCTCAAGGCCTGACTGGCGACCAGGGAGTCCTTATCCCTTACCAGAATGTAAGAAACCTGATGCTTAGAGAAGAGGTAGTAGATGCTGTAAAAGCCGGTAAGTTCCATATTTATTCCGCCCGGACTATCGATGATGGAATTCAGATACTGACAGGGGTTCCGGCAGGGGAAAGAAAGGAAAATGGGACATATCCGGAAGGGACAGTCAACTCCATCGTGAAACAGAAATTAAGGGAGATGGCGGATAAGTTGAAAGGTTTCAATTATCAACATTCACACCAAAACTAATATAATTCTACGTTCCTTGTCAAATACATTTGATTAATATAGTATTCATTTTGACATGAGGGGATATATGTTTATTCAGTCCTACCTCGCTAATATTGGGAGAGATTATATTGAATGGTAATTGAATGATATGCTATACTTCCTTGATGCTTGCCTTAATATAAGAAACTAGTTCAGGCTTCTAAATAGGGGGTTTAAACTTGCCAGATACAACGATTAAAGAACTTCTTGAAGCGGGTGCCCATTTTGGTCATCAGACCAGCCGATGGGATCCTCGTATGAAGAAGTACATCTTCACAAAAAGAAATGGGATCCATATCATTGATCTCGAGAGGACCAGCCTTATGCTCAGTAAGGCTAGAGAATTTGTCCGCGAGGTAGTGTCTGATGGTAGTACGATTCTCTTCGTGGGAACAAAGAAACAAGCCCAGGAAGCAGTAGAATCGGAAGCCAAACGCTGTGGCATGCCATATATCAACCAACGGTGGATCGGCGGCATTCTAACTAACTTTACGACAATCCAGTCGAGAATAGATTACCTGGTCCGTTTAGAAGACCAGCATGCACGTGGCGAGTTTTCCCGCTTGCCGAAAAAAGAAGCCATGAAACTGGAAGAGGAAATTGTCCGTTTGAACCGCCAACTTGGCGGTATTAAGGAAATGACCCGCTTACCTTCCGCATTATTTTTAGTTGATACAGTCAAAGAAAGAATTGCTCTTGCCGAAGCAAAGCGCATGTCTATTCCGGTGGTTGCTATTGCTGATACAAACAGCAACCCGGATGAGATTGATCACCCGGTACCGGCTAATGACGATGCAATCCGGGCTGTTAAACTTGTTTGCGCTAAAATAGCGGATGCCGTTCTGGAAGGCAGGGTTGTTCAAGCCCCGACCGAATCCGAAGAGAATGGAAAACCAGTTGAACCATCTGCAAAGGAAATCCCGATTGCCAATCAGGCAGCTTCGGCTGCAGATGCAGCACAGTAATCCAAGGAGGACTACTACTTGAATATTTCCACCGAATCTATTAAAGAACTAAGAACACTATCAGGCGCTGGCGTTATGGATTGCCGGAATGCCCTGGTTAAAACCGAAGGGGATATACCTAAAGCACTTGAAATACTTAAAGAACAGAGCCTGATCAGGATGGAGAAGAAGAAGAGCCGAGCTGCGGCCCAGGGTCTGATCGAAGCCTATGTTCATACCGGGGGCCGGATTGCTGCCATGGTAGAATTGAATTGCGAGACCGATTTCGTTGCCCGTACCCCTGAATTCAAGCAACTCGCTCATGATATTGCTATGCAGGTAGCCGCCATGGCTCCGCAATACGTCACGGCGGAAGATATACCAGCCGGCAGTCTATTAGAGCCCGCGTCAGCAGCCTTAATGGTTCAACCTTTTATCAAGGATCCATCATTAACGATAAAAGACCTCATCAATCAACTGATTGCAAAGATAGGCGAGAATATCAAGGTCAGCCGGTTCGTAAGATACGAAGTCGGCGAATAAAGCTGAAGACCGGGAGATGGTAAAAGCTAAACCACCATACAAACGGGTACTTCTAAAGCTAAGTGGTGAAGCTTTTGGCGGAGCTAAAGAATGGGGCATCGATAGTTCTGTTTTACGAACGGTAGCCCGCCAGATAAAGCGGGTCATGGAAGCTGGTATCAGTGTAGGTATCGTGGTCGGCGGCGGTAACTTTCTGCGAGGTTCCGAAGCAGAAAAAGACGGTATGGAACGGGCAACCGCCGATTATGCGGGTATGGTTGCTACTCTTATAAATGCCCTCGCTCTGCAGGATACCTTAGAGAAAGAGGGCGTGATCACCCGCACTCAATCAGCGATCACCATTCAACAAGTCGCCGAACCATATATAAGACGCCGGGCGATTCGCCATCTGGAAAAAGGCAGAGCTGTTATTTTCGCCTGTGGGACCGGTAATCCATATATGACAACTGATACTGCCGCTGCCCTAAGAGCGATCGAAATCGGCGCCGAGGTCGTGCTTAAAGCTACCAATGTTGACGGGATATACAACGCCGACCCCAAAAAGCATAAAGACGCCGAGAAATATGAAAAAATTTCCCATATCGATGCTCTAAACAAGCGGCTGGCCGTTATGGATAGTACAGCGATTTCCTTGTGTTTGGAGAATAATTTACCGATCGTAGTTTTTAATCTGCAAACACCGGATGCCATCGAAAAAGCTGCACAGGGTGAACCTATCGGGACCCTTGTGGCAAGTGGGAGAGAAAATGGCTAATGATATTATAAGAAACGTCGAAGAAAAAATGCGGAAGAGTGCCGAAGGCCTAAAAAAAGAATTGTCCACCATCAGGACCGGACGGGCTTCGGTCTCGCTAGTCGAACATGTGAAGGTAGATTATTCCGGAGTATCAACTCCACTAATTCAGTTAGCCGGAATATCAGCCCCGGAAGTAAGCCTTCTTGTCATTCAGCCTTGGGATAAAACAACCATCCGCATGATAGAAAAAGCTATCCTGGCTTCCGATCTCGGCCTAACCCCGATTAATGACGGCAACGTAATCCGTATCAAGATCCCGCCACTTTCCGAAGAACGCCGTCAGGAACTCACCAAGGTAGTTAAGAAACGTGTCGAAGAACGAAAAGTCGCTATCCGCAACCTGAGACATGAAGCATTAGGTGAGTTAAAAGAGATCGAGAAGAAAAAGGAAATATCCCAAGACGAACTAAAACGACTTACCAATCAGCTTCAAAAAAGTACTGATGTCTCCATTATTGCAGCCGAACAAATCGGGCAGGATAAAGAAGCTGAATTATCCCGTGTCTAGATTTGAGTCTTGATGTGACGAAAAAACCGGCGCTCAACTTCGAAAAGCTACCAGTTCATCTGGCTATCGTACCTGATGGAAATGGTAGATGGGCGGAAAAGCGCGGTTTGCCCCGGCTAGCCGGTCACCAGGTAGGAGCTGAAAATATGCTCCGCATGGTTGAATTTCTTATTGAATATCCAATAAAGTACGTCACTCTCTATGGATTCTCGACAGAGAACTGGGCCCGACCACAGAAAGAAGTAAAAGGGCTTTTTAGTCTCCTGGCCAAGTTCATCGACAAATACTTACAATACATCGATAAACACGAGATACAGTTACGCCATATCGGACGGCTTCAACAATTACCCCCCAAATTACAAGAGTCTATTACACGCGCCGTCGAAGCGACGGCGGCCAATTCCCGTATGGTTCTTACTGTAGCCTTTAATTATGGAGGCCGGGCGGAAATCGTCGATGCAGCCCGTCGCCTTGTCACCGACGGTATTCGTGCCGAGGATATAGACGAGAAGCTGTTTGAAAAATATCTTTATACCCAGGGAATTCCCCCGGTCGATTTACTTATACGCACTGGCGATGAAGTCCGTTTCAGCAACTTCTTAATATGGCAAACCGCTTATAGTGAATATTATCTAACCGACGTGCTCTGGCCAGACTTCAGTAAACAAGATATAGAAAAAGCTCTATTATCATATAATCAGCGTAAACGCCGTTTTGGAGCACTATAATCTCCCAGACTCCTAAATTTACTATTTTCCTGTATACAAATCCAGGTTTAGTTGATATGATTACGAGGGTTATTAAGCCTTGTTAAATAGTCGAAAGAAGCATTCTCTTCCGGGAACATAATGACAGATAAAATCAAGACAGTCTTCTTTGATCTCGATTGATACATTAATTAACCGGCGTCAAGAATACCGGTATGATAGCTTGCTGGTTCAATCTTCGACTAGATACATCTAGCGAGTTCTAATATTACACCAGCCTTCGAAATATCTCAGTTAGTCCAACTAATTGAAATTCTGGATACACTCTAAAATTATATGGTATTAAAAAGAATACTAACTACCATGGTTTTACTACCGGTTGTCATTGCAGCCGTCTGGTTCCAACAGCCATTGCCATGGTTCACGGTAATGATTGTCTTTTGGACAGCAGCCGCGACATGGGAATTTTACCGGTTGAACCGGAAAGCCGGGTTTAAACCATTAACCTTCTTCGGCATTATCACGGCGATACTTTTCGTGTTAATTCGAGAACGTGAAATCAGCGCCATCTTTATTTCCGAATTCGTATGAACTTTCGTGGTTGTTATTATCCATTGCTATTATTTTCCCCCTGATTTGGATGCTGGGGCGGAGCCGAATGAAAGATGCCTTTACTAACTGGTCATGGACGCTGGCCGGCATTACGTACGTAGGTTTTTTAATGGGTCATCTAGTCGCTCTACGGAACATGGAAGACGGCCGTAACTGGGTCTTTTTCGCATTGTTTATTACTTTTGCTTCCGACACAGCCGCCTTCTTTATCGGCCGTACATGGGGCCGCCATAAACTGGCAACTGCTATCAGCCCTTCCAAAACATGGGAAGGTTCGATGGGGGGTTTATTAGGAGCTGGATTAATGAGCCTCGTCTTCCTACCTACCAGTTTCTTCTCATGGAGTAATCCTTTGCATTTATCTACACTGAATACCGGGATAGCTGTTTGCCTTGCTTTCCTGGTCAGTATGTTCGGCCAATTAGGCGACCTGGTTGAATCAATGTTTAAACGGAACATGAATGCAAAAGACTCCGGTAATATCCTGCCCGGCCATGGCGGGGCACTAGACCGTATGGACAGCGTCGCCTTCGCAGGCGTCATGGTATACTACTTCGTATGGTTGATACAGTAAAAAAACTGGTCATCCTGGGTTCAACGGGATCCATCGGATGTCAGGTACTCGACATCGTCCGGTATTTTCCAGACAGGTTCCAGGTTCTCGGCATGGCTGCAGGTAATAATACCAGCCTCTTTTTTAAACAGGTAAACGAGTTCAAACCAAAATATCTATATCAACTCAATACTCAATCAGCAGACCAAAAATTCAACGCTGAATGCATGTCCCTTGACGACCTGGCTGGACTATCTGAAGCAGATATGGTAGTGGTTGCCCTTTCCGGTAATGCCGGTATCAGCCCGACCTTTTCAGCAGTTAAACATGGTAAGACCATCGCTTTAGCCAATAAGGAGTCTCTGGTTGCTGCCGGAGCACTAATCACCGCGACCGCAGTAAATAGTGGAGCAAAGATATTGCCGGTTGACAGTGAACACAGTGCTATCTGGCAATGCATAGTCGGAGAACAAACCCAACCGCAACGGCTGATATTAACCGCCTCCGGCGGGCCTTTCCGTCACTTTACCAACAAACAACTTGAGGAAGTAACACCCGGGCAAGCACTACAACACCCTTCCTGGAATATGGGGAAAAAAGTGACAGTCGACTCCGCTACCTTGATGAATAAAGGCCTGGAAATTATCGAAGCTCACTGGTTATTTAACATGCCGGTCGACCGTATATCCGTTATCGTTCATCCACAAAGCATTATTCATTCAATGGTAGAGTTTGCCGACGGTACGATCAAGGCTCAACTCGCTTACCCGGATATGAGACTCCCCATTCAATACGCTCTCACATATCCCGATAGAATAGCGAACGATAATTTGCCGCGGTTAAACCTCGGCACTTTACACTCACTCAATTTCGAAGCACCCAATTTGGACACTTTCCCTTGCCTGAATCTAGCCCTTAAGGCCATTATTAATGGAGGCACCTTTCCGGCAGCGCTTTCGGCTGCCGATGAATTCGCGGTACAATTATTCTTAGATGGGAAAATACGGTTTACAGATATACCTGTGCTGATCGAAAGGATATTATCCGGACATAAGTCTATTAGTAAACCTGCTATCGAAGATATTTTGGCGGTTGCCGATCAAGTAAAACAAGAGTGTAGACGGATGTATAAAGGAGAAAACTGGTGACCGTTTTTATTTCAATCGTTTCTTTCCTGGCCGTCATTATCGTCCTGGTACTGGCTCATGAATTCGGCCACTTCATCACAGCCAGAGCTCGCGGAGTGAGGGTGGATGAGTTCGGAATCGGTTTTCCCCCGCGTATCTACGGAATCAAGCGCGGAGAAACTATCTACTCAATAAATGCTATTCCATTAGGTGGTTTTGTAAAACTTGCCGGGGAAGAAGACCCAAATATACAAGGCAGTTTAGCAGGTAAAAGCATTCCTACCCGGCTGCTTGTTTTAAGTGCCGGGGTAATAATGAACTTGCTGCTACCATTCCTGTTATTTTCAATTGCTTATACGATACCTCACCAGGCGATCCAGGGAACTGTGACAGTTGAAAATGTGAGTCCGGCTTCTCCGGCATACGAAGCCGGTATTTTACCGGGAGATACACTACTATCCGTCAACGGACAAAGCATCAACTACGCCGGAGAATTAAGCAGGTTAATTCAACTTAACCTGGGTAAGTCAACAAAATTCACGGTATTACACGCTGATGGAACAACGGAAAACCTGAGACTAATACCACGGTGGCGGCCGCCGGAGGGAGAAGGAGCTGTCGGAGTTTTAACACGTACCGATAACACATCGATCGTTAGTAAGTCACTTCCTTTCTGGAAAGCGATCCCGGAAGGAGTAAAGTCA
Organism: uncultured Chloroflexia bacterium; assembly: GCA_963739865.1. GTDB lineage: Bacteria > Chloroflexota > Dehalococcoidia > Dehalococcoidales > UBA2162 > JBBITI01. Next base: position 65,707 of record CAVUCA010000010.1, read on the forward strand.
TGTGTTGAGACATTCGTCCTGTTTAAAAACGGAATCATCAGCATGATAATCGGGACCACACCGGCACAGTTTACCGGCCCGGTTGGAATTGCTCAATTAACCGGACAAGTTGCAAGTGCCGGGATAAGTCCTTTGTTGGAATTCGCCGCGTTCCTGAGTATCAACCTGGCAATTTTCAACATCTTCCCACTACCGGGACTAGACGGCGGCCGTATTGCCTTCGTCTTACTGGAATGGATCCGCCGCGGGAAACGGGTCCCGCCACGTATCGAAGGCATGGTTCACCTTGCCGGGTTCGCTTTGATGATCATATTTTTCATCGCTTTAACGTATCAGGATATTGCCCGTATTGTCAGCGGAGGCAGTTTGATACCATGACCACATTACGCCGGAAATCGAAAGCGATACGGATCGGCAATGTCACGATCGGTGGGGGTGCCCCTATCGTTGTACAATCGATGACCAACACCGATACCCGTGATATTAAAACTACGGCGATTCAAATCAATGAACTTGAAGAAATTGGCTGCGAGATAATCCGGGTTGCTGTTCCCGACATGGAAGCTGCCGATGCCATATCCGGTATCAAAAAAAATATACATATTCCGCTGGTTGCAGATATTCATTTCGATTACCGGTTAGCTTTGGCTTCGCTTAAAGCAGGGGTAGACGGACTTCGAATCAATCCCGGAAATATAGGTGAATCAGACCGGGTAAAAGCAGTGGTATCGTCCGCTAAAGAGCGGCAAATACCAATTCGCATCGGTCTGAATGCCGGGAGTATGGCAAAGAACTTTCATCCTGAATTAAGTACCGGAAAAAGAATGGTTGCAGCTGCCATGGAAGAAGTACATCTCCTGGAAAGTCTTGATTTCGACTTTATCAAGATATCACTAAAGGCCTTCGATGTACCAACTACTATAGAAGCATATAGCGATATCGCCACTCGCGTGGATTACCCACTACATGTGGGAATTACCGAAACAGGCACTCCACGTACCGGGATAATCAGAAGCAGCGTCGGTATTGGTACCTTACTTTATATGGGTATCGGCGATACGATCCGGGTTTCTCTTACGGCTCATCCCCGGGAAGAAGTCTTTACCGCTTACGAAATCTTAAAAAGCCTTGACTTGAGAGAACACGGACCGGTACTGGTAAGTTGCCCTACTTGCGGACGAACCGAAGTAGACTTAATATCTATTGCCGAAGCAGTAGAAAAAGAACTTATAAAGATCAAGAAACCGGTTCGAGTAGCGGTCATGGGCTGTGCGGTTAACGGCCCGGGAGAAGCTCGCGACGCCGATATCGGGATAGCTTGTGGCAAAGGAAAAGGGATTCTATTTAAAAAAGGCGAAAAATTAGCAGTCGTTGCTGAAGCAGACCTTGTTGACACCCTGATGAGAGAAATCAAGAAGCTATAGTCTCGCCTCTTCCGGCATTACCAATATTTACCGCCACATGAAAGTACATGTTTATCTTGTATTCTAGAACATGAGTGCTCATATGTGGTTTACAGAAATGATAAAGCCCGGCGGGACAACCGGGCTTTATCGTGGGAGGGTCATGAAAAAGAAAGTTGTGTGTGTATTTTTAGAATATATCATATATGTTAAGACATCGTTAAGGTTCTTACCTATAAAGTTAAGATAAAGTTACGACGTTGTAACAATACGGTTAATTTTTTATATTTTAAGACTAATATATAGACTTGATACAACCTCTTTCGGGTAACAATCTGTAACCTGACTATTAAATATCGTGAAATATTGTTTCAGTTCATACTGTTTTTCGATGATAGGAATCGTGACGAAAGTGATTATCATAAATAAGGAATTTTCAGATAATAAAAAAACGTAACGAGGAAGAAATTGACGATACCAGCATATGGAAGCTATAATTCCAATGTTACTTGATATCCACATCGTTTATCCAACGATATTGGGGATTCGTCTAGTGGTAGGACAGCAGCCTTTGGAGCTGCATGGGAAGGTTCGAATCCTTCATCCCCAGCCAATATTCACCTTTTCATTATTTACTAGTACTAGCTAATACAAGAGTTTTCTGATATTCTTTTCACCAATATCACACAGAATACTTTAGTAAGGAGAGGCCGGATGTATAAGAAAGTCATCGTTCCACTGGACGGATCCGATCTGGCAGATACAGCGCTACCCCATCTACAGCAAATCGCGACATCAGGTATTATCAAAGACATCGTACTGGTTTCAGTCACTGAACCTATAAAGGGCACGATAAGTAAGAAAATTGTGCCGCCAGCGCTAACTCACAGAAATATATTTGATACTCCGGATACCGGGATAACGCTTTTAGGAAATGCGACGGAAGGCTTGTTATGGGCAGGAGATCCAGCAAACCTCAAGGACCTACCGGCATCCATGGGCAAAATGGCAGCAACTGCTTTTAAGTACTTGAAGAATAAAGCAGATGAACTAGAGGAAAAAGGAATACAAGCTAAGGTGGCTGTACTTATCGGTAATCCGGCAGAGGAGATACTCCGGTTTGTTAAAAATGAAAAGGCTGACTTGATCATAATGGCTAGCCGTGGAAAATCCGGCTTTAGTCGATGGGATATGGGAAACATCGCCGAAAAAGTCATTCGTGCGACGGAAATACCAGTTTTGCTGATAAAACCAAAAGCAGGATTTAAAGAGACTAAATCACAGCGGAAGGGAAAGGCTACTTAAAACGGATATAGCGTTTTTCGGTTAGTTTTTCTGTAATGGTGAAATAGGGGACTTCTTAATCGATGTCCCCTATTTCTTTTCAGGTAATTCCTAACATATAATAGATAAAAGAGGATATAAACAATCTAGTGATTGTAGTCAATCCAATTCAAAAAACCAAGTTAATCGCCTGCGCTGTTGTCGCTGAAGAACTCCGTGCAAAACTGCCAACCGGTATCGACAGTGAAACGCTGGATTTTGGACTTCACCGTACTCCGGAAAAACTTAAAGCCACACTACAGGAAACTATTGATAAATCCAAAGGATATAAAAACATCGTATTGGCATACGGTCTTTGCGGGATGGCAGTGATCGGTTTACACTCAGATTCAGCCAATTTGATAATTCCCCGGGTCGATGACTGCATCGCCATGTTCCTGGGCTCACGTAAAGCATATTTGCAGAGGCAAGCAGAATACCCGGGCACTTTATTTCTCTCCAAGGGATGGATCGAAGGGAAAATCGATGATACCAGTCCGCACGAAGTCATCTACCAGGACTTATTAACCCGGTACAGTGAGGAAAAGGCAAAACGGCTCCTTGCCGTATACATCGCCAGGCAACCCCTCCGTCATTATAAAAGAATGGCCTTCATCAATACCTCAAATGAATCCGATATCGAGCGGTATAAGCAAATCGCCCGCAGCCGTGCTTCGAAACTCGGGCTGCAATATGAGGAAATTGCCGGTTCGACCATATTTGTTGACAAGATCACTAACTGTCACTGGGATCGCGAATTCATAGTTGCGCCGCCGGGCCACTATATCAGCTTTAATGATTTCTGGATTGATGCCGATAAAACTCCGCCTCCTCCGGGGACATCATTGTATTCCCCGGTACCAACCGATAAGGCACTGTAACACCTGTAGATGTACCGGGTGACAGGCAGTCTTGACTTCCAGCCCACGAATAGCGATAATATTTCATTGTACAGATGACAGTAATCGGTTATCTGTTCGAAATCTGTTCAAATAATCCCCGATAGCTCAACGGTAGAGCGGGCGGCTGTTAACCGCTAGGTTCTAGGTTCGAATCCTAGTCGGGGAGCCAGACTCAAATCCGGGTGGCCAAGTAGTTCAATACACAAAACTCTAAAGGTAAAAAACTCCGCGATAAAATGTTTTTGACTAGAGAAAGGAAAATTATATGAGTTCAAAATATAATGAAATCGTACATTTTATGAACGAGTATGTCCGGGCTTACAGTGAATATGGACAGACTGCTGAGACCCATAGCATCATGGATAAGTTCTATGCACCGGAAGTGTCATTCGACGATCTGGTAACCAATCGAGAACAGTGGTATGAAACTTGTCTTAGCCATACCGGGATCCAGGATAAAATTACGCTAGAGCACCTTTATATCGATGAGAAGCAGAACGAGGTTGGAGCATTGTTGACAGCCCGTGCGGTTAAAAGAGCAACTGGGGAAGTACTGCTTGAGATAAAAATGAACACATTGTATAACCTCAAGACCGATGAAAACGGTGAACTGAAGATAATAAAAGCAAGGGTATTTCTTGAAACTAATCCCCAAAAAGCAGCAAGACTATGTGAACTATACGGAATGGAATTTCAAAAGGACGACGAGTAACCGCTGGTGAATGTCTATGGCTTGTGCACATAAAAACATCATGGACGCTAAGACGGCGGGCACCTCCAACCCTCAACATCCAGCTTGCAGAAATTTACTTGGCTTTAAAATTAGCTACTGCCGGGTAAGGGGCTTCAATGGTACCTTCGGATCCGGAAAGCCCGGGCCCATGGTGGCAAATACCATCGTTAAAGCCATATCGTCGATACGTTCAAAATCAATGTTATGCGCTGTTTCCGGCTTGGGAAAAGGCCAATCCATCTGCCGGAGAGCTTGTTGAACGGTTACCCCTGAGCCGTGTAACTCCCTGGCGCGGGTGATGCAATAGGCAAATGCCGCACCGCCGTCTTCCGGCGGGATCATCCCCGGGTAACCACCCATCGCCGGCGGCGGTCCAACCGGCATTGGTAGTTCCATACCGGCCTGCCGCCCGCTACGGGGCCAACCCACGCCGGCCGGAATAAAGGTAAAGACGGCAACGCCGCTGTCCTTTACAGGCCCCAGTTCGTTAGCCAGAGACATCATAATAGAAGTGGCGGCTGACTTTACCGCACAATAGTTGGCCGGCCCCGGCGGATACATGAAAGCGGTGGCTGAGTATGCCAGTACGCCATGATGCCGCTGCTGCATTCCCGGGGTAAAAAGATGTATCCCGATAAGCGTACCACGCACCGCTATCTCGTACTGGCGGTCCAACTGTTGGATAGTCGACTTCAGGATCGGTGCCCCAAGGGACATATTCATGGCATTACTCACCAGGATATCCACCTTGCCGAATGTATCAAAGGCTTTCTGTGCCATGGCTTTCATGGAAGCCTCGTCCGACACATCGGTCTCCACGAATAGAGCAGTACCCGGCTGGTTTTCGCGGTTAATGAGTTCCTCAGCAGCTTTACCCGGCCCTGAGGCGACGTCTGTGAGGACTACCTTTGCCCCCAACCATGCCAGGCTCCTGGCCGTCCCGAGTCCAACATTACCGGCGGAGCCGGTAACCACCGCTACCTCACCAGCCAGGGCTCCTCTCTTCAACTTCGTCTTATCCATGGCGAGAGGACCAACATCAAGTATCCAACTCATGACAACCCTCCTTTAGTCAACGTCAGTTACGCTACAGTTAGTAGGATGATATCCGCTCACGGTTTAGTGTACATCCTTCCCGGGCAATCCGCAGGCACCGTCCCGGCAATCCATCGGAGACGGCATTCTAAGCGGCCTGTCATCCTTCTTGATGCCCTTCCCGGGTATCCACTTGTCAACGGATAGTGTACGGACATAGTGAAAATCCGTTGTCATCCAGAACGGGTTCCACTCCCCACCAACCACCACAAAATTGAGGCTTTCGGCCGTCAGGGGGCGCATCATCATCCGGCCTTCTGCCTTGCCGTGCTCTGCAAGATAGGCGGCCAGTTTTTGCTTGCTATCGAAGCCTTCGTTCTTGAGATTCTTTGCCGCAAGCGGATCGACGATGAAAGTAGCCCCGCCCATGCCTACCGACTTCATGACCTCAGCCATCCGCTGTGCGTGGCCGTCCCCGAAACCAATCACCGTCCATCCCATGAATAGTGATACGGTGCTTTCATCGGCTTTGAAACCGTGCTGGACATGCAGGGGTTCCCAGATGCTGAGTTCCTCATTCTCACCACAGCACATGTTGTTATAGTTGACGTTATTGCCGGTGGTAGCGGTGAAGTTTTCGCCGATCTTCGCTCCTGCGAGGTTGATACTCATAAGAGTCCATGCTCTCCCGATCACCGAGTTAGCGAAGTTGAACGGGCTAAGTGCGCCCGAACTGCAGTTCATACCGATCTCATGGCGGACGGGGCCGTTGACGACCATCATACTGATGAAAGACGTCGTCGAGCTAGGCATTGACGCCTGCTTCGAGGCAGCCGTTGCCAGGATCACCGGCAAGTGTTCCGGCCTGGCCCCGGCCATAACCGCGTTGACTGCTACTTTCTCGACTGTATATTCAAATCTTTCTTCGTGGGTGGTGACCGCCATCCGGCCGACCACTTCCTGCGGGTCGTGGTCTGTCCCGGTCAGCATCTCGGCAACCCGCTCTTCAGTCGGCAGGACGATCGGCAGCCCGTCGGTCCAGGCGTTCTCCAGGAACAACCGGTTCAGATTTTCTTCGGTATCGGGCGGCAGCAGCCGGTCATGCCTGGGCCGCCTTACGATTACCGGGTGTTTTTCTTCTTCAGTGAGCGGCCGTGTCAAGGCATCGACAAGTTCCTGCATCAAGGGACGGCCTGTTACCGGGTCTTCCTTGCCGATATAGCCATGGAGCACTTCCCGCGGCACAAAGGCGACCGGGTGGGGAGGAAAGCAGTAGCGCAGCATCATACCGTGAGCCTGACTGTTCAATGTTATGAAGTCTGCGAACCTGGAGGTAACCATCGGCGCAGTCGGCACCCCACGGTCTTCAAGGTTGCGGGCGAATTCGGCGATACTCGCCGAACAGCCGTCTCAGCCGCCGACGCCCAGGACAGCGCCGGCTCCTTTTGCCTTTATCTCATCCCACAGGGCAGGGTCGTTGGTAAACATACCGCCCTGTTTGCGGCGCAATTCCGTCTTTACCGAGGGCATGTTGCGGGAGAACCAGTCATGTACTTCCTGCATGAAATCCCAGGCACCGGCGAATCCGGTCTCGATGAGGTAGATGGTCTTTCCTTCCAGGCTATCAGGCCGTGGGGCCATTCGAACAGGCTTGACCTCACCCGTCGGCTGGGTGAACGGGTCCTGGATATTAAAACCGGACTCGGGTGTCAGGCTCTGGCCGAATATCCCGCTGGGCTGGCCTCTCGGATCCAGCACGGTGTATAATGACTTCTTCATTACCATTCTCGGCTCCTTTCTTCTGATTTAGTTCTTATTGTTCATGCAAGCAGCGATCAGATCCGTCTTTGTTTGAAATATGTTAAGCCGGTCGGACCTAAATGCCATGCTCTCCCCTGCCTCTGGAATTTTTTAAGACTGGCTATACATTGTCAGAGAGTCCGTTCAGACGAACACTACTCCCACATTCAGGCTTTCTTTAAGATCACACTCTACGGTCTTGAAATTACGGTCGCCGTAGCTAATTGTGATAATATACCTCCCACTGTTCTGCTTAAGCCCGTCGAACTTAAAATCACCGTAATTGTCGGTGATAATCACAGCAATGTTATCATTTTTGGCGTCACGAAGAGCCACCTCAGCGCCTTCCACACAATCCTCGGTAGTCCCATTACGCGTCGCCACGCTGCCGGCAATGAAACAGTGCGTGAATCGTTCCAGGTTCCTGTAATACACTCGAGGTCGAGTGCCGTGTTCTGGTAAGTACGTCTTTAGCTGCTCGGTCCTGGCCGTCTCGTCCATCCTGGCCTCTTCGGTATGCACCAGGCTCAAAGCACCGGTCGGACAAGATTGCACGCAGCGTGTTTCGTTCCACCCATTATCGAGCAGATGAGCGCAGAGTGTGCATTTCTGGGGTACGTCCAACTCCTCATTCCAGGAAATGGCTCCGTACGGACAGGCCGCAACGATATTTCTCTGGCCCTTGGCCTTTTGCGGATCTATTAGAATTATCCCATCCGGCCGCTTGATGATTGAGCCTGGTTTTCCTGCCTCGATACACGGCGCTTGGTCACAGTGCATGCACGGAATAGGCAAGTAGGAGACATCGATGAATGGATACTGCCCACGTTCCCTCCCCAATACATCGATCCACTTTCTACCGTGCTCCGTCTGGGGCACCGCGTAATCGTGGCCAGTCATTGCCGACGTGTTCATCCCTGCAGGCCATAAAACAGTTGCCGCAGTTTTCGCATTTCTCCACGTCCACGATTAAGTACCACTTCTTCATTTCTTCTGCGCCGTCCATTTCTCAACTTGTACGAGACATGAATTTGCCGCGATGCTATGCGACCTCTTGATGATCGGACGGCTCGGTGTAAGCAAGTTCATACAGCCACCCCGGTCGGGTGAAACACCAGGTTCACCGATCGGATCATAGGTGGCCGACGATTCATAAGAGTGAACCGTGCCTGGTCTTATTCTCTCCGTCGTCCGTACCGCGCAGATCACGGCACCCCGGTCGTTGAAGACCTTTACGAGGCTTTGGTCGCTTATTCCTCGTATTTCTGCGTCGGAAGGATGCATGCGCAAAATCCAGTAATAGTAGCCATCGATCAGAAGGCGATGTTCCTCGATATCGTTTATCCAGCTGTGCTTGCCGTCACTCATCGTATGGAAACTATATCGGGGGTGCGGCGTGATAAGCTGCAAAGGGTACTTTGTAAACAAATCGGTGGTATGGTGTCCTTCCCACGCCGGGATGTACTTACTGATTACCGGCCTCTCAGGATCGTTAGGATCGAATCGGCTAAGGCTGGAAGAGAGGAATTCAAGTTTTCCGGACTGCGTTTGAAGGCCTCTAAAAACCTGCTGGCTGTAGTCCCCGGGTAAAGGAGCTATTTCGGGAGTGTCTTTCGGTCTATCTTCGGCAAACCACCTGAAGGAAACCGGATCTCTGACGCTCTCCTTCGGTGCCGGTACAACGTAGTAGCCCTTTTTAAGGAACTTTTTCCACGAAATTACTTTGGGTAAGTCAGTGGCATCAAATAGCCGCTTGCACCATTCCAGCTCTGTTACGCCTTCCGAAAACATCGAAGAGAACCCAAGTCTCTTGGCGAGTTCCAGGAAGATCTGGAAATCCGATTTGGATTCTCCGATTGGCTCGATGCATTTGTGCTGCATCACAATGACTCTATGATTGCATTGATTGAAACTATGTTGAATGTAACCTCCGCAGTTCGCAAACTCACTGATATCCCATCGTTCAAAGTTGGTGCAAGCGGGAAGGACAATGTCGGCGAATTTTGCCTCACCTTCCCACCAGATTGACTGGTTCACTACAAACTCCAGGTTATCGGACCTGTATGCTTTAACGTAGCGGTTCGTATCGACCATCGTGCCAATGTGAGAACCCCCATACTTGTAGTACATCTTTACCGGAGAATAACCCGGTGTCGGGTAGTCATATCGTGCAAACTGCCCTTCAACGGTTTTAGAATCGGAGGGAAAGCTCGAAGTGTGGCCTTCGAGAATTGCCTCAGGAATATTCAGCCTTGGCACTCGCTGGTTCACTGTGTTAACCGTAGGAAGCTGTGGGAATCGGGGGTACAGATGCATGCCAAGCGAGGTGCTCTGAAGGTCGCCTGACATGCCGCCTTCGGCGTATCCGGGAAAGTAGAACCCTGTATCCACCGGAGCACCTTGCTGCATACCGCCCATATTCACGCCGGGTTTTCCCAGCCCCTGCATTGCCATAAGACAGACCATGGAACGAGCCCATTCCGTCCCGGTAGCATCACGCGCCGCACTCCCAAAACCGGTAATCCCGCCAGCGGCGAGATAAGTCTTCTTTTTCCCCCACTCCCGGGCCAGCGCCCTGACGTCCTTCGCCGGAATACCGGCTTCTGCTTCTTGCCATTCGGGGGTCTTCGCAACGCCGTCCTCATTCCCGAGAATGTAGTCTTTCCAGGCATCGAAGCCAACAGTGCGTTTGGTGACATAGTCTTTATCGTATAGCCCTTCGGTTATCCAGACGTAGGCAATAGCCAGAGCCAGTGAATTGCCGGTGGACGGACGGGGAGCAAGCCATTTTCCGCCAAACAGAGCCGCAGTGTGATTATAGAACGGGTCGATGTGGACCATCTTTATCCCGAGTTCCTTCAGCCACTGCCGTCGGACGGTACCCTCGAATGCGGCATACACACCGCTAGTTGCCTCCGGGTCGCTTGACCAGAAAACTACCATCTCACATTCTTTAAGACAGTCTTCAACCGTGCCATAACTCTCCGGTGCTCCAAGGCGCATACTGTGTCCCCAATGGTGCATCGCCCCCCAGTACCACCCTTCCCAGCTATCCGGGTTGTGCACAACCGGGGTAAAACCGATGTTGTTGAAGAACCTCAGCCTGATGCCGAGCCAATAGCCCAGGTTTCCCCATAAGTGATGGGAACCAGTTCCATTCATGATGGCTCCGGGGCCATGTTCACGCTTGACCCGTTTTATCTCGGAAGCCACCGTGTCAAGAGCCTCTTCCCAACTGATGCGTTGATATCCTGAGATACCTCGGTTGTTACAATTGCGCTGCCCGTCAGGATCAAAGTCTACCCGCTTCATTGGATACATGATTCTGTCCGGCGAGTAGACCAATGACTTGAATGCGAGGCTGTGAGGAGAAATCGTAGTCTTACGGGGTGGTGTGAAGGTCTTACCTCTCGCAGATATGGTCCAGGGTTTGGCGTCCCCTGAGTCAAAGTCGATTGGCGTGATCCTCAATATCTTGCCCTGTTTAACGTAGACGAATGCTGGCCCCCCATTGGTGTTGGTAGTGTATCGTGTAACGTGGCCACCGAGTCTCTTGCCATATCGCATGCCGGCATTGAGCATCAGGCTGAGGGTTTCCATCCACCAATTCGTCAATTCTTCGGGACCCTCAAGTTTCAACTGGAAATTCTTCTCCGCAGATACCATCCCGAGTTGGTTGCGGGGTGGAACAAGGATATCAAGTGCCAGGCGGGCACTATCGAAGATCATCGTTACTTCAGGGTCGGCAGATATCCCTCTTCGAGAAGTAACTTTGCCATCGGCGAATTTGAAATACCTGCCCCGTGTGTTGTCCTTGAGCTTGATTTCAACGGTTAGGTTCTTCGACCTTATCCGCTCCCTGAAGAAAGAGAACCTCAAGGTAGTGATATAAAGCAGTATCCTGACGCCGATTAGCACGACTGAAAATATGAAATTTGCTAGTGGCTCCGCTCTTGCCAGCGAATTAATAATGTGTTTCATAGCCGTCCCTGTCGTGCTCCAGGCATGTTACCATGCGCCGTCAACTCCGAACTGTTCCTCCTGTCCAAATTGGAACCCTGGTTCAGCTGCTTATTACACAAGTGGCAGCATATGATACCATTGCAGTAAGGGGCTCCACAAACTAAAAGCAAGAGGATCAAACATGCAAAAGGTTCACGGCACCTTTCGATGTTTTTTGTAAGTCCTGACTTAGGACAATTAGTGTCCCGAAGCTGGTATTCTTGTAGGGGATGGTCTTGTGACCATCCCGCCCTAAGGCTGGATTTATCAGGTCGCCTGATTTTGGACAATTAGTGTCCCGAAGCCGGTATTCTTGTAGGGGATGGTCTGTGACCATCCCGCCCTAAGGCTGGATTTATCAGGTCGCCTGATTTTGGACAATTAGTGTCCCGAAGCCGGTATTCTTGTAGGGGATGGTCTTGTGACCATCCCGCCCTAAGGCTGGATTTATCAGGTCGCCTGACTTAGGACAATTAGTGTCCCGAAGCCGGTATTCTTGTAGGGGATGGTCTTGTGACCATCCCGCCCTAAGGCTGGATTTATCAGGTCGCCTGATTTTGGACAATTAGTGTCCCGAAGCCGGTATTCTTGTAGGGGATGGTCTTGTGACCATCCCGCCCTAAGGCTGGATTTATCAGGTCGCCTGACTTAGGACAATTAGTGTCCCGAAGCCGGTATTCTTGTAGGGGATGGTCTTGTGACCATCCCGCCCTAAGGCTGGATTTATCAGGTCGCCTGATTTTGGACAATTAGTGTCCCGAAGCCGGTATTCTTGTAGGGGATGGTCTGTGACCATCCCGCCCTAAGGCTGGATTTATCAGGTCGCCTGATTTACAAGATATCCCGCAGCATTATCCTGAAGTGAAGAACGATATCTTCATCATCATGCCGAATCATGAGGTAGGGGGAGTAGCAATCCCTGATATTGACCGAGTTACCAATTAAAAATATATGTTGTTCATGAAAAATGGGGTGTCTCTCAGTTCACCACAAACTTAAAATTCGGTCCGATGTCGTAATTCAGTGCGCTGATGCCGTAATCCAGTTCTCTGTAGAACCAATCTGGCTCGACCATCTTGCTCGTCTGCGTGAGACCCCCTGAGCCGTAGCCAACAAACCCTACATAAGTAATCGCTGGATTTACATCCATCAAAGTGAGGGTTGGTGTTACAAGGTAATAATTTGTGCCTGAGACCCAGACGACTGCGTAGTTGTCATTCATATTCAACGAGATGGGAGTGACGAGTGAAGCATAGTGGAAAACCCCGGTCAAGGGGTCAGAAGCTTTTACCGTGACAGAACCCAACTGGGTATGGGTAGTAAGGTTGTACACCGCGACCTCAACGGGCGAAAAGGTCTCGGCACCATTGGGCAGGTGAGAGTAGTTGGAGTCGTAGGCGCCGAGTTGGGTGATGCTGATATCGCTTTTTGCCCTGAACTCAAAACCCTCGAGGTAGGTTCCCTGGGTGTAATTAAATCCGCCGCTTCCAGTCGCAGGCACGTTAAGGGCTACCGAATTGCTGCCGCTATTCACATTTGTTGTGGTTGATTTTGTCGCAGGACCACGTAGAGCAACGGTAATGGCACCATCGTTATCTCCCAAAGCAGAGTCAATATCATTAATCCTCAGGGATAGGAAACCACTTACATCCGCAGTAAATGAGTCCCCTTTATCACCGATAAGTATTTCTTTACCGTTACCTACCTTTACCAATTAAATAACCATAGGGACACCGAAAGGGTAATTTATGAGTCCGGATGTAACTTTCTTGTCAATATCTTTCGGAGAAATACCTGACGGCCCGACATAATCGTAACCGTGTGTATCAACTGACCAGCTTCCACCTCGGTATTCTACATAAAATTTGTCACCTGATTTGAGGTATAATCCGGTTTGCTGCCAGCCCTGTCCGGGCAGAAATCGAGGTTATATTCGAGACTCCGAATGCCGGTGGTGTCCCCGAGACGGGAGGACTGGGGGTTCACCGGGTTTAGCAGAACTGACCGATCCCGACGGGAATCATGACCTCTTGCCCCTGAGCAGTTATGCTGATTGAGCCTTCAACATTGTAAACTTGAGTCATCTTATCTGGAGTCACTTGGACTACCATGGTGCTACCTCTGACAGCCGCTACCGCAGATGTTGTACTAATTTCGTAACGTGATACCGGATCTACCAGCTTCACAACCCGGCTGGTTGTTTCACCTATTTCCTGGGTTATCTGAATGATTTTGGCAGACGACGCTGTTTTGCCGGATAGCTTGTCTAAAGAAATTTCGGTATCTCCGTTCAAGTCGATAATACTACCATCGAAAAAAGTGATGGTAGCTTTCGCCCCTGGATCGGTTTTTATCTTGTCACCGGTTTGTAAGATCATGTTTTCTTCGCCGTTACTCCAATCCTGAGTACCGGTTTTAAGGACATGAACGTTACCTCCAACGATTGATAGAACTGTAGATGGTGTAAAGGCTTTGGCTGACGAACCACACGCAGATGTACCCAAACATAAAAAAAGGATGGGGGCTATTTGTAGTATTCTGATAATCTTGTTAAACAGTGTTATTCAACATTGTTATGGTGCTTTTCTGGTTTTTTCATAAGTATAATATTTAAACTTTACTCAGGCTGTGTGGCGGAACAATAAATCGGCAGTGTATCAAAAAGTACTGCAAAATACAATATATATTCCGTCTATTAAGATGAGTAGTAAATGAACAGATAAATATGATATTTGTCATCAGGGACGATATTTTTTATTTTTCAAAAATGTATTATGACAACAATCCACAACTTACAAATTGAAGATAAAACCCTCTTTAGTTTAAAATTGAACGTATTGTGCGTTATTAGGAGTGGTTAACATATGAAATCGGGGAAAACACTGGTAAATTTAATTTTACTTGGAATGTCGGTTATTCTCCTGTTGATTCCTCTTTCAGCTTGTGGTTCGAGTAATTCGTTTCCATACCAGGGATCCATAAATGGTAATTGGTCTGGACAGTTGACTATTATCAATAGAAGTATCCCAATCGGGGGAATCATGTCTATCAGTATAGACGGGACAAGGGGTGGTTACAGGGACTCTTTCCAGTACCAGTGGTGGTGCGAATCCTGCTACGATAAGTGGTCAAGTCAACTCTGAAGGTAACTTGACTGGTACCGTAAGTTTTGCATTAAACGCTACGACTTTCATATCAAACTGGCAGGGAACGATAACTAAATCAGGAAAATCATTGAATATGCAAGGAACTTGGACCAGTCAACACGGTTCCGGTTCATTTTCCGGAAACGGCACTACTTCCAAATAAAAATATAATAAATATTAGAGACAAACACGACGACGATTTTTCGTGTTTCAGAGACCGGAATAACTAGAGGAACATATGAAAAATACAACCAGAGCGATCATACTAATGAAAACAGGTTTACTTCAAAACCCTGCCCCGCGTGTTGTCCTTGAGCTTCATTTCAACGGTTAATTATTACTATATATCAATTAGTGTCCCGAAGCCGGTATTCTTGTAGGGGATGGTCTTGTGACCATCCCGCCCTAAGGCTGGATTTATCAGGTCGCCTGATTTTGGACAATTAGTGTCCCGAAGCCGGTAACTTGTAGGGGATGGTCTGTGACCATCCCGCCCTAAGGCTGGATTTATCAGGTCGCCTGATTTTGGACAATTAGTGTCCCGAAGCCGGTATTCTTGTAGGGGATGGTCTTGTGACCATCCCGCCCTAAGGCTGGATTTATCAGGTCGCCTGATTTTGGACAATTAGTGTCCCGAAGCGGTATTCTTGTAGGGGATGGTCTTGTGACCATCCCGCCCTAAGGCTGGATTTATCAGGTCGCCTGATTTTGGACAATTAGTGTCCCGAAGCCGGTATTCTTGTAGGGGATGGTCTGTGACCATCCCTGCCCTAAGGCTGGATTTATCAGGTCGCCTGACTTAGGACAATTAGTGTCCCGAAGCCGGTATTCTTGTAGGGGATGGTCTTGTGACCATCCCGCCCTAAGGCTGGATTTATCAGGTCGCCTGATTTTGGACAATTAGTGTCCCGAAGCCGGTATTCTTGTAGGGGATGGTCTGTGACCATCCCGCCCTAAGGCTGGATTTATCAGGTCGCCTGACTTAGGACAATTAGTGTCCCGAAGCCGGTATTCTTGTAGGGGATGGTCTTGTGACCATCCCGCCCTAAGGCTGGATTTATCAGGTCGCCTGATTTTGGACAATTAGTGTCCCGAAGCCGGTATTCTTGTAGGGGATGGTCTGTGACCATCCCGCCCTAAGGCTGGATTTATCAGGTCGCCTGACTTAGGACAATTAGTGTCCCGAAGCCGGTATTCTTGTAGGGGATGGTCTGTGACCATCCCGCCCTAAGGCTGGATTTATCAGGTCGCCTGATTTTGGACAATTAGTGTCCCGAAGCCGGTATTCTTGTAGGGGATGGTCTTGTGACCATCCCGCCCTAAGGCTGGATTTATCAGGTCGCCTGATTTTGGACAATTAGTGTCCCGAAGCTGGTAACTTGTAGGGGATGGTCTGTGACCATCCCGCCCTAAGGCTGGATTTATCAGGTCGCCTGATTTTGGACAATTAGTGTCCCGAAGCTGGTAACTTGTAGGGGATGGTCTGTGACCATCCCGCCCTAAGGCTGGATTTATCAGGTCGCCTGATTTACAATCGGTAAATGATGCATACCTCCCTTGAAGGATCATATCCTCAGCGCCGTAATGTCAGATTACATAATTACGATTATACCTGGCAGGGAGCCTATTTTGTCACAATATGTACTCATGACAAACAAAGCCCGTTTGGTAATATCACCGATTGTATAATGAGTTTAAATCCTTACGGAGCAATGGCGGATTCAGTTTGGCAAGATATCCCGCAGCATTATCCTGAAGTGAAGAACGATATTTTCATCATCATGCCGAATCATGTCCATGGCATCATAATAATTCAGGACTTAAGGCGGGCGGGTCTGAGACCCACCCCTACACAACAGCATCCTTTATCGGAAATCGTCCGTGCGTTTAAATCTTACTCGTCGCGGAAGATAAATGAACATCGTCACCTACAGGGTATACCAGTCTGGCAGCGCGGTTATTATGAACATGTGATACGAAGCGAAGAAGAATTTACCCGCATCGGCGAGTATATTCTGTTCAATGCAGCCAGATGGGAAACCGACCGGGAAAACCCGCATACCTTAATAAAAGCTCCTGCCCTGCCCTTTGAGCATTAGCGATGTGAGGATGTTACTTCCAATATACCTTAGTGTCCCGCTTTAGGAATCGCTGAGGTTAATTATTACTATATATCAATAGTGTCCTAAGTCAGGAAATATTTCAGTATACCCATACTACTGTAATATAGACGCCAGGCGGGTAAAAGGTTCATGTCACCTTTCGATGGATTGTTCATTTACGGCATGGATAGCTATTAAGTGGATAGTGAATAAATGTTTTATGATATTGAAAGGCTACTGAATACGATTTCATGAAGACACGAGTATGGATATCGGAAAATCACTCTATATTAAAGACAGAAAAGCTTGGCACCAATGGCTGGAAACCAATTTCAATACAGAAAAGGAAATTTGGTTAATATATCCTGCGAAAAACTCAGGCAAGCCGCGAATACAATACAATGATGCTGTCGAAGAAGCCCTTTCATTCGGCTGGATAGACAGCACCGTCAAACATTTCGATGAATATTCATCAGCCCAGCGCTTTTCACCAAGGAACCCTGACAGCACATACTCTCAAGCTAATCAGGAAAGGCTGAAATGGCTGGTAAAAACTAGAAGGCTCCACCCTTCAGTACGAGAGTCGGTTGAACAGCTTCTTAGAACGGAGTTTGTGTTTCCGACTGACATTATCCAGGCCATTAAGACTAATAGGAAAGCTTGGGAAAACTACCAAAAGTTCTCTCCGGCGTACAAGAGAATCCGTATCGCCTATATCAATAGCGCTCGTAGTAGGCCGGATGAATTCAATAAACGGTTGAGCAACTTCATAAAGAAAACAGAAAAGAACAAGCTAATCGGATTCGGAGGGATAGAAAAATACTATTAGGTTCAATCCTGATTAATAATGATAACAATTTGGCTATATGTAAGCGCTCATATTTAACAACCGGATATTTCGCCGTTAAAACAGAAACAGGGTGATCTTGTATTGTAAAGTATACTACTCACCATTAATCCATTATTGACAATCTTCTATTACAAGAATAAATTATGCTCGTGTGATAACCACGGCAGTTCGGGACAACAATAATTTCTTTTGAGAATCGTTATAACTGCCTTTCAGATTAATTTTATCGATACCTGTTTTTAATCACCGGCTTAAACCAATTACGGATTGCTACAGAAATCGGAGGGTCTCAATGTATTTGACCGATGACGAAAAGCGTATGTACCAAGGTGAATATGGTTCAGGTGTTCAAAAAGCTATGACCATGCTGGTAGAATACGGCGAAGCATTCGATGCGCAAAACATGGTCAAAGTGCATAATGCCCATACCGGTCTCATGGCGGGAGATTGGCTGCAACAGATATTGGACGGCGTGAATCAATTACGGACGTTCACCACTACTCATGCCGGAATGACCGGTGCTTGTAAAGCAGCCAGGGCAATGGGGTTGAAAGCAGCCTATTGTGAGAATCAAACGAAAATTCAAGCGGAAACCATGGGCTTTTGTATTCCAAAAGGATTTATACCAGCGATGACTTGCACGCCGTATCTGGTAGGTAATGTACCGATTCCGGGGAGGGTTTTTTCGTGGCCGGGGTCTTCGGGCATCATCATCGGCAACTCAGTATTTGGAGCAAAAGGCAATCGTGATTCGATGCCGGCTTCCATGGCCAGTGCGATCACCGGAGTAACGCCCGAGATGCTACTCTTGAAAAACGAGAACCGATACGGCCAAATTGTGGTTAAACTGGAAGGGCTCGATATGAAAAGTTTTTCCGAAGCCGATTATGGGGCAGTTGGTTACTATATCGGCGGAGTTGCCGAGACCAAGAACGTGGTTGTTGATGGGATCCCGGATACCATCCCATTCGATCACCTGAAATTTTTCCTTTCCCCTCAACCGGTCTCAGGAGCGGTCGCTTTGTGCCATATCGTCGGGGTGACACCCGAGGCACCGACTCTGAAGAAAGCCGTAGGGAATAAGAAACCTGAAATGACGATCAAAGTCGGGATTCACGAGTTCAAGGAAGCATGGCAAAGTCTGCATACTGCCAGGAAAGATATTATCGAACTGGTCTTTTTCGGCTGTCCCCATCTGAGCATCCGGGAGTTAGGGGAAATAGCGCATTTGCTTGAGGGAAAAAGAATAGCTGATAGTGTTCGCTTATTTACCGCAACCTCGGAGCAGACATACACCCTGGCAAAAACTACCGGGTACATCGATATCATCGAAAGCGCCGGCGGAGTCGTCGCTACAGGAATCTGTATCCAGAGTTTTCCGTATGAGCAACTGGAATCTCCAGTCTTTACGGCAGCAACTAATTCAGCGAGGGCTGCCTCTTACCAGGCCAGGCGCGGGATCGGTATTCAATATGGGAGTACCAGGGATTGTATCAATGCGGCTTTAACCGGTAAGTGGGGAGGGTAAGGACATGATACTAAAGGGGAAAACAGTCAAGAAAGGTAAAGTGGAAGGCGAAGCAATAGTCTCACAAAGGCCTTTTTCATTCCTGGGTGACCTGAATGTAAATACCGGTCAGGTTGTCCCCAAAGGACATGATATTGAAGGCCAGAGCATCGCCGGAAAAATATTCGTCTTCGCGACAGGAAAAGGTTCTACGGTTGGGCCCAATGTTGCATATCAAGCCAAACAACTTGGCAACGCCCCAATTGGTATGATCTGTCTCGAAGTCGAACCGGTGATGGCAATGGTGGCGATTATGAATGATATTCCCATGGTGCACAAACTTGACGGTAATCCGCTTGAAATAATCAAGACAGGGGACTACATAAAGATGGATGCCACCACGGGGATTGTCGAAGTGATTAAAAAAACTTTGCCCTAAGGTAGCTAGTATACAGTTAATACTGAACATGAATTCCTCTGCCCAGTCGTGTCAGACTGCTATCAGGTATTGGTTTCCAGATGTTTGGGGGAGTGTATATTCCTTTATTAAAAACATCCGACTATGGTGTTTCGATGTTGCTTCGTATCCTTTTTTGTACCTTAGTGTGTTCGGAAAGTGACAATTTGACGAAATGTTAATAGTAAAATAGGACATTGGCACAGCCATATTTCTTGGTCTAAAAGGATATTGTCTCTTGGGAGGGTTGAGTATTGAAAACTTAGCCTGCTATTACATGTACTTACCGGTACTGTTTCTTCCGAACTCTTTTACTTGCCAGGTTCAATGATAGGCCCATCGATATTACCATTATTATTGTATCCTGAGCTTTCCCAGTAACCTCGAAAACTGGTGTTGTCGGACAGTTCTATCCTTGTAACCCATTTAGCCCATTTGTAACCATATTTACTATCGGCCACCACCTGAAAAGGAAAAACCCTGGCTACTCCAAATAGATATAACCCATAGAATTGATTCGTGTTTCATCAAATCAAAAGATGAGAACCAGATTCAAAAATGCACGGGATGTTTCAGAAGGGTTACATTGATAAAAACCCAAGATCGAAACCTTTAATTTGGTTCGTACCAACTCGGTTATGTGTAATTTCAGTGATCAATTTGTCCTTGGCTACCTATTGACAAACTTCAACAAGTGGGATAATATCTTGCTACTTTTACGAAGCAATATGATTATCATGATGAAATATGATACTGCCTCCACCAAGAAAGGTACCGGTGCCGGCCCGGCGCTGCGGGTTCGGTGTTTCTCTATTTGGGAGGCCGCCTGACATAGATTGGTCCAGTCGAGAAAACACAGAGCCCGGAAATCGAAAATCCGGGCTCTTTCGTTTTATGTGGGAAAAGGAGACAACATACCGGTCATCAGAGCAACGATCGGGAATCCGGACAAAGAAGCCCCGACGATTCTCAAAGGTTATTTCCGGGCAACTTTATTTGTCACCAGGGACAATATCGAACGAGCCCTGGAACGGATAGGGAAAGCCCGCTATTGGTAGAAAAAAGGAGGAAGTAGAGAAATGGATACTGCCAGCCGTTACGGCGGCTACGATGAACGCCAAGCCGAGTTGTACGATCTCATATACTCGGACGTTGGCGTTATCGCTAACCATCCCGGTTTATTTAAAGGAGTTGAGTTCTTTGTCGAACAGTCGCAGGCGGCCAAAGGAGAGACGCTTGAACTGGGATGCGGCACGGGACGGGTGCTCATTCCGGCTGCTGCTGCCGGATGCCGGATTACAGGCTTGGATTTCTCCAGGTTCATGCTTAAGAAGTGTTCGCAGAATCTCCTGGCTCAGCCGGCAGAAACTCGAGAGCGAACCCGGCTTGTTCAAGGAGATATGACCGACTTCGTCCTGGAAAAAACGTTTTCCCTCGTGACAATTCCCTTCAGGCCGTTCCAGCACCTGCTGACCGTTGCGGAACAGAAAGCTTGCCTGGGCTGCATAAGAAAGCATCTTGCGCCGGGCGGCCGGTTGGTCTTCGACCTCTTTAATCCTCGCCTGCCGCGCCTTTTTGATACGAAATACCAAACTGAAATGGAGGATATGCCCGAGACAGCCCTTCCGGACGGCCGCCGTCTCAAGCGTGCCAACCGGGTAGCCGCCTTTCACCGGGATGAACAATATAATGAGGTCGAGATCATCTATTACATCACTTATCCGGAAGGACGCACTGAGAGGATTGTCTGGCCTTTCCCCATGCGTTACTACTTCCGGTTTGAGGTTGAACATCTCCTCGAACTGTCAGGTTTTCGCGTCATCGACCTTTTCGGGGATTTTGATAAGTCAGTTTATAAATCCGACTCACCGGAGATGATATTCGTCGCCGAAAAGAAGGAGGGCTAGAAGGATTTTCCTTTAATTTTTCCTTATACCATAGGAGATGGTGATGAAATTTGATATCGAATTGGTTGGCAAAATCGGTTCCATGGCATTGATCCGTGAGGCGGAACACGATATCGATTATAACGTCTTCAGTCGCATCGGCAGCGAGCTTCATCCGGGCATGATTTGGGTCAGTTCCGGCGCGGTAGAAATAGGACGGCTGGATTATCTTAAACGCACCGGCCGCGAGTTAGACGGCTCCAAAAATGCCGTTATGACAGACTATTCCGCACAAGGACAAGCAATTCTGATGGAGGAATATCGGCGTTATATTCCGTCGCAATATTCTGTCCGGCAGTTGTTAGTGGAACATACACATTTTAATGATACTGAAAAAAGAGAGTACATCCATCAATTCCTGCTGCGATGCGTCAAGCAAGGTGCGATTCCGATAGTAAATTATAATGATACCGTCAGTTTCGAGGAAAACCGCCGCTGGGAACTGGCGCAACTACGAAGCAAGTGGCATGAAAGAGTCGTGGAATTAATCGACAACGACGAGACCGCGTCGGTAATTGCTGCTTTAGTCCGCCCCCGAAACTTACTGATCTATACTTCTGTTGACGGGATTTATTTAGATCCGAATGATCCATCCACACTGGTTGAACGAGTAGAAGGGAAAGATGCTGATGAAGTGATTACGGCTATTGACGATCTGCAAAACCATTGTTTTGGAGCCAGTCGTCCCGGTGCCGGCGGAGCAAAAACAAAGTTGGAATATATTAAAGAGCCGATTCGTCAAGGGACAAAGGTTATAATCGCCAGTTCAAGATACCGGATTTCTGATGTCTTAGCAGGGACTTGCCCACGGACTATCTTTCAAATCAGATGATAATAATACACGGAAAAAGCTGTTATCATTGAATTAGGCATGGGTTATTTCCAATCTTAATCATGGACTAAATAAATATCAGATTTGGTTGATCCGATATCATGTCACTTTTACTCTTCTTGTTACCTGCCATATATTGGTTGAACTGCTGTTAGACAGAATTTCAGCCACTTTTTAGACTAACTTTTTTAGGAAGAAAACGTTAATAGAAATATTAACCAATAGATAATCATCAGGTTTCTCGTCTTTTACACTGTTTGTGGCCAACACAATTCCGAGGTTGGGAGTGATAAAAAAGATAGTATTAATCCTCATCGTGAGTTCATGCCTGGCGCTGCTTACCAGCGTGTGTACTGCGGGTGATGTCACCAAGTCACCAGCTAGTGTGTCCACAACAGATAGCGTCACCGTATCCTTGGACTTAGTGCTCCCTACAGACGCAAATACCGCAGATGAAGTTGCTGCGTGTTTGGCGCATGCCAAGCCTTACGTAGTTGTTGGAGAGGGTAATTTAGTTAACGAAGAACCAACCCGGAGTGCTGCTCTTTGGTTTGTTACAGCCAATGACGCTGATGGTTATGAGGAATATGCGCAAACAGCCCTTCTGGCCGCTATCGACCTGTATTTAATGTACGGGAACAACTTTACGTCAGTATTACTGATTCCAAATGAAGAAGTTGAATATGCAGCATCCTATGCCAATGCTTCTTATGCTGCAGACGGTAGAGGTGCCTGGGGGATGACGGGATCGGCACCGGCAAAACCTATGTATTGGCATGCCAGGGCAATGGATGATGTGCCGTACAACGTACAGGAACTGGCTGTGATAGCTCTGCGACAAGAAAAAATGTTTGATTTCCCCAATAAAGACCCTTTAAGCAGTCTCAGTTATGATGAACCAGCCTTGAGGCATTATGTAGCAGAAACATTACAAATCCCCTATTCTGAAACTGAAGTCCGCCAGCTTAATACTAGAGATTATAAAGTACCTGAGGTACCGCTTGAGCAGACAGAGGAAAAGCACATGCCGATAATGGAGGAATCGCTGGACGGCTGGAGCACCGCTGGCTTTACGGCAGCAGAACTAACCTCAATAGAAACACTTGCTGACAAGATACCGAATGACCTAAGAGTACATTTAAAATCAATGTACGTCGATGCCGAGACTGTATCAAAGGATAAACAATGGATGGTATTCAGTAGTTGGAGACCATACACACAAGCGTACGAATACAAACAATTGCTTGAGTTCTGTACGAACGAAGGAACCGTAGTCTGGCCTTTACTTTTTCAACAACTTGAAAACGATGATTCGCAATTTACGGCTGGCCTTATCCTCGATATGACTCTGCCGAAGTATTTATATTACTTCGAAAAAGCATGCCGTGAGGTAGCGGATCCTCAATTGGTACTTCCAAGTTATTTCAGACAGCTTCTCAAATTGAGCTGATGGTTCGTTTAAGTTGAGTCCAAACCTACGTCTGAATGGAATAAAGAACGATGAATGGTTTGTGATCAGGTGGTTGGTTCAATCTCTATCCTTTATGATATTTAGAGTGATACATTTTAGCGGTTTGTGGAGTTTGACTATCATTCTACACATATATACAATTTTACCATGATTAAAGCAGTAGCATTCGATCTTGGAAACACTCTAGTTACAAGTCCTTTTCCTTTAAGTTGGCAAGGTTTTTATCGTGAAGCGATTACAACGTTTTTACGGAGTATTGAACTTGACGTAAATGATAATGGCCTTAGTAATGGCGAGTCTATTCTAGCTAAGTATAATACCCGGATTAATCCTCGTGATTACGAAATTGATTATAACCTTGTGTTTCGCGAGATGTTCGATGCCTTTGGTATAAAGGACCGGAGTCGAATAAAAGAAGCTCAGGACAAGTTTGCCTTTTTCTTTTTAAGCGAATTGATCCCATTTCTAGAATCTATACCGATGCTTAGAAAACTTAGGAACAAATCTCTTAAGACTGGGATTTTAACCAATGTGGCTTATGGCATGGGCAAAGAGTATTTTTCAAAGGAAACTCGAGCTTTGAGTAATTTTTGCGATGTGTTTTTAACTTCTGTGGACGTTGGCTTTCGTAAGCCGAATCCAATCGGATATAACGAACTTGCCCGGAGATTGGCAGTAAACATCTCGGATTGTATTTTCGTGGGAGACGAGGAGGTTGATATAACCGGGGCGAATAAAAGCGGAATGATATCGGTACTAGTCGATAGAGAGAGTCATAATCCTAAGTATGGTCAAATTTATACAATAAAATCCCTCGAAGGTCTGTTGCTGTTGATAGATAAATAAATGAATTATTGATAATACCGGATTATTATATAAACGGGCATTTTGTATATTTATCCTGTTTCTGTTAATCGTCTATATTTCCAATAGAAATATGTAGAACGAAATAAGGTTCAAAATGAAGACAGGGAACTATGCTAAACATGCTGTGATATGGGGTTGGGGAGAGCCAAACCGTTCCAGGGAAATCGAGTTTTACTCGAAACTCGCGAAAAAATACGGTAATAAAGTGTTATCGCTGATGTGTGCAACGGGGGAAATTGCTTACGGTTTAGCCAAAAACAGCTTTCGTGTTACCGCGGTTGACATTGAACCCGAAATGATAGCAATAGCCAGGAAGAATAATCTAGATAATGTTAATCCCTGTTTTCTTGCCGGTGATGTTACAGATCTTCATTTACCCGATAAAGACTTCAATTTTGTTTTTATCGGAACCGGTGACTTTCACCATCTGTTGACTGAACATGAGATGCGTAAATCATTATCATGCATCCATAAACATCTCTCGGATAAGGGATGCCTGGCACTCGAACTCTTTTACCCTGGAAGTGAATCGTGGCATTCGCCAAAACGTAGATTTGAACTGCCGGGCCTCTTTGAAACTGGACTAAAAGCATGGAAATATGGTGAAACATCTTATGATGCCTATACCATGCGGGAACACATAAGACAGGAAGTATTCGTGGAAAAGCAGGGAAAAGTTGAAAGCTTTATACACGATTTGGATCTTCAGCTTGTAAGTCATGAAACGCTGTTTAGTCTGATGGAGAACATAGGCTTTAAAATCATCGCTGAATATGGAGGGTTCAATTTTAGTCTATGGCATGCCGGATCAGAGAAATGGATAGTGGAGGCCATAAAAAGTTAATTATACTATTGGGCGTTTTCATGATTATATCCGTTGTTTGTGTGAATCGGTATATTACTGCTACAATTCGCGAATTATAGAGTCGGATGCAGATAATGGGAACTCTCGATTACGACGAACTCGCCGATGCCTACTCACGCAGCAGAAGGGTTAACCGGTTAGTTATTGATGAACTGTCGGGCAAGGCGAATCTGTCCCGGGCATCGAAAGTACTTGAGGTCGGTTGCGGTACAGCATCTCACGTTTGGACTCTGAAAGAAAGCGCTGACTGTCTAGGTTACGGTCTCGATCCGTCGTTAGAGATGATGCGCCATGCCCTGGGCAGTAATCTTTACCTCATCCAGGCTAAGGGAGAGATGATACCCTTTACCTCCGGTGTCTTTGATCTGGTCTTCTCCAAAGATGTAATACACCACGTAGAAGATATTGCCGCGTACTTCCGAGAGGTGTTCCGTGTGTTGGTGTCCGACGGTTTAATATGTACGGCCACCGATTCCGAAGAGCAGATCAAGAACCGGCGGCCTCTATCAGAATACTGGCCGGGGAGCGCCGCAGTCGATCTAAAGAGATACCCGATGATTTCTAAATTGAAGGAATTGATGACCAGGGCAGGCTTCAACGAAATAACACAGACTGAACGCCAAATGAGCCATGAGATTAAGGACTTGACACCATACCGGGAAAGAGCCTACTCATGCCTTCACCTGATTTCCGATAAAGAATACATGACCGGTCTTGAAACTCTGGAAAGGGACTTTACGGCTGGCCCAATATTCGGGTTGGTTCAATACACTTTTGTGTGGGGGCGTAAGACTAAAAGCTGAATACCATGATGCCACAATCGTCCATTTCGTCTCCTCATTGAGAACTGAAGGGAATTAGAACGGAAATCTAGGAAACAAAGGAGCGTTAATGATGAACAAGCTTAGATTAGCAGCTTGCGGAGTTAATTGCAGCGAATGTGGCACCTACAACAAAGAGCACGATATAAAAGTAGCGGAATCTATGGTTGAGTGGTATAGGGCAAAAGGATGGATTGGAAAAAATGAAGGTGCTGAAGCAGTGCAAAAAAAGCCACCGTTTTGTAAAGGCTGTTGGGAGGAGAAAAGCGAAATCCACCCTGAACAAGACTGTCATATTCGCCCATGTTGCGAGAAAAAAGGAATAAATCATTGCGGCGATTGTGGTGACTTTCCCTGCGAACCGTATAAAGAATGGGTAGATAACTTAGACCATCATAAAAAAGCAATGGAATATCTGTTATCACTAAAAGTAAACTAATAGATAACAAGTCTCAATATTACTCGCTGTTTAAAGGCAATGAAGAAGATAAAAGCCATTTCCTTCGATGGTGACGGGACGTTATGGGACTTCGATTCTGTGATGAGACAGTCACTGCATCACGTATTGTGGGAAATGGAAAAGTCGGATAGAGAAGCGGCGGCCCGGCTTGATGTTGATAAGATGATCGATATCAGGAACAAAGTAGCCCTTGAACTTAAGGGTAAAGTAACTAATCTCGAGGTAATTCGCCTGGAAGCTTTCCGGAGAACACTGATTGATATTGGAAAAGCGAACGACGATTTGGCAGAACATCTAAACGCAATCTACTTAAAACATCGTTTTGAAGACACCAAGCCTTATGATGATGTTTTACCTATACTGAGAGAGTTAAGGATAAAATATTCTCTGGGATTACTATCAAACGGTAACAGCTATCCGGAAAGAACAGGATTATCCGGGATTTTTAAGTTTGTTGTCTTCTCCCAGGATTATGGCATTGAAAAACCTGACCCGGGGATATTTCAGATTGCACTGAACAAAGCGAGATGCTCCTCTCAAGAGTTAATACATGTAGGCGATTCTCTAGTTAACGATATTGGTGGAGCAAAAGGCGTGGGAGTCAAATGCGTATGGCTCAACCGGAAAGAAATAACGAATTCAACCGGAATTACTCCCGATTTCGAAATAAAGTCGTTGAAGGAGTTTCCCGAGATACTTCATAGTTGCTCGTAACTACGTAATTTTATAACGAGAGGCTTTATGTCCCTTCAAATGTGGGAAAGTCGATATAAATCTAGAGGAACGATTCGCCGAAATGTACCCACGATATTCGGATCTGACGTCATTGGTTATTTCCCACAATCAGGAACGATCCTTGATCTTGGAGCCGGTTCCGGTCGAGATACCAGATTTTTCGCTAGTCAAGGCTATCAAATAGTATCGGCCGATATTGCCGATTCTGCCCATCGACTAAGTATTCAAAACACTCCCGATAATCTCAAGGAAAGAATAGAGTTTGTATCGCTCGATATGAGGGTGGGATTGCCGTTCCATGACAAATCTTTCGATGTAGTCTATGCTCATCTCTCGCTACATTATTTTGACCGGTTGACTACTACGAATATTATCGACGAAGTCTACCGAGTATTAAGAATAAATGGCGTCTTTGCTTTCCTTGTTAATTCTGTAAACGATCCTGAATATGGTAAAGGACCAGAGATCGAAAAAGATATGTATTTTATTACGGAAGATGATGGTGAGGGCCCGAAACGATATTTTTCAGTTGATTCGACAAAATCATTTGTAACTAGTTTCGAGATGATTTTATTGGATAACAAAGGGGAAGCTGATTTTAAAGCAGCACGGGGTATACACAACTTAATCAGGTATATTGGCAGGAAGAAGTAGTAATATTATCTTTAGTTTTGAACTAATCGGGCGGATTGTGACAGCCTCACATTCAATATTAATTTTCATTGTAATAAAGGGGTATAAAAATGGTAAAAAAGGAAATTGATGTTGATCAATATATAGATTCGTTAGACGACAAGACAAAGAAAGTGTTCATGGAATTACGACATTTAGCAAAGACAAAGTTGATCGAACATAAAGAAACCATGAGATATGGTTTTCCCGTTTATGATGGTATCGGTAAATTCGGTTTCGCTGTAAGAGAGAAGAATATATCACTATATTTCCATCATAATAAAATCGCTGAAAAGGTAGAAAAATATAGCGGATTACTAGGCAAGTATAATTTTTCCAAGGATACATTACGATATAAGCAGGTTGATGATATTCCACTTGAAACAATAGGGGAAATACTTGAGGAATTATTTTAGATCGTCCACCAAATACCAAACAAAGATTAATGTGTCATTGATAACTCATAATTTATGAAGAAATACTTTGTTAAACGATATCACGAAAGTCCATGTTGTATTCAACTAATCAGTTATTCGGATGGGGAAGATATAGATGGATTTCGGCCGGGCAGGAGTCCTGCCTTACTAGGGAATTTACAAGCTGCCTAGCTGATAGAGTCCCCTCTCCAAATATTTGGAGAGGGTAAGGATTTTTTGTATCTTGGTACCTTCCTTCCCAATGGGAGAGATAAAGAGAGGGGTTGTTGCTCTGTCTTTTATTCCCCATTTCTAAACAGGGCGGGCGGGTTGCGCAAACCCGCCCCTACCAGTGTTTTTGGATGAGGATTTGGCCCCTGCTATCTAAACATCATCTGAATATTTAGTCCCCCTTTCTGAATAATTTCTTATATTCGAATCGCTTCTTCTCCTCCGCAAAAGTAACTGCGGTTTGCTTCCCCTCACCTCGAGCAACCCTTCCCCGGGACCATGAAATAAATCTTTGTGTCCTCACTTCGCCCTCCCCCCCACTTTCTACTTTTTAGAACAGGGGTATTGACAAGCTCCTAGAACAGCAGTACTATATCTGGTAATTATCCGAATATTTCTTCTACTACATATCACCGGAATCCAATACAACGTGGAGAATAGAGTCCCCTCGCCAAATTTTTGGAGAGGGTTAGGGTGAGGAATAAAAGTAGTTCGAGCCTGCCCTGTCGCAGATCCCGTATAAGGCATTACCTAAATGCCGAATCGGGAAGCGAAGCGTGAGGGATGAGGATTTTCCTCTCTCCAAATTACTGGAGAGAGTTAGAGTGAGGATTATTAGAATTTCGTCTTTAGCGTCAGGAGGTAGCTATTATGAAAAAATATCATCATCACCGGGTCGGTGCCCCCCTCGGCAACCAGAATGCCCGTAAACATGGTTTCTATTCTAAGGTCTTAACCGCCGAGCAAAAGGCCCAGCTCCCCCGCCTCGCCGCCGCCCGCGGCCTCGAACACGAGATCGCCGTCATGCGCGTCAAACTCTTCGCTATCGCAGGAACACACCCCGGATAACGGCTCCCTTGAGTTCCGTGTTGTGCGCCTCCTCGCCCGTATGGTCGATTCCCAGGAAAAACTCAGCAAACGTGAGCCTTAAAGGCATCCGTTCCTTCGTCCAAAAATATATGCCCGACGATATTTACGGTATCGGGTGTACTGGCGGCCTGGATATTTCCGGTCCAAATTACGATGGGATTGTTTCGCATGTTTAGCCTCCCAGCCCCCCAATTTAGCCTCGAATTGATCCGCGGTGGTTTTTCTCCCCTTACCAAGGGGAGATATAGAGGGGTTAAAACAGGTGGAACGCCTTGTTATACCAGGAACTCACTAAATTGCATAGATGATAGAGTCCCTTCTCCAGATTACTGGAGAAGGTTAGGATGAGGATTTTTTGTCTCTTGGTATTTGGAGCTTGTTTGGGATTTGAGAGTTTAGAAATTGAGAATTTCGTCTAGGATTTTAAGCGTAAGGAGAAAAGCCATGAATGAAAATTATGATCAGTCCAATCAGTCCAATTATTCTGACCCGTCCGACCTGTCCCCTTCTTCCACCTCTCCCCGCCACCGCTGCCTCTACTACGAGGCCTTCACCGCGGAGGAAAAGCGGATCTACGAGATCATCCGTGATGCCGAAGCCCTCGACGAGGAGATCGAACTCCTCCGCGTCCGTATCTTTGCCATGGCTGCCCAGCTGCCGCTGGATATGAAAACTATGGTCAGCGCCCTGCACTGCCTGAACTCCATGTGCAAGACCAACGTCAAGTACTTCAAGCGTGGTGCTTACGACCTCAACAAAATGCACCGTAACTTGTTGCAGATGTTCAAAGGTGTCAATATCCCCATAGAACTCGCCGACATGGAGCTGACTTGACCCGGTTTTTCGTCCATTTGGTTATTATTATCTGTGTATATTTTAGAATTTAAGGTTTAGAATTTTGGATATTTTCTAGTACCTTAACAATTGAATATCACCATCATCCCGGCTTAACCGGAATCTGTTAGTCCTCTCGCTCCTTGCAGGTCGAAGATCCCGCATGAGCGAGCTGATTCGCAATCAGACGATATCGGGATAGGTCAATTATTTACCGGCTATTAGTGCTTGATTTCTCCTACATCGAGGAATAGACTTTAGCCATTCACAAATAAATAAATCAACCACAAGCTATCAGGATTATCTAGTAGACAAGGAGCAAACACATGAACATCCTGGTTATCGGCGGCAACGGCCTGTTCGGACGCAAGACCGTAATTCAACTGGCACGGGATAAGGAAATCAATAATGTGGTTTCTATGGACGTAGTACCGACCAAAGATTGGGTACTGAAAGAAATCGGCCGGCACAGCGAAAAATACAAGTTCGTACGCGGGGATGTGTCGTGTCTCGAAGATATTTTAACGGCGATCAAGCAATTTTCGATAGACAGGATCATCAATTTTGCCTTTATTTTACCCGGGGAGACTATGGAGACAAACCCAAGGCTCGCAGTGAAAGTTAACGAACTGGGGATGTGTAATTCTTTCGAAGCTGCCCGGTTGATGGGTATTTCGCGAGTAGTTTACGCTAGCTCCGAGGGCGTTTATGGACCGCAGGATGAGTACGGCAACCGTGATGTCATTGAAGAAGATAAGATGCATCCCGGAAGTGCGTATGCAATCGCGAAGCAGCTTAGTGAGTTACTTGCCGCTCAATATGATAGACTATACGGGATTAATTTTTCCGCCCTCAGGCCGTGTATCGGATACGGGCACGGAGGGTCTGACCCCTCCACTGATCAAACAATTCTGCGATTTGGTATCTTTGCCTGCAACAGGTAAAACATTCACAACAGAAGATGATGGAACCTTGCAGGTATCATTATCTTCAGCAGATGATGTAGCGGCATTAGCGATAAAATTGATCAAACTGCCATCATCGCCCCATCCTGCTTATAATGTTGGGGGTGCTCCTACTAGTATGATAGATGTCGCCAAAGCTATTCGTAAATACATTCCCGAGGCTAATATCCGGTTCGGTAAGCAGCCACCATTAACACCCGACCGCGGTCTGTATGGCATTCCCTGGAAAATCAGCAGCAAGCTGGCGGAAAAAGATCTCGGTTTCTCATTATTACCGTTGGATAAAGCGGTTCTACTTCATATCAATGACGCCCGCACAGAAGCAGGATTGCCACTTTTTACCTGCTGACAAAAAAAGGCTGGAGGATTTTCCCCCAGCCTTTTAATTTATCTGGAGATTATGTCAAATACTACCGCCAGGCGTCGATTCCGATTGCCGATTCTCTACCCCGGCCACCAGTCCAAAGAGCCATTTCTTCACCACCACCGGTAACGATGATACAGTTCATGAAAGGATCGGCTACTGCCGGCACCATATAATCGTCCGACAATTCTTTCCATGGTTTACCCGATGTAGGTTCAATAGCCTTCCAACCGTTCGTCCAGACATCAGGAGCCTGATGCGTCCGGTACTGTTTCAGCGGCATAAAGCTCTTCTTATACAACCATTCGTAAACATCATTCTTAGTTTTGAAGCCGTAGGCATGCAAATCACGCGCCATTTCCGGCAACAGGAAGAAAGTTTTACCTCCTTCACCATCAGCCCATAAATGTTCGATGAAATATTCCATGAAATTATGCGGACCCGGTATCCCTTTTACGCCGATGCGCCGGGCGATGCCGCCATGGCCGCTCTTCTGAAATTCGCGATATCCACCCGGCATGAATTCGGTATTACGAATAGAGAAACCCATCTGGAGTGGTATGACACAGCTTTCGTTCTTTTTAAAATCATGTTCTTCTCTTAAGGTGGCCCATCCTTCCGGGAGAGCAGTGTCGTTCTCCGGGAAACAGTTATTCAGGCTATTTCCCCAAACGCCGCAGTTGTTCACATTGGGGATATTTCCACCAAGATTACGCCACATCAATTCGGCAGCCCGGCCGATACTCCGGTTAGCCCGGTTGCCGGGGCCAAGGACATTAGTATCGAAATTCATGCCGATCTCTTTGGCAAAGGGGCCACTGACGGCATAAGCAACACCACCCCGCCCATCACCACAACCACCACCGGCTTCAGCGATAGCCAGTAACAAAGGCATGTACTCGGGTTTACATCCTGCCATCACACCGATGGTTGCGATTTTCTCAACCGTAGCCGCTCTTCTCATGGGCATGAAATGTACCAGGTCGCCCTTCTTACCGGAGCTGCCCATTTGCTGTACCCGGTCGCCCAATTTACGGTCAGCTTGATATCTGATCAGTTCATCCGGTTTATGACTGGTGCCCTTGAGCATCTTTTCAACCAGTTCTTCCGTCGGGGGTACGATGGGCAGGCCATCGGTATACTTACAAATCGGAGCACTATTATATAATTGAGGAATATTTTCCGCCTGCAGGAAGAATTCCTGGGCTTCGCTGATCGTCCCTTCGAAGATATAGCGTGGATTCGGAACGACCCACTTCGGTGGATTCTTTTCGACATCGGTTAGCGGCCGAACCAAAGCATCGACCAGCTTATCGATCCAACTATCGACGTCCCGAGGGCCCGGGATATGGCGTGAACCCCAAACGCGCCGGATATTCGGGACGCCATTCAACCGGCAAGCTTCTTCCCAACATTTATCCTGGTCTTCGAAGATGATGAAAGCACTGGGGATACCGCGCTTTTCGATCGATGACAAGTGGGGCAACTGCTCCCATATAGCGCCATGTCACCATACCACACCGCGGACAAGCGCATCGGTCTTCTCCATCTCGTCGTCCGCCAGCGCCACACTACCCGCTTTAGTAGCATGAGGAGCGGCATAGCTGATGTTCCATTTTACCTGGGGGTACTTTTCCGGTAATTTCTTTACTAGAGGTATCAGGATACCCTGCTCGCCGCCGGCACCAACACTTACAGTAATTCTCTTACCATCTAACCTATCGAGTCTTGGTGCCAGGGGGTGCTGTTCAACCGGTTCCTGAATGCCAACTGGATTCAGAAACTTATAGGCCTTGTCTTTTTCCGCCATCTCTACTCTCCTTTATTGTATATAATAATTATCCAGCGAAACTGAATATTCTATAATACCTGAACACAGTGATCAGTGTTATCTGATAAACCGGCTCCAGTTTATGACTGTAGATAGGATTAGTCAAGAATAATAGTTTAAGCATTGGTTGTACTTAATTCCCTCGGGGGTTTAATCATAGTTGCGATGATGCTGGCCACGCCACTGGATACAGCCAAAGCAATGATAACACTCATATAACTGCCGCTCCGGTCATAAATCCAGCCGATTAGTACCGGGGCAGCAACAGCAATCGGTACATTAGTGGCCATAGTTGAACCCAGGATTGCCCCATAAGCTTTACGTCCGAAATAACGAGCCCACAGGGGGATAACTACGCCTTGGCACATGCCATTACCAACCCCGTACAGTAAAAACCATACGTAAATCATGGCAGTACTATTAGTAATGAGAAAAAGAACCACGCCGATAGCCTGGAGTAAAAATCCGATAGCTATCATAAAACGTAAATTACTGGTTTTCACCCGGTCAAGGAGAAAACCGGTAATCAACCTGGCAGGGATACCTGCAGTAAGAGTAATAGACATGATACCCGCAGCCTGGACAGAGTCGATACCACGGTCAGTCAGGAATGGGATACAATGCACACCCATTATCGGAGCAGCTACGCCAGCCAGATATGATATAAAAATAAGCAACCAGTATGTACTGGAACTTAAGGTTTGCTTAAAAGTATATTCATCTACCTCATTACCGGTTCCCCAGGTGTTTTTTTGTTGTTGCCGGGATGAAACCATTTCTTTAGTATCTCCGTCAGGCAACAACCCGTAATACTCAGGCCTTTGCGGCCTAATAAGAAACCACGTGAGAGGGATGCATACTACAGCAATGACAATGGCAGCAACAACACAGGAAAACCGCCAGCCTTGTGAATTTGTCAACCATGCAATCAACGGTAATAAACAAAGCCCGGAGAGTCCCTGGGCAGCGAACTTGATATTGATAGCGATGCCGCTTCTTCGCACAAACCACTTTACGATGGCCGTATCCGTGACAAAGGTGCATCCGAAAGAAAAGCCAATACCGACTAACAGGCCCCAGGCAATAAGGAATGCCCATAGTGATTTGATGAAAAACATGGCTATCAAGCCAATTACTAACAGAATAACCCCGATCAGGACAATCCGCCGCGGCCCGAAACGGTCGGTTGCCCGGCCTCCGGTAAGTCCGGAAATTCCCTGACCCAGGCTTTGTATACCCGCTGCCCATGAAGCTGCTGCCCGGCTTAAATCCAGTTCAGCAGCGATTGGTTTAAAAAATACGGAAAGGCCGGCGTTCGCAATGCCAACTCCCAGAAAGCCAATTACACTGGAAGCAAGGACGATCCACCAACCGGGAAATATTTTAGATTTCATATCGTTTTTAATCAAGAATAACTACCCTTCTATTTATAACTCAACAAAGAACCTATTGCTGTTGTGAAATAGTCATTTATCCGCAACAAAAAAATTGTTATCTCAATATGATGATGACGTTCGAAAAGATCTATACTTCCTTATTTTTCCATCTGCCCATACGGAAGTATATGGTATATGCAATTGTTCCCAGCACGGTTGGGATAACTACGGCCCACCGTACTCCCAACACACCAAGGTCTCCTACCTTAGGCAGAAAATATGCTAAAGGAAGTTGAATAAGCCATCCGGTGACCAGACTTACTACCATTGGCAGAATCGTATCACCGGCACTGGTGATGCATTGCTGGAAGACAGCACCTAAACCCATGGGAATATATCCGGCTACAGCTATCCTGATGAAAAGAGCGCTAGTTTCTATCAATACGGGATCGGGACTGAAAATACGGACTACGTACTCTGCCCAAATCAACAACACAATACAAGCAGCCAAAATAAAGGCTTCAAGAAGGCCTGCGGCAAGCCAGCCGCTTTTTACTGCCCGGTCGGGGCGGCCTGCCCCAAGGTTTTGCCCGGTAATGACACCGGCAGCCATACCAAGTCCAAAAGCAGGCATGAACAGGATCATCTCAATCCGGCCAACCAAAGTATGAGCGGCCATAGCCAGAGTACCGAATGGAGCCATAAACCTGATAAAGATAAATCCCCGCAGGTTTTGTTCCATACCCATGATTGAAGCCGGGATACCGATCCTTATAATGCGCCAGATAGTGTTAGTATTTAGGTGAAATCCTTTTAGACTCAACTTTAACCGTGACCGCCCACTCATAAGGAACCAGAAAGCCAGGACAGTACCCAGACTCTGAGATACAACATTGGTAATGGCAGCGCCATTTACCTCCAAACGCGGGAATATCCATAAACCGAATATCAGCAATGGTGACAATGCAATGTGGACTACCCGAAAAACAACAGCAATTTTCATCGGGGTCGAGGCATCACCGGACGCCTGCATTACCCCTTCCGCCATGCTGCGAAAAGCCATCGCCGTCATACCCACGAACATGATACGCATATAATTGGCGCCTTCGTCGATCACGTCCTGCTCTACACCGACCAGTCTTAGTATCTGCTCGGAAAAGAAGATACCGATAATGGCTAAAATAATCGATGAAACAGCCCCGACAACAATACCTTGCTGGGCAATATGATTCGCTTGTTTTTCATCACCGGACCCAATAAACCTGGCAATCATCGCCCTCATACCGGTAAACAAGCCCATCAACCCGGATTGTGCCAGCATGACCGCCGTACCGGCAACGCCCACAGCTGCTATTGCAGCAGAACCCAATTGGCCTACCCAAATCATATCAACCGTCGGACCGAGCATGTTAACGACGTTGCCTACAATCATTGGCCATGACAGGGTATAAAGACTACGGAGGATACTGCCGCTTACAAGATCTTGCCTGGCAATATTCCCCCGCTTTAACTCATCAGAATTTGGTCGCATTTTTTCAGAGGGTAATCCTTCACCTAAAAATCAGCCATCGATCTTATACACATCCTCTCTGTATCAAAATCAATGTCCGGCAAGTAATTATACTCTGAGATAAACGGTATATTCCACTTATATGACACATCGAACTATAAACGACATAAACCAGAGTACAATAAGGCAAGCCGGACTACTTTCAGTGACTACTAGTATTTCTAGAAGCGGTGAATTACTTGTCTTTATTTAAATATATATTGCCCAGATGTACGGATTTCTGTAACTTTATCTCACTTAGAGTCACAGTTAAATATCCTCTGGCAATAACAATGAGGCGATAATTTGAGCCCGCATCCAGACCATCAAATTCAAAATCACCATAATTGTTCGTCCCAGTGGAAAAAGTATTCCCGGTATGTTGATCAGTCAGCTTTATTTCAACATTTTCCAGGCAATCTTTAGTATCGGCATTAAAAATACTACCCGATATAAAATGTTTTGGTAGGCCGATATAGTAAACCGCCGGCCTGGTCTTGTATTCCGGATGCAGTGGTTCGGCTTTTGCGATAAGACTACTCAATTCATCGGTATCACCGAAAGTGAATACCCGGGCGGGACAGGCTTCGACACAGCGCGGTTCTTGCCAGCCTTTTTCTAAAAGATGTACGCAGAAATCACATTTTTGAGGTATCTTTAGTTCTTCGTTCCAATATATACGGTGGTAGGGACAAGCCTGTACAATCTTCTTCTGACCTTTGCTCTTCACCGGATCGATGACGACAATCCCATCGTCTCTTTTATATACCG
Source organism: uncultured Chloroflexia bacterium (assembly GCA_963739865.1). GTDB lineage: Bacteria > Chloroflexota > Dehalococcoidia > Dehalococcoidales > UBA2162 > JBBITI01. The sequence continues at coordinate 102,843 of CAVUCA010000010.1, forward strand.
ATCCATCCTTGACTGCTTTCATACATAACGGGTCGCGGCATAACATGCAGGGTTGAGGAACGAAAGTACACTTTACATGTGGGAATTGACCTCTTTCGATCTCTTCGATTTGCATCCAAGCTTGTCCGGAATCCGGCTGGGCGGCGGAATATGGAAGCCATGATTGTCCGGCAAACTCATCTTTACAGGCAACAAAACAGTTGAAACAGGCTGTACACTTGGTCACATCGATCACTAATGCTTTTTGACCCATTCTTTCACCCCCGCCATTTCTCTATTTCCACCAGGCATTGACCAATCTGTCCGGGAACATGAGTGGACATGAAACGTGATGAGACTAAAATATTAACAGCTCCTCCCCGGTCGATAGAATCAGGATTACCTGGCTCAAGCGGATCATATTTAGCCGAACATCTGGAAAGCACCGTGCCAGGCCGGATTTTCTCCGTTATCCAGGCAATCAGCAGTACCCCAGCTCGATTATTAAACATCCGCACAATATCACCTTGCCCGATATCTCGTAATTTAGCATCATTCGGATGAATATGAACCGGCCAGTAATAATATCCATCCTTCATCATACGGTGCATCCAGATATCCCTTATCCAGGGATCCAACTCCCCATGGCTGTGATAAGAATAACGGGGATGGGGGCTCATCAACACCAGGGGATATTTATCAACTAAAGGGACAGTCGTATTGCCTTCCCAAGAAGGTATATAGTGAGGCACCGGCGGACGTTCCTTATCATCAGGAAAGTATTTCAAGAGCCGCTGGGATTGGAACTCAATCTTGCCTGATGGAGTATCTAGCCCAGTAGCATTCTTGTAAAAATCCTGGAAGGCGGTTTTTGGCTGGTAATTCTCTGGAATCGGTACCACAAAATACCCCTTCTTTTTAAACTCTTCAAGTGTCATATATTTGGTGACATCGCTGGCTTCGAAAGTCTTACGTATCCAGTCTTCGACCGTATTCCCTTCGGTCAACTCTTCCTTGAAACCCAACCTATCCGCAAGCAGCGTCAAAATATCCATATCGGATTTTGATTCATATAACGGATCGATACATTTTTTATGATATACGATGATCCGGTGATTCGTTCGCCAGACATTAAAAGGAGCTGATGCCCATTCACTGATATCACTACTTTCAAAATGGGTACAAGCTGGTAAAACAATATCCATAAAGGGAGTTTCAGCTTCCATCCAGATTGTCTGCCCTACCAGAAATTCTAGTTTAGGACTCTGATAAGCTTTCACCAACTTGATCCCATCCGGACGTGAGCCGATATAGTTACCTCCCAACCGGTAAATCATCTTAATATCACTTTTTCCCGGCTCCGGGTAGGTAAATTCTTTAAATTGAAAATCGGGGCCTAATCTTGAACAGTTGTTGCCGGCACCTGTCCAATGTACTGGCGGGTTGAGGACGGCATCAGCTACTCTTAGCCTATAGATAACCTGAGTTACCGGATTAACCGGGCGTTTTTGGGCAAACTGGTCAACCGGCGAAGGGTTATAACTGGGAAACCTAAATTCTAAGTTTAAAGGAGCGCCGCTCTGACAATCCCAAATCTTGACTCCGGGTTTTCCCAGTCCTTGCATAGCCTGCAGCAAAATCATCATCCGGGCCCATTCGGTACCTCCCTGGATACGGTTAGCACTACCCTGCCCGGCACGGATACACAAGGTGGTCCTTTTTGACGCCCATTCTCGAGCCAGAGCTCGAATCACGCCGGCAGGAGTTCCGCTTATCTGTTCCGCCCATTCCGGTGTCTTGGGAATACTATCTTCTTCCCCGGTGATATATTCTCTCCACTTTTCAAAACCGAATGTATGGGAAGCGACATATTCTCGATCATAGGTATTATCCGCAAACCAAACATAGGCAATAGCGGCAGCGATCGCACTATCGGTACTTGGCACATATGATATCCATTTATCAGCATAACGTCGGGCAGTGAAATTACAAGATGGATCAAGATGTATCTGTTTAATGCCCAGTTCTTTCAGCCACATCCGCCAGATAATACTATCCTGGCCGCCATATCCCCAGGTACTTTCCGGATCATTCGACCAGAAAACCAATAACTGGCTATTTCTCATTACATCCTGTAATAAGTTAGTATTGTCCGGAGTAGCCATGGTACTCTGAAAACCCCAGACATGGACTCCACCCCAAAACCATCCCTCCCAACTATCAGGGTTCCCCATTACCTGCGAGGAACCTAGTATGTTGAAAAAGCGTTGATTGTAGCCACCATGGATAAAACCCCACATACTATGTCCGCCAATCAACGGCAAGACAGCTTCCGGACCGTACGTATTCTTGATCCTGGAGATTTCCGAAGCAGTGATCTCGATAGCTTCATCCCAACCGATACGAACAAATTCACCCTTTCCCCGGTTTGCGATATTACCTTTACCGCCGGGAACAAATCCTTTTCGCTTCATGGGATACTTTAACCGCTGGGGATTATATATCCGTCCCCGCATCCCGATGCCAAAGGGAGTAACAGTGGTTCTTGCCGGAGGTTCGAATACCTTGTCACCAACAATGATTTTCCAGTGGGCAGGTTTAACATCTTCTTCCGTTAAAGGTAAAGGACGAATCCGAACGATACGTTTGTTTTTAACATGAACCAGGAGAGGCCCACCTATTTCACAAGAAGTACAGAGTTCTTCTTCAGGATCAATCGGTTCCGCCGGGGGTATATTATAAATAGACATGCCACATCAACTCCCTGACTTTTTCATGACCGCCAACGATAATAAGTATAATCAAGAAAGGCACCATATCTCAGGTGCCCTTCTTGATATTAATTAGATTATCCTTAAAACAAGACTAGCGAGTATATTCTTCCTTAAGCATCTTAAGTATATCTTCTTTGGTTACTTTCTTCGGGGACATCATTGACAGTCCGTTTGCGGCTGAAGCCTCGGCAATCTTTTCCAGGTCTTTCTCCGGGATATTCATCTGGCTAAGTTTTCTCTGGCCAACCGAATCAGCGAACTTCTGAATCGCAACCTTAATTTCCTTACCGAGTTTTACTACATCACCGGTGGTTTTCATACCCATTGCGCCAGCGATGAGTTTAACTCCATCAGGCATTACATCGGCATCAAATTCCACCATATCACCAAGGCAGACGCCGCAGGCATTACCATGGGGAATATGATACATGGAACCTAAGGTATGGCCAATGGCATGTTCCAATTGGGTCATGGAATCCTGGAAAGCATAACCGGCAGCCATCGAGGCAAAAGCCATATGAGATCTGGCTTCGATATTCTTGCCATCTTTTACGGCGATGGGAAGGTATTTCCAGAGCAGTTTAATAGCAGATTCGCTCAGGATATCTGACATCTGGTTATGGCGGTTGGCTAAAATGGCACCTACCGCATGAGCAAATACATCCATACCGGTATCAGCCGTAACTGAAGGCGGCATACCAGCGGTTAAAGCTGGGTCGACAATAGCCAGAGTAGCCCTGGTGACTGGTCCGCCGATACCCTTCTTATCATGGGCTTTGGAGTCAGTAAGGATGGCTACTGCGGTTACTTCACTACCAGTACCGGATGTCGTCGGAAGTAAGATGAGTGTTTTTCCCGGTTTCGGCATTGGGGGAGGCCCGCCTGGTTTAAACTGCATTAAATCACTAATAGAACCAGGATTGGTCAGCATGACATTGACAGCCTTAGCCGTATCCATCGAACTGCCGCCACCAATACCAATGACACCATCTACGTTCTCTTTACGGCCGATAGCAGCACCTTCATCGATAGTAAAGTCTGGTGGATCCGCTTGAACGCCTTCGAATACAGCGACGCCGATACCAGCTTTCTTGATACTTTCAATGATTTTATCTGCGATGCCGGCCTTCTTGATCCCTTGATCGTACACGCATAATACTTTCTTGCAACCAAACATCTTCAGCCTATCACCGATCTGCTTGGATGCATCCACCCCGAATAGGACGGGGGTCATGTGTTGGATCTGATATTCAGCCATTTGATTTCCTCCTGGTTTTTCGTTGCTTATACTCAGTCTTCCTACATTATATTTGTATTCAGACATTCAGTTTTCATTATCATAGAAAATAAAAAGGGCACCTCATATCGAGGTACCCGAAAACTTGTGTGTATCGTCTAAATGAACTCTCCTTTCTAAACATAGAAATGGATAATACTGAATTAATCTATGCTTAAATAAGACCGATTATCGCTATACCTAATCTTGAGGGAATAATCTTACTTCAGAAAAAGTCCTAAATCGACGATGATAATAACACAGGAATATCTTTGCGTCAAGAAAATAAAAATTCTCAAGGCACAGCCTGATAATCCCCACTGATCTTTGATCATTGTCAGCCGATCTGGAGGCAGGGAGACGAAGAGTGTTTGACCTTCCGACATGCCGGCTGCCTCCGATTTTGACAGATGCATTACAATGTTGAATCCTGTGTTGTCTTTATTATTCACCTTCAGGTAACAGTCTGTCCCGGCAACGCCTTCAACGATATTAGTAATCACGGTTGAAATCACATTGTCTCCATGACTCACTGCCAGGCGAATATTTTCCGGACGTATCCCGATAGTAACATGCTGGTTAATAAAAACCCGGTCATCTACTTTATTTTTAACTGTTACCGGTTGTTCCAATCCAGGTACAGCAATTAATGTGTTTTCAGTATCGATACTAACGACATCGCCTTCAATCAGGTTCTTTACACCAGTTAACCGGGCAACTGTACGGTTAACCGGTGAATCAATTACTTTTTGCTTGGCATCACACTGAACGATACTGCCCGATTCGAAGACGGCAATCCTTGAACCCAACTTATAACCCTGGGCAACATCATGAGTGACGAATACCATGTCACCTTCATAGGTCTTTTGTAGATTCAGTAACTCCAGTTCCAAGTCCTCTTTACGATGACTATCCAAGGCAGAGAAAGGTTCATCCAGTAAAAGAATCTCCGGCTCATGAAAAAGGGCACGTGCAATAGCCACTCTCTGTTGTTGTCCGGATGATAATTGAGCAGGGTAACGATGGCCTAATTCCCGGATATGCATTTTTTCAAGTAGTCCGGTAATTCCTTTTACAGTGTCTTCTCGTTTACGGTTTTGTATTCCAAAGGCAATATTTTCGTTTACTGTCATATGAGGAAAAAGAGCATAGTTTTGGAAGACAAAGCCAATTTTACGCTGCCGTGGCGGTAAACTAATACGTTTTTCAGAATCGAATAACACCCGGTTACCCAATCTGATGTATCCTTCATCAGGATGAATAAGTCCGGCGATACATTTCAGGGTCATCGTTTTACCGGAACCGGAGGGCCCAAGAACAGTAAGTATCTCTTTTTTCGTCGATAATTCTACATCCAGGAGAAACCCGACATATCTCTTTTTAATCCTGACTTCAAGCACCGGCCGACCTCTGGATGTTACTATTTGACTTTCTACCTCGCCAATAGGCCATGGCAGCTAAGGAAAAGAAAGCGAAAGCCAAAGTAATGAAGACCAGGACTAACGCCCTGTTCATATCTCCGGCTTGATATGCAAAATACAATGCGACTGGAATCGTGGCTGTTTTTCCAGGAATATTACCTGCCAGCATCAATGTAGCTCCAAATTCTCCTAAAGAACGGGCAAATGCTAATACCAGCCCCGATACAACTCCCGGCCAAGCCAGGGGCATGGTGACCGACCAGAAGACCTTCCACTCGTTCGCACCGAGGGTACGGGCAGCATCTTCAATATTCGATTCCACCTGCTCAAAGGCGCCTTTTGATGTCATGTACATCAAGGGAAAAGATACAACTACGGCGGTGATTACCGTAGCCGGCCATGAGAAAACGACCGTCGCACCAAAATTCGCTAACAACTGTCCCAATGGACCATGTTTACCGAATAACAGTAGTAGTCCCACACCAACAACCGTTGGTGGTAGAACCATGGGTAAGAGAAATAAACCATCAACTAGATGTTTTACTCTACCCTGATACCGTGCCATCCAACGGGCCACGGCAATCCCTAGAAAAAAAGTGATTGCCGTGGCGACAATGACCGTTTTAAGAGATATCCATAGAGGTGACAAATAAGTATCCGTCACTTCTCAGCCTACCATTTCAATAACAACATAACGTTATTTACTAATCGTAGTAAAACCAAATTTCTCAAAAATCTCCTTAGCTTCTGTTGAAAAAAGAAAATCTATATAGTCCTGTGCCGCTCCGTTATTCTGGCTAGCTTTAACAACAGCCACGGGATAAATAATTTTGGCATTAATCTCAGTGGGAGCACTGGCGACCACTGTTACTTTACTGGAAACAACCGCATCTGTCGAGTATACAATACCGGCATCAACATCACCGCTTTCCACGTAATTTAAAACCTGACGGACATCACTGCTCAAAATCAATTTTGACTGAACCGATTCTGTAATGCCAAGTTTATCAAATGCCTGCTGACCGTAAGTACCAGCCGGAACTGATTTGGGATCACCAATAGCGATCTTTTTAACAATATCCTTGGTTAAGTCATTGAAACTGGTTAAACCAAGAGTGCTATCAGCAGGAACTACTAGAACCACCTTGTTATTCAACAGGTTTTTCCGGGAACTGGTTAAAATTAAAGACCCTTTTTCCAGGTTATCCATCTGGGTAGGCGCAGCGGAAATAAAAACATCACAAGGAGCTCCTTGTTCTATCTGTTTTTGTAGTGTTCCGGAAGATGCAAAATTTGGGGTGATGGTAATAGTGGAATTTTCTTTGGTATAGAGGGTGTTTATTTGATTTAGGGCATCGGTCAGGCTAGCAGCCGCAGATATATTCAGAGTTACCGGAGTTTTCTCAGAACATCCGGCGAGTCCGAATGAACTAAATCCTAATACAAGGAAAGAAATCAGTGTCAAGCAAAGTTTTTTCAAATTGAGTACTCCTTATTTTTTTCGATAACCTTGAATACTATCTCACCATTTTTAATGGCGTTGGCCAACATTATTCCCCCGGTCTGGCTTAATTTATCCATAACTGCCTTCGGTCTTAATACTACGGAACCGGCTAACGTGTCTGCGCCATAATCAAACATCACCTTGGAAAAGATGGTGCTTGGCCCAAGGATGATAGTATATACCTTACTTTTACGAGCTAATGACAGTAACCTTTCCATCGACTTATTGACTACAGCCGAACCCGTAATGACTAAAAGATCACTGTCTGGAATCACAAAATCTGCCGCAGTTTCAGGAATAATGCCCCGTTTAAAATCAAGAAGAGACTGGTTAAGTTCCAACACATACAGTTCACAGGCAATCGATCTTAGTTTATCGATGAAAGGAAAGGCGCCTACTACTACAACTTTAGCTCCAGCACCTTTTTCAAAGATGATACTGTCACCGTTTAATTCAATGCCATCCATCTCCGGTTCGACCATGGCATTTAACGCCGCACATCCGATACTTGCTTCGACCAAATCCCAAGATTGAGCATATTCCGCTAATTCGGCAGTTTTCTTCCCAACCAGATTACTCATGTCACGGGTATAGTCCTCACTCTGTGAAGGGACGCCATAAGTCTTCGCTAAACCACAGTACTTCCCGTTAACCATGGTCCAGGAATAACCAACTTTTACGTCAGATGCAATGGCACTGTTTTTGGAATGAGCGGCAATTAAGTCATCAATTAGCTTACTTCTTAACATAGTTCTTATCTTTCGATGTAGCTTTGCTACAATTAACCTGGTAACAAATAAACAATTCCTTTAATTATTTCACGGTTCCTAACGAATTAGCCACCAGTTTTTCATATTGTATTTTTGTAATTTCACAATGATAGAAAAGTTTAAAATATTCCGATACCTTATCATACATGTTGTATTTAGCCTGGTCAGGATAAAGCAATTGTGCCATCCACATCATACCCAGATACCGCTGTACAGACGGAGGGAAACCCATCCAGTTGTAAGGCCCGTAAGGAACTTCGTAATATTTTTTATTTTTAATGGCGGAAATACTCGCCCAGTCAGTATTTGTACCGACAGTACTATAAATGCTCTTTGGAGCAAAAATAATGATATCAGGGTTCCAAAGCATAATCTGCTCCAGGTCAACTTCGTTCCCGGTACCTTTACTGGAGGGATTATCTACTACCGCTAAATTAGCAGCCAGTAAATCGATAATTTCGGCATGATAAGAACCTTTAGCAATGACATTAAGGCCTTTTTCCCCGGTGATATACAGTAGTTTGGCTTTACCATTCTCACCAACTTTATTCATGATGCCGGTAGTATTAGCATAAAGATCGTCACAATACTTTGCCAGCTTTTCAGCTTCCTTCTTCATATTCAGGAGTTCACCTAATTTACGAAAAGCGTCACCCATATTCTTAGTATATGCATCGATATGGATTGTGGGGATATTGAGTTGTGATTGCAGATTATCCATGTCCGCGGCCATATTATCCTTTTTGTCACCGACATCGATAATTACCTGTGCTCCAGTGGCAGCAATCGTTTCCAGGTTCAGCGTACCTTTGCCACCATATAATTGGCCCAGCATGGGCAAGTTGTAGTACTTCTCATCCAGGAATTCTTTAGCTGAGTCATCCCAGGCATTGGCCAACCCAACCAGTTTATCCGGACATAATGCGCATAAAACAATCTGCGTAAGTGGACCGGACAGTGCGACCTTGGTGATATTCGCGGGTACAGTAACAGCCCGGCCTAGTGAATCGGTAAAAATAAATGTAGTCGCTTTCGGTGCTGTTGTAGTACCTGTCGAACACGCGGATATTACAGGTACAATCATGCATATAACGAGTATTAGTGCCAGAATTTTTTTTAACAACCTGTTTTCTCCTTTTTCTGATATCACAAAGTTACTAAAGCCGGTCTTAATCTATAACCACCAACAATGGTGACGGCAGTAGAGTGGTGTGAATGGAACTCTCATATGAATCTTCTCCTTTCGTTTCGAATCGTCGTTACCCGGAATACGTTTCGTAGTGGTTATGGTTAATAACCACCTCCGGGATACAGACTCTTACCTTATCTTCGTAGAGGCTATGTACCTCAATATCAACGTCATATAACTTTTGAATCAATTCTTTAGTAAAAATATTTGAAGGAGCACCATTTGCCAAGACCTTGCCCTTATGTAAAGCCGTTACACAATCCGAAAACATGAAGGTATGTTCAGGATTATGAGTAGACTGGATAATGGTATAGCCTTCTCTGGCAAGTGACTGAATCTGAGTCAACACCCTGATCTGATTGCCAAAGTCCAGGTTAGCCGTGGGTTCATCCAAGATCAGGACCCTGGTCTGTTGTACCAGTGCCCGGGCAATCAACACCAACTGACGTTCGCCTCCACTGATCTGGGTATAGCCACGGTTCCTTAATTGAGCTATTCTCATCCTTTCCAGGGCCATTTCTACCAGGTCAGTTTGCTTTTTCCCAGGCGTAGCAACAGACGAAACCTGATTGGATGTGCCCATTAATACCATGTCGAAAACACTGAAATTAAAGGACGGATAGTGACTCTGCGGAATGTACGCAATCAACCTGGCCATTTCTTTTATGCTCAGATTTCTTATATCGTTATTATCTACCTTTATCTGTCCTTTAAACCCGTTCAGTAAGCCCAGAATGCAGTGAAAGAGAGTACTTTTCCCTACCCCATTTGGTCCTACCACAGATAACAATTGACCTTCCCTGGCATGTAAACTAACATTGTCCAGGACCAGCCTGTTACCATATTTGAAGCTGACATCAGAAACCGTGATATTCAGTAAACTTCTCCTTTTCTGGTAATCAGGTAAACGAAGAAAGGAGCTCCGATGAAAGCAGTAAGAATACCGATAGGAATTTCCGTTTGTAGCAAGTTTCTGGAGACATCATCCACTAGTAACATAAAAATAGCCCCGAACAATATCGATGCCGGCATTAAGTATTTATAGTTATTACCTACTAATCTTCGTGATAAATGTGGGATAACCAGCCCTACCCAGCCAATCATACCGGACACCGAGACGCTAGCGGCTGTAACAAGAGTGGCACAAATGATTACAAATAAGCGTAATTTTGAAGCATTGATGCCCATTGTCCGGGCTTCATCATCACCCAGTGTCAGGACATTGATCCGCCAACGCAGTAAAAAAAGCGGTACCAATCCTAAGATCATCGGGATCATCGCCATGACTACGGTATCCTGTTTTGCTCCTGCCAGGCTACCCATCAGCCAATATGTGATGGCAGGTAGTTGATCGGTCGGGTCCGCTACTAGTTTGATGAAGGAAGTTCCAGCGGTAAAAAGCGAACCTACTATAATCCCCGATAGGATCAGTCCCAGTACTTTGTTGCCTTTTGTTTTCTTACTAACCAGGTATACCAAGGTCACGGTCAGCAAACTGAAGAAAAATGCCGATAGTGAAATTACCAGGTAACTTGCGTCATTAAGTATGGCTAGAGCAGCGCCAAAGGCTGCCCCGGAGGTTGCTCCCAAAATATCTGGTGCGGCCATTGGGTTTTGAAAAATACCCTGATATGAAGCTCCGGCAGAAGAAAGGCAACTGCCGACAAGGCAAGCTAAAATTATCCGTGGTAAGCGCACATTAAACAGGATCGTTTCCATCTGGTCTACCCAGGTATGTTGGATGGGGATAATTTTAGATATGAGGATTTGTAGTAGTTCCAGTGGAGAAATGGGATATCGTCCAAGGAAAAATGAGAGGATAATTACAACTAATAAGCTAATACCTAAACAAATTAATATAAAGGAGTAAGGAAACTTCCTTCTCTCATTTTCAATATACACTCATGTCTCCGGTTAATGATAAAGAAATAACTAAAATACTTTCGTTAACATGTATTTAGCTATTTATTCTCACACCCATAATTCTGGATAACCGTTTTTTTCCGGTCTTTGAATTTTGAAAGTTCCTATCATTGCTGGAAAAAGGATATCGTTGCAGTAAAACGAGCTAAATTTTCCATAAAATATGTTATTATGTAACTCACGTAAGCGGATAAGGAAAAAGGACAAATTTCTGTCAAGCATACGTAATATTTTTAATAACCTTTGACGATTTTGATTTTGATTGAAATACTTAGCCCATTGCGCCCCGACTTGGCACCCCGGTGCTGAGTGCCAAGTCGGTTTGACATGAGTGACTAGTAAACTTTACAATGGAAAAATATGGTTGTCAAGAGTTTTATTCACCAGATTCGTAAAGACACAGGCCTGACCCAGGCTGAATTAGCGCAAGCTGCCGGTATCAGTCGGCAAGCTTATACGGCTATTGAGTCCGGGAAATCGGTTCCCTCTACTGAAGTTGCCCTGCGGCTAGCCCAGAAATTACAGAAGACTGTTGAAGATATCTTCTGGCTGGAAGATAGTCCGGAAAGAGTCATCCGGGCTGAATTGATCGGTGAAAAGAAAAATATCGCTGCCGGAACCAGAATGCAAATCATACAATTTGGTACCCGGCGGTTGGCCCGCCCTTTACAGGAAGGGGCGATTGTCAGTCATACGATTAACGAGGCTGACGGTATCGCCGTATCTTCCCGCAACAACCGCGAGGTTGATCTCCGGTTATTAAGCGATTCCGCTTTAAAAACTCCAACCCTCGTTCTGGCCGGCTGTGATCCCGCTACCTCCATCATCACCCATATGCTACGAGACCTTGGAGTCAAGCTTATCTGGATAGAAGCAGAAAGTATGCCTTCACTGCATGCTCTTGCCCGCGGCGAGATTCACATCGCCGGATGTGATTTCCGTGACCGTATCACCGGTGCTTATAACTTACCGCTGGTAAAAGAAATCGTCCCCTTTCCTTGTACTGTTGTCAGGTTTGCAGTGTGGCGGCAAGGAATGATAGTAACTCCTGGCAATCCCAAGTCCATTAAACACGTTGAAGACCTGACAAGGTCAGACATCTCTATCATCAACCGGGAACCCGGTGCCGGCAGCCGTGGATTGCTAAACCGTTTGATGTGGGAAACCGGAATCTCTGTCAATGATATTCACGGATATGATAAAGTTGTTCACGGGCACCTGTCTACTGGGGAGACCGTTGCTTCCGGGCTGGTTGACTGCGGTATTGGTATCGAAGCGGCTGCCCGGGCGAATGACCTGGATTTCTTACCGTTGAATGATGAACCTTACGACCTGGTTATTCCCAACCATTTTCTGGAAATGCCAACGATTCAATCATTACTAAAACTACTGAAGTCCCGGGGCCTGCACCGGCAAATTGAATCACTAGGCGGATACGATATCCGCTCCATGGGCGACCTTGTTGACAGTAAGTAATCGGTTGTTACTTGTTATCGCCGCATTTAGTAGTTATTTACAGAACGGACAAACCGGATAATGGCATTGGGGGCAGTTCATACAAAGACCGCCATGTCCCAGTTTACGGGTATTTTCGAAAGTAAGTTCTTCACCAGTAGCGACGATAGGGAATAACTTATCAAATGCGGTCGCTGGTGAATGCAGGACACAAGCAGGAACGCCCAGGATATGAGTCTGGACAAGTTTAGCATACAGGAACATAGCCCCCGGTAATACCGGTAAACCGTAGAAACGGACATTAGCTCCAGACCGGCGGATACCGTCCGGGGTGACATCATCCGGGTCTACCGACATCCCACTGGAACATAGAATTATCTCGCTACCACCCACCTGGAATTCCTTGATTCTGGCAGCTATTTCTCCGGCATCATCGGTCACGATAACCCGGTTGTTGACAGAACAGCCAATAGCCTCTACTTTCTCTTGTAAAACCCGGGTAAATTTGTCTTCGATCCGGCCTTTTGCTACTTCACTACCGGTCACTATCAAACCAACTTTTTTCAGTGTAAATGGCTTCAAATTAATCACCGGTTTATTTTTTTGGGCGATCTGCTCCATTAACGCCATTCTTGATTCACGGATAGATACCGGAATGATACGCATCCCGGCGACCATCGCCCCAATTTTACACACTGTGTCATTATGTATAGTAGCGATAATCATATCTCCCAACAGATTGATCTGTTCGATAGCTGAAACGTTAATTTTTACCAGGCCATGACGAGTTGCTTTTATATTGACCCGTCCTTCACTGGGCTCAGTATATTCCAGGCCCATCCCCATTACCGCAAGGGCGATTCTCTTCGCCGCATCATCTTCATGTACTTCGTCCTTATCCAACGTCAGGATATAAACATGCTCCTTACCGATTTTCAGTAGTTCCGGTATATCTTCCTGTTTTATGACATGGCCGTGTTTGAACGCCGGCCCTTTTGAAACACCCGGCAGCACCTTCGTCACATCATGGGCAAGAGTTAACCCTATTGCTTCTTCGACTTTGATCTTTTGTATCATTGTTACTCCTGACGTCATCCCTTCGGGACACTGGAGATCCAGTATTGATTGAAAAGGAGAAAAACAAAAGGTCGTATTAATATTTTATTGTAATACTATCCGCTAAAAGCGATATCATCCTCCAGATACAATTACCAATATTTCAATCTCATCGCCATTTTTTACCGGCATGTTAATACCCATAGGATGAACGATTTCGGCGTTCACAAATATCTCAGCGAAACCCTGCACCCTGCCATTTTTATCCACGAGTTGTTCTTTCATCCCCGGATATTGTTTTTCCAGGTCATCAATTATTTCAGCCACGGTGCTACCGTTGGCTTCAACAATTTCACTACTGTGCGCCACATCCTGAAAATAAGGATGCAATTTTACTTTTAAGCTCATTTGTTAAATATTCTTAGACTGAATAAATTAACCCCTAAGTTCAGCCGCCCGGTTGATAATCTTGTCCGCAAATGCCGAAGGTTTATATACATATGTCCTGGCGCCAGTCTTCTTCATTTCCTGCAGGCCGAAGAATATTTTTTCAGAGGTAATCGGGATATCAAGGATCAACACACCACAAGCATCATAGATAGCATTAATAATCGCAGGTATAACCGGGATGATACAGCCTTCACCAGCTTCCTTAGCCCCGAACGGACCATGAGGTTCATTACTCTCAATCACCAAAGCGCTTAACTCCGGGACATCCAGAGAAGTCGGAATCTTGTAGTCACCCATGGTATTGTTGACTACTTTACCTTTCTGATCGAAAACAACTTCTTCATATAAAGCTTCACCCAAACCATGACACATTGAACCATCCAACTGTCCTTCCACAGACTGGCGGTTCAATGCTAGACCACAATCATGGGCCAGTGTTAGTTTATCTACGGTTAATTGCCCGGTTTCCATATCGACAGTGACTTCAGCGATACAAGATTGAGTGGAATAAGCAGGAGAAGCGCCGACGATAGAACCTTTCCATTCTTTTGAATACTGTAATTCCGGTGGAGTATAGGTACCGGTGCCGAGTATCGAACCCTGTCCGGCATATACCCAACGGGTCACTTCTTCAAATGACAACGGACCATTGTCGACCAGTTTCGAGAAACCACGGTGTTCAGACTTATACCGTCCCCTAACATCTTTGACCATATCCGGGTTTTTCTCGGTACCAAGAAGCCGGCCATCCTTGAATTTTAAATCAGCACCAGGAATCTTAAAAGCATCCGAGACTTTCTTTATAATCTGGTCACGTAACGATTCGGCCGCCTGTTTGGTCGCATTCCCGGTCATCAGAGTTTGACGGCTGGAATAAGCCCCCAAGTCGATAGGACATAAGGCGGTATCGCCTGAGATTACGTTGATATTCTCAACCTTGAGTCCCAGGATTTCAGCAGTGAGGATCGCCATGACCGTATCCGAACCCTGACCGATTTCATTAGCCCCGGTATAAACCGTGACGCCACGACCGTCTTCCGCAACCTTAATCATTACCGTTGAGTGCGGAATATCCGTGCGGTAAATAGCTCCCTGGGCGCCGGAGACAAAGTAACTTGAACCGACGCCGATACCCTTACCTCTAGGCAGCTTACCTTTCTTCTGCTGCCAGCCGGAGTCATCCCGGGCCGCCATCAGGCTTTCTTTGGCATTGAAACTACTCATATAGTATCCGGTCTTAGTGCGGTCACCTTTTTGCAACATATTTTTTAACCGTATCTCGACCGGATCGATACCTAATTCTTCTGCCACCATACTTAGTTGAGTTTCGAATAATGCCCGGTTGCTTACCGCGCCATGACCTCGTAAAGCACCACTGGTAGGTTTATTGGTATAGATGCGGTATCCGTCATATTTCAAGTTGGAAATAGCATACGGAGCGTGTAACATTGAGCCGTTATAATAAACGGTAGCAATACCCAGACTGGCATGAGAACCGCCGTCCAACACCGCCAGGTGTTCGTGGGCCATAATTTTACCGTCTTTGTTGACGCCAATCTTCATTTCATGAAAATACTGATGCCGGGCACGGCTTCTAATAAATACCTCCGCTCTTTCCAGTACCAGGCGGACCGGTTGCTTTGTAGCCATAGCCAGCATAGAAGCAACCACCTCATGAGACCCGGAACTAGCCTTAACACCAAAGCCGCCACCAACATATGGAGCAATTACGCGGACTTTTTCGATGGGTAGTTCCAGAACCATGGCAACTTCACGTTGAACATAATGAGATACCTGAGTCGATGTCCAAAGGGTTAGATTACCGTTGAGGTCGAAATTAGCCAGGCAAGCCTGCGGTTCCAACATCGCCCCATCGGTCTTTTTATTGGAAAATCGATCGGTCCGCACCAGGTATGACTGGGCAAAACCTTCTTCAACGTTGCCAACACTATTATGGACTTCCTGACAAATATTACGTGGATATTCCGGATGAATCAGGGGGGCATCATCCGCCATAGCCGTCAGGGGATCGAGTAAATCAGGTAGTGGTTCATATTCCACCTTAATCAGGTCAAGGGCTTCTTTAGCCGTTTGTTCATCTACGGCCGCCACCGCGGCAACCTCATCTCCTACGAAGATCACTTTATCCAAAGCGAGAGCAGTCTCATCGAAGCGGGCAGGGCTATGTCCGAACTTGATTTGACTTACATCTTTCCCGGTCAGAATAACTTTCACCCCCTTTAACTGCTGAGCCTTGGAAATATCGATATTCAGTAACCTCGCGTGAGCATGAGGACTGCGTAATATGGCACCAAAAAGCATATTCGGCAAAACAATATCACCGGTATATTGGGCACGCCCGGTGGCTTTTTCCGGAACGCCTTTTCTTATCGTACTGGAATTGATAATGGAAAACTCACCTTTACTAATGTTATCAGCCATTCTATTTCTCCTGAGCCTTTATAGTATTGGCCGCGGTTTCAATCGCATTAACGATTTTAAAGTACCCGGTACAACGGCAGAGATTACCGACCATCGCTTCCCGTATTTCTTGCCGGGTAGGATTAGGATTCACATCCAGCAATGATTTTGCCTTTAGAATCATCCCTGGAGTGCAATATCCGCATTGAACGGCGCCCTGTTCGATAAAGGCTTTTTGAATAGGATGGATTTCTCCATTCCTGGATAATCCTTCTATGGTTGTTACACGGCACCCATCAGCTTGTGCTGCCAGTACCAGGCAGGAATTAACTGCTTTTCCATCAAGGAGGACGGTGCAAGAACCACAATCGCCGAGCTCACATCCCTGCTTGGTCCCGGTCAGGTTAATTTGCGAGCCTCGCAGTAGTTGAGCCAGAGTTTCGTTGGGATTCACTAATAATTCGTACTCATTGTCATTAATGGTTAGCTTAATATGTTTTTTCATCTCGTGAAATCGTCCTCGCTCTATTATTTGGTACAGTTTATGACGGCTTCATTCAAGCTGCGCATGGTCAACACCCGGACCAATTGCCGGCGATAGTCAGCGGAAGCCCGGATATCCGTGATTGGTGTGCATTCCTGAGCAGCGAGTTCACCAGCTTGTTCTACTAACTTTTCAGACACGGTCTTCCCAGTCAGGGATGCTTCTGCTTTCGGTGCACGGATAAACGTCGGGGCAACTGCTCCCATCACCACCCGAGCGGAACGGCAAGTTTTATTATCTATGACAACCAGTGAAGTAACACTTACCAGGGCTATTTCCATGGCATGCCGTATTCCGTATTTGATGTAGCTTATACCAGTATTCTTTACCGGTGTTTTTAACTTTATCGTGGTTAAGAATTCACCTTTTCCCAAGTTTGTCTGTCCCGGACCCTTGAATATCTTCTCGATTGGTTCTTCTATTACACCATTCGGGGTAGTAATCACAGCAGTAGCTCCGTAGGCTACCAGAGGCCCAACCATATCGGCTGCCGGACGGGCAGAACATACGTTACCGCCCACTGTAGCACGGTTCCGAATTTGTGGTGAACCTAGCTTCCCAGCAGCGATCGCTAAAGCCGGATAATGTGTTTTTATTACCGGCGATATTGCCAATTCAGCGATACGGACCATCGAACCCATCGCCACGCCGCTATCATTTGAGAATGAAAGCTGATTTAGTTCTGGTATTTTGGAAAGTGATACAAGCAAATCAGTCACAATCACTTTTTTCTTCATATTGACCAGCAGGTCGGTCCCTCCTGCAATAACCTTAGCTTTATCATGTCGCTGTAGGATATTACATACTTCTTTAACCGTGGTCGGTTCTTCAAGGTCGAATCTTGGTAAAATCATCCAACGGCCTCCGTCTTCACCATGATTTTCAATTATTGTCTTGCTGAAAAATAGAATTATTCTTTATACACCAGGGCATCATATGAAAAATGTTTATTTGAGGAACTTAACGAACGGTTAGTAACTATTCCCTGATGCAGCAAGCCCTTAATTCTTCATTATATTGGTTACGCTACCTGAATGCAATTATTGAACCATATCAAAGTAGGTATAAAACTGACTGCGAACCTCCGATATTCTCAGATGTTCGCAGTCAGTTAGCAAAGGGGAGAAGACCTCACGGTCTTGGGAGACTTATTTTACTTTAGCCAGGGCAGCTTTTACCCTTTCCGGATTTGCCGGAAGGTCGTATACCCTGGCGCCGCAGGCATTGTAGATGGCATTGGTTACAGCCGGAGCAGTCGATACCATGGTCATTTCACCAATACCTGTCGCCCCCAGGGGAGCACCAATGCGGGGTGTTTCACGGCTATAGATTTCAATATCGTAGGTATTATTAATAGTCGGGAATTTGAATGTAACCCAGTCTTTGGTCTTTCCCGATACATACTCTTCTCGCAGAGCATAACCTACACCCTGGTCCATGCCGCCTTCCAACTGTCCTTCGAAGTTGTTAGGATTAATGATCGTGCCGGCATCAACAACAGTTGTCATCTTAAGGACTTTAGCTTCACCGGTTTCTGTATTAACTTCGATTTCAGCCATCTGGATGTTATGGACATCGGTGCGGAACGATTCACCCTGCCCGGTCTTGGGATCGCCAAAGGGGCTGCCTCCACTGAATCTGAAACCATCGTACCGGGTTGCTTTGCCAGCTTTCTTCAAACCGTCATACGTCTTCGACCCGGCCTCTTTCATTGCCATGCTCAAATATAACAGGGCATTCAGTAGAGCACCGCCGCCCATAAATGTCATACGGCTTCCGGCGGCAACACCGGTATTGGGCGTCTTATCCGTACTGCGGACATACAGATTAATCTTGTCCATGGGGATTTCCAGGACATGAGCAGCGATCTGCGTTAACATCGAATCATTACCTTCACCTGGATCGGCAACCGATCCGTAAATAGTCACAGTATCGTCCTTATTGACTTCTACTGCGACACTGGCAGTGTTTGCCGGATCAGCGATACCGAAGGAATGAGCACCCAGTCCAACGCCATGTTTAACCGGACCTTTCTGTGATTTATTAAAATCAGCCGCTGCTTTCTTAGCTTTATCGTAATAAGGTTTAATCAAATCGCACAGCTCGGGGAATGGCCATTGATCGACCATCATACCGCTGGACTTGCTCTGCCCAGGTTTTAACGAATTCAATTTTCTGTATTCGAGCGGGTCGATACCATATTTCTCTGCCATCATATCCATGGCAGATTCTAAAGCGAAATTCGCCTGGGGAGGTCCGGCACCGCGAGCAGCGCCGCCTGCCCCATTGGTGGTATAAACCAGTTTGTTAAGGCTGCTGATGTTAGGGATGAAATATGAACCGGACAGCATGCCCAAGGCACGGGAGGGGATGACCGGGCCTAATAGCATATAAGCGCCTTTATTAACCACCATATCCATTTGAAGCGCCATAATCTTACCGTTGGCATCAGCGGCCAGCTTAAGTTTCATATCGAAGGGATGCCGTTTGGAGGTAATCCACATTGATTCCTGTAATCCCGGGACGTAACGAACCGGGCGTTTGAAATATAACGCTGCCGCGCCGGTAATACCTTCAGAACTGATGGTAGCCTTGATACCGAATTGACCACCAACAAATGGTTCTATATAACGAACTTTGCAACCTAAAGCTTCCTGAAGTTGCATCTTATGGCCGTGTATCTGGATGCTGCGGCCGTAAATTACTAATTCGTCACCTTCCTTATACGCAACACAAGTTTCCGGTTCCAGTGGTGCCTGGTGATTCATCTGTGTCGAGAAGTTAGCTTCGACGGTTTTGACAGCACCTCCAAATGCTTTTTGGGCATCACCTTTGATCAACGGCATTTGCATAATCAGGTTTGGTGAATGCTTCCAGAGTTGCGGAGCGCCTGGAGCTAAAGCTTCTCCAGGAGTCATCATGGGTTTCAGGACCTCATATTCCACCTTTACTTTAGCCGCTGCGGCTCTAGCCTGTTCTCTGGTTTCAGCACCAACGATGGCAACCGGTTCGCCGTACAATCTGACGGTATCGCCAGCTAAAATCGGTTGGTCCGGGGCCATCATTCTCAGGACATTAGTTCCCGGGACTTCTTTGGCAGTCATCACACCAATGACACCCGGCATCTTCACAGCCGCTGAAGTATCGATCGATTTTATCCTGGCATAATGTTCAGTAGCATGAACACAGGCAATCTCAATCGCGCCCTCAGGGAAAATATCACCACCGAATTTAGCTAATCCGCAAGCTTTAAGCATGGCAGTCGGACGGGGATGAGATACACCGATCATTTCTTTCTTCAAACCCTTGCGGAACTTGGCCGGAGTAGTCTCGCCACGTACAAAACTGGCGGCAAGGTTAACGGCAGCAATAATCTTGGTATAACCGGTGCAGCGGCAGAGATTTCTGGTTAAAGCTTTTTTAATATCAGCCGGCTTTGGATTTGGATTCTGGTCCAATAAGGCTTTAGTGGCCATAATCATACCTGGAGTACAGAAACCGCACTGGATAGCACCAGCTAACACGAAAGCTTCCTGGATAAGATGTGGATTCGACGGAGTACCGAGCCCTTCTACCGTAATGACATCAGCTCCATCCAACTCAGCCACTTTGGCGATACAGGACCGAACTGCTTTGCCATTGACGATGACGGTACAAGCTCCGCATTGACCTTTACGGTCACAAGACTGCTTGGTACCGGTCAGGCGAAGATCGTTGCGTAATACATCGATCAAAACCATGTCCGGGCTAGTGGTGACATTTTGTTTTTTACCATTGATTGTTAAGGTAACCTTCTGGGTGTCACTCATGCAAACCTCCATATTAATTGTCACTCATTCAAACCGACTTTTTACGGGTAAAATTTTCTTGAAAATAAAAAAAGGCGCCCTTTCAGGAGACGCCTCAATAACAAAAATAATTATTGCCATCTCCTTTCCAAACATGGGCAGCATTACCGTTTCCGATAATACCTTTTGATCTTTCGATCGATGTCTGTTTACCTTGCCTTATTGTTTAGGTAAAACAGCTATGGAGAATATTTTGCTTTTAAAGTACACAAATAATACTAATTAACGTAATATACAATGGATATAGACAACTGTCAACTTATATATTCTAGCCTGATATTTAAAGATTACGGTTATGTCTGGCTCATACCACCCCACATTCAAAACGTGAGATACCCCGGTCTAGTAACTCGAGGATACCCGTAATTTTCTTACATAGTAATTCGGTATCGCTTCCGATAGCCTTGATGAAATCTACTTTATTTAAGGCTTTCGCCGCTGCTACACTTTTGCTCTTCGCGAGTTGACACAGGGTTTCGACCACAACATTAGAGGTAGGGTCACAAAAACACAAATATTTAATATCAGCAATCACCCCATCTTTAATATCAATATAAATGTTCATATAATCCCGGCCCGCTTGACTGCAAAGCGATATTCCTTCCAATTTAGTATCCAGGATAATAGATGGATTTTCGATAGAACCGGTATGTTCAAAACCATTTTGCAACAACCGGCGGTATATTTTTGTTATTATTTCGTCCATTTATCGTTTGGCTCTTATCCAGATGTCAAATTTCCAGCTATATGCTAACACTCTGATTTTGATGATTATGTTTACTTATTGTGGTATTCCGATATACATTGCCTTTATACTATAAGAGAATAATATTGATGATGCAATATACTATATCATCAGAGGAATAGTCCTTTGATGTATATAATGTTTAGTTATCAATCGTTACCTAAAACTATTAGATGAAAACGCGAGTATTAAGCAGGATACTGAGTGTCAACAACGGGTTGATCAAAGAAGGCTACAAATGAATGATTATAAGTTACTTAGCAAGACAATCACCACAAAACTAAATACCGGTAATCCGGTTGTACTTATATCGATTATTAGTATGGAAGGATCCACTCCCAGAGAAAGCGGCACGAAAATGGTTGTCGCCGCCGATGCCAATTACGGTACAATAGGTGGCAGCTTGTTGGAAGCCGCGGCAATAAAAAATGCCCGCCGTTTATTAACTACCGGTCAATCAGAATTAATGGACTTCGACCTTTCAGGTGAAAATACCTCCTCTCCCGGAATGATTTGCGGCGGGAAAGCCCAACTCCTACTTGATTTCATGGATCCCACCCCGACGAATAAATTTTTATTTAAAGAGATGTATGCCAGAATTCTAGAAGGCCGAAAATTCTTCTACTTAACTTCCTATTCTAAAAACAATAATGAATTTCGTATCAACGGCCGTTGTTTACTTCTCACTAATGGTTCGACCGTTGGCGATAACATCATTATCCCGGCAGATGTGCCAACGATCCAGGAACAAATTCACCATCTTTCCTTGACTACGGTTCTCCCCTCTGGCAGCAAGAAAATTATCATTGATCCGGTTAGCCGGTACAAAACTTTGTATTGTTTTGGTGCCGGTCATGTTGCGGTACCGACCGTCCATATCGCGGCGATGGTTGGATTTCATGTGGTTGTCATCGATGACCGTGAGGAATTTGCCAATGCGGAGCGTTTTCCCGATGCCGGACATGTAATTGTAATAAATGATTTCTCCCGGGCACTCGCCGGCCTGGAGATCGATGAAGACTCTTTCATAGTCATAGTAACTCGCGGCCACATGTTTGACCGCATTGTTTTAGAACAAGCTTTAAAAACCAGGGCCGGTTATATCGGGATGATTAGCAGCAAGACTAAACGTGATGCAATTTACAATACCCTGCTAACCGAAGGAATTGCGACAACAAAAGACCTGGAACGGGTCTATTCTCCAATCGGTCTGCCAATAGGCGGAGATACCCCGGAAGAAATTGCGGTAAGCATTGCCGCTGAATTGATAAGCGTCCGGGAAAAATATAAGAAATGAAAAACTACCTGTATGCGGCGGTTATTCTAGCTGCCGGTTTATCCAGCCGGATGCATGCCTTCAAACCCCTGCTTCCTGTCAATAATGAAACAGTCGCAGACCATGTTATCTCTTTATTCCAGAATTGTAATATCGACGTTACGCTGGTTACTGGATGGCGACACCAAGAACTAATCTCCGGAATAAAGTCCCGCAATATTACAATCACTGAAAATCCCGAATACCGGAATGGGATGTTCAGTTCAGTTCAGGCAGGATTCAGACAGCTTCATCCGACTTACAGAGGTGTTTTTATTATGCCGGTTGATGTACCGCTGGTACGTCCAGCCACGATAAAACGTATTTTAAATACGGCAACTACAAATCCGGACCGCATCATTTACCCCGTGTTTTCCAGAAAACACGGACATCCGACTTTCTTACCAACAACACTGATACCTGAGGTAATGAATTGGAAGAAAGCGGGTGGACTGAAAGCAGTCCTTGATGTATTTCCCGAACTATACTGCGAAGTAAAGGTCGCTGACGAGAACATACATTTTGACATTGATGAACCTGAGGATTTTTCTAAAATGCAGGAGCGCCTGCGAAAATACGATATCCCGACTCCGGCCGAATGTGATGCAATTATTGACATTTCAGGTACGGCGGAAAATATCTGTGCACACTGCTGCAAAGTAGCGGAAATAGCAGTCGCTATAGCGACCGCCCTGGCCGGTACCGGTAAAATAGTCGATATTGAAGCCGTACAAGCCGGCGCCGTCCTCCACGATGTTGCGCGTGAAGAACCAAAGCACTCTGCAGCCGGTTCCCGTATTCTTCGTGAATTCGGCTTTGACCGTATCGCCAATATCGTGGAAACACATACCGAAATTCCGTTAAACATAAAGCCGTCTTTAGAAGCTAAAATCGTGTTTTTAGCCGATAAGTTCGTGCGGCGTGAGGAAATAGTATCAATCGAAGAACGTTATTCAGCTTCCTCCCGTAACTATGCAACAACACCTGAGATCGCAGCAATAGTCCAGCATAGAAAAGAACAGGCATTGAACACTAAAAAGGAGATAGAAGCATTCCTGGGGTATTCTCTGGAAAGTATTATCTTTAAGTAATTCGGAGAAAACGGTTAAATTATACGGGCCGTTTAGTCGCTCTTTAAATATCGAATCAATTACGCTATCATTCAGAAAAAGTATTGAGGAACCGGAATGGCTATAAAGATCAGTTTTCTAGGCGCAGCTCATTCTGTTACCGGATCCCGTTATCTAGTCGAAGCGAATGACACCAGGATACTCGTAGATTGTGGGCTTCATCAGGAAAGGGAACTCAGGGACCGCGATTGGGCACCTTTTCCGGTCGACCCAAAATCTATCCATGCCGTCCTGTTGACCCATCCTCATCTGGACCATTGCGGATTCATCCCGAAGTTAGCCAGAGATGGTTTTCACCGTTCAGTTTTCTGTACTAGTGCAACTAAAGAGATAGCCAAGATACTACTGCTCGATTCTGCCAGTTTACTAATGGAAGACGCTGCGATAAAACTGAAGCGGCACCAGAAAGAAGGCAGGAAAGGCCCTTATCCGGAAATTCCGCTTTATGACCTGGACGATGTGGAAGATTGTTTGCCGCTTTTCAAAAAGACGACATATGGTAAACCAGTGGCAGTTGCCCGGGGTATGGAGGCCGCCTTCTTCGATGCCGGCCATACACTTGGATCAGCTTCGATTTGTTTAAAGATAAAACAAGAACAAGGCGAAAAGACGATCCTTTTTTCAGGCGACCTGGGACGCCGGGGAAAACCCATACTAATGGACCCGACCATGTTCAAACAAGCAGATTATGTGGTAATCGAATCGACTTACGGTGATAGGCAGCTCGAGCCATCAGATAATATGGTCCCCGAACTCGCGAATTATATCAATCAAACAGTAGGAGCAGGAGGCAACATCGTCATACCAAGTTTTGCCCTGGAACGCTCCCAGGAAATTCTATATTACCTGAATCAATTACTGATGGAAAATGCGATACCGCACCTGATGGTACTGGTCGACAGCCCGATGGCAATCAGTATTACCGATGTTTTTCGCCACCACCAGGAACTCATGGATGAAGAAACACTCAGCCTGATAAAAAATGGACATTCGCCCTTTTCTTTTCCAGGACTAAATATGATCCAAACCACCGATCAGTCAAAAGCCATCAACCACATTAAAGGAAGTGTAATAGTTATCGCCGGGTCCGGAATGTGTACCGGAGGCCGAATTAAACACCACCTGGTATCGAATATTTCACGGCCTGATTCCAGTATTATTTTCGTGGGTTATCAAGCAGCCGGTACTCTAGGACGTGAAATTGTAGACGGAGCTTCGGAAGTACGGATATTCGGTCAGCAATATCCGGTAAAAGCCAGGGTAGTATATTTACGCAGCTTTTCAGGCCATGCCGACCGTGACAATTTACTCGCCTGGATTATGAATCTTAAGTCTAAGCCACGTCATGTATTTGTTACCCATGGTGATGATACAGTAACCGAGAGTTTTGCTACCTTTTTAAGAGAAAAGACCGGATGGCAGGTTTCCGCTCCGCATTATAAAGAAGAATATATCCTGGATTAACAGGACCGGTCGGTTATTTAATGTCATTTAACTCAATGCTTTCCGGCCGATGATTTGCTGCCTGATATACCAGCTTTGTACGGCCTCCACAACCTCATCAGGGGTATCGCAAATGCGTAATAGATGCACGTCATCTTCTGAAACATAACCTGAGGCGAGACCTACATTACGCAGCCAATCCAGGAAGCCCTGCCAATACTTACTATCGAAAAGGAGTACCGGAAAAGGCTTAATTTTACGTGTTTGTATGAGAGTTAACACTTCAGTCAGTTCATCTAATGTACCGAGTCCACCCGGCATAATAATAAAAGCAGTAGCATACTTAACCAGCATCACTTTGCGAACAAAGAAATGGTGAAAAGTGATGGATTTATTCGAATAAATGTTACAAGCCTGAACTTCCGGCAGGTCGATATTAAGACCTACGGAGACAACCCCTGCCTCATTTGCGCCTTTATTCGCGGCTTCCATAATCCCCGGTCCCCCACCGGTAATAATGGAGAAACCCAATTTCCCCAACTTAAAGGTAATCTCTGAAGTTTGATCATACAATTTATCTTCAGGGCTAATACGAGCTGAACCATAAACCGCAACTGCAGGAGCGATGCCGGTAAGGCTATCGAAACCTTCAACAAATTCACCCATGATACGGAACAATCGCCAAGATTCTTCTTTTGCCAATTGATTTATTTCAAAATCAGGAGCCATGTTGATCACCTTCCATTTATTTTTAATTATATCGGTTACGATAAGTGCGTAAAGTTTTGATATTCAGTTATGTATACTGACCATATCAGTCTGGTCAATTATCAAGAGTGATTTTCATCTGTATACTGATATTTTTCACCCTATTTCCTACATTGCTGACTTGACTTTCTGAGATAAAACTGATAATAGTATTACATAGAAGCGACTAGTATTACCACCTGAGAATGCTTCAGGAGGTGTCCAATGAAGCTTCATGAGATCTACGAGGTCAGGCAGGTTGATTTATAATGCCCTGTCCGTATGCGGGCAGGGCAGGGATGGAAGCCGGATACAGCTTGTTGTTTAAGGGAAAGGCAGTCCGATAGACAGCCTCCTGCGTTTATAAGACAGCAAGTAAGCTTAGTCCGGGGAAAGTGTTAATTTGTGGGGGACATGAACAATGTCCCCCACTTCTTTTTTCCTACTGTTTATTTGTGAAGGTTACTTGATACACGACTTCAAATCAAGGTAGAATGGCAACATTGGAAATATACCATCAGACATTTCCCCAATAATGATATTGTCCAATGATATCTTTCCTGAGGGATAACCTTGAAAAATACATTGACTAATACCCGTAACCGGTTCCAGGATTTCTTAAATAGCCAAGATACGCTGCAAATATATCGAGAAAATAAACTGGTCTTCTCTTCGCAAAAAGATAAAGTAATCCCTCTCCTGGAATATATTGAAAGTCCTCTTTCCAAACAAGGTACATCGATCATCTTCGATCGTATCATGGGCAATGCCGCGGCTTTACTTTCCATAAAAGCAGGGGCAGTAGAAGTATTCAGTCCGATGGGAAGCCAAATCGGTATTGATACCCTCGTGAAATATAATATCAAGTATCATATCAACAAGATCGTTCCTTTTATACAGAAGGATAACAGCAACGATATGTGTTTTATGGAAAAGTTATCAACCGAAAAGACCCCGGATGATTTTTATACAACCATCAAAGCAATAATAAAGTAGGCGGAGTATAACATGGAAAAGGTAAGGTTGGGACGTACGGGTATGATGGTATCCAGGTTGGGTTTCGGAGGAATCCCTATCCAGCGTGATACGGAAGATGAAGCGGTGGCGGTTGTAAAACGTTGTTTAGACCTGGGGATAAACTATATCGATACTGCCAATGGATACTCTACCAGCGAAGAAAGAATCGGCAAAGCTGTTGCCGGACGAAGAAACAAAGTAATTATCGCCACAAAAACCGGGGGACGTAACCGGGAAGAGGTAGAAAAACACCTCGCTTTGAGCTTGCAGCGTTTACAAACAGACTATATCGATCTTTACCAGTTCCACGGAGTCAACAACCAAAAACATCTTGACCTTATTCTCGAGCCAAACGGCCTGCTTTCGGCAGTAGAAGCAGCGAAAAAGGCGGGGAAAATACGACACATCGGCATCACGTCACACCAAATCGATATCGCCAAGAAAGCAGTAGCTTCTGATATTTTTGAGACTATCATGTTTCCCTTCAACTTCGTTACCGATGAAGCAGCAACCGAGTTAATTCCTCTGGCAAGAAAACATGATGTCGGTTTTATCGTCATGAAACCGCTAGCCGGAGGCATGCTGGATAATGCGACGATTGCTTTTAAATACCTTTTCCAATTTCCTGATATAGTTCCTATCCCCGGAATCGAGAAAATCCCGGAAATCGAAGAGATAGTCGGGATACTTGAAAATACTCCTGCTTTAACAAAAGCAGACAAAACGAAAATGAACCAGATGAAAGAGGAATTGGGGAAGGAATTCTGCCACCGGTGTGATTATTGCCAACCATGCACCGCAGAAATCCCCATTTCCACCGTCATGACCAGCCCTTCTTTTGCCAAACGGCTTCCCGAAGAGCGGTTTTACAGCGACATGATTACGAAAGCCATGGAAACAGCAGCAAAATGCGTCGATTGTGGTAAATGTGAAGAGAGATGTCCGTATAAGCTGCCCATACGTCAGGTACTCAAGGATCGGGTAAAATGGTTTGAAACCAAGAAAAAAGAATACCTCGCCCGAAAGGGATAATAAATTTTACTCCGGGTACAAAAATAGAATGACATGATGCAGATACAAGAAGTAAAAGTAAGAGTATTAGAGGAGATAGACCGGCACGCTGTTGAACTGCGTGAACTGTCCCTAAAAATACATGCCAATCCTGAGCTTGGTTTCGCGGAGCGAAAAGCTGCCTTATGGTTGACTGAATATCTCGCCAGCCATGGTTTTGAAATCAATACAGGCATATGTGATATGCCGACGGCTTTTGAAGCCCGTTATGGGAAAGGACACCCAGCGATTGCTTTCCTGGCTGAATATGATGCTTTACCAAGCGTAGGACATGCCTGTGGACATAACCTGATCGCCACTTCGGCCGTCGGAGCAGCATTAGGCGCCAAACCGGCGATAGATGAATACGGCGGCAGTATCTATGTTATCGGTACTCCGGCAGAAGAAATGTACGGTGGTAAAGCGATCATGGCAAAGCAGGGCTGGTTTCATAATCTCGATGCTGCCATGCTGGTACACCCGGATAATGCCGATATCGCAACCGCTCAAGCATTAGCTTGCCAAACACTGGATATCGAATTTATCGGTAAAGCTTCTCATGCTGCTGCCCGGCCAGAGGTCGGTATCAACGCTCTGGAAGCAATGTTACTTTCATTTGCTTCTATCAATGCCCTGCGCCAGCATATCAGGAGTAGTGCCCGGGTACATGGTATCATTACCGACGGTGGGCAAGCTGTTAATGTAGTTCCAGCCCATTCTGCCGGCACTTTCCTGGTCAGGGCCCGCGACGATCAATACCTGGATGAATTAAAAGAAAAGGTCTTGAACTGCTTTACCGGGGCAGCCACCGCAACCGGGGCTAAATTGAAATATAAGTGGGACGAAGCCCGTTATGCCACCATGCGGAATAATATCCCCATGGCCAAACTATACCAGCAAAATATGCGTCCTTTAAAACGTAATCCTTTACTCACAGAATCCCGTGATGCTTTCGGCAGTACAGACATGGGAAACGTCAGCCACATCATCCCCACTATTCAACCTTATGTAGGCATCGCCCGCGGCACCCCGATACATACTCCGGAATTTGCCATAGCGGCCGCTTCTGAAGATGGGATGAAAGGGATGTTGGATGCCGCTAAAGGCATGGCCTGTACCGCCGTTGACTTACTGGGTGACCCGGCTATAATGGACAGGGTGAAAGAAGATTTCAATCGCGGGAAATAAGGTTGGTCTTTTTTTAAGACCGGCAGAAAGCCGGTTGCAGTACACAGGAGAAAATATTATATGCCCAGGAAGACTGGTCTACGGGGAAACGATACCGTCATTGCAGTTGATGCTGCCGGAGGCGACTATGCCCCCCGGGAAGTAGTAAGGGGCGCCATTAAAGCCGCTCAAGAATACCAGGTGAAAATTGCCCTGGTTGGCCGGCGGGACATCATCACCGTCCTCGGGGGACGTCACCTAAACGAACTGGGTATAAGTATTATCGAAGCTGACGAAGTGATTAGTTTCAATGATCATCCGGTAGAAGGGGTAACCAACAAACCAAAATCATCCATCGTGGTAGGTATCGGTATGGTCAAAGAGGGTTCGGCAGCCGGTTTTATATCTGCCGGAAATACCGGAGCGGTCTTTTACGCTGCGTATGCCGGCCTGGGTAAGACTGAAGGAATAGACCGGCCAGCAATCGCTACTATCATTAATATCAGCAGTGTACCGGTAGTGCTTCTCGACTCCGGGGCAAATGCCGACTGCCGTCCGGAGCACCTGGTTCAGTTCGCCCAGCTCGGGAACATTTATGCCGGAGAAATTTTCGGCATCGAAGCTCCACGTATCGGCCTGTTGAACATGGGTGGGGAGGAAGGCAAAGGCAACCGACTGGCTAAAGAGACTTATCCGGTGCTAAAGGCATCCAAGCTGAATTTTATCGGCAATGTGGAAGGACATGATATTTCTCAGGGAACGGCAGATATCGTGGTCACAGACGGTTTTACAGGGAATATCGTTCTGAAAACACTGGAAGGAATCGGAGATACTCTACTGAAACTAAAAAATCACGGGCAAACTTTCTCCCGTACATATAATATGCGAAACCGTGAACTCATGGTAGAAGTCGGGTTGGGCACACTGGCCCAGAAACTGGACTACCGGCAGTACGGCGGCGCCAGTTTGCTGGGACTTAATGGAAATATCATAATTGCCCACGGACGCAGTCAGGCCACCGCAATCAAGAACGCTATCGGCCTCGCCAAACGCGCAGCAGAAAAAAATGTCTGGCAGAAAATCAAGGAGGCAAATAATGGCAAATCCCACCCCGGTTGAAGACAGCACTTTTGAAAGTAAGGTTATAAAGTCCACAAAACCGGTACTGGTCGACTTTTGGGCATCCTGGTGTCGGCCGTGCCTGATGGTTGCTCCGATTATCGATGAACTAGCGGGGGAGTATGACGGCCGGGTGGAGTTTCTGAAACTGGACACCGACCACAATCCGCAGACCAGAAGTAAGTATAATGTGATGAGCATCCCGACAATCATGGTGTTTAAAAACGGGAAACCGATATCGCATATGGTTGGTTTCCGTTCCAAAGCCGACTTGAAAAATACAATAGAGGATGCGCTTGTCTGAAAATAAGCTAAAAGTATTCATCATTGATTCTAATAACAGCCAGGTGTGTGCAGGTAATTGTGGGGGAGACTGGTCGCTACCGGATGCCCTGGAAGCGGCCCGTCAACGGATCAACCGACGGTTTGGCGAACAGGTTGAACTGGACTATATCGATTTACTAAAGACTGAGGATTCCGAGGACATCCGCAGGATCAGGGAGGCCGTGAAAGATATGCCTATGCCGGTGTTGTTAGCAGACGGCCGGCCCAGAATTACCGGTACCTTCGATATGCGCCAGTTGATGGATGTGATCGAAGCCTGCCTGGAGGTGAAACTATGAATCCAGAAAGTTGGGATATCGTCATTATCGGCGGCGGGCCGGCAGGATTGACCGCCGGAATATATGCGGCACGTGCCCGTTTGCATACCTTATTGATAGAAAAAGACATGATTGGCGGCAACATCGTGTATGCCGAGTTGGTAGAGAACTATCCCGGTTTTCCCGACGGCATCAGCGGTATGGACCTGACCAGGATGATGCACGACCAGGCAACCAAATTCGGTATGGAAACCCAAATGACCGAAATTACCAACCTGACTATCGACGGTAAGAATAAATTCTTAAAGACCAGCGAAGGTGATATCACTACACGGGCAATCATCATTGCCGGCGGGTCCAAACGCCAGTCGATCGGGGCACCCGGTGAACAGGAATTTACCGGACGGGGGGTCTCCTACTGCGCCACCTGCGATGGGGCTTTCTTTACCGACCAACCGGTAGCGGTGGTCGGTGGAGGCAATGCCGCCATACAGGAAGCAATGCACCTCGCCCGTTTCGCTTCTTCAGTGACTCTTATACACCGGCGCAACGAACTAAGGGCAACAAAAATCGAACAGGAAAAAGTGTTCGCTGAATCCAAAATCAAATATGCCTGGGATTCGGTGGTTACGGCAGTTGAAGGAGGCGAAACCGTAGAATCATTAAAACTCCACAACGTTAAGACCAACACTGACTCAACTTTACCGGTCAAAGGCCTCTTCGTAGCCATCGGTTTCACACCGAATACCGGATACCTGAAAGATATCCTGAATCTGGACCAGTCCGGCTTGATCCCGGTCAACCAGAACATGGAGACCAGTGTGCCCGGCTTGTTCGCAGCCGGCGATATCCGTACCGGCTCGATCCGCCAGGTAATCAGCGCCTGCGGGGATGGGGCGACCGCGGCGGTAAGTGCCGACAAATACTTATCGTCCGACAAATACTTATCGGCTGATAAGTACCTCGAGACCCAAAAATAACTACCTTTCTTATATCCGAAGTACATGCCCGGGTCACAATTCAGTCCCCGGTAGGATAACCTGTGAAAAGCATTTCGATACTAGTTCAAGCTCATTTCTTGAAATTTACTACTCAAGCAAGGAGGATGTCATGGAATACCGACGACTGGGTAATTCGGGATTAATGGTTTCTGAGATCGGCCTGGGTGGCAATAATTTCGGCTGGTGGGCCGATGAGCCTGCTTCAGCAGCTGTGATAAACCAGGCTATCGACACCGGCATCAATTTCATCGATACGGCTGATGTATATGACCGCGGCCACTCGGAAGAGATCATCGGTAAAACGTTAAAAGGGAAACGGCACCAGGTGATCCTCGCTACTAAATTCGGAATGCCGATGGGGAACGGACCAAACCAGAAAGGCGGGTCGAGATACTATATCATCCAGGCAGTAGAGAACAGCTTGAAGCGACTGCAGACTGAATATATCGATGTTTATTACATGCACGCAGCTGATGCGGCAACGCCTATTGAGGAAACCCTGGCTACACTAGACTGTGTTATAAAAAGCGGAAAAGTGCGGTATATCGGGTGCTCCAACTTCGATGCCTGGCAAATCAGCGAAGCTATGTGGACGGCGAAAACGGAACACCTGGCGGCCTTTGTGGTAATGCAGCAAGGTTACAATCTGCTGGCCCGCCGCATCGAAAAAGAACTGGTACCATGCTGCCTGGCACATGATATCAGTGTCATTCCTTACAGCCCACTGGCGAACGGGCTGTTGACGGGAAAATATCAACACGGCCAAGCGCCGCCACCGGACAGCCGGTTGGCAACGACAGTGTTCCCGGGGCTGAAACGCATCTACGAGGAGGCGAACTGGGATCTGATTGCAAAACTCGATGTTTTTGCCAGGGAACACGGACATACTTCAGGTGAGTTAGCTATTGCCTGGTTATTATCTAAACCCTGGTTATCCAGCGTGATCGCGGGTGCCAGGAAAGCGGAACAGGTGACAGCGAATGCAGCGGCAGCAAACTGGAAACTCACACCGGCGGAAGTTGCTGCCGTGGAAGCACTCAACGAAAAACCTCGACGGGAATAACAGATAAGAAGTGCGTTTAACTTCAGCAGACATGCCTGATTACTTCCTCCAGCACCTGCGGCCAGGGCGAACCGATACGCTTGGGATGCAGGCGTATCGCCAGGGGGTCGAAACGCAGGCTGCCCAACGGCAAGCGTAGTCCTCTTAAAAATGGCTCCATCTTCTCACGGGAGAAACGCATGCCTTCAAAGCGCCGAAGAACAATCTCGCCTTCATCGAGGCTAACCGATTCGATATGGACACGGGAAGCCAGTAGTTTAGTTTTCACAGCGTAAAGCAAATTTTCCAACTCTTTCGGCAGAGGCCCGAAACGGTCGCTAAATTCCTGCCGCAAGGAGTCGATCCCAGCCACTTTTTCCAGCCGGACCAATTTTTGGTACAAAGCGATACGGGTATTCAAGTCTTCTACATAGTCCTCCGGGATATAAGCCGGCATAGGCAGGTCGATAGTGGGGGAAGGTAAATGGGCTTCCTTCACCTTTTCTTCCGGGATACCGGCATGCCTTGCTTTCAGTTCCTCCACCGCCCGAGCCAGCAACTGGGTGTACAGGCTAAAACCAACAGCACTGATATGACCGCTCTGGTGTACGCCGAGGAGATTACCGGCACCGCGAATCTCCAGGTCTTTCATTGCAATACCGAACCCGGCGCCCAACTCGGTAGCCTCATAAATCGTTTGCAGCCGTTTTTCGGCCAACTCGGTAAGGCGCTTACCCTTGTCATACAGAAAATAGGCATAGGCGATATTTGCGCCACGCCCGACCCTACCCCGCAACTGGTACAGCTGAGACAGGCCGAAACGGTCGGCCTGGTTGATAATCAGGGTATTGACATTGGGCATGTCCAAGCCAGACTCGATAATAGTGGTGCAGACCAACACATCGGCCTTACCCTGGACAAAATCGATCATGACCTGGTTTAGTTGTTCTTCATCCATACGGCCGTGTCCCACGACAAACCGGGCTTCCGGGACCAGCATCTGGAGTTTACTGGTGACAAAATCAATACTCTGAACGCGATTATGCAGGAAAAAGACCTGGCCGTTACGTTCCAGTTCACGGGTAATAGCCTCACGGACGAGACGGTCATCATAAGCAGCAACAAAGGTCTTGACCGGTTGGCGGTCTTCAGGTGGCGTTTCCATCACGCTCATATCGCGCACGCCGACTAAGGACATATGCAGGGTACGCGGGATGGGGGTCGCACTCAAAGCCAGCACATCCACCTCATGGCGTATCTTCTTTAAGAATTCCTTGTGGGCCACACCGAAGCGTTGCTCTTCATCGATAATAAGCAAGCCCAAATTCTTGAAACTGACGTCTTTCTGGATAAGCCGGTGGGTACCGATACAGACATCGACCGTGCCGTCAGCCAGGCCATCGAGTATCTTTTCCTGTTGACGGGGAGTACGGAACCGGCTTAAGACTTCCACCCGGATCGGGAAGGCAGAAAAGCGCTGGCTGAAAGTGACAAAATGTTGTTCGGCGAGGACAGTCGTAGGGACGAGGACAGCGACCTGCTTATGGTCCATGACAGCTTTAAAAGACGCCCGTATGGCAATCTCCGTCTTGCCGTAACCGACGTCACCGCAGACCAAACGGTCCATAGGCCGAGTTTTTTCCATATCCGCCTTAACCTCAGACTGCACGGTAAGCTGGTCGGGCGTCTCCACATAGGGGAAGGAAGCTTCAAGTTCCTGCTGCCATAGAGTATCCCGGGAGAAAGCATACCCGGGAACTATTTCACGTGTAGCATATAAGGCCAGTAGTTCTTTAGCTATCTTTTCAACAGCTTCATTAACCTTCTGCTTGGTGCGCGTCCAGTCCTGAGTACCCAGCCGGCTCAAGGCCGGGGCATGGTCGCCGGATCCGATATACCGGGAGACACGGTCGATCTGGTCGGCCGGGACATACAGCTTATCGCCGGCGGCATATTCCAGGACCAGGTATTCTTTTTCACCCTCACGGGTAGTCATGGTGATAACACCATTGAGCTTACCGATGCCATGTTCGACATGGACAACGTAATTTCCTGGTGTTATGTCAATTGACAGCTTATGGCGCGGCATGGGACGCCGCCGCAGCAACCGCCGCTGCTTGGTAATGCCGAATATCTCAGTATCGGTGAACAAGTAAGTCCGGTCATCGAGGGCCCAACCCTCGCCCAACAACCCCTGCACCAGTGTCAGGGAAGACAAAGGCGGCATTTGTTTGATCTCGGATAAGACCGGGGCGGTCATACCCTGCTCTTCCAGTAATTCGGACAAGCGGGAAGCCTGGTTAGAAATGACAACCACCCTGTTTTTACGGGCAGTCATCTCACGAAGCTTCTGAATATAAGCACCAGTCTGCCCGGCATACCCGGGGGCCGTTTTGAAAGGCAGCGACAACCGATCAACATCAATACCCCATTCCGCTAAAGAGAGATTACGCTTGCGGGACAGGATTTCCTGTATCTCAGACCGTTGGAAAGTGGGTTGAGGAAAATTTCCGGGGAGTTTATGCTGTTTGACTCTTTCCGTCCGTATCTCCCAGACCTCGTTCTCCAAGCCCTCCAGAGCAGCAGCAAAGGTCTCCGGTTCATCGATGCAAATCACAGCATCTCCGGAAAAGTAATCAAGGAGACTATGACGGTTTAAAAAGGGGCCATAGTATTGCCGAATATTCGGGTTACTAAAGCTACCTGATGACAGGACAGCCAGGTCATTTTCCAACTGCTGCCGGGATTCTTCTTCCAGAGCGGACAGATCAAGCTTATTAAGGATGTTCAGCCGTGCTGAAGAGAGGGCGGGCAGTTCCGTAGCCGGGGAAATCCAGACAGCAGGGACCGTGCGCAGCGAACGCTGGCTGGCAGGGTCAAAGATGCGGATGCTGTCGATGGTATTCCCGAAAAACTCAAGGCGGGCGGGGTTATCTTCGTGCGGGGGAAAGATATCAACAATACCGCCGCGATGGGAGACTGTACCCGGTACATCAACAGCAGCCTCAACCCGGTAGCCGATAGACTGCCACCGGGCAATCAGGTCAAAGGGAGCGGCGGTCATACCCGTTTTAATCTCGTGGCCGGCAGCTTTCAAATCATCCGGGGAAATAGTCTTCGGCAGTAAAGCGGCGGCGGAAGCAATTACCAATAAGGGCCCGGTTTGGCGTCCGGAAGAGGAAAAACCAGCGAGAGCAGCCAGTACCTGCAGCCTTTCGATCTCGGTGATATTATCAGTAGTCAAGCGTTCATATGGGAAAGATTCCGGTTCCGGAAAAAGCTTGACGTTGCCGCCAGGGTACCAAATCATGACCTGTTCGTAGAGGTGTTTGGCTTTTTCCGGCTGTCCGGTAACCACCAAGACAGGCGCCTGCAGTTGACGGGATACAGCAGCGATCAGGAAAGGACGGACCGATTCGATAACAGAGACCGCAGCCGAGCCACCTTTTTGCAGCTCAACCAGTATCTGCCGGAATGACGGGACTTCATCGAGAAGAGGTAAGAGACTGGCTAAATCCAGAGCCATTTATGCAAACACCTCAAGGGCTAGACACAGAACAACCGGAAGTGCGACTAGCCCTGAATTCCATTTTAACACGGCCTGCGGCCGCTTAATAAATATGCTAATTTGCGTATTAGTATATATTACACAGAATCCATAAAATAATCTACCGTTTATGGTGACAGCATTTATTGTAGACAATACATATTGTAGACAATACACCGGTGATGTAAAATTGGTCTTTCCGGAAAGCCAAATATATCAGATTATCCCGGGAGGTAAGGCTAATGAGTAATACTACAAATCACCCCGGCGACAACGGACAGGCGATGAATATCGAGACCCAGGGAGTTGAAAAACCATGGTTCTTCGTTGGTTTGCTGCCAACAGGCGTCATTGTCCGAGAAAGTACGGATTCAGCCTCAGGGTTCCGGGCGGCGCTTGATAATGTATCCATCGGCTGGGTCGACTATATTATCAGCGAGGACTTTGCCAAAGAATCTCTGGCAACTGCTTTACAGCTAGGATTCTCGAATGAAATGGTATCCCAACTGGTGGTTGAGCCGCGCAACACCTACCTCGATAACGAGACCGAATTAGGGATGAAACTGCCCTCCATACAGGTGCGGCAGATGGATGTCGAGGCCGTACCTTTTCTTATCCTGATCAGGAAAAACATCATTTTCACCACACATTCCAGGCATGTCGACCGCAGATTCAGCCGCTTGCGGAGATACGGGGAGACGATACTGAAGAAAATCCCGGCCGATATTCCGGACATCGACCGGCTGTCCATGTTACTGGCCCGCATCATTGACCACAATAACGACCGCAATTTCGAACATCTCCGCCAGATCGAAGAACAGGGAGACCATCTTAACGCTATCATGATGGACCCGAACGTCCCACGTTCCAAAATCGGGCCGGAAATCTACCACATGAAACACGCCTTGTTGACTTATCTGAATGCATTATGGAACACGATGGATGTCATGCATGCCATCCGCTACGGGGATGCCGCGCTGATCACCGATGACACGAAGTTACTAGATACCATATGGATGCTGGGCGAAGATGTCAACCGCCAGATCGCCCTGGCCGAGCATATGTCCGATGTACTCTCTTCCGGGCTCGAAGTCATGCAGACGATATATAACAACCAGTTGCAGAACCTGAACAACCGCCTGGCGCTACTCATGACCTACCTGACAATTATCGGCACCGCTGTCCTGGTCCCCAACACCCTGGCTACAATATTCGGTAATTCCGCCTTCAACATGGATTCGAGTGATATCGGCTGGTATCTAGTTGTCATCATCGGTTCCACAGTACTGGCAACCGGCCTGGTATACTGGTGGGTGAGAAAAAGGGGCTGGATACCCAGAAAAATGGACTAGTCACAAAAACAACTTGAGGCTAAATTGCGCGTTTTGTTGAAACAACCTCAGGCACGGTTTGTTTTCGCGGCGACCGCGAAACAACCAGCTTCGGTGTCCGGGGGAGGGGAGGGGGGTGGACGGGTCGGACGAGTAGGACGGTTCAGATGGGTTAGACTGATTGTCGATTTCACTCATCGCTTTTCTCCTTACGCTTAAAATCCTCATCCCTCACGCTTCGCTCAGGGCAAACTTTCTACCCTTCTCCAGCAAGTGAAGAGGGGACTCTATCAGCTATGAAATTTAAAAAGTTCCTGGTATGACAGGCGTCCCCCTGTCTGTATAGACAAACATAAGGTTCTGATATCTTAGCACTAGTGTTCGGGGTTGTCAAGGAGGCGTAAGTGTAGGGGAAAACAGACGTAAGGGTACGACCCCCTGTAATCCCCCTTGTTTATGGAGACAAACACAGGGATAATCAGGCCAAATTGACCAGTATAAAGTACTAAAAGATAAGAAAATTTCACAAAATCATCAAAATTCCCCTTCAAGGGTATTGACAACACGCTCAGAAGCGTCTAGTCTTGAATACAAAATATATTTGGAGGTGAACCTATGCAGGGATATTGTGTGAAATGCCGCGCTAAGAAAGAAATGAAGAGCACCAAGTCGATCACCATGAAGAATGGCAAGCCCGCGACCCAGGGTGTCTGCCCGACTTGCGGCACCAAGATGTTCAAGATCGGCAAAGCATAGAGAACACTCAAAAAAACAAAGGTTACTGGTAAAAAGGCCGGATGTTAATCACAACCCGGCCTTTTCCGTTATATATATGTAAGTCATTCTCAAATTGTTGACTTCCATAAATTGCGCTATAATCGCCATAATCAAATCGAAAGTCAATTAATACCGGTTATTAATTTAAGGAGGAGAAAGCTTGACTGGAACGGATAAAACTTACAAGTGTCTGAATCCCGTGGGCAACCAGGAGCCGGTGGAACTGTCTCCCCTGGCGCCGCGCCTGGACAAACTGGACGGCAAGACCGTCCATCTCTGTATCTGCGGTGAAGCCGATATCTGGGTCCCTATGGAAAAGAAGCTGAAGTCCGATTACCCCAACGTCAACTGGACGGTTAAAAGACGATTTCATATCGTCCCCTGGGAACTGACCGAAGAAGAAAGAAAGACTACCGATGCCGTAATACTCGGCGTCTGCTGGTGACACGGCGCGGTTAATAGGCAGTTGCCTTATTTAGCAGACCTCGAAGTTTCCGGTATTCCCACGGTCATGATCGTTTTTAACGAGGAGACGGAAAAAGTAAAACATGATGCCGTCATCCACGGCCTGCCCAAGCTGAGATTTGTGGTAGCTTCCCGAAATTCCCTGGGCGGTGTCTCGGAAGCACACAAGATACTGGAACCGGTGCTGGACGCCCTGACCCGGCCACTAACAGCAGAAGAAAAAGAAAAGGGCGAGTGGGCGCCGAAACGGTCACGAATCCTCTTCGAAGGCACGTTACCCGAAGCAGAAGAGTTTTACAATCAGACAGAACAAATTCCCCGCTTACTCGGGGCTCCATTCTCCGTATACACCGACGGTTTGCCCGTAGTCATCCCCACCGAAGACCGCGTGGCGGCTATGCTCAAGGGCACCAGCCATAAACCGGACGAGATCATAAAACTACAGCGTGATATGGTGATGCGGGGGGGGCCGGCGGCTTCGGTAGAAAAGCCGAAAACCCGGAAAAAGGGTGAAGTAATCGAATTCATGCCCTTGTACCGCACGGCCACGGTGGAACAGGTGGCGGTCAATGCCGTGATGGCCGGCTGTAAACCGGAGTATTTTCCGGTGGTCCTGGCCATGGCAGAATCCGGTGGCGGCACCGGTGACGGGAGAGGAGGGGGCGGGGCTTACCTCGTCAGCGGCCCGATCTACAAGGAGATCGGGATGAACGTGACCAACTTTATCTTCGGCCCCGGCAACCCGGTTAACAAGACCCTGGGCCGCGTCGGCAGCCTGATGTGGCGCAACCTCGGTGGTTACGAGGAGACTATCAGCACCATCACTACCATGGGCAGCCCGACGATGAACGGTGGTTTTATATATGCCGAATATGCGGAAGGTTTACCTGAGGGATGGTTAGGCCTGAATGAAGAACTCGGTTTTAAGAAAAATGAAAGTATCCTGATGGCAACCGGTGCCGGCAATTGGGGCATCGGCCAGGCACATATGCCGGGCGTTTACCGCTCCCTGCAGCGGACCGGCCACGGCGCCATTGCCCGCTTCCTGGGCGTTAAGGGTATCCCCGGGCCGCATAACTACCTGGCCTATTTAATCAAAGATATCTGGGCAACCATGGAAGGTGGTTTCACGCTGATACTGCCGCAGCAGATGGCCCAGGACCTGTACGACTACGGCTTCAAGACCAAGCAATCGATCTACGAATGGATATGGAAACAGAGTTTTGAGCCGGTAGGCAGGTACCGGATGCGCGGTATGCCCGACTTCACTACCAACGGCTGGCTGGGCATCGAGCAGACCTCCGGTAAGCCCTGGCGGGAACTACCGGACGATTACATGGTACCGGCCGGCGGCAACGATCCGTTCAACGATTATAATATCGTCGTTATCAACATGGAAGAGACGGCATCAGGGCGGTACAGCGGCGGCCACGGCCAGGCATACAGTATCGACACCTGGAGATAATGGAAATTTCTTAAAAAACAAATACTGATCGGTTTACGATAAAGCCGGGCCAGAAAGGCAAGACAGACTGGCCCGGCTTTTCAATTTATGTCAAGCCGGCATAGCCCTGTTTCAACCATTCGCTTTTTTCTAGCAAGAAGGAGGAACCGGTAAATTCGACCGGTTTCCCATCCGGTGCCGTCCGGAAGGAAGTTACGCTCTCTCCGGTTTTCCGAAAACCTAATTTGACCAGCAGGTCGTATGACGGATGATTCAGATTAGCGGTTCCGCTGGTAAATTTCACAACATCCAGATTACTAAAGGCATAATTAATCACAGCGATACAAGCTTCACCGGCATATCCCTGCCGATGATAAGCGGAATGGAAAGCATATCCAAAATTCCTGACGGCTTCAGCCTCTACATTGACAGCGAGATAGCCGATGACTTGATGCGAGGACTGTTCGCAGACCCCCAGGAAATCATCGCTTTGGGCGAATTTCCCGGTTATTTCCTGCACGGCGTTATCCG
Source organism: uncultured Chloroflexia bacterium (assembly GCA_963739865.1). Taxonomy (GTDB): domain Bacteria; phylum Chloroflexota; class Dehalococcoidia; order Dehalococcoidales; family UBA2162; genus JBBITI01. The sequence continues at coordinate 143,926 of CAVUCA010000010.1, forward strand.
AGGTGGGAAACGGATAATCGTAGACAGCATAGGCCGATGATTCCTTATCTATGACGACAGCCTGAAGGCCGCGCCAGTCATCCGGGACAAAATTTCTGATGAGCAGCCTGGCGGTCTTAATAGATATCATCCTAACCTACTGGTTTTCGAATACCGGCATCTTAGACGTATCATACCGCCCTGGTCTTGTATGCAGCAAGCAATTTAACACCAGGGAAATACTCGCAGTTATGGTAAATGTTGGAGCCCGGTCTCTTGAATGACACCGGGCTCCAACTGGACGTGAAGAGAGGAATGAGAGCGGTCTCATTCCCCTTGGAGTTATAGGCGAAGAGCTGGAGATAGCTCTTCAAAACCAATTATATAAGGCTATCTAGTAAAAAACAGCAGTAAAATGAACCAAAATCAAGATTTAACATGAATGTAACAAATCAGACTATACGGATCAGGAAGGAAATACTTCCAGGGATTTCTTTGTAATTTCACGTACAAATTGTTCTTTACTATTTGTATATGCTTCACGGTCGGTGAGGTAGTGTTCAGCCAGTTGACGTTTGAGATCAGCATATTGTTTAGCTTCAGTTGGATGGGCTCGTAAATAGTCCCGGAAAGCAAGGCCATCCCAGACCGGATGTCCGGCAGGAGCGATATGGATATGATGCGTGCGCACCCCCATCGGCCGATCACGAATAATAAAAATCATATGGCCGTGATACCACCAACATTCACAATCAGGCTTATTAAAGGCAGGGACCATTTGACGCCTGGCTTCAGCAAATGAGGGAACTTCAAGAAGGATATCGATGACAGGTTTCGCCGGTATACCCGGGATAGCGGTGCTGCCATAATGCTCAATCCGAAGGATAAGTTCCGGAGGAAAAGTGTGACGCAGCCAACCAGCCATTTCTTCGTACTGCGACGGCCATTTTCGATCATATTCGACCAGGGCTACTTCATCATTCAATATTTTACCGCTTTCAAAATAGGCATTGGCAGAGACAATGAACTCGATAATGGGGGTATCGCCTCGTGATGTCCAGTCGGCAGGACTAAGAACCGTGAATTCACCTACCGGTGCCGCACCGGCAGAACTATTAAGCCAGTTCCAGTTTAGGCGGTCACGCCATACCAGGATCGGACCGGTCAGGGCAGTCCGGTAGACGGCCACCGATTTCGTATCCAATTCAACAACAGCCATTCCCGGAGGGATGGCGTCAATGGCATCTATGCCAATACCGAAAAAACGGACTTCGGTTTGCCCGGAAACCTGGCCGTAATAGCGGACATACCGGACCGATGTACCGGCGCCTTTGCCAAGCCTACCAAGATTTTTAAACAGACAAGCAAATTCCTGATCGTCCCAATCGGTGCCGCACAGTTTAAATTCACCGATCAACCGCAATGGTAAACTGGAAGATAAGGCCATTATTTCAATCCCCGGTTAAAGCAAAATAGTTATTTGAAATAATAGCATAAAACACCAACTCATCCGACTATGGTGAATCAACTTATGACGGCTGAGCTTTGCCGGGCACGTGATTTAGGCAAGGTAAGGGTTGATCTGGCAGTGACCGGTTCTTGCAGCGGACGGATCAAACATACCGCAGCCAGGGCGGCGGCGTAACAAACGACCGAAATCAGTAAAGCGATCTGGTAACCACCCGTCCAATCGTAAATCCGGCCCCACAGGAGCGGCCCCACTCCTCCGATCAATCCCCAGCCAAGGGTCAGAATACCGAACAGCGAACCGACATTGTTACGGCCATAAAGGTCTCCCAGGTACGGAGCAAAGAGGGTGTTCGAAAAGCCGGCCGCCAGGCCGATGATGATGATAAAGACAGTCAATATCGCAGAGGAAGCCACTCCGAAAAAGCCGAATAAAGCCACCACGAGCGACATAGCGGTGCCGATAATCAGGATTTTCTGTTTGCCATGCCAGTCACCCATCATACCGCCTAAAATCCTGGCGGCTACCGACGGGCCGTTAAACAAAGTAATAAAGATACCGGCGGCCGCGGCGCTGCTGCCTAAATCCACAGCCCAGATCACAATATGGCCGATAATACCGTTATAAACTACCCCGGTAAGACTATAGGAAATGAAAAGCAGCCAGAACTGGCGTGTTTTGAGGGCTTCCCGAACAGTCCAGTGCCGGTCTTTGACGTCGCCCTGTGGGGAAGATGTAGCCGGAAGTCCACCATCAGGAGCTAAGCCCATTGATTCCGGAGTATCCCTGATAATGAAAAGAGCCAATAAAATGATAGGGATCCCGGAAATGAAAGCCGCCACCAGGGAAACATTGCGCCAGCCATAGTCTGCAGCCAGGGCAGTCATCAGGGGAGAAAAAATCGAGGTACCAACAGCAAAAGCCGAACCCACGATGCCACCCGCCAAGCCGGCTTTTTTGACGAACCATTTCCGCGAAATAGACTGGACACATACCAGGTGCGTGAAGCTGATCGCGATGCCCATAACACCACCGTAATATAGAAAGAGCTGCCAGATAGAGTTCATTGTAGAAAGCAGCAGCCATCCGATAAGACAGATGATACCGCCAAATAAAACAGCTTTGCGCCCGCCGATACGGTCAATCATCAGGCCGGTAAGTATGGAAACGAATGAATACACCCACAAAGAAACACTCTGAGCCGTCCCGATCAGCGACCGCGACCAGTTCAGGTCTTGCGAAAGGTCGGGAAAGAAGGCAGAAACGCTATACCGGGTCATCGGGCCGATGCCGCCAATAATAACCAGCGCCGCCAACAATATCCAGCCATAGAATATCCTTTTTTTCGTACTCATCGAATTCCTCCGGCAACACCAGGCAAATACAAACTAACTAATATTTTTAACATCTATTCAAATATTTTAACATATATTCAAAAATTTTAATATCCTTTTAAATATGATATTCAGAACAGGGGAAACAGGTGCTTAGTTGTTTCCCGGTTAAGATAGTTGCTAAAATAAACCCGATGAAAAAACAGAAGTATAAAGCCCAGCAGAATGAGATACTGGAAAAGGCCAGGGATTTATTCTGGGAAAAAGGTTATGAAGGTACCAGCCTGAAAGATATCGCCAACGCCTGCGGCTTTGAAAATACCAATGTTTACTACTATTACAAAAACAAAGAGGACATCCTGTTCGAAACCTTACGCATCGAACTGGACACGCTGGTTGACGATACGAAACAACTCGAGGGAAATATCGAGAAAAGCCCGGTAGAGAAATTACGGGCTTTCATCCATACCGAGGTTGAAAAACACCTCGGGGAACACCGTTTACAGGGCATGCTAACCGATTCGGAACTCAGCCACCTCAATCCCGTACATAAACGTAAAATCATTGAATTACGTAATAAACATGACGAAATACTCTCCCAGATCATCGGCGACGGTATCACACAGGGCTATTTCAGAGAAATCGACGTGAAACTGACGGTTTACACGATTTCTTCGGCAATCATCAGAAGCCGGCTATGGTTTTCCCCGACAGGCCGGGTTTCCATCCAGGAATATGCCGACTTCATCTTCCAGTTTGTGCTGCATGCGCTGAGCGCCGGAAAAATTCCCGATAGCATATCCTCCAGGACAACAGGGCCACCCCGGTAGAGTACATGTAATAAAGCATAGTGAACAGGTCTTAACCAAGGATTTGTCATTGGATTGAAGAAATTTTTCGTGTTCTGGTCCAGCCAGGCAGCATCAATTATCGGCAGCTTAAGGAATATCGAAAATCAGAAATGTTAAATAACAAGATACCAGAACAAGGCAGTTTCACCAGGATACAGGGAAGCCCGGTAAAGCAGGTTATCAACGCCCGCAGAGGGTGAAGCCATATCTCTGATAAAACAAACAAGCCGGAACATTAACATCCTGGGTTTCCAGCATGATACCAGGATAGCCGTGCTCGCGGGCCCAGTTGACAGCGGTATCCATCAACTTTTTACCGATACCGGCCTTGCGGTATTGGCGGCAAACCCGGATATCATCCACCCAGGCAAAGCGATTCCACCACCGCTTGACGATGATCTGGCCGATATTCTGACGGCCAAGGTAAGCCAAATAGGTTACCTTATCGGGATTATGCATAAAAGCAGTGTAATCAAAAGGGTCATCAGGATATGATTTATAGGAAATCCGATCGTTTTCGGTAATCACATAGGTAAAAACACCGTTTTTTAAGGACGGGACGACCCGGGAACATATCTCGTAAGTACTATCTACGGTATAGATGTCATGGGCATTAACCTCATCTACTTCTTTTATCTCTACCCGTTCCGGTATATCAGCCATACAACCCTCCCTCAAGAGAAGTAGCAAATATTAGTCGATGTTGACTTGAAATACAAGCAATGATACGCTTCTCAATTAATATACCAAACAACATTAATACAGCAAAGATATAAATAAAATCAGACTACTTTGATTAACGAGATACAACCGGCAACGATACCAGAGAAAAAGCTGATATGGGGTGGTTGGGCGACATTCGGACTGGGGATAGCCATCCTGGCCGTCTACTTGTTCGCCCAGACCATCACAGCAGCTGTTTTCATTATCGGGAAAATAGTCTCCAGTCCCGATAATATCGACGTGGAAGCGATCTATGATATGGCATCGAACGGGGATGTCATTACCTGGGTCACAATAATATCCGCCATCCTGGGCACTGGCCTGACCTTAATCTTCATTAAGATCCGCAAAGGGCCAGGGATTCGAGAATACCTGGACTTGAAGGCAATGCCGAAAAGAGTTTTCCTGATTCTTTCGGCGATAATCATCGGTCTAATAGTTTTATCATTTGTGCTCGATCAATTTATGCAGTCACCCCAGGATACTATTTTCCTGGTCGATACTTACAAGACCAGCACCTGGCCGGCCCTCCTGTGGATCGCCGTGGTGGGCTTTGCCCCATTGTTCGAGGAGATATACTTCCGCGGCTTTATCTTTGTCGGCTTCAAACAAACCCGGCTGGGTGCGGCCGGCACGATCGCCATCACCTCAGTAGTATGGGCGATCCTGCACATGCAATACAGCGTCTATGGGATAATCTCCATCCTGGTATTAGGCGTGGTTTTCGGCCTGGTACGTTTTAAAACCAATTCCCTCTGGAGTACCCTCTTCCTGCATGCCGCCTGGAACGCCTTAGCCATGTTGAGCACCGCCCTTTATATCAACGGGGTCATCCAGTAGAGGTAAAGGAAACTCATGAAGATAATCGGTATTTCGGGGTCGCCGCGCAAGGGAAATACAGAATGGATGCTGAACACCCTGATGGCGGAAACCGCCCGGAGGGGGGCGGAGGTAGAAATCCTGCTGCTCAGGAAAATGGACGTGAGGATGTGCCGGGGCTGCCTCAGGTGCGAGGAGGGGGGCAAGGAAAGGAAAGGCATCTGTACGATCAAAGACGACATGGGCCAGGTTTATCCGAAACTGCTGGCGGCGGATGCCATCGTCCTGGCAACACCGGGTTACTTCGAGATGCTTTCCGGATTATTGAAGAATTTCCTGGACCGGACCTGCGCCATCTGGCCGAGATTGGAGGGGAAAAAGGTGGCGGGGTTGGCGGTGGCGGAGGAGGGGATAGGACAGACGATCCGGAACTTTCAAGTCTATGCCAAACTTTGTAAGATGCAGTGGGTGGGCAGCGTGATGACGCTGGCGAAATTGCCGGGGGATGCCGCCCGGGACAAGGCGTTGGAAGAGCAGCTAAAACGCCTGGGCCGGAAGCTGGTACGGGACTGTCAGCAATAAGCCGGCATCATTTCGCCCGGACGAGCAGCGGTTCCTGGCCAACGAAACAGTCCCAATAACTGGTAACATTACCCCTTAATTTGGCACATAAAGTATTGCCATCCGGCCATATTTCCGAAGAAGTGACTTCGACCGCCCAGGGGTCTTTGGCGGTGTTATAACCGGCCGCCAAGCGCTCCTTTAGTATGGGAATATCATCTTCAACTAAATCAGGAGAGTCATATACCAGGATCAGGGCCACGAACAGCCCCAGTTCGTCAACGCCAAGCCCGGCGGCATAAGCAAGATACGGACCTAGCAGAGGAGCCGTCAAGGCAGATTTTTCGAACAATTCCTCCTGCTGTTGAATATCCAACTCCCCACTACCGGAGCGGCGTTCCGGAATGCATGAAACCATCGAATAGTCACCGCCGACATAGCACCCAGCAACTCCAGTTTGCCGGCCATTTGTTGAAAGAGGGGAGAATCTGCCAGGCTGGCAATATTTCCCTGGCTGGCATGCAATCATGTTATCGATCATCTCCGGTTTTATACAACCGAAGATATCATGCGGCTGGACGGCCAGCGTCCGGCCCTGGCCGTAATCATCAAAGAACGGCGGAGTGTAAGGCACGGTCAGAGATTCGTGACTCATCCCAGGAATAGATATCTATGCCGCTACTGCTGGGACCGCAACGGCGAAGAAGCCGGATCCGGATTATTCCTGATAGCCTGAGCAACAACAGCGATATCAAAATTTCCTTTGATAGCTTCGCAAGTGCCAGGTAGATTCGTTCCCATCAAAGGTGGAACACCAGATACTACGCTCGACATCCAGCGGGCCGTAACCGATGATTGATCGAACGTACCGGAACGTCGAGTAATTATGTCTGACCGAACAAACTTAGGTCCATAAGCCCATACCGCTGATAAAGGGGGGACACCCCAACCACGGCTGCCATCCATGCCTGGTAGTATCTGCGGTATTAAAAGAGGAGAGTATCAGGTCATTGACATAGGTGTTTTCACCAAAAGTCGTGATATTTCCCTGATCGTCATGATAACCAACGATATTGATACCCAGCGTTTCCTGCCAGGCATGGAAATCGATAAACCAGACCACACCATGATCTATAGTCGAAACATCAGGAAGTACTTGCAACATTTCGGAAATCCTTCCGGTACATATCAGGCGGCATATTTACCGGCTCAAGCGTAATCCTGGGGGGAAGCGTAGTAGCGGAAGGGTTAGTAGTGGGAGGGGGAGGGGTGGTTTTGGTAGGGAGTTCGGAGGGTGGAGTGTACGGTTTACCGGAAATACCGGTACTGGCAGCCGGTCCGGTATTAGCGATACAGCCAGGAAGAAAAGCGGCCAATAACACTACCAGGCAGGAAACAAGCAGCACCTGCCGGTAATACAAATGATACCAGGCCATAATACTAATGCCCTCCCGGAACAAATCCGAAGGACGGGAAACCGGAATTTGTTACTTTATTGAATATATTTACTGATGATATAGTAATAACTGACATGAAAAATGTCAATCACTGGAAAGTATATGTACAAAGCACATATACTCTTGAGCACCGATCACCAGGAAAAGGTTTTAAGAAAGTTTACCGGCCAAATCCTTCGCCCAACCACGAATGGCATCCCAGTCACGGGTATCATAAAGTCCCGGTTGTATTTCTTTATATCCGGCAGCTTCGATCTGGGGTTTGGTGCCGGACAGGGCTTTACGGAACAGGAAGTTCATCTTGTTGAAGTCCCAGACACCGCCGTGGATGGCCGCCGCAATCGGCTTCAGGTTGTATTTAGCGGCCCTTTCCGCCAGGTATTTCCGGTTTTTTTCGATCTCTTCCGATTTATTATCATGTTCGAGTAAAGCCTGGGAAGCAGTGGAGATAAAAATAGCTACTTTTTTATCAACCAACTCTTTCTGGAACCGGTCCAAGAAGGCTTCCGGTTCGCCGGGCCACTTCCCCATCTGCATACCACCGCCGACAATTACCAAGTCGTAAGGAGCGATATCCTTGACCTTTTCTTTTTTTACATTAACCACCTTCACTTCCAACCCCTCCCCCTGCAGCACACGGGCGATCTCCGCCGCGGTACTTTCAGTAGCGCCGTAACGGGTTGCGTAGACCAGCAAGACTTTTTTAGCCACAGCAATACTCCTTTATGAAAATATCGGCAAGCAAGTACAAAACCATTATTTGCCCCAACTAAAGGAAAAACTACCGGCATGGTTGACGGCTTTGATATTCAGGGTATAACGCCCCGGGTCGTCAAGCCCCACGGTAAAGGACGAGGTCGGAATCTGGTGGCCTTCATACCGGATGTCATTATCGGCATCCCGGACAATGGTGGCCTCCAGCGACCCTTTATCGGTGATAATATCGACAACCACGGTGACAGGCTGATTTTCCATCACTTCAATATGCGTTTGCCGGGAGCCGGTGAACTTATCGTAAACCATGGATATTTCCGTGGCGGTATTGACCTCGTTGCCGTTTTCGACATTATTCGAGTTCAAATTACAGCTGGACAACAGGATTAAAGCAGCCGCGAATAGAAGGGCAATCTTTTTCATAGCAGTCCTTTATAGTGAAGTTTCGTATTATTATACCGCGGCTGGCAATGACTTTTTGTAGTTTAAATCGAATTTTGGCGGCATGCGGTAGAGGTACATCGTTTTATACGCCCGGGTCAAGACCTGATCGGGTTCCCAGTCCGGGATAGGGAAAGACTCCATGACCACCCGGGTGCCGGGTTTAAGTTCGGCTTCGAACTTCGGCCGGAGGGCGATGGAAGCGGCAGTGATCAGGTAACAGAAGACCACGGTGGCAGGAGACAGGTCAAGGTCCATGACGTCGGCATTGATAAACTCGACCCGGCCTGCCAGTCCCAACTCCCCCGCTTTTTTACTGGTAGAGGCGACATGTTCCGGATTTAATTCCACGCCGATAGCTTTGCCGGCACCGTGCTCGATAGCGGCGAAAACCAGGCGGCCGTCGCCAGAACCCAGGTCATAAACGACATCATCAGCAGAAACCGGAGCCAGTTCGAAAAAAAACTCCACGTGTTCCGCAGGGGTGGGGATAAGCGAGATAAACGAACCCATTTGCATCACCTGAAAGAAAATAGTCTCAAGCCGGGGATTTTCAGTTTAACCGCCGGAAAAGTGATTGTCAAAGGTCAAAGCTTGTAATTCCTCCCGGTTTGTTTTATCCTGTTTGAAAAGCCCCGGAAGCACCTGTGATTAATTGAGCACCGGAAAGCAAGCTGGTGAAAATCCAGCGCAGCGCCGCCTGCTGTAAGTCCTTCGAGGAAGGATAAGCCAGAACGCCGGACTCAACACGTACAATGCTTCCGCGGAGTCAGGGGGCGAAGTATGAAGATGCCTTTTTTACCCCTGCCCGCCCGGGTGGGGGGTTTTTATTAATAAAAAAGGGGGAACATCTTGACTAAAGGCGAACTATTAAACCTGACCATCCGTAAAATCGGAACCCTGGATGAAAAGGCCATGTCCGAAGCCAGGACACGGCAGGAAAACCTGACCAAGCCGGCAGGCAGCTTGGGCCAACTGGAAGACATTTCGATCCAGATCGCAGGCATCCAGGGGAAAGGACGGCCCGGTATCAAAGACAAGGCCGTTATCGTCATGGCCGCCGACCACGGCGTGGTGGCGGAAGGCGTGAGTGCTTACCCGCAGGAAGTCACACCGCAAATGGTGCACAATTTCCTGAACAACGGTGCCGCCATCAACGTCATCTCCAAGCTAATTGGCGCCCGGATTTTAATCGTCGACATGGGCGTGGCGGCAGATATTCCGGCGCACCCCAACCTGCTGGTACGAAAGGTACGCAATGGAACTGCTAATATGACCAAAGGGCCCGGCGATGACCGAAGCCGAGGCCACCGCTGCTCTGGAAGCCGGCATCGAAATCGTGAATGACCAGGCCAAACTAGGGCTTGATATCGTCGGCACGGGCGATATGGGCATCGGCAATACTACTGCCAGCGCCGGCGATCTGTGCTGTGATGACAGGTAAATCACCGGTGGAAGTAACGGGGCGGGGCACCGGTATCGACGATGCCCAACTCAAACATAAAACAGCTATTATCGAGAAAGCTTTACAGGTAAACAAGCCCGACCCAAAGCAGCCTTTATCCGTTTTAGCAAAGGTGGGCGGACTGGAAATAGCCGGACTGGCCGGGGTGATGCTGGGAGCGGGGGCACTGAGGATCCCGGTAGTCATCGACGGCCTGATCTCCGGAGCCGCCGCCTTGATCGCCGCCGGACTGGCACCTGACCTGAAGAAATTCATGATCGCCGGGCATATGTCGGTCGAACCCGGCCATAAAGTTATGCTGGCACACCTCGGGCTGAAGCCCCTGGTCAACCTGGGGATGCGGTTGGGGGAGGGGACGGGGGGAGCACTGGGCATATTCCTCTGCGAGACCGCCACCCGGACACTCACCGATATGGCTACTTTTGCCGAGGCTGGAGTCTCTGAGAAGGGGTAATCGATACCCGAAATAAAATTATTGTAAAAATGAACAAGGAGATGTACCGTAGGGTCAGGTCTCGGACCTGACCGCTGGCAGAGACCGGGCGGGCGGGTTCGAAACCCGCCCCTACATTTGGTTGCATGCTATGAAATTTATCGCGGCTTTTAGATTTTTAACCGTGATACCGCTACCCTTCCGGCGTCAACCGGCGCCGGAAGAATTCGGCGGTTCGGTCTTATATTTCCCGGTAGTGGGACTGATCATCGGGCTGCTAATGGCCGGACTATATTATGTCCTGGACTATTTCCTGCCCGGAAGCCTGGCCGGGGCACTGGTGATTACGGCGATGGTACTGATGAACGGCGCCCTGCATACCGACGGTTTCATCGATACCTGCGACGGCCTGGCCGGTAACAAAGCCCCGGAAGAACGGCACAGGGTGATGAAAGACAGCCGGGTGGGAGCGTTCGGGGTGATCGGAGCAGTGCTTCTTTTCATGGTCAAATTTGCCGCCCTGAACAGCATACCGCAAAATTTGATCTACGCCACTTTGATATTGATGCCGGTTCTCAGCCGGTGGTCGATGGTTTATGCCATCATGGCGTTATCCATATGCCAAAGCGGAGGGGTTGGGGACGACCTTCAAAAAGTTTGCTAAATGGCGGGACTTCGGCATCGCCAGTATCATTGTTTTTGTAATCACCGAGTTGTTATGCTGGTGGATGGGACTTGGATTCATATACCTGTCCGGATTGTTTGTGATGGCCGCAGTCTGGCTGGTAACATTATGCTGGTCGGCATACCTGGATAAGAAATTCGCCGGCCTGACCGGGGACAGCTACGGGGCAGTCAATGAGATAACGGAAATAATGACCATCATTGCTCTGTTAATACTGGCGTATAATTAATGGAACTTTCGTTGAACCGTCACCCCTGCGCAAGCAGGGGTCTACACATTAATTACTGGATTCCCGCTTGCGCGGGAATGACGTTCTATGTTCAGTTGTTTTGAACAAGAGGAAAAGTATTGACAAGACTGTTACTGGCCCGCCACGGGGAAAGTAAATTCAATAATACGCACCAGTTCGCCGGACAGGTGGATGTCGGGCTGACGGAGAACGGTTTACGTCAGGCAGAAAAGCTGCGTGACCGGCTAGCCGGCGAGAAAATTGACGTGGTTTATACCAGCACGCTGAGCCGGGCACGGATCACGGCAGAAATCGTGATTAACGAACGCGGTCTGGAGTATCACCGAATGCCCGGAACTCCGGGAGATCAGCTATGGGGAAATCGAGGGGCTGACCTATGCCGATATCCAGCAGCGGTTCCCCAAGCTGGCGAGCCAGATCCACCATTTCGACCCGGCGATGGAATTTCCCGGTGGAGAGAGTTTCCAGGGCTTTATCAAGAGAGTAGAGTCATTCAAGGAACGGCTAGTCAAACATGGTGAAAAAGAAACCGTCCTCATCGTCGCCCACGGCGGCCCGTTGCGGACGCTGATATTGTCCCTGCTGGGTATCGACCAATCCGTGTGGTGGCAATTACGCCTTGATAATGCATCCTTGAGCATCATCGACATCTACCCGCCGATGGAGGCATTACCGAAGGTTGAAGGAACGCCATCACAAACTTCACAACGGGTAATCTTGAGCCTGTTCAACGAGACCGATTTCCTGACGGACAGGCCAAAATACCACCCGCCGCCGCTGGCAAAACTACACGAGCAGGCGAATAAACTCGAGACAACCGGAAAACCGGACCCATTATAAGTCACCATAAAATAATGACTTGAATCTACTATGATAAAATTAGCAATCCGATGGTTCGACAGGCTCGTCATGAGCGGGCTGCTGACAACAAACAGGACAAGAATATGAAATCTATATTAGTAACCGGCGGGGCGCGCAGCGGGAAAAGCCATTATGCCCAGGAGATGGCGGCGCAGAGCGGTAAGACTGTATTATTTGTAGCCACTGCCCAGGCAGGCGACGAGGAGATGCACCGGCGTATCGAAATCCACCGGAAATCACGCCCGGCGGACTGGCGTACCATGGAAGCACCGTTGCAAGCCGGCGAACGTATCGCAGCAGAAACCGTGAAAAGCCAATTAGTGTTGATCGATGACATCACCTTGCTGGTTAGCAATGCCATCGGCGGGCTGTTGAGTGCCGACGGTACGGACATCGACGAAGCTAAGGCCGAAGCAGCCACGGCCGATGAAATCAACGGACTGATCAACTGCATGAAAAACGTAAAGGCTGATTTCGTGATCGTAACCAATGAGGTGGGGCTAGGACTGGTCCCGGATAATAAACTGGGGCGGGTATACCGGGACTTGCTGGGAAAAGCGAATCAGGCCTTAGCCAGGGAAGTAGACGAAGTTATTTTTATGATTTCCGGAATGCCTTTAAAAGTGAAGCCGCCGGCAATTGATTAAAGATTTATGAATCAAGATTAAAGAATTCTAAGTATAAGCTTGCCTTAACAAGTGTTGTTTACAGGCAATTGCTGCGCCAGGTTTCGACCCCTTCGTCGACAAAAGAAAAATCCATGAATTGGCCGCCCATTTGTTGCAACCGTTCCCGGACTTTCCGCTTTTTGTCACCTTCACAGAACAGGAGCAGATATCCGCCCGCCCCCGCCCCCAACAATTTCCCTGCGATCGCCCCGTTAAGGCGGGCTTCTGTGTACATTTCGCTGATAACCGTGGTAACCATGGTTTCCGGATGATGCTTTAGTTTCATCTGCCAGGCATGGTCAAGCATCTCGGCAAAATCATGTAATTCACCGCAGAGAAGGGCATTCTTCATATCGTATACCAGGCGGTGTGTCCGGTTCAGGTTGTCCATGGTTTCCTTCCGCCCGGTATTCACGGATTCTTTGAACTGGTCGACCACTTTGGCCGAAGCCCGGGTCCGGCCGGTATAACAAAGCAGGCAGTGGTGTTCAAGATCGTTGAGGATATCCCGGCTCAACCGCAAGGGAGTGACCACGATTCGGTCCCGGTTGAATTCGATAAGGTTGAAACCGCCGTAAGCCGCTTCATACTGGTCCTGCTTACCGCCGCTGATACCGAGGTCAAGGCGTTCCACCGTATATGCCAGTTCTGCGATCTCCCGTTTGTTGAACTGGTGAAGCCGCAGATATTCCATGAGGGTACCTAATAGAGCCACGGTTAAACTGGCCGAGCCACCCAGGCCGCTACCGACCGGGGCATCGCTCTGGACCGAGATGCTGAAACCGGAAGTCAAGCCGGCATGAGGGCTAAGACGGGAGACAGCGGCCTGGGCAAGTTTGAGGGCTTCATGGTAGACAGGGGACTCAGCCAGGTGGTATTTGACACCAACATCAAAATCCAGTGAATAGATAGATATCTGGCCGTCGTCCCTTGGTGACAGGCTGACACGGACATAGTGATTCATGGTAGAACAGAGCACCGCACCCCCGTATTTTTCATAATAGACCGGGATATCGGTACCGCCCCCCACAAAACTGATACGCAGGGGGGCCTTGCCCCGGATAAACCCGGGAGTGCGGCCGGATGGAAGGAATCCAGGCATATTTTCAACAAGCGGTAATGGTAAATCACCGGAAGCAGAATTAGCAGTAAATGACAGGTATCTGTCCTTTTTTTGGACTATTTGCTTTTCCATAACAGCCGAAGTATACTACAAAGTCGATTATATGTAAACGGGTAATTTTACTTGAAAATCAACTTTAAACAAGACCTTTTAACCATCAACATCTGGTCGTTTTTGCTGATAATTATCATCTTTCTCTGGCCGACCAGTGTCCTTAGGATTATCCTTGGTTTGCCTTTTGTCCTTTTTATTCCAGGTTATAGTTTGATTGCAGCACTCTACCCGCACCAGGAGAGTATAAGCGGCATCGGACGGATCGCCCTGAGTTTCGGTTTAAGCCTGGCCGTGGTCCCCCTGATCGGACTGGCCTTGAATTACACCACCTGGGGTATCACGCTTAATACCATCCTGTTTTCACAAACGGCCTTTATCGCCGTCATGTCCATCCTGTCCTGGTGGAAGCGCCGGAAACTGATGGAACACGAACGGTTCCACATCGAGTTCACAATCGATTTTTCCGGCCTCTGGGGTCCCGGGGTGCTAAATAAAGTACTCACTATCGGGCTGGTAGCAACAGTCCTCGGCACCTGTGCCACGATAGCTTACGTAGCAACTCGTCCCAAGACCGGAGAAAAGTTTACCGAGTTTTATGTTCTCAATACCGAAGGCAAAGCAGAAAATTACCCGGGAAATCTGATGCCGGGCGAAACGGCGGAAGTGACCGTCGGCATCGCCAACCATGAATACACAATCGCGGATTACCGGGTTACATTGATGTCCGATAATGTTCAATTGACGCAGGCAGGGCCGGTAACCCTGGCCCATGACGAAAAATGGGAAGGCACAGTCGTTTTTTCATGTAATGTTACCGGTAAGCAGAAAATCGAATTTTTCATCTTCCGTGATGCAAGTATCGAACCATACCTGAAACCGCTGCGGTTATGGATCGATGTGAATTGACATCTGTCCATTATCACAATGTTTTGATGCTATATTATCCATATTTTCGAACAGGATAAGGGGTCGAGTTATGAATATCCTTGTTACCGGCGCAGCCGGTTATATCGGGTCGGTCATGACACCCCGGCTGCTAGCGGAAGGACACCAGGTAACTGCCCTGGATAATTTCATGTACGGACAGTCTGCGCTATTGGACTGCTGTTATAATGAAAAACTGCATATTGTACGCGGCGATGTCCGGGACACCACACTGATGGCGCGGCTATTACAAGATGCCGAGGTGATATTCCCCCTGGCTTGTTTTACCGGAGCGCCATTATGTGCCCGGGACAAACAAGGAGCTATCAGTACTAACCTGGAAGCTATCGAGAGTATGTTAAAACTAAGAATCCGGAATCAGATCATCATTTACCCGACCACCAACTCCGGGTATGGGGTGGGAAAGAAGAATGAGCAATGCACTGAAGAGACATCCCTTAACCCTATTTCCTTATATGGCCGGCTCAAAGTCGAAGCGGAAAAAGCAGTCCTGGAAGCCGGGAACGCGATTACCTTAAGGCTGGCCACCGCCTTCGGCATCAGTCCCCGGATGCGGCTGGACCTGCTGGTCAACGATTTCACCTACCGGGCGGTGACGGACCGCTTCCTGGTCCTGTTCGAAGCCCATTTCAAGCGCAACTATATCCACGTGAGGGATATCGCCCGGGCATTTCTACACTGCCTGGAAAATTTCGAGGAGATGAAAGACGAGCCGTATAACCTCGGCCTCAGTAGCGCCAACATCAGTAAGCTGGAATTATGCCGGGAGATACAGAAGCAAGTACCGGATTTCTATTTCATCGAGGCACCGGTGGGCGAAGACCCGGACAAACGGGATTACGTGGTCAGCAACGCCAAGATAGAAGCGACCGGATTTCAACCGCAAATCTCTTTACAGGCAGGAATCTCTGAGTTGGTCAAAGGCTACCAGGTGATCAGAAGAAACCAATATACGAACGTATAAAAAAAGAGAGATGAAATTTCATCTCTCTTTTTTTATACAGCAAAAGCCGCACTATACCGGCAGATCTATCTTGAACTTTTTAACCATTTCCATAATCTGGGAGGCGGTTTTTTCATCCGGTTCACACAGTGGCGGGCGGGTCTTACCGACTTTAAAACCGATATGGTTCAGGGCATATTTCACCGGAATTGGATTAGCTACGACGAACAGCCCGGTGAACATGGGCATTAGTTTGCGGTGTAGTTCCGCCGCTTTCTCAGTCTTCCCATCGATGAAGCTGTAGATCATTTCACTGATCTGCTTTCCCACCAGGTGAGAGGCCACGCTGATCACGCCATAAGCACCGAAGGCGAGCATAGGCAGCGTATCACTGTCATTGCCACTCCAAACCAGGAAATCTTTTCGGCTGCCGCTAATTATTTTAGCTATCTGCTCGAAATTGCCGCTGGCCTCTTTCACGCCGATGATATTTTTCACCTGGCTTAACTTAATGGTAGTCTCGGCAGCCAGATTGGTTACCGTCCGGCTCGGGACATTATACAGGATACACGGCAGCTTGGTGCTGTCGGCAATCATTTTAAAATGATTGTAGAGACCGTCCTGGGGCGGTTTATTGTAATAGGGCACGACCAGCAGACAAGCGTCGACACCGGTTTTTTCCGCTTCTTGAGTGGTCTCGATAGCCTCGGCCGTGCTGTTGCTGCCGGTACCGGCGATCACAGCGGCCCGGTCGCCAACCGCATCTTTTATCTCACTAAAGAGGCGTAGTTCCTCTGCACGTACCGTAGTCGGCGATTCACCCGTGGTACCGACAACCACCACGCCCTCACTGCCCGAATCGACCAGAGCTTTAGCCAGTTTTTTCGCTTGCTTGTAATCAACCTCACCCTTATCGTTGAAAGGTGTCACCATGGCCGTGATGAGTCGCCCGATCTTCTTCATCTTATCCCCTTCAATATATAGATTCTTACTCAGAATTTCGTATACCAGGGACTGCAGGATAATAATCTAAAGGAAATACCGTGTACTTTCAAGAGACAGGGACTGACTGGTCCGGTCTCGTTGCCTTATCTAGAGATTCAGCAGGACATCGAGGCCGTTGGTCAGCCCCTTGCGCTTTATGACTTCTTTGACAGCAATAACAACGCCGGGCAGATAGCATTCCCGGTTAATGGTATCATGACGGATGCTCAAGGTCTGCCCGCTGGCACCGAATAGGACTTCCTGATGGGCCATCATGCCGGGAAGGCGAACGCTGTGAATAGTCACGCCGTCCACGTTCTGGCCGCGGCTGGGGAACTGACCCGAATCCCGGTTAAAAGGTTTACCTTTACTCTGCACCATTGCCCGGGCAGTAGTCAACGCCGTGCCGGAAGGAGCATCGGCCTTGGTATTGTGGTGCAGTTCAGTGATTTCGGCATAGTCCATATATTTTGAGACAATCTTCGCCAGGTGAATCATCAAGACAGCACCGAGTGCATAATTAGACGCGAGAACGATACCGACGCGGTGTTGTTCCGCCTGTTTTTTTATCTCTGTAACATCAGCGGGGTTAAGCCCGGTAGTACCAATCACCATATTGATGCCATGCCCGGTGATAACAGGTACTGCGGCGATAGTGGCTTTCGCCAGGGAGAAATCGACCACGACGTCTGGTTTAGTAGTATTCAGGATCTTTTCCAAATCAGATGAGAAGGGAACACTACCCGAACCATCAAGAAAATTGACCGTATCTTTGGTTGCTTTAACATCGACTGCCCCGACAACCTGGATATCAGGTTCCCGGTGCAATCCGTTGAGCATCTCCTGGCCAACCCGGCCGGAGGCGCCGTGAATAACTACCGTAATGGGTGTCAATATCTTCCCCTATTATCTATTGAATCTGGGGGGACGGTCATTATTCCGGGGACGGAAAGGACGCTGACCTCCAGGTGGGGGGGACGACGGTTGATTCGTCCCGGAATCCGGTGCTAAGATCGCCTTCCGTGAGAGAGCGATCTTACCATCTTCAGTACGCAGCACTTTAACGGTGACCTCATCCCCAAGATGTACGACATCTTCAACAGTATTTACGCGGTAATCAGCCAATTCACTGATGTGGACCATGCCTTCTTTACCTGGTAGAATCTCCACGAGAGCGCCGAAGGGCAGGATGCGGGTCACTTTCCCGGTGTAAACTGCGCCTACTTCCACATCTTTGGTGAGGTCTTCGATAATACCGATAGCCTTACGGGCAGCCGCTTCATCGGGAGAACCGACCACGACGCTGCCGTCGTCCTGAATATCGATAGTGGTCTTAGTCTGCTCAATAATAGACCGGATAGTCTTACCACCGGGGCCGATAACAGCACCGATCTTGTCGACCGGAATAGAAATCTTGTACATCCGGGGAGCATAAGGGCTCATATCAGCCCGGCTTTGACTGATGGTCTGACTCATTACATTAAGGATGAACATGCGGGACTCTTTAGCCCGGATAATTGTGTTCTTCACGATTTCCATCGTCAGGCCTTTGAGCTTGGTATCCATCTGGATGCCGGTGATGCCTTCGCTGGTACCGGCTACCTTGAAGTCCATATCACCATAATTATCTTCCAGGCCTTCGATATCGGTCAGGATCACATAGTTACCCTTTTCATCGGTAACCAAACCGGTAGCGATGCCGGCTACGGGCCTTTTGATAGGGATACCCGCGTCCATTAAAGACAAGCTGCTGGCACAGACGCTGGCCATTGATGTACTACCGCTGGAACTGAGTACTTCAGAGACAAGCCTGATAGTATATGGAAACTCCCCGGCACTGGGGATAACCGGTTCCAGCGAGCGTTCGGCTAAAGCGCCGTGCCCGATTTCCCGTCTTCCCGGGGTCCCGAGCCGTTTGACTTCACCGGTAGAGAAGGGCGGCATGTTGTAATGGTGAATAAACCGTTTACTATCCTCGATCCCCAGCCCATCCAGTTTTTGTTCCATACTCGATGAGCCCAGGGTAGTGATCGTCAATACTTGTGTTTCACCGCGGGTAAATAATCCGGTACCATGAGTCCGCGGTAACAGGCCGACCTGGCAGCTTAAGGGGCGAATCTCAGTCGGGCTACGGCCGCCGGCGCGTTTACCCTGCATCAGGTTATCCCGGACCGCTTTTCTCACACGCTGGTCGAAAACAGCTAAAAGCTGTGATTGCTCATAAGTTTGACCTAACTTCTCAATCACTTCTGCCTGTAGTCCGGAAAGCAGTTTGTCCCTGGGGGCTTTAGTTGCTGATTCGAGTACCCCACCGAGTCTCACATCAACAATTTCCGAAACTGCCGAGACAATCTCTGCCGGGACTTCGGTTGAAGGGGCAGTTAACTTGGTTTTGCCCCAGGCTTGTTGCAATTGTTCCTGGAGACGGATGACGGCCTGATTGGCTTCATGACCGATCTCGATCGCTTTGAGGACGATGTCCTCGTCAGCTTCTTTCGCGCCGGCTTCAACCATGACAACACGGTCTTTAGTACTGGCAACGACGATATCCAGAACACTTTCTTCAACCTGTGCCAGTGTTGGATTCAAGACATATTCTTCATTAAGGTACCCCACCCGTACGGCACTAACCGGGCCGTAGAAAGGTACCTGAGATACACTTAAAGCAGCGGAACAACCGATAAGCCCGAGTAAATCGGGGTCATTCAACTGGTCTACCGAAAGAACGGTGATGATAAGCTGAATCTCGCTACGCCAGCTTTTAGGTAGGAGAGGCCGGATCGTACGGTCGGCCAAACGGCCGGAAAGCACGGCTTCCTGAGTTGCCCGGCCTTCACGGCGGATGAAACCGCCCGGGATTTTACCGGCGGCATATAATCGCTCTTCGTAATCAACGGTAAGAGGTAAGAAATCGATGCCCTCACGTGCTTCCTTGCTGACGCCGACAGTAACTAAAACAACCGTATCACCATATTGGACGGTTAAAGCAACATCAGCCTGTCCGGCAAGTAAGCCGGTACCGATAGTAAGCTTGCGACCGCCGATCTCCTGGGTAAAAGACGAACCGTTTTGTGCCAACTAAAACCTCACTTCACTCAACCTTATGTCCATAAAACGGGAGAAAACCGGGACGGCCGGTCTCAACCTGAAGCGGACCAAAGGCAGTGATTTACTTACGTAACCCAAGCTCGGAGATAAGCTTATTATATCTACCGACATCTTCCCGGCTAAGATAACCGAGTAAGCGGCGCCGCTTACCAACGAGTTTTAACAGTCCCAATTGGGTATGATAATCTTTCCGGTTAGTAGCCATATGCTGAGTCAGGTCGCTGATGCGCCGGGTGATTATGGCAACCTGGACTTCGGTCGAACCGGTATCGCTTTCCTTGCGGGCAAATTTAGTAACGATCTCCGTTTTTTGGGCTTTGTTCAATTTGAATACTCCCTGATTTTGAAGTTATGTTAATAGGTAAAGTATACCACAAGATACGGCATTATATCACACCACATGACGGCTGTAAAAATGATAACTATATTTTAAGGATGTACTATATCCTGTCGTTCTATTTCCCGGACCGCCAGGAACATCTTCTCATAGGCGGGGCGGGTAATGGGGTGGAGGCTGTAGTTAGCTTCTTCGAACACGGAGACAAGGATATTAGTGACATCGGTGGAGAGGGAAGGGAAGGTCTGACACAGGCGGACTTCGACCTCCCGGATAGTCATTTTAGGGGCAAGCGAGATGCCTTGTGACTTGAGAGAAGAGAGCATCCCATTATAAAGCCGGACAATCTCCTCCCGGTAATCGACGATGCGGACGATCCTCGAAGCCGGGAGATAGCCGTTACGGACGTCCTTGACCAGGACCGCCTGGATATTGTATTGCCCAACCTTACGGAAGGTATAGGCTTGAGCAGCCCGGCCTGCAGTAGAAAGCTGCACCCGGGTAACGGCTTCTACTCCAAACTCAATGTCCAGTGAGTAATGTACCAGCATTTGAGGAGAGTCCTCGACAGAGAACACAACAAGTAAATCGTCGTCCTTACCCCAGACATCGGGCATTTCTGATGTAATTTGAGGGAAACCGATGGCAACCAATGGATTGGCAGAATCGGCCCCCGCAGAATTTTCTTTAGGGGAGATTAAGTGCTCCTGCTGAGCCCTTGAACCGGGTTCCTTGACTCTACGTGGCCGGAAGCTGGTTTGTTTCCTAAGAGACAGTTTGAGTATTTTATACCAAGTCCACCTGATACCGTACCGACCCAGGAGAAAACTGATCACGGTCATAACGGTCAGAACCAGTACTCCAATAATAACAGGTGATCGGGTAGGATTACCGGTATCTGCCACCGGTATCAAGTTGGGATCATAAATGTTGATGGTACCGGAATCACCGCTTTGATAATAAAGACCGCCGGTTTTTTCAAACACGGCACTGATTTCAAAATTGCCGGGAGTATCAACCGTCACCTCTCCGGTAAATATACCGGTATTATCAGTAGTCATGGTTACCAGTTTTTCCACATTGTCCAAACCTCCGGTAACTTCGACCAGATATACCTCAATTTCCTGTCCGGGGAGGGGTATTTCATCAACATCGGCTAACGTTGTTAACGCGCCTTGTATCTGGAAAGATTGCTTCATTTCCGCTTTTTCCGGGACCTCGAGGGTAACATGAGAGGGAACTGCTGAGGTATTGTTTTCATCCCCTTTAAACATCATATATTGAGGTTGCAGCAACAACAGGACGAAAGCCGCTATCTCCACCATAACCAGAGCTACCGGCAACCCTTTAAAAATCAAGGCCGATGTGAGATTTTTTTTCAACCGGCGACGTGAAAATATCAGCCTGTCCGCTAGTAATAAAATAACGATAAGGCATCCGTAGACGATCAACCAGCCCGGGCTGTTCCAGCGGCTGAAAAGGGGTGCCTTATTGACAATAATATCTTTAGCAACCCTGCATTCAGAATAATGCTCACTATAATCAGAGAAACTAAAAATGACAGTATATTTCCCGGCCCTCTCGAAAAAGACTTTACCTTTAAATTTACCGTTTTCGCCGGTAATATCCGAACCGGCAACCAGGCCGAACCCTGAATCGTTATTATTCGACATGAAAATACCTATACTCCGGTTGGGCAGGGGTACATATTCCTGTTGCCCGGGGGGGCGCTGCCAGAGGGTTCCCTCGACCGTCAGTGTTGACCTGGCATCAATTTCTTCAGGTATTTCTACAGTTATCATGGTCGGGATATCATAAACATCCCACTTCCTGTCCCACATACGAGCGTAATCAACCGGTACCGTACGGGGTAAAAAGGCAAGGAATAGGGAGCCTACCACCACCACTGCCAGGACAATAGACAACCAGCCCGGTATTGCGGGAACTATACCTCCCGGCCGATTTTTAGTCATCAATAAGCGAAACAAGCAATTCAGGGCAATAATTACGGCGGCGATACCGGCCACTATGACAAACGGCAACCGGGACGTCCCGGAAATACCGGGACTATTACCGGATAGAACCGGCTGCCCGGTTACGAGAATCAAACGGTATCCCGAACTGGCACTATAATTTTCCAGTTTATCGCCCGGATAGCTGGCAGTTACTGCATACATGCCCGGTGTATAAACAGTAAAAATACCGGAGAAATAACCGTCAGCATCAGTCTCGACTCCCTGATGGAACTGGGTAGACTGGATCATCAGGTGTTGGTAAGCGAATGGTTCGACGATATTGTCGCTGAGGAGAGGATTATTCCAACCGGTCTTTTCGAGGGTCCCGTTAATGAAGAAGGGCTGTCCGGCCTCAACCTGTTCCGGTACGGTGAGTTGGACGTGGGTATTCCGCTTCAACCGCCAAACAGGTAAATTACCCTCATTAGTGCAGCCAACATCCGGTACCAGGGCACTAACAGCCAGCAACCCGGTCACACAGGCCAGGATGACAACGATACCTAACAGTGCCCGCCGTAGCTGCTTACCCATGTATCCCCCTGTATTAAAAGCCGAAACTCGAATATCAAAATCAGAAGTACATGTACAATACATGACAGAAAAAGTTATCGGGATAAGGGATAAAGCTAACTAATTTCGAATATGAATTGTCCTTGATTTTAATATTCTAACACCACCGGAACCCTATATATAAGATGCTTGAACCGGGTAAAACCGAACATTTTTTTGCCCGGATAATCCGGCTATGTTACACTAACTCCGAAGTGAAGATTCTTGTTACCAATGACGACGGCGTTCATTCCGACGGACTGTGGGCACTGGCGGAAGCTTTGCAGGCAGTGGGAGAAGTGGTGGTTGCTGCCCCGGACCGGGAACAAAGCGCCATCGGCACTGCCCTGACCCACAACCAACCGCTGCGGGCACAGAAGATACACCCCGTAATCTCCGGAGTTACAACCTGGGGCATCCAGGGAACACCCGGCGACTGCGTTATCCTGGCCGCCGAAAAATTAGTTAGTGGAGAAATTGGTGCCGTGGTCTCCGGTATCAACCACGGCCTGAACCTGGGCAATGATGTCCTGATATCGGGAACGGTCGGCGCCGCTCTCCAGGGATACCTGCGCGGGTTGCCCTCATTGGCAGTTTCGTTATCGGGGACTGAAAAAGTATACTTGAAAAATGCCGCCCAAACCGCCGCCCGGCTGATGAACAAAATATACGCCAACCGTGCTTCCGGCCATTTGCTTTTCAACCTGAATGTACCGGACCGGACACCGGAGGAAATGCAAGGCATCAGGATAACCAAACTGGCGGTACAAAGCCATATCGACTCTGTCAATGAAGGCCACGACGGCCGCCGGGCTTATTACTGGCTGGCCCGTCGCCGCACCGCCCAGGTCTCCGATGAAGAGACCGATATCTGGGCGGTGGAGCACGGTTATGCTTCCCTGACCCCGCTGCATCTCTACCACGGCAACGGGTACGATGATAAACTGTATACTACATTGGTTGAAGATGAACCTGCGATTTAAGCAATAGGACTGATTTCCGATGTCTCTATTCATAACATTCGAGGGTGGAGAGGGGTGTGGGAAAAGCACCCAAACCAGGATGCTGCGGAACCGGCTGAACAAGCTGGCTATACCGGTAATGCTTATCCACGAACCGGGCGGGACCAAACTGGGCACCCGCATAAGCTACCTGCTGAAGTGGGCGAAAAATGTAGCTATCTCTCCGGTAGCCGAACTACTGCTGTTCAATGCCAGCCGGGCACAACTGGTAGACACCGTCATCAAACCAGCACTAAAAGAAAACCAGATCGTTATCTGCGACCGCTTTTCCGACTCCACCCTGGCATACCAGGGATATGGGCGGGGGCTCGATTTGTACCTCGTAAAAGCAGTATGTGAGACAGGGACACGCGGGTTAAAACCGGACCTGACCATTTTTCTTGACGTTCCGGTAGAGGAGGGGCTGCGGCGTAAGCATGCTGTCAGCAGCCAGGACCGCTTCGAACAGACGGAACTAGATTTCCACCGGCGCGTCCGCAGCGGTTATCTTAAGATGGCGAAGGAAGAACCGCAACGTTGGGTCATTATCGACGGGACACAAACCAAAAGCCATATCAGAGAAATGGTCTGGGAGAGAACCTGCCGGTTACTAGGAAAAAAGTAGCCCAACTGCCACATATTCAAAAAACGGAAAAAGCCGCCCCGTAATTCCGGGACGGCTTTTTTTAATCGGGTTTAACCGAGACTAATAATGAACTATTTAGATGCCCGCCACAGGGCAATAGCCGTCTTGCCTTCCTGATTACTGATCCATACCATGGCCGCATCTTTTTCGTTGTTTTTGTTATACATGCTCCATGATACTTCTCCCATATCCATCCATCCCTTCTCTTCCCATCCCTTACCCGGCATCTGGCTTTTATAATAAGCAGCTACATCCTCCTGGCTGGCACTTGATTCATAATACCGCCATTCGAATTTGGCATATTCGGCGTCATCAGCCGGCGGTATCGACCAGGTCCCTTTCTGTATCTGCCCGGCACCGGAATAGATGGGCATATCGTTCCAGGTCAGGCCACCGCTTGACGAGACCGTTGTTGTTTTTTCAGTGGTCTTGGTAGCAGCCGTAGTAGTAGTTTTGGTGCCGCTGTCATTCTTCGAGCCGCAGGCAGTCAAGTTGAAGCATCCGGCAAGCAAAATCAACAACACTGAGATGGATATCAGTTTTTTCAAACCAGTATCTCCTATCAGGTATATATTATTTTATATTTTCAAAAACCGGGTTTATCCGGCTTTCGGTTTGCTGTTATTCTCTGCGAAGTTACCTATAACGGGCAATTTGAATTTTTCACCTTTGTAGGCTTTATACATACATACGATCCACAGGATGAATATCCCGATAGCCAAGAAAATATTGATTATCCAACCTATTATTGGGATAAACCAAAGGATGATATAAAGAACCCACAATACTACATTTAAAGCAATCGATTGAATAGCATGAAAACGTACAAACTGGTTTTCTTTTTCAATCAGAAGAAAAATAAGCCCTGTTACCCACATGAAGAGATAGCATAATAACCCGGCTACGTTTGGCTGTAATCCGGTAGTAGTTTTACCACCAGCTTCGCTCATTACACAATCCTCCCTTTTATTCTTTAATACTGATGTTGTTTAATTATTTCAACGTACTTTATCATGATTTACCCTTCTATTCAATACGTTCGTAGTGCATATTTTGTCATACTACTAATCAGGAAGGTTTCCTATACCGGATACTCGCAGTAAATAAATAAAGGATGGTATACTACCTCGAAAGAATTATTAACCATATCAAGGTTGAAAGAAGTACCGGTCAATAGCAAAGGCCAAAGGAGTAGCTCTAGTGAACATTGTTTTATCCGTTCCCGAAATGGAAGCTATGGCTCGGAAGATACGCCGGCACATACTAAATATGATCGGCAAAGCCAACAGCGGCCATCCGGGCGGTTCGCTTTCGGCCGTGGAGATTTTAACGGCTTTATATTTCCGTGTCCTCAAGCATGATCCGAAAACTCCCAAATGGCCGGAACGGGACCGTTTTATTTTAAGTAAAGGCCACGGCGCTCCGGTATTGTACGCCGTGCTGGCTGAATGCGGCTACGTTTCCGTGGAAGAACTACTGACACTCAGGCAAATGGATAGCTGCTTCCAGGGGCATACCGACTGCCATTTGACCCCCGGTGTCGAGATGTCCGCCGGTTCACTGGGACAGGGGTTGTCCTTCGCCGTAGGCACAGCGCTGGCGGGTAAACTCGATGGGCTATCATATAAAGTATTTGCCTTACTGGGCGACGGCGAGTGTGATGAAGGCCAAGTCTGGGAAGCCGCCATGGCCGCTGCCCACTTCAAGACCGACAACCTGATCGCTATCGTGGATAAAAATGAGATACAACTCGACGGCTGGACGAAGGACATTATGAATAATGAGCCCTTCGCCGATAAGTGGCGGGGATTCGGGTGGCGGGTATTTGAAGTCGACGGGCACAACATGGGGAAAGTAGCTGAAGTCCTGGAGAATGCGAAACAAGTGACCGGGCAGCCCGCGGTCATCATCGCCCATACCGTCAAAGGCAAGGGCGTCAGTTTTATGGAAAATAACCCTGATTTCCACGGCAAGGCTCCTACCCCGGCTGAACTGGAAAAAGCCCTCAAGGAGGTAGGTTAACATGGCAGTCCAGGAAGTATCCCCCCGTGAGACTTACGGCCAGGTGGTGGCCGAACTGGGTATTACCAACAAGAATATCGTGGTATTGGATGCCGACCTCTCACATTCCACCATGACAAAATTTTTCGCCGCCAAACACCCGGAACGATTCTTTAACTGCGGCATCGCCGAAGCTAATATGATCGGCATGGCGGCCGGCTTTGCCGCAGCCGGTAAGATTCCCTTTGCCAGCACTTTTGCCGTATTTGCCCCCGGGCGCTGTTTCGACCAGATCCGTATGGCGGTCGTCCAGCCACAGATGAATGTGAAAATCGTGACGACCCACGGCGGTATCACCGTCGGAGAAGACGGCAGTTCCCACCAGGCCATCGAAGACCTGTCATTGGCCTGCTCGCTGGTCGGGTTGACCGTCATCGTCCCGGCCGACGCCATTGAAACTGCCCAGGCGGTCAAATACGCTGCGGCCACAGATGGCCCATTCCTGATCCGCTTAAGCCGGGCCAAGGTACCCGTGTTATATGACGATAAATACAAGTTTCAAATCGGCAAGGCTGTCACCCTGCGGGAAGGTAAATCCGCCACCATCATAGCCAACGGACTGATGATCACGCCAGCCCTGGAAGCCGCTGATAAACTGAAACAGGATGGCATCGCCTGCACGGTGCTGAATATGCATACCCTCAGCCCCATCGATGAAGCAGCCATTGTAAAAGCAGCTAAAGAAACGGGGGCCATCGTCACCGCTGAAGAACACCTGGAACACGGGGCACTCTCCGGCATCGTTGCCCAGGTGGTGGTTAAAAACCAGCCGGTACCGGTGGAATTCGTCGCCCTTAAAGGTTACGCACAATCGGGCAAGCCTAACGAATTACTCGTCCGTTACGGCCTGACTGCCAAAGAGATCGAAGCCGCGGTCAGGAAAGTAATAGCCCGTAAAGAGGGAATGATAAACGTTTAGTACTGAAGGCTAACATATCATGAAAAAGATATTTCAAAACATCTGGGATTTAGCTCTGCCTTACCAGGACCAGCGGGACGACCCCGGGCATGCCGAGGTTGCCCTGTATTATGCCCAACTGCTCGTCAGGTATGAGAAAGGCGACCGGGACATTATCCTCCCTGCCATCATCCTCCACGATGTCGGGTACAGCCAGATACCGAAAGAACGCCGGATGAAAATCTTCGACCGCAAGGCGAAAAGGTTGGAGCGGCTGGGAGTTCAATATGAACACCAGATCGAAGGAGTTTTACTGGCACGGAAGATACTGGAGAAAGTCGGTTATCCCTCAGAAAAGATCGGTGAGATATTACAAATCATTTCCCAGCACGACACCCGGAAAGGATTCATCTCAAAAAACGAAGGTCTGACTCGCGATGCCGATAAGTTGTGGCGGTACTCGAAAAGGTGTCTTGAAGCCGGGGATAACCGCGCCAAAGCCAAACGGCAGGAGAAACTGAAAGAAGCGGACGATGAATCTAAAAAGAGAGACCCGCAAAAGAAACCGCCGGACCGCTGGCGAATGATGAAAAAGGGCATCTTAAAAACAGACTATTTCTATTCCGAACGCGCCCGGAAAATCGCCCTCAAAGAAGTAAAGACGCGCAAGAAAGAAGAAGATTTGAAGAAAAAGGCAGTAACGACGCCAAATCCACAATAATACCGTCAGTATTTACGCATGGCGTGCCGCTATCCGCCTTGAGCGTAATAAATGGGTAATAGCAACCAACAGCAACAGGCCGATGCTGTAGGCAATAACAGCTCCTTCCACATGCTGCCACCAGCAGATGAAAGGCATCGAGATAAAAATAATGGCACTGCTCAGAGTCACGTTCCGGGTCAAGCTCAGTATCAGTATACCGGGAATAGTTAAAATCAGTGCCGGTACCGGTATGAGGGCATAAAGGATACCGATGGTAACCGCTTCACCCCTCCCGCCGCGGAACCCCAGGTAAACCGGCCAGTTGTGGCCCATGACAGCTACGATGCCTGATGCAAAGACCCATCCCAGGCTTAATCCTGCCGCCCGGGCAAGGAATATTACCAATAATCCTTTGCCAGCATCGAAAAGGCCTACGACGATACCAGGCAGCGGGCTGATTTGGCGAAAGACATTTTGGGCTCCCATATTACCATCGCCCGTATCCCGGATGTCTATCCCGCGCGAAAATATTCCGGCCAGATAAGCCGTTGGGATAGACCCAATGAGGTAACTCAGAACTACAATTAACCAGGCCATGTCCCCTACCTGGTGCCGGGAGAGGGACTCGAACCCACAAGGATTGCTCCGGAGGATTTTAAGTCCTCTGCGTCTGCCAGTTCCGCCATCCCGGCCTGAGTATTTGAACCTGTGGAACTATGTCCAATATTATCGCATCGCGGCTGGTTGTTGCAAGATGTGCAGACCGTTAAGCGGAAGACTGCCAAACTTGCTGGACTCCCTCGTATTCAAATTCCACTGTCCTTTTGGCATCTTCGACAGTTTCATGCCAGGAATTGTTGAAAGGGTTCCAATCGGCATCGCAATAAAAAAGGTAATAACCTGCTTCAGCGGTATACCGCCCGATAACAAAGCCCGCAGCCGAACCCAATGGTTTCCCCCCTACGAGCTGTCTGGGTTTGTTCGTGCGGTGTTGACTCGGATCGATTGTCATATAAGTTATTACTTCGGCAGCACCGATATATTTCGGTGGATACTTTGTATTCATGTTATCCATCATATTAGCCGGTACAGGTGTAATGCAAGAGTAATAGAAATTCCACGGTTGAGAAAATTGGAAAATCAACCAGCTATCATAGTGATGCGTATCAGAGGTTTAATAGTAGATAAAGGTTACTCTTCCGCGTTAGCAGCTTCGATCCGTTCAGCTACGATATTATTGAATTTTTCAGCAGTGGTATTGATCCTGAGTTCCGACAACTCAGAAGCGGTTAATCCCGGCACCTCATTTTTCAACATCTTAGCCATGAGATCATTGTTATGGATACGAATATCGATCACTGCCTCGACATTTTCCGGGTTAAGGTTTTTCAACCAAGGTAAAAATTGCTCACCATTACGTATACGTAAGGAAATTATCTCATCTATCTTTTCCGGGGCAAGGTTTTTTAACCATGGCAACAATTTTTCACCGGAGGCTCCTTCAGGAGTACCATCCTGGATGAATTGGAATAATTGTATGGGGGTCAATCGTTCCAGTGCAGGGATACCTATGATCCCCGTGCCACGGCAGGGGGTGCATAGTTTCCGGGAAAACTCCGGCTTTTCACCTTCTTTTATTTCCTGCAGCCAACTAACGCCGCTGCCATTACAATCCGGGCAGAGTACAGGTTTACTGAGGTTCTTGTTACTCCAGCCAAAGATATTCATACCAATAGTATATCCTTTATATTTGTCCCCGGCAATAGTAGGGAAGTACTAAAGTTTTATGTCACACTTTGAATATCCCTATACCCCTTTTCAATTGTCCCGAAGTATACCATACAAAATGTATTATGTCACTACTTACTTTCTTACCTATAAAATGATTTTAGCCTGTTTCTGGTATACTAATAATTGTTCAACCGGTAACACCGCTTGTTCGTTCACGGGTTATAGTTGCCTCAATACGGATAAAAATACATTTTTTCAAACCGAGACAGTATTATAAGCCAATTCATGTTAATGGAACCACAAGTACCTGATAGGCTACCAGGCACGGAAATAGAGACCGGAGGTAAGGGATATGCTGGAAATAAGGCAGCTATGTGTATCTATCGAAGGGAAGGAGATACTGCGGGGACTTGATTTATCCATTAGCGACGGAGAAACACACGTACTTTTCGGCCCCAACGGCAGCGGAAAAACTACCCTCTTGATGGCAATCATGGGTTTCCCCCGGTACCGGATAACCGGCGGCAGCATCATCTTAAACGGCCAGGATATCACCCGTCTGCCGTTAGACGAGAGGGCCCGCCTGGGAATCGGTATCTCATTCCAACGGCCGCCGGTAGTGCGCGGGGTAAAAACGCGGGACATGGTTAGTGCCGCGCTGAAAAACCGGGATGATAAAGAGACGATCGGTATACTGGCGGAGAGAGCCCACATGACCGAATTCCTGGAAAGAGATATCAATTATGGTTTTTCCGGGGGAGAAATCAAACGCTCCGAATTGATGCAGTTGATCGCCCAACAGCCGGAATTAACTCTGCTCGATGAACCCGAATCCGGCGTCGACCTGGTCAGTATTGCCCTGATAGGAGAACTGATCAATGAACTGCTGCACAAATCCCACCCGATATACAACCGGAAATCCATGGGGCTGATTATCACCCATACCGGACATATCCTGGACTATGTCAGTGCCCGTACCGGTTATGTAATGCTCAACGGCAAGATAGGTTGTGCCGGAGACCCGCGGGAAATCCTGGCGACGATCCGGCAAAAAGGTTATGAAGAATGTGTCAAATGTATCGTCCGGAGGTAACCGCATGAGTGAGACAACATCCTCAAAGAACAACAAGGAAAAAGCGAAAGCAGCTTCGGAAAAAGCGGCTGCCTTTGGTGATAATTTAGACCTGAACACATATGTAAAATCGGCGGAGGCATCCCCTTATCAGGCCGACCCTTCACAACTGCCATCCAGAGTCAAAGGAGACATGTTGAATGCCGGAATCGTTCTGGATGATGCAAAACAGAGGTCAGGGACATTCATCCAGGTCGACAATACGCCGGTGCATAGTTCCATCAGGCAGGAAGGCATCGAGGTGATGCCGGTCAGCCGTGCCCTGGCGCAATACGACTGGTTATCGGACTACTGGTGGAAAGCGGTAGCGATAGATACGGACAAATATACAGCAAACGTTGAATTGAACCAGCATGACGGATATTTCATCAGGAGCCTGCCCGGCAAAAAGACCGATTTACCGGTGCAAGCCTGTCTTTACCTGTCAAAAGCCAGGTTAGCGCAGAATGTACATAATATCGTGATTGCGGAAGAGAATTCCGAATTGCACATCATAACCGGATGCACCACTGCCCTCGGGGAAGACCCGGGACTACATATGGGCGTATCCGAGTTTTATATCAAGAAAGGCGCAAAAATCACTTTTACCATGATACACAGTTGGAATCCGGAGATAGCCGTGCGTCCGCGTACCGGCGTAATCGTGGAACAGGATGGCCTGTACTTAAGTAATTATGTGATCATGAAACCAGTAAAATCACTGCAGACTAACCCTTCAGCAAGGTGCGTAGGTGAAAATGCCATGGTCCGGTTCCATAGTGTTATGGTGGCTCCTCCCGGTTCGAACATGGATGTAGGCTCCCGGGTATTCCTGGATGCCCCGGGGGCGAAAACCGAGATAATATCGAGAACAATGACTACCGGCGGAAATATCATCTCCCGGGGTTATATCGAGGGCAATGCTATCGATGTCAAAGGCCACCTGGAATGCCGCGGCCTGATATTGCAGGGAAAAGGCTTGATCCATGCCATACCCGAGCTTAAGGGCACCCTGGCAGGAATCGATCTTTCACATGAAGCTGCCGTAGGGAAAATAGCGGAAGAAGAAGTAGAGTACTTGATGTCCCGCGGGTTGACGCGGAATGAAGCTACGGCGACCATCGTCCGGGGTTTTCTTAAGGCGGATATCGAAGGACTACCACCGATGTTGAACGCCGAATTGCAACGGGTAATCGAGGACAGCGAAAAAGACCTGATGTAGCCAACCGGTTGGAAGTACAAAAGTCAGGCTGTCGGTTTTTCGATACTTTATGGGCCTTCTATTTACCTTGATATAGCAAGGTGAAATACACTGAAAATACATGCCGGCTCATGCTGCCGGAACGAAAGAACCATTACAATGAACCCAATGGTTCACCCAAATTACATCTATGGATATTTACTTGTATATACCTGTTTTCTACAATAGTAACCAGTACTAAAGAATCAAGTGAATATACCGTGATTCCTTTCAGGGGATGGACTAGAGGAGAAGAAAATGGTAGAGACCAGACTATTAAGACCAGCAAAAAGACTCATCGAGATCAACTGTCCGAACTGCCGCCATATAAAAAAGATCTACGACAATGCCAACCGCGGCAAGGCGCATTGCATGTACTGTGGGGCAGAATTTGAATGGATGGAAAAACAACCGGTCAAAACCGGCTTGCCGGTATATACCGCCGAATGGGCAGCCTTATTTGCTGAACCAATAGCCTAAGTCACTGACTTATAGAGAACAATTGGTGGAAGAGCCGGGATACGACTAATATTTCGAAGCCCCGATCTCTTCCATCTTCCCGGTAACGATAAAGACAATTCGTTCGCAGATATTCGTGACTCTATCGGCTGCCCGCTCAAGATTGTGGGCTGTCCACATCAAGCGGGTCGCCCGGGTAATCGTCCTTGGGTCCTCCGCCATGAAAGTCAATAACTCACGAAAAATCTGGTCGTAAAGATGGTCGATGGTGTCGTCCTCCAACGCAATCTTCCGGGCTGATTCGGCATCCCGGTTAATGAATGCATCCAGGGACCGGCGCAGCATATCGACCGTCTGGTCGGCCATGCGGGGAATATCGATCAACGGTTTTAACGGCGGTTGATCACCGATCATAATCACGATACGAGCTATCCCCAACGCATAATCACCGATCCGCTCTATCTCGGTAGCGATACTGTTAATCGCCATGATTGTTCTTAAGTCGCTGGCCATCGGCTGCTGTGTGGCGATAAGCTGAATGCACTTTTCCTCGGTCTCGTACCTCTTTTCATTTATCTTGTGGTCTTCGGTAATTATCTGGTTGGCCATTTCCAGGTCCCGGTTTTTCAGCGCATTGATGGAGTCAAGAATAGCTTTACCTATCATACTGCCCATGACCAGGATATCGTCCTGGATTTCCCTGAGTTTCTTGTGATACGCGGTCCGCATTTCCATCTTGTTTCTCCTCCCGATTTTAACCAAACCGGCCGGTGATATAGTCTTCAGTCCGTTTATCTCTAGGGGCTGTAAAAACCTGGGATGTCGGCCCATATTCCACCAACATTCCGGACCGGTCGGCATCCATCATGAAAAAAGCCGCCATATCCGAGACCCGGGCAGCCTGCTGCATATTATGGGTCACAATAACGATGGCATATTGCTCGGACAGATTTCTCATCAGGTCTTCTATTCTTAAAGTCGCAGCCGGGTCCAGGGCGCTGCATGGTTCATCCATCAGGATCACCTCCGGCTCCACAGCCAGAGCCCGGGCAATGCACAAGCGCTGCTGCTGCCCCCCGGACAAAGATGTGCCTGACTCACCCAGTTTGTCTTTCACTTCATCCCACAACGCCGCCTGGCGCAGGCAACGTTCCACGATATCCTGCAATTCCCACCGCCTGGTCCAGAACTTTGATAACCTGATTCCAGCTACCACATTATCGAACAACGACATCGTAGGGAAGGGATTCGGCTTTTGAAAGACCATCCCGATCCGCCGCCGTATCGCAACCGCATCGACATCATGAGCATACAGATCTTTACCGTCCAGTAATACCTGGCCGGATGTCCGTCCGCCGTGCGATACTTCATGCATCCGGTTCAAGCAGCGGATAAAGGTGGATTTGCCGCATCCCGACGGGCCGATAATCGCAGTAATAGCTTGGGATTGGATGCTCATATTGATATTCTTTACCGCCAGGGTATTCCCGTACCAGGCATGCAGATTGCGGGTTTCCATGATGTTGCGGGAATCTTTCCCGGCTGATTCTCCAGCGAGTGAGGGTATTGTCTGTGTTATGGTTACATTACTCATAGTTTTTCCCTCTTAAACATTGTTCTTTATCTGTGTTTCCGGCCGCTGACCCACCGCACAATGATACTTACACCCAGGACCAACAGAATAAGCAGGAAAGCTCCAGCCCAGGCTTGCTGGTTCTGGTCGGCGTAAGGCGACAGGGCATAACGGTATATCTGCATCGGCAAGGCACCGATCGGTTCCAGCAACCCCTGGAAGCCGAAATAACTCCCGAAAGCGGTAAACAGCAATGGTGCCGTTTCTCCGGCGATCCGGGCAACCGCCAGCATGATACCGGTGATAATCCCGGTCATGGCACCGGGAATCACAACTCCCACCACCGCCCGCCACCGGTTGACCCCCAGGGCTAAAGCAGCCTCCCGCATCGAATTCGGCACCAACCTTAATGATTCCTCCGCTGTCCGGGCTACCGTCGGTATCATGATGACAGCAAGTGCAAAGCCTGCCGACACCGCTGAGTAGGAATGCATCGGGCGTACCAGGATGGCATAAGCAAACACCCCAACGATAATAGAGGGGACTCCGGATAGGATATCAGCCGCAAAACGGACGGCGGATGCCATCCGGTTGCCGGCAAACTCAGAGAGGAATATCCCCGACATCAACCCCACCGGAATAGCGATGATTGAACCCAGCAGCACCAGGACGGCAGTGCCGATAATCTCATTACGCATACCGCCGCCAGCCTCTCCAGCAGGTTTGGCAGCCTGGATAAGAAGGTCGAGATTCAGATAAGCGATACCGTTTGCTACCGTATAGGCTAAAATTAAAGTCAGGACCAGCATCGCCACGGCGGCAGCTACCCCGCTCAACATAAGCATGGAGCGGTTTAACCATTTACGCCTGCTGTAACCGGTTTCCCGTATCATTATTACTCGCGCCTCGCCTTGATGGCCGTCATCCGCCACACCAGCAGCCGGGCCACGACATTCACTAGCAACGTTACCCCGAACAATACCAGCGCTAGCTCTACCAAACTGGCTGTAAACACATCTCCGCTAGCTTCCCCGAATTCGCCGGCTATCTTGCTGGCGATGGTCGAACCCGGCGAAAATAACGAAGGTGTCAGGGCATATTTATTACCGATAACCATGGTGACCGCCATCGTTTCCCCTAGTGCCCGGCCTAGGCCCAGTATCACCGCCCCCACTAATCCCGACCGGCAGTACGGCAGCACCGCCCGCCAGATCATTTCCCAGCGGGTTGCCCCCAGGGCCAGCATAGCTTCCCGCTGCTGGACCGGGACGGCACTAATGGCATCACGGCTGACAGCAGTGATGATAGGTATCGTCATGATTGCCAGGATAACTCCGGCTGATAAAAATCCGAGACCGCCGAAAATCTGTCCCTGGAAGAGCGGGATAAAACCGAGATACTCAGCAAGCCATTTCTCTACCGGGTCGCCGATGAATGGAGCCAGTACAAAAAGGCCCCATAATCCAATGATGACACTGGGAATCGCAGCCAGCATTTCAATAAGAAATGCGCCCGGACCCTTGATCCAGCGGGGGGCCAGTTCCACCAGGTAGATAGCCGCACCGATACTAACGGGGACCGAAATCAGCAGCCCGATCGCCGAGCTTAATAACGTTCCGTAAATAGCGGGCAAGGCACCGAATTCTCCGGTTACCGCATTCCATGCCGTACCGGTAATGAAACCAAGGCCGAATTTGCGGATTGCCGGCATCGCATCGATATTCAGCGTAATTATCAGTCCAGCTAGAATCACCAGTATGAGTAAGGCAAAGAACAGAGTCATACCGGAAAAAGTCCGGTCGCCGAAACGCCATTTTCTCTTATTCTCTACCTGTCCAGGTTGTCTTGGTATCAACTCTACCAAAAATCCGTCCTTACCGGTACTGCCGCTTATTTGCCGGGTTTACGAAAAGGCAAAATGCAGGGTGGTACCGGCCATCCCGCATCCTGCTTTTCAACATCCCGTTTTCTCTATTTTTTTAATGCTTGTCCCTGGTATTTGATCGATTTTATCAAGGATTCCGCTTTACTCACGGCCGTACTTGATAGCGGCGCATAATCCAGTCCGGAGGTATATTGTTGTCCGTCGTGTACCGCCCACCAGAGCATATTTACCAGGGCCAGTCCCTTGGCCTGGTCTTCCTGGTTCACATAGGCCAGTATCCAGGTAAAGCCGGCGATGGGATAAGCATCCGGATTGGCCGAATCGGTTATCATTACTTTCATATCATCCGGTAATTCGACACCCTCGGCCGCCCGGGTCGTCGCTTCCAATGAAGGAGCGATATAGTTGCCGGCCGCATTTTTTAGCTGCGCCCAGGCAATCTTGTTCTGTACCGCGTAGGCTAACTCCACATAACCGATGGCGCCCGGTATCTGTTTTACCTGTCCGGCTACGCCAGCATTCTTCTCGCCCCCGATATCGCCTTTCCAGCTTACAGAAGTCGCATTACCGACCTCCGTCTTCCACTGCTCACTAATCTTAGTAAGATAATTTGTAAAGATATAGGTGGTCCCGGAACTGTCCGAACGGTGAACGACAGCAATATCGGTACCGGGTAGATCCAGCCCAGGGTTTAGCCCGGAGATCCTGGTGTCATTCCATTTAGTTATCTTCTTCAGATAGATGTCAGCCAGCACATCACCGGTCAATTTCAGTTGTCCGGACTCGATCCCGGTAATATTGTAGATTATCGCTACTGCACCGCTTGTCATCGGGATATGTAAGATAGCTCCGTTAGCCGCTTCCGCTGCGGCCGTCTGCTCGGTTGTCATGATGCCGTCGGTACCGCCGAAGTCAACTGTTCCGTCAGTTATGGCCTTGATGCCACCGCCTGAACCTACCGGATTGTAGTTAATTTTCACGCCGGTTATCTTGTTATATTCATCGAACCACTTGGTATAGAGAGGGGAGGGGAAACTGGCTCCGGCTCCTTCCAGGCTGCCAGCCTGGGTTGCTGTAGTATTTGTAGTAGTGTTCCCGCCGCCACAGGAAGTTAAACTCAAGATAAGTGCTGGTAGCACTAACAGGGGCATCAACCATTTTCTGGTTATTCTCAAAATGCTATCTCCTTATTGTCGAAATTCAGTTATTTTGTTGAAGCGCTTCGAACCCTCTATTTTCAATATAATCTCCCGACTTTAAGGGTTAATGAAGCGGATGTTAAAGATATGTGAAATCCATTTCAGAAGCTTTCAACCAAAACAAAAAAGCCCCGGCACTTAATCATCCATTGTTCTCACGATACCAGTCTGACGATAATATAGTGCTAAGGCTTTGTTAAAAGTTTGTTAAATCGTTATGATTTTACAGGCTTAAAAGGCAAACTGAAACTGAAGGTGGAACCTTTGCCTTCCTGGCTTTGGACGTTGATACTGCCGCCATGAGCCTGGATGGTATGCTTGGCAATAGCTAAGCCTAACCCGCTTCCTTCTTTCGAACGCGCTTTGTCAGCTTTGAAGAAGCGCTCGAAGATGTGGGGCAAGTCTTCGCGGGAAATTCCGATACCGGTATCGGTCACCTTTACTGTCACCGCACCTGCTTCGGTACCGGTCGCAATGACCACTACCCCACCCGGATGGTTATACTTAATCGCGTTGTGCACCAGATTGATAAGTGTCTGGCGTATCCTTTCGGTATCAGCCGATAACTCCGGTAGATCGGCTGCCAAATTTGTAGTGAGTTTTACTTGTTCCTTTAATGCCAGGGATTCCAATTGGGCAGCAACTTCTCCTACTACCAGGTTAAGGTCGGTGGGCACCATGTTGAAAGCAACGCCACCGGTTTCGATACGGGACAATTCGGTAATTTCGGATACCATTTGGGTCAAGCGGTCGACCTCAGTATCTATCCTCGACAGGAAATCCCGGGCTGCTTCATTTTCAGTAATCTCGTTTTGCAGTGTTTCAACCATCACTTTGATACCAGCCAGCGGTGTTCTGAGTTCATGGGAGATATTCCCAATCAATTCCCGCCGCATTGTTTGCAGGCTGCGAACCTCTGTCAGATCCTGGAACAGCAGCAGAACCCATGATAGTTTACTATCGCCGACCGGGACCGCGACCACTCTCAAGAACCGTTTTGACTGGCTCGTTTCCAACTGCACAGTCTCTACCCGGTATGTTTTCAAGCACCGCTTTAACACTTCATCGATCTCATAATCCTTTACGGCTTCGATCAACGGCCTGCCTGCCATTACAACTTCCTGGAAATTGAAAATATTTTCGGTGGCCCGGTTGGACAATAATATACGGCTTTCCTTATCAACCATCACCACTCCATCAGCCATATTATTCAACACTGTCTGTAATTTAGCTTTCTCAGTTGAAATCTGGGCTATGGAACCTTCCAGGTTAGCTGACATTTCATTGAAAGCACGTCCTAAACGGCCAATCTCATCATTGGTCCGTACAGTGATCTGCCGGCCCAGGCTACCTGCCGTCATTTCTTCGACTGCAGCGGTGATTTGCCTAACCGGACGGGTTATCATCCGGGATATCAGGGCTGCCGCCAGGACAACAAATACGGCCGTGATAATAACCGCCAGAATAACCGCCAGCGAAGTCCGGTTGACCATCCTCTCGACTTCGGTCATCGGCAAAGCAGCACGTGCAACTCCTGCTATCCGGTCCTGGTCTACCACCGGAACGGCCACATACATCATGTTTTCCCGGAGCGTCGTACTGAAGCGGATAGACTGTCCGGTTTCCCCTTTAAGAGCAGCTACGATTTCTGGCCGGGAAGCGTGGTTCTGCATATCCGCTGGATCTTCCTCGGTATCGCCCAGGACCGTCCCATCAAGGGCAATCAAAGTGATCCTGGTATTCAGTTCGTGGCCAAGGCTTTTCGCAATACTGTCCAACTCACCGGATGCGCCGTTTCCGGTAAAGCCAGACCGGCTGATTACAGCTATCAGATTGCCTTCTACCTCTAGTTGAGTCTCCAATTGTCCGGTCTCAGAATTCCGGATGGTATTGACGAGATAAATCCCCAGTACTCCCATCCCCACCAACACCAGCAGGATGAAAGGAACGGTTATCTTCCAATAAAGGCTGCGTGACAAATTCAACCCTCTATTTTATATCCGACACCCCGGACAGTTATTATTAATTTCGGTTCGTTGGGATTATTCTCCACTTTTTCCCGCAGCCACCGTACATGTACGTCTACGGTACGGGTATCCCCGGCAAAATCATAACCCCAAACTTTCTCCAACAATTGGTCCCGGCTGAAGACAATACCCTTGTTTGCCATTAAAAAAGCAAGCAGTTCAAATTCCTTGAGACTCAATTCAATAGTTTTCTTCCCTTTAGCGACATGGTGCCGGGCGGTATCAAGTTCGATATCATCTGCCTTGAGGACGACTTCCTCATTTCTATTCGTCCCTGACATTTTCGACCGTCTCAGCATGGCTCGGACCCGGGCTAACAATTCCCGCAAACTGAACGGTTTGGTCATATAGTCGTCGGCTCCGATCTCCAGCCCAACCACCTTATCTATTTCTTCTACTTTAGCAGTCAACATCAAGATAGGAGTATTCATTTCTTTACGCAAGATACGGCAAACTTCAAAACCATTTATTTTCGGTAACATCACATCCAGAATAATCAGGGATGGCTTTTCCCGGTGGGCTGTTTCCAGAGCTTCCTCACCATCCGAAGCGGTAGTTACTCCGTAACCTTCCTTTACCAGGTTGTATTTCAACGTGTCTTGAAGATTACGGTCGTCTTCAACCACCAGAATTTTATCAATGTCCGTCATGGTCTATAGTATAGACGTAAAGAATACTCCTATCAAAAGGTGGCTCTTTTTCAACTAAAGGATGACTTTAAAAAGCCATGTAAAAAGATAACCCAATACCAAACAGGCGGGAAAAGTGAGTAACCAGGTCGTGATGATTTGACGGCTTACTGCCCAGTTGACGGCTGACAACCGTCTGGTCGCGCCTACCCCCATGATTGCCGTACCGATGGTATGTGTCGTCGAAAGCGGTACCCCGAAGCGGGAGGCCAGTAAAATAGCCGTACTGGCAGCGGTTTCGGCGGCGAAGCCGTGTACCGGTTCCAGCCGGGTTACTTTACTTCCCATGGTACGGATGATACGCCAACCACCCAACCCCGTGCCTATTGCCATCACCGCTCCACATAGGAATACCACCCAGAGCGGCACCTGGAAATCAGGTAAAACACCACCTAAAAATAATGCCAGCGAAAATACTCCCATGAATTTTTGCCCGTCATTAGAACCGTGACTGAAAGCCATGAAAGCAGCCGATAATATCTGTAGCTTACCGAAGAGCCGGCTTGCCTTAATACGGTTCATCCGCCGGAACAGCCAGTATATGGCCACCATCACCATGAAGGCCAGGCCGAAACCCAGCACAGTCGACATCCCCAAACCAACGATTACTTTGAGCCATCCATCCCCCAACAACACGGAAGGACCTGCCCAGGCGAGTCCGGCTCCCGCCAATCCCGCCAACAGTTCATGCGTCTCACTGGTAGGGATGCCAAAAAACCAGGCTGCCGTCGTCCAAACCACCACCGTTAACATGGCAGCTCCTACAACTTCCAACGTGATAATATCCGGCCGAACGATGCCTTTACCGATGGTAGCAGCGACTGCAGTGCCGGTTACCAGAACACCCACCATATTCAGTAATGCAGCCATGACAACCGCTTTTTTAGGTGAAATTACACGTGTACTGACTACGGTGGCAATCGAATTCGCTGCATCAGTCAAACCATTCGTAAATTCTGCGCCTAATACCAGCCCCAGAACCAGCAGCAATCCAATACTCATCATTTAAATGGTATCTTTGACCCCTTAAGCAGTGATTAAACTTTTGTTAACACTATGTTAAATCACGCCGGCATACTACCTGTATTTTAGATCTCTTAAGAATTTTTTAAGAATACTATAGTACTATCAGGTTACTATTAATAGCACATTTGGGTAATATTGTTTAGGCTGCAGCCATGATATATTTGACATATGTCAGAGATGATTATTTCTTATCATGTGCGAGGTAATTAATGCCGATCAAAGTTGATGGGAAATTATATTTTCAAACCAGCGAAGCTGCCCGAATGGCCGGGATCAGCCGGTCCACCCTCCTACGTTGGCTCGACCAGGGCATTGTAAGTGAGTCAAACCGCCGCGACCGCCGGGGATGGCGGATTTTTGCCCAGGAAGAGATAGATACCATAATTGACGAAGCCCAGAAATTTCTCCCGATGTGAGAATAATCATGGTTAGAACCGCCAGGGAAAAAAATACGGTCAGTGATGCCAACGGCGAAGCCCACCAAAGCATGGAAGATACCATTCCGGCTGTCACCGGTAATACCGTAAAAAGAAAACCTCGGAATACCGGTCCCCGGAAACATAACTCAAGAACACTTGAAAACAAGTTCGAAGGGCGGCAAATTATCGGGTTTGACTGGCATTACCTTGATGTCAATGAGGTAGCTGTCATTCATAACCGCCGCGCCCGCAATGAACTGCTCGGGCACTCACTTATGGAAGCTTATCCTGGAATTGAAGAAACCAGTGTTTTTTGCCATCTGAAACAGGGAATGGAAGACCGCCGGACGTTCCGGACAGACCATGAATTCACATTCCCGGACGGTTCGCGAGGTTGGTTCGAATTGACCATCGAGCCTGTCCCGGAAGGCCTGTTAATAATATCCCGGGACATTAGTGAGTGCAAGATACTGGAAAACAAGCTGCGGGAAAGTGAAGAAAAATACCTTCTCCTATATGAACAGGCACCCATCGGTTATATATCGATAGATGCCACGGGCTTGATCACACTGACAAATCCAAAAGCATGCCGCCTTTACGGTTATCTCCCTGAAGATTTCATCGGCCGTAATTTTCTGGGCTTGTTCGCCAAATCACAGGCAACCCGGACGAAAGAACAAGCTCTTATCAGCAGCCTATTGTCGGGAAAGCCATGGCAAGATGAAATGGAGATATCTCATAAGGACGGGAGTAAAGCCTGGCTGGATATTACCATGATACCTCAGGTAAACGGTTCAGGAAAGGTTACAGGAGCCCGTATCGTCCTGGTTGATATTACGCCGCGCAAGCAAATCAGTGCCACCATGGAAAAAAACGAGCGGAAATATATCGAACTATTCAATAATATCAGCAGTTGTATCGCCGTCTACCAGGCGGTAGACAATGGTCGAGACTTCATCGTAATCAATTTCAATAAAGCTGCCCAGAAAACTGAGAACATCAACCGTGAACAGGTAATCGGCCGCCGTGTAACCGACGTTTTCCCGGGTATTACTGAATTCGGTCTTCTGGATATCTTCCGCAGAGTCTGGTTGACCGGCATCGCCGAACACCACCCTGTCACCCGATATAAAGACCAGCGTATCACTGGATGGCGGGAGAACTTTGTTTTCAAACTTCCCACCGGTGAAATAGTGGCTGTATACGATGATGTTACCGGGCAAAAGCAACAAGAACAGATTGCCCTTAAAAAAGAAGAACAGTACCGGTTATTGTATGAGAACAGCAATGACGCCATTCTCCTCACCTCGCCGGACGGTCAGATTTTCTCGGCTAATCCCACCGCCTGTATCATGCTCGGCCGGAGTGAAGAAGAAATATGCCGCATCGGCCGGGAAGGTATAATTGAACCGACAGACCCGCGTTTAGCATCCGCTCTGGCTGAAAGAGCCCGGACAGGAAAAGCAAAAACCGAACTAACCTTTGTCCGAAGGGATGGTTCCCGTTTGATCGGCGAGACCAGCACGGTAGTGTTCATCGACGGCTATGGTGAAATCCGTACCAGCATGATCATCCGTGACGTCACTGAACGGGTACGGACACAGGAAGCTCTCCGAATCAATGAAGAAAGATACCGTACACTGGTCGCCACCAGCCCCGACGGTATCGCTATGATATCCCACGACGGCACCATCACTTTCGCTTCGCAAAAAACCCTGGATATCTTTGGTTTCTCCGACGAAAGTGAAGTCGTTGGCCACTCGATGCTGAAATGGGTCGCCCCGGAAGGCCGGGAAAACATGGTCTTTAATTTCAAAGCCACCCTGAAACAAGAAAGTATCAGCATTCACGAATACCCGGTAATAAGGAAAAACGGCGAGCGTTTCTGGATTGAGACTAATGCATCCGTCCTTCGGGATAAATCAGGAACCCCGGTGGGATTAGTAGCTATCATCCGTGATATCGCCGGAAGGAAACAGATCGAAACTGCACTCGCTAACGAAAGAGAGAACTTCCGTAATTCTCTGGAAATGTCCCCTTTCGGCATCCAGATCATTTCCATGACCGGCGGGCTCTTACATGTCAATCGTACCATGCTTAATATGTGGGGATATACAGATTTCGAGGAATTATCGAAGGTACCGCCGACCCGGCGGTTCACGCCCGAATCCATCGCTTATACCAATCGTCTGGATGAAAAACGAAAACTGGGGGAAATCCCATCACGGTACGATATGACCTTGATTCGTAAGACCGGTGAATACCGTAACCTGCAGGCTTACAGCAAAGAGATAATATGGAACGGCGAACAGGCTATTCAAGTCCTTTACGAAGATGTCACCGAACACAAAAAAATGGAGGCCCGTATCACCGAACTTAATGAAACACTGCAACTCATCCGTAATATCAACCAGCTTATTGTACGGACGGATAATGAACTGATGTTATTGCAGCAAAGTTGTCAGGAAATGGTGCGCAACGAACGTTACCCCTTAGCCTGGATAGGCTTTATCAAGGAAGGCGTTTTCGATATCATACCCGTAGCGAAAGCCGGTAAACGGACCGATTATGTCTCCTCTCTGAAGGTTACCTGGGATGACTCCATGAACGGCCATGGCCCGACCGGGATGTCCGTCAAGACCGCCAGGCCGGTTATTATCCGGGATTTAACTTCCGATACCCGTTTCTATCCCTGGCGTAATGCTGCTTTGCAACGGGGTCTTCATTCATCGATAGCGCTACCTTTGATGATTCAGGGAACAGTCATCGGGGCTTTAAATATCTATTCCAGCAACGTCGATGCTTTTCATGAATCTGAACTCGAGTTATTCACCGAACTTGCCGGTGATATTTCCCTGGGTATCGAGAAAATCCGGCGCCGTGAAGAACAAAACAAAACAGAAAAGGCTTTGGCGGATGAGGCTGTCCGGCGGCGGGTCCTGGTAGACCAATCAAGTGACGGGATTGTCGTCCTTGACCGGGAGGGTGTAGTTTTTGAGGCGAATAAACGGTTCGCCGAAATGATTGGCTATACGGCTGAAGAAACCAGCCGCTTAAAAGTATGGGATTGGGAAAACCAG
Organism: uncultured Chloroflexia bacterium; assembly: GCA_963739865.1. Lineage (GTDB taxonomy): Bacteria > Chloroflexota > Dehalococcoidia > Dehalococcoidales > UBA2162 > JBBITI01. The sequence continues at coordinate 188,441 of CAVUCA010000010.1, forward strand.
CATTCCCCTGAGGAAACTCTGGAAATGCTCCGTACAGTAGATGAAACCGGGGCACATTTTGAAACCAGGCACCGCCGTAAAGACGGCAGCATCTATGATGTTGAAATCAGCTCAAATGCTGCTATCTTCGAAGGTAAGAAGCTAATTTTCTGTGTCTGCCGGGATATTTCGGAACGCAAAAGGGCCGCTGAGGAACTCTCCCGCCGTGCCATGTTACTGGATGCCACTACCGATGCCATCATGTTACATGACCTTGAAGGTAATATCATTTATGCCAACGAAGCCATGTGTCAAGCTCATGGGTTGAAGCGTGAACAGATGCGGCGACTGGATACCATGGACCAATTACTTACCAACCAGGTACCTTTCGAGACCCGCATCCGTGAGATCCAGCAGCATAAGATCGTCACAAATGAAATGGTCCGGCAAAACGCAGATGGTCAAAAAAAGTCGCTTGAGATACGTTCTCAACTTGTCCAGTTCGAAGGTAAAGACCTTGTCCTGGTGATATCAAGAGATATCACCCAGCACAAGAAAGCCGAGGAAGAACTGCGCAATCATGAGAGACAATTCAGAGAACTCGCCGAAAGCATCTCCGATGTCTTCTTTGCCATGGATAAAGAATTTCGGTTTACCTACTGGAATCATGCTTCGGAACTGCTTTCCGGCATATCGGCAGAAAATGCTCTTGGTCAACGATTTACTGATATCGTACCGGATAGCGAGGCTCGTAGGCACATGCTCGATATATACCTGGATATTATCGCCACCGGAAAACCCCAACATTTCACCATTAAGTTCCCGGGTGAGAAAATTATCGTCCAGGAGATAAATGCTTATCCCACACGTGACGGAATCTCTGTCTTTGCCCGTGATATTACCGAGCAGGAAGCGATCCACGAACAACTGGCTCAATCAGAAGAAAGATTACGCATCCTCTTCGAAGATGCTCCGGATGCTTACTGCCTTTATGATTTAGAAGGTAGGCTGGTCGACGGCAACCGTGCCGCGGAAATAGTCAGCGGTTATGCGCGCAAAGAACTTGTCGGGAAATCATTTATCGAAATGAAAATGTTAGCTGGTGAAGAAGACGAAGCCAAATCGATCGCCTTGCTGAAAAAGAACGCCAATGGCGATGCAACCGGCCCGACTGATTTTCGTATGGTCCGCAAAGACGGCAAGATAATCGATATCGAAATCAGTACCTTCCCTACCCGCATCGGTCAGCAAAATATGGTACTTGCCATCGTTCGTGATATTACCGAACGTAAGAAGATGCAAGAAAATCTGATTGTGACAGACCGCCTGGCTTCTATCGGTGAATTAGCATCCGGTATGGCACATGAACTGAATAATCCTCTGACAACAGTCATCGGTTTTGCTGAACTCCTTCTGGATAAAAATCTACCTCCCGATATTAAAGATGACATCCTTTTCATGTGTAATGAAGCAAAACGCACCGCGGAAGTGGCCAAGAATATGCTTACTTTCGCCCGGAAGCACCCTATCGTAAAATCGCAGGTGAACATCAACGAAATCATGTCTAAGGTACTGGAAATACGTAATTATGAACATAAACTGAATAAAATTCAGGTTGTAAATCAGATGGCTGCTAACGTACCGGATATTAATGCCGATTATTTCCAACTGCAGCAGGTATTTTTAAATATCGTGATCAACGCTGAATATTTTATGAAAGAAACACATAACGGCGGTATCTTGACTGTTACGACAATCCAGACCGGAGCGAACGTCCAGCTTACTATCACCGATGATGGTCCGGGTATTCCCAAGGAGAATTTAAACCGCATTTTCGACCCGTTCTTTACGACTAAACCGGTCGGTAAAGGAACCGGCCTTGGCCTGAGTATATGTTACGGTATCGTTACCGAACACAACGGCCGTATTTATGCAGAAAGTGAATCCGGCAAAGGCAGTACCTTCATTATTGAACTCCCGGTATCAGGCTGAAGTTTCAAAAACTCCTTAATACTCAAGATAAGGGAAAAACGGACATTGTCGATGACGAATGAACAGATAGAAACCATACTGGTCGTTGATGACGAAGAAGGTATCCGGCGTATTCTGACACACAAATTATCCGGGATGGGTTACCGGTGTCTTGAAGCAATAGATACTAATCAGGCATTGGAAACCATGGGCAGAGAAACCATCGGCCTGGTTATCCTGGATATGAAGATGCCGGGACAAAGCGGGCTTGAAGTCTTGCCGGAAGTCAGGAAACGTTTTCCGCAAACTTCGGTAATCATGGCTACGGCTGTCAGTGATATCAACACCGTCGTTGAAAGTATGAAACTCGGTGCCTACGACTACCTGACCAAACCTTTCAACCTGACCGAAGTCGGTATGAGTGCCCATCGCGCCCTGGAAAAAAGGCAATTGGAGATTACTTTAAAGGACTATCACGAACACTTACAGCAAAAGGTAGATGAACAGTCTAAGATCATCCGTAATTCCTTCCTTAATGCCATTACCTCACTGGCTTTTGCCTTGGATGCCAAGGACAGTTATACCAACGGACATTCTGTGCGTGTCTCCGATATTTCCGTGAAAGTCGCCAAAGAACTTGGGCTTCCGGATGACCATGTTGAAAAAATCCGGATCGCCGGTCTGATTCACGATATCGGGAAAATCGGTATTCCGGAGATGCTGCTGAATAAAACAGACAAACTATCGGAAGAGGAATTTCGCCGTATCCAGGCCCACAGTGCTATCGGGGAACATATTCTGCAACCGGTCGTCGATGATTTCGAAGTCCTGAGTATGGTCCGGCATCACCATGAACGGTTCGACGGCCGCGGCTATCCGGACGGCCTTTCCAGGAACCAGATACCCATCGGCGCCCGTATCCTGACCGTAGTCGATAGCTATGATGCCATGACTTCCGACCGGCCTTACCGCAAATCTATCCCGCTGGAATTAGTGGCTAAAGAGATCGAGCGTAACCGTGGTACCCAGTTCGACCCTTTAGTCGTGGATGCTTTTGTGAAAATTACCACTGCCATGCCGTTACTTTAAATTGGTTAACGGTAAACACCGTATTCCTTGGTGAAATCTATCATCGCTTTAAGATTTTCCGGCTTCACTTCGTCAGTTGAACTACGCGGCGATAAGATAAATCCACCATCTTTACCCACAACATCAATGAGTTTCTTGCTGTAGGAAATCACATCTTCTTTCGTTCCAGCCTGCAGCAGAGATGAAGGGACATTTCCTTCGATGCAGCAGTGTCCTTTCAGAATTTCCTTAGCCCGGAAGATGTCCGAGGTATCGAACTTAGCCACGAATTTCCCCTTGGGGAACTCCAGCAGGTATTTAATACGGGAATCGAAATTACCCTCGAAGAATATGTTAGGCGTCGCCCCTCGCTTGCACAGGTTTACTACCAACTTCTTAAATGTCGGCCAGTAAAAAGTATCGAATTGTTTTTGAGAAAGGAATTCGTCGGAGCCACGTGTATTGGTCATAAAGATACGAATCTCACCATTCTCATCAGGGACCAGCGGCGTCCTGGCTAATTCTTCTTTCAACACAAATTCACAAAGCTCGACTAGCTTATCGGGTTGGCGGAACATATCGTATATGGTGCCGGTCATCCCACGTAGCGAATGTGAGATAATGTCAAAAGGCGGCAGCGCCCCGACCATGGGGGTTGAATAATAGCCAAATTTCTCTAGAAGCCGCTGGAATTTAGCCTGCTTTGCCTTCGCCTTTCTCATCTCCCGGCCGGTTTTCTGGAGTAACGTAATTACCGCGGCTACTTCAGGGTCGGAAAAAGCCATTGCCATAGCTTGCGGTGCATTCGGGCCGTGCAGTAATCCATAAAGCGGCGGGATTTTTCCCAATCCCTTCAACCTATCACTAAGACGCGGCATTTGGATACGCAGGAGATAATCATCCGAGCCTCTCATATACTGGTCGAATTCATCCGCTTTTAGACCGTCAACCTCGATCGACTGGTGGCCATGGAAAGGGTCCACGCCAAATCCCGGCCATTTCATGGTTTTCAGTTCCAGCATAGCCAGGGCTTTCCCCGGCTGGAAATTGGACCCGCCGAACGAGTCCGGCCGGAATTCCTGCAGCGCTTTTTCATAAGCACGATACCAGGCATCAAAATCATCAAAAGCCGCCGAAAAAGGGATTCCTGCAAATTTTGCCGGAAAATATCCGATAGGAATACTAACTGGCACCCGGTCCGGTATCCTTAATGTCCGGGCTGCATGGATTCTTTTATATCTCTCCTTACGGAGTTGCTGTGCCGATTTTCCGATATCCGGATCTTTAAACATGTTTCTCTTTTCCCCCTCCTGAAAAATCGATGAATCGTAATCTCCCGGTAGGCGGTTTATTTGGTTATTTTTTCTCCGGGATAGGAAAAGTATCGGGTGGTTCGGTTTGATCGGCAAAGAAACCCAGGCGTTTCAGGTGTTTTTCTACCAGTTTATGTAGATCATCCGGTTTCGTCGACTTGGGTAGATATTCCGATACTTTGAACGGGAACGGTTGTCCGGTGTAATCGACAAAACTGGTAATCGCCAGGATCGGGATATCCGATAAAGTCGAGTCCCGGCTCATCTCATCAGCCACGATAAAGCCGTCCTTTTTCGGCATCATGATGTCCAGGAGAATGAGGTCCGGTTTTTGCTCCCGCATCTTCTGTACCCCTTCCTCTCCGTTATAAGCCGCGCTGACCTGGTACGGTCTGGCTTTTAGTATCCGGCTGGTTACATCGACGAAATCGGGATCGTCATCTACTATCAAAATTTTTGGTTTTCTCTCCATGCCATATACCCCCTGTTATTTGTTCTCTGATGGTTCTCCGGAATTTTCTTCTTTTTGTACCGGTAGTATAAAGGTGAACTTACTCCCTGAATTGGTCTCCGGATTAGGGCTTTCCACCCATATCTTCCCGTCATGGGCTTCGATGATCCGCCTACAAATCGATAGTCCTAGTCCTGTCCCTTTTACACCCCCCGAATTCTTACTGCGGAAGAAATCGCTGAACAACCGGGGCAGGTCCTCCGGGGGAATACCTATCCCGCTGTCGGCAACTTCAATCTTAATATGCGAGTCATCTGCGCTGCCGCGTACGATGATGAAACCATGTTCCGAATATTTTACAGCATTTCCTACCAGGTTGGTCATGACCTGCCGCAAGCGGCGGCTTGACCCGAAAACCGCCGGTAATTCCAGTGGCAGATATAAGGCTATTTGCAGACCTTTTTCCCTGGCAATAACCGAGAATTCATTAACCGTACTTTGTACGATCTCAGCCAATGATGTCTTCGACATCTCTCCCGCTAGTTGGCCGGACTCGATCAATGGAATATCTATCAAGTCATTTATCAGGGTGTTCAAGCTATCTATTCTTTTAACTACCCTTTCCAGCATATCCTTTTGCTCATCTACAACCGGTCCGTAATAACCACCCGTAATACCGGAGATAATAGACTGGCTAACCGATAAAGGCGATTTCAAATCATGGGCAACCACACCCAGAAAACGGACAAACTGTTTTTTCTCTTCTTCCAGTTTGGCTACTTCTTGTGATATCTCTTTCAACTGGGCTGTTTTCTGGTCCAGAAGTTCCGATTTCAGGTCGTTTAACCTGACCAGTTCCCGTTCGATCTTTTTTCTTTTCGTGACATTGATAAAAGTAGCCAGGATGCCCGTCGTCTGGTCGACATTTGTAAAAGGAGTATAAACAATTTCAAAGACATTCCCATCCGCCGCCGCCCATTCCCGTTTTTCCGTTTCTCCATGGATCGCCGAATAGAAACGGCAGTTGTCACACGGTTGGTCCTTGCCGTGGAATACCTGGTAGCAGTACTCCCCTTTTTTATCCCCGAACTCACGGGTCAGGCTGGGATTCATGAATTGTATCTGGCGGTCATGGCCGATCACGGCCATTCCTTCTTCCATGAAATTTAACACCGCTGTCAGTTGTTCTCGCCGGGTTACGTCCCGGGCAATATGCAGATAACCGGTTGGTTTCTCATTTTCCCTGATCAGGCTGGTAGCCATCTGCAGGACAGCAACTGTCCCATCTTTCCTGGTAAGACGCTGCTCGTAGGGTTGCTCGATGGATTCTCCTGAATACAAACTGTGCCTGATATTCACTGCCAGATTCAAGCTTTCTTCATCCATAAATGACTTTACACTGGTGCCGATCAGTTCCCGTCGGCTCGACCCACTCAGGGTTTCGAAAGCATGATTGACGTTGGTGATATTTCCATCCAGGTCTTGTTCCCATATGGCATCCCGGGCATTTTCAAACAATTCTTGATATTTACGTTCGGACACTTCCAGATTAGCTGTATGTCTCTTAAGCTGCCGTTGAGTGGTGTCCAGTTCCGACCGCATATTTTGCCGGATTTCTCTATCCTTCTTGGAATTATGGATCCAGAGGTTGATTAGAAAACCGACCATCAGTACCAGGATCGTCTCTAAGAAAGCATCCGCATAATAGTCGGAGATCAGGTAAACACGAGGTAACATGATGATAACGGCTGCAGTCAGTCCTATTAGTCCCCATTCCAGGCCGAATATCAGGCCGGTATAACAGACAGGTAATAATAACAGAATACGTTCGATAGCATGACGGGAAAGCCCCATGAAAGAAAAAATTGATGGTGAGGATATGCCTAATATTTGTTGTGGATAATGCAGGACGGTACACACTATGAACAGGATAACGATTCCCCAAAAATGGGGATTTGCAGCTAACTTTTTGATTCGAGGCCCCGTTGACATCAATTCCACCCTGCACAGAATCAATTTTACTGCAATCGGGAACTATACCGGGATGTCCTTAAAGGTAAGAACAACTAACGATACATACAATAACTTTCATTATATAGGAAAATCGATAAATGACAACCGCAACGGGAAAAAGATAACAGCCTAAACGGAAATTGAGTAACTGAAAGTATTTATCTCAGAAAAAGAAACGGTTTAATGTTATGAGTTTCGCAGGTTTCCTGACAAGCAGAGACCGGCATAAATAATCATATTACGAACAACTTTAGATGCTGATTATTTCTATTCGGTATCCTCCGGGTTCTTCCATATGACATTAGATGCTATGAAGTGCCGTTCATGAAGCTTGGACCGGTGACACTCCGGGCATCCCATGTTGCGTTCATACTTGATATGATGTACCGGACACCTTATTGATATTATATGTTTTCGTTCAATTACCTGGCTGGTTTCCTGGGAACTGAGCATGATCCCCTCCTCTTGAAGATACCTCCGCCCCTGCTCTCCTGACATACCGATAACGGTGAAATATTCGTAGCTTAATAGTATAAGCTGTTGAATAGCAATGTAATGGTTCGAAAGTACGGTTTACAGTAGACATTTAACCCAGGTACTTTTAGCATACCCCGATTCTCTTTGTTGGCTGTTTACCGGGTAGATACCATTCCGGTCTGTGCCCGGTATTATAGTTTGCTGGAAATATCTTCTGTATTTACTTGGTGGGTAATGTTACCGCGCAACTGAAGATGATGACCGCCAACCCCAATACCGCACCGGCCAGGAGTCCTAAGGTTATCCACCGCTTTGAGGCGATGGCAAATCCGGCACAAGCCAACAGCGTAATTACCCACCATATTAACGTACCTACCCAGACCAGTTCGCCACCTTTCCCTACACGTACCGCCATGATGATCAGTAGAATAATGAAAGATAGGGCAGACGCAATCGATACTGAAAGAAAGATACGTTTTCTATTTTCATGTATCGATTTCTTTTTCAGGTCTTCATCTATATTCTTAATCGGCTGTGTGCTCATTATTTTGTCCCATCTAGTATTTGTCCCATCAGTAATTACCTCAAATCACTGCTTGGATGGTACCAGAGTACATAGAGTAAGTCAAAAGAGAAAACTTCATAGAGTGAACTACAATGGACACTAATAGAAATAAGATAATACTGATGGAGGCGACGGTGGGATTCGAACCCACGGATAGGGGTTTTGCAGACCCCCGCCTTAACCACTTGGCTACGTCGCCGCTTGATTAAAGTATTATAGCAATCTAATCCCACCCCGTGCAACACATCCCGATTTACTTTATAATTCCTGACTATGGATATTCTTGTCGAATCTCTCGCCGCTTTGTTAGTGGAGCAAGGTGCAACTGCCGGTACCGTCGAATCTGCGACCGGCGGCCTTATCTCTCATATGATCACCAGTCTTCCCGGAAGTTCAGGTTACTATCTGGGGTCCATCATTTCTTACAGTAATGAAATCAAAATAAATGTGGTTGGGGTCAACTCTACCGACCTCGCCCGTCACGGTGCGGTTAGTGCTGTAGTCGCCGAACAGATGGCCGCCGGGGGACGGCGTTTGTTAGGTGTCGATTTCTGCCTTTCGGATACCGGCGTCGCCGGTCCCGGGGGTGGTTCTCCGGATAAACCGGTCGGTCTTTTCTTCCTTGGTTTGAGCTGCCGGAAAGGTACATATAGCCGGGAATACCATTTTGTCGGAGACCGTTCGGCTAACAAACAGGCTGCCACTCGGGCGGCTATCGGCTGGTTAAAAGATTTTCTCTCAGGCGCATGGACTCCAGGTGAACCGCAATCATAATGAATACTGCAAAAAAATTCGGAGGATTCTTGTTCCAGCCAGCGCACGATGCTATACTTAGCGAACGTTGTCGTAAGAAATAAATGAATCGAGGACCAGGTGAAAAGAGCTGATGGCCGCAATTGGGACGTACTTCGTCCGGTAAAAATTACACCGGGTTTCATGAGTTACGCCGAAGGGTCGGCCTTGATTGAGATTGGCCGCACCCATGTTATCTGTTCGGTTACCGCTGAGGACCGGGTCCCCGCTTTCCGCAGGGAAGAAGCCGGCAGCGGCGGTTGGGTCACCGCCGAATATGCGATGCTTCCCCGTTCTACTCTCCAGCGGACGAACCGTGATTCTGCCGGTAAAGTCAGCGGACGGTCCCAGGAGATCCAACGGCTCATCGGACGGTCCCTCCGTGCTGTGACCGACCTGTCTGCTCTCGGTGAGCGTACTCTGGTCATCGACTGCGATGTCCTCCAGGCTGACGGCGGCACCCGGACCGCGGCGATTACCGGTGCTTATGTCGCCCTTTACCAGGCTCTACATAACCTGGCGAACATGGGAGTCATTTCTTCCATGTTGCCCTTAAAAAGCGCGGTTGCCGCCACCAGTGTTGGTGTCGTGCACGGCTACCGGATGCTTGACCTCTGTTATGACGAAGACTTCGCCGCCGAAGTTGACTTTAATGTCGTCATGACCAGTAAAGGTGAATTCGTCGAACTCCAGGGCACTGCCGAAGGCAAGCCCTATAATAAAGAGACCGTCGATGCCCTCCTGGCACTGGCCGAAAAAGGCATCCGGGAACTTTTCCTGGCCCAGGAAGCAGCTATCGCCAAGATAAAAGGCCGTTAATAGCCTGTCTTAAAAATCCCCAGAAATGTCATTCTGAGCATAGTCCGACCGCAGTCAGTCGACCGCAGTCGAAAGAATCCGTTCTCAGGTACGAATATACGGGTTTCGTCTATTCTCTGACCTGTCCGCTGCCGTATATCACCCATTTGTACGAGGTCAGTTCTTTTAGTCCCAGTGGGCCGCGAGCATGCATTTTTTGTGTACTGATGCCTACTTCCGCGCCTAATCCGAACTGCCCGCCGTCGGTGAACCTTGTACTCGCATTTACATATACGCAGGCCGCATCCACCTCGTTCAAGAAACGCATGGCTGACTGATAGTCCTCGGTGATAATCGCCTCAGAATGACCTGAACCATACTTCTCGATAAAAGCCATGGCTTCATCAAATGATTCCACCACCTTGATGGCTGCCACCAGCGCCAGGAATTCCTTACCCCAATCACCCTCCACCGCCTCAATCAACTTTAGTCCACGGTGCTTTTTTAATATCGCCATTGCCCGTTCGTCACAATGCAGCTCCACCCCCGCCTGGGATAGTCCCGCAGCGATCTGCGGCAGAAAATCGTTAGCTACAGCCGCATGTATCACCACACAGTCCAGGGCATTACAGACTGTCGGCCGCTGCACCTTGGCATTGTATATGATCGGTACTGCCTTGGTTACATCAGCGGCGCTGTCAACGTAGGTATGACATACCCCGATGCCACCCGTCACCACCGGCATAGCTGCCGTCTCCCGCACGAAGCGGATCAGGTTAGCTCTGCCGCGCGGGATAAGCAGGTCGATGTATTCTTTCATCTTCAGCATCGCTTCCACCAGGGCATGGTCGGTGTTATCAACGAACTGCACTACCCCGGCATCCATCCCGGCACGGTTTACCGCTTCCCGGACTACTGCCACCAAGGCTGAATTGGTGTTAAACGCCTCTTTACCGCCCCTTAAGACTACGGCATTACCTGATTTCAGGCATAATACCGAGATATCCACCGTCACATTCGGCCGGCTTTCATAGATGGCCCCGATAACCCCTAGCGGGACCCGTTTCTTGCCCATCACCAGGCTATTGGGCATCGTCCGCATATCGAAGAACTCTCCTACCGGGTCGGCTAACGCTGCCACCGCCAACACATCCTTCGCCATTCCTTCCAGTCTTGCTGCATCAATCAGTAAACGGTCAAGCATGGCTTCACTCATACCGGAAGACTTGCCGGCGGCCATATCTATGGCATTAGCAGCCAGGATACGGTCTTTCTTCGCCAGCAGGTCCTGGGCAATATAACTAAGTGCCCGGTTCTTGGTCCCGGTATCCAGGTAAGCCAGTTTCCGGGAGGCTGCTTTGGCGGCCTGCCCCTTGGCTCTTAGTTCTTCTAGTGCGTTACTCATAATGTGCTTCCTTTTCCCATTCCGGGACATCCCGTAGCCATCAGTATAGGTCACCCGGCCTCCGGGAGGCAAGCACTACTTCCAGCGGCTGTATTATTTCTTTCTTGTTCATCTCCATACTTCATCCCCCAGGTATCCCTCTACTACACCTTGAAACATACCATCCTCCTTCGGCCAAACACCCAACCACCGCAGGTAATGCAGGTGTATCGGCTGGTCTATTCCCATAGCATGCCGGATACTGGCTCTAGCTTGATATTCGGAGCCACTATAGCTTATCGTAGACATAATTTTTTCAATTTCCGATTCCGGGCACCGTCCTACCATGAAGGAAATCATGGTTATCTCCCACAAAATGAGTAAAGCTATACCCAGTCTCTTCATCAGTGATTTAGTCATGGCCCGTCCGGTTTAGTTTGTTTTAATTCATTATATTTAAGAGGGGGGCACCTTATCTCGTGCCCCCCTTCGCCGCTTCATAAATTACCGTTCATTTCCGTAAGGTTATTTTAACCATCGAGTATATCCAAACTCCTATTCCCAGAGAGAATGTCCCAGGTCGCCCTGCAGCACCCCGTGGAAACCGCCGTCCTTCTGCGGCAGCACTCCCAGCCAGCGCAAGTACTGGATGTGCACCGGTTGGTCCAGCCCCAGCCTTTCTGCAATAGTGGCTTTCATCGCCTGTATATCAACGACGGCTGTGACACCGCCTTGCAGGTTATCCGCTATCATCATATCGATCGCGCTGCCCGGGATGAACCTTACATTCAAAAATACGCCAAGGGTCACCAACGCCAGGGTAGGGATTACCAGCATCAGCCTTCTAATCACATAGGTTCTCATCGTTTTCCTCCTTTCTTGAGGTCTTCTCCGGAGCGCTCCTATATAAATATAGTGGCCGTACAGTCAAAATGTTCACCAACCTTATCCCTACTCTGAGTATTAGTAAATATGTTTACTATTTCCTCATGCGGTACTACTATTTCAGCAACAGTCTTTCCAGCCGGTCGATATAGCTGGCCAACACCAGGAATGTTTCCTCCACCGCCTGGGGAGTAGACAGGTCCAACGCCGGCCAACTTCAACGCATCGAGCGGGTATACGGACCCGCCGGCACTTAAGAAGTTGCGATAGTCCTGCGCCGCCTTCGGTCCTCCTGTCAAAACCCGGTTGGCCAGGGCGTGTGCTGCCGAAATACCCGTGGCATATTGATACACGTAGTAGTCATAAAACAGGTGCGGGAATGTCGCCCAGGTAATGCCGGTACGCTCTTGGTCGACATCAACCTCGCCGCCGTAGCCCTCGGCGAATAACCCGGTCATCAAGCCGTTCATCGCATCTGCCGTGAGGGCATCGCCGCGCTCTGCTCTTTGATGCACCTCCAGTTCAAAGCATGCCAGTGTAGGCATGATAAAGAAATACCGGTGGAAATTAGACATGGCTTCTTCCAGTAAAGCCACCTGGAACGAAGTATCCGTCTTTGTCTTGAACAGGTGGGCACGCACCATTGCCTGGTGGAAATTGGAGGCCACCTCAGCGACGAAGAGTGAGTATTCGCTGTAAATAAACGGCTGCTGCCGTCCGGTCAAATACGAGTGCATCGAATGTCCCAGTTCGTGGGCTAGCGTGCTCAATGAATTGACGTCGTTATTGTAACTCATACAGATGAAAGGAAAGGTGCCGTATGATCCTGACGAAAATGCCCCGGCCATTTTCCCCAGGTTTACGCAGCTGTCCACCCATCGGTCGGCCAGGCAGCCTTGCTGTAAGGCTTTGACATATTCGGCACCCAGGGGTGCCATTCCTGCCGTGATATAGTCTACCGCCTGCTTGTATTCAATATCAGGCTGGGAATTGGTCAAAGGCGCCCAGATATCGTATGGATAAAGCGTCTTCACCCCGAGTACCTTGCGCCGGAGGCGCCAATACCGGTGCCACGTCGGTAGATTTTTCTTAAACACTTTTATCAAATTATGGAAGACTTCAACCCGGATATTATTGTCGAACAACGAGGCTTGCAGTGTGTTGGTATGCTTACGGACTTTGCATATCGAAGACATCCTGCTTCACCGAGGTTGCCAGCGTATTTGCCAGTGTATTTTTATGAGCCAGGTAGCCATCCATGTAGTTTTCCCAACTTGTACGGCGCACTTCACGGTCGGTATCGTGCAGGATGGCATCGATCGTACTCTGGGTAACCGGGATTTCTCGTCCGTCGGTCGCTTTAGCCGCCTGAAATTTGAGGTCGGCATCGGTCAGGGCACTGTAAATATTATGTGCTCCGCTGAACGGGCCGGTCAGCATCCCCAGCATTTCTTCGATCTCTGCGGAACGGACATGCTGTTGTTGGCGGAATAAGTTTTCCATATAGTGCGCATAAACCTTGAGCCGCGGCTCGTCTTTCATCCACTGGTTCAGTTTTTCCTGGCCGAGGGAAATCAGTTCCGGATTCAGGAAAGCTGCCGCCCCCTGTACTTGTCCTGCCAGGTTGTGACATCCGGTCATACATCGCCGCAGCCGCCTGGTTTGTGGTATCGACGCTGTAGGACATGCTTGCGTACACCATTAATTTACTCGTACGGCAGAGGATATCTTCGACTTCCTTTAGTACCTGGGCCAGTTCGGCCGCCCCTTTATGGAGTGCCTCCTGAAGCGATTTTATTGACGGAATACTCGCCTCGATTTTTCCGTATTCCTCCTCCCATTCCCGTACTGATGAAAAAACACTCTCCGCATTCCATGTATTCTCCGCATTGGCCTTGCTGCGTTCTGGTACCACTAATTTATCCATTGTTTTAGTCCTTTGAAGAAAAATATCTTGCACTAGTATACTTTGGCTTTTTTATTGTGTCACAATAGCCCAGAAATGCCCACTCTGAGCGTAGTCCGACCACCGTCGGTAGAATCCGTTCTCAGGCACGAATATGCGGATTTCGTCGACTGCGGTCGAAAGTCGCTTTGCTCCTTCGACATTATATTCTTGGATAACCTCTATTACGATAGATAGCCTAACTTCTTACGCACGAGATGCAGGTAGAGATAGGTGATGTGGTCGCTGATTACCGTCTGGTCCCAACCTGCTTCGTCGCGCAGGTCGAACCACTCCAGGCCGATGATTGTGAAATGGCCTTCTATTTTATCCACGGGTTCGAAGCCCGGTTTCGCTTCACCGCTGACCCGCTTACACAGGTAAGTCAGGTGCTGCTGGTAAGGGCTTGCTTTATCTACTTCCGGCCCGTCCAATAACAGTCTCTGGACTTCCACGTCCAGTCCGGTTTCTTCTTTCATTTCCCGCTGCACACACTCTTCCGGGGTCTCGCCGTCTTCCCTCCCACCGCCGGGGAAAAACCAGGCAAAACGGCCGGTCGCCCGTTCCTGCTCCTTGATTAGAAGCAGGCGGTGGTCTTTTATGATTGCACCCTGGTATCTTATTAACCGTTCCGTGACTGTCATATTTTCCTCACTATGATCAGCATATGTCCGCTGGCATCGACAACGAAGGGGTCGGTACAGCAACGTTCGTGAATCTCCAACCACTTTTGCCAACCTTCGGGAAAGCTGGCGGCGAAGTTGTTGGTCGTCTTTTCATCGGTATTGAAGCCTTCCAGTCCGACTTTTTGCACTACTTTTACCGGCTGACCGGAAAAAGCTTGCTCCAGTTCGGCAGAAGTGAAAAAGTGACAATAGCCATCCTTCACGAAGGCATAGTCGTCACCTGTCTCAACCAGGGTGGAGAAATTTTCCTTAGGGTCAGCCACGGCCTGAGGCCAGCCTTCAGGAGTGGCCAGCAGTACGCCGTATTTACTTATCACCGATACGAAGATATTTACTTCCGGTTTAGTTACGCGTACCAGTTCCGAAACCGCTTTTCGTCGCTCTGACTCCGGATAAACATGAGACAGCGGCCCGCCCAGGCAGAGTACGGCGTCAAAAGAGTTGTCAGCGAACTGGGATAAATCGGTAATAGTCCCTTCCACCACCTGTTTTACGTTACCTCCGACTCCCGCCCGGGCAATTTCCTCCCGGGCGCGCTCAAGGTTGGCCGGGGTTAGGTCCAGTAGGACAACATCATAACCCCGCCGGGCGAGTTCGATAGTATACCGCCCGGGGCCGCCGCCAGCATCTAGCACCAGGCCTAATTTCGGCAGGTATTTCTCCAGGAAACGCCAGGTTGTGTAATATTCCAGGCGGTGAAAAGGGTCCCGGGCCAGGCGTCCCCACTCCCGGTCCACCATGTGGGAATATAATTCTCTAACCATCTCTGACTCTTTATTCATCTTGACTCCTCGCTAACCGGAAAATAAAAAAGCCCGGATTTTTGATTTCCGGGCTTCGGGTTTACTCTACTGGACTATTCTATGTCAGTTGGCCTCCCTGAAAGAGCAACACCGTGCCCGCAGCGCTGTAGCACCGAAGCCGTTACCCTTAAGAATAGAGTCAACTTGACTGATAGTTATCATTTTCATTTTTCTTTACCAGAGTTTGTATATCTTAAGCGCTTCCGATATGAATGTCAAGTGTGTTTTTCCGACACTCACTGGATATTTGTGCTAATATCATCATAAGTGTATAATCCGGCTGAATAATATCATTTGCCTTACCGTTCGTATGTATACCCTGCGTAAAAATTCCCAGCAGACCAGATGAATCATCCGGGCTTTCAAAGACGGTTAAATAAATGAAAGCCTCATTCATATCATCCTTGCAGCCGCTATCCAGGCTTCTTCCTCTAAAAATCGACATCCTTGGCGTTTCATCGTCGTTTCAAATGAAAAACGGGCCGAAATGGTTCAATATTTTCCGACATAAATTAGATTATAAGAAAGCCCGGAGCAGGGACTTAGGTAGCTGTGAACAAACAGTTCTCTATCTGAGTGATACAATCAAGCGATTTGATTATGATTGCATTTATTGTGATATAGTCATTGTACTATCGTGATAGGAGACTTTACACATGGATAATACACCTCTATTGCAGTATGTTGATTGCATACGGTTCTCTGTACCTGATATAGAAACAGGGCTACATTTCTATCGTGATAAGTTAGGACACAAGCTATTATGGCGCATGGCTGATGCGGCAGGATTACAAATGAAGGATACGCAAACCGAGATTGTCATCCATACCGAATCCCATGTACCCGATTATGCTATCAAGGTACAAAATGTTGATGATGCAGCCAGGCAGGTAGAAGAAGCCGGGGGTAAAATTATCAAACCACCGTTTGATATCCGAATAGGTCGTTGGGCAGTGGTACAGGACCCATGGGGAAACCAGTTTTCAGTGCTTGATTTTAGTAAGGGTTTACTGGTTGCGGATTCTGAAGGAAATGTAGTGGAGGATAACAGGTGATAGAGTTTGAGGCGGCGATAGTCAGGCTGCCGGGCAAGATGGCGTGGCCGGTCTTTTACATTCCCGCATCTTTCACCTCTGATACGAAGGGGCGTATCAACGTACTGGCCACTGTCGATGGCGCTGAGTTTCACGCCACACTATTACCCAGTAGCAAGGGGCATTACCTGGTCTATAGCCAGGCTATGCGTAAGCACTGTGGGAAAGCGATTGGTGGGACGGTTCATGTTTTACTGGAAGTGGATGATCAGCCGCGCGAGGTAGAGTTGCCCCATGACGTAGCGGCGGCGTTAGCCGGCAGTCAAGCGGCGCTGGCGAAATTTACATCCTTACCATACTACTTGCGGCGTGAAGAGATGAATAAGATTATTGGCGCTAAAACGTTGCCCACACGGGAGAAACGGATCAACGCTTTAATCGATAAGCTTCTGAAGTAGTTTATTAGTTCATTATCCCGCTGACTGCTTTGTGGTAAACCCACCTTCGACTAAACTATCTAGCGCATTGTTGATACGTACGTTCCTCCGTCCGCGCTTGACAACCACCGAACACTCATTCTATAATACGCCTGTTCTGATATTAAGCGGGTAATAAGGAGGAACGGAAACCATCAATCGACTGCTGGAGAGATACGGTAAATATACCCGCGGCATCACCCCTTCCACTACCCTCAGTGCCGAAATCGAAGCTACTCTCTACCACTCGGCCCGGTTTCTAAATAAAGTATTGGACCAACAAGCCGGGGAATCTCCTCCCCCCGCTCCTTAGTCTCAAAATGAGGCTGAGGTTGTTTCGCCAAAACGCTCATTTTAGCTTCAGGTTGTTCCGCGACGGACTTCGGGTCACCGAATGTCAGCCCTCTCCCTTACCAAGGGGAGATATAGAGGGATTCGGCTATATTACCGCCAGGTTATTCCGGTGGATGACCTCGGGGCCGAAGTCATGGCCGAGTTTACCGGCAATCTCATCGGAATGAGTACTTTTTATCATGAGAAGGTCGGCGGAACCGTAATTAGCTATACCTGAACCAAGCCGGGTTCCTGTGATGTCCGCTACATCGATCAGATCACCGCGTTCAAAGCTGCCCCGGACATCCACCACGCCGGCTGCCAGCAGGCTGCGCTTTTGCTTCTTCAGGGCGGCCGCCGCTCCTTCATCTATGACCAGGGTGCCCCTTACTCCCAACCCACTGATGATCCAGCGAGCCCGGCTTTCTAAATGGTCGTTTCCGGGAAGGAACCTCGTACCCACATTTTCTCCCGCTACTACCCGGAGGATTACGTCCGGCTCGCGTCCGGAAGCTATGATAACTGTTGTCCCGCAGGCAGTTGCCATCCTGGCTGCCTCCAGCTTGGTCGCCATACCACCGGTTCCCTGGGTGCTGGCTGTACCTCCGACCATACTCTCGATTTCCGGAGTAATTTTCTCGACTACCGGGATGAGTCTGGCGGTAGGGTCATGATGCGGGTTGCTGGTATACAAACCGGGGATATCGCTGAGTATCAGCAGTAGGTCTGCTTCCACCAGGTTGGCCACCATCGCTGAAAGATTGTCGTTATCGCCAAAACGCCCTTCGTAAAGTTCATCTACCGCTACGACATCATTTTCGTTAATGATACCCACCACCTCCAGCTCCATTAATGCCAGTAACGTATTACGGGCGTTCAGATAACCGATCCGTTCACACAGGTCGCCCCGGGTCAACAAGGCTTGGGCGATGGCGATACCATAAGGTTCGAAAAGACGTTCGTAAACGTTCATCAGGCGGCTCTGCCCCACTGCTGCCATAACTTGCCGCAGGGGTAGTCCTTTTACCTTCTTAATCGTGCCCATCCGGTTGCGCCCGGCTGCCACCGCACCCGATGAAACCATGAGTATTTCAGTATTTTTGTCATGCAGGACGGCGACCTGCCGGACCAGGTCGGACATGCGTTCCTCGTTGAGATGCGGGCTACCGCCGGTTAGTAAAGTGGTACCGAATTTGACTACAAGGCGGTGGTAAATTAAGGAAGGATCGGTCTTTTTCATCTTTAATTTTTCGCCAACTGCCAGGTAACCCAGGCCCGGGTATCCGAACTCATCGGATATTCGATTTCATATTCTTCTATCTGGCTTTCCAACCAGCCCAGGAAACCGTTATAACCTAGTGTCATTTTCACATTCTCGTCTAGAGCACGGGCAGGATCCTTTTCACTGACCATGAAAATGTAGTAATACGTCGTCGATGAGGAGCTGTCACCCAGTATCTTACTTGCCTGGCCTATTTCCAGATTAAAGATCGTATCATCAAAAGCGGTCAAAATACCTTGCGGCACCCATCCCCAGTCTCCTCCGGCATCCTTACTACTAGTATCCAGCGACATCGCCTGGGCTACCGAAGCAAATGGTTCGCCGGCTTCAAGGCGGGCTTTGGCCTGGTTGGCATTACTAGCTGAATCTAGTACGATTGCATACAGGTGTACTTGCTCAGCAGTGTCTCCGATACTCGCGGTGATGGCTTCCTGGATTTTTTTTGCCATCAGATTTATCCGGACACGGTCACGGTACTGAGCAGAGGTGAGATCAGTCGACTTCAATTGCTCGCCGTACCATGATTTATAGTCTGGATCTTTCAGGTTATCGGCAGTCACATTCTCCGAGGTAGCCGCTTCCAGTAAAGCCTTATCCAGTTCAAGGTCGGTAACGGTCAAATCCAATCCTTCCGACTCTATTCTGACAATCTGTTCATAAGTAAGTTGTTTCAGAGTGGCGTCGATGTCATCATTAGACAACCGTGCCCGGCGTAGGAAATAATCCATGCGGACAACACTATCATCGACTTTCAGGACGATGCGCTGGTAAGGAGCCATGATAAATTGATAAAAAACAACGAAACCGATCGCCAGGGTAATGATTACGGCAATTATTATCAATAGAATATTCAACTGCCGCCGTTTTGCTTGAGCCCGGGCTATCCGTGGCGATACCGTATTATTATCGTTGGCTGAGGTGTGTCTTTTTCGTTCGGACATTCATTTCTCCCGCATCATTGTATTACCCGGCCAGTACTAAGGTCAATGCCTGCTGCCGGCAAGCCGGTAAAAAACAAAGAAGGTGAGATCTGAAATCCAAATCTCACCTTCTTTTATCCTCAGAGAATGAGAAGCTAACTATTCAGGATTGAAATGGCTTCCTCCCGGTACGCATCCATCAGGTAAGGAATACCTGTGACCATGGCACATTCCTCGGTTAGTGACATCAGTTCCCGCCGGGAAATCGCCGGCAAGCTGAAAGCTCTGGCGCCGGCCATAAGTTGCTGTAAACCCACTTTCAGTTTCTGGGAATAGCTGTAAATACCGACGGCGCCCATCGGGATATTCTTCATTTCATCGGCACCGACGATATTCTTCACATCCTGCCAGTTCACGAAGATTTCTTCCGGAGTAGAACCGAACTGCGAGACCGTCTGCGGCAATTTGCCGTCCGCCATCCAGTTTTTGATGTTCTTACCCACCATGCCGGGAATCATCAAAGCTCGACCCATACAGACCGCTTTTACGAAGGGAGCACCTAAGGCCAGGGCTTTGAAAATACCATCTTCACTGCTGAAACCACCGGCGAAAGCCAGGTCGGGTACCCGTTCTCCCTGATCGGTCAGGTGTTTAGCAAATTCATAAGCTGCTGCGTGCAGGTACAGGCTGGGCATGCCCCATTCTTCCATCATGCGCCAGGGACTCATACCGGTACCGCCGGAGGAACCATCAATCGTCAACAGGTCGATATTGGCATGTGAACCCCATTTTAAAGCCATCGCCAGTTCCCGTAGACCATAAGCTCCGGTCTTGAGAGTTATCCGTTTAAAACCGATCTTACGCAGGCGGGCGACCTCCTTATAGAAACCTTCTTCATCGATAAAACCAAGACGGCTGTGTCGTTCAAATTCCTTAATGGCGCCAGTTTTGAAAGCTTCCTGGTTCAAGGGATTGGACGGGTCCGGAGTCACTATATATCCACGTTTCTGTAGTTCCAGAGCTCTTTCCAGACTATTGACTTTGATCTCGCCGCCGATGCATTTGGCTCCTTGTCCCCATTTCAACTCAATAGTTTCCAGATTATGTTTTTTGTGGACATATTCGGCAACCCCCAACCGGGTATCTTCCACATTCATCTGCACCAGGATCTCACCATAGCCCTGGTGATAACGCCGGTATATTTCAATACGACGGTCCATATCGGGAGAAGAAACGATTTTTCCTTTCGAATCTCGTTCCAGTTTAGGATCGATACCGCAAACATTCTCACCGCAAACCAGGGTTACCCCGGATAGCGCGGCCCCGACAGCAAAATGTTCCCAATTGTTGCGGGCGATCTCAGTCGAACCAAGTGCCCCGGTAAAAGCCGGGATTTTCATCTTAACTTTTTTAGTCCAGCCATATTCAGTCTCCGTGTTCACATCAGGGAAAATAGCTGTATCTGAATCCCCTTTGACACCTGCGGGTAAACCACGTGCGCCTAGAGCATAACCCTGAATATTTAGATGGGAGTAATCTATGGGATATTCTTTATCGCCGCCGGCGGAGATTTCGCCGAAAGGTCCCGGATAGAGTAGTTCGCGGCCACGGAAAGTTGCTTTAAATACTTCACAATTTCCGGTACACCCGTCAATACACCGGGTGCATAAACCGCTGCTGGGAACTACACTCCTTGATCTGTTCGCAGTCCTGGTTGCTTCGTTAGAATTTGGCCTTTGTAGATTCATATACTCTCCTATAACTCCCTATTAAGTTGTCGCCGAATAGCAAAAAATACCAAAAGACGTTTTGTTTATGCGACGATGAAGAAAGAAAAGATACTACCATCGGTAACCGCTTACCGTTACCTAGACTACAAGACCATTCCAATTTTGTCAATAACGAAAATACTGTATCTGTTTTCCGGGACGAGCATAAAGACAAAAGGCTGCCCTATTTACTTTCACCCCGATCCGACTGCAGAAAAGTAGCAAGATTTACATCCTGATTCGTGATCTTCAGTTTTCGTCTGATTTTCTCACGATGGCGGTGAATGGTAGCGGGAGATACACCCCGTAACCCGGCTATCTCTTTGGTCCGCATTCCGTTACGCACCATATTACAGATAGCAATCTCCGTAGGCGTCATCGCCTGGTATGACCGGGCAACCCGGCTGATATATGGTGAAGTGACATCTTCAAGGCTATTTTGAAGTAGTGAGATATAATTTCGCTGTGATTGAGGAATTTGAACTGCTATGTTTTGTAAAATCGGTTTGATTATCTTTTCAACATTGTCATGAATGTCCTGATAAATTTCCTGTTTTTCCTGTTCAATTCGTGAAAGAACGATCTTCAATGCCGTATTTGTTTCCTGAAGTGCTTTACGCTCTAACAACAATTGCCGGTTTATTTCCTGTAATTCGTTTTCAGCATTCATCCGTGTGGCGATAATGCCGATTTGTTCAGCGATAGCATCCAACAAAGCCCTCTCTTCTTTTAGAAAAGGGCCTTCATCCGCCGGTGGACTCTCTTTTGAGTAAAAAATAGCGACTTCACCGACTGGTTCATGGTACATATAAATTTGGGCTGCCTGACGCCACCGGGTAACCGTAAAACTCCTGGACTCATAAGTTTTTCCCTGAAAAAATATCCTGGTGTGCGTAATTTCAGGATACTGCCAGGAATAAGGTAAGAAATCAGTCAAATCCTGAAGCAGTGTTTCCAGTGAATGGATATTCCGTTCCGCTAATTGAGATATCCCATATAAGCAATTCAGTTCTTTGATACGTTCCCGTAAGGCACTTTCAACTTTTTGCGGGTCAACTTCAGCAGAAAAAGGAATTCGCCAGAGCATAGCCAATTCCTGATTCGGGAAAAATGATGGAGAACCGGAACCAAAAGACGACTGCTGCATATTATTAACTCATTTTTACCTATTATTTATATGCAATTTATAGGTATTTATTACGTATTTACGTGGCAATATTATCAGGTATCTTATAGATAATCAACGTCTCCCCTGAAGGAGGTCCGGATGTCTCAACGATCAATTGAGGTAATTCTCCAAGGCCGCCGCAGTCAACCGCAACAACTGATTGAAGTATTACAAGATATCCAACAAGATTATGGTTACCTTACGGAACAACATCTAAAAACCGTGGCATCAGCATTGGGGGTTCCGGAAATTGAAGTTTACCGGGTTGCTTCATTCTATAAAGCCTTCCGGCTGAAACCGGCTGGCAAAATTGTAATCACTCTATGCCTGGGGACGGCTTGCCATGTACGTAGTGCACACCTCCTGCTCGACGAAGCTATGGGAGAACTCGGCGTACAGCAGGGAGAAGTTACTCCCGACGGCCTTTTCTCGATTGAAACCGTCAACTGCCTTGGGGCATGTGCCCTGGGTCCAATTGTCAAAGAAAACGAAGTCTATCACCACCATATGACAACAGCTAAACTGCGAAAATTGATCGAAGCGATTAAGCACCGTGAAATGGGGGGAAACTAATATGCCTAGACTAAATAGTTTCCGGGAACTGGAACACTTACGCGACCGACTGATAAACCAGCGTAAAAGCATTACGACAACCGTGATGGTTTGCGGTGGGACCGGATGCCAGGCATCTCAATCTAGAAAAGTGATCGATGCCCTGCAAACTGAACTATCAAAACAAGGACTTGAAGGACAGATCAGGCTCTGCATCACAGGTTGTCATGGTTTTTGTGAACAAGGACCGGTTATGATTATCGAGCCCGGCAATCTTTTCTATTGTCATTTAACTGCCGAAGATGTACTCGATATCGTTTCCCAGACACTTATAAAAGGTAAAGTAATACCGCGGCTGCTCTATACCGATCCCGTGAGTGGTAAAAAAATAGAAAAGGAAGCGGACATACCCTTCTATCAGATGCAAGACCGTCAAATCCTTTCCCAAAACCTGATGGTCGATCCTTGTTCTATCGAAGACTATATCGTAGCAGGCGGTTATTCCGCACTCGCAAAGGTATTGAAAGGGATAACACCGGAAGCAGTGGTCAAGGATATCAACGACTCGGTTCTCAGAGGTAGAGGTGGGGGTGGTTTTCCAACCGGCAGGAAGTGGGCGGAGTGCCGGGAGGCACCAGGCAAGGAAAAATACGTAATCTGTAATGCTGATGAAGGTGATCCGGGTGCATATATGGACCGCTGTGTTCTGGAAGGCAATCCTCATCTGGTGATCGAAGGTATGATGATAGGGGCTTGGGCCGTCGGCGCAAATAAAGGGTATGTTTACGTCCGAAACGAATACCCATTAGCTGTTGAACACACCAGAGTGGCGGTAAACCAGGCTCGGGAAATGGGCCTACTGGGTAATAATATCCTGGGCTCTGCACAGTCTTTCGATATCGATATTGCCCGAGGCGGTGGGGCTTTTGTTTGTGGTGAATCTACGGCGTTAATGGCGTCCATTGAAGGTAAAGTCGGTGAACCGCGGGCTAAAGATGTCCATGCAGTCGTAGACGGTCTATTTCATAAACCTACTGTACTGAATAATGTCGAAACCTGGGCGAATGTCCCATTTATCATGCTGAAAGGACCATCATGGTTCTCCGCAAAAGGCACAGCGAGAAGTAAAGGAACTAAAATATTGGCCCTGACCGGGCAAATCAAGAACACCGGCCTGGTAGAAGTAGAGATGGGAACACCGATCAATACTATACTCCACGATATCGGGGGCGGTTCGGTTAGCGGAAAACAAATAAAAGCCGTTCAGATAGGCGGTCCTTCCGGCGGTTGTTTACCGTCTTCTAAATTCGATTTACCGGTTGATTACGATATCCTGACCGAAGCGGGATCGATGGTAGGATCCGGCGGCATGGTTGTCTTGGATGAGAACTTCATGCATGGTTGACGTTGCTAAATATTTCCTGACCTTCCTCCAGGATGAATCATGCGGAAAATGTCTGCCCTGCCGTGTCGGAATCGACCGGATGCTGGAAATAGTGAATGAAATAACCGAAGGTAAAGGTAAATTAGGACAACTCGATCTTCTGGAAGATTTAGCCGATACAGTATCTCAGACTTCATTATGTGGACTGGGAAAAACAGCACCGAATCCCGTACTGACTACTTTACAGTATTTTCGTGATGAGTATGAGACGCACATCAGGGAAAAGAGATGTCCGGCAGGTGTGTGCAAGGCTCTCATAAAGTACAATATTGACCCCGAAAAATGTACCGGGTGCGGAGTCTGTATGCGGGGATGCCCTCAGAAAGCTATCACAGGTGTTAAAAAAGAACCTCATATTATCAATACAGCCCTGTGTCAGAAATGCGGAATTTGCAGAAGCGAATGCAAATTTGAAGCGATTCGAGTGATCTGAAAATAATCGAGGTGTTGAAATGCAGCAATATGTCAATGTGAGTATCGATGGAGCAATCGTTAAGGCACAAAAAGGCGCCAGCGTCCTCGACACCGCCATCGAATATGGTATCTGTATTCCGCATTTATGTCATGTACCAAACCTATCGGATATCGGGGCATGCCGGTTATGTGTGGTCGAACATGTAGTCAATGGCCGTTCCCGTATTACTGCTTCATGTACCTTAAACGTGGAAGAAGGCATGACCATCCTGGCTAACACAGAAAAAATCCGCCGGCTACGCCGTAATCTGGCGGAACTTCTCGTTGCCCAAGCACCAAATTCGCGGGCTATCCAGGACATTGCCATGAGGTGTGGGGTTACCGAAGTCCGATATCCTTTCCGTAATGAAGATTGTGTATTATGCGGGCGTTGTGTCAGAGTATGTAGTGATGTCTGGCGGGCTAATGCAATCGGTTTCGTCGGTCGTGGTAAAGATAGACATGTCGAGTTTCCCTTTGGCATCCGTCCCGATTTCTGTAAGCATTGTGAAAACTGCCGGCAACTATGTCCCATGACCATCACTCCCTGCCCCGGCCCAATGACATCTGGTAACGAACGCTTATGTGGTGGTTGTGAATCACAACGAATGACTAACGATGATTATCCGGGGAGTTGTGTCTGGTGTAAACTCGGAGAGAATTTCGACTGCGGACGATATTCCGGAAACCAGACAAGATAAGCTATAGAAAAATACCGGTGAAGTACAGGATATTTTTTCTTTACTTCACCGGAACCTTTTAGGTATAAAGAATCCTAACTATTCATGACTCATTGACATTTCGTATCCTGTATTGACAACTTCCTGAATTTTGCAAATAAAATCTGCGCACACTATTATTCTATATACTAATTTCAGGTTATTTTACTGTAATAATTGTTGTATAACAATCGAAAAGGCTGATAATAGTAACGAAAATGAATCAAGAAACAGCAGCTACCATGCAGATAGATCCTTTCACTCCATTCTCTTTCAGTAACATCAATTTGAGAAACCGCTTTATGCGCTCAGCCACCTTCGATGGCAGTGCCGACGATGAAGGGATAGTGACAGAAACATCGCTCGACCTTTACCGGCGGTTGGGTCGGGCGAATATCGGACTGATCGTCACCGGCCATGCTTTTATAGATGAGGCCGGACAGGCGGGGCCAGGACAATACGGCATCCATAATGATAAGGCAGTACCAGGATTAAGACGATTGGTTGAAGCAGTCCACGAGGGAGGTGGCAAAATTGCCGTCCAGGTATCGCACGCGGGCATCAATACCGGATTTGTTCAGGGCAAAGGAATCACCGCCTTGGCAGTATCGGCTGATACGGATAGAGAGCAAGCCCACCGGGAAATGACCGCAGCCGATATCGAAAGAGTCTTGGAAGCTTTCGAAGCAGCAGCGGGAAGGGCAGTGACGACCGGTTTCGATGCCATTCAACTTCATGCTGCCCACGGTTATTTGATTAGCCAGTTCTTATCCCCCGTCACCAACAAGCGGCAGGATGAATGGGGCGGAACACCGGAAAGACGCCGCCGGTTCCATCTCGAAGTGGTGAAGCGGGTTCGCAAAGCAACGCAGGACCGGATACCGCTGCTGATCAAATTCGGTGTCAAAGATGACGTCGAGGGTGGACTGGAAATCGAGGAAGGAACTGGAAACCGCCCGGCAGATGGTAGCAGCCGGCGTAACTGCCATTGAGGTTAGTGGGGGACTCGGTGCTACCTCGGTAGTTAAAGGTATCGCCTATTTTCGGGAAAGGGCGGCGGCTGTTAAACGAGCCGTCAACGTCCCGGTGGCGGCGGTGGGGGGCATCCGTAGTATGAACATTGTGCTTTCGATCCTCAATAGCGGCGATGCCGACCTGATTTCGATGAGCCGGCCTTTTATCCGGGAAATAAATCTACTGGATAATTGGCGGAATGGGAACCAGTCACCTGCGGCCTGTATTTCATGCGGCCGATGTTTGGTAACGGCCAGAAGAGGGACTTCATTACATTGTGCCCAAGACTCTCGACTGAAAAAATAACAGTCAACTAAAGTTCACACATTGACGACAACTAAATACGGCGTTAGAATGGTGGCGACTAATCAATGAACGGCTGAGTAGATGAACGATCAACATAAGACCAAGAAACAACTGATCAGTGAAATCGAGGAACTGCGCCAAAAAGTCGCTCTCTTGGAGAAATCTCAAAGTAAGAAAGAGGACGAAAGCGAAGTCCTGCGCATCATACGAAATAGTACACCCATCGGCTTATTTATAACCCAGGATGGGAAATTCCGGTTTATGAATGAAGCTTTCTTCCATGACACCGGGTTAAGCGCCGACAGTGTCTATGGTAAAGAATCAATGCACCTGGTTCATCCTGACGACCGTGCAATGGTAAGAGAAAATGCCATCAAGATGTTGAAAGGAGAACGGACTACACCATACCGGTACCGTTTAATGAGCCCGGATGGGAAAACCCGCATCATGCTGGAAGGAGTAGCTTCGATTCAGTTCCAGGGACGCCGGGCGGTATTGGGACACTCTACAGATATCACTGAGGCAGAACGTACCAGGGACCAATTACAGGAAGCTTATGAAAAAGAACGTAAGCTACGGCAAGAACTTGAAGCCGAATTTGAAAGAAGGGTCTTCTTTACCAGGGCATTGGTACATGAGTTAAAGACCCCGTTAACACCGGTACTGGCTTCCAGTGAATTACTCGTCTCGGAACTTAAACAGGAACCTTACCTGAGTCTGGCCAATAATATTCACCGTGGTGCAAATAACCTCAATCGCCGTATTGACGAACTTCTTGACCTGGCGAGACTGGAAATCGGCATTTTCCAAATGAGTTTGACATCACTCGACGCGGCGCCGTTGTTGATAGCTATCGCCGATGACATGAAAGCAATGTTGGCCAGCAACGGACAGACACTTTGTTTATCGATACCGCCAACTTTACCATCAGTAATGGGGGATGCCGACCGTTTGAGACAGATCGTTCTGAATCTGATGATTAATGCATCCAAGTTTACTCCGGAAGGCGGACGTATCACACTCCGCACCAGCATCGCCTTTAACAATATGGTCATTGAAATCGAGGATACCGGGACGGGGATATCACCGGAAGAACAAAAAGAACTCTTTCAGCCTTACCGCAGTCTGGCCGCAGATAAGGAACACCTGAGTGGGTTGGGGTTGGGATTAGCGTTATGTAAATACCTGGTGGAAATGCACGGCGGCAAGATATGGGTGCAAAGCGAGGTCGGGAAAGGTTCGACCTTCAGTTTTTCAATACCGCTGCCACCTGCTACCAATTCACCGGCAGCCAGCTAATTATTGTATAATAAACTGATGAATGGTCTACCAGGAGGCTGGTGATGAAGGTACTCATTGTTGAAGACGATAAAGAAATCGTAGATGCAATAACTCTAGCTTTCCAGATTCGCTGGCCGGAAGCGAAAGTAGTTTCGACGCGCCTTGGCCGTAAGGGCGTGGAACTGGTTGAGACAGAAAACCCTGATATTGTAATTCTCGATTTGGGCTTACCGGATATCAGTGGTTTTGAAGTGCTCAGTCAAACAAGGCTGTTTTCCCATGTCCCGATTATTATTCTTACCGTCAGGTCGGATGAAGCGGATGTGGTTAAAGGTCTGGAGTGGGGAGCCGATGATTACATCCTTAAACCATTCCGTCAACTGGAACTCCTGGCACGGGTCAAAGCCCTGATCAGAAGACAATCCCCAAGCGAAGAAGAAGAACTGGTGTCCGGACAACTTCACCTGGATGCTACCAGCGGTCAACTCAGGTGTGACGGGAAAGAGATAGCACTTACAATAACGGAAAGCCGGATTTTGGCTCATTTGATGCGGAATGCCGGTCATGTTGTCACTCACTCCAGCCTTGCGGAAGCGGTGTGGGGAAATGATTATCCTGGTGCTGCCGATAGTTTGAAAGTACATATTCGGCGCTTGCGTGAAAAGATCGAAAGCAGCCCCAGCCAACCGAAATTCATCCTCACCAAAGCAGGGGTTGGCTATTTCCTGGCTAAGATCGAGTAACTATCTGCTATTTGAGTTGCTCATCAAACGTAAGATTACTGGTCTGCTCGAATACCACTATAAGAAAAATGGATTTCCTGAAGCTAAAATTTGACTTTATCGCTAAAAAACCATAGATTAAAGTTATAATCCCTCAAACCTGTAAGCAGTAGAAAACAGGCCTACCGGATGCAAAATCGCAAAGAAACAAATCAAGAGGTTAACCGGCGACTCACTGGAATCAGCCATATACTGGATTCAATTGCTGAAGAAGCCGGGGCTGAAACAAAGGCACTAATCGAAAAAGCCAAGCAAATACTCATTTCAGCCGCACAAAACCCCGGGAACACATTCATCCATTCTGAGATATTTCCAAATGTTACAGATAATCCTGTTCCAGCATTATTCGATACCGAAAACATCACTACGCGTAAATACGATCTTAAAAACTTTCAAAATATCGAGTTCGATTGTGCATTCATTTTTGAGATCACTGCCAGTAATGAATACAGTGTATCTGTAACCGCAAATGAAAGCCTTTTCGATAAAACTAATGTTGTCCAGACCGGAGATATCCTCAAGTTTTATTTGAAACCGGTCCGTTTCCAGGCCAGGCCGATTCTGGAAGCTAAGATTACTTTGCCTGTTTTGAACCGGCTGAGACAGTCCGCAGCAACCAGTGGACTGGTCACCGGTTTCCAAATGCAAGGTCCTTTTGACCTGTATCTTTCCGGAGCCAGTTCAACCGAAATCAATATAGAATGTGGAGAGGCTCATTTGGAAATAACCGGGGCCAGTCATCTAAGCGGAAATATGAGGACTGTAAAAGCTGACCTGTTGGTTTCAGGTGCCAGTAGTGCTAAATTAAGCGGCCAATGTGAAAATCTCTCGTTGAGCGGGTGGGGGGCGGCAGAGATGGACCTGGAAAAATTCCGCAGCCGGGAAGGAACCATCTACCTGAAAGGTGCCAGCACCGCAACGGTCCAGGTGGAAAAGCAGCTTAATGTAGATATGACGGGAGCATCGCACCTGCAATACTTGGGAAATCCAAATCTGAATGAAATCGTCTTATCCGGGGCTTCCGTCCTTTGCCAACAAAAATATTTCGGCTAGAATAATTGCCTGTTACGGTTGGCCATTACTTCCACACGGGAATTAATATCGATTATTCGAGCTTAGCTGAATTTTCCTGCCGGACGACTGGAAGCAACCACTTCCATTTGAAAAGCCCAGGCTAACCGTGCAATCTCCCGGCTATGCTTGCCAACCCAACAATCCCCACCGTCTTCGATTTCAAAACACCAGGGGTAAGCCTGTTCCATTTTTGAGCATTTTTTAATTCCAGGCAGGTTACAGACTGTTTGGTGAACATTAACATCAAACCAAATACAAATTCTCCATTGGGGACTTTTTGTTTTATTAGTGTCAAAATAATTTGACAATAGTCCATTTTTATGCTACTCTACTTGCTACGTATTTTAACAACTATAAGGACTCGGAAATGAAGCAGTTTAATGCAAACATCAAGGAACTCCGGGGGAAAATTGGATGGTCTCAGGAAGATTTAGCTCGTGAAATTGGCGTCAGCCTTTCTACCGTGCAGAGGTGGGAGCAGTTGGGAACAAGGCCAAGCCGTCTCGCCCGCCGTGAATTGGAGAGGTTCCTGCATAAAGTCTCTTTGGTGGAAAAATAACCGTTCAACAATACGTACTACATTTGGACAATAGTATTCTATAGTCGAAAACCTGAATAAACCTTGGAGATAAAAAATATTTGAAATTGGCGACAATGATTAATTTCACTCATAGTGTAAGAATATCCGAGTCTTTACCGTCTTCAAAAGCACCTGTAAGGATGATCAACAATTCCTTAACCATAGCATCGGTAGCGACGATTATTTTGAGCAACGTTTTCATATTGGGACTGCCGTTCTGGAATCCAGCCCTGGCAGCGATTAACCGGAATCCGCCTTTCAGTCTTATTTTCATGCCGCGTCTCGGTATTATTGGTGCCGGCATCGGCTGGACAACAGCTCAAACCGTTGCCTGTGTTTTTACCATGCCTAAACTGGCCAGAATATGGTTCTACCGAAGGAACAATCACATGAAATCTACCGGACAACTGTAAACTGGAAAAAGAGATGATGTTAAAAACCCACGTTAACAGCAGTAAGAACCGAATCAATCCGAAGTGTGAAATCAGGAAACAGATTGGCGACTGCGTTTCTCTAACACTTGCATTAGTAAACGATATAGACACGCTGGCAGCTATCGCTGAATGTTGGACCAGGACATTCGAAAATGGGGGGAAAATATATTTTGCGGGTAATGGCGGCAGTGCCGCTGATGCCCAACACTTTGCTGCTGAATTGGCCGGTAAATTCTATCTGGAACGGGAACCTCTACCGGCTGTTGCCTTGACCACTAATTCATCAATTCTGACCGCATTAGGAAATGATTATGGATATGACATTATTTTCGCCCGCCAGATACAGGCATTAGCCGAACCAGGCGATGTGGTAGTTGGCATAAGTACTAGCGGAAACTCTCTTAATGTGCTGAAAGCGATGGAAGCCGCCCGGGCAGCAGGAGCAGTGACGGTTGCTTTTACCGGAATGGGCGGAAAACTAAAAGAAACAGCTGATATTGTCCTGACAGTAGCATCCCATGACACACCACGGATACAGGAGATACACGAAATAGCAGGACACATAATATGCAGCCTGGTGGAAGGGTACCTCTTTGGGAATAAATAGCACATCACGGGCAATCTTTTTTGATAGAGACGGGACATTATGCCAGGATGTCCCCTATTGCTCCCGTCCGGAAGACCTGGAATTACTACCAGGAGCTATACCTGCAATAAAAACTGCTCATAATCAAGGCTATAAGGTGGTTATAATAACCAACCAGTCAGGAATTGCCCGGAGATATTTCACTATTCAAGATCTGGGAATCATACATGAGAAGATGCAAAGAGATCTGGCACGGGAGGGTATTACTCTCGACGGGATATTCTATTGTCCCCATCATCCTGATGAAAATTGTTATTGCCGAAAACCTCAACCCGGCCTTTTATTACGTTCAGCAGCAGCTCTGAATATCAACCTTAGTTCATCCTATATGGTAGGCAACTCATTAAGTGATATCCAGGCAGGAAAAAGAGCCGGGTGCCGGACGGTGCTGGTACATAATAAGTTACCGGAGATACCGGATGTGGTCCCCAACTATTTTGCACCGGACCTTACCTCAGCCTTGCAGTGGATATCTTCAGATAACTGTCCCAGGGGTAAGGCTTGAAATTATCAATCATTATTCCCACCCACAACGAAGAGCAAAACCTACCGGTAGTGCTGTCTCATATACCATACCACCCGGAAATAGAAGAGGTCATCCTGGTAGACGGCCATTCAAACGACCGGACGATTGAAACAGCCAAACGTATTTATCCTGACATCAAAATACTGCAGCAGACCGGTTACGGCAAAGGCAACGCTATCGTTTGCGGCGCTCAGGCTGCCGTCGGTGATTATTTCCTGGTACTCGATGCTGATGGTTCGCAGTTACCGGAAGAAATCCCGGTATATATGGAAGAAGCCAGACATGGTTACGACCTGGTTAAAGGATCAAGATATATGACCGGAGGTTATTCCGAAGAGAGGACCTGGGACCGCCGTATTATTACGCACATAGCTCAGACTATCGCAAATAAATTATGGAAAACAGAGTTCACTGATATATGTTTCGGTATGTTCCTGATTAAACGGTATAAATTCATGGAACTGAATATTCAGTCTCAGCGTCATGATGTGGAATGGGAAATGATGGCTAAATCGGTTAGGTATAACTACACCATTGTCGAAGTACCGTCTTATGAAGCCAAACGAATCAGCGGACGGTCTCACGTTTCTTACCTTCGAGACGGCTGGTTGATTGCTAGAACCATTTTTCGTCAATACCTGGAGAAATCAAAAAAGTGCAAATGAAGGCGTCGGTGGTAATTTCATCCTACTCGATCGAAAGGGCTTCGGATATATTGGACGCAACAGATTCTGTACTTCGCCAGACCTATCCGGAAAAAGAAATTGTCCTGGTAGTGGACCGGGGGAAGCCGGAGCTTTACCATTTTCTTCAAGAGTCTTTTCCCGGTACCGTCAGCGGCATCGTCAGCGTAATCGAGAGTAAACAGCCACAAGGTCTATCTGCTGCCCGGAATGCTGGTATTGAAGCTAGCACCGGTGAGATCGTGGTATTTCTGGATGACGATGCCATCGCCGAAGAAGGCTGGCTGGAAAACCTGATGGATAATTACCGGGATTCACAGGTGATGGCAGCAGGAGGCAAAGCAATACCCTTATGGAAAGGCCGGCAGCCGGCCTGGTTGCCTGAGGAACTATATTGGATAGTGGGCTGTACTTACCGGGGATATGCCAACGGGACAAGGACCCGGGTCCGTAACATACACGGGAACACGATGTCATTCCGGCGGGAAATCTTCAATACCGTCGGCAGTTTCGATGATAATGTCGGCCACCGCGGGGGGAAGCCACTTGGCGGCGAAGAAACCGATTTCTGTATGCGAATAACTTCTTCATACCCGGAAGCGAAGATAATCTACGATCCACGGGTAATTATTTCTCATAAAGTCCCTGCCCGTCGGTGCACCTTACGCTATCTTTTCCAGCGTTCGTACGGGGAGGGGGTGGGCAAGGCCATAATCAATCATCAAAACCGTTTGGTGAAAGCACCGATTAAGGTCGAGATGGGCTATCTGCGCTACCTCTTGACCGATTTTCTGCCGCGGGGAGTACGGAGATTATTAAGTAAGGATTTTTGTAGAGTTCTCGCCCAGATGTATGTGGTCGGACTCACTATCTTTGCTACCGGCCTGGGTTATTCAGTAACCAGGATACGGATGATGACCCATTATGATGACCCGGAGAAGGTGACACGATGAACCGACGAAATGAAAATACAACCAGGTTCTTCGTTACCGGTGGTGCCGGCTTCATCGGCAGCCATTTAGTAGACCGGCTAGTTGAGATGGGGCCGGTTACTGTTTATGACAATTTATCTGTAGGTAAGCGGGAGTTCATCGAACAGCACCTTGTAAACGGCAGGGTTCAACTTATCGTAGCAGACCTGCTTGATCGTGCCAGGCTGGCTGAAGCGATCGCCGGACACGACGTCATCTTTCATCTGGCCGCTGATTCGGATGTCTTCCGTGATTACCGGGACGCAGGGACACACTTCGACCAGGAAATCCTCGCCACATTTAATGTCCTTGAAGCTGCGAGACAGGTACATATAAGAAAATTCGTATTCACATCAAGCAGCGTGGTTTATGGTGAAGCCCTGCGTTTTCCTATTCCGGAGGATTATGGACCGCTCCTGCCGATTTCCCTATACGGCGCCGGGAAACTGGCTGATGAAGGTCTGATAAGTTCGTATTGTCACATCTTCGGCATGCAAGCATGGATATGCCGGAACGCCAATATTGTAGGAAACCATGGCACGCACGGGGTCGTCTACGACTTCATACACAAATTACTGAATAATCCACAAGAATTGGAAATAAAAGGAGACGGTTTACAGCAGAAGTCTTATCTGCATATTGATGAATTCGTCGATGCCATGCTTTATATCTTCCGTCAAGCCGACGACCCGGTCAATGTCTACAACATTGGCTGCGACTCCAGTACTAAGGTAAGCACGATCGCCCAAATCGTAGTCCGGGAGATGGGATGTAGTAACGCTACTCTCAAATATACCGGCGGAGAACGCGGCTGGCCCGGTGATGTACCGCGTTTCGAACTGGGTATCTCAAAACTGGCACAACTTGGCTGGAAAGCACGCTTGAACTCAGAAGAAGCAGTACGGAAAGCTGTCCGGGAACTGAAAAAAGAAATAATGGCCAGTGATAGGGGGCACTAGTAAACTATGAAATGCGTGATAATGGCCGGAGGTTTCGGTACCCGTCTCCATTCTCTGTTCCAGGACATAGCTAAACCTCTTCTCGAGATAAAAGACAAGCCGTTAATTACCCATATTATCGAGAAGATACCCGGAGATATACAGGTCATTGTTTCTACAAACCGCAAATATGAAGGCCAGTTTATGTCCTGGAAAAAAGCATTGGCACGGGAAGTCGTATTATTCGTCGAGCGAGCCCAAAGTGAAGCAGAGAAACCCGGCGCCGTCAGTGCCTTAAATATGCTGGTACAGCAGAAAGGACTCGATGAAGACCTGCTGGTTATCGGTGGCGACAACTATTTCGAGTTCGATCTGGATAACTTCATAAGTTGTTATGATAATCGGCGAACGCTGTTAGCCGTATACGATGTCGGCGACCGTCAGAAAGCAAGAAATTTCGGGGTCGTCAGACTTCACGGAAACCAGGTTATAGCATTCGCAGAAAAACCCGCCGTACCCGGGAGTACCCTGGTTAGTACCGCATGTTATATTTTCCCGCCGTCCATCTTCCCGATCCTCAACCGCTTCTGCAGGGAGGGGCGACGTGATAACCTGGGTGGTTTTATCAGCCATCTTCTTCTTGGTAACGAAGTCCTGGCTTACACATTCAAAGAAAAATGGTCCGATATAGGTAGTATTCAAGCGTATGTAGATGCCAATTCAACCGAAGAAAGCAGGACGGTGGAATTTGGGTATAAGTAAAGAATATTTCCAGGAACATCTGGCGGGGAGAGGTGGGGCTCCACATTATCGAAGGATCCAGAAAGCAATTCAAGCTTTTAAGAAATACGCCCCCAATCCTGAACGGCTGCTCGATATTGGCTGCGATGACGGACGAATTACCGTAGCTATTAAAGAAGCTATCTGGGCAAAGGAAGCCTTTGGTATCGAAATTTTTGAAGCAAGTTATAAAGCCGCTCTTGGCCGTGGGGTAAAATGTTCACTTTTGAACCTCGATAAAGAGAATCTCCCATTTCCGGATGAGTACTTCGATGTTATTTTCTCCGGTGAAAACATCGAACACCTCTTCGATCCCGACCATTTACTGGACGAGATAAATCGCTGCCTTAGCCCGAAAGGGATTTGTATCATCTCTACTCCTAACCTGGCATCTCTGGTTAATCGCATCGCCCTACTCTTCGGTATTCAGCCGTATATGACATCGGTGAGTACCAGACACCAGGTAGGCCGGATATGGCACAAAGGTTTGCCGGTAGAAGACCATATAAGAGTCTTCACTTTCCGGGCATTTAAGGAGCTTGTTCGCCTGCATGATTTTCAGATAATTGAGACCCAAAGTCTGACAGCCTCCGATGGCTCTGATCCCCCTTTTCCTTTACCGATAAGAATTGTCGAAAGGACAATTGCTCTCGTACCGTCATTTTCACACACAATACAAATAGTGATTAATAAAGGGAAATAACCGTATGAAACTAAAGATCAGCCTGGCAACTGCCAGGTTTTTATACCGGACAGTTCATCGCTTTGGTAGTATATTTTTCGATCTGGACTCCTTCGATCAGACAGCCGATGCGCGAGTTTTCGAGTATTCCTTTGTAATTGGCAGACTATCACAGTTACCGATAGGTAAAGTACTGGATGTAGGTTGTTCAAGCAGAAGCAACGTTTTAGCACCGGCTTTAGCATCTTTGGGTTGGAAAGTGTATGGAATAGATACCCGCCAATTCAATCTCACATATCCTGGCTTCCAGTTTGTCCAGGGTGACGTAACGAAAATGGATTTCCCAGAGGGGTTCTTTGACGCTGTATACGCCGTTTCAACTCTGGAACATATGGGACTTGCAGGTAGATACGGAATTCAGAAGAACGATCTCAGCGCCGATTATAAAGCAATAAGTATTCATTTGGGGAAATAAGTACTTAGCTAATCAAGTGTGTTCGTTTTTTATGTTAACATTTTTACCTCGACACATACAATTAGGCATTAAGATAATAAGAATATACAAACATAATACGCAGGTAAATTCATAACAAAAATATAATAAATTTCGTGTTTGTCAATGAAATCGAAGATTGTCCTTACCAAACGATTTTACTTCCTGCTTCTACTTGTATGCATCCTAATTTTCCTATTTACCTCTTTGCATATTTGGCCGATTGAAGTAGAAGCCAGTGATAACTTTGGACTTATTTCTCATCTACCTCTAGTTTATTGGGTCGGCATCGCGATTCTTCTACTCTGTATCATTGAATTAATGATCCATCCGAGGCAACATAATATTAGTGTGTACATAGCCACGCTATTTGTTCTCTGTGTCTACCTGTTTGGAACCACTATTTTCATGATGGAGAATCCCATTATCCCTTCTGCTTACTATCCTAGCTCTGAGGTTAATCTCATTTTACAGGTTGGACACATAGGTCCTACTGAAAGTTACCCTCCTTTTGCTTACCATACGTGGCCAGGAATTCACTTTTTATCTGCATCATTGATTACAATTAACAGAATTAAAATTCAAGATATAATTATGTATGCACCTCTTATTTGGGCATTTATAGGTGCATTACTCATCTTCGGACTAGCCGAACGTATAGGAATAAAGCAACCGCATATATTTAATATATCACTGTTATTCTTACTATCCACTTGGGGTTTTAGAGTCGGCTACATGCCAATAGCTTTGGCTTTTTTATTGTATTTAACAACCTTCGTTTACTTACTCCATTCACGGCCAGGTTCTGCTGAATTCATAGTATTCCTTTTTAGTTTTGGTTCGATTACAATAACACATGCATTAACTGGTTTAATACTGTTACTAGGAATAATTTTAGTATCGCTATATAAAAAACGATGGTCTCTCATAACACTCAGTGTAACTTTTTACATTGGATGGTTATTTTTTTATGCTAGTGCCAGCTTCGAAACAGGAATAACCAATATATTCTCGATGCCTTTTCAAGACTTATTTAGTCTGTCAAGTAGCATACAGGATAGTTCGCCCTCAGTAGCTATAATAGTCAGTCGTTATTCACAATTCTCGTATGTTACTATTTATGGTGGTGCAATACTGTCAAGTATGATCTTTATAGAAAGAAAGCGGATTTCTTTATATTACAAAGATACACTCATTGCCTGTTTTCTTTTAGCTATTGGTGCCACGATGGTTATCGCAATTCCTTATGGCGAGTTATTCCACAGAATCTTTTGGTTTGCAGCAGTGCCTGCATCGTGTATTATCGTTATTTGTTTAAATAGAAATATAGTCTTAATACCTCTCCTCATAGTGTTATTCTCCCTACACATTCTTATTCACTTTAGTTCACACACAATACAAGAGGAGATTTCCACTTCCGAAATTGAAGGAACTCGCTTTTTTGCAGAGAGTGTAAAACCTTTTACCCCATATACTTTTTTATTAGCTGGAGATCCCGCTTTGATATGGTCATTTGATCCAGTTCTTGTTCAAAACTACGGGACCTCATATATGTTTACTTCTGATCAGGCAATGTGGCGCGACTCTTCGTCAATTCAAAAATTCACTTATGTTATAGTTAGCAAACAGGGAACACGTATTATACAACTACATGGGCAAAATAATCTCTTCGAGAAATGGCTGACAAGTCAGGAATCACAGAAATCATTCTTAATTTATTCTAATGGTTCCTTTGATATCTATCATAATCATAATATGGTGAATTAATGAACACATCTGTAGTTGTTTTAACAAAAAACAGTATTAGTACAATAAAAGAGACTTTAGAATCTATTATGTATTATTATAATAATAGTTTCATTACTGAAATTATTATTGTTGATGGAAACAGTACTGACGGAACTCAGGATTTAGTTAAGCAATACCCTACAAGACTGTTTTTCGAAGATAAGGACAAGCCATTCCCTGCTGCCGCTCGAGAAATAGGTTGGCGAAATTCAAGTGGGGAATTGATACTATATTTAGACTCAGATGGCTCTCTTAGTGAAGGTTTCTTCCCAAGAGTACATGAATTTTTCAGTGATAGCAAGGTAGGTCTTCTTGGTTGCGAAGACAAGACTGTTGTTGACAACAACATAAGTAAAACTAATGCACAAGAGCGTGAATTTTTATATCGCTCTAACAGATCTTCTCCGTCTCCACTGATATCGAGTTACAGGTGGTTTCAAGGTATCCCTAAGAAAATCGCAATCGGAGGAGCGTGCCACGTAGTTCGCCGTTCGTGTCTTGAGAGTATTGGTGGCTTTCCACTCAAAGACTGCGGAGAAGATGTTAGTCTTGCCGAAAAAATTGTGGAGGCGGGTTGGAAAAACCTATGGTGGACGAACGCGCCGATTTATCATCGACTCCCGAATACCCTCAGGGGATTACTCAAACAATATTATCGCCACGGTAGACAATGGGCAACATGGCAAAGAAAAGTTAAAGAGCACACACGTTTAAATCTTTTGTTAGATTCACGACATAATGCATCTATACTCCTTCGCCTTGCCTCGCCATATTTCGCTGTAATTTTAGCTATTTACTTCCATAATCCAAGACACTTGATAACATACACGCTTTGCCGTTATGCATGGTTAACTGGTTATACAAAATTCTTTATGAAAAGCTAGAAGCTCCACGTGTTTATGGAGACCTTGAATGTCCGATAAGAATCAATTTGAAAAACGATGGCTTCTCGCACAACATCAAGAAGGTAAATATGTAAAGAATGTAGATAATATCAGAGAATGGGTTAGAGTACGCACTTATACATGGGCAGAACTCATAGAACGGTTAAAGAAAGAAATCCTTTTCACTCCATCTACTAGGACACTAGACATCGGGGCTGGACCAACCAGTGTCTTTCTGGCCCTTAAGGAAGGAGAGAGATATGCTATTGATCCTTTGTATAAGAATATGTTTGACATATTACCCTTTTTAAAAGATATTGAACAATACAAAGATGTAAGGTTTGTTCCTGTTTCTTTAGAGCAAGCTACCTTCGATACGCAGTTCGACGTGATCTTTACGATTAATATGCTTGATCACGTAGGTAATTTAAATTCGTGTGTAACTAAGATTAATGAGCTTTTAGCTCCTTCTGCATTTCTTGTTGTTGTCGTTGATTGTTATGGAGATTCCGTGTCAGCGAAAATAATGCGGTTTTTCGACATTGACCTCCCACACCCACATCACTTCATGACTCAAGACATCCTCGACTTGTTTGAACGTTATACACTGGTGAAGAAAGATCTAAAGATATTCCAGATTAACGATTCTTGCTCTTTTCGGAAAGAAAAAGCAGAAGTGGAAATATATCGGATTGACCAATTTATCTCCCGGTTGGCAAGAGACATTACATTATGGGGAAAGAAAGGCGACTGCTTATTCATTATTAGGTATTTCTTATCTTACGGTCTTTCTCTCGGAATTGCGTGGATAAGGGGAAAAGAGAAACCGTTCCATCCCCTAAAAAAAGCGCGTCTCTTCGTATTTCAAAAAAATCCACCTCAAACTAGTTGATTTAAACTAGAATCATGCTTAACTTACCTTTGGTTCGTTCCCGAGTACTACCGTTATTTCTTGGATAGTATGAATATCAGCCAAAACAGAACCCCATATGAGCAAATAAGTAGGAATCTATTACCAATGTTTCAGTCTTTTATAGTATGCCCGAATGTAAAGTATGGCAATTATTACAGTCTAAATACCCGAATTTATCGATTAGTTTTCAGTACAAAATCGCAATCCCGGATACAATTGATGTCGTTTGCCACCGTCCCTGAGCATCCTATTACCGGATCTGATACAACGGATATGCTTCCATATTCAATCATCGAATAATCACCATTCCATATCTTCTGTCTCCCTATATTTTGTGACTCATTGATCCCGTGTCCAATAGCAAAGAAACCCGCCCATGGTATTCCTGTTCCAACATGTTGAAGACACGCCGAAGGAGAGCACAAACCCGAGAGACTCTAATAGAATGCATGAGGGGAAAGGGTTACCATGACCGACTATAGTTGTCCCCACCCCACCCCACACCTTCACCACACTGATTACGCAGCTACCGGTATTTACCCATAAAAAGATATCATAGGAAGATGAGCCTGTAAGATTACCGGCGGGCTCAGTGATGTCATGAGCTATGAAGAGATCTCCGGTGGCACCGGCATCGGTCAGGGTACCGGTACCAACACTAAGCCCGTTCCGTTTGATCCGGTAATTGAGAACGGTGCCACTTTCTGCCCATGAATCCACCGTGGCCTGCAACCGTACGGCAATTCTTAATACCTGAAGTCGGTCATCATCCGGCGTGGGAGCCACCAGCGTCGTGTTATAATCCGGACTCCCCGGTTCGACAAAGGAACTAATATTCCTCGTTGCTGCTTCCAAGTCGCTACTCTCCTGAATACCAGGGGTATAGGTGATACTCTCAATCTTTGCTCCTGTGTCGGAATGATACTTATGTCCCATCGGTATTTCTCCTTAATTCAAATTTTTTCTTACCAATACAACGACGTTTATATAACAGGTATTAGAACATAAGTGCGTTATATTGTCAAGTATCTATTAGATTTGTATTTATTGACTAATGTCAGTATTTTCAGTACGATATATGACATATGTCAGTAAAGCGGATTTATTTGGAGCCGTTATGGCTGCAGCGGAGGGAATTCGACCGTCTTTCAATAAGTCCGCCATCCGGATATGAATTTATTACCAGGAACAGCAAGTCTTCCACATGGAGACGGTTATCTCGTCTAGATGTAAGCTACCGCTTGCTGAATGCCGCCGGCCGCTGGCTGCCTACTAACTTGGCAAGAGCCTGGCTCCTTTCTCGAACACCGGTACCCCGGAATACCGACCTCCTTTATGTTATCTCCCACCCGTCCTTTCAAAAACGCCCCTGGATTCTTGATATGCGGGCAGAACAACCCCATATCATGGCTGGGGGTGAGAAGCCCTTCGATCTTTTCCGGAGTACGATCCGCCGTTTATTCGCTTCAAATTACTGCCGCGGCATTGTTTATGAATGTCAAGCCGGCAAGCGGGCACTGCTGCAAAGGCTTATTGCTCCTGAACTCGAAGCGAAAATTCATGTCATTCCTTCTGGAGTACCAATACGGGATTTTATAAAAACCTATGACAACAAAAATATAGTCAAACTATTATTTGTGAATTCTACTAATATAAACGCTG
This sequence comes from uncultured Chloroflexia bacterium, assembly GCA_963739865.1. GTDB lineage: Bacteria > Chloroflexota > Dehalococcoidia > Dehalococcoidales > UBA2162 > JBBITI01. The sequence continues at coordinate 230,158 of CAVUCA010000010.1, forward strand.
CTTGGAACTTCAGTTTAAAGGGCGGACAGATATTACTCGAGGTTTTCCGTATCCTGAAATTGGAATATGGAAACCTGGAGTTGTTTATACGCTCCGGTATACCTGGGAAGGTAAAGAAATCTTACCAGGGTATTCCCGGTCTGAGAATTGAAGAAAGACCAATGCCGTGGAGTGCCCTGGAACGGGAATTCCAGGCCGCCGATATCTTTGTAATGCCGACTTCCGTCACACCGTCCATGGTTTTCCTTGATGCCATGAGTTATGAATTGCCCATCATAACCACCGACGTCTGGGCTAACTCAGAATATATCCGTGATGGAGAGAACGGCTTGGTGGTCCACAAAGCGTTTACCAGCATTTATACTGAAGGGGATATCGTTCATTTTGACTCGCCCGCCTTCCAAAAAGCACTTCAGACAGTTGACCGGGATATGGTAGACAAGCTCGCAGCGGCTATAAAATTACTTATTGAAAATGTTGAATTGAGAAGAAAAATGGGAGTTACCGGCAGAGAATGGGTTGAAAAGGAGCATTCAATGGAGGTATGGCGAACCGGATTGAAAAAGGTGCTTGACAAGGTACTGAGTAATCAAAATGATTCGTTATGATATCTTAATATATCCCAGCAGGGCTTCAAGCAGGATTCGGGCAGCTTTTTTATCCAGCGGTTGATTGTTATTGCCGCATTTCGGAGACTGGATACAACTGGGACAGCCGTCGAAACAAGGACATTCCCGAATCGTCTTTAATGTAGCTTCCCAAAGGGTCTCGATCAGGTCATACCCTCTCTCGGCAATTCCTACCCCTCCCGGATGGCCGTCATAGATAAATATCTGCGCCTGGCCGGTATCGGGATGTAGGGGAGTAGAGACACCGCCGATGTCGTTACGGTCGCATAAGGCAAACAGCGGTAAAATACCGATGGCCGCATGTTCGGTAGCATGTAAACCGCCGGCAAAGTCCAGTTGTTCCTTATCGATATTCTCTATCGCCCGTGAAGGCAAATCGAACCATAACGATATTGTGGGAAACTGCTGGGGTGGCAGATCAAGCGGTTCTTCGCCGATGACTTCCTCGGTATATTGGGCTTTCTTCTTGAATCCAGTCACTGTAGTGCTAACTTCCACTTCACCCAGGCATACCCGGGTACCTCTGGAAAACCTTTCCCGCAGCGTCCGGATGATACGCAGATCGGTCAATTCTTTGGTCTGGGTGAAATAATTAACGGAGGTAGGCTCGGCATAAGCCGTGTGTTCGGCTAAATCGAGTTTGATAATCAGGTATGGCTGTCCCTGATGCAGATAGACCGCGCCGGGATGGACCTGGAAAATTGCCATATTCGCTTCGACCGTCTCCAGTAGACGATCCGGTGCTGGTGTCGATTATGTGGAAATTTTCTCCCGAGGCCGAGCGGATAAAGATAGATTGAGCGGGATACGCAATCGATGGTGCTAAATACCATTTACCCTGTCTTTCCCGCATAATGCCCTGCCGTTCCAATTCATTACGCTCCGTAATATATGCCGGGCCGAAATAAACCTCGTCCCGTTCAGAAAGCGGCGACTCCCATGAGGCACATAATAAATGTGCCCGTAAGATATAAGGATTCTCCGGATTAACCAGGGCATTTTCATAGCTTTTTCCGAAAAAAAACTCCGGGTTGCGCATAAAGTACTGATCAAGAGGATTGTTCAAACCGATGAGAAAGCTAAGTGCTTTTTTCTTCCGCCGCCCGCTTCTGCCTGCCTGCTGCCAGGTACTGGCAACACTACCGGGATAACCGGTAAGCACGGTGGCATCAAGGTCGCCAATATCTACTCCCAGTTCCAACGCCACCGTTGCTACCACACCAAGTAATTTCCCGGTAAATAGTTCTTTTTCTATCTCCCGCCTGACTTTAGGGAGGTAACCAGCCCGGTAAGCTCGGATTCGTTTGGGCCAGTTACCACCCGGATCGAGTTTGCGAAGTTTGTCCCGGGAATACGAATAGATCACTTCCGTCAACCGCCGGGTGCGGGCAAAGGTCAAGGTGCGGATTTCATTTCTAACTAATTCGCAGAAAAGACTAATCGCCTCGCTGTTAGCACTGCCGCGGGTTGATTTTGAGTCACCAACAAAAGGAGGGTTCCAGAACACAAAATCCTTTCCTCCGTGCGGCGAACCGTCATCATCAACCACGGTAAAAGGCAAACCGGTCAACCTTTCGGCATGTTCCCCGGGATTGGCCACCGTAGCCGAACAGAGAATGAAGCGTGGATCGGCACCATACAACCGGCAAATCCGCCGTAGACGGCGCAGTACATTAGCCACATGCGAACCGAATACACCGCGATAAATATGGGCTTCATCCACAATAATATATTTTAGGTTCCGGAGAAAACGGGACCATGACTGGTGGTTGGGCATGATGCCGACATGCAACATATCGGGATTGGTCAAAATAACCCTGGCACGCCGGCGTATATCCGACCTCTCAATACCGGGAGTATCGCCATCAAACGTTGCTAATTCGTTGTTTTTCAGGATATCCGGGCAAGCCAGTTCATGCAGCACCCGAAGCTGGTCCTGGGCCAGGGCTTTGGTTGGGAAAAGGTAGAATGCCCGTGATTCGGCTGAGGGATTTTCCAGTATTTCCTGAAGCACGGATACGTTATAACACAACGTTTTACCACTGGCTGACGGTGTGGATACAATCACATTTTCACCACGGCGGGATGAATTTACCGCTGCAGCCTGGTGTTTATAGAGAGACTCGATGCCATGTTGGGTAAGACATTCCTGGAGTTCCGGGGCTAATGGACTATCCAACTCACCATTAACAGCAGTCCGGGGTGGAAGACGTTCAATGTGCACCGCCTGATCCCTATAATCGGGTTGTGCCAACAGATAATCGAGGAACTCGGATGCTTCCATATTATTACCGGATTCTGCGGTTGTTTTATTTGTTACACAATCGGTATTACCAGGCTAGCCATCCCCTGTTCAACTAGTCCCCAAAAGCCGTCAGAATCTCTATCTTGTAATCAAGCATCTCGACTTCAAACCGGCTTTCACTAATAAAATCAACCACGTGAGACAGGATTTCGTTAGCATGGCGGTTGTCATTACTGATGCAAGCTACACCTAACGAAGACAACTGCCAGGCATCGTTATCATCGATCTCAGCGATACATACACTGAACTTGTTTTGTACACGGGCAATGATAGACTTGATCACCTGGCGCTTGCCTTTAAGTGATTCGTTTTCAGGTATCCGGAGTTTGATTGTACAAAGACCGACATGCATTTGCGTTCATCTGAAATATAACAATCCGGCATCATTAAGTCAATTACCGTTTTTTGTCCATATTTTTTCCAATTAGCGTACCAAACTACTTGACAACAAAGAACTTATGTTCGATAATATAAAAATTAAGAATATGTAAGTTAGCGTTTAAGGAGGTATAAATATGTGGAAAGTTGACCGGGGGTCTCAGATCGGAATCACAACGGACAACTACACCGATGCGCTGTCCTGGAATGTCTCTGAGATGGGTAAAAAGACTATATTGTTAAAGAATATAGACACCATAAACAACCTGCGGTACCGTATGGACGGCTATGTATCATTTGGGGGTATCGTAAATGAACTGGTACCGGTTAATCAATTGGCACCAAACGAAATAGCAGAATTCCATTATGAACATCAATGGGGCAAGTTAGTCTTACAGGTGAAAACTGCAGTTACTGGAAACCCGGCGAATTACCGGGTTGATTACGAAGGCCAGGGCGCTTGACCCTGGCTTTCACCACCTGAATAAACGATCAATACAAGAATCGCATTATCTACAATTTAACCACTTTCGGCATCAAAGAAAAATAATAAGTTGCAAATCAGTCATGTTATTGGTATACTGCACAATAGTCATATTTTTGGTCTTATATATGCCAATAGTCAAAATATCATCAAATGTACATGTTTCATTTTGGCACCAACAACGTGTCCTGGTAACCGGTGGTTCTGGATTTATCGGCACGAATATGGTTTCTACATTAAGGCAAATCGGTTGTAAAGAAATCATCTGTCCCACCAGCCGGGACTATGATCTAACTCAGGAGAACGAAGCTGCCAAGTTACTCAAAACTACTAGGCCTGACATCGTGATACATCTGGCGGGTTTAGTGGGAGGAATACTGGTAAATAAAGAAAAACCGGCTGATTTTTTTTACCGTAACTTGACGATGGGTACTTTTATCATCCATCAGTCATATCTATATAGAATAAAGAAACTAATAGCTGCAGGTGCGGGCTGCGGGTATCCGGAATCTGCCCCGACCCCTCTCAAAGAAAATTCCTTATGGGACGGTCCACCCCAACCCGAAAGCGCCCCGTATTCACTGGCGAAACGCATGCTTCACGTTCAATCTCAAGCATATTACCGGCAGTATGGTTTCCATTCCGTCATCATCGTCCCGGGAAACGTGTACGGACCATATGATAATTTCAACCTGTATCAGAGTCATGTGATTCCGGCGCTGGTCAGTAAATTCGTCGAAGCAGTGGTTCAGTCTTCCGATATTGTCGAAGTATGGGGCAGCGGTAAACCTTCACGTGATTTTGTACATGTTAATGACGTTGTAGAAGGCATCCTGTTAGCAGCAGAAAAATGCGATACTCCGGAACTGATCAATATATCCAGCGGCAATGAACATACAATTCAACAAATCGTTGAACTGCTAGTTGAATTAACCGGATTCAAAGGTAAAGTTGTCTGGAATCTGAACCGCCCGGACGGACAAAAACAACGCCGGTTCGATATCACCAAGGCCAAGGATATATTAGGGTATCAACCGGGCGTATCACTACGGGATGGCCTTAATGACACGATAAAATGGTACCGGGAAAACCGTGAAAAACTGGTCGACGGGCGCCTTCGGCAGGAAATACCGTGAGTTTTTGGCAGGGCAGGCAAGTCCTGATAACCGGAGGAGCCGGCTTCATCGGTTCCAACCTGGTGAAAAGATTAATCATTTCAGGAGCAGAAGTCCGGGTAGTTGATAACCTGGAACGGGGCAAGCTGGATCACTTGACTGCGGTGATAGGTTCTATCGATTTCCGGCAAGTCGACTTACGGGATGAAGAATCTGCAATGGAATCATGCCAAGGTATCGATACCGTTTTTCACCTGGCGTCGAAAGTAGGCGGCATCGGATATTATCAACAACAACCCGGAGAAGTCATGATGCAGAATCTATTACTAGACAACCGGGTACTCGATGCTGCAATAAAAAACAAGGTGAACCGCTATATCTATGCCAGCAGTACATTTGTTTATCCTGCCCGGTTACAACAGGTCCCGGAGTCCCCGGCACTGAAGGAGACAGACGCAATGCCGGCTGACCCACCTTTATCCTATGGTTGGGCGAAACTGACTGGAGAAAAAACCATCACCTATGTCATAGATGATGGTTATCTTCTAAGGGCGGCAATCCTCAGGTTGATGGGAGTTTACGGCCCCGGCCAGGATTATGATCTCGAACGCGGTTCGGCTATCCCGGTCTTCGTGCGCCGGGCACTGGAATATCCACAGAGAAATCCGTTCGTCGTAAATGGGACCGGTGAAGAAACCCGCTGTTTCTGTTTTGTCGATGATATCATAGATGCAATTATCCGGGCAGCAGAGAAACTTAACCAGCATCAACTGGTCGGGCCGGTTAACATCGGCAGTGAAAACCGCATCCGGATCAATGACCTGGTTGACATGATAATTGAAATATCCGGAAAACAAATTGAAGTACAACACCTACCATCGACGACAACGATCTGGGGACAAGCCGCCGACTGTTCATTAGCCCGTAATTTATTGGACGGTTGGCAACCGAAAATATCTATGGAAGACGGGCTCTTTAGTATGTTTGAGTATATTAACCAGGAATTAACGGCTGAAGTAAACAGAAAATCTGAATAAGAAGCCTACTGGTATTCCCGCTGCCGGAACGCCTCATACATGACTACCGCCGCGGCGACTGAGGCATTCAGGGAGGTGATTTTACCCTTCATGGGGATTGAGGTTAGAAAATCACATTTCTTTCTTACTAATGGAGCGATGCCCGCCCCCTCCGCCCCGACTACAACAGCAGTAGCCGGTCGGAAATCCAGGGACAGGTAATTTTCCTGTGCTGTACTATCAATACCTACAATCCAAACACCTTGCTTTTTCAGAGTATCGACTGCCTGGGCAATATTGGTTACTTGTATCAAGGGAACGTATTCTGCGGCTCCGGCGGCTGCTTTCATGACGGCCGGGGTTAAGCCAACAGCACGGTGCGAGCGGGTAATAACGCCATGGACACCTGCAGCATCACTGGTACGAAGAATTGCTCCAAGGTTATGAGGGTCTTCAATACCATCCAGAACGATATATAAGGGAGGTTCTTCTTTTCGTGCTGAAACAGCAGCTAAATCCTCAAGAGATAATACAGGCATTACTTCAGCATATGCCATGATCCCCTGGTGTACCCCATGATTGCATAACCGGTCAAGCATCTGTCCGGGAACATTTTCCACCATGATGCCGGATACTTCAGCGATCCGGATAATCTCGGCGATCCGGTTATCGCTTTTTATCCCCTTCTCCAGCAATAACTTGGTAATATTACGATTCGCGCGTAACGCCTCGAGTACTGAATTACGGCCTATGATAATATCAGGCATATCTTTGATTACCAATCCCTGGTAATTTTTCTTTTCCTTTAGATGCCATGTCGCCTTTTTGAAAATCGAGGATGTTCAATCTTAAGTTCCGTGAACCATTCCAGTGGTCTAATTCAATATTATATACAAGATCAACCGGGGATTTCATTTCATTTTGAGATCTACCTAAGCCGAAACCGACAGCATTCCAGACAACGCCACCCTGCTTTAACCTCAGTTTAAGATGTTCGTTATTACTGCCCATCGTCCGGCATTCTACTATTTCCACCCCACGGCTGAGAAAAGAAGGTACCGGATTCCCCTGTCCGAACGGTGACAACTTCTGGATCGTCGGATAAACATCACCGCCCAATTCAGAAAACCTGGCTTCCGTATCGACATCAAGGCATGGCCGTAAATCCAGACCTTTCAGTTGTTCCTCAGCCATCTTGTTTAAAAATCCATCAAAATGGTTAAGCTTCCTGATCGGCAAAGTGAATCCGGCTGCTTGAGCATGTCCACCGAAATGGAGTAACCCACCTACAGCGGATTGGAACTCATTTAGAGCAGCAATGATGTTAAATTCAGGGATACTCCGGCAACTCCCGGTACAGAATTCTTCACCGGTCCGGACTACCACGGCTGGGCGGTAGTATTCATCAACTAACCGGCTGGCTACCAGGCCGCAAATACCTATGGGAAAATCAACATCCTGGGCAACCAGTACCGGACTTACCCCTCTTGCTGTTACCTGTTCTTTAGCTAGTCCGGTAGCCTTAGAAGTTAACGCCTGCCTTTCCAAATTCTTTTTTTGGAGGTGTTCAGCCAATACCCGGGCTTCTTCGGCAGATTCTGTAGTAAGAAGTTGATAACTGGCAATGGCATGGTCAAGGCGGCCTGCGGCATTCAAACGCGGTGCCAGCAGCCAGGAAATCGTTTCCGAATCGATACCGGTATTTCCATTCCCGGCATAATTCATTAATGCCCTGATACCGGGCCGGGGAGTCTCATTCAATACCTTCAAGCCTTGCTTTACCAGGAAACGGTTTTCTCCCAGCAATGGAACCATATCCGCTACCGTACCCAAAGCCACCAGATCAATCAGCCGGTCATTGCTTAATTCTTTACCCAAACTCAGGGACAATGCCTGTAATAATTTTAAAGCAACACCCACTCCGGACAGCTCCTGGAATGGATAAGTGGAACCAAGCAGCTTGGGGTCGATAACTGCAGCCGCATCTGGGATTTCACTCATGGGGACATGATGATCAGTCACTACGATATCCAATCCAAGACGGCGGGCTTTTTTCACCGGTATTACGGCAGTCACACCGCAGTCAACTGAAATAACCAGCGTCACGCCCTGTTTGCGCAGATTCTCCAGGGCTGCCGATTTCAGACCATAGCCTTCAGTAATCCGGTGCGGAATATATGGGATAGCTTGAGTACCTAATAGCGCTAAACCCTCGACCATCAAGGCTGTCGCGGTAACACCATCAGTATCAAAATCACCGAATATAGCAATCTTTTCGCCTCCGAGTAATGCCCGGTTAATACGAACGACTGCCTGATGCATTCCCGGTAGTAAAAAAGGATCGCTGCACAGAGTGATCTCTCCTGAAAGGAAAGCTTGTACCTGCGATACTTCGGTTATACCACGATGATATAGAATTCGGCCAAGTAGCGGAGAAATTCCAGCTTTATCGAAATGGATGTCTGGGGGGGGTGGGGGGAGGACATTCCAGCGTTGGTGACTCAAAACAATGCCTCCCCATATTCAATCAATATCAACAAGCAAAATCTTTTTTACCAACTATCAAAGGTCGGTTATATAAACAATAACATGGATTTTCCGGATAGTTAAACCCAGGGATATCTCCGGAAGATAAGGACCGAGTTATGTCCACCAAAACCAAAGGAATTTGATAAAGTAGTATTAACAATAGCCTTCCGGGCTATGTTAGGCACATAATCCAAGTCACATTCCGGGTCCGGGTGTTCCAGATTAATCGTAGGTGGAATAATTCCATTGAGGATCGTCAGAATACAAATAGCGGCTTCGATTGCCCCAGCTCCACCGATCAGGTGGCCTAACATCGATTTTGTTGAACTTATAGGTACTTTATAGGCTTGTTCGCCAAAAACCTTCTTAATCGCCATCGTTTCCGTACGGTCGTTCAAATGGGTCGAGGTTCCATGGGCATTTATATAGTCGATATCGTTTGGACCAAGGCCTGCCTTAGTCAGGGCCAATTGCATAGCACGAGCCATGCCATTACCGGTTTCTTCAGGTTGGGTCATGTGGAAAGCATCGGCTGTAGCACCATATGAAATCAACTCAGCCATAATCCGGGCACCCCGGGCTTCAGCATGTACAAGGCTTTCCAGTATAAGAATACAAGCACCTTCACTGATGACAAAACCATCACGCTCAGCATCGAAGGGACGAGAAGCTTTTTGAGGTGCATCATTTCTCGCCGAGATCGCTTTCATTGAACTGAATGCCGTGATTCCCAATGGATTAATAATAGCTTCCGCACCACCGGCCAGAGCAGCGGCAGCATCGCCGCGCCGGATAAGTTCAAAAGCAACACCAATAGCATCAGCGCTGCTGGAACAAGCCGAAGTAGTACAGAGGTTCAACCCCTTAATACCCAGGGTAATTGAAACCTGCGCAGCCCCCATATCGGATATCATCATCGGGGCCAGGAAAGGACTGACCCGGTCCGGGCCTTGTTCAACCAGGACCTTGGCTTCCTCATAAAGAGTCGTCAGGCCGCCGATACCGCTGCCTACCACAACAGCAATATCACCCTCGTTCCCGGCATCAACTTTCAGGGCACCATCTTCAATCGCCTGTTTCGCCGCCGCTACACTCAATTGAGCAAAACGGTCCATCCGGCGGGCTTCTTTCCGGCCCATGTATTTCGTGGGATCAAATCCTTTTACTTCGCCAGCGAATTTCGTCCCCATTTTTACCGGATCAAAAAGAGTAATATTTGCAATACCCGAGCGGCCTTCAACCAGCCCTTCCCAGGTAGTCTTCATATCAAGGCCGAGTGGTGTAACGGCACCTATGCCAGTAACCACTACTCTATTGAGATTTCCGTTATTCACGATGCCTCCTATCCCTCCCGGCGGAAATGAACACAAAATTTATCTAAGTTGCCCTTGAAGTTTAACAGTTAGTATAATGGATTCTAAGTTCTAGAGTCAATTTCTTTACTCGGTGATTCATGATATCTAAATCACCTATGCTCGCGATGTATTCTAAGCTCATAATAAAGGATAGTTAGCTTTATGAAAATCGTCCTTGAGACCATGGGATGTAAACTGAACCAGGCGGAAACGGAAAAAATCACCTGGGATCTGACAACTGCTGGTTACGAAATAACATCTGACATCATACAGGCGGACATTTTCATCCTAAATACTTGTACCGTCACCAATACAGCCGACGCTAAGTCTCGGCAGCGTTTACGTTTTACTCATAAAATGAAACCTTCTGCTTTTTTAGTTGCTACAGGTTGTTACGCTGAACGTGACCCGGACATTTTCAGGAAAATCCCTGGTGTCGGACTGGTTGTTTCCAATAAAAACAAGACACGACTTGTACCACTACTCAAGGAACATTTTCCATCAAATCATCCTTCAGATGTATTGTCACAGGATATACCGCTCTCCCTTCGTACACGTTCGTTCATAAAAGTACAGGAAGGTTGTCATGGTACTTGTGCTTACTGCATCGTACCTAAAGTCCGCCAGGGGGAGACCAGCATCCCTACTGACCAGGTCATGACACAGATACATCACAGGGAAGCTCTTGGCTTTAAAGAAATAGTATTAACGGGAACTAGAGTGGGCGGATACTTAGATAAACAAACAGGGCTTAAGGAACTACTGGGCACTATTCTGGATGATACCGGATTACCTAGGATCAGGCTTTCTTCACTTCAACCACAAGAATTATCTCCATCTCTTCTCGAACTATGGAAAAACAATCGCCTGATGCCCCATTTTCATATGGCCGTGCAAAGCGGTTGCGACCAGACTCTACATATCATGCAGCGACGATACTCGGTCAACCGTTACATGGAAGCGGTTAAAATGATCAGGGATACTGTTCCGGACGCAGCCATTACTACTGATATCATTATTGGTTTTCCAGGCGAAAGTGTCGATATGTTTGAAGAAAGCTACCAAACCTGTGAAAATATGGGTTTCGCCCGTATCCATGTGTTTCCATATTCTCCCAGGCCAATGACGGCCGCAGCATCTTTCCCGGGCAATGTGAGTGAGTCGGTCAAAAAGGAACGTACCCACAAGATGTTAGCTCTGGCAGTACAATGTGAAGATGCTTATAGGTCTTCTTTTTCAGGTCATGAAAGACAGGTATTATGGGAAACCCAGGATAAACGAGGATACTGGAAAGGATGGACAGATAATTACATCCCGGTTAAGACAAAAGGAACTGACTTGGCAAATCTAATTCAAACGGTTACCATCGATTGACTGCTTATTTACGCTATTGATGGAAATTATTCAATCTGAATAACACCGTATAACCATGGTATAATGTTTGTCCATCCCCAGCCTGATGCAAGTACGGCTAAAGGAGAAACGGAAAATTGTCCAAGTTCGATTTAACACGGTTTGTTCAAACCGCTGAAAGAATTAGAAAGAAAGCCGCCCAGGAACACCGTTTGCATGATAATCCTGGTGAAAATGACCTTCGTGCTCTACTTCAGAAAGAACCTGGTATTAAAAAGACCAAATGGGGTAACTTTGCTGCCGAAAGCGAACCCAGTTCACGGTCGGCCATGTTCACGAAAAACAGTATCGATTCCAGTTTCGGTGAAGAAGAAGAACTACTACTAAAACAATGTGAAGAAGCACTGGCTAAAGAGAATTTAATCATGATCGACCGGGTAGTCGGCCGTCAAAATAGCGGGACAACCGTCCGGTTAATCATCCCGGAACGATTCGCCCATATCGCCAGCGGGGGAGGAAACCTCTTCATCCCGCCGGTTGCGAGGGTTGAAAAACCTACTTATTACATTTTATTCTTTGCTGATGCTAATTTTGAGAAGAATAAAGACAAACCATTACCGCAAAAAGATATTACTATCCGCTTAGCAATGCTCGACGATGGACGTTATGTAAAGATAATCCGTAATGGTAACTATATCGGAGAATATAAAAAGGGGGTTTTTGCTGCTGAAGACTGGTTTGCCAAGAAGACTGGAAGAGGTATTTTCCTTCATGCCGGATGCCGTGAAGATTATCTACAATCCGTACACGGCGACTATCGTTTAAGCCGTACTCTTTTGGTGGCATTAAGCGCCAATGGAAAAACCAGCACTTCATGTAAAATATTGGCCAAAAAAGGTAATGAGCAATCATGGCTGATACAGGATGACGGAGGCACGTTGACTCCGGACGGAACGTTTTACGGTTTTGAAGCGGGGGGTGTTTTTGTCAAGACAGAAGGAGTAAATCCCGGGCAGCAGCAAGAGATATATTATGGCTTGCTTAAACCTGATACCGTCTGTGAAAATGTCCATGTCAAAGAGGATGGTGATTATGATTTTTATAATTTCCAGAGGACTTCAAACGGCCGGGCCGTAGTCTGCCGCCGGGACTTTATGCATGCCAGCCAATATATCGATGTAGATCAAGTGGACAATCTGGTACTTATTACCCGCGGACCGCTTATTCCGGCGATTTCCAAATTAACTCGTGAGCAGGCAGCCGCTATGATGATACTGGGACAGGCGATGGAATCGTCGGCTGGTGATCCTACCAAGGCCGGTACAATCCGCAGCGAGTTTTTCTACGATCCGTTCGTAGCTGGAGAACTGGCAGACCACGCCAATATTTTTTATGAAATAGTCCGCGGGCTTCCTCATTTGAACTATTACCTGCTAAATACAGGGTGGGTAGGGGAAGGAGAACACTATATGGATATCCGGTTGGAATTTACCATGGGTATTCTCGACTCTTTATTCAGAGGCGGACTGGAAGATTGGACTGATTCTCCTACCGGGTTTCAGGTACCCCGGGCGATCCGTGTAGTTGACGATATTTACGTTCATCCGGAAAAATTGTATTCACAGTCCGAATTTGAAGAAAAACAAATGCAACTTCACCGCGTACGGTATGAAGCTGTGGCTAAAATAGACGGTAATTTACACCGGAATATCAGGAAAGTATTTAGTAAAGTATAAGCGGTATCTTTTTCAGGAAAGGGAACGGGAAAATGGCAGAAGAACTGGGTAAAATAGAAAAACCGGAGGCAGAACAGTTCCAGGGTAAGAAGAAACTTTACCTTGTCCCCCTTCTTTTCTCCTGGAAAGACTCACCACCGGATTACATTGATAAATATAACCTCTACTGGCAGCAGGTCAGGGAACACGTCGCCAGTCTGGAGTCAAAAATCGGCTCCGTCAAGATCATTTATCATGAATCGGTCACCGAGGCGGGTGAGAACGGGATCGAAATCCTGCAAAAACTTAATCCCTCCAGCCACCAACTTGTGAGAGAAAAATGTCTGATGGGAGCGCGTCTGGAAGTAGCCGAAGACAGGGAAACCATCGAAGAATCGATGGACTGGGAAAGACATATGATGATCGGTTTTCTCAGCAATAAAGTTGCCGCCCTGGTTTCCCAATTTTATAACGAGGCTTCAAAGAAACGGTACGACCATATCATACAAAGGATAAAGGATACCCTCCAGGATAATGATGTGGCGATGTTAATTATCCGGGAAGGTCATGGGATCCAGTTCCCACCTGATATCGAAGTCTTCAGTATATCGCCACCAGCCTTGAACGATATCCGCCGTTGGCTGAGGGAACGGCAGGAGAAGAATGATATAGATTTCGAAGAAAAAACAGAACCGGAATCGAAGGAAGAAAACTGAAAATAAAACAACGACACTTCTATATTTAACTTTCGTTGACACTATCCATCTTGTATGTTAGACTCCCAACCTGTACTCTGAATTAGGAATCACACTCTATTTTTAGGAGGTCATAATGAAACAATTAACCGGTAAAGTAGCCGTAGTTACCGGAGCGTCGCGTGGTATCGGTAAAGCAATTGCAATCGCCCTTGCTGAAGCAGGAGCCGATGTCGTAATCGCTGCCCGGGACGCAAAAGCTCTTGAAGCATTATCTCAAAAAATATCTGCCCTGGGTGTCAAGGTAGCTGCAGTACCAACCGATGTTACGCAGGAATCCCAAATCATCAACCTTTTTGAAAAGGCCGTGGCAAAACTCGGCCGGGTCGATGTCCTGGTTAACAATGCCGGAGTCTTTGGCGGCAGTCCCCTTGAGTCAATGACGACCGATGCCTGGGACAAAGTAATCGCTACTGACTTAAGGGCACCCTTTATTTGTACCAGGGAAGCTTTCAAAATCATGAAAAAACAGGGTGGTGGACGAATCATCAACGTTGCCAGTATTTCTGCCTTCCGTGTCCGCCCCAATAATGCCCCTTACTCCGCAGCCAAGTCCGGCCTGATTGGTTTAACTGAAACTACTGCTTTGGAAGGCCGTTCCCTTGGTATCAACTGTTCCTGTATATATCCCGGCGAAGTTGAACATGAAGCTAATCCGAATATGCCAATGCAAGCTCCGCCGCCGAATATGGCCAACATGCCGAAGATGCCGGCGATGACGACGGCAGAATGCGCTGCCGCTGTTGTTTTCATGGCTAGCCAGCCATCCCACGTTAATGTCCTTTCACTGGTAATATTACCTCGGGAACAAGCTTACCTCGCCCGAGGCTAATCGACGGTTTAAAAAAGAGCAGGGTACCTTAATACCCTGCTCTTTTTTATATGCTTCAAAATTCCGGGTTAGTTAATCATCACCGAATCCGTGTTGGATTGCTACCACCGCTGCCTGGGTGCGGTCGGACACACCTAACTTTGCCAGTATTGAACTCACATGATTGCGGACGGTACCATCCGAAAGGAAAAGCCGCTCAGCAATGACAGTATTACTTAAACCTTTAGCGATCAATTGCAGTATTTGAATTTCCCTCTCCGTCAGTTTCTCAGTGATGATATTTGTTGGTTGAGTTTGATGACTTGAGGCCATATCCAGCAATTTCCCTGCCACTGATGGATCGACATATGACTTTCCGGAAAAGGTACCTCTTATAGCTGTTACCAGTTCATCACGTGGAGTATCTTTGAGCAAATATCCGGAAGCACCAGCCCGGATTGCATCAAAAACCCATTGATCATCATCATAGGTAGTCAACACCAGCACTTTAATGTTGGGGTGATTCGTTTTTATCCGGCGCGTCGCCTCAACGCCATTCATCACCGGCATTTTCAGGTCCATTAGTACCAGGTCAGGTTGACTCTTATCAACCAATTCCAATGCTTCACTCCCATCAGTAGCTGTTCCCACGACCTCAATATCCTTTTCAAGTTTCAACAGCATTACCAAACCATCACGTACAATATCCTGGTCATCACATATCACTACTTTCATCTCAACATCCCCTGCATCAAATAGTCAACATCACGGTAGTGCCCATGCCCGGGCTGCTTCTTATATCCAAATCCGCGCCGATCAACTGCGCTCTTTCTTTCATCCCGGTAAGACCGAATTGACTGGTTTTTTGAACTTTGTCAATCTCAAAGCCTTGACCGTCGTCACCAACAATCAGTCTAAGCTTCCCTTCATAGAATTCCAAACGGAGCTTCAGGTTACGTGCACCGGCATAGTTTACAACATTGGTTATAGCTTCCTGCGCGATACGATACACCGCCTGTTCCACATCAGGAGATAAGGCTGGAATGTTATCGGATATCGAGAGGTCAAGGGTCAGATTACCACGTGCCGCAGATGTCGCAGCCATAGCTTCTACTGCTCCTGCCAATCCCATATCATCAAGCGGACTTGCACGTAAAGCCTTAAGGGCGCGCCGCGTTTCTTCCAGACCGGAATGCGCCGTAGCAATTGACTTCTCCAAGGAATTACGCGCCATTTCGTGGTCTACATCCCAATAAGCTTTCACTGTTTCGAGTTGGACTGCCAGACCGCTTAATGTGTGAGCCAGGGTATCGTGTAATTCCCGAGCCAGCCGACTGCGTTCGCGAGTCGTCGCTAATTGTTCCAGGGTACTGGAATAATGAGTAAGCCGTACATTGGCCGCCTCTAAAGATTCCTGTTGTTTCCGCAGACGGGTCATCAGGAAGCTGATAGTGAAACCGACTGCCAGGAACACCACACTTTGAATTATGGGAACCAATAATGCCCCTCGGAAAATGGGCCTGTTATTAAAGACCCCACCTTGTGTATATGGCAACGAAGACGGAGTATAAGACCATATTATCCCGGCATTCAAAGCCGTTATCCCCAGGACAATTAGTAACATATATGGCCAGCGGTACTGCCATGCTACCAGTAAAAACCCGACAAGCAGGAAGGGAAGAATTCTAAGAACCAGGCCTTCGGAATCCAACATCATCAAATTTGTTTCCGGTAGTATCATCGTTATCCAAGCTGCAAGAATTGGTAAAGCAGTAATGATAAATATCATAATAGGGATAAAGAAACGTCCCAGCCGGCGTTGAATCCACGGCCAAAGAGATAATCCCAGGCATGCCAGGGCAACTCCTCCCAACATCAGGTAGAAGATAATCTCGTTATTCGCACGCCTGGGATCACTAAAAGATTGACTGATAATTGTTAAGACAAGGACATAAACCAGCCACAGAATTGACGCGAAACTGATCACTTTGATTGGATCGGCGAACGCTACTTTAACTTTCACGACTTCATTATATTCTACTTACATTTCTTATTTCACGTGATACCGGTAATTGTTAACTACAATCGACCCATGACAAGGGTCACTTTCCTAAATGACTCGGATACTATACGGAAAAATGAAACGATGACAGTCAACACTATTGGTATTGTTCCCGGAAGCCTAGACTGGAGATGAATTTTATTTTTCCGGCTCAAGGAGTTGTAAATGAGATGGAGTAAGTCCTGTTTGTTTGTAGGTATCAATACACTGATTGTATTAGTACTGGCGGGATTAACCGCCTGTAGCGGTACATCGGCAACAACCACTACTACCGAAACAACACCCACGGTATCATCACCATTAACACCATCTTCACCGCCGAGAGGAGCTTTTTCCGACAACAGGACTCCCCCGTCCATGGACTGGGCAACCGCAGCTGCAGAATTAGGGGTAACTGAAGAAAATTTACGCCAGTCTTTGGAAAATTCAGGACAGGGAATGTTCGATCTGGCACAAGCATCCGCGACACTCGGGGTCACTGAAGACGAACTGCGGGAGGCATTAGGCTTTTCCGAAGGCGGACCGGATAGACCGGGAAATGGTTTAAGACCAAGTGGAACACCACCAACAGACCTCCCCCCTTTCACTCCTCCTGGTGAGTCAGGAGAAACAACATCGTAATAAAAAATTATAAGTAGAAAGCAGGTGCAAAATAGTGAGAGTAAATAAAGCATTAATTCCAATCTTGTTAACCGCCGGTCTTCTCGTTGTGACCAGTAGTTGTTCCTCGAAAGAAGAAAGCTCAACCACCACGAAAACCGTGACTGCTACCGTCCAACAGGGAGATATTTCATTGGAGATAACCGGAACGGGTAATCTCGCTTTTTCCGAGACGGAAGACCTCACCTTCGATATTGCCGGTACCGTGGAAGAAGTCATGGTAACCGCGGGAGAAACAGTAACCGAGGGGCAGTCACTGGCTAAACTAGACACCTCAGTATGGGAAGATGAAATCAAGTCCCTTGAAAAAGCCCTGGATAATGCTCAACATGCGCTGGTCACTGCTAAGAGATCTGTAAGCTCAAAAGAATTATCTCTTAGACAAGCGGAACTGGACGTGCAATCCGCAGAAGCTGACCTCGAAGACATCGCTATCGTTAAATATGCCCAGGATGCTGTCGATAATGCCGAAAGGGCTCTGGAAACCGCTCAAGAGAAATACTCTACGGACCCAACCTTCTGGAAGACTCAGATAGAAGCTATCTTCAGTCAATTAACACAAGCGAAAGCATATTTAAAAGAAGTTCTTAGTGGAAATAATTTTAATATTACTGGAGACATCGCATTTCAAATTGCGAAAAAAGTCCTCGCCGCAGACCAGGCGAAGCTGCAACTAGAAAGTGCCCAGATCGCGGTAGAAGATGCCGTTGCGGCGGTAGATGAAGCCGAAGAAACGGTAACAGACGCCGAATCCGATCTTGGAGAAGCGCAAAACCTAAGTCCCTTCATCACTGCCCCTTTTGCCGGTTTCATTACCAAGATCAACGTTAGCGGTGGGGATGATGTACAAAAAGGGACCGTGGCGATGCAGCTTGCTGATCCGGATAAATTCAAAGCCAATATACAGGTGACCGAAGAAGATATCTTCTTGGTCGAACTGGGCGGCGCAGCTACGGTTACCATAGACGCATTTGAAGTGGCTTATCCGGCAACGATCACAGCTATTGCCCCCACCGCTACAGTATCGTCGGGGGTTGTTTCCTACAAAGTTACGGTTGAACTGGATACAACCCGAACCATATCAAGTATCAGTAATTTCCCTTCAGGAATGATAAGGCCCGAAAGTTTTTCCGATAATGGCACTTCAAGATCAGGAATGGGACGGCGTGACGGTTTCTCCGGTAATATGACCTTGCCGGAAGGCATGACACTACCTGCAGGATTCTCGGCAAATATGACTCCTCCGTCCGGATTTTTCCCGGGGTCCGGGAATCAATCGACCAATACTTCAACAGAATCATCTGATATTAGTCTCAAGGATGGATTAACAGTGACCGTGGTAATCACTGTTACCCAGGCAGATAACGTCCTGATCATACCAACGAAGGCTTTAACCCGGTCCAGCCAGACTTATACCGTACAGGTTGTTAACGGTGACAACACAGAGACCCGCACGGTTACCATCGGCGATAGCGATGATTCGAATACTGAAATCACCAGCGGCCTTACCGAGGGAGAAACCATAACCTATACCGTAAGCAGTTCTAGCTCAACTTCCAATAGTTCAAATTTTCAACAGGGTTTTGGTGGGATGGGGAGTATAGATGGATTTTCCGGGGGCGGCGGCCCTCCTGGAGGTTTCTAGTGAACTTAATTGAACTACACGGTATCACTAAAAGTTATGCCATGGGTAAAAGAGAACTCAGGGTACTTCAGGGGGTAGACTTGAGTGTTGAAAAGGGAGAGATGTTGGCCATCATGGGAGCATCAGGCTCCGGAAAGAGCACGTTACTAAATGTCATCGGGCTCCTGGATAGGCCGACAACCGGGAGTTACCTGCTGGATGGGAAAGAAGTCTCCAAGCTCAATTCCAAAGAACTCTCCTTGATCCGGGCAAGAAAGATCGGCTTTATTTTTCAAACCTTCAACCTGCTGCCCTTCCTCTCCGCAATCAAGAATGTAGAACTCGGGCAGCGGTACGCTGGAATAAAAGACTCTGTGGCAGCCAGAGAAGCATTGGTTAGAGTAGGGCTTGAAGAACGTATAAGACACCGTCCAAGTGAAATGTCCGGAGGCGAACAGCAAAGGGTTGCAGTAGCCAGGGCTGTCGCAAAATCACCACCGATAATCCTTGCTGATGAACCTACGGGCAACCTGGATAGCCACTCCAGTAGAGAAATCATGGAAATCTTAAGTGTTCTGAGTGTGGAACAGGAAATGACACTGGTGATGGTAACCCATGACAACAACATAGCCCATTATTGCCAGCGCATCATCCATATCCAAGACGGCCAAATTATCAAAGAGGAAAACTTATGAGAATCCTGGAACTCCTATCAACAGCCTGGACTTCAGTATCAACCCATAAGTTACGTAGTTTCCTTACTATTTTGGGGGTGGTTATCGGGGTAGCCGCGGTCATCATCCTGATGTCCGTTGGCAAAGGTGCCACTGCCCAAATCGTCAGTAACTTTACCAGCCTGGGAACTAATCTGATCTACGTACAGCCCGGCTCCAGCAGTGAAGGTAATGTCCGGGGCGGGTTCGGCTCCGCAACTACCCTTACCCTGGAAGATTCGGAAGCAATCACTGAAACGATTATTAATCTTTCCGGGGTAGCACCTTATTCCACATCGATGTCCCAGGTCATTGCCGGTACCGAAAACATGATGGTACGTATCACCGGGGTAACTCCGGACTATCAGATGGTATTTAATGCTGAAGTCATCAACGGGGATTTCATCACAGAATATCAATATACCCGCAAGTCCAAAGTCGCCCTATTAGGGTCTGAAGTCGCCACCACCTTGTTTGGAGAGGACGATCCGGTCGGCCAGAAGATCCGCATGAACAACAATATTTTCACGGTGGTCGGTGTCCTGAAAAGTACCGGTTCGTCCACCCAGAATTCAACCGATCAAATCATATTGATACCATTGACTACCTTACAGGGAATGATGTCCCGGTCATTGACTACTACTGGCGACCATATCGTCAGCCAGATCGTCCTGGAAGTATCTGATAAAAAATACATCGACCAGGTTAAAGAAGAAGTTACCCTGCTCCTCCAGGAACGGCATGAAATCGAATGGGGAGAGGACGATGATTTCAGCATATCGACGATGGATGAACTACTAAGTACGATTACTGAATCCACACAGACCATGACCATCCTGCTGGGTGCTATTGCCGGTATATCCTTACTCGTGGGCGGAATCGGGGTCATGAACATCATGTTGGTCTCAGTACTCGAACGGCGGCGGGAAATCGGTATACGAAAAGCCCTCGGAGCACGAGAACGGGATATCTGGGGACAATTTCTGGTCGATTCCGCCTTGTTAACCTTTGCCGGAGGTATTATCGGTGTCATCATCGGTTGGGGCGGGTCGTTTCTTGTCAATTATACAGGCTTAATGACTACTCAGGTTACGGCCGATATCGTAATACTGGCGGTTGCCGTCTCCGTCGGTATAGGCTTATTTTTCGGATTTTACCCGGCTTGGCAGGCTTCACGTCTCGACCCGATACAGGCATTAAGGTCCGAATAGATTCGGCTTTAGTCTTATTGCCCACCTGATTTCCGCCATCCAATCCCGGTAACCCCTCCCACCACCAGTGGACCGGGATTGGATGGCGTTATATTAACAAGTGTACGTTAATGGTTTTTGCAGGAATCCAGTATTTAGTGATATCATTAGGCACAAATTAGCCTGATTTTGGTGGAGGGAAAAATATGGTAGAGAAAGACAGGATATATAAATGTCTCAACCCGGTCGGGATCGCTGAGCCGGTTCAGATACACTCATTGGCATCACGTCTCGACAAACTCGAGGGCAAGGAAATCTGGATCAGCATCACCGGAGAACCGGATATCACCATTCCCCTGGAAAAAAGACTGCGCAACGACTATCCAAATGTGAACTGGAAACAGAAAAAAACTTATACTATCAGCCCGGTCGAACTCTCGGAAGAGGAAATGAAGACCGCTGATGCCGTCATCCAAGCCGTTTGCTGGTGAAGCGGTGCTGTTTGGAGGCAGTTGCCTTATTTAGCCAAACTGGAAAAGAGTGGAATTCCCACTGTTGTAATCGATTTTACCGACCAGGAACAGATGGTAAAACGGGAAGCCCTGGTGCAGGGTGTACCCCAGATCCGTTATATTCATGCATCACGTACCTTACCCGGCCCGGCCGATGTCGATAACTGGATTGTCAAATTACTCGATGCTCTTACCCGGCCTTTGAACGATAGGGAAAAAGAGGCCTATTTATGGAAACCGGATGCGCCGAGAGTTCTTTTCTTGGGAACTCTAGTCGAAGCCGAAGAATTTTACCAGCAGACCCGGTATATCCCCCTCCCCGTTGAAGCTCCCCTGGCAGTATATACTGACGGTTTGCCCATCGTTGTCCCGACGGAAGAACGTGTCCGGGCTATGCTCAAAGGAACTTCCCACAAACCGGACGAGATTATTTGTCTCCAGGACGATGTCGAAGTCATGGAAGGATTAGGTTCTCCTATGCGGAAAAAAGGAGAAAAAGTCCTCTTTCAACCAAACAAAAATACTGCTACCGTCGAACAAGTGGCGGTAAACGCAGTAATGGCCGGATGTAAACCGGAACACCTGCCGGTAGTCCTGGCAATTGCCGAATCGGGCTGCGGTATCAGCACCACCAATTTCCCCAGTCAAGCAGTCTGTCTTAGTGGACCAATCGTTAAGGAACTCCAGATAAATACCGGCTGCGGTCATCTCGGTCCTGGCAGTACCGCCAACGGTCCTATCGGTCGAGCCTACCAGTTAATGGCAATCAACCTGGGAGGAGCAACGCCAGGAGTCAACCGCATGGGCTGTCACGGCAACCCTATGAATAATGGGGGGATGTGTTTTGCGGAAAATGCGGATAAATTACCTGAAGGTTGGGACCCATTGAATGTTGAATCCGGCTACGCTCCGGATCAAAGTATCGTGATGATCATCCAGGGGATGGGCGGCATCGTAGGTTCGCAGTTTTCTCCGGGAGGTTACCGTGCTTTCCAGAAATCCGGACACGGCGGCCTGGCACGAAGATTCGATGTCAAGGGCAAACCAGGACCGCATAACTGGCTGGAATATATCTTCCCCGACCTGTGGTCAACCCGCGAGGGCGGTTGGACTGTTATGATGGTCCCGGAAATGGCGCAACACCTGGTCGACCTTGGCTTCAAAACTAAGGACGAAGTATATGAATGGCTATGGAAACGCAGTTTCGAACCAGTAAAACGGTACCGCAACCGTTCCTGGCCGGACTTTTTCCGTAATGGCTGGATGGGCATCGAAAAAACTTCGGGTAAGCCCTGGAAAGAATTACCGGATGATTACCTCGTTCCGGCACAAGGTGATGATCCTTTTGAAAACGTGATCCTCGTAAATGGTGGTGAAGAAGAAGCCAGTGTGCAGCTTGCCGGTGGACGCGGGGCGACATTCAGTATCGACAAGTGGCGTTAGATAAGAAGATTACATCAATATTAAGAAAAAAGGGGTGGATTGCGTGATCTGCTTCTTTTTTCCTTAACAATGGACCTATATTCCGATATCAATTAGTCTTGACAGCCGTAATAACAATAAGGTAACCTGAACCAGTTATATTTATCTGAATATCAGAGGAGTAACTTGCCTTGCGTGACGAAAATGAAATAAGGCTGAAGAAAGCTTACTGGCAGGGAGTTTATGATGCCCTTAAAAATAGCGACCGCTCGAAATCAGAGAGGACTGAAAAAGATAAACTAACCGCCGAAGTATGGCTGAATGCCCTGGACTGGATGCTGGGGCAAGTGGATGATACAAACGGCACTTTGGGCAAACAGGATTCCAAATAAACAAACGTATACGTGATGAAAAACGAAACCGAACTGGAACTAAGACGAGCTTACTGGTCGGGGGTATATTTTACACTTGATCCCGAGAGACGGGAGGTTTCCGAGAAAACTGCCAAAATGTGGGTAACTGCCGAGGTCTGGATCACAGCTATTAATTGGGTCTTAGGCAAGGCTACCAACTCAGCCGCTATTTTGGGCGAATCTCCGGATGATTCTCAATTCTGGGATACTTAAGCATTTTTCCAGTCTACCAGTTCACTCAACACCGGCATTCCATCATGTGGCATTCCGGAATAAGTACGGCTACATTCCCCTAACGGCAAGATATCAGATACTCCTCTACCAGCGATACGGTCTCTTAATTCATTTCGCTTTGACTCGGGGAATACCCCTACGGTTGAGACGTTCTGATCTAGACTTGGTAAAGCATCGTTTAAATCAGCGACCGGCCGGATCACTACCAACCGGGACATAGGATGGTCCAACACATCGAATTCACCCCTAACAACCACAACTCCCGAGGTAAACCGGCTATCTTTTTCATTAAGATACCATTGTGCTTGGCTATACTGCCCGCGCCTCAGGTTTTTAACCTTTCCTATCACCCGGGGGAGTATGATACCCGGTGCCTGTTCATCATATTGGGCTAATTTCGTTTGTAATTGCCAGGCATATTTTTCTATCTGTTCATCGTTACCTTCGACATACTGCACCAGAGACGCTGTACAGGCTTGCTGGTTGTAAATCATGACATCTGCCGCTGCTTTCGTAATAATTTCTTCCAGATTATCTGAGAAAGCTTCGCGGCCGATCAGGCTGACACCATAACGCGGATTAAAGAAAACAGTCCTTGTAAACCGTGCCTGGGATTGTACGGAAATGACGGTTTCCGGTGACCCCCAAACTACGATCCGGTCGAAAGCTCCGGTACGA
Organism: uncultured Chloroflexia bacterium; assembly: GCA_963739865.1. Classification (GTDB taxonomy): domain Bacteria; phylum Chloroflexota; class Dehalococcoidia; order Dehalococcoidales; family UBA2162; genus JBBITI01. The sequence continues at coordinate 254,111 of CAVUCA010000010.1, forward strand.
AATAGTTTCTTTTCAATATTGCTATCACCTCCCGGCCAGTAAACCACCGACATGTTTTTTGTTAGTGGATGCTCCGGAGCAGTTGCCACGGCTGCAAGGGTAAACAGGGCTCCGGTTAAAACAGCTTCTGAAGGGAGTTTGACAACCGCGGCAGACTTTGTGAGTACCGCTCGTATAATCGAAGCCAATGGTGCTTCCGGGGCATTACCCGCCGTGATATGTAATTGGCGGGTAGGCATCGCTCGAATCAAGGGTTTTGCAGCCGGGTTATTTTCTGAAGCTAAAATACTGATCGTGGATCCAGGGAAAAACCGCGAAGGTATTTCCACCCAGCCATTAAGGAATTCACTACCTGGTTTTCCCCACAAACTTAACTCGTTATCTATCATTTGGCGCGCCGTTCCCCGGCTGAAAATGGTAGATAATAGAACCGGTAAATTGTCCAGGAATATCTCAGGAAACCCATTGGTTGAACGATAGAGTTCGAGTATCTTCATCACTATGTTTGGGTTATTAACGAGGGTCGAAATTATTGATTCCAGGTATTCCAGGATTTCGTCGACTGTTAGAGCATAAGGACCCCGGACTAACTTATCGATATCTGTCTCGATTAGTTCATCAGCCGATATCCCCGGCATGACCAGGTAGATATAGTCGACGGTGGCTTTCATTTGTTTCCGTCTGATTACCGGTTCACGGATGATCTGGGCTTCCGGCAACCTGATATATGCGGTATCTTTATCAACATTTCGGAATGCGTCTTCAGCTTGCTGTAAGGTAATAATTGGAGGTGCTGCCAGGCGGCCTTTTACTAGAAAAGGAATACCTACTAAACCTTGTCCATCATTCAAGAGGCCGTATTCTTCACATATCTCCTCTATCCCGTTTATCACACTCACCGTCATGCCCTCATCGAACTCATGATACCGCCGCAGCCCTTTACTTCCTGGCCGTATGCCCGGTCGATACTGGTAATAGCCGGACCCTGAAGGCCGCACTTGCATCCCGAAACTACCATATGCACCAAATCGCCGCTGATAATAAAACCCGGGTAAGAGACGGCTAAAGGATCGAGAAATCCGAAACGGCCGCTAATATCATGGCCTTCTACAGGATTCAGTTCCTCATCATAGATCACCGGTTCAATCAATGGTGGTATATGAAAACGGCCATGATTACACCGCAGCATGAGTACACTGATTTCGGTCATCGAATAACCCTCTAGGATCATTTCCGGCGGCAAATCGAAAGTCTGTGATATCATACCTACCAGTTTTTCCCGTTCGACAGCCTCACCACTAAATGATTTCCAGCCACCCCCGAATAAGACCATGCTGCCTTTTTTCAAACCCAAGTGAGACCCTGTGCTCATGGTTAGTTCACATAATTCCATAAACTGGTATGGAGCACCGAAGACAAAAACTTTTTGCCCGGCTTTAGTCGATTCTACGATACTATCAATAATGCGCCGGTAATTCGGTATTCTTTTCTTTCCCGTCACCTCGTCCTGAAGCTTGTCCAATTGCTCACTGTTCCTGCTTGTTACGGACACCGTGTGTCAGGGCTCTCAAGACATTCGCCGTGACATCGATGTCATAAAGGTAATTTCGCCGTTCGAACATTACCGCCAATTCCGGAATCAATACCTGGTTGCCCATCCGTCCCCGGCGGAACCCCAAAAAAACGCTATCGAAATCTGGTAGCCCTCTCCATGCCAGGGTTCCCATCAGGACTTCCGGCAGCATCGTTTTTACCAGTAGTTTGGCAGCAGATATTGCCAACCTGTTGATCAGTTGCGGTGCGAGACTGGCTATATTCGTAATTCTAGCAGCAACCCAGTCCGTCTCTTCACGCGGTACGAAAGAAAAATTACCCGACGTCCCCGAACTATAAACCAACTTAATTTCTGCGGTCTTCAGCCGTTCAGCCCATTCGTCGATTGACTTAACTCCAACTACGTCGGTGTCTACGGGTTTGTGATAGATGTCAGCCAGCCACCGGTTCATAGCCGGATAGTTATCATTGTCCAACCATTCTTGCTGGTAACTCTTGAAAATACCATCGGTAAAAGTCAGGTATTTTTTGATATCCTCGATATTGGGATCTTTACCGATACCCGCTTCAGAAGCCAGTTTCCGGTAGGCATGGATTTTCTCCAGATAATGGGCATGATTCAAGAGGATTACTTCTCTACGGAGTTCTTGGGCATGATTCAAAGTGGTTTCACCGGAAGCCCATTGCTGGGTGAGTCTTACCAGTTCTTTCCGGGCTGCTGCTTGCCTGTTTCGAATATCGGGCAACTTTATTCTCCTGAGAGAACGTTCCCTAATAATACCAGTGTTGGTATATCCGGGACTAGACCGACCGGTATCGTTATGAATATGAGCGACTATATGCTCGAATTATCTTTGTATTTAGTTTACTAGATTTTTCCGGTAGCAGCCATCATGGTCTATTCCATGTGACTGAGTGCTTCCATCTGTATTACCGGGGTATCGTCTGCCGTGAGGTAGATGGCAAATCCCTCTCCCACCGGAGTAGTAGACAGGTTATTTGTAGACGATATTTTCTGACACGAGGCAAGTGATAAAACCGTTATCAATGTCAGTACTAAAGGCAATACTCTTGTTCTCAAACTTGAACTCCGGTAAAGCCAAATTATCCGGTGATTAAGTGAATGATACCTTATCTAACGTTTCAAACATGAAAAGGTTAGGGCTGATTCCTCAGCCATACCGGATACGACATACCGGAATAATTATCCGCAATAACTGAGAACGGCAGCAATATTTCAGTATTGACCCCGTCGATATCGATAGTTATAACGGCAGGAACTGATTCCTCTGTATGTCCCATCCCGATCAGTCTCCGGGAATCCGGCAACCATGAAACATAACATAACCATTTGGCAACTGTCTTCAGATTAGTTCCCCCAGCATCCATCACCATAGTAAAGGGAGTCTGATATTTTCCACTCAATAGGGTAAACGTTATTAGCTTTCCATCTGGCGACCATCGGGGATCGTTTTCACTGATATTATCGGTATTCGTCAGGTTTACTTCTTCGCCGGTGGTAATATCCATGACCAGTAGATCGCTATATCCGGTCGAGTCATTGAAGCTGGTCACTAGGGAATATAGTACCTTGCGATTGTCCGGCGACCATTGCAGGCCGCTCTCCAGGTAGGGCAGGACGCCGTGATGATGCGTCATTCTTCTCACGTCCGTACCGTCGGCTTTCATGACGTAGAGGTCGAAGTGTGTCTCGGGATCGTCCGTCCGCCCCATAAAGGCGATCTGCTTCCCGTTTGGTGAAAAAACCGGAGAATTCGCCTCTATATCGGTAAAATTGGTTAACGGGGTCACCTTACCCGATTCGATATCGATGGCAAGGATCGTGGGCATAACCTGCGGTTCCAGGTGTGTTTCTCCATCACGTATTACCTCGAAAAGCTCCTGGTACGCCAGCAGCAGCGTCTCGCCATCCGGTGATATGCAAAAACCCCGGATATTCATTTTTGTGATATCAAGCAATTGGTGTCGGTTACTCCCGTCGGCATCAACCACCGCCAGCCATTTTACCGGATCCTTTCGGGATCCCTCCGTGTATATCAGGCGCTTTCCGTTGGCCGACCAGCACTGATGTAAATCTATACGAAAGGAATAGAGCCATGGACCCAGTTCCCGTAGGTCGCTGCCGTCCTCCCTTATGGATACCACCATATAATCCTGCGATTTAGCCTCGTTTTTCGTGATAAAAGCGATCCGGGTTAGTCGAGAAGAGGTGCAGCCGCCGCAACTGACAGTAACAAATGTGCACAGTATAAGGAGAATGGCTACGACCGCGAGTAATATGTTCGATTTCGGGTTCATTCAGCCCTCCGTATTAATATAGGTGGCTAATGCCCGAAAAGTTCACCTGCATGAAGTATTGTCCTGCGGTGCTTTCGTTTCCAGGTCTTTTTCAACTTTCTTGAAAATCTGTTCCCACCTTTGCAGCCGCTGACGGGCGACCCGCTTTTTCCACCATTCTCCCAGATATGAACCGCCGATACCGCCGGCGATCAATCCAATCACGATGGGAAAGAAGGAGTTCTGGATGTTCGCCAGGTAACTTATACAGAGGCCGGTAGATACGCCGATAATGATACCGAGAACTGCTCCGATGACAATATATATATCTCCCGGCTTCACCGGCGGCGGTTTGTCCGGGTCATGCTTCGGCCGGAAGACAAACTCATTTTCTAACTGAAACCGGGTACGGAGAAAAATCCCGGTCGATAGTCTGTCATCATTCCATGCTGTTTGCTGCATGCTCCCCTCCTTACCGTGATCCAAAAACTTCGACAATATTCAGCGGCGGCTCAATCTTGATATCGGCATTGAAGTCGAAGAACTCGATAGTATAGTTCATAATATCATGCTTCTCAGCTTCATTTTCGTCGACATTTACTATATCCGAGACTTGATTCCACCTTCTTAATAGATAATCCTCCTTCCCGATCCAGTATTCTTCATTTATTTGCCACTTCCACATGATCTCCTGCGACTCATCCAATGACTTCATGATATCTTCATATTCCTGCGCTGAAAGGTCATCCGGCAATGACTGCTCGATGATTGCTCTCTGTTTCTCAATACCGGCTTTTATATCCCCGTTTCCTTTATAGTGGAAACAGTTCACGCCATCAATCTTTTCGTCCGCCAGTTTTATAATTCTGGTGACTGGAAAATCCGGCTCGAAAACCCGGGTTATTAAGTGGTTGAACGGAAAAACGGTTTCTTCTTGCATTTTCACGCTTTGCCAGGCATCTGTCTCTGGATATCTTTTGTATAGCGTCTGACCGATTGCTATCGTCTCTCCGGTATTCCCGTTACTATTACTGGTCTCATGTCTCCGGTCCGGGGACACGATTTCTATATCGGTAGTTTCTCCCACCGCTATTCCATTCGAGATTGTGGCACCAGATTTCTCCATGCGGCAACTGTGTAATTCCCCCATTGCTATTTTACTCTTCACTATCACCTCTTCAGGAGAAAGTGAAGTGACCGCTTCAGATTTAGTACAAGCAGCCAGCGCAATGATAGTGACTATTGCCAATATAACGATTAAGGTTTTCGATAGAGTTATCGTCTTCATATCATCCCTTGTACATCAGCAAAGGTTCATAGGCTGATGCCAGGTCAAAAGCTTTCCAGGAAAAAGCAGCTTTTCCGTATAATTTGGCCAGAGTTAGCCGGTCATGGTTTTCCACTTCCATACTGTCGATAATTTCCGGCCACGTTACATCGGTCCCACCCCAGGATGTTTTTGCTTGCATTATCTGGCCTTTAAGCACCTGTGCATTATACGTAGCAGTATCCTTATCCGGATTCAGGAGCACTATTACCATGTAATAACCCTTTTCATCCAACCCTGCCCCGGTAGCATATGCCTGATATGCTTTTAGTTGAACTTCTACTTGAAGTTGTTCAGTAATTGTTTCATTATCTTTGAATATTTCTTTAATATGGCTCTGGGCCTGGGAGTCTGTTGAAAACAACGCCGTAAATGCACCAAGCTCAGTTAAGCCCGTGGCAAGCAACTGGTATGTTTCCAGGTCAGCCAGAGATTGGATATTATCTCTGTAGGCATCAATCATCTTTTCTATCGTATCCGTAAAGCTGGTTGAACAAATAACGCTGTCAATCAGCACCAATCGCGTTCCCTGCCCCAGGGGATGAATGTTACTACGCCGACTCAAGTTGATGCCGTCTTCACCTGCGCTATAGAAATCCACCCCGGCGTATGTGACGATTTTGAGATCATCATTCAGCGGATCGTTTTTCAGTGCCTTATCTATCTCATCACGATTGAAACGGCCGAGAACAGCCTGATAATCTCTTATTGAACCGGCTAGAGGATAGAAGATTTCCCGGGCCATGTCATCCCGGGTAAAACCCATGGTCTGTTTCCATTCTTCGTTATTGTAATGAGCGAGATTCCAGAACCGGTTATTTTGCATCATCTGCATTCGCTCCGGCACTTCGGCAACATCAGCATACTCGGCTTGCTTTTCAGCTAGATATGCATAGTCCTGGAGGTAAACGGCACCGGTGATATCTACATTGTCGGCAATAGGTTCTCTTATTTCAGGTATTAGTTTCAGCATTTCCATCCAGCGGTTATTGTTAATTCCATCACCAGTCTTATCCGGTGTGGAACTACAGCCAAGCGGCACAAACATGGTTATCATTATCATTATCGCCAGTCCGGAAACCAAAAGACGTTTTTTCATCCCGTATTCTCCTGTCTCAAGCAAACCTTTGTGGTTATATCATTCATGGTATCGGAAAACATATATTAAGCGAAACACCATATATATTTATAGGATTTCCTTACAATTACCGCCGTCTCTCATCATCTTTCTCAGTTTCACTACTGCTTCATGCTGGAGGGTTTTAACTGCCCCTTCACTTTTACGCATTACTTCCGCCGTCTCGGAAACCGAAAGGCCGGCGACGAACCTGAGAGAAAAGGCCTCCCTTTGTGCCGGCGGTAGACCGGTCATCGCTTTCCTTATCTCTGCTATATCCAAATTGAGTTCTGCCATCGTTTCAGGGTTATCAGTTGACGGCATCCAGGCATCATCCAGCGGGATTATTTGTCGTTTGCCCTCCTTCCTGTAGAAATCTACAACCAGATTATGAGCGATGCGCAGCAGCCAGCCCGGGAACGGTATTCCCCTGCACCGGTAGTTCCCTATTCCCTGGAAAGCCCGCAGAAAGACCTCTTGAGTCATATCTTCCGCCTGACCGGTTTGCCCGGTTCGAAGATACAAATAACTATAAATTCGGCCCATGAATTTTTCGTAAAGTAAACCAAAAGCCTCGGTTTGGCCATTTTGTGCCAGTGAAATCAACGGATCGACGTCAATTTCCGGTTTAGTTATCGAGTCAGTTGTCAGCTTACTGGTAGCTTGTCCCGGTCTTTTCTCCAATGTCCCAATCACCGAATCTCACCGTCCTGCCACCCTGTACTTGACTGCACCAGGCGACATTTATTTATACGAAGAAGTTCATAAACTATTGCTGTACTTCTGAATTATTACTAGATTATCAGATAATCATTAAAAGAACATTAAATTTTTGACAAGTCAACCAAATTTAAGCTTACAATAATCAGCCATCCGTACTTATAGGAAGAATAGATGCGTATTCTCGTCGTAGAAGATGAAAAAGAATTAGCTCTCCTGATCAGGCGCGGCTTGACCGAAGACGGTTATGCCGTAGATATCGCTTACGACGGGTCAGAAGGCGAATGTATTGCCGAAAGTACGCCTTATGACCTGATCGTATTGGATATCGTGTTGCCCCGGAAGGACGGTTTCCAGGTCTGTACCAGCCTGCGGAAAAAAGGGATCAACTCACGTGTACTCATGTTGACCGGCCGTGATGCCGTCAGCGACCGCATCCGGGGCTTAGATTGCGGGGCTGACGATTATCTGGTGAAACCGTTCGATTTCGGTGAACTTTCTGCCCGTATCCGTGCTCTACTGCGCCGGAATTCCGGCCATGCCTCACCCATCATCCAGGTTGGTGATATTACCATGAACACTACTGCCCGGCAGGTCAAGTGCGGCAACAAAATTATTGATTTTAATAATAAAGAATACTCGATCCTGGAATACCTGATGCTGAATTCCGATATGGTCATTACCCGGCAGATGATCGAAGATCATGTCTGGAACTTTAATCTTGATGCAAATTCTAATCTTGTTGATGTTTATATCAGCCGTTTACGTACCAAATTAGGAAAATCCGGCGAAGAACTTATCGAAACGGTCAGAGGAGCTGGGTATCGATTGAAATCGCCATGAATGTTTTCCAGAATATAAGGGTCCAGTTAACCCTCTGGTATTTGTTAATCGTCGCCATCCTGGTTACTTTTTTCGGCATGGCTGCCTTTATTTTACTTTCCGACAGTCTTTCACGGAGAACCATCGACCCCTGGGAAATTCAAGCTACAATCGTAGAGCAGTATCCGGAAGAGTCCGGGTATGGTTTTGAGATAACTGAACTCACAGATGTCACCTCCAAGCTTGGTATTGGCCAGTCCTCAAATACTGTATCGATCAAAGGCTTCACCCGTGATGAACTATTGGCTATGGCTGACACCGACGGTATTATCCATTTCAATAACCCAAATAATACCCGGTTCTCTATCAATAGAAACTTGTTGCAGATATGGGAGAAGACTGATGCACGATTTATCTGGTTTTATTTTGTACCTGCCGGTACAAGGTATGATGTTTTTGTCGTCAGCCAGTCTGCTTATAACGTACAGCAGACCCTTGCTGTTTTTAAACAAGGATTGTTAATCACTGCCCTGATCACCCTTATCCTGGCCGGTATTCTCGGCTATTTCCTGGTTAGCCGAATGCTGCAACCAGTCCAGTCGATCACGAGAATTGCCCGGGAGATTGAAGAGAACAATCTTAGCCGGAGATTGAAAGTAGAAGCTGATGATGAACTGGGGCGCTTGGCTAAAACATTAAATCAGACTTTCTCCCGGCTCGAAGCCGCGTTTAGTCGCGAACGTGAATTCACCGCCGATGCCTCCCATGAACTACGTACCCCACTGGCTATCGCCCAGGGCGAAGCTACCCTGGCTCTAAAAGAAGAACGCAGCCGCGAAGAATATCAGAAAGCCCTGGAGTCAATTTCACGCCAGCTAACGCGGACTGCCTCGTTGATCAACCGGCTGCTTTTCCTGGCCCGGTCAGATGACAGGCTGGAATTAGTGTTGACTGAAATCGACCTGAATCGTCTGCTATCAGAGACCGCCCAGGATGCCCGGATACTTTGTGAACCGAAACATATTGCCCTGCACTGTGAAACACCGGATACTACTGGCGATATTAAAGTGAAAGGTGATATCGTCCGGCTGCGGGAGTTATTGCTTAATCTTCTTGAAAATGCTGTTAGGTATACTCCTGAAAGCGGGATTATTACTCTCACTATTCGCCAGGACGATGACTTTGCCCTAATCTCTGTGAGTGATACCGGGATCGGGATTTCCCCAGAGCATTTACCTCGCATCTTTGAGCGTTTCTACCGGGTGGACAAGTCCCGTTCCCGGACGGAGGGAGGGGCGGGGCTTGGTCTTGCAATCTGCCGCCGTATTACTGAAGTCCACGGCGGCCATATCGAAGTTGAGAGTATTGTCGGGAAAGGTACTATTTTCACGGTATTTTTACCTACATATAAGAGAAAAACAGACTAGGTTCTTTCCTTTTTTCATATCAAATTGCGGGACTGTAACGAGTTGAAAGGAGGGTAATAACGTGTCTACCCAGTCGCAACGTGACCTGATTGCCATAATACGGAAAATTATATTTGCCGGTATCGTTATCATGCTGGCATGGCTGGTACTATTGGGGCTGCGAGGTGCCATATCCGTAGATTCCATATATCAACTCAATCAATTGATGCAGCAGGAATCTAATAATTTCACCGAAGTGTCACTCAGTCCCTGGAGTTGGGATTGGTCCAAATCTCTATGGACAGGCGAACCGGTCAGCAATGTTATCAGTGCCCGTATGTGGCCGACTCTTGGTTATGTCTCCGTTATCTCCGCAGCCAGCTTGTTGCTGGCTATGGTGATATTGATTATCGGCCGATTTATCAGTCATGCTACACCAAAACCAGGTTGGCTTGTAAAAACCCGTGGTATTTTACGCCTGGTCATAATTTGTATAATCATCAGTATCCCCATCATCACGATAGAAACTCTAACTATTATTTACCCATCAATATGGTGGTCGGTCTCACCATACAGTTCCTGGGGATTTATCCTCGCTCTTATCACTGCAGCGACTCTCCCCACCTGGCTTCTGGTACAGTACGGCCAGGGTGAAATTGCCGGTTGGCACGGCACCCCAAGCCTTTTCGACTCTGCCTTATGGCGGCACCTCGCAATCACTCTTGGCATCCGGGTATTGAAGCTGGTAGGAGCTATTATCGTTATCAGCTTTTTCGTAGGTTTAAGTACTACTTTTGCTGGTTTTAGCCGGACTTTTATCGATGCCATTAGCCGGAGAGATTTCCCGATAATCTATAGCACTGTTTTCGTCCTGATTATATTCGTCGTCATAGTTAAACTTATCGCTGAACTACTTGAAATTGTTTATCGACGTTATCGGAAACAAACCGTGATAGAAGTATCGGATAATGTTTCACCTGGTCGAAAATTCACGATACCGCGTTGGTTCATTATTACTTCTCTTGTCTTTGTTGCCATAACAATTATCGTAGCAATCGTTGCTCCTCTCCTCACCCCTTACCAATATAACGAAATGACTTTAGCCGACCGCCTGCAACCACCCTCCCCTACACATTTACTAGGTACAGATAATCTAGGAAGGGACATACTCAGCCGACTGGTCTTCGGTATCAGGTTAGACATTTTCCTTGGTTTGATTGTTGCAGGTATTGTATTCACTCTTGCTGTCGCATGGAGTTACCTCGGGGCTTATGTCCGGAGATCGAATGACTGGCGCGGCGATACTCTTGAAGATATCATAATGCTGCCGCGTGATGTCCTTCGCTCCTGTCCCTGGTTGTTTTTGTTTTTCTTCCTTACCAGCCTTATCGTCATGCCGGATTCAGGAACGTTGACCAGCCTGTCCATGGTCGTCGCTATATTTGCTGGTATTGTATTGTTTCCCAGGATCATCAGCCTTATCCAGGAAGCTGTCCGCTATTCCCCATCGGGCAGGAATTGGCGTAATAGCATATTTTTGTCTTTACCGGCCGTTTTTTTCTTTGCCGTGGCTGGATGTATCCTCTACGTCTCTTCGATTTCCTATTACGGCTTCGGTGTTTCGCCGCCTGCCCCGGAGCTTGGAGGAATGCTCAGCGGACCAGCTCGCCGTTATATGTTGGAAGCCCCCTGGATGGCTGTTTCACCTCCTACTGTATTAGTCGCATTAATCACCATCTGGGTCCTGGCTGGGGAATCTTTGATGGAAAAGCTTGGCTTTCACAGCAAGGGTTTCTGGTCCTGGATTTGGGAATAGGAGATAATCGTATCCGATCTTCTCCTTGACCATTAACCGCTGTTAATGTTACATTACCTTGATACTTTTCAAGTAGGGTAATTTTTATCCTGAAAGGAGTCTATACATGATCTCTTTCAGCCCCAATGAAGAACAGCAAATGATGGTCAATCTCGTCAGGCAGTTCGCTGCTGACGAGATGAGGAAAGCCTACCACCAGACTGATGAGACAGGACAAATACCTGATCATATCATCGATACCGCCTGGGATATGGGTTTCATTTCCAGTTGCATCCCGGCTGCACAAGGCGGCCTGGACGAAGAGAACTCTGCCGTTACCGGCACCCTCATCGCCGAGGAACTGGCCTGGGGCGACCTCTCCATGACCATGAAAATTCTCGCCCCTTATCTCTCGGTAATACCAATTGTTGAGATGGGTACCCCGGAACAGAAGCAAAAATACCTGCCGCCGTTTTGTCAGGCAAAATACCATACCGGCACTGCCGCTTTACTTGAACCACGTTTTGACTTCGATGCCGGTTCCTTGAATACTATTGCCGTACGCCGCAACGGTAGTTATGTCCTGAACGGCCGCAAATGTTTCGTTCCTCTTGCCGATGAAGCTAATCCCATTGTTGTCTATGCCGGTGAGACTGGGAATACTCAAGCCTTCCTGGTTGATAAGGGTACTGCTGGAATCTCCATGAGCGAACGGGAAAAGAACATGGGCATTAAAGCCCTGCCTACCTTTGAAGTAACTTTTAATGATTGCACTATTCCAGTCGCTGACCGGCTCGGCGGTAAGGATGGCTGCAGTTTTTCCCGGCTGCATAACCGTTCCCGGGTGGCCTTATCAGCCATGGCTGTTGGAGTAGCCCGGGCAGCTTTTGAATATTCCCGTGATTATGCCAAGACCCGCATCGCTTTCGGTGAACCAATCGCTTCCCGCCAGGCCATTGCTTTCATGCTGGCCGACATGGCTATCGAAATCGATGCCACCCGGTTTATGAACTGGGAAGCCGCCTGGAAAATTGACCGTAAAGAGGACGCCCTGAAAGAGTCCTCGTTGGTTAAGAACTATGCCGATGATATGTCGTTAATGGTCACCGACCGGGCCGTCCAGATTCTGGGCGGGCACGGTTACATCCGTGAGCATCCGGTTGAACTCTGGCTGCGTAATGCCCGCGGTTTCGCAATGTTCGACGGCATGGCTATGGTCTAGTACTTCGTTATCGATATGAAAATTACGACAGTGCTATCGTCACCCCTGCGAAAGCAGGTGTCTACACGTGGAGTACGGCTAGATTCCGCCAACATAGTGTTGGATCTTCCGCAAGAATGACGATACAAGGAGACAAAGATGATTGATTTCAGTCTGTCTGCAGAAGAAATAAAAGCTATCGCAGCAGCACATAAAGATGCTGTGGAAAATATCCGGCCCCTTTCTCAGTATTTTGATGAACACGAACATGAAGACCCCGTCGAACTCCATAAAAAACGTTGGGAACGCCGCAGCCGGGCAGGTGGGGCTATGGGTGGTATGGGACTTCCTGGGCCGGTCGGTCTCCTCGTTTCTGAAGAAGGAAGCTGGGGCGATGTAGGCCTTGGCATGTGTAGCCCAGGGTCTGGATTGGGGGGCGCTGCTATTATGGCTTCAGGTACTCCCGAACAAATCAAGAAATTCTTGAAACGCTACGAGGATGGCCCACCCCGGTGGGGTGCCATGGCTATGACCGAACCTGGTGCCGGTTCCGATACTTCGTCTATCAGCACCACCGCTAAACGCGATGGTGATTCCTGGGTCCTAAATGGTGAAAAAATCTTCGTTACCAGCGGGAAACGGGCGATGGATTCGGGTGGACTTATCGTAGTCTGGGCTACCGTGGATAAATCAGCCGGGCGTGCCGGCATGAAAGCCTTCGTCGTCGAAGCCGATAATCCCGGCCTTAAACTCACTAAGGTCGAAGACAAAATGGGACTCCATGCCAGTGACACCTGCGCGATTGTTCTCGAAGACTGCCGCATCCCTTATGAAAATATCCTGGGCAGCCCTGAAGTACAGAAGATAGATGCCGGTAGTTCTGCCGGTTTCCGCCGGGCGATGGCTACCTTCGACAGCAGCCGTCCCGGTGTCGCTATGCAGGCGGTCGGGATTGCCCGGGCTGCCCTTGATTTCGTCAAAGAAGCGCTTGAGAAAGAAGGCATTAAAATCCGGTATGGCACTCCCCGAAATAAACTGACGACCATCGAACGCGATATCATGGAGATGGAATCGAACATTAAGGCCGCCCGTATGCTGGCCCTTCGCGCTGCCTGGTTGGCCGGTGAAAAACAACCCAACAACATGGAAGCCTCCATGTGTAAAGCCAAGGCCGGAAAGGTAGTCACCATGGTGACTCAGAAATGTGTTGAAATCATGGGGCCTTTGGGTTATACACGCAAGAACATGTTGGAAAAATTTATGCGTGACGGCAAGATCAACGATATTTTCGAAGGCACCGGCCAGATCAACACCCTGATTGTTGCCCGGCGTCTGCTTGGTTTTTCCAGTAAACAACTGAAATAAGCCTACAGCCCATCTTTTGTTTCAGTAATGGATCTAAATAAAAAAAGAGAGGAGCATAAACTCCTCTCTTTTTTTATTTCCATTCAAAAGCTATTAGTTCTTTCTCTCTATAACCATTGCCATGCCCTGGCCGCCGCCGATGCACATAGTCAACAGGCCGTGGCGTAGACTGCGCCGTTTCATGTCATACATGCCCGTAACCATTAACCTGGCTCCGGTACAGCCGATGGGGTGGCCGATAGAAATACCACCGCCCAGGGTATTGGTCTTATCCCAGGTAAAGCCCAGTTCCCGGTTGCATGCAATCGTCTGTGAAGCAAATGCTTCGTTGAGTTCAACCGTATCGATATCTTTCACGGTTAATTTTGCTTTTTGCAGAGCTTTCCTTACTGCCGGTACCGGCCCGACCCCCATGTATGCCGGGTCTACACCACCGGAAGCAAAAGATACGATACTAACATACGGTTTCAGGCCAAGTTTATCGGCCATTTCACGGCTCATCAGGACTACGGCGGCAGCAGCATCGTTGATACCGGAAGCATTACCGGCTGTTACCGTACCATCATTACTGAAAGCCGGGCGCAGCTTCGCCATCTTTTCCACGCTGGTATCCATCGGTCTTTCATCGGTATCGAAAACTATGGGATCAGCACCTCGCTGCGGGATTACTACCGGAACGATTTCTTCTTTAAATAAACCTGCCTTGATGGCAGCCCGGGCTCGCTGATGGCTCAATGCCCCGGCTTCATCCTGTTCCTGGCGGGAAATCCCATATTTTTTCGCGATATTTTCGGCTGTATTTCCCATGTGATATCCATAGAATATTTCCCATAAACCATCGTAAACCATCAGGTCGTACATATCGCCTTTGGCATTGATATCCATCCGATAACCCCAGCGGGCTTTCGGCAGGATATAAGGAGCCGTGCTCATACTTTCCATACCACCGGCAATGACGACCTCGGCTTCTCCGAGAGCAATCGATTCTGCACCAAGAGCGATTGCTTTAAGCCCGGATGCACAGACCTTGTTTACCGTAAAAGCATTTGTTTCCTTCGGCATACCGGCATAGATAGTTGCCTGCCGGGCACTGTTTTGCCCCAGGCCGCCCTGAAGTACATTTCCCATGATTACTTCATCGACATTCACCGGGCGCAGGGAATCTTCCCATTTACTGAATTTCTTTTCCAGTTCGGTGATGCCGGTTCCCTTTAATGCATCCGGCCCAACCTCTTCAAGTTCCTTACTGACCTGGGGTTTGAGTCCAGCTTTTTTAAGCGCTTCTTTGATTACCAGTGCTCCAAGTTGGACCACCGGAATATCTTTGATCGTACCACCGAAATTACCTACTGCCGTTCGGGCACCACTAACAACGACGACTTCTCTCAATTGAGCCTCCTTAGAAAGAACTGATTTTGTTCGTAATAATCGACTGCCTTTAGAACATCCCAATCATACCATATGTCTGAAAGAGCACTCAAACTTAGAGGTATTTGCTTTCAGGTAATAATGTATGCGAAAGAACGTGGTCTGCATTCTAGTATGACGTGAAACAATATACTAGTATCAGCGATAAAATTTATCTGCTTGTTGTACTAGATCTGCTAGGAAAACGACGCCAGGGATAATCTTAAGTTGCGGTCAAAATGCCGGGTATTGTTTATTTCAATTGTTGCTTGACGGCCCCAATAGCCAACAAAACCAGCTCTTGTCCCGCCCGTTTCAACATAGCGCTTCGCGACCAATCTTGGATTTAGAACATGGAAAATTGAATTCGTTTCTTTGACGGGTTTTTGAGATATACGCGGAGCAAAACGTATCGGCATCGGTGCAACCGACTGGATATTATCCGTCCCGAACATCGGCTTGGGCTTTCGGTAAGGCAGTTCGGCTGATGTTTTTGGTACATAGCCCATCCCATAACCAAACGGGCGGTATGTATTCAGATAATCACCTAAAATATGCCGTAAGTACTTACGCTTTTTTGCTTCTTCTGTTTTTGAGATAACATATGAAGCCGCAATAAGACCGGCTCCTATCGGAGTGGTGAATGGCTCCGGCATAGCGATGAGAGCAAGGCCTATTCCTTTAAGCAGCTTTCCCTTCATTTCTTGATCCTTAAAAAAGCGAAGGGACAATCAGACGGTCGTCTTAATTGCCCTTTTATATACGTTTATTTCTGATTGTACTACTACTACAACACTTGTCAATAGGTTTAGTCGACTTTTTTATTGATTTTTCCCTTTTTGGGAATGGATATGTTACTCTTTTGACTATCTAATCTCAAATAAGGAGAAGAATATGGCTGATCTGAGAATAGAAAAATTAGCTGACCTGCTGATAAATTATTCAACGGCCGTCCGTAAAGGTGATCGTGTAGTTATCCAGAGTAGTACCCTTGCCGAACCGTTGTTAAAGGAAATATATAAACGGGTCCTTCAAGCAGGAGGGCATCCCTTTATGATGAATTCTTTTCCTGATACCGAAGAAATATTCTTTAAATACGCTTCTGACGAGCAGATAAAATATATCCCTAAACCAACCGAACTTATTTATGAAACTTACGATGTCCGCATATCCATCATCGCCGAGTCTAATACGCGTGCTTTGGCTAATGTTGATCCGGTCAAGACAGTGATGCAACAACAATCTCGAACCAACCTGATGAAGACATTTTTACGCCGTTCTGCCGCCGGAGAACTACGTTGGGTAGTTGCCCCTTATCCCACCCATGCCCTGGCCCAGGATGCGGATATGGGCTTGCTGGAATATGAAGACTTTGTTTATCAGGCTTGCCTTCCGGACATGAATGACCCGGTAGGTTATTGGACCAATTTCTCCCACCGTCAACAATCGGTTATCGAGTGGATGAAAGGAAAAAAGGAAATACATGTTACCGGTCCTGAAACTGATCTTCATTTGAATGTAGAAGGCCGGATTTTCGAGAATTGCGACGGCCGCTTAAATATGCCGGATGGTGAAATCTTTACCGGTCCAATTGAAAATAGTGTCGAAGGTCATGTCTTTTTTTCATATCCGGCAATTTATAACGGCCGGGAAGTCGATGGGGTACGGCTCTGGTTTGAACACGGTAAGGTAATCAAGGCTACAGCAGAAAAAAACGAGGAATACCTGAATAAGACACTGGATACCGATAACGGCGCCCGTTACGTTGGCGAATTCGCCATCGGTACGAATGAAGGTATCACCCGCTTCACGAGAGAGATATTGTTCGACGAAAAGATCGGCGGTAGTTTCCATATGGCCCTCGGCGCCGGATATCCGGAGACCGGAAGTAAGAATGAATCCGCCATTCATTGGGATATGATATGCGATCTACGAAATGGTGGCGAGATCCGGGTAGATGGTCAATTACTATACCGTAATGGTAAATTCGTGATAGGCTACTAATCAAGTAGAAAATCGGTAGTTTTTGAAGCGTAAAAAAACAATTATTTGAAAATATTTTTAGTTTCCAGTTTTTCCGGTGAACATTTTGTAAATTTGGTGACTATATATAGTTATAAAGTAATGACCATCTCCGAAGAGGCTATTCGGGGTATTGTTTTTTTACTTCTTTTTAAGGTAGTATATATGTCTTTATTGAAGAGATAGGGAGGTGATAGGGTGAATTTATGAATAATTGCTTTTTCCAGAACGGAATTACCGGCTTTTTACAGGTATTGACAAGGTGGCACTCCTCAAGTAAACTAACGAGGGACTTAAAGAAAGGCGGGTTTCTATGCGTCCGTATGTAATAAGAAGACTGTTACTCATGATCCCAACCCTGTTTCTTGTCGCGATTCTGGTGTTCCTGACGGTACGTTTCATACCTGGAAGTGTCATTGACCTCATGGTAGCTGAAATGTCCCAGGAAGCATCCCTCGGTCAACAGATCAGTGCGGATTATATTAAAGAATCCCTCGGTCTGGATCAACCTATCCACATCCAGTTCTTACGCTGGCTGGGTGTGATGCCTCAAAAAGATGGTAAGGTCAGCGGCGTTGTAGAAGGTAATCTCGGTGCATCACTATGGAGTGGACGTAGCATCACCGGTGAAATGGCCGCTAAAATCCCGATTTCACTTGAACTTGGCGTGTTGGCTATTCTCACCGGTCTGATCGTAGCAATGCCTATCGGTATTTATTCTGCCATCAGACAGGATACCTTGGGTGACTACGCCGGAAGAACCTTCGCTATCCTGGCGATCTCCCTCCCCGGTTTCTGGCTGGCTACAATGGTGATTGTTTACCCATCTATATGGTGGGGATGGTCGCCTGCGATGGAATATATTCCTTTCACCAAGGACCCGATGGGAAATTTCATCCAATTCATTATTCCGGCAGTAATCCTGGGGCTGGTCTTCTCCGGTGGTACTATGAGAATGATCCGTACCATGATGCTTGAAGTCCTCAGGCAAGACTATATTCGTACTGCCTGGTCTAAAGGACTAAGTGAGAGAACCGTTATTTTACGGCACGCTCTCAAAAATGCCCTCATCCCGGTTGTTACCATCGTTGGCTCTCAGTTGCCTATCCTTATCGGTGGCGCTGTGGTCGAAGAGCAGATTTTTGCCCTGCCTGGTGTAGGTCGGTATCTAATCGATGCAATCAACCGCCGTGACTATCCCATTATTTCAGGCGTCAACCTGGTAATTGCTACTTTCATCCTTATCTGTAATTTATTGATTGACCTGACTTATGCTTGGCTAGATCCCAGAGTCACATATAGTTAGTGTGAAAGGATATTGTAATGTCACAAGCAGCAGCTGCAGTCGTGGCTAAAGAAAAGAAGCGAATGCCCTTCCTTGTGGAAGTGGTAGTTCGGTTGGTCAAAGAAAAACCACTCGGAACGTTTGGAGGAGCTATCGTTCTCATCTTGTTCCTGGTTGGAATTTTCGCTGACCTGATTGCCCCTTACGGATATAATGAGATGACACTGTCCGCTCGTCTTCAGGCACCTTCAGCTTCTTATTGGTTGGGTACTGATAACTTGGGACGGGATCTTCTCAGCCGTATTATTTTTGGTGCCCGTATCTCAATGATCGTCGGTCTTAGTGTGCCGGCTATTACCATAGTAGGTAACTTACTTCTGGGTGTGATCTCCGCTTTCTATGGAGGTAAAACCGACCTTATCATCCAGAGATTCGTTGATACGATCATGTGCTTTCCCGGCTTGGTCATCATGTTGACCGTTATCGCTATCACCGGTCCTGGTTTAACCCAGCTGATCCTGCTTCTTGGCATCTTGGGTGCCATCGGCGGCGGGGTTCGTGTTATGAGAAGCGCCGTTCTTGGTGTAATGGGTAATATGTATCTCGATGCTTCAAGAGCAATCGGGTGTACCAACTGGCGTATCATGTACAAACACATACTACCCAACATCATGGCAGTCGTAATCGTCTCCTTCAGCATGGGTATGGGCGGTGCCATCTTGGCCGAAGCTACCCTTAGCTTCCTCGGTTTCGGTATTCCACCACCTATGCCAAGCTGGGGCGGTATGTTAAGCGGCCCTGCCCGCCGTTACATGCTTCAGGCTCCTTGGATGGCCTTATGGCCAGGTCTGGTATTATCACTCGTAGTGTATGGCATGAATATGTTGGGTGATGGTGTCAGAGATATTCTTGATCCGAGACTCAGAGGCGGTCTTGGTCGTTACGGCCGTAAGTTAAAAGCGCAGGAAGAAAGAAAAGTAACTCCGGCTAAATAAAAAGAAAGATATTCTAGGAATAATAAGAAGGGTGTCATTTTATGACACCCTTCTTTTATAATAACTCACGAGTTATGATTCCCCTCAACAGACCAGCCAGTCAATCCAATAATCTCGGTTCGTGAGTTATCGATTCAATAATATCTGCCAATGCATCAATTTGTTATAAAATCACTTGTTAAAATATCGCGGTTTTATAACATTTCAATCGCAAGTACCGGTGGACTGGGGAGGAATGGTTCTATTTTGCTGCATCGTGAAGGACGTTATTCTCCAACGGATTTACCGGGCTTTCGTCCTTGGCGGACAAACCCAGGGTTATTTTCCTGGTTACCTTCTTCTCTTCATCTTTAGCAATCGTTTCTTCAGAAGTAGCAACCTCAGGTAATCCCTTGATCAGAGGTAACAACTCCAGGGTATTTTCCGTATATACCGTTATCGATGTCCTTTCATTACGAGGAATTATTTCTGTACGGACGACTTCCGGTAAGCTATCGATATAACTCACGATGCTCATTATTTTCATGATATCCAGAGGAGGGACAATCTCTATTTCCCATTCTGGTTCACTTTCACAATCGTTTCTTACCGGTTCTTTTACCAGGTCGATAAAAGTCTCTGTTTTCTCTTTTTTGTTTACGGGAGGAAAGAAAGACTCGATTGAAGCCTGCGGCATTATTCCTTCAAATTGTGTCTCTAATGAACCGATATGGTTCTTTAAGTCATCAAGTTCTGATTGTAGTTTTCCGCGGAGACTTTTTACAAATTGGTCTAGTTCCGGCTGTATCTTTCGTTTTTCAGTTGCCAACAGAGTCGAAGCTTCCTTCCGGGCATCCTCAAGAATCTTCCGGGCTTTTTCAGTAGCATTGGATATTGCTTCAGCTTCTTTTTGTTGGACTAATTTGCGCCCTCGGATTTCAGCTTCATTTATTATTCTTTTCGCTTCCGCTTCGGCATCTCTTTTTGTTTCAGTTGCCAACATTTCCGCGGTTGACTTTATTGCTTCTGCCTGCTCGGCAGCCGCAGTCATTGCATGAGCCTCTTTTTCTTTTATCAGTTGTTCAGCTTTTGCTTCAGCTTCATTGATAATTCTTTCTGATTGGTTTTTTGCTGAAGTTTCAGCTTCGGCTATCAGCTTACTAGCTTCATTTTTTGCTTGTTTCTTGGCATCCTGCTTAAAGTCATCTGCCAGTTTATCAGCTTCGGAAACAGTCCTTTCTGCTAATTTTGTTAATGCCGCAAGATGCTCTTGCCGTTGTAGTAATATATCATGCTGCTTAGCAAGATCGTTGACAAAAGAAATTACCTGTGCTTCCGAAAGCCCATTTTTAACGATATTGAACTCGCGTCCCCAGAGTTCAACGATATCTCTGCTCGCACTCGGATTCGGATTCATAGACAACCTACCTATTCATCTCTTAACTTAATTATAGTTGAACCTACCCAGCCAGCAATGAGTATATGGTAATGGAATAAATAGTACGATTGTCGATATTGACAGTAACTTAGGTAATTTCCCGGATTTTGAAGGCGGGACGATACGTGGAATATTATTGTTTTAAGGGATCGGTTTCAGTTACCAATCCTTCTTCTGAAAGTTGTAGTTTTACTTTATTTAACCTGGCTGCTACACTCGCTTTGAGTTTACTGTAGCTTTCGTCAAGACTGGGGCTTCTTCTGGACATCTCGGTTGACAGCCAGGAGATGCTATTTGCTAGAGCCATGTCAGAATACGCTTCGGTCAACTCGTTCCGTATTTCCACCGCTAATGAATGTACTTCATCACCACGGTTGTCCCAGGCACGGGTTTGAAAAGGCTGTAGTTCGCCCGTCCATTCTTTGGTAGCAATACGGCGGTTAAACTCAATTTCAGTAAAAAGATCGGGAACACTTGGTTCTGTGTTTACATGATTAATTACGGGAACCGAAGTGTTTTTAATTACAGGTCGCTGCTTGGTTTTCCTAAGGGCAACCATTATGTGAATAATAAGTTTATTAAACGCATAACCTACCCCAAGGCCTGCCACAACAGCAACAATTACAATAAGGACTATTTGCCACCAAACCACTTCGTATCCTGCCCTGAGCTAATAATCAGACATTAGATTTTTTTGATAACGAGCGGTCTGGCCGGAAAGGTTCCGGCAAAAACCTGAGAATACAAGACAGGAAAAAACCTTTCATTGTATCCGCCAAGGCTTCTTTTTATTTAGCCCATGCCCAACCGGATGATCGATCTTCGCAGCTCTTCCAGTCTTGACCAGATAGCTTTTTTCTCTTCTTCTACAACCTGTCTGATAACTAACTTATGCTCTTCGACTGCTTCCCTGATCGCTTTTCTTTGTTCTTCGACCAACTCTCGTGCAGCTTTCCTGATTTCCTCATCGATAATATTCCCGACTTCAGTCTCGATAAGCCTCTTCACTGCCTCTCTGTATTCACCCGTGGCACTATTATTATTGTCTTCTCGTGTATGGACTATTTTCGTTTCCATCTTGCCCCCTTGTATGGTCTATTGCCGGTGAGTACGGATGATCAGCGTAAATCAGATACAACCCGTGTCAAAAACAATACAACAACCATTGTCATGTGTCAAGGTTATTTACGATTAACAATCACTATCTTTATCCTGATTATATGATAAATCAACTGAGTCAGCATATTGTACCTTATAATATCTATTTTTCATAACAGATTACTCTATACCGATAGCTAATATCAAAGTACTATGGTAAATAAGTACTCTGTCCTCGAAATATTATTCTTCCATTACACCTTCAATAAAGGGAGGGATCCAGCGAGGAGGAACCGGCAGGTTATCACCAAAACGCAACCAGAAATATTCATCCAAATACTTTAATAATGACTTATTTACACCTATTTCAGTATAACCAAGATTCTCTGACAGATATTTTTCTGGTGAAGTCCCTAAACCACTATCCACAAAATCCTTTGTCACTTCTATGGCATTTTGTTGGGTCACTTTCAACCATTGCAGGAGACCGGTATTTCCTTCGATTAAGGTAAAGTGGTTAGATATATCCAGATTTAATATCGCAAATAACCGGTCATTTAGGAGATGGGCGATCTTTGATACTCCGGTTAACCACAAACCTCGTACTGAATATAAGGTACTATAGACTTTATTTATCTTTATTAACGTATCTTTATCGTTCAAGTCGCATTCCTGCAAGGTCGAATTTTGTAATGAGGAAATGATCGGATGAAGTTCGTTTACTTTTTCCAAAATATTACGTGCAAGGTTATGCCCTACCAATAAATCATAATTTTCTACATTGATATGGTCAAGTAATACCTTCTCCTCGAATTCAGCCGGGGTGATATCCTCCGGAGTATTCCTTAATCTCTGCAAAAACGCTGTATCACTCATAATCCGGCAATACCGGCTATCACCGGATAACCGGTAATAAAAACAAAAAGCCCCCCAAGAAAGCTGGTAAAAATTCATTTTATCGAAATCTCCCGGTAAAAAGGTTGTTTAGTTCTAGTCATGCGAATACTCTGCTTCCATTCTGGCTCTATCTTTCTTTCACCAGATAATTACGCAGGATACCAATCGGTTTAATACTTATTTCGACTATGTCTCCCGGTTGTATTGGTCCGATCCCGCCAGGAGTACCGGTCGCAATTATATCACCCGGTATTAGTGTCATAATATCAGAAATAAAACTGATCAATTCCGGTACTCCAAATACCATATCGTTAGTATTTCCTCTTTGGACCACCTGACCATTTACTATTGTTTCGATGGTTAAATTGGTGTCATCGAGTTCCGTTTCGATCCAGGGCCCGATAGGAGCAAAAGTATCGAAACTTTTAGCTCGAGTCCACTGCACATCCATCCGTTGTAAGTCACGCGCCGTCACATCATTAAAACAGGTATATCCCAGAATGCAGTCTCTTGCTCTTTCTCTTGATATATGTCGTGTTAATTTTCCAATAACCACCCCGAGTTCGCCTTCATAATCAACCTGGTGGGCAGTACCGGGATACAATATTTTCTCTTCCGGCCCGATTACCGCTGTGGGCGGTTTCAGAAATATCAACGGCCTTTCCGGTAGCTGGTGATTTAACTCGGTTGCATGGTTCTTATAATTCACTCCCACAGCAATAATCTTCGACGGCACACATGGTGCTAATAATTTCACCTTTTCAATAGCGAAAGTCTCGTTCGTTTCCTGGACAGAATCAACTAGAGGCTCAGTTATACATTGTATGATATCATTTTCCAATATCCCGTACCGTTCTTTCCCCTCAGTTTCAAAATGCACTATTTTCATGTATGCAAGTGTATCCGGCTTCTCGGAAGAATGCAAGATATGTCCAATACGATTAATATCCAAATTATAGAAACTTAAAATTTAACAGCTTTGGAATACATTACCAATCGGAGAAAAGCTCTGAAAAGCAAAAACATACCGGGATGGAAATGTTTCCACCCCGGTATTTATGAACTAAAACAATATTATGGAATTTAAAATCAATTAGTAACGGCAGTATTCCCTTATCTCAGTAAGCATTTTCGTGATATCCGAAACTCCAGCCTGGTCCGGCAGCCTGATATTAAATATCAAACCGCCTCCTTTCCCGTACCGGTCGAAAGCTCCTTTGTAAAATTTCACCACTTCTTGAGGGGTAGATTTTTCCAGTGAGAATGGCCCCCTGGTCAAGACACATGTATGTCCTTTAAGGATATCTCTGGCTCTCGCTGCATCAACTTCTTCTACCGAGGCAATTATCTTTCCTTTCGGTAACTCCAACAATCGCTCCAGGCGGTCACCGAATTCTGCCTCAAAGAACGGGATGGGAACATAACCAAGATCGATCACCGCCTGTAAAGCGCGTTTTAAGCCCGGCCAATAGAATTTCTCAAATTGCTTTTCGGACATGAATACCTTATCACCGCGCCATAACGGCATACCGACTCTAAGCGGATTTTCCCTCTGTTCGGGTGTAGCAGGTTTGGCATTGGCAATCCGCCGGTCCAGTATCAGGTCGCAAGCCTTGATCAATTTCTCCGGCTGCCGGAACATGTCCATCATGGAACCTTTCATCCCTCTTAAGTAACTGGAAACAGTATCGAACGGAGCGCCTCCTACTCCCCCAATGCCCAATTGAGAAAATGGCGGGAAGCCAAGGTCAGCTAATTCTCCATACGCGTCACCGATAGTTTTCCGGAATTCTGCCATTTCTTTGCTGGCTTTAGCTAATGCTTTGCCTACTTTCCTGAATTCCGGTGTGTTGAACATCGGAATAACCGTCTCAAAACCGCTTAAAATAGTCCCCATAGGCGGTAATTTAGCTAAAGGCGCCATGGATGTATACATACGGGGCATGAAATACCGGATCATGAAATCTGTGGGATCATTCAGGAAGATGTCGTATTCGTCTTCCTTCATGAACTCTTTTTCCTCGATTTGATATTCATAGTTCGGAGGTAACGGACCACCCGGCCATAGGCGGTTGGTTACTCCCAATATCTCGAGAGCCATTCCGGAAGTAGGCAGCCCGGCATTACACATGTCCGGTTCAAATGCAACCGTGATTTCTCGTGTTGCCCTTTTCCAACCGATGGGATCATAGTAAGCTGCCGAACGTTGAATATTTGTATAGTTTGCCGGATCGGCGTTCACCGAAACAGGAACCCGGTCCGGCACTCTTAACTCAGTAACGTCACGAACCCTTTTTTCCCGTTCGGTATAAAGTTCATCAGTGGTCTTCTTATATTTCTTCTCGATTCGCGCTTTAATCTGTTTCTGTTCTTCGTAGTATGATTCCTGGTCTTTGTTTATCATCCTTGCTCTCCTTATATTTTCCCGACTACCCTCTTCATATTCCGAAATAACCAAACATCACCGGCAGGTACTCAATATTTCTGAATAACAACAATAACAAAATACTGGCTTTAATGGGATTCAGATTCATATCTTCTCTACCTGAGTTGATGCTGGTATGAAAAAATTATGTTGTTTTATATGACTGATGATATCTACATATATCTTTAGGGCGATCAAAAATAATAGACCGATCAAAGGTGAACTTAAGAACATCACCAGGAATCCGCCGATAAGAATTGTAATATGTAAGATTATTACCCTGAAATAAGGCTGCACCATAAGCTGGTCAAGGGTGGACTTTCGGTACTCCCCTTTTCCCAGATAATTAACGATAAAAGAGACGGCATGGCTTAATGCAAGCGCCGCAATTGCCCATCCTAACCCCGGGGTAATTAATGATTGATACGTATCGGATATGCCTGCAATTAGATCATCGTTATCAAACATACCACCGAAAATAGCAAATACAAGTCCACCATGTACTAATGTAAATATCCCGTAATGGACAAAAAAGAACGGTATCAGAGAACCTTTTTTACCCCAATGCCCGGAACCACCAGCCGTAGAAAACAACATCTTAAGAATGTTGATTCCACCTATTACCACATTTTCAGCCCAGAAAAGCATCATTACATGAAAGATATCCCAACTCTATGAATAATACACCGAAGACGGGAACCAGATTAGATACTATCAAGACAATAACTGATGGTTTTCTAAACTCAGTCGAAGGTATTTTCAGTTGTTCCACTAAAGATGACATATCCTGGCTCCAAAGTACTCACCTGCTGAATATACGGTATGATAACGGAAAAACTACTAAAAATAAAAAAACTGAAAATATCTAAAGATTTTGTCTTTTATCCGGTATATAATATGAGCACTATCGTAAAGGATATTTTGCTGTCACATCAGTTGAAGGTTCGTACATACTTAAAATTTGTGATGAAAGTTTTATTACGCATCGTTTTTATCTTAAATGGTTGTTTCTTTCTACTGGTAGGAACCATCCTTTATCCGACTGTTACTGAGACGCTATTTCATATCCAGGCACAATCCAGCCTGCCATCCCCCTCGTTTTGGGATCTACCAAAAGTACTCAGCGTGGTTAGAGTAATCTTTATTATTGTGGGTATATTCCTTACCTGTTTCGGAGTTTTCTTAGTCCTGATTCGGAAACGTTGGACTCTATAAACAACGATTTCGCGGTTTGTAGTTAATTTTACAATTATATCTAAAAATCAGGCTGAATGTTCACGACACCGCTGTTTCGCATATTCCCAGGCAGAGAATCGATTATTAGTGTCGTCGTTAAATATAAATGGGTCTTCCCCGTACATCATATAACCTTCCCATAATTCCTTATACTTATATTTCCCTTTTTCTATTCTCTGGAAATATTCTTCTACTTTATTTTTACATGCCGTAAGTGCTTCGTCCCTGGTTTCAAATTCACCAAGTTTGTACCGTTCTTTTTCATCACCGCTATGGTAATTATCATCGACATATACTATGTATTTTTTCATCACCTGTATCATAACACCGGTATTATCGGGCGAAAAGTCATATTTCAGTAAGAAAAATTTAAACTATAATCAATTATTGAATAATATGTCTGTGGTGCAGTTCTTTATTTTTTTAAATATGATTTTCTCATCTTGTCAAATTATGTAGTTACTGATAATATAATAATAATAATCATTATCAAATTATAAAATGTTAAAGAAATCTAGACAAAGAGAAGCGATTCTAAAAGTCCTGAAAAATACATCGTCTCATCCATCTGCTGAATGGATTTACGAACAAGTGAAAAAAGAGATTCCCAATGTAGGATTAGCTACGATTTACCGGAATCTCAGGTTATTGAGAGAGTCGGGAGATGTTATTGAAATGCATCCGTCACATGTTACTGCCCATTACGATATCCGGACTCTTGACCATTATCATTTCTATTGTGACCGTTGCGGAAAGGTTATAGATATTGATGAACCGGTTGATGTCTCACTCGAAATCCGGATAGCCGAAAAAACAGGCCTGCAAATTAACCATCATAACCTTGTATTCAGTGGATTATGCGTGGACTGCCAGAATTGTGTATCGAATTCGGACAATTACATGTAAAAACATCTATCAAATAAAATAATATTGGAGGTTACTAATGGCGAAATCATTAAAAGGCACCCAAACGGAAAAAAACTTACTTAAATCATTTGCTGGTGAATCCCAGGCAAGAAACCGTTACACCTTTTTTGCCAGTGTTGCCCGTAAAGAAGGGTATGAGCAGATTGCCAATATCTTCACTGAGACCGCAGGTAATGAAAAAGAACACGCTGAGATATTTTTTAAGTATTTAAAAGGCGGTGATTTGGAAATCACGGCTGCTTATCCGGCGGGATTAATCGGTAAAACCGAGGCTAACCTGAAAGCTGCGGCTGATGGTGAAAAGATGGAATGGAGTGTTCTTTACGCTGAATTTGAAGAAACTGCCCGGGAAGAAGGATTTGAAGATATCGCCACTTCCTTCAAGGAGATCGCCGAGGTCGAGGAATTCCATGAGAAACGTTACCGCAAACTCGCCAAGAACGTCGCTTCCGGAGAAGTTTTCAAGAAGAACAAGACCGTAAAATGGCACTGCACCAACTGCGGTTATATCCACGAAGGCCCGGAAGCCCCTGATGTGTGTCCTGCTTGTAAACACGCTCAAGCATATTATGAATTGCTCGCTGAGAATTATTAATCCGGGATACCTCTGGGACCATGATATCGGGTATTGGTATCCTGGCTTAAACGGATTAAAAATAAAAGTTCATAAATAAATACTATAATTTCATCAAGTAATTGTTATGTGAGGAGGTCACTTTTGAATTCAAAAGCTCTCTATAAGCTAGGTTATGGTGTTTATATCGTTACTTCGAAAAAAGAAGGTAAACTTAACGGACAGATTGCCAACACTGTATTTCAAATCACTTCCGATCCGGCTACCCTGGCGATAAGTATTAACAAGAATAACTTAACCTGGGAATATATTAAGGCAAGTAAGGTTTTCGCCGTGTCCATTATTTCCCAGGATACCCCTATCGGGTTTATCGGGCAGTTCGGTTTCAAGTCTGGACGGGATACGGACAAGTTGGCCGGAGTTAACTACAAAGTCGGGCAGACTGGAGCCCCGGTTATTCTGGATAATACCACCTCATTTATGGAAGCCCGCGTAACTCAGGAAATCGATGTCGGTACCCATACTATTTTTATCGGTGAAATTGTCGATGCTGATGTCTTTAATGAAAAACCCTGTATGACTTACGAGTATTATCACCAGGTGAAGCGGGGTACTACGCCCAAGACCGCCCCCAGTTATGTCGAAGAGAAAAAGGAGGAAGCCCCCAAAATGGCAAAATACAAGTGCATAATTTGTGGTTGGGTATATGACCCCGCTGTTGGTGACCCTGATGGCGGCATCGCCCCTGGTACCCCCTTTGAAAAGATACCTGACGGGTGGGTTTGCCCCATGTGCGGCGCTGGTAAATCTGATTTCGAGAAAGAATAATTTTTAATAGAGTTGTTGTTAGGGAGGAAGTATATGGCGGTTGCACAACCTGTTGAAGTTAAACTTAAACAATTGCGTATTTGGAATATTGTTGTCGGGCTCATCCTGGCAGTCCAGGCTATCCTGATTGCGGTGTTAACCAATAATTTCTCATTACCGGTGACTGCCACTTTCATACAAGGCCCGCCGGGAACCACCCCCGCCCTTCATGAATTATTTAGTATTTCCACCGGTTGGGGTGTTTTCGCCTTCCTTGCTATTTCATCACTCGCTCTTCTTACAATCGCCTCACCGGCGGTGTTCCCCTGGTATAAACGTAACCTTATGCAAAGCCGTAACTACGGACGCTGGATCGAGTATTTTTTCAGTTCATCGATAATGATCGTGCTGATATCTCAATTCACCGGGATCAGCGACATCGCTGCCCTGATGGCTATTTTCGGCATCAATGCCAGCATGATCTTATTCGGGGCTTTACAGGAGAAGTACGAAAAACCCGGAAAACCAAGCCTGCTGCCTTTCTGGTTTGGCTGTTTCGCCGGTGCCATCCCCTGGCTGGCTATCATTATTTTCGTCTGGGCTCCGGGACTAACAGTATCTCCCCCCGGCTTCGTTTACGGGATTATATTGTCACTGTTCGTCTTCTTCAACTGCTTTGCTATAAACATGATTTTACAATATAAACAAATCGGGCCTTGGCGTGACTATCTGTTCGGGGAGAAAGTTTACATTATTCTCAGCCTGACTGCGAAGGCCCTGTTGGCCTGGCAGGTCTTCTTCCCGGTACTACTAGCAGATTAACTATGTAATAGATATCGTCCCGAAGGTTGTACCTGCCTGACTTACAGAGATCGAGTTGGGAGATTTGATGATGAAGGTTCAGATTATCACCGACAGCACCTCCGATTTGCCGCCAGGTTTGGTGGAAAAATTGAACATTAAAGTAGTGCCCATATATTTACGCTTTGGTGATAAGACATATCGTGATGGGATTGATATTTCCAGAAATGAGTTTTATTCCCTGTTGGAATCATCTCCCGTACATCCGGCCACATCCCAGCCTAATCCGGAAGACTTTACCAATGTTTATCGTGAATATTGTGATAATACTGAAGGAATCGTTTCCATCCACATCTCGTCCCGTATTAGTGGTACCTATAATTCAGCTTTGATCGCCCGGAAAACATTGACCCATCCTTGCCCGGTTGAGATTATCGATTCAAAATACAATTCCGCCGGCCTTGGGCTCGTCGTGTTGGCTGCTGCCCGGTTAGCCAAGGCTGGCGCCGGTTTTCCTGAAGTAGTCAGCGAAGCCCGTAAAGCTGTCAATGAAATCCGTATGTTTGGTATGTTCGAAACAATGAAATACCTGGCGCGGAGTGGGCGGGTAAGTAAGACCATTGCTTCAGCTTCCCGGTTTTTACACGTTATGCCTTTACTCACTTTCCGTGATGGAGAAATTATCCGGGCCGGACTGGTAAGAACCGTGTCGCACGGAATCGACCGTATTTATAGTTACTTTTTACGGAACGGACCTTTTACTGAACTCACTATTGTCCATAGTGAAGCCGAAAAAAAAGCGGGTGAACTAAAAAAGAAACTGGGTGATCTAGTTTCTAAAGAAAAGATTTCCATACTGCAATTAGGAGCTGCTCTGGGTGTTCATGGAGGCCCGGGAGTTCTGGTTGCTGCGGCAAGGCGGGATGTTAATTCTTAGTTTTGTGAGGTGGGAATGTGTACGCTCAACAAATCATACTCCTGGTCATTAATATACTCGGCGGCATAGCTGTAATCGGCAGTTATGTATTAGGCTTGGGCGGGCAATCTGGCGGCGCTAATGTACTATGGGGCGGAGTGCCGGTAGGCATCCGTCCGGTTTATACCGTTTCCATGATAATTTCAGCCTTGGGATATTTCGCCTTTATTTATTATATCCTCTTCCGGCTTAGTCCGTCTGAAGTCGTTAATCGCCAACCATTTTGGATTTTTATTATTTTTCTTTATATTCATCCTGATACTGGCACCTTCGGCTTTCTGGATGCCGTTGACTAACTCATTTGTCAATACTCATTTGAACAGTACCTGGGTTGCCATCCGTATCGTCCTGGCATTAGTCGGCCTTGCCTCGATTGCCCTGGTATGGGCACTATTAAGTCTGCAAACTAAAAACCATACACTATCATATTGGTTAGCTGTAGCTGGCAGTGCCTACTTTGCCTTTCATACTGCAGTCCTGGATGCCATTGTCTGGGCTGCTCTTTTTAAGCAGTAGAATAAATAATATCTCTTGAGTGGATATTGGAGGTGTAAACAAAAATGATCGAAATCGGTCGCCAGGCTCCTGATTTCTCCTTGAAAGATCAAGATGGGAAAACGGTGAAACTAGCTAAACTAAAGGGTAAAAAAGTCCTCCTTTCTTTCCGGCCTCTGGCTTGGACCTCGGTATGCCATGATCAGATGCACTCTCTTGAAGAAAACCATATGCAGTTCGATGACCTGAACACAGTGGCTCTAGGTATTGGCATAGATTCTGTACCTTCTAATAAAGCCTGGGCAAAATCGATGGACATACGAAATACCCGTCTGCTTGCTGATTTCTGGCCTCATGGAGAAGTAGCGAAAACTTTCGGTGTTTTCCGGGAAACTGATGGATTTTCCGAAAGGGCAAATATCGTCATTGACGAAAAACAGAAGGTTATTTTTGCTAAAATATATCCTACTTCCCAGCTTCCCGATATTGGTGAAGTTTTGGACTTTATTTCAGGAGGTACGAAAAATGGGTAATACTAGTGAGAATTTGGCCGCTGCTTTCGCCGGGGAATCGCAAGCCAGCCGCAAGTATCTGTATTTCGCCGAGAAGGCGGAACAAGAAGGGCAAAAACGTGCCGCCCGCCTCTTCCGGGCTGCTTCAGAAGCTGAAACAGTACATGCTCGCAATCATCTACGGGTAATGCAGGGGATCGGAACTACCGCTGAAAATTTAAAAACCGCTATCAACGGTGAAAACCATGAATTTACTGAAATGTATCCTGATTTTATCGATACCGCCAAGTCAGAAGGTAATCAGAAAGCAGCTAATAGTTTTGATCTGGCGAATAAGGTTGAAAAGATACATCATAAGCTTTATTCCGACACTCTGGATAAAATCAATGAAAAGGAAAATGATGATTTAAAATCATTTTATGTTTGTGAAGTCTGCGGAAATACTGTCGAAGGCGAAGCCCCGGACCGGTGCCCGGTTTGCGGTGCTCTGAAGAAAATGTTTAAAGCGGTAGAATAGAAAGTATCTTTTAAGCATTTTCCTGATATCAAGTGATTCTAAGTTATCGTTATTAACAGACAACCGTAAGGATAAATAAAGGCCGGGTAGCGAACCCGGCCTTTTTGTTGTTGTATTATTTAGTTGGCCGCAGGTTGATTCTTTATCGGTTCTTCTCCCGCCGGGGCTTTCGTTTCCTCTACAACCGGCTTTTCTTCAACCTTCTTTTCTTCATGCCGGACCATTATCACTACTATTACTGTCTCTGGATTTGTCGTCACGGTAACCTCAGGGTCTACGGTTATATCCTTAACCCTCTTTACCTGACCGGCAGCAGTTAAAGAACTGATATCAACTCTTATATTTGCCGGTATTTTATCAGGCAGCGACTCAATATTCAGGATATCGAGTTCCTGTAGCATCATATTACTCTTCTCGTCCAAAGCAGGAGCTTTTCCCGTAAGGATAATGGGAACTTCAGACTCTATTTTTTCATCCATCTTTACCTGGTATAAATCGACATGTAGTAATTTGCCGTTTAGCGGGTTCCGTTGGATCTCCCGTACCAGGACTGGACGTGACCGTCTTTCCTTATCTACAGTTAAAGAAATTAATCTTGTTTCTCCGGCTGAAGTTAATATTTTTTCCATTTCCACGGTTTCAGTTTGCAGTGCGAGTGATTCTAAACCATGTCCGAAAAGATGAAGGGGCGTTATCCCTTCACGGCGTAATAACCTGACGTTTTTACCGGTAGTATCACGACTGTGGGATTTCAAATTCAACTGTTCCATTACTCTTCTCCTACTAATTTTTCAGATATGTTACAGCAAATGCAATAATCCGCTTGTTATCGGTATACAATTTGCCGGTAAATCAAGATTGATATCTTGATGTTACACGCTCATGCTATCACCTAATTTATCTATGTGCAACCGTAGAATATTCCTTAACATCATCACTCAAGTTCTGGATCAGGTCACAAATTTTTACAAAAATGGTATTTTCAGGTGATATCTTTGTCGGGAAATTATAGTATAATCTATTATGAATAATCACCTAATATAATGAATAACTGAAAAAAGGAGGTACTTTTGCTTCAGTTCATGCTTACCCCTGCCGCCGGTAAACGATTGATCGGTAAAGGTATGGCGATCCATCCGGCGGTAACCGGTACCCTGAAAAAAGGAACTATCGTGATTGTGGCCGGTACTACCAACGGTTAT
Organism: uncultured Chloroflexia bacterium; assembly: GCA_963739865.1. Taxonomy (GTDB): domain Bacteria; phylum Chloroflexota; class Dehalococcoidia; order Dehalococcoidales; family UBA2162; genus JBBITI01. The sequence continues at coordinate 287,309 of CAVUCA010000010.1, forward strand.
GTTGCTGAAGAAATCCTGGCTTCTATCGAACAGACAGGGAACTTTTCCCGGAAGCGGTTCTTCCGTGGAATCACTTTACCTCCTCATCACCGGACAACTGATCAGGGAAGGTTGCCTGACGAAAGCGTTTTTAAAGGTGATGTAATCATCAAAGACGGTATCTTGCTACCAAACCGCACGATTGAAGACACCGTTGGTAGTTTAAAAGAGGGAGATCTTGTTCTGAAGGGAGGCAATGCAGTAGATTTGAAACACCGGCAGGCTGCAGTCCTGATTGGAAACCCAACCGGTGGTACGGTATTTCTTGCCCTTCAAGCCGCAGTCGGTAAAAGAGTCAGACTGGTAATGCCTATCGGTTTGGAAAAACGCATCATCGGGAACCTGAATGACATCGCCCTGCGAGTAAATTCTCCTGGCTCCACTGGACTGCGGTTAATGCCTGCCCCCGGTGAAATATTTACTGAAATAGATGCCTTAGCTTTATTAACCGGTGCTAATGCCGAAATGATTTCTGCCGGTGGTGTCAGCGGGGCGGAAGGGGGAATCTGGTTAGGAATTACCGGTACACGGGAGGTCCAACAAAAAACAGAACAATTATTGAATTCACTAGCAGAAGAGGCCGGGTTTTCTATATAAAACAGGGAAAGGAATACCCTGCAATAATGGTGTTATAATTAATATATCAATATGGAATCAGAATACGAAAAATTATTATCCGTTATTCATGTCTTGTATGACATAAGGAGTTGAAATATCGTGTAAATATATGTATTATATGTGAAGGGAGCAGTAGTGTAGTATTGGAGGAGAGTAAACAATCTATGGCTTCATCTAAAAAATTCAACGAACTGGCGCATCAATCATTTTTATCGTTACATAGCACCTACGGTTTGTTGATGAAACTGGAAGAAAGAACCTTTTTCAACGATGCCACCATATCCTTCCCTCAATTTCTTATTCTTATGACCGTTGAAGCTTCAACCCCGCCGGTCAGTCAGACCACTATCGCCAAGAATATTCACCGGGGCCTTAACAGTGTAAGTATGATCATTGACCGCATGGAAAAGCAGGGACTGGTCGTCCGCACCCGGTCTGAAGAAGACCGCCGCGAAAGTCATATCACCGTTACTCCGCAGGGAAAATCCGCCCTTGCTAAAGCTATCAAGATCGGGGGTTCATTAAGGGAACGCCTCGGATCTGCCTTTAAACCTGAAGAGCTTAAAGAAGCCATCCGGATACTTGACAAAGCCAAGAAAGAAATTGAAAGAGAACTTGGTTATAGCCCACTGGATGAAGAAGAAGAACTGGCAGCGAAAAAACAGTTGGTCAATCTTTACCGGAAAGGGATGGAAGCACCCGAAGGGTAATCCGAAAATTATTATAAAGTAAACCCGATTCGTTGATATCTATGTAACCGGAATATGGTTCTAATAAGATAAATATTCCGTGTTTTATACCTGTATCATCATGATATCCCAGATATTAAGACGAAAATATAATTAGTCGTCTTAATATCTGGGAATATATCTTGGTTTGATGGGTATTTTCATTCCCGTTATGATGTCTTTCGGCAGTTTGGCGCGAGATTTTTTCTTGTGCCTACTATCGGGTTTGTGTTAAACTTTGCCGTTGTATAAGTTGGAGTTAGAATAGAATGCCTAAACGAGTCTTTTCCGGAGCGCGGCCGACCGGCCGCCAGCATATTGGTAATTACCTGGGAGCAATTCAGAATTATGTAAAGCTACAATCACAATATGACTGCATCTACTGCATCGTCGATATCCATGCTTTGACATCCCTCGAAGATACCCACCAGTTACCCATGATGACTCGTGAACTCGCCCTGGACTGGTTGGCAGCAGGGATTGACCCCCAAAAAAGTATTATGTTTGTGCAGTCACACGTACCGGAAGTAGCCGAGTTACATACCTTTCTTAGTATGGTCACACCCCTGGGATGGCTGCAACGCGTCCCTACATTTAAAGAAAAAATAAAGCTGCAACCGGACAATGTGAACTACGGTCTGTTAGGTTACCCGGTATTAATGACCGCCGATATCATTTTATATAAGGCTGAAGTGGTGCCGGTTGGCGAAGACCAATTACCTCATCTTGAATTAGCACGTGAAATCGTTCGACGTTTTAACGGCCGCTTCGGGGATGTTTTTCCGGAGCCTATCGCTAAACTGACAAATTATCCTACCGTCGTTGGCCTGGACGGCAAGGAAAAAATGAGTAAATCCATCGGTAATCATTTGGAGATAGCCCTTACTGCGGACGAAACCCGGCAGAAGATCATGACTGCAGTCACTGATCCCGAACGAAAATACCGTAAAGACCCCGGTCACCCCGAAGTTTGTAACGTATATCGTCTGCGGGAATATTTTGCCGCTGATAATATGACCGAACTCGCTGAAAAATGCCGGTCGGCGAAAATAGGTTGCGTCGAGTGTAAACAAGCCCTCGCAGAAGGAGTCAATACTGCTTTACAGCCTCTACGTGAACGGCGGCAAGCTTTCGCAGCCCGGCCTGATGATGTTGATGATATCCTGGCTGACGGCGCAAGACGGGCAAGGGCAATTGCTGCGGAAACTATCCGCGAAGTCAAGGATAAAATGAACTTATTTAAGCTCAATGGATAAATCAGGTTGGTAAATATTGGAAGTTAATTGTGAACCTGATTGGATTGAATTTACTGACTAATTACCAGGAGGGAAGAATGGCAACGACAAAGGAGTTGATCGAAGAATATAAAAAGAAGCGTGACCGGATTGTCCAGATGGCTTCTCCGGAAGCGATTGCGAAAAGACATCAAGGCGGACAACTTACCGCACGTGAAAGGATCGACTATCTTTTCGACCCTGGAACTTTCCAGGAGCTTGGACTGTTCGTCAAACACCGTACTACTCATTTCGGCATGGACAAGCGGGAGATTTTTGCCGAAGGGGTAATTACCGGATATGGAAAGGTAAACGGCCGTTCCGTAGTTGCTTTCTCCGAAGATTACATGGCGATGGCCGGGACCTTTGGCGAATATCACGGCATGAAAGAGATAAGGGCTATCAACTTTGCCAAGGAACAAGGATGGCCCATAATCGGTATGAATGATTCCGGTGGTGCCCGTCTTCAAGAAGGCATGGATACCCTGGAAGCCTATGGAAATCTTTTCCGCGCCCAGATTCTAGCTTCGGGTATTGTTCCTCAGATCGCTTTGCTTATGGGGCCTTGTATTGGCGGACAGGCATATCATCCCATCATGCAGGACTTCCTCATCCAGTGTAAAGACACCGGCTATATCGGGATTGCCGGTCCGGCTTTTGTGAAGACCCAACTTGGCGAAGAGATCAGTCTGGAGGATTTATCCGGATGGAAAGCTCATGCCGTTAAATCAGGGCAGACCCATTTTGTAGCGGCGAATGACAAAGACGCTATCGATAAAGCAAAACAATTACTCTCTTTCCTGCCGGCTAACAATCGTGAAAAACCACCGCGCCTGCCGACACAGGACGACCCTGCCCGGATATGCCCTGAGTTAGATACTATCATCCCCGACCGCTCCACCGCCCCGTATAATATGTACAAAGTGATCAAAGCGATCGTTGATGACGGTATGTTTTTTGAATCTTTGAAAGACCACGCAAAAAGTGTGATTACCGGCTTCGCCCGGTTCAACGGACGTCCGGTAGGCATCTGGGCAAACCAACCTATGGTAGCTGCCGGTGTGATTGATGTCGACGCTGCAGATAAAGGCGCTCGTTTTGTCAGGTTCTGTGATCTTTTCAATATTCCCGTGGTAACCCTGGGTGACTGTCCGGGATACCTTATCGGGTCCGAACAGGACTGGAAAGGTATTTTACGTCACGGTGCCAAGCTGCTTTTCGCTTGGGCAGACGCCACGATACCTTTAATATCTATTATGCTTCGCAAATCATATGCCGGTGCTCATTATGGTATGTTAGATAAAGGTATCGGTGCTGACCTTGTCTTTGCCTGGCCGACTGCCCGCATTACCATCGTTGGGGCTGAAACTGCCGCCAGTGTGATTTTTGCCCGTGAAATCCGGGAATCACCTAATCCGAAGGAGACCGAAGAACAACGCATCAAGGAATATAGTGATATCTACGAAAATCCTTACCGCAGTGCCGAACGTGGTTATACTGACGATATAATCATGCCGAGTGACACCAGAAAAGTTATTAATAAAGCTCTCGATATACTCGAGGACAAGAATAAAGATAACAAGGCTTTCCTCGCCCGGCCGTGGAGGAAATATTCCAACATTAACCTGTAAACGATTTATGTCATTCGAAAATAGTCCCGGTCATCGGGCACGATAAAAAGAACGGTGAATACCGAGGATTTTTAATCCCTCAGGATGACTATTAAGAAGAGGTAGAAAAATAGAGATTATTCCGGCAATCGACTTGCGAAACGGTAGATGCGTCAGCCTGTATCAGGGCGATTATTCCAAAGAAACGGTCTTTTCAGATGACCCTCTGGATGTAGCGTTAAAATGGCAGTCGGCCGGTGCAACACGGCTGCATATTGTAGATCTTGACGGCGCCGTAAACGGTGAGATCGTCAACTTGGAGATCATCAAACAAATCGGTAGTGCTATGATGATACCTACCCAGATTGGTGGCGGCATTCGCAGCCTCGAAACTATCGAAACACTTTTTTCCCTGGGTATCGACCGTATCATATTGGGGACAGTCGCAGTTGAAGATCCCGGTCTTACCAGGGAAGCTTGCCGGCGTTTTGGGAATTCAGTTATTGTTAGCCTGGATGCAAAAGAAGGTTTTATCGCTATCCATGGTTGGACCAAGGAGACCGTACTGGATACTGTTGAATATGCCCGGTCACTGGCTGCCCTGGGCGTTAAACGGTTCATTTATACTGATATCTCCCGCGGCAGTACACTTACTGAACCTAATTTCACCGGCATCTTCAACCTGGTCAATGAAGTCGGCCTTCCGGTAATCGCTGCCGGAGGTATTTCCTGCTTAAATCACCTGAAGATTCTAAAGATGCTGGGAGTAGAAGGTGCTATCGTTGGTAAAGCCTTGTACAGCGGCGATATCAATCTGAAACAGGCCCTGGCAGCGGTCAGTTAGTATCTCTTTTTTAGGAAATAGCTCATGGTTCGCTGGTTGTTGAAAAGGTGGCTGCCGGTACTGTCTGGTATAATAATAATCGTGCTTCTTCTACTCTGGTATAGTACCTGCGCTCCACTTCAGGAATAATAGGGGTTATTTTTAAAGGGAATATTGCCAATGGACATTGAACAGCTTAAATTTGATGAAAAAGGGCTGGTTCCCGCAGTTGTCCAGGATGCGGATACCGGTGATGTTCTGATGCTTGGTTTTATGAACCGGGAAGCTGTGGAAAGGACGCTGACGGATGAAGATGTCTGGTTTTACAGCCGCAGCCGACAGGAGATGTGGCATAAAGGGGCTACATCAGGCAACTATCTAAAAGTAAAGTCCGTCTGGATCAACTGTGAAGATAATAGCTTACTGGTTAAAGCACATCCCATGGGCCCCACCTGTCACACCGGCGACCGTACCTGTTATTTTAGAGAATTACCCCGTGAAATAACTGGTAAAAAACCACAAAATCAGGTGTAAATACAATCACTTCTGCCATATTTCCAGTAGTTGTCTCCTCACCGGATTTTGACCGGTTTCTTCTTTTCGCCTACAATATCGTTGCATACAAGCTATTAAAAGGTACGTGTTTCGTATATAGTTAATCACGATGGCCATTACATCGGATACGCTTAAAGCAATCCCGTATTTTTCGAATCTCGATACAGAGATCTTCGAGAAATTAAAACGCGTTTTGTTCGAGAAAAAAGTCGGCCGCGGTGAGATGATACTATTTGAAGGAGAACCGGCTCGATCCCTCTTCTTTGTCGCCTCTGGCGCAGTCAAGATATTCAAAACTTCAGCCGAAGGCAAAGAACAGATACTGAGTATCGTCCGGCCGGGAGAATCATTCAACGATATCTCGATTTTCGACGACGGCCCGAATCCAGCCGGAGCCCAGGCCATGGGGCCTGTCGAACTTTATGGTATCGGTAAGGAAGAAATGGATGATATTCTCCGGCAACACCCTCAGATGGCCCTTATGGTCATAAAAACTATGGCCCGGAGGGTAAGGCAACTCGTCTCCCTGGTAGAAGACCTGTCATTCCGCAGAGTATTGAGTCGTGTCGCCAGGATATTACTTGAATATGGTTCAGACAAAACAGAACCCAAAACCCGCCTGACGCAACAGGACATTGCGGCTATGGCTGGAACTGCCCGGGAAGTAGTTGGCCGCTCCCTGAAGAATCTGGAGGAAAATGGTACGATTCGGATGGAAAGCCATCGTGTGATAATCACTAATCATGAAGTCCTTAAGCAACTGGCACTTCAGGTGGGGGCAACAAATTAGTTTATATGAAAGAGACCTGGGTCACAGAAGAGCTAAGCTAATTCGCATTAATATGTATGCGGTATGGTGAGTCGTGAGTAAGATGCCCGAATTCGATAAAGTTAAGTGCAACCAATGCGGCCTGTGCGTTAGTGTGTGCCTTTGCGGCGGTTTTATCGTCATCGAAAATACGATTTCTCTTAATTGCGATACGGTTTGTGACGACTGTCAGCAGTGTGAGTTGGTCTGTCCCACCGGAGCAATTACCTTTCCCTTCGAAATCATCGAAGAACCTTAGGTCTACTATTATTCCCCGGTCTTTTTTTCTAAAAGTGATAACAAAATGCCCCTTTTTACGTTTTTATATATAGGAGTGCGATTTAAGTCACATACTTGTTACACATATACCCCTAAAATCTTTATTAAATACTTTAAGGGGGTAGAAAAATGACGATGTGGAAAATGAGGAACTGCCCTCGGTGCCAGGGAGACCTGTTTATCGATAAAGACCTCGATGGTTGGTTTGAGCAATGCTTGCAGTGCGGATACCGGAGAGAAATGAGAGCGATCGCTGAAGCGGGTAAGCCTCATCTTAATCTTGTTTCTGATAGGTTGCCTAATTCAGGTGTCGACACACCGGAAAAGCGGCGTTCTTCCCGCGGGGAAAAACACGGAAAGCATATTACATCCGGTTAACTGTGTTCTTTTCGACGCGCTATAAATCGATTGCCCACAGTGGTACAATACACGGAGGCTCATCAGGGAACTAAATGATGAGCCTCCGTTTTTTACCAGTACAAGTAAAATTTTAAACAGGCCGACCGAATTATCGTCAGCCGGGACAAATATCTTTGGACAAAAAAAGTCTTGAACTACTGGAGTTTCCCAAAGTTAAAGACCTGATAGCCGGGTACACTTCATTCGAAGCCAGCCGTGAACTCGCATTAGCCATTAAACCTCTCAGTGACCGGAATATCCTGGAACTGCTCCTTCAACAATCGGCAGAAGCCCGCCAATTGTATTCTGAAGACCGGTTCAGCATCGGCCAGGTTCTTGATATCCGGGAAGCCGTACAGGCAGCAGCCCTCGGGAAAATACTCGATCCCCTGGTTCTGTTGGATATACAACAGACTTTATCATCCTTGCACCAGGTACGCCGTAGTTTGGTACGGCGTACCGAAACTTCTCCCAGGCTTTGGGAAATCGCTTCCGGTATTAAGGAAACTCCGGAAATAGAAAAGGAGATTGGACACTGCATCTCTCCCAACGGCGAGGTTCTGGATTCAGCCTCTTCACAACTTGGCGATATCCGCCGTCGGTTGAGAAAAACCCGTGACCAACTGGTAACCCGGCTTGAAGCCACATTAAAATCGGCCAAAGGCCGGAAAATCGTCCAGGAACCGATCATCACCGAACGTGAAGGACGTTATGTTATTCCTATTAAAGTGGAATACCGTAAAGATATCCGTGGTATTGTTCATGATATGTCAAACACCGGGGCCACCCTATTCATCGAACCCTGGACTACACTTGAACTGGGGAATGAAGTCCGGCAGTTGATCAGTGAAGAGAAAAATGAAATCGAACGTATCCTCCGTGAAATTAGCTTCAAAATTGCTTCCCGGGCATCGGATATATTAACGAATATTCGACTGATTGCTCAACTCGACCTCATCCTGGCAAAAGCCAGGTTTGCCGGCAGTATCGGAGCAGTAGAACCTTCACTCGTTAGTCCCTCGGACGCCACCTCGATTTTAAGACTGATCGAAGCACGGCATCCTTTGATCGGAGAAAAAGCAGTCCCCCTTTCTGTGGAAATTGGTCGTGATTTCTCTATCATGGTTATTACCGGGCCTAATATGGGTGGTAAGACCGTTGCCTTAAAAACGATCGGTCTATTGAGTGCCATGGCCTTGTCCGGTCTGCCCATTCCTGCCGATAAAACGAGTTCGGTTCCCCTGTTCGACGGCGTCTTCGCCGACATCGGTGACGAGCAGAGTATTGAGCAGACCATGTCAACCTTTAGCTGGCATGTCGGAAATATCGTCCGTATCATGGAACATAGTAGTTCCCATAGTCTGGTGTTACTCGATGAATTAGGTGCCAGTACCGACCCGGCGGAAGGTTCTGCCCTGGCCCGTTCTATCCTTCTCCATCTTCTCGCGCGGCATACTTTAGCTGTCGCAACAACCCATTATGACGATTTAAAGGCTTTTGCCCACGCCACTCCCGGTTTAACGAACGCCTCCCTTGACCTCGATGCTGTTACCGGGATGCCTACTTATCACCTGACCCTGGGTATCCCCGGCGGTAGTAACGCCCTGGCTGTTGCCGAACACCTGGGGATGCCTGTAGAAATTATACAAAACGCCCGCCGCATGCTGGGTGAAGGTACCCAAGCCCTGGATGCGTTGCTGGAAGACCTTGCTAAAGAACGAAGCACACTAAATCGTTCCCGTATTGAAATTGAGACTGAAAAGAAAAAAATCGACCTGCAAAAAGCTGATACCGATGCCCGGTTGCAGGTGGTTATTGCCGAAGAACGGAAGTTGAAGCAGATTACCCATGATACTGTCGTCCGTGAAGCTGCTGAACTTCAGCGGGATATCCGGGCCGCTACCGCCGAATTACGTAAAACCAGGGCTCATGACACCGTAGAAAAAGCAAAAGCAGCCCTGGCTTCGGTACATCAACGCCTTCAAGGTGAAACATGGCAACAACCTGAAACTAAAATACCGCCGGTAACTTCCGAAACCCCATTTGAAATTGCCCCGATTAAACCGGGAGATACCGTACTGCTCAAAGAAGCCAATCTAAAAGCCACTGTTATTTCGATTTCTCCTTCTTCCGGCCAGGTTGAAGTACAAGCCGGACGGGTTAGAATGACCTTAAGTTTGAACGGATTGGAAAAGATAGTGGTAACACCTGGTTCGCCTAAACCTAAATTTATTCCCATAACCAAACAGGTCAGCAAACCGGTCTCACTTCAAATCGACCTCAGGGGTAAAAGAGCCGGCGAGATCGAACCGGAACTGGATAGTTATATCAATAATGCTTCGGTCGCCGGCCTGGCCGAAATACGTATTATTCACGGTATGGCTACCGGGACTGTCCGTCAGATTGTCCGGGAATTACTTTCTGTTCACCCGTTAGTCCGGTCTTTCGAACCTGGCGGAAAAGGCGAAGGTGGAGATGGGGCTACTATTGTAAAACTCTAGGTGGACCACCTCGCTGCAAACTGGTTAATATCTACTAGAGGGAGACAGTGGATGCAAATAATCGGCCTTAACAGCCGTTGGATAATAAAAAAGCGGCTTCAAGTCAGAAGCCTTTTCGACACCTACGAATTGAGCTGCTCTTCTTGATTGGGAAATGGATGTAGTCCATTTAGACGCTTAGTCAAACTTTTTACAGGCTTCGATCAGGTATCGCCTGGCCGTAAAGGACAAAGGCTTGCCCTCTTTCAATTGTCTTTCTAGTTTAAGCAGATACTGCAAATGGCTTGTCACGGAAAATCCCGGCACGACCCAGGGGATGGCTTTTAGATAATAGACCAGCGCTCCGACATCAGTAAAAGTCATTTTACCGGACCATTCCTGCAAATCACGGTTAGTTAATCCTGCTGCCTCCAATCTGGGTATATAGAATTCCGGGGTCGCCTCCGAATACGGCGGTATTTCATCGAAAAAAGCCGTCAAATCATATGTCGAGAGTCCGTGTACCTGTTGCGTAATGAAAAATCCTCTCGGTGCCAAAATTCTACCTGTTTCCATTGGATTGAGTCCGGAATGGCAGTTCAGTATCAAATCAAATTCATTATCCTTGAAGGGCATTAATCGGTTGGTGGATAAGGTGCAATCAAACACCTTCACCCCCAGTGGCTGAAGACGTTCTGATGCTAACTTTACGTTGGGTGGATAGTCTTCAGTGACCGTCACTTTCTTCGGCCAAACCTCTTTCATCTCCAGCAATAATTCCCCGCCGCCCGTACCCATATCGAGCAGCGAAGAACACCCTTTCATCAATTCCCTTGCCCTGGCTTTATATGACCAGGGCAAGGGTTCTATCTCCATCTTGCCGTTTAGATAAGAAAAATCCCACCCGGAGAAAGGTTTTTCTTCTTCCTCTTTCCAAATTTTAAGTAATTCTTTCTCATTCATGTCTTTATTACTCCCGTGAAGCACATGCTGATATGATAATCCCATTTTCGTATATACTTTCGACTCTTGTACAGTTAAAACCAGCCATTTTCAATAATCCAACCTCATGTTCTCGAGTCATCATGAGATCGATGTGATAAATTTCCGTGCCTGAGATTTCGCCATTTTTTCTCAAGGCCAGGTACTTTTCCCTTACCGACTGTTCTTCTTCCGGATTTTTCGCCAGGTAGTCCAGTATCAACAAATATCCGTTTTCCTTCAGTACCTTACGGATATTTGCATACAGCCTTAGTTTATCCTCGGCCAAGAGGTGATGCAGCGTGTTGCAGGCTACTATATAGTCATAGGTGTTGTTACCTAAGTCCGCTTCGAGATACGAGGCACAAACTGTTTTTATATTTTTTCGATATTTGGTGTGTTTCTCCATTAATATGTCGAGCATTTTCTCTGCCACATCCATACATACTACATGTGCTTGCGGTGCTTTCTGAAAGATAGCTTCCAACTCCGCACCCGTACCACAGCCCAGGTCCAGGACATTTATCTTTTTATCTGTCTGTGGCATATCTTTTAACAATTTACTAAAAACTTCTGCATAATTTTCATGGCCTTCACTCATGTGAAAATCATAGTCCAACGCCCGGCGGTTAAAGAAAGAACGCATATCTTCATATTCCGTTTTTATATCCCGGAACCGTTTAAAAACGACCATCACATTACTAGCAACCATCCGCTTCCCTACATAACGGAACCCGTTTTCTCTCAGCATCTGTTCAGATGATTGGTCCCCTTTAGGTACCAGGCAAGTTAATTCGGGAATTTCTTCATTTTTCTTAATCTGTTCCCGGATATATTCAGGACTTAATCTCGAATAATCCAGGTCTCGTTCGTTTTGCATGATAAATTTGTCCTTCCAATATAAATATTAGTGCCCGATTCTGATACGATAGGATGTATTAGATGGCCCTTCGCCAACAAAGAGATTAAAGAGAAAATCGATTATAGCTCAATCCATCGTTTATCTTAGTAAAACAACCTTAGAAATACCCCAGTTGTTTTGATCAGAAAAAACGACTTCGTTGATTTTGAAGGGGTGCTTTTCGTCCCCCTTTTTTGATATTGCGGATTGATTAGAATGCAGGCATAATATCCTTCAAATAGATAATGATAGTTGCAATTATTTATTTAGCTAACGACAAAAGTCTCCAACAAGCAGTTTCTTTTTATCGTCTTCTTTAGCTTTATTTAACCTCGATCGTAAAGGTCTCACTGTCATTGTTATCTTCATTCGATTCGGTAATTCTCTTACCGAAGTCAACCGTCCAAACAATGTTATTAGCACCGGGGGTTTTCGCTATCCAGTACGCAGTCCATTCTTTTTCAGCTCCTGCCGGTATACCTCCGGAAAACCCGTTATCATACCCTAATAGCACATAATAACCAGCCTGGACCTTTTCATTCCCGATATTTTTGATCAGCAGGTGAAAGGTTACTTTTTGTCCAACGGTTGCCGTGGTTACCGGTTCCTCCGTCCAGGCTTTTTCGATGATCAAGTCCGGAAGCCCCCCTCCGGTAACCGTACTGGCTGTCGCCGATGTGGTTGTGGTTGTTTTTGTTGACGTACCGCCGCCTCCACAACCTGAAATAATAAGGGTTGTTACAAATACTATTAAGAATAACCCTACCGTAGCGATTGTGAAGCGTCGACTCTTCATGATACCCTCCTTGATATAATATTAAGGTCTAAATACACACAACCCTTGAACTAATAATAATAGTATAGCAGTTGAAGTTTCAACAGTATTATTTTACACTCGGAATAATCAATAATACTACTACTCGTTCTTTCCGTTATTAATATACACGAATTATTGGAAAAGGAAATAGCTGGATGAAAGAAGTCAAGCTTGATTATGGGGATGGTTTTTTACCGGTAGTACTACCGGATTCAGCGGTAGTAGTCCGTTATGGCGAGACTTATACGGACCCTCCGGCTGTTGATCCCTACAAGGCTACCCGGCAGGCACTGGCAAAACCACTCGGATTTCCCCCGTTACAAGAATTGGGTGGACCCGGGAAAAAAGTAGTGATTGGTTTTCCGGACCGCGTAAAGGGTGGTGCTCAGAAAGACAGCCACCGGAAAGTAACGATTCCCCTGATAGTCGAAGACCTGCTTAAAGCCGGTACCCGTCTGGAGAATATCACCCTCTTATGCTGTGAAGGCCTGCACCGTAAGAACACCCTGGAGGAATGGTACTGGTACCTCGGAAGAGAAATCGTGGACCGGTTCTGGCCGGACCGCCTGGTCAATCATGATGCCGAAGCACCGGATCTGTGTAACTTCGGTACGGATGCTATGGGCAACACGGTAGAATGCAACCGGATGATGGTCGATGCCGATTTGGCAATCGTCCTTGGACACTGTGCCGGTAATCCCTACGGTGGTTATAGCGGCGGTTATAAAATGATCGCCTCCGGGTTGACAGGCTGGCGTTCGATCGGGTCGCATCACAATCCGGCCACCATGCATCGCCCTGATTGGCTCGGAGCGAGGACTGATTCCCACCAAAGGCGGCAGTTTCGCTCTGTCGGCCAGGCAATCGAAAAAGCAATGGGAAAGAAATTTTTTACGGTCGATGCTGTGATCGGTCAAAAATCACAGGTCCTTGATGTCAAGGCTGGCGAGCTTAGTTTGGTAGAAGATGCCACCTGGCCGCTGGCGGACTGGAGAACCAACATCCGGCTTCCTATGGATGAGCCGGCAGATGTCCTGGTGATCGGACTACCACGTAACTTCCACTATGGTTCCGGTATGGGCAGTAATCCGATCCTCATGAGTCTGGCAATTGGCGGACAATTTTCCCGGTGCTGGCCTGCCCTCCGGGAAGGCGCTGTGATAATCGCTGCGGCTATTTGCGACGGTTGGTTTAATGAAGACTGGTTTCCTTCATACCACTTAACTTATGACACCTTGCAGAAGTACTGTACCGCTCCGGAGTTCCTCGCCTCTGATGATGCTATGAAAATCGTTACTGATCCCGGATACTGTTTCCATTATTCCAACTATTATGCTTATCATCCTTTTCATGCCATGTCTATGCTCAGCGGCGGCAGTGTCCCGCTATTGCACTGTCCGGCTGTATATATCGTCGGAGCTAAAGCCCCGGGATATGCCCGCGGTATGGGATTTGTACCTGTTAACACCTTTGCTGAAGCTATGGCCGGAGCCCGGAGATTTGTTGGGGCTAACCCACGGATATTATGTACCCCGGAAGCGTTTTCCGGTGGCTTGGGAGTCAACCTGTATCTGAAGGCATAAAATACTTCCGGAGAGGCCGGCCCCAGTTTATACATCCTGTGCCGCAGGATGGTTTCAACATACTGGTTGTTAAGCAAAGAAGGAGGAATTACTTGTGAGAGTTCTAGTCACCGGTGGTGCCGGGTTTATCGGCTCTTACCTGGTTCCCAAACTACTCGAATCTGGGATGGAGGTGGTGGTTTTTGATTTGGCGTCTGAGCCAAAAACACTTGCCGCCGTACTCGATAGAATCATCTATGTCCGGGGCGACCTCGCATCACCGGCTGACTTATACCGGGTCATGATTACATACCGGCCGGAAGGTGTATTTCACTTAGGGGCAATCCTGGCAGGTCCATGTGATGACAATCCTCTAAATGGATTCAGGGTTAACTTTCTCTCCACGCAAACTTTACTAGACTCATCACTCGCCATCAAGGTTAAACGGTTTTTCATGGTGAGTTCTATCTCAGTTTTCGGCCGGGATGTCGCAGAACCGGTACCTGACCATGCAGTTAAGAATCCTGAAACGATATACGGTCAAACTAAATTGGCCTCTGAACACTTGATGTTATGGTATGCCCGTAAACATGACCTCGATACCCGTGGCTTACGCTTTACCTGGGTTTTCGGCCCGGGACGTACACAGGGCATCACTGCTGTTTACTCATCTCTCATCCTCGATGCGATTGCCCGGGGCGAAACCATTAGTGTCCCTAATCCGGACGAAAAAGGTGACTGGCTTTACGTCAAGGATGCCGTTAAGGCCATCTTGGCACTCTGGAATGTACCAAATCCAAAGCAGTGTATTTATAACATCGCTGGAGGTGTGCATTCTATTCGAGAGGTCGTGGAGATCGCCAGAAATAGTCCGTCCTGATGCTCGGATCGTCCTCCAGGAAGGAGGTAAAATCCTGTCTCCGTATCCTGCCATGTATGATGATACCAATGCCCGTTCTGATATCAGTTGGCAGCCGGATTACTCCATTGAATCCGCTGTGAAGGAACATATTGATATCGTTGCCGCAGCACAAAATAAGTGATATGCGTAATTGCTTCAATATCCTAAAACATAGTATTACCTTCAAAACCTGTAATTGAAATGATGTCCGTGTCTGAAAAAGTGGGGATTCCTATAAAGTTGCTTTTTAATACGATTTCTATCAGTCAGGCCGCTACCGTAAGTGGACTTTTTAAGGAATTAGGAAATAGAATCGCCGCCCACGAGTATGATGATCCAACTTTCCAGGTCGATTTATTTTCTAAAGATGTCACCCTGGCGGTACAAATCAATCCTCTAACCGCTGTTATCGGCTTTGCCGACCTGATTCTTGAACAGGAAGTCCCCGATTCAATCAGAGAAGACTTAAGTTTATTGAGCCGGGAAGCTAAACACATGGCCGAAGTGATCAAGAATATGCTGACCTTTGCCCGTAAACATCCGGTTATCAAAACACGGCAAAATATCAACAATATCATCCGGAAAGTTCTGGAAATACGTGCTTATGAACACCGGTTGAATAATATCCAGGTTACTAGCCAAATGGCCGTGGACCTCCCCGACATCACCGGTGACTACTTCCAACTTCAACAGGTCATTTTGAACATCATCATCAATGCCGAATATTTTATGAAAGAATCGCATGACAGTGGAACTCTGATTATTCGTACTGAAAAAACAAGCACTGGTACTAAAGTATTCCTCACTGATAACGGTCCTGGTATCCCCAGGGATAACCTGGCCCGTATCTTTAATCCGTTTTTTACTACAAAACCGGAAGGGAAAGGGACCGGGCTCGGCTTAAGTATATGTTATGGCATCATTACCGAGCATAATGGCCAAATCCATGCAGAAAGTGAGATGGGGAAAGGAACAACATTTATCATTGAACTTCCAGCTTCAGTTTAAGTGAATCCTATTCTGACTTAGTAGTGTTACCCGGCTGGTGATGGTTTTATCTATTACCCTGGGAAACTTGCGATATATGTTCTTCCACTTTATTTAGTACCGTTAATATTTGTCGGTTTTCTTCTTTCGTCAGGGCACTGGTCAATCGTTTGATCAGTAGTTTATTCACGCTCATACCTTTTTCAACTTTTTCACGTCCGGACTTAGTTAGTGTAAGATGATTTACCCGTCGGTCCTCTTCCGATCTCGTCCGTTTCAACAAACCTTGTTTCACTAACCGGTCAACCATGGTACTTATAGAATTAAGACCCCTCTGAATAATGTCACTTATCTCACTTTCATTCACAGAAGAATCCGATGAACCAACGATCGATAATACCGCAAATTGGGTCTGGGAAATAGCTATTTCTGCTGTAAAAACCCGGTCTGCATATTTCGATAATAAACCTGCTACTGTTATCAACTTTAAAATGTTGGTAGGATGTGTTTCTTTCTGGTTACTGGTAGACGGCATGAAATAATTATCCTCCGGAAATAGATATTATTGTTAATATATCATATTTGATATCATTTTTATACAACTAACCAATCGAACTATTCTTTCTTTATCTCGCACCAATATCCCTGTAAAGACGAATCTGAAAAAGAAATAGCCCGGTACTTTTCCGGGCTACTAGAAAGGAGGACAACAAAAGATCAGTAGTTCACGATTAAAGCCCGGCTGCCGACCTCCGGGCTTAATCGTTGATTGAGTGAAATACCAATGATAATATAACTCATCATAGTTGACAGGATAAGGCATGAAAGGCTCATTGTTATTGTACCTTCGGCTAATCCTGTAATGCATTGATCCGGTTAACATA
Source organism: uncultured Chloroflexia bacterium (assembly GCA_963739865.1). GTDB lineage: Bacteria > Chloroflexota > Dehalococcoidia > Dehalococcoidales > UBA2162 > JBBITI01. The sequence goes on from CAVUCA010000010.1 coordinate 303,955, forward strand.
TCGGTCTGCATCGAATTTACGCCGTAAACCATTCTCATTCATATACCTGATATTACCGTATATCGGCCTGGTAGCCCACGGACGGTCATGTTTGCCAAAACACCAGGCTATTCCGGCATAACTGTTCGGATCTCTCCCATCAAGTTCATACTTGTTATTCAGGTACAATGCATTGAGCAATGCTATTTCCGGTGTAGTACTCCACTCCAGGATTTTCTTTCCCCAATACATTCTCATATAGCTATGCATCTTCCCGGTAATGACCATTTCCAGTTGGGCTGCATTCCAGTACTTATCGTGCGTCTCAGCCTTCTCCAGGTCAGTGATTGAGTAGTTATATTCACGACTGTCTGTTATATGATTCCACAGCATCTTTTTCGACCATTCCGGGAGTCCTTCGAAGGAATCATAATTCGAGTTATAAAACACGAAATTCATCGCCAGTTCTCTTCGTACAATTAGTTCTTCCAAGTAGACATGCCTTCCCTGCCCCCCTGACCGGTCTACCTTTAAGAGCAATCTCCAGCGGGGATATTTGGCCGAAGTGCAGATATGGGCTCATCCCGGAAATGATCCCTGTATTAGGATCATTCCTTTTCTCGGTATATTTATCGAGTCCCTCATCTACGAAATGCTGTAAATGTTTTCGTGCTTCGGTTATTCCTCCCCTGAAACCGTCTACTGGAGTCACACTTCTGTCAATACTAAGTAAGGGCAATACCTTTTTTAGATCAGTGATATCCATACTGTTCAAATCGATGCCTAGTGAACTAATTTTTGGGTTAATCTGCTTCAAAGGAACCAGGTATTGTGCCAATTGACTTATAATCTTGGTCCTTATTGTAGCTGCCGAATATTCTTCTTTTGTTGAGGTTGTCCTGACCGGTACGATGCAATCAGCTTCTACTTGAGTAACCGGGCAATCAGTCCTTTCTGCCAGATAACGGCGCCAGTATCTTTGTATCTTGAGATAACCGCCATCACACACCACCATCGTTGCTTTTCTTGCCATGATTTCAGCTCCGGCTTCAGGTGACTCATGCCTGATCACGAAAAGGATTTTCCGGTCTCTCAGTGAGGCTCGTACTTCATGCAAACCCTGCAGCATGAAATAATAATGCCTTAAATTAGCTTCAGGGAACTGGTCGGTAAGGCCAAAATATACCACCACCGGTAGGCTTAATTCATTAGCTGCCCTGATGGCATATTCCAGGGCATGATTGCATTCTGAACGTTGTGAAGCTTGCATCCAGTAGAGGACATAATCTCCCCGGGGTGATTTTTTCTGATTTAAAAAACTGATTCGACTCGGCTGGATCACATTAAAAGTATAATCAATATGCTCTTAAAAGGTTACAATGTAATTGAAATGTTACTCGCGTATTACGGAATATACACTGAAATAATGGTGGGGTGATTATTTGAATAAAAAGAATCTAGTCGGTAAAAAAATTGCTGAAAAGGCGTTTGACTTCAATACTGTAGATGCCGGGGGTAAAGCTGTTTCTTTGTCCGGTTATCAAGACAAACTAAATGTGTTCCTGGTATTCAACCGGGGTTTTACCTGACCATATTGCCGCGATCATATGGCGCAGTTGCGTCAGGATTATCCGCTATTTAAAGCCAGGAATACTGAAATCATCGCTGTCGGCCCCGAAGACCAAAAATCCTTTTCCGCCTGGTGGCAGCAACATAAAATGCCGTTTGTCGGCATTGCCGATCCGGAACATATTATCGCTGACAGTTACGGACAACAGGTGAAATTCCTCAAACTCGGGCGGTTGCCGGCAAGTATGTTGATCGATAAGAAAGGATATGTCCGGTATCAGTATTACGGTGGTTCTATGAGTGACATCGCAGAGAATCAGCGTATCCTTTCCTTGATTGATGAACTCAATAAAGAGGAGGACTGATTACCGGAGTTAATTCGTTTTCGATGCATTATGTAATGGTAGCTAATTTTACAGGGCATTTATCCGGCGCCAAAGTCCAACAACAATTATATTTTTAGTTTCCCGTTGCGAATTGTCTCTGAACTTGTGTTTGATCAAGCAAATTGTTAACTTAAATTAAAGACAACCAGTTTGGAAATGGTGGGCGATACTGGGCTCGAACCAGTGACCTTTGCGATGTCAACGCAATGCTCTAACCAACTGAGCTAACCGCCCGAAGCAATTAGAATTCTAACAGATAGCTTTCGTACCCGTCAATCACTTCTTACATCAGACTGCAGCAGATACGAAATAAACTTGACATCCCCTTCGGTCTCCTTTAAACTGGGTTCGGGTTGATGTTGAACTCATTTTGTTGTAAACCCAGTCTTGTTACAGATAGTCCCTCTTCCAATTTTCTTACCCTATGGAGGGCAATCCATGCTTAGATTTTTGATGCCGCGGGAACACCGGTATTTCGATCTTTTCGAAGCAAGCGCTAAAAACATCGTTAAGGCAGCCCAAAAACTACAGGAATTAGTTGAACACTGGGAAAACAATGATATCATCGTTGCCGAAATCACTGAGATCGAACATACCGGTGATTCTATAACCCACCAGATCATTGAACAATTAAACCGCTCGTTCGTCACTCCTCTCGACCGCGAAGATATTGCCCTCGTCGCCCATTCTCTCGATGATGTTACTGATTTTATCCAATCGGCCGCTGATTATATGTATATCTATAAAGTAGACCGCCCTAGCCAGAAGGCCCGGGAACTCGCCGGGATTCTTCTCCAATCTGCTGTCGAACTGGAAAAGACCATGCCCTTCCTTAGACATCCCAGCAACTCCAAGCCAATCCTGGAACACTGCGTTGAAATAAACCGTTTGGAAAATGTGGCCGACTTGATTTTCCGTTCGGCGATCGGTGAATTGTTTGAAAAAACCGGCAGTATCAAGGATATTATCAAGTGGCGCGAGATTTATGAAAACATGGAAACTGCGACCGACCGCTGTGAAGACGTAGCTAATGCCCTCGAAGGGGTCGCTCTTAAACATGCTTGAAAGTCTCTTCAGTTTTCCCCTGATTTTTGTCTTATTACTGATATTAGGGGCCGAATTTGTCAACGGCTGGACCGATGCCCCGAATGCTATTGCTACCGTTGTTTCTACCCGTGACCTCTCCCCCGGCAAGGCTGTCATCATGGCTGCTTCGCTTAACATCATCGGTGCCCTGATCGCCGTTTTTACCGGTGCCGCCGTGGCTACCACTATCGGGAAAGGTATCGTTCGTCCGGAGGCGATCGACCTCTCCGTCGTCGCTGCCGCCACGCTAACTATAATTATCTGGACTTCAGTAGCTGCTTATTTCGGGATACCTACCAGCGAAAGTCATGAACTGATCGCCGGCCTGACGGGAGCCGGCCTCGCCGCTGGCGGAATGTCGGTCTTGCTATGGTCGGGCTGGTCTAAAGTCATTCTCGGTTTGGTTTTTTCTACAGTAATCGGCTTTACTTTAAGTGTCTTGTTTATGACCGTTCTGAACTGGGTGCTTCGTCGCGTAAAAGTATCTACGATTCGTGCCGTATTTAGTAGATTACAGATATTGTCTTCCGCTTACCTCGCTTTTGCCCACGGCAGCAACGACGGTCAGAAATTTATGGGTATGTTTGCCTTGGCTTTAGTCCTGGGCGGTGTCACTACTACCTTCAGTGTGCCTATCTGGGTAGTACTGCTTTGCGGCGTGGTTATGGGTCTGGGTACTGCCAGCGGAGGTTGGCGCATTATTCGTACCATGGGTTTTAAATTGACGAAACTGGAATCGATACATGGCTTCGCCTCTCAAGCTGCTTCCGGGACTTCTATTCTAGTCGCCTCGTCATTGGGTATTCCCCTTAGTACTACCCATTCGATCAGCAGTGCTATTATGGGTGTGGGTGCTACCCGCCGTTTCTCTGCAGTCCGCTGGGGCGTGGCTGGGGAAATTGTTATGACCTGGATTCTCACTTTCCCGATTTGCGGGCTGTTGGGTTACCTGTTAACCCTGCTTTTCAAGTTGATTTTCTAACACCGGATTCTTCGATATACGCCCATATTTTTCAACGGCTATGATGGACATGATTGTTGCTACTGCCCGGTCGATTTCACCCCGGTAATTCATAACTATATAGTCGAAAGACGGCAGCTTCCTGAATTCATCTTCGGCTGCTTGCAGCCGGACTTTCATCTCTGTTTCAGACTCGGTACTTCTCTTCTTAAGTCTGGTAAATAGTTCGTCCTTCGAAGGCGGTGACAGGAAAATGGCTACTGCTTGCGGTATGGCTTTTTTAATCGTTTCCGCTCCCTGTACATCCACCTTTACCACCACATCACGGCCTGCTGCCAGCTTGTCCATCACCTCTTTCTTCGGTACCCCGTAATAATTCCCATAGACGGTTGCCGATTCCAATAATTCGTTGTTTTCCTTTAGTGTTAGAAATTGCTCTTTGGAAACGAATTGATAATCAACGTTCTCTTTTTCCGCCGGGCGGCGTGGCCGCGTTGTCATCGTAACGATGTAATGAATGGGAAACTTTATTTCCTTCATCCTGGCTAATACGGCATCTTTCCCAACACCGGAAGGCCCGGACAGAATGAAAAGTAGTGCTTTCCCAGCTTTCGAGGGCTCTTTATCAGGAGATTGTCTTCGCATCGCTCGGCTCGATTTTGAAGGCATTAACACGCTCGGTTGAATCACGTGTCGCCTGTAATCTTCCGGCAATGGTTTCCGGGGCTAGCGCCGCCAGAATGATATGCCCGCTGTCGGCAATAATGACTGCCTTGGTTCGGCGTCCGTTCGTCATATCGATCAGCAGGCCTTTATTTCTTCCTTCTTGGATCGTACGTTTGGTTGGTGCAGAACTCGGGGAAACAATAGCTATCACCCGGTTCATCGCAATAACATTATTAAAACCAATATGAACTAATTCGATATCATTCATGAGCCTGACCTCAAACCTACTATGTAAAAAAAAATAAACTCATAGCTGGCGCTTTTTTCGCCGGTTATTATAATGTCATACCGAAACAAGCTATATCTTATACCCAAACTAAAATACAAGCAATAGTACATTCCGCCACAGGTAACAAAGTTGTTAAATCTACAGTTTCTACTCTTTTACCTTCATCAAACCTATTGACTTTTTGCTTATCCATTTGTATGCTTGACACTTAAGGGTTATCTAGTGGGTCCTGTAGAATCTAGGCCTTAAAGACTCTCACCTCCCCTCCTGAACCCCCCAATAAAGAAATGAATTTATTAACATGTCATTACTCGGCTCTATCCGCCTGTACCGGCAACCACCGGACCTCCAGACGCTAGCCTTAAGCTAAAGTATGTTTCTAACCCAACTCCTTTTTTTAAGTCTTTCAATATTTCCGTTGGCCGCACTGATGGCAATTTTATTTGCGGCTAAAGGCAGCCGCACCTTTCGCCAATCCATTTACTGGCTGTTGTTTAGTGTAAACTTATTAGTTCTGCTGATTTCTATCAACACGGCTTTTTTTAACATCGATCTTAATTTTCAACTTTATCGGTTGGCTGGTTCTTTACAAATTTCATTTCACATTGACAGGCTGGCTGCTTTTTTCATGGGCATAATTGCCTTCGTTTCATCTACTGTATGTGTTTACTCCGTACGTTATACCGAGCATCATGGTTCTGCTCGATCGAAGAACTTTACCACGGCTATGACCGCTCTCTTTATCATGTCGATGTACCTGGTAGTTGCCGCTGATAATTCATTCACCTTCCTGTTCTTCTGGGAACTGATGTCTCTAACTTCTTTTTTTCTGGTGTTATCTGACCGTGGCAAAATGGAAACTGGGAAATCTGCTCTTTTTTATTTCATCATGACCCAAATGAGCACCACTTTCCTGATGCTGGGCTTTCTCGCTTTATATACAGTAAGCGGCTCGATGCAGTTTACCCAGGTAGATTCATTATCCGGCCTTCTTAAAGCCGGTGTTTTCTTGTCACTATTTGTCGGCTTTAGTATAAAAGCCGGCGTTATTCCTTTTCATAAATGGTTGCCTTATGCTCATTCGGCTAGTCCTTCAAATATATCTGCCTTAATGTCAGGGGTAATGATAAAAGTCGCTATCTACGGTTTAACAAGATTCCTTCTTTTTGTATTTTCACCTGATTTATGGTGGGGAGTAACGATACTTGTTTTCGGTCTAGTCTCTGCCCTTCTGGGAGTGATATACGCCCTGAAAGAACATGACATTAAGAAACTCTTAGCTTATCACAGCATCGAAAACATCGGTATTATCTTAATGGGTCTAGGCCTTTATATTATTTTTCTCAAATATGACTTCTCTACCCTGGCAAATCTGTCTTTGATCGGGGCATTATTCCATACCCTGAACCATGCTTTATTCAAGAGTCTTTTATTCTTGAGCAGTGGTTCCGTGGTTGATGTGATCGGTACCAGGAATATCGAAGAGATGGGCGGTCTCATTAAGAGAATGCCTTACACCGGAATTCTCTTTCTATTTGGTTCGGTCTCTATCGCTGCACTTCCCCCTTTCAACGGCTTTGTTAGTGAATTGATGATCTTCCAGGCTTTTTTACATTCCTTTGTTATTGATAATCCCTTCATGAAAGTACTGCTTTTTATCGGCCTATCGCTTTTCGCCCTTACCAGCGCTTTAGCCGCTGCATGTTTTGTAAAAGCCTTCGGTGTGATTTTCCTGGCTATGCCGCGCTCAAACGCCGCCCGTGAATCTCATGATGTATCTTGGATTATGATTGTTGGCCCATCTATGCTTGCGGCTGCTTGTATATTACTCGGTATATTTTCATACCAGATTTTCAACTGGCTTGGTTTTGCATTTCCGCTACCTGACTTGATGGTGATCGGATTAAGCTTGCTTATCATAGTTGTCTTGGTCTGGCTTTTCGTGAAACTGGTAGCAAATAAACACAGCCGGACAAGTGAGACCTGGGGATGCGGCATTATCTCTCAAAATAGTTCCATGGAATATACCGCTTCTGGTTTTTCCGAACCGATATTAAACATCTTTCGTCCGGTTTATCGAACCAGAAAAACCGTCAATCGTAATTTTCATGATAATTTCGGCAGTATCTTCAAAGACGGCATTGCCGAAATCCATACATTTAAGTTATTCGAAGAACGAATATATCTTCCTGTAGCCCGCTTCGTCCAAAAGATATCGGATTATGTATCTAATAAACATGACGTCGATCTTGACACATATATTCTTTATTCATTTACCGCAATCGTCGTGTTGATCCTTATCACTGGTTGGTTGATAAAGTAATGCATTTCATTCTCTACGCGTTGATTAACACTCTATTTGTGATATTGGTTTCTCCTCTGTTTGTGTCCTTGATTAAAAAAGTGAAGGCTTTTACCCAGGGAAGGCAAGGCCCTCCTATATTTCAGACTTACTTCATGCTGAATAAACTCCTGAGTAAAGAAAGAGTCTATTCGGTTAACAGTTCACTCATTATGAAAATGACTCCTTATATCAATATAACCTGTATGTTGGTGGCATCTCTTTTTGTTCCTTTGTTGTATGTTCCGGAACCGGTTGCTGGAATCGGGAATGTTATCTTGTTCCTTTATCTTATGGTTTGTGCCAAATTCTTTATGGCCTTAGCCGGGTTGGATGCTGGGAGTACTTTTGGTGGTATGGGTAGTTCCCGGGAGATGACCGTATCGGCCGTTGTCGAACCGGTAGTTATCATTGTTTTTGCTGCATTGGGATTGCTGATGAATACCAGCAACCTTCATGAGATATTTTCATCCAGTATCAAGTCATCTCTGGTGTTTAATCCCGCTGCTTTACTGATATCGCTTTCACTCTTCATCATCTTGATAGTTGAAACTTCGCGTATTCCGGTTGATAATCCGGAAACACACCTGGAATTAACCATGATTCATGAAGCCATGATTCTGGAATACTCCGGGTCTGATCTCGCCCTGATGGAGTTATCCCATTCTATTAAGCAAACATTGCTGATGGCCGTTCTGATAAATGTACTCATGCCGTTTGGTCTTGCTTTGGAACCGGGCATCACGTCGATACTATTATCATCTGTTTTGTTCATCCTCAAAGCGGTTATTCTGTCGGTTATAATCGGAATATTTGAAGCATCGTTCGCAAAATATCGTCTTTTCAGGTTACCTTCTTTGTTTATGTTGGCTTTCTTCTTTTCTTTTTCGACTATCCTTTTTGAGTTGCTAAGATGATAACTGTGCCGTTAATGAACGATATTATTGACGTTTTTTTCGTCCTGATATTAGCTACCGCTGCTTTAATAATTACAGTCCGTACGTTGTCATCTTTGTTCAACATATATTCTTTTCAGTCACTGTTCATTGCAGTTGTGGCTGTTGTGCTTTTTTTTCAAACAGGCAATATCGTTCTCCTATTAATCGCAATACTGACTGTCTTAAGCAAGGCTCTACTTGTACCTTATGTTATGAGACGCATACAAAAGAACATGAACCTGAAACGTGACGTGGAATTTCGTTATCTTACCCCTATTGGTTCCTTACTGGTTGGGACACTAATGATTTTCCTCGTATACCGGTCTTTCTCCACTCTATTGAGTGAACTCTCTTATGACGATCTGTTTTTCTTTGGAGCCGTCATCGGTCTGTCAATTACCCTGATGGGAATGATGGTGATTTTTACCCGGAAAAAGGTGATTACTAAAATTATTGGGTACCTGATGATGGAAAATGGCATCCTTCTTTTTAGTTTATTTATCGCCGAACTACCGTTTATTATTGAAGTTCTCATTGTCATCGATTTAGTAATATTGATTACCCTGGCAACGATCCTTGCATATGGAATAGATTCTACGATCGATGACTTTCATAGCAAGCTGAATTCTTTTACTCTCTGGTTTAAGGACTGAAACAAGAAATATGTTACTCGCTTATCTTCTTACCGGAATCGTTGTCCTTATACTCATGCTGATACGTTTTCCTGAATCCGAAAAACGGGCAAACTACCTGAACAGCTTGTCCATTGTCCATACTTCTGCTTACTTAGCTATTACTATCACAGCGCTGATTACGATTTCACTACCTTCATATTTTGCTAACCGGTATTTTTTTATGGACTCGTTCGCTCTATATGAGACACTGATTGCCTGCTCTGTATTTTTCCTTTCTTCGTTTTATTCACGCGGCTACGTCAGACGGTTAATGCAGTCTGGAGAAATTGAAGTTCGTGAGTTGCGGGTTTTTTATGCGGCTTACAATCTCCTGCTTACCGTAGTCGTGTTTTCATTTTATTGTAATAACTTAGCCTTATTCTGGATTTTACTTGAATTAACTACGGTACTTTCTGCAATATTGATCGTAACTTTAAATGCAAAAGAGAATATTGTTGCTGCTCTTAAATACCTTTTTACCGCCTCCACGGCAATGTTGTTTTCCGTTATCGGCCTGATTCTTCTCTTCGCCATGACTAAAAATAACACCGGTGATGGAAATCTTAATTGGGACATTCTTCAACAACAGGGAAATGCTTTGCCTCCTACTCTGTTTACCTTTGCTTTTATCTTTATTTTTATCGGTTTTGCCGCGAAAGCAGGCATCGTTCCCTTTCACACATGGTTGCCGCAAGCACACGCTAAAGCACCCTCAGTAATCAGTGTATTGCTTTCCTCTGTTCTATTAAATGTCGGTATATATGGCATTTTGAAACTTTATGCTATCGCTCATCTCAACCCATCCTGGCATACCATTTCCATCATCCTGATCGTTTTCGGATGCTTGACCGTCGCGGTCGCTGCTTTTAGTATGCTGCCTCGGGGCAATCTGAAAAAACTCATTGCTTTCTCCAGTATTGAACATATGGGATTTATCTTACTGGGAATCGGCATCGGCACACCGTTAATCCTCTTTTGGGTCCTTTTTCATACCCTCGCCCATGCCCTGGTTAAAACATTGCTGTTCTTCTCCGCCGGTATCCTGCATGAGCAATATCACAGTAACATGTTCGAAGATATGCGGGACATTATCAAACTACAGCCCTTAGCTTCATGGGGTCTATTGTTAGGGTGTTTGGCTATAACCGGCCTGCCCTTATTTCCGGTTTTCATATCAAAACTCAATATTCTGATGCAAATCGCAGCATATTCTCTTCCCTTGCTATGTGTAATATTATTGCTTTTCTTGTTAGTAGCAGGAGCATTCACCACCATCTTAATCCGTACCTTCATGCAAAAAGCTGACCATGAATATGAATCATATCCAGCCGCCATGAGTATGAAAGTGCCTTTAGCCGTTTTAATCATAGGTATTTTTGTTATGGGCGTATTTTTCCCAATCGGACTCCAGAATTTGTTAAATAATATTGTGTTTAGTCTTGGGTTTTAAGGTGTTATGGAAACCACGATAAGAATTTCGAATCTTTTTGAATATACCGGTCAACTAGGTACCGGATCTAAGGAATTTACGGTTTCATTGCCTGATGACATTTTCGAAATGGTAATGAAAGAAGCAGCAAATGACAGGATTGTTCTCATCAGTCTTTTTTGCGTACAGAATTTTGCATATCCGCATATGTTTACCCTGATATATGTATTTGAAAAGCTGAATAATCCCTCTCTTGTTGTATTACACCGGCATCTTGATTCGCCTAAAGGCTTTTCGATTGCCCATATTTTCCCTTCCGCCAGTTGGTTTGAACGGGAAATAAGAGACGGGTTTGGTATCGATTTCCCCAACGCATTCGATAAAAGACACCTTTTCCTTCACGAAACCTATCCGGATAGTTTCTTTCCACTGCAGAAAGATTTTCACAATCAAACAATCAAAACTAACCTTCAAATCGATGCTGTTCGTGAGTATAAATATAAAAATATGTCCGGAGAAGGCGTGTATCAAATACCGGTCGGGCCGGTACATGCTGGGATCATCGAGCCTGGGCATTTCCATTTTAGTGTGATCGGAGAAACTATCTTTAACCTGGAAATCAGGATGTTTTATAAACACCGCGGTATTGAAAAATTAGCCGAGGGGAAAAAGCCTGACGAATGTACATATATTGCGGAATCGATTAGCGGCGATGAATCAATATGCAATGCTACCGCTTTCTCTATGGTGATTGAGAAAATATGCGGCATAGAGGTCCCGTCCCGGGCATGGTCTCTGCGTACAATATTACTGGAAATGGAGCGGATTTATTCCCATCTCGGTGATATGGCAGGGATGATTGTTGATGTTGCCTTTGCCCGGGGAGCTAGTCCTTTCTTCATATTCCGGGAAAATATTCTGAGACAAAACGACTCCTTGACCGGTTCACGGTTTGGTAAAGGTAAAATATGCCCCGGTGGCCTGAAAGGAGATATCCACGAATGAACGACTGCAAGCACTATCGCTGATTCTGGACAAGTTTTTACATGATTTTACTTCTGTAGTTGGTTGGGTAAGGTCAACTTCTACCGTTGTGGACAGGTTCGAAAACACCGGTATTATAAAGCCGGAACTAATATCTCCTTTAAACATCACCGGTCCGGCAGCACGGGCATCAGGGACTGCCATCGATACCAGGATCGATCATCCGTATGGATTGTATCCCGGTCTTGACCTAAAAAAGCACATCAGTGACAAGGGTGATGTCTTGGCCCGTTTTGATATTAAGGCATCTGAAATTATCGACTCTATATCGATAATCAAACATATGATACATCATCTACCGGATACAGCCATTTATCAACCATATCAACTTACTGACGGTAGTGACTTCGCTTTGGTAGAATCACCACGCGGTCAAAATCTGCATTGGGTACACATTAAAGACGGGTTAACCAACCGGTACAAGGTCCGGACGGCGTCTTTTTGTAACTGGCAGGCTATTGAACATGCTGTCTTAGGAAATATTGTGCCCGATTTTCCCTTGATCAATAAAAGTTTGAATCTATCTTATGCAGGAACGGATTTGTAAAATGAGTGAATTGCCCAAACATATTATTATGTTCCCCGGGAACAAGACCGAACCTTTGTTTGATTCTGATAGTGAGTTGCTCATGATTGGTAACAAGCTAAAAACCCGGATCCGATCCGTCTTTGGCCGTAGTTTGGCTATAAGAGAATTGGACTCGGGAAGCGATAACGCTACTGAGATCGAGATGGTCAATCTGACTACTCCTTATTATGACGTGGAACGGTTTGGGATTACCTTCGTTGCTTCTCCCCGGCATGCTGATATCCTGGCTGTCACCGGTTCAGTTACCCACAACATGGAAATCGCCGTCCAAAAAACGTATGAAGCTATGCCTTCTCCAAAGATGGTCATCGCTGTGGGAGATGATGCTTGCAATGGTGGTATTTTCCAAAATACCTACGCTGTGCTCGGTGGAGTTGATCAAATTATCCCGGTTGACCTGAAAATCCCCGGTAATCCACCGTCTCCAAAACAAATTCTCTCCGCTTTACTGGAATTAATGAAATATATACGCAAACCTGGATAATATTCATCACGGCAGCCATCCCGTGTGCACTGATCCTGGTTTGTTTGCACTTCCTTTCCTCGTGATGCTAGAATGGCAATGATGGACTATATGAGACAGGCACTGGCACTCGCCAGGCTTGCTTTGGGACAGGTTAGCCCTAATCCTGCAGTTGGCGCTCTCATCGTCAAGGATGGCGAGATAGTCGGCCAAGGGTATACCCAACCTCCAGGTTCTGCACACGCCGAAATTATGGCACTGAATCAGGCTGGGGAAAAAGCTCGTGGTGCAGTGATGTATGTCAGCCTCGAACCTTGTTGCCATTACGGACGAACCCCCCCCTGTACTAAGGCTATTATTGCCGCCGGTATTGCTGAAGTTCATATGGCTATGATTGATCCCAACCCTATTATATCCGGTCGCGGTGAAGAAGACCTGCAAAAGGAAGGTATCAAGACCAGCGTCGGCGAACATGAAGACGAAGCTCGCACTATCATTGAAGCTTATATCAAGTACATCAAGACCCATTCCCCATTTGTCACTATAAAATTCGCCGCCAGCCTGGATGGCAAGATTGCGACGAGAATCGGTGATTCTAAATGGATTACCGGGGCAGAAGCCCGAAAATACGTTCATTACTTACGGTATACCAGTGATGTCGTCATGGCCGGAGCGAACACCATTATCGCTGATAATCCATTCTTAACCTGCCGTTATGGAGGTATCGGTGGTGCTGTTAAAAACCGCCAGGTACGTGTGATCGTTGACGGACTTGGACGGACACCTCCCGATGCCCGCGTTTTTGGCGAACCTGGTAAGGTCATCATCGTGATTGGTGCTTCTGCCAGTAAGGAACAAAAACAAGCCTTATCTCGAACAGGTGCCGAAGTTGTTGAATTCCCGGCTCCTCACGGTCAGATAAATATGGGTGAAGTGATGGAGTTCTTGGGTAAACGGGAAATTACCAGTATCCTCGTCGAAGGTGGAGGGACGCTTATTGGCTCTCTTTTCGACGCCGGTCTCGTAGATAAAGTCGTAGCTTTCTTCGCTCCTATGATTATCGGCGGTAGAGATGCCATTCAGGCAGTTACCGGTACCGGCGTGGAAAGAATTGCTGAAGCATCTCGGCTTGAACGTATTAATGTCGAGAAATTCGGCGATGATGTCATGATCAGTGGCTACGTTGGGAAGAAATAATTACTTGTCTGGCTGATAGTATGTTTACTGGTATTGTCGAAGAAGTAGGAAAAGTCGCTGTCTTTACCCCTCATAAACTGGTTATCAATGCCACCAGGGTACTCAACGGTATGAATCTGGGAGACAGTATGGCGGTCAACGGGGTTTGTCTCACCATTTCTTCTCTGGACAGTAGCTCTTTTACTGCTGATGTGATGCCTGAAACTACCCGGCGTTCTAATCTGGGATTACTTCATGCCGGGGACAAAGTTAACTTGGAACGGCCCCTTGCTTTGAATGGATGGGTAGGTGGGCACCTTGTTCAGGGACATGTCGATGCCACCGGCCGCGTAGAAGATATGAAACCGGAAGCGGATGCTATACTGGTACGGTTTAAAGCCCCTTCTGAAGTGATGTATTATATCGTTGAAAAAGGTTTTATCACCGTCGATGGTATTAGCCTTACTGTGGCTGATTGTAATGATACTTCCTTCCAGGTTTCTATCGTAAATTTTAGCCGGCAGCATACCAACCTTCTGGAAAGGCATCGTGGTGATATCGTAAATCTGGAAGTTGATATTATCGCAAAATATGTAGCCCGGTTTACTCAGGCGAAAAGTCCGGGTATTACTCTGGATTTCTTGAAAGAACAGGGTTTTGGCATCAATTAGCGCTCTTCAACCTCCCGCCAGGATTTAGATGCTGGCTAACACTGTTTATTAGTATATTCCTTTAAAAAAGCATCAGGTGAGTAATATGGGATTAGCAACTATACCGGAAGCAATCGAAGATATCAGATCTGGAAATTTCGTAATCGTTGTCGATGACGAAGACCGCGAAAACGAAGGTGATTTTGTTATGGCAGCGGAGAAAGTCACCGCAGAGTCGATTAATTTTATGGCCACACATGGTCGGGGACTTATCTGCATGCCGGTTACCGGTCAACGGTTGGATGAATTAAAAATCCCTATGATGGTAAGTAATAATACTTCAAAATTCACTACCCCTTTCGCCATTGCGGTTGAAGCGAAGGAAGGTACCAGTACTGGAATATCTGCCGCTGATCGGGCGCGTACTGTACAGGTTATCGTGGATCCGAAAACTCGCCCGGATGATATTCTCATGCCCGGCCATATGTTTCCTCTCCGTGCCCGTGATGGTGGCGTTCTGGTACGCGCCGGGCAAACGGAAGCTACTGTTGACCTTGCCCGGTTAGCCGGACTTCAACCTGCCGGGGTCCTTTGTGAAATTATGAATGAAGACGGGACAATGGCACGTATGCCCCAACTTGAGATCATCGCTAAGAAATTTGGTTTAAAAATCATCAGTGTCGCAGACTTGATCGCTTACCGTCGACGCCATGAGAAGTTAGTCCATAGAGTAGCAGATGCAAAAATACCAACCAAATATGCCGAATTTACCGCCATTGCTTATAAAAGCGACGTCGACCCGAACGAACACCTGGCTCTGGTTTTAGGCGATGTTACATCCGATAAACCGATATCTGGTGCGGGTACACAGCGAATGTCTTACTGGAGATGTTTTCCACAGCATGCGCTGTGATTGCGGCGACCAGCTTGATATTGCTATGGAAATGATTGCCAAAGAAGGTCGCGGGGTGATTATTTACCTCCGGCAGGAAGGACGCGGCATCGGTCTTCATAACAAGATCCACGCTTACGCTTTACAGGAAAAGGGACTGGATACTGTCGAAGCTAATATATCCCTTGGTTTTCCCGCAGACAAACGGGATTATGGAATCGGTGCCCAGATCATGGCTGATCTCGGTCTTCACGAGATTAAATTGCTTACCAATAATCCCTAAAAAAAGAATTGGTCTGGAATCCTACGGATTGAAAGTCGTTGATACTGTACCTATCGTCTGCCCTCCTAATAAACATAACCTCTTCTATTTACAGACAAAAAAGAATAAAATGGGGCATACTCTTGATTTACCGGATAAAACCGATTAGTTATGATTTCTGATTCAAGGAGGCACTTATGAGTAATATTTTTGAAGGTGATCTACTGGGCAAAGACCTGAAAATCGGTATTGTGGTCGCCCGTTTTAATGAATTTATTACCGGTAAATTACTTAGCGGGGCTAAAGACGCCCTCTTCCGTCATGGCGTTGCTGAAGAGAATATCGATATCGCCTGGGTCCCGGGTTCTTTCGAAATACCTCTGGTCGCTAAAAAATTAGCTCTTAGCAAGAAATACGACGCTGTGATCTGTCTGGGTACTGTTATTCGCGGCGCTACTCCTCATTTCGAATATATCGCTGCCGAGGTTAGTAAAGGTATTGCCACCGTAGCTCTTGATGCCGGTATCCCGGTCATTTTCGGCGTCATTACCGCTGACACTCTTGAACAGGCAATCGAACGGGCTGGTACCAAGTCAGGCAATAAGGGTTTTGACGCCGCTGTCAGTGCTATCGAGATGGCTAACCTTTTACGTACAATAAAGTAAACTCTCACATTCTCGAAAGAGCACCGTTATCGGTATGCCGTAATAACAAACATGCCTTCCTAATACCGGTATTTAGTATCGGTAGGGGGAGGCACTATTTTAAACACTATTCGTCACAGATCTATTCAACGACTTTATGAACCGTATCGCCTTTCCGTACTCGGTCAGGGAGCTTGATACCCACAGCTTCGCCGGCTTTTGCTTCCTGGACTGATAGGTTGTTGATCTGCATTGAAGAAATTACAAGTTCGAGATCTGTTGTATGTCCCTTGATGTGGATTTTGTCCCCGGCTTTCAGAGGAGCGGTCAGTTGGATACCCGCGACCACCGGTTTTGCAAAGAAGTCACTAACGGTACCAATTTGTATTTCCGGCATATTTCCCTCCTCAATATCTTCGCTGGCCCTAGTATAACTTCGTATTCAAGGTAAATCAAGACTAGCTTAATTACTTTATATCGTATGATGGATGTATGTATCGGTTGACACTGATTTGCCCGAGTAATAAGATAGCTAACAATCGTATTCTTATTTCGTCACCAGGAGAAAAAAATGGTTGGACCTGAATCCTCGATCAATCGTAAAACTGGAAAAATGAAAACCAGGAATGTCGCCGTCATCGGTTTCGGTACTATCGGAACCGGAGTCGTTGACCTGCTTTATAACCGTGGTATCCCCGGTTTGAAACTTCTAAGGGTAATTGATAAAGATTTAGAAAGGAAACGGGCGGTCGCACTTCCGTCAGGGATGCTGTTTCCTGACTTAACAGCAGCAACTGATGATCCTCAAATTGATATCGTGGTCGAACTCATGGGTGGGATTGAACCCGCCAAGACAGTTCTTTTAACTGCGATGAAAAATGGTAAAGATATTGTTACTGCCAATAAAAAATTATTAGCTAAAGAGGGCAGTGATATTTTTGAAACGGCAGCTAACCTGGGACGTCGTATTGGCTTCCGTGCCAGTTTTGTCGGTGCCCATTCGCTGATTCATGAGTTCCGTCAAGCTAAGGCGATGGGACGCCGTTTCCGTAAAATACAGGCGATCCTTAATGGCACCTCGAACTATATTTTATCCACTATGAGTTTACAGGGGAAAAGCTTCACCGAAGCTTTAAAGGAAGCCCAGGCTAAAGGTTTTGCCGAATTCGACCCCTCGGATGATATCGACGGATTGGATACCGCCAGTAAAATCCGTATCTTACTTGGTCTAATTGGTGATTCTTATCATACCGTCGGCGCATTCCCTCTTGAAGGTATCCGTGATATTACCCAGCAGGATATCCAATATGCCGCCGAATTAGGTTATACCATCAAACTTGTCGGTGTCATCGAACAAGCTGAAGGCGTGTTTAATGTGTGTGTCCGGCCGGCTCTGGTCCCCGTCAACTCACTTCTTGGCTCTCTGCAAGGCCCGATGAATGGGATTGAACTGGAAGATGACCAGAATGTAGTTACCGGGATGGTGGCCCCCGGTGCCGGCGCATATCCCACCGCCGAATCTGTGATCAAGGATCTTCTTGATATCTATGAAGGCCGGCCGATGCCTGTCCCCACCTCCTCTGAAGTAATTCCCCTGGGTTCGGCAGAATCGGTCCAGCGCCGTTTCTATTTAAGGTTCAGTGCTCTCGATCAAGCCGGGGTATTGGCCCAGATATGTAATATCTTTTGGAAATATAACATCAGTATCGCCGCGGTTATTCAAAAAGAGGCGGTATCTGATAATTCCGTCCCTATTGTCATGACCACTCACCTGGCTAAAGAAGGTGATCTTCAGACAGCCATCGCCCAGGTCGATAAACTGGAAGTGGTTAAAGCCCAAACCAGGGTAATCCGTATTCTTAAAGCAGCTACCTAGACTGTTAATATTACTACTAAGGATAACTCCGGGTAAAAAGAAGGAGCCTTAAATAAGGCTCCTTCTTTTTTGTTTATTACTGGATTATGTGTATTTTACTCGTTATCTATGATCCTGGTTGATATACGCCTGCTCCCGCTGCTGCGCCTGCCAAGCCAGAAGGCAAAGAGTATAATGATGACTGCCCCCAGGACGATCAGGACCCATAATGCCCAGGCAGGTAGTACACTTCCTACAGTAAAGGACCAGATATTCGACCAGTTACCTGCATTCTCTGCACCGTCAACAGCTCTTACCCTCCAGTAATCAGGTGCATCTTTCTTTGTATTCTTTAGTTTTTCCGCTTTGGTCAGAGTATATTCGGTAGTAGTCAAGCCTTTCTTTTCAAGGACGATCGAAGCTGCTGAGAAAGATGTATCACTGGCAATCTGTAATTCATAAGTAACGCCGCTCGGATCTGATACTGCATTCCAGATAAATTTACCGGTTGCTTTCTGTCTCTCCCCGGTTTTCGGTTCTGTCAGTACCGGAGAAACAGGAACGGTAGCATCCATATAATATTTCAACGGCAGCATCACAGTACCGTCACTGACTGTGACTGTATGTTCTCCTGCTTTACTGGCTGGAGCGTTAAAAGTAATCGAGAAATTGGTGTCGGTACCGACTGTCCCCGTTTTTACTTCTTTGCCATCATAGGTTACCGTGACAGTCGCCCCTGCTTTGAAACCAACCCCGTTAACAGTTATCGGCGCACCTACATAACCTGGCACTGATGCTGAGGTCTCTGTAGCAAGTTTGACACTTGTAGTCACGTTAAAGTTGTTTTCAACGAAATTTGTCCCTTCTGTTGCTCTTACTTTATATACCCCGGCTTGACGGGAAGGAGCATCGAAGGACATGGAAAAACTGCCCTGGGCACTGATTGCCGCCGTACCAACCGGTGTATTATCAAAAGTGATCGTGGCTGTCTGGCTAGCTAAGAATCCATTCCCGGAAACTGTGATCTTAGTCCCGGAATACCCGGAAGTCGGCGAAACTATGGCTTTGGCAGTAACTGAAAAGCTTTTGGTATCATTATTTACACTATCGGTTGCTTTCAATTGGTGCGTCCCGAATGATAATACTGGTATTGTTATCGTTGTGGAAAAAGTACCAACAGAATTCGTTGTCAGTCCTGATAAGTTAAGGTTAGTGCTATCGACATATAAGTTAATAGTTTCACTAGATCTGAAACCGTTACCATTTATATTAACCTCAGTACCTACTGGCCCTGTTGCAGGGTCAATCGTTATCCCTGCTAAAGTCGTGATTGTAGTAGTAATATAATTACCAGTACTATCCTGAGCACGTAAGGTATGGCTCCCAGAAGTTGTCGCCGGTAAAGTGAAATTGGTTATTGTAAAACCACCGTATGAGTCGCTTGTTGTACTGGTAGTGTTTACATTATCAAGATAGAGAGTAATTGTAGAACTGGTTGTATATCCTGTTCCCGTGATTGTTATCGGAGTTCCGAAAGCTGCCGAAGTAGGATTCACTGATAGTTTTGAAACTAAATTAAACGAAGCTGAAGTAGTAATTCCTGAACTGGTATCATATATCGAAAATGTATGATTACCTTTCGTAATACGGGGTATTGTATATGTAATCGAAAAAGCCCCGTATGTATTAGCAGTTGTAGTTTGTTGCGAAACGGAATCCAGGTAAATAGTTGCAGTGCCACTTGCAGTAAAACCATTACCAGCGATGGTAATCTGATCACCCACACTACCTGAAGTTGTACTTAACACTATTCCCGGAGTTACTGTGAATTGCTTGGCTGAACTTGTCTCTCCGCCAACATTTACCCAAACGACATAATTCCCTCTACTATAAATAGATGGAACTGCAAAATATGCGTTAGTAAAATCACCAGTCGTAGTTGAACCGCCACTGAAACTCGATGCACTTGTTGTAGTCTGAGTAGAATTAAAGTAAATTGTTATCGTACCCGCAGGAAATCCAGTACCGCTCAAATACACTATTGTCCCCGGCGGACCATTTGAAGGATTCGGCGAGTTTAGTGTTCCAGCGGCAAAGGCTGGTATCACTGGTAATAGTCCTAATATCAAGGCCATTATCATGGCTACACCCAATATTCGGAGGAGCCTCTTTCGCATAATAATTACCTCCAATTTAAACATTTTGTTCTCGTTTTTTAGTGTTTAAATAATAGTCCTGTGAATTACGTTCTGTCAATCTCGAAGTACACCTATTTGAAATCATTACTGCTTCGAATGTTGATTATACAACTCCCAAACAACAATATCTACAAAATGAAAATAGTGCCGGGTAAAAAAAGCCTGTACTTACATATATAACGAACTAAAGTCAGATTGGTTAGTCGCTGTAACTACTCTACTTTAATTTCTCCCATTTGACTGCTAAGAAAGCTCCGGTTTCCAGGTTCTGTTCTCTTCCCCGTGTCTCCGCCTTCACCGCCTTCGCTATTTCATCGTTTTTATCAAAATACACTACACTTTTCGCTGTACCGGGATAAGCTGAGAAACTCAACAGTTCTTTTCCACTTCGGTAATAAGCATTCTCCAGAATGTGCCGTTGTCCTTTGCGGGTCTTGGCTGTCCTCCGATCGGCCCAGGGACTTAAGCTATTTAGCGTCGCCGCCACCACCACCCCTCCCGGCCGCGTCACCCGGAACAATTCATCGATTGCTTCTTTAGCCTCGAAAATAAATTCCAGTGCTGTGATTGATACTGTTTTATCGAATACACTGTCCCGGAAAGGCAACTGCCGCATGTCTCCTTCTACTACTGAAAAAGGTTCCCTTTCAGCTTTCCCGGATGCCCACTTCAGCATCGGCTGTGAGATATCCAACCCTACCACCCGGCACCCCGCCGCCAGGAAATCAGTAGTGAAGATGCCCGTCCCGCACCCCGCATCCAGTATCAGTTCCCCGGACTTCGGTATTACCATCTCGGTAATTAATTGGCTTTCGACCTTCCGTACCAGCCCCCCAATGGGAGTTCGGAACCAGTTCTCATATTTTTCCGGCCATTCGTCGAATAATTCCTGTTTATCCATTTTGATTGCCCTTAAAGATATCAGGTTTCTATCCTAACATGTCTGACCGGCTTTTACGAAACATGCAAAATAAAATATAGGCAATATGATCGAAATTCTGTAATTAATCAGGTTGCAGTGAAAGGTGTTACCGGTTGGCAGCATACGCTGCAGCCAGGGATGCCGCCGCGTCTATAATTCCCTTCCCGGTACCGGCTTCATCGATTTCCCGGCAGTAATTTTCCAGGAAATATCTAACCTCATCGTTGATTTGTCCATTTTTATTGAGGTCTTTGACCGTATTGAAAAGCAAGGCTGCCAGTCCGCTGACGTGGGCGGCGGCAAAAGATGTACCTGTCTCATAACTGTAGTCATCCCCTGGCACTGTGGAAATTATATCCTCTCCCGGCGCCGCTGCATCCACCCAATCCCCGTAATTAGCCAGCAGCCGCCAATCGGTTATTATGATCGAGTGCCGTGACCGCAATGACATCCTGAATGCCTGCCGGATATACCTGCGTTGTGCTGGCGTTATTCCCCGCCGCGGCCACGATCACAACTCCCTGCTGCCACGCATATTCGATCGCCCGGTCGAGCTGGCTCGACGATTCGTTTATCTGCAGGCTGATATTGATCACGCTCGCCCCCCGGTCCACTGCCCAAACAACGCCTTTGGCTACATTTTCCGCCAGGCATATACCGTGGTCGTCGGCCACTTTTACATTCATCAACTGAACTTCCGGAGCTACCCCGGTGATTCCTTTCCCATTATTCCGTTCGGCTGCAATGATTCCCGCTACATGAGTGCCGTGGCCGTTCTCATCCTGGATGCTCAGGCTGTCGGTAAAATTTACCTCGGCCGATACTTTCCCGGACAGGTCTTCATGGCTAGCATCGATGCCGGTATCCAGTATCGCCACCACCACCCCTTTCCCCCCCTCGGCAATCACATCCCGGGCTGGATTGATGTGAGTTAACCCCCATTGTTCTTTCAGTAAAGGGTCGATTTTGTTTGCTGAAATTCCGGCTGTTTCGCCGTTGTTCCAGACGTTCACGGCTGCAGGCACATTACTGCCGGCGATATTCGGCTCGCTGACTATCGCCCCGTATACGATTGATAAGGTTATTGCAACGCTCGCTCCTGCCAGCGCCAATATCAAAAATACTTTATACCCCACAATTCCATACTGGCACAGCCTTCGTCAAGCCGGAATAGCTCATTCGTCTCGAATCGCCGAGATTATAGTACCGTTACTATCGATATCACCCGAATGACTGGGAAACATGGTAGGTTAAGGTAGTTTTGAAAAGTTATGGATAAGTCCTGATGACAGCGTCGGTCCTGGGTATGATTGGATGAAAGCTAATTACTTATGTAGAGTCGGTGGTTTGCTTTTACTATATTCCGGGACTACTTAATACACCTGAAAAAGCCCCGGTGCGACTCGGGAGTAAGCTCGGTTAAGACCTGCTCTGGCGAAAAATTATATGCTTCGATAGTTTTGAAACCTGCTTCTATCAACCTTTGCTCTATCTCCAGTGCCGGATAACACCTCTGCTTCAATGAAAAATCGGTCCGCTGCCAGCCTTGTTCCATTCGAAAAAGCGTGGCATCAAATAACCCGGTACTGTTTTCCAGGGTATAACTGTTGCGGATCACACATACATGATCGTCTTCAACGATCCCGAATATCCCGTTCCACCTTGCAGTATAACCGGCTTCCATATTCATGTCGAACATGAAGATGCCCTTATCTTTGAGAGCGCCGTATACCGACTTGAAAACGCTGCCCAGGTCTTCGCTCAACATGATATGGTTCAGGCTGTCAAATACGCATACTACTGCATCGAAAGGGGTTTCGGTCATGAATGACCGGGCGTCGTCGACTTTAAGTATCACCCCCGGGGCATTCTCCATGGCATAAGCCAGCATCTTTTCCGAACCGTCGATTCCGGTTACCCGGTAGCCGCGACCTTTTAGTATTCCCGCCATCTGTCCGGTTCCACAGCACAGGTCCAGTATCTCCGCTCCCCGTGGCAGATCAGGCAGAACCAGCTTTTCAATGGCTGCCATGGCGGTTGGCGTGAACATGTGGCCCCAATGTGTATTGTATAACCAGGCGAAGGGATCGTATTCGGTGTACCGTTCTTCCTTCATATGTCCGATATTATAGAATTGTCATGCGGATACGGCAAATTTCTGATACCTGACATCCTGTATTTTAGAAAATACCTTCTTTCTCCTCCTTGACTTGCCCCCTCCCCGGTTATAGACTTGAATTGTGTGTGGCAGGGTTTCTCTTTCTCCCCCTTGTCATATTTTTATTCCTGGTAAAATAGTCCGTCTAATTTGGCTCATGAAAAGGAGTGTTCCATGATTTCAGGTTACATGGGTAAATTGTTGTGGGTCGATCTTTCTTCCGGTAAGATTCAGGTTGAACAACCGGATGATGAGTTTTACCGGAAATATATCGGTGGCTACGGCATCGGTTCCCGGCTGCTGTACGACCATATGAAAGCCGAGTGCCGATCCCTTAGGCCCGGGCAATATCCTCGGCCTGGTCACCGGCCCGGTTACCGGTACCCCCATCCCCGCCGCCGCCCGCTATTGTGCCGTCGGCAAATCCCCCTTAACCGGTGGTTGGGGTGATGCAAACTCCGGCGGCTTCTTCGGGCCATATCTTAAATTCTCTGGTTTTGATGGCGTATTCTTTACTGGTGTCTCTAAAAAACCTGTGTACCTCCTCATCGACGAAGGTAAAGCAGAACTAAAGGACGCCGGTTCGCTCTGGGGACAGGATGCGTACGAGACTGAGACTGTTCTTGAAGCTGAATACGGCAAACAGAGCCGTGTTTCCTGCATCGGCCCGTCCGGTGAAAAGCTGTCCTTTATCGCCTCCATCATGACTGATAAAGGTTCGGCTGCCGGCCGCTCCGGCCTGGGTGCCGTCATGGGTTCCAAGAAACTAAAAGCCGTGGTCGCCCGGGGTACTCAACCTGTATCCATCGCCGATAAAGCTGCCGTGGAACGATTACGAAAACAACACATCAAGGAATTGTCTGCCCCCGGCCCCATGAACCTGGAGGGGCTTCATAAATACGGTACATCGGCTTTAACTGCTAACTCCGCCCACAGCGGTGATACCCCGGTCCGCAACTGGGGCGGCGTCGGCTTTATCGACCTCCCGGATGTCGAAGGTTTAAAAGCAGAAGTAGTAGCACAAGGCGTCCAAAAATTAAGCGGCTGCTGGCACTGCCCGGTCGCCTGTAAAGCCATCATGAAAGAAGGCACTGATTATAAATATCCCGCCGGCGCCCGCCGCCCGGAATATGAGACCCAGGGTTCTTTCGGCGCTAATTGCGGCAACAGCAATGCCGAAGCCATCAACATGGCTAATGATATCTGTAACCGTTATGGACTGGACACTATCTCTGCCGGCAGCACCATCGCCTTTGCCATCGAACTTTTCGAGAATGGCATCATCACCAAAAAAGATACCGGTGGTATCGAATTGAGGTGGGGCGACCACCGGGCTATGATCGCCATGACCGGGAAAATGGCGAAACGGGAAGGCCTTGGTGATATCCTGGCTGATGGGGTCAAAGCAGCCGCTGCCAGGTTCGGCCGCGGCTCTGAAAAATTCGCCGTGCACATCGGCGGACAGGAACTGGGCATGCATGATCCTAAACTCGGCGGCAGTATGAGTGCCGGTGCCCGTTACCAGATGGACGCCACCCCCGGCCGCCATACCCAGGGCTTCGGCCCCGACGGCCTCGCCGGGCATGTTGTCAATGCCTGTGGCTTGTGCGCTATCGGCTTCGGCTTCGGTGCCGGGCCGGACCGGCTGGCTGACTTCATTAATGCCGTTACCGGCTTGAATTATTCTGTGCCTGAAATCCTGCAGGCTGGGGAAAGGATCGGCGCTCTCCGCCACGCCTTCAACCTGCGTGAGGGTATCAGCGAACTGAACTGGACCCCCCACCCCCGTATTACCGGCGACCCGCCCCAGAAGGCAGGCCCACTGACCGGCGTCACCATCGACCAGAAAGCCCAGATTTACTGGAATATGGGTGCTCTGGATTGGGACCCCCGCTCCACCAAACCCTCCCGGCGTAAACTCCTGGAACTGGGGCTCGACGACGTCGCCCGTGACCTCTGGAGTTGATTGTTATATCTTACGAAAAAAGCCGCCTCCAGCGAGGCGGCTTTTTATTTTTCCAGTTACATTACTGGTCCGTCAGTGGATTTCCCTTGGCGTCCCGGTTAAAGGTGCCGACCAGTAATAGGATACCCTCGATGAATCCCCACAACCCGCCGATGCCGAAGGTCACGATGGTGACGATGATCTGGACAATCCCAATGCCGATGTATCCCAGGTAGAAGCGGTGTACGCCGAACTCCCCTACCAATATTCCCAGTATCCCGGCCACGATTTTCGACTTGCCTCGTGATGCTGCCGCACCTGCCGCTTCCAGGGAAACCCCGCACTTCACACATATCACCGCCGCCGGATTGGTCGGTTGCCCGCAGTTAAAACAATAACCCTTGCCGTTGCTCGGCCGGGCACCACATGAGGGGCAGTAATTAGCTGCCGCCGTGATTTCTTTCCCGCAATTTCTACAAAACATCTTCGTATCCTCATTGACCGGGTATTTCTTATTATTTCATATCTTACACTACTCATCCCTTACCGTAAACTGGCCTCCCGGCTAGTTTTCCATTCTCAATTCGGCTAGTTCCATCAAAAAAGAAGGACAGCTCGTTCAAGCCGTCCTTCTTTTTTACTTAGTGTTTAGTATTTAGAATTTTATTACTATATAGGAGGTCCCAGCTTGAATAATCCGGAACCGCCGCTGACGCAGAGGCTGTCTCCTGTGATATAAGACGACTCTTCGGACGCCAGGAACAAGGCTGCCGCCGCGATGTCTTCCGGCGTTCCCAGCCGCTGGAAGGGTACATTTCCCTTCGCCATTTCCCTCTGGTGGGCTGCCACGTCCTTCACCCCCGGCCCCGAAAAGACTGCCGACATATCCGTCAGTACCATGCCCGGGTGGATAGAATTTACGCATACGTTGTATGGCGCCAGCGCTACCGCTGCCGTCCGGGCCACTGAGGCCTGGGCAGCTTTGGAAGCGAAATAATGGAAGTTGACCCCGCCGTAATCGAAAGCTGCTACCGACACTATATTCACGATTTTTCCGTAATTATTCTTTTGAAATTGAGGGGCGACCGCCTGGATGAAGAAAAACGTGCCCTTACAGTTGACATTGAATACCTTGTCCCATTCCTCTTCCGTCGTCTCTTCCAGCGTCGTCGGCTTGGTCCCGATCCCGGCACAATTCACCAGGATATCTACCTTACCGAATTTTTCGATCGCCTGCGCTACTGTACTCTTCACCTGCTTTTGATTGGTCACATCGGTCCGGTAATAGACCGCCTTACCGCCTTTACCGTTTATCTCGTCGACGGTATTTTTCGCATCGTTATCGAGTACATCGGCAATGGCTACGGCACAACCTTCTGAGGAGTACCGCCGGGCGATTGCCCTGCCCATCCCCCGCGCTCCCCCCGTGATGATCGCTGCTCTATTAGGGAGTAACATTACTCGCCTCCTTTACCTCGCTGGCATCTCGTATTTCTTCTCAGTTTTTAGTTTTGAATTTTGTATTTATATATTGTTTCGAATTAAGATTTCGAATTTTCGTCATTAGTACATCAACATCCCGCCGTCGACTGTGATTATCTGCCCTTCGATATCCGACGACAGGTCGGATACCAAAAAGGCGATCGTGTTGGCGATGTCCTGCGGCTCAGTCAATCTCCCCAGTGGAATCCCCTTCTT
Organism: uncultured Chloroflexia bacterium; assembly: GCA_963739865.1. Classification (GTDB taxonomy): domain Bacteria; phylum Chloroflexota; class Dehalococcoidia; order Dehalococcoidales; family UBA2162; genus JBBITI01. Next base: position 330,769 of record CAVUCA010000010.1, read on the forward strand.
GAAATTATCCAGCATTCCCGGCGGCGCCTGCTTGGCAAAACCGGTGTTGGCTAATCCGGGCGAGACGCTGTTCACGTTGATCCCCTGCGCCGCCGTCGCCTTGGCGATCGACTTCGTGAAAGCCATGACCCCGGCCTTGGCCGCGGCATAAACCGGTGTGATTGCCCCACCTTCGATCGCCGCCCCCGAGGCGATGTTGACTATTTTACCGTATTTCTGCCTTAGCATTTGCGGCAGTACCGCCCGCGTGCAGTTCATCGTCCCCTTGAGGTTAATATTGATATCTGCGTCGCATTCGGCTTCCGTCATCTCCAGGAATTGTTTCGGCGGCGTACATGCCCCCGCATTATTCACCAGGATATCTATCCGGCCGAACTTGCTTAAGGCCGCTTCGGCCATCGCCTTCACTTCCGTATTGTTTGAAACATCGGCTCTAACTGCTGCTGCCTGCCGTCCCAGTGCTTCGATTTCCCTGGCCGTATTCTTTGCCCCTCCCAGGTCGATGTCCGCTACCAGTACGTCGCAGCCGGCTTTCGCTAAAGTCAGGGCTATCGTCCTGCCGAAGCCTATCGGGCTGCCCGCCCCGGTCACGATCGCTTTCTTGCCTTCCAGGCCGAAATCCATCGCTTTCTCCTTCTTACTGTCCCACTCCTGATTTATTCTTTCACCGAGATATAGTTGCTCGACTCCGATGCATGGTTGGGGTCGAAGGTTTTCTTTATCTTCCTCAGCCACAGGTGATAGTTATTCGTATGCGGCCCGTACATGTCGTGTAGTTTATCGCTCCAGACATGCTGAGGTACGCCGAAATGCCCTTCGATGGCCAGTTTATTCGCCTCCCGGTCGAACAACCCCTGCGTCTTCTCTATATGGTCCGGGCTCATTGGCGTATACCTGATCAGGATTTCACCGTGCCCGGTATGCCCGTTCTCGATCGACTGCACGAAAGGATAGGTCGCATCGTCCAGCAGCATCCCTTCTTTTACCAGTTGTTTTTTCAGGTACTCCGAGTGCAGGATGTACTTGGTCATCAACGGGAACAGGTCGGTTCCCCCCACCGTCCCCCCACACAACCCCGTCGCCCGCTGTGTCTCTCTAATAGATGCCACCGTCCTGATATACCGCCACACGAAGCCGCGGCCGGTCTCCGGGTCCTCGATCATCTTCAGCGACCAGGCTTCCGTTTCTTCCATTATCTGTGCCAGGACCTTCTTCTTGAACTCGAAGTCCCGGTCGGAATTACCCATGATGCCCACGATGAAGCCCGGCCCTTGCACCTGCGTGTTCAATTCGTGGTACAACTTCAGGTCTTCCTCGTTGTCCGTGGCCGCGTTCGACGCTATCATCGCTGTGTTGAAACCCATCACTTCGAAAGCGATCTCGCTTTCCCCGATCTTCTGTACCGCTTCCATAAACTTGGTCATGTTGGCAAACGACAGGTAACGGCACATGAAACGGTCCGGGATATAGCTCGGCGCATAACGGGGTGAAATGCCTTCCATGGGGAAGGTCGGTGGGCCCGCCCAGTGATATATCTTCTGCGCTGCAGCCGTAAATACCCCCAGCCCCCCCAATGGTACCGTATTGCCCCGGATGATACCCCTTAATGACGGCCCCGGGCCGTCGCCGCTGAACCACTCGCCCAGTGACCCCACCGAACCCATCCGCACGATTTCCCCGTCCCCCGTCACCCACTCCAGCCCCAGTTGGTTCCGTTCGCCGTAGCTCTGGCTCTGGCTAACGTGTCCCAGGTTGACGTGGGCCGCCATCGGCAGCGCCGAGCAGTTCGATCCGGCGCCGGTGACATTGCAGTTGAAACCCCGCTTCATTAGTTCGCCCTGTAATTGGGCATATATCACGTACGGTTCCACTACCGCGTACATGCTTTTTTCGTTGATCTCCAGTATCCGGTTCATCCGCCGCAGGTCCATCTTGATGCAGCCCGGTCCCGTCGGGTCGCAGTACAGCCATCCTGTACTCGACGCCTTATACTGAATTTTGTGTTTGTTGCACAGCTTCACCAACTGCTGGACTTCCCTGGTGCTACCGGGCAGGGTAATGGCCTCAAACCGCGGCAAGTACTGGTTCTCGTTAGCCATGGTGGCTTTCCGGATAGGAAACGGGTAGGATTCGATGACCACCGGGTCTTCGGAGATGTTCTCCTGTCCTACTACGTCTTCTAATACTTTATATACTTCTTTCTTCAGGGCCATTGTCGACCTCCTTCTAGACCGCTTTGTCCAGCAGTTCGGCGATATCGTATACCTTGAGGCTGCTGCCGTTCGCTTTTACTGCCTCGGAAAAACTCTTTTCGCAGCCGGGACAGGCGGTTACGATTGCCTCCGCCCCGGTCGTTTCTGCTTCTTTTACCCTTTCTTGTGCTGTCCACTGCTCGTAAGCAGGATTGGATTCGCTTACCCCACCCCCTGCCCCGCAGCACCAGGCATACTCTTTCCGCCGCTCCATCTCCACCAGCTTCAATTCCGGGATGCTCTCCAGCACCTCCCGCGGTGGCTGGTATACCCCGTAGCTGCCCCGCCTGAATTCCTTGGGCGGGTCGAAGACGCGGATGTGCCCCGGTATTTCTTTCCCCTTCCATTGGATGTACGGTTCGCCCAGCCTCCCCAGGTAGCACGGGTCGTGATAAGTGACGCTGGCCGCCAACTTCTTTTTCAGCTTCAGTCTACCCTTTTCGATCAGGCGGTTGAAATATTGCGAGGTATGCAGTATTTCGATATTCTTCAGCAGGCCGAACTTGTCGCCCAGGACTTTAAATGCCTGGTAGCATTCGGCACAACCGGTCACGATCGTCTTCGCCCCGGCTTTACGGAACATCGCCGCATTCTGCTTAGCCTGCCGTAGATAGTCGTCTTTATATCCCATCTGGTACGCCCGCCCGCCGCAGCAAGCTTCGTCGTTCCAGCCGATGCCGAAGTCCACCCCGGCTTTCTGCAGCACCGAGGCCGTCGCCCGGGCTACCTTCCACAGGTCCTTGTTATAGGCTGTGCGGCAGCCCACGTGGTAAATAACTTCGGTCTTCTCTTTGGTAAAGTCTTTGATCTCCAACCCCGCCGCCCACTCGCTCCGCTTCGCCTTCGCCCCCGGTATCATCGTGTTCTGCTTCTGTAAGCTGGTGATGGTCCGGTCCAGCGCCGGCAGCGTATGCCCTTCTTCCACGCACCTGATGCGGAACTCGTTGATAGCATCGATCACATCCATGTCCATGCCGTATTTACAGGACACGTCGCAGGCGCCGCACATCTGGCAGTTGTACACTACCTCCAGCAGCTTATCCGTGTAATCAACCCGCCCCTCCAGCGCCGCCACCTGGTACGCCATCCTCCCCCCACCGGAATACGTATGAAAATTGTACCTGGCGATGCTTGGGCAGACGTTTACATGATCGTACCCCGTCACCATCTCCAGGGGAATGAACTTACAGGCCGAGCAGCGCCGGCATATCTCCATATCGCCTCTGTAGTCTTCTAGCGCCATTTCTTCTTCTCCTTGACCTTATCTCGCCTTGGTTTTATCCCGTTATCCCGGCTAGAAACACAGTTTCCCGGGGTTCATGATGTTGTCCGGGTCCAGTATCGCTTTAACTTTACGCAGGGTCTCCACCGTGGCCGCGTCTTTATTCATGATGAGGCCGGTGCTCTCCCCGTAAGGCCGGGAAAAGAAAGCCCCCTTAGCCATTAACGGATCAATGGTATTTACTGCCAGCGCCTTTACCCTGGCGGCATCTTTCCCCTCCGCCGGGTCGTAGAACAGATTGAACTCGGCGTGGATGTTCGAACCCTGTACCAGCGGTTGGATATATATCCCCATCTCCAGGGCATTATATCCGGCTTTCGTTGCTTCCTTGTTCATCTTCTTGACGATGCCCGGTAGTTTGTCGTGGATCGTGAGGAACATCACGTCTTCGCAGGCGCCTTTTTGCCGTATCTTCCAGTAAGGCTCGGCTGAAGGCTGCTGTACCATCTTCAGGAAATCTGCCGCCGCTACCCCGCCCAGCACCTTCACCGGTTCCAGTCCCAGCTTCTGGGCTGCGTCCCACGCATCTGCGGCTTGCCCGGCGGTCCGCTCCTCCGGCAGGAAGTCGTAGCCCGCCACGCTGTAAAACAACACCCACGGCGGTAGGGCATCCTTGATTTGCTTGTATTCGCTGCCCCTCCCCGCTATCATCGCTGCCAGGTTGACGTTATTTAGTATGAAACACTCGTTGGCGATCCTCAGTCTTACCAGCCAGTGTACCAGGTCGATTATCTTTTCCAGGCTCCCCGAGCCTGCGAAATATGCATCTTCCAGTTTGGGTAGTATTTCGCATCTCGCCGACGCCCAGGTTACAATGCCCATCGTCCCCTGCGCCCCCTGAATGATGCGGTACCAGCTTGCCGTCGATGGCCCCGCCGCCTCCACCTGTGCTCCCCCGACTGCCCACTGCTCCTCGATCGTGCCCGACCCCGCTGCCGCCCCCGTCCGGAACATGTCTCCCGTGCCGTAATAAATCTCCACGCAGTTAAGTGGGTCGGCAATATCCCAGTGGTATTGCGGCATCACTACCGGTTCTCTCTCCAGCAAGCTGCCCACCACTGATTTTGTAGCTCGCGGCAGCAGCGGCATATTCAGCCTCAGTCCGGCTTTCGTCACCGCCGGTATCAGTTCGCCGAAGGTCACCCCCGGCTCAAACATGCATGCCCGCGCCTCCCGGTCGATGTGGATGATTTTCTTCATGCCGCTCAGGTCTACCACCACCGCCCCTCCCGTCCCCGGGACCGTGTCGCCCCGGAAGTGCGGCGGCCCGGAACTGACCGGTACCAGCGGCGTCTGGTTGTCCCGGGCCAACTTCACGATTTGGCCGATTTCTGCGGCCGTCCCGGGTTTAACGATGCAGTCCGGTTTGGCCGCGCTCGACAAAGCTCATGTCCTTTGCATATGCCTCCAGGGTGGCCTGGTCGCTACAGACATTGCCCACGCCGACGATTTTTTCCAGCTTTCCAGCTTTGATCATACTAGTCCCCCTCGGTTAGACAAAATGATAGTCCTATCGGTTGCTGGGACAGGATATACCTGATAACCCGTACCACGGCGGTCTGGTGTCCCTGATATGTCGCCCTGGTTCGGACAAGAATGTCCGTAAGATACTTCATTTAGCACCTTCCGTCAAGATGTCCTTTTCTTGATTTTTTAGATTTCCTCCGTTCCTTCTGTTGACTTCTTGTCCCGTTGCCTTTACCATTATTTTCCGGTACTGTTGGTCGGTACCATCCCGTTTAACGGTCATGCCTTTAACTTTGTGTGTGTGAGGTGTCCCATTAATATTTCGGAAATGCTGGCCCGGAATGCCCGTAATTACCCCGGCCGCTCCGCCCTTGTCGAAATAAGGCCGGGCAACGGCCTTCGTAAAGAGGTTACCTGGCAGGAGTTCGATGACCGTGTAAACCGTGTCGCCAACGCCCTCATCGCTCGCGGCATTCATCGCGGCGACCGTGTTATCACCTGGATGATGAACTCCCTCGACTGGCTGGTGGTCTATTTCGGCATTATTCGCACCGGGGCCTGGGCGGTCCCCCTCAACTTCCGCTTCACCAGTCAGGACCTCGAGTACTGCGCCGCCATTGCCGAGGCTAAAATCATGATTTTCGGGGAGGAATTTGCCGACCGCGTTGCCGCCGCCCGCCCCCGCCTCACCACCATTCAGGAGTATATCTTCGTGGGCGCCGACACCCCTCCCGGCACCACCAACCTCGAAGACATCATGCAGCAATCTTCTACTAAACCCGTCGAAGTCGAGGTCAGCGATGAAGGCGGTTCCGGCCTCTATTTCACCTCCGGCACCACCGGCGCCCCCAAACCCATCCTCATCACCCGCAAGAACCTGGGCAGCGCTGCCGTTTATGAATATGTCCGCCAGGAAGTGAAGATCGACGACACTTTCCTAATCCTCTCCCCCCTCTACCACACCGGCGTCATGATGCACTGGCTCGCCTTCCTCATCGCCGGCGCCCGCGGTGTCATCATGCCCGATATCTCCCCCCGCAATATCTTCGAGGCCGTCCATCGTGAAAAGGTGACCGTAGCCTTTTTACTCGTCCCCTGGGTCCTCGATATCCTCGGGGCGCTGGAACGGGGTGAACTTAAGATGTCCGATTACGATTTCTCTCGCTGGCGCCTCATGTATACCGGGGCACAGCCCTGTCCCGTCTCCCTCGTCCGCCAGTGGCGTCAATATTTCCCCGCTATGCCCTGCCATAACACCTACGGCCTCAGCGAAGCTACCGGCCCCGGCTGTGTTTTCCTGCCTGCCGATGCCCAGCACAAGGCCGGTGCCATCGGTAAGCCCGGTTTCAACTGGGATGCCCGTATCGTCAATGAGAAAGGTGAGGACGTGGCACAGGGCGATGTCGGCGAACTCATCGTCAAGGGCGACGGCGTGATGAAGGAGTATTACAAGAACCCGGAAAAGACCGCCGAGACTATTAAAAACGGCTGGCTTTATACCGGCGATATGGCACGCAAGGACGAGGAAGGTTATATCTGGCTGGTCGACCGCAAGAAAGACGTCATCATCTACGGCGGCGAGAATATCTACCCCGTCGAGATCGAGAATATCCTGCATAATCACCCCCGGGTCTATGATGTGGGTGTTATCGGTATTCCTGATCCCCGCCTGGGTGAGATCGCCGCCGCCGTTATCGACCCCAAGCCCGGCGAGGTCCTCACCGAGGCCGATATCAATAAGTTCTGTGAAGAGAACCTGCCCCGCTACAAGCGGCCCCGCCGCATCATCTTCGACAAGGTCCCCCGCAACCCCACCGGCAAGATCGAAAAACCTAAGCTGCGGGAGAAATACGCCGGTTATAAGGAAAGTTTCAAGATTTAGGGCTCAGCTAAGGAGGCCGCTTTTGAACGAATTGACTGTTACTTCTGACGCCCCGGGCCGGAAGTTATTTTTACTCGGTAACGAGGCTATCGCCCGCGGCGCAATCGAGGCTGGTGTCCAGGTCGTCGCCGCTTACCCCGGCACCCCCTCCTCCGAGATCACTGAGACCCTGGCATCCGTGGCTAAGGAACTGGGTATTTATGTGGAATGGTCGGTGAATGAAAAGGTGGCCTTCGAGACCGCCCTCGCCGCCGCCATCTGCGGTGTGCCGCGCCCTCACCACCATGAAGCACGTCGGCTTGAATGTTGCCCACGACCCCCTCATGATCGCCAACCAGATCGAGATGACCGGCGGTTTCGTACTCCTCGTCGCCGATGACCCCTGGGCGTGGAGTTCCCAGAACGAGCAGGACAACCGCTTCGTCGCTGAACAGGGTTATATCCCCGTCCTCGAGCCCTCCTCCGTCCAGGAAGCCAAGGACATGATGGCTGACGCCTTTAAATTGTCCGAACAGTTTAAGCAGATGTTCATGGTCCGCTCCGTCACCCGCGTCGGCCACGGCCGCGCCGATGTTGTGCTGGGTGAGATCAATAAAGAAAGGCGTCAGGGCGCTTTCGTCAAGAACCGCCTCCGCCTCGTTTATACCCCCGCCGAAGCCCGCCGCAACAAGCCCCTCATGATTCAGCGCTTCAATAATATCAAGGCCGCCGCCGATGCCCTGCCCTATAACCGTCTTAACCTCGTGCCTAACGCCCGCCTGGGCATCATCGCCTCCGGCATCTCCTACAGCTATACCATGGAAGCCCTGCGCTGGCTTAAGCTTGATGATAAGATTTCCGTACTCAAGATCGGCACTCCTTATCCCCTCCCCGAAGTCCTGGTTAAACAGCTCCTTTCTTCGGTCCGGGAAGTCCTCGTTGCCGAAGAGCTTGAACCGTTCGTCGAAAACCATGTCAAGGTCCTCGCCCAGGAAGCTGCTGTTAACGTCAAGATCCACGGTAAAGACCTCCTCCCCGTCGTCGGCGAGTTCTCTACCCGCAAGCTGGTGGAAGCCCTCGTGCCCCTCACCGGCACCACCTTCCCCGTCGACTTCCGGGCACTCGACCGCACCGTGGAAGCGGCTGCCTCGTTGCTCCCCGCCCGGCCGCCTGTCCTCTGCGCTGGCTGCCCCCACCGGGCTTCCCATTACGCCATCAAGGTGGCCGCCCGCCACGTGGCTAAAGAAATGGGGAAGGACGTCGAAGCTGTCTTCCCCGGCGATATCGGCTGCTACGGCATGGGCGTCAACCCCCCGCTGGAAGCCGTGGACACCTCCTTCTGCATGGGCGCCGCTTTCGGCGTCGCCAACGGCCTCTCCCGGGTTATCGATGCCCCCGTCGTCGCCCACATGGGCGACTCCACTTTCTTCCATTCCGGCTTGCCCTCGCTGGTCAACGCCGTCTTTAATAAAGCTAAGATCACCATGCTCGTCCTCGACAACTCCGCTACCGCTATGACCGGTTTCCAGCCCCACCCCGGCACCGGCCGTACCGCCATGGGCGACCCCACCGTCTCGCTAAAGATCGAGGATATCGCCCGCGCCTGCGGCGTCGAATTCGTCGAGGTTATCGACCCCCTCGACCAGCCGCAGGCCATTGCCACGATCGAAGCCGCTATGAAGTTCGATGGCCCTTCCCTGGTCGTCTCCCGCATGCTCTGCGCCATGGAAGCCCAGCGGGAGATGCGGCGGCGGGGTGAGAAGATCGTCCCCTGTACCGTCGACGCCGCCAAATGTAATCCCAAGTGCACCACCTGTATGAAACTACTCGGCTGCCCCGCCCTCACCAAGGAGAACGGAGTCGCCGTGATCGATGTTTCCCAGTGTACCGGCTGCGGGCTTTGTGCCCGGGTTTGCCCTTATAAAGCAATAAAGAAAGAGTGAAGCGATGGTAAAAGAATATAATATCCTGATCACGGGCGTGGGGGGACAGGGCGTTATCCTGATATCTGAATTACTCGGCAAATCGGCCGTCGACGATGGCTTGCGTGTGCCGCGGCTCCGAGGTCCTCGGTATGGCTGTCCGTGGCGGCCCCGTTGTTAGTATGATTCGCCTCGGCGACGGTATTGAAGGCCCGCTTATCCCTGCCGGTAAAGGCGATGTCCTGGTGGCCATGGAACCCGCCGAAGGCCTGCGTAATATCGGCTATTTGTCGACTTCGGGTGATGTTATCCTGAATACCAGGAAGGTCATCCCGCCCACTGTCTCCATCGGCGCCAGCAAGTATCCCGAACTGGCCGATATCGTGGCTAAGCTCCAGGCTGCCTCCGGACGGGTCTACCAGCTCGATGCCGCCGGCATCGCTCTTCAGGCAGGCAGCGCCCAGGCGGTCAATATCGTCCTGCTCGGGGCTTTGTTCGGCCTCGGCCGGCTCCCGGTCAAGATCGAGACTATGAAAGCTGCCATCCAGGCACGTTTTCCGGCTAAAACCGCCCCGGTCAACCTCAAAGCCTTCGACCTCGGCTTCCACTCCTGCCGCCCGGTATAGCTAATTTGAATAGTCAGTATGGATTGTTCTTCCGGAAGGTATGTAGGATCGGGTTTCGAAACCCGACCGCCCCTCTTGTCGTCGCCTTCCGTTCCGCTCATTCTTAAATCATATTTCCTACATCATAAATCTCGTAGCAAATCCCCCCTACCTCCCCTGCCTCACCAGTTCCACCGCCTTCCCCTTGCCCCACTTCGCCGTGTATGCCGCCTCTACCTGCGGGTTCACCCACCCCCGCGGCCACTCCCCTTTAATTAACCTTTCCACCTCTTCCCCCGGCCGCCGCGCCTGTTCCGCCCAGGCCTCGTCGGAATAGTGTGCCGAATGTCCCGTCACGATCACGTTGTCCATCTTCAGCAGGGGATTGTCCGGCCGCACCGGTTCCTTCGCCATCACGTCCAGTGCCGCCCCTGCGATTTTCTTTTCCCGTAGCGCCTGGATAAGGGCGTCTTCGTCCACTACTGCCCCCCGTGAGGCGTTGATGAAGAAGGCGTTCCGTTTCATCAGGTTGAACTTTTCCGTATTCAGCATGCCCCGGGTATCCGCCGTCAGCGGCGTGTGTACCGAGATAAAGTCGGCGGCCTTCAATAAGTCGTCCAGGTTGACCTGGGTCGCATTCAGTTTCGCCATCGCACTCGCCGGGATGAACGGGTCGTAGGCGGTTACCTTTAGTCCGAAAGCCTGGGCTTTGGGCACGATTGCCCGGGCGATCGCCCCGAACCCCACCAAACCCAGCGTCTGCCCGCGCAGGTGCGCCATGCCCTGCCACACCGCCTGCATCTCCCGGCCGTGGAAAACCCGCCACCCCCCCGCCTTCACCATCCGGTCCAACTGCGTTATCCTCCGGGCGCTTGCCAGCAGCAACGCCATCGTGTGGTCCGAGACTTCTTCTACCGACAAGCCCGGGATATTGGCGACGCAAATGCCGTATTCCGTGGCGGCGGCGATATCGATGTTGTCAAAGCCCACCTTCGGCGTCACGATCAGCCGGCAGGCTTTCAGTTGGCTGATCACTTTCCGCGTACACGGCTCCGACCTCGCGATCAATATGTCTGCGTCCCCCGCCGCGGCGATCAGTTCGTCCTCCGTCGGCGCCGCTTTTTCGATATATTCCACCCCCAGCTTGCCGAAGATATCCCGGTCGATGTCGATCGGCGGTACGCTGGTATAAACTACTTTGAAAGTCATGCCCCGTCCCTCCCGGTAACTATATTTGCCCTGCCTGCGCGCCCGTCCGTTATGGACCCCCAGCTATAGCCTCTGGTTAACGGACATTAATAAACCGCAGGGCTTTTTCAGTGCATCCCCGCGCGTCCCGCCCCCATCATATAACATTCTTTTCTGTTTTGTAAGACCCCCCTCCCCCCCAAACTATCGTTTAAACGATAAGACTATTCTTACTTGTACTAAAAAGGAGTACCCTTTTAGCTGGTGTTATTCAAAACACCACCTGGAGGTCGACATTGCAATTTCGCGACGTACAACTGATCCGGCAAAGATGGGTCGCCAAGGGCAGCCCTGTTTGCCGTCATACCTCTCTGGAAGATGAATTCATCGAGGGTTTGCCTACCGGTGATAAAGTATGCACTACCTGCGGTAAAACCTTCACCCCCGCCGAGTTGGCCCAATCCCAGACTAAAACCAGCCATATCCCCGGGGAGCCATAATCCATCTCTTCCCCCCGCTCATCCTGAGCTTGTCGAAGGATCATCATGAGCTTGTCGAACGTATGAGCGCCCTCACCACCCGTAGTCGTTGCGAGGCTGACCGCAGTCGCCGAAGCAATCCGTACTTCTTATCCTTACGAATCCGGTCATTCGTCGTATTATGCCCGCAATGACATTTCGCCCCCCGCCGAGACTCCCCCGACCGTCCAGACAGTCATAACCGTCCGGTGCTGGCATCCTCCTTTGATTGCAAATATATCGTGGATAATAGAGTCCCTTCTCCAAATTGCTGGAGAAGGTTAGAGCCTGCCCTGAGCGAAGCGTGAGGGATGAGGACTAAGGTTTTCTCTCGCCCCTTAATAAGGGGAGAGACATAGAGAGGGGTGGTCATACCAGGATTCAAGTTATTCCCGCTCATACGTTCGACGTGCTCAGTATGAGCGGGGAGTCTTCTGGATTCCCGTTTGCACGGGAATGACGAACGGGGCGGGCGGGTCCGAGACCCGCCCCTACCATTTTTTGATATTTAATAACATCGTGGATAATAGAGTCCCTTCTCCAGATTACTGGAGAAGGTTAGGATGAGGATTTAGAATTTAGAATTTTTTATTTAATATTTTCCGTACTTCTTCACCGCCCCCCACAGGAAATGCAGGTTCTCCGCTTTCGCCTGTTCCACCGAGGCGCTGACACTTATCATGTACCCCCCGCTCTTCCCCGCCTCGCTCATCGCTTTCTTCACGCAGGCTTCGATCTCCGTTTTGTTGCCCGTACTTAAAATGGAGGTCGGCACCCCGCCCGCAATGGCATTCTTGCCGCCCACGATAGCCTTGGCCTTCTTCATGTCCGAGTCCTCGAACCACCACATCGTCGACGCCTTCGGCATGTCGGATATTATCTCCAGCCGGGAATTATAGGTGGCTTCCGCCAGCGGGAAGGGCACCAGCCCCTCTTTATACAACCCCAGCATCAGCTTCTGCAAGCACGGCCAGTAGAACTTTTCGAACTGTTTATTGGACATGAACGTGTCTGCCCCTTTGTGCAGCGGGATAAATATTACCGGGCAGATGTCCGTCTCGGCATTCTTCAACCCCATCTGGATCGTCATCGGCGTGAACTTGTCGATCGCCTCCAGCAGCTTGTCCGGCTGCTGGTACAGGTCCAGGGCGATCCCCTTCGTCCCCCGCAGAAAGTCAGCGATCATGTCGTAGGCTGTCAGCGACAGGCTGGCACCCCACATGGGAAAGCCCAGGCTGTATATTTGTTGTATCGTCTCCCCGATCACCCCCGCCCACTCGTAAAATACCTCCGCCGCTTTATTTAACTGCTGGAACGCCTTCTGCACCTCCGGCCGCCCGAACGGCGCCACGAACCCCACCGGTACGAAGAAGGACGGGTCGAAGGTCGCCATATACTGCAGCGGTTCCAATGTGCCGGCGATTCTCGGCAGCAATTTCCGCAGGTAGAAATCGTTGGTGTTGTGCAGCAGTTCGTCGTATTCATTTTCCTTCATGTAGATGCCTTCCACGTACTGGAAGAACGACCCGTTTTCCGGCACCCCGTGCCCCGGCCACTGCATCAGCTTGAAATCGAGGATTTCGAACAGCTTCCCCGGCCAGGTCAGCGGCGCCATGGCGAAGTCCATGTCGAAATCATGGTAGAACCGTATGAAATCCGACTTCATCTTATCGAATTCATACATGTGTTCCTTCAGGTTCCCGCCCCGGTAATAGGCCGGGAACGCCCCCGGCGCCTGGTTGAACGGCACCCGGTCCGGCTCTTCCATCTTGATCACCTTGATCAATCTGTTAACTCTCGCCTGGTAATTCGACTTCGCTTCCGGGCTGGCGAACTTCACGTTCTCCGCTGCCAGCCAGCGCTTGAATCTCACTTCCCGCTTTTCTTCCGGGGTCATCGCCGCCCATTCTTTTGCCATCACTCGTTCTCCTGCTTTATTTCAAATCAATTAAGAAATATTTTGTCATCCCGTCCTTTCCACCGGGGATTTTATCATATCTCCCTGGTCAATGTTATCCCTTAAAAACATCATCGCAAAGGTACAATTTCGGATTTCCGACCATCTATTTTCCCGCTCCTTGCGGGAAGATAAAAGTGAGGGTGTATCGCTCCTAAAAATCGACTATAATAGGTTAACGTATCTTCCTGAGTATTACCTGACACCGCAGCATGGGGGACATGCACCGTCTTTAGGGATTTCATCGCCAGATGATGGACGATGTATAGAGGAGGGATTAGTGAAAAGGACACGGTTATTTCTGGTTTCCCTGGTTACCCTGATCTTTCTTGTTTTGGCCTCCTGTAATGGCGGCTCAACCACGACCACCACTTCCCAGCCAACCGCCACTACCAAGACCACGGCCGCTACCACTAAAACGACTACTGCCGTCTTAGACACGAAGCCGCAGTACGGCGGTACCATTACAGTCTGGAGAAATGGCGACATCCTGGGCTTCGATGAAGCTTTCAACCCCGTCTGGATCTGCGTCACCAACCATCTAACTAACGATGAACTTTTGACCGGCGACTGGGCAAAGGGGCCCGCCGGTGACAACTCCTATACCTGGCTGTCCAACGGCAATTATGCCTGGGCCAGCAAGGGCGCTTCCGTCGCCGAGGCCTGGGAGATCATCGAACCGGGCCATATGACCTTCCAGCTTCGCAAAGGTATCAACTACGGCCTGAATCCGGACAGTGCGGCCAGCCGCCTGGTCAACGGCCGCGAGGTGACTTCGGATGATGCCGCTTACAGTATCAACCGCATGCTAACTGAACCGACATCTTACTGGAAAACCGCCGGCCCGGCCTGGTCGGCCAGCCTTAAGGTAACCGTGATCGACAAGTATAATATCGATGTCGCCGGTTCCAACGTCCCCGACCATGCCTACAACATGGCTTCTTACCTGGTTGACTTCCTGAGCATCATCCCCCAGGAAGTCGTCGCCAAGTACGGTGATATGCGCGACTGGCGTAATTCTGTGGGCAGCGGCCCGTATTTCCTCACCGACTTTGTTTCCAATAGTTCTGCTTCTTTCAAAAAGAACCCGGACTACTGGCGCACCGACCCCGTGGGGCCGGGCAAGGGTAATCAATTGCCCTATGCCGACGGCGTTAAGGTTCTCATTATTCCCGATACTTCTACCGCTATCTCTGCCTTGCGCACCGGCAAGATCGATATTTTGAGCGGCCAGACTTTCGACGATGCGCAGAACATCCGCAGTATCAGTCCTCAGTTGAACGAGCTTGCCTTCACCCCGGCCGGGGCGTTCCATGTCTATATGCGGACGGATAAACAGGATCAGCCGTATAAGGACATCCGGGTACGTCACGCTTTGATGTACGCTACCGACTTCGACACCATCGTCAATGACCTGATGGACGGAGAAGCGGAGAAGCAATCCTGGCCCATCACGCCCATGCCCGACTTCAAGGATGCTTATCTCCCGCTGGATGAGGCCCCGGAAGCAGTCCAGGATTTATACAAATATAATCCGGAGAAGGCCAAAGAACTCCTGGCTGAAGCCGGTTATCCGGATGGTTTTAAAGCAAATATCGTAGTGTATGCCACGGCGGCAAATACGGACTACGTGTCCGTTATAAAAGATATGTGGCAGAAGGTAAACGTCGAACTGACGATCAATCCGGTTGAATTCGGGGTTTATAACACCCGGTGGGCGCAGCGGAACTACGATGAACTGTTCTATGCCGGCCAGGCCAGTTCCGGGACCTACCGGCGGTGTACCAACTACGTCGGTACCGGTGTTGGCTGGAACCTCAGTTGGGTGAATGACCCCAAGGCAGTCGAAACCAGGGATCAGATGGTTTCCCTGTTCAACTCCGGCGACGATGTTTCTACGGATAAATTGAACCGCGAGTTCATGTCCTACGTTCTGGAACAAGCATGGGTCATTCCCACGCCGGTCCAGGAACAAAGCACTTTCTGGTGGCCCTGGATCAAAGGCTATCACGGCGAACTAAGCCCCGGTATCATCAATGAATGGCAGGAAACCATGTACCTCTGGGTAGACCAGGGGCTCAAGAAAAAGATGGGCTACTAGATAAAAGTTACCCGGTAATGCTTTGAGATTATTGTTCTTATAAATGAATTAGGGGAGGCCGTGACGGCCTCCCCTAATTACTGTCTGTCATCGTGAGGTACGAGCGCCGCCAGTACCGTGACAATCCGTTCTTCCCGGTTTCCGACTTGGTTTGTCTACTAGAGGAGTCACACAGCCATCACACTGTCATTCTGAACTTGTTTCAGAATCCAGTTCCCTATTGCCGGTAAAGGATGCTGTTGCGTAGGGGCGGGTCTCGGACCCGCCCGCCTTAAGTCCTGAAGTAACGATTGTAAGTCAGGCGACCTGGTGAATCCAGCTTCAGGGCGGGATGGTCAAAGACCATCCCCTACAAAATTACTGGCTTTGGGACACTAAATATCCTAACTCAGGAAAGATTCGACCATCCTTAGTGAACTTATACCATTGCTTTTCGATGTTTGCCGACTACAGTCGGCATCTCGAAGATCCCGTATATTAATCGGGACGTGTTTCGTGTTTTATTTATCTTCCCCCTCCGCCACCTCGATCCCCTTCTGTTTCCTGAGGTCTTCGATCCGGTTTAGCACCCGCTCCAACTGCCGCGACCGCGTCGTCGTCAGCTTCTCGTATTCCCGGTGTGCATCTTCGAGGCGTTCCCCCATCTTCTCCATCTGTGACTGATAAGCCACCCACTGCTTGCTGAACGCCCCCAGCAGCGCCAGGATTTCCGCCGCTGTTTTCTCCAGGTTGAAGTTGTCCACCGCTTGCCGGATCACTGCCAACATGGCGTACAGCGTGCACGGCGAACAAAGTATCACTTTTATCTTCATGGCATCATCGATTACCGCGTTGTCCTGCTCGTTGATGAAGGCATATACCTGCTCGTTAGGGATGAATACCAGCACGTAGTCTACCGTCCGCTCCTCGGGGTTGATGTAGTCCCGCGTGGTCACTTCCTTTATCCGCTGCCGCACGTCCCGCAGGAACTGGCTCTTGTACCCCTCCCGCATTTCGGCTGCTTCCTCGGCCTGGCACCTCATGTAGTTGTCCAGCGGAAATTTCACATCCATATTCACCTTCAAACCCTGTGGCAGCAGGAAGGTATAATCCGGGCGGGTTGACGCCGTTTCCAGGGCTTTCTGCTTGACATAGTTCACGTTCTCCACCAGCCCCGCCAACCGCAGCACGTCCTCTGCCATCCTCTCCCCCCACTGCCCCCGCGCCCGGGTGTTCGCCAGGGCGTTCTCCAGGTGCCCCGCCGTGTCCTGCAGCTTCCCCGTCGCCTCTGCCGTGTGTTTTAGCTGCGACGCCAGTTCTTCGTATTTCTTCGTGCGGTCCTTCTCGAAGTCCGTGACCGCTTGTTGCACATTCTTCAGGTTCACCTTCATATCTTCCATCGTTTTGTCTATCAACTGCCGCTTCCCTTCCAACTCCCCCACCCCCGCTTGCGACTGCTTTTGCAGTGTCTCGTTGGCGAGCTTCAGGAATTCCTGCGAGTTCCGCGACAACGCCTCGAACGACGCCGCCTTGAAGGCAGTCTCCATCTCCTTCTTGTGGCGCCGGTTCAGCAGGTATACGGCCAACCCCCCGCTCCCCAGCCCCAATATAAACACCAGTACGTAGTCCATCTCGTCAACCCCTTCTCTGGTTATTTGTCTTTTCCCTCCTCCACCACCTCGCTATATTCAGAATAGTCATCCCTCGTGTTCCAGCCATTCCACACCCGCCCCCTCCTCCCCATTTACTTCATGTTGTATTCATCACATTGTACGGATTATACCCCACCCGTCACTTTCAACGTTTCATCTCTTCCCACCACAGCCTCACCCCCTCCTGCCTAACCCCCTCCTTATTTCCCTTCCCCTCCAGCCCCTTTCTGAACAACGTCTGAACAAAACCCCCTGATTTCTGAACATTGTCTTAAATCGCGTTTTTTATCCCCCAAACCTCTGGATTTCACCATCTTCCCGGGTGATAATAATTAACATCTCCCATTTTCCCTTAACTGGAGCGGTTTTCGAGATGAAAAATACCACCTCTCTTTTGGATTACCTGCAGGCGCTTAACCGGAAAGAACGCTACTATCTGGTGACTACTGCCCTCTCCCTTCCTCGCTTTACTCTCGGTGATGGCTTTCGCCAAAAATTGGGTGCATCATTCGGTATCGAAATTCCCCAGGATGCCTTTACCGCCCTGGACTACCATCTCGACTGGCTGTATGCTGCCTTGACTTTGCTGCATGATCCCGATATCAAAATCCGCCCCGCTAAAGACCGCTTTCTCTCTGCTTCCGGAGAAGCTATCGACTTCCTGGTGGCTTTTCAGGCTGAAGAGACATACCACCTCATTTTCCTCGAGGTTAAGGGTGTCACCCCTTTTTCTAACGAGCAGTTGCGCTCCAAGCTGGTCCGCTTGGAGGTTGTATTCCAGGATGAAGGGCAGAAATTGCCCCGTGTGGTACCTCATTTTGCCATCGTTTCCCCCCGTGAACCGGCGCGGCTTGATTATAAAGACTGGCCGGCGTGGGCGCATCCGGACGGTAAAGTGAAATGGCTGGAATTGGTCATCGGCCACCATTTACTTCAGGTCGGCCGCTGTAACTTCCTCGGCTTCGAAGACAAGAAAGGCCATTACTGGCAAGTCCAGGTGGATAAAAACACCGTCTAGTGTCTTGTCTAACTAATTCTCGCGCTGTGCTCCTTCGAAATGACTTTCTGAGACAGGATCCCCTGTGACAGCCTTCACTTCTACCTCTCTTCATACTAAATCATCCCGCCATTGCCATTTTACCTTTAATGGTATAATCTAGGCGGTAATAACAACTCGTACCTGTTGGAAATTCGCCCCTCTCTCCTCGAGTGTTGTGTGTGTTTGATCCGGTATCCGGATGGTGATAAGTTCTGGATATTCCGCTAATTGTTTGTACGGTGGAGGCAAAATGAATACTTCTTGAGGAATATTCAAGCTGTTGCATCGGTTGGGATACTGTTTCTCCACTATTTGGGACATCTTGGTTGTTGCTAGCCAAAATATAGAGGGAGGACTGCGAAAGTGAAACTGGTAAGTCTTTTTCTGAGTTCCCTGTTGCTTCTTTCACTCGTCTTGATTTCTTGTAGCGCTGAAACCGAGACTAAAACTACTACCCCGCCTACCACCTCCAAACCACCGGGGACCACTACTTCTGTGAAACCGACTACTTCGGACAAGCCACAATATGGGGGTACCCTGACCCGGATCCTTGCCTCGGACTCGGGTATTTTCGATCCGGTAACCCAGGGACAGCTCATCGGTCCGGCCTGTGCCTGGTTCGTTAATGAGCAGTGGATTTGTTACGACTGGTCCAGAGGCCTTTTGGGAACGGGGCAGACGGACTGGATGAACCCCGGCTCCGGATTGGATGATTTTATGCCGTATCTCGCCGAAAGTGTTTCCTATCCCGAACCCGGGATTATTGTCATGCAGGTCCGTAAAGGTGTGCACTACGGCTTGAACCCGAAATTCGAAGCTTCCCGCATGGTGAACGGCCGTGAAATGACCGCCGAAGATTGGGTTAAAAATATCGATATGTTTATTAACCATTCCCGGTCTTACGTCCGCATGGTAGAACCGGTCGCTGCCGCCAATACCGTGGTGGAACAGACCGGCCCCTGGGAAGTGACCTTTACCTGTATGAAAGACACCCTGCCGCGCCTGGCACTGGCTCGCCCACGGCGGCGGCTACCATTTCCTCTTCCCGCCCGAACTCTGGCAGAAATACCCCAATCTCCAGGATTGGCGCAACAGTGTCGGCACCGGGGCTTTCATGCTCAACGACTATGTCGCCAATAGCTCCATTACCCTGATCAAGAATCCGGATTTCTGGAACAAGAACCCCATCGGCCCGGGCAAAGGAGACACCTTACCCTACGTTGACAGTGTCAAAATGCTCTTCCTGCCCGATATTTCTACCCGTCTTTCCGCATTACGGACAGGGAAGGTCGATATGCTGGATGCCGTCGTCGGCGACGATGCGGTTAGTCTAAAGCAAACCTCCCCTGACCTGAAATGGGCGCAATTCCTGCCCGGTACCGCTATGGTCGTCGGTATGAGAATCGATAAACCGGATCTCCCTTATCAAAACATCAAAGTACGCCAGGCCTTGATGATGGCTCTGGATTATAAAGGTATTGCTGAGGTTGTTTACGGCGGCGATGCCGAAATATTGGCCTACCCTATCAACAAGTCTTTCAAACGTGCCTATGTGCCCATGGACGAACTACCGGCCAGCGTCCAGGAACTCTTCAGTTATAACCCGGAAAAAGCCAAACAGCTTCTTACCGATGCCGGTTATCCCGATGGTTTTAAGTGTTCCGTCGTCTGTTCCAACGACGCCACCACCGTCGACGTCATGTCCACTTTCCAGGCAATGTGGGGTGACATCGGGGTGGATTTGACTATCGACTTGAAGGAATTTGCTGTCTTTAACGGCATTTCTTTTGGTAAAAAGGCTGAGGATTTGATCTACTCCGGTTGTTATGGGATTTTCCCGTCTTATTTAAATATGGGTAACTTTACCGGTGTCGGCCTGGCCAATCAAAGCCGCATCAACAACCCGTTCGGCTCCGAATCGGTCATCTCTGATATCTACACCCGGGAACAGGCTATCGTTCTGCAGGACCCGGCGGCTGCCGATAAGATCATCCACGATGAACTGATCCCTTACGTGCTCGATCAGGCTTACTACATCCCCTCCCCCGTTGCCTATCAATACCAGTTCTGGTGGCCTTGGGTGAAGAACTACTACGGCGCTTCCAACCCCCTGTTCTTCCAGTACTTCTGGGTCGATCAATCAATGCGCAAGTCCATGTCCGGCAGATAACATCCGTTAGGTTAGCGTGATACGGTATTCGTAGGAGAGCGGAAGCCAGTCTTCCGCTCTCCTTTCCGTAACACCTTATCTGACGCAACTACTTACTTTTCGGTAACATTTATTATGCGTCAATGCGCCCCCTTGACAAATCCCCAGAACACAGGTACTATATACGATAATTATCAGAACACATCTTCTATTAGATTTTTTTTGGGGGTGGTTGTTACTTGGTATTTGGGATTTGCTTAGGGTTTTGAGTTTTGGATTTAGTGTTTTTGGATATTAGCTTTAAATCGTGCCTGAGGTTGTTTCAACAAACCGTGTAAACTAGCCTCAGGTTGTTTCACGGTAATATAGAGGGATTTGATATGGATGATACAATATCTTACCTTGGAGTTGAACTATGATTGATAAAAAAATAATCGACTGGCTGATGTCCGGCCCTCCCTGGGTCCAATACCGTACGCAGCTCGACCTCTTGGGTATGCCGGCATCCGACCCCGCCGTCCGGTCCTCCCGCCAGGCGTTGTTAGGTCATCCCCAGGTCCAGGCTATGCTCGCTGAATTATCCGGTTGGCCCGGCCCTGCCCTCAAGCGCCACAACGACGCCACCCACCTCCTCCATAAACTTGTCTTCCTCGCCGACATCGGCATTGATAAGAATGATCCCGGCCTCGACCCCATTATCGCCCGTATCCTGAAACGGCGCTCGGATGAAGGTGCCTTTCAGGTACTGGCTAACATCTCCCCCCACTATGGCGGCACCGGTTCCGATCAGCTTGTCTGGATGCTCTGTGATACCCCCTCTATCCTCTACGCCCTGGCTAAATTCGGGATGGAATCCGACTTCACCGTCCAGGCCGCCGCCCGGCACCTCGCCGGCCTGGCCTTCGAAAACGGCTTTCCTTGTACCGTCGCCCCGGAATTGGGTAAATTTCGCGGCCCCGGACGCAAGACCGACCCCTGCCCCTACGCCACCCTCGTCTCTCTTAAAGCCCTCGCCCGGATTTCCGAATATCACGATGCCCCGGTATGTAAAACCGCCGCTGAGTCCCTGCTGACTCTCTGGCAGCAGCGTAAAGAGCGCAAACCCTTTCTTTTCGCCATGGGTACTGACTTCGCCAAGTTGAAACTCCCCTTTATCTGGTATGACGTCCTCCATGTTGCTGAAGTTCTTGCCCAATTTCCCTCCCTCTTCCAGGACCCCCGCTTCCAGGAAATGATCGGCATCATTAAGGCCCAGGCCGGTCCCAATGGCCTCTATACCCCCGCTTCGGTCTGGAAAACCTGGTCCGCCTGGGACTTCGGCCAGAAAAAAAACCCCTCCCCCCTCCTCACATTCTTCGTCTATCGCCTCCTCAAACGTGTAGGAGAGAGTTAGAGTAAGGGGAATTTGGTATTTGGTTATTTTTTGGTGCTTGGTTATTGGAACTTGGAATTTTACTTAGGATTTTGAGTTTGGATATTAGGATTTCGTCTTTAGCTTCAAATCGTGCCTGAGGTTGTTTCACGACGGACTTCGGGTCACCGAAGTCAGCCCTCTCCCTTTTCCAAAAGCCTGCCCCGGACGATGAAAGCAGCGCTTTCGTATGATCCGGAGGAAGATATAGATGAACTACCCCCTTGACATCTTCTCCTGTCCTTGCTATAGTACGGGTGTTCTGTGAGGAGGATTATGGTTGCCGGTATCGATTCTAAACTGAATACCCTGGCGAACGCCGCTAAATTCGACATCTGCGGCTATTACGGCCCCCATGCTGAACGGCCGTCGCCTTTGAAATTTATCTACAAAGCCACCCTCCCCGGCGGCGGCTGCCGTTCCCTTTTTAAGATCCTCCAGACCAATGTCTGCACCAATGACTGTGCTTACTGCGTCAACCAGGTCGGCCGGGACTGTCCCCGCTCTACCTTCGCCCCCGAGGAACTGGCGAAGACCTTCATGGAACTCTACCGCAAGCGCCTCGTCCAGGGCATCTTCCTTAGTTCCGCCATTGCCGGCGACCCCACCCGCAGCCAGGAACGTATGGTTAACACCGTTGAGATCCTGCGCCAGAAGTATGATTTTAAAGGCTACATCCACCTGAAGATTTTACCCGGGGCGGACTTTTCCTCCGTCGAGGCTGGTTGCAAGCTGGCCACCCGTGTCTCCATCAACATGGAAGCCCCCACTGCCCACCACCTCGCCAGGCTCAGTTCACGCAAGAATATCCTCAATGGTATCGTCGAACCGATGCACTGGGTAAAAAAGATCGTCGACGCCAACGAGATTCTCGTACCCGGCGGCCAGACTACCCAGTTTGTCGTCGGTGCCGCTGACGAGACTGACCGCGACCTGCTGCATACCAGCGAAGCTTTATATAATGAAATCGGCCTGCGCCGCATCTACTTTAGTGCTTTTCGTCCCGTGGGTAATTCCCGCCTTGAAGGCCACCGTGATACCCCACCCATCCGGGAGCACCGCCTGTACCAGACCGACTGGCTGCTGCGTATCTACCGCTTCTCCCCGGCTGAATTGGAACTTGCTCTTAATGCCGAGGGTAATCTAGCCCTGGCGGCTGACCCCAAGGTCGCCATCGCCAAAAAGCAGCCCGGCAACTTCCCTCTCGATATTAATAAAGCCAGCTACGAAGAATTGTTGCGGGTACCCGGTATCGGTCCCGTCTCCGCCCAGCGTATCGTCGATACCCGGTGCGGCCACTCCATCAACTCCGTCGCCCAATTACGCAAGATGAAAGTCGTCACCCGCCGGGCCATGTCCTATATCTGGTTCAAAGGTATGCTCGAATTCGAAAAACAGGTTTCCTTCCTGCCGGAGCTTGAGAATGCCGACACCACCGTGCCGGAACTGGCGGAGGCGGTAAGATAATTAGATTGTTTGCCGGGTAGCAAGCTTGAAAGTTATAATATCCTGTATCCAACCAGATAACAGGGGGTAAATTATGATCAGGGAATATATCGAGGCAGCCCTTGAAAAAGCCGCTTATGAGAAAATCGAAAATGAAGAGCCATACTACGGAGAGATACCCGGGTTGGAAGGAGTCTGGGCTACTGGCAAGAATCTCGAAGAATGCCGCCGCAACCTGGCTGAAGTTGTTGATGGATGGTTGGTAGTCAGATTAAAAAATGGACTCTCCATACCCCCTATCGGTAGACACCGTGTAACAGAACTCAAAAGGCTGGAAGTACTTGGCTGACCTCTCACCTGTTTCCTGGGTGGATTTGGTCAAGCGCCTCCGGCGGCTTGGTTTCGATGGTCCCTTTCAGGGTGGAAAGCATCCTTATATGGTTAAAGATAATTTAGTACTGACGCTGCCGAATCTTCACCATGGCGATATTAGCATAGCACTGTTGTCTCGGATTCTTAACCAGCAGGTGTTTCACATAAGGAATGGTCTAGCAGCTAATTCAATACATTCACTGTATCGGCTGCTTATGGCCTTCTTCCCCTTCAGCTTCTTTCGTGGTTTTAACAGATTACTTTACTGGCCGGCTCTTATCTTCTCCGTCAGCATGGGTACGACTTTAAAAAGGTCGCCCACGATGCCGTAGGTGGCAATTTCGAAGATAGGGGCATTGGGATCATTATTAATCGCCACGATACACTCGGAAGTGCCCATCCCCGCCATATGCTGCACCGAACCTGAGATACCGCAGGCGATATATAACTTTGGCCGTATGGTCTTCCCGGTCTGCCCCACCTGGTGCGAGTAGGGTATCCAGCCATCATCTACGGGGGGACGGGAAGAACCCACCGCCGCCCCCAGCACCTGTGCCAGGGCTTCGATGAGCTTGAAGTTCTCCGGCTTGCCCAACCCCCGGCCGCCCGACACGATGATATCGGCATCCTCGATCTTCACCTTTTTCCCCAGGTCTTCGATGAACTGGAGCAGCTTGGTCTTCGAAGTGACGGCCGCTTTATCGAAGTCCACCTTGATGATTTGCCCTTGACGCCCCTTATCCCCGGTGCCCCGCTTGAATACCCGGGGCCTTACCGTGGCCATCTGGGGCCGCTTCTGTTCGCAGATGATCGTGGCCATCAGGTTGCCGCCGAAAGCGGGACGGGTCTGCAGCAGGAGCCGCTTTCCCATATCGATATCCAGCGATGTGCAGTCGGCTGTCAGTCCGGTCTTCAGGATAGCTGCTACCTTAGGTATAAAAGCCCGGCCCAGGGAAGTGGCCCCGGCCAGCACGATTTCCGGTTTATGGGTACGTACCAGTTGCGCCATCTGTGCCGCATACAGGTCTTCCAGCGGTACTGCCAGCGCTTCGGCATCCACCATATAGACTTTGTCAGCCCCGTGGGCAATCAAAGACTCCATATCAGCGACCTGGTGGCCGAGACATACTGCCGCCAGTTCTGTTTTCAGGGTATCCGCCAGCTCGCGGCCTCGGGCCAGGAGTTCGTAGCCGACGCTGCTCAGTTTACCATCACGCTGTTCGGCATAAACCCAGACCCCCCGGTATCCGTCGGCAGATGTGGTTGCAGCCGGTGATGCTGCTTCGATTACGATTGCCTCGAAAGCACAGGCATCACGGCAGGCGCCGCATAGAGTACAACCGGCTTCTTTAATACTCGCCTTGCCGTCGATGATTTCGATCAGGTTATATGGACAAGCCGGGATGCAACTGCCGCACCCGACGCACTTTTCTTTATCTACATGTATTGCCATTCTTATATCACCCTGGTTTCTTTTAACTTACTTAAGAGGGCTGCTATCTGTTCTTCTACCGTGCCCTGGAGGACCTGCCCGTGCCTGACTCTTTCCGGCACGAATGTCTTCACCACTACCGTCGCCGAACCGGACCGGCCGACCGACTGTAGATCGGCGTTTATATCGGCTGCCGTCCAGGTAGGGATCTGGGCACTCTTGGACTTGACCATGCCCCGCAGCGAAGGCAGGCGGGGGACATTGATCTCCTTGGTCACAGTGATGATCGCGGGGAGAGTGATTTCTATTACTTCGTGGCCGTCATCTACCATGCGTTGTACCCGTAGTATGCCGTTGCCCGCCTCTTCTACCTTACTGACATAAGCGGTGAAGGGTAAGCCCAGCACCTGTGACATCTCCGGGCCGACCTGTCCGGTATCGCCGTCGAGTGTCTGACGCCCGCATAGAATCAGGTCGTATTCGGCGGTCTTCTTCACTGCCTGGGCCAGGGTATATGACGTCGCCAGTGTATCCGAACCGGCAAATTCGCGGTCGCTTAGCAGGATGGCCTGGTCGGCGCCCACGCTGATGGCTTCCCGCAGCATATCTACCGCTTGCGGCGGGCCCATTGTGATGACGGTCACCTTGCCCCCGTAACGTTCTTTAAGGCGTACGCCCTCTTCCAGGGCATATGCGTCGAAGGGATTCAGTATCGCTGCCACCCCCTGCCGGATCAGGGTGTTGGTCTTGGGATCTATCTGTACCTGGGTCGTACCTGGAACCTGCTTCAAACAGACAATGATGTTCATGCTTAGCGGCCTTTGCTCTTACGGAGTTCCTGGCCGATCACATTGCGCAGCACCTGGTTGGTACCCTCATAGATCTGGGTGATCTTGGCATCCCGCATCATCTTTTCTGCCGGGTAGTCGCGCATGAAACCGGCGCCGCCCATGACCTGGATGGCGTCCGTAGTGACCTTCATCGCTACGTCCGAGGCAAAGACTTTGGCCATGGCTGATTCCATGCTAACGTTCTTGACGCCGGCGTCGACCGTCCGGGCTGCCGCGTAAACCAGCGCCCGCGCCGCTTCGACCTGTATCGCCATGTCCGCCAGCATGTGCTGTACCGCCTGGATAGCGATGATCGGATGGCCGAACTGGATGCGCTGCTTGGCATATTCGAGGGCGGTGTCCAGGGCGCCCTGGGCAACACCGACCGCCTGGGCTCCGATGCCGGGCCGTGACTTATCGAACAGCTTCATTGTGATAATGAAGCCCATGCCTTCTTTATCGATGATGTTTTCGGCCGGGACGAAGCAGTCCTTGAAGACCAGTTCCCGGGTCGCCGAGGCGCGGATGCCCAGTTTCTTTTCCTTCTTCCCGAAAGTGAAGCCGGGAGTGCCTTTCTCTACCAGGATAGCGCTGGCACCACGGGCGCCCTTATTCTTATCGGTAAGGGCGATTATGGTATACAATTCAGCCTCGCCGCCGTTGGTGATAAACTGCTTGGTGCCGTTTAGGACATAACCGCCTTCGACTTTTTGTGGCGGTGGTCTTGATCGAGCCGGCGTCGCTGCCGGCGGTGGGTTCGGTGATGCCGAAAGCCGCCAGTTTCTTGCCGGAAGCGATATCGGGCAGGTATTTCTGCTTCTGGGCAGGGTTGCCGAATTCGACTAGCGGGATGATGCCGAGGTCGACCGCCGCATAGCTGACGGCGATGCCGGAACAGACCCGGCTCAATTCTTCGACTACCAGCGCTAAGTCGAGACAACCCCCACCCAACCCCTCGTACTCGGTTGGGATAAAGATGCGGAACATGTCGCTGTTCGCCAGCTCTTTGATGATCTCCCAGGGGAACTCTTCCTTCTCATCGAGTTCCGCCCGCACCGGGAGGATCTTCTCCCTGGCGATCTTCCGGGCCAGGTCCCGCACCATCGTTTGCTGTTCGTTCAGAAAATATTCCAAGCTATTCCTCTCTTTCAGATAAATACGGGATGCGATACAAAATGCAGACAGGATATTCGTGTCCCGGGTATGTCTGCCCGACCGCAGGTGTCGGTAATAAATTGATGGATAATTATAAGAGGCGAGGTCGGAAAGCGTCAAGCAAAAGATACTTTTCCCGGTGATTTCAGGCTGCCGGTGGTAGCAATACCGGGAAAAGGGGCTTAACTTTGACATGTGTGTACTACCGTCCCTATAATAAGGGCAACTTACCCTTAGGAGGCAACCGTGGCCGAAAGCGAACAGGAACTCCGCCAACTCAAAGAACGCCTTGACGTGTTGGACCGCCGCCTGGACAACATCGATTCCATGGTCACGGCCGTTGCCGAGAGGGTAATGAGCCAGCCTATCGTTTTAAATATCACCTGCCCCCGTTGTGGACGGGAGATTGAAATTTCCCTGATCGGAACACACAAGCCGACAAGATAATATACGCTATCCGGGTTATTCTCTCTGCTTTTTTCATATCCAGTATCTGTAAAATAAGATGTATTGTTACCTGATTTAAGATTAATGATTTATGAAAAGAATTTCAACTAATGATTAGGTCATTTGAAGGCAAGATACCGAAAATCGCAGCTTCAGCCTTCGTCAGTGAAGCCGCGTATGTGATTGGAGACGTAGAGATTGGGGAGAATTCCTGTATCATGCCGGGAGCTGTGGTTCGGGGAGACCTGGGTAAAATAATCATCGGCCGTAATGTAGCCATCGAAGATAATTGCGTCATCCATTCCGGCGCTCCCACCATACCACCGGAAGCTGACGTTATCATTGGCGACAATGTTATCTTCGGCCACGGAGCAGTCTCCAACGGGCGGAGAATCGGGAACAATGTATTAGTCGGGATGAATGCCACCATTCTCCACGATGTAGAGATCGGGGATTATTGTATCATCGCTGCCGGTTGTATGGTTAAAGAAAAGGCCAGGATACCCGATAAATCAATGGTTACCGGAGTGCCGGGGGTAATAAAAAGCCAAATTGGCCCCCAACATATGTACTGGTTTACCCAGAGCCCGTTAGTCTATCAGAACCTTGCCGAAAGATATCGGAAAGAGGGGTTGTAGTCGCCCCTCTTACATCTTCTCCGGAGCAGTCATACCCATGAGGTGGAGTGTACGAGCCAGCACCGTCTTGGTGGCTGAGACCAGTTTCAACCGGGCGGTGGTCAAAGCCGCATCGTCGGTAACAACCCGGCAGTCCCGGTAAAAAATATGGAACACGGTTGCCAGGTCCTGGGCATAATAAGTCAGGTGGTGGGGTTCGTGAGCAGCCGCCGCAGTCTCGATCAGTTCCGGCAACTGGGCTAATTTCCGGATCAGGTTCAACTCCGCTTCGCTGGTACAGAGAGCGACGTCCCCGCTGGAGAAGTCGATATTTTTCTCCTGGGCCAGGCGTAGTATGCTGGCGATCCGCGCATGTGCATACTGTATGTAATATACCGGGTTTTCCGCCGATTGCTTCTTAGCTAACTCCAAATCGAAGTCCATCTGGCTGTCGGCAGTCCGGGAGAGGAAAAAGAAGCGGCAGGCATCCATACCGACCTCGTCGATAACCTCGCTTAACACGATTATATCCCCGGTGCGTTTGGACAACCTTACCACTTCCTTCCCACGACGGAGCATTACCATCTGATGAACGATGATATCGAGTCGTGAGGGATCTACACCAAGGGCTGAGACAGCCGTTTTCACCCGTGATACATGGCCCTGGTGATCGGCACCCCATATATCGATGACACGGTCAAACTTACGTTCGATGAACTTATTATAGTGATAGGCAATATCGGCTCCGAAGTAGGTAGGCATGCCGTCACTGCGGATGACAACATTGTCCTTGTCCTCCCCCAGAGCAGTCGACACAAACCAGGTCGCATTCTCTTTATTGGCGATATATCCGCCGTCCCGGAGTATCTGAAGCGCACGTTCGAATTGGCCTTTTTCGTACAGCGTCCGTTCACTATACCAGACGTCGAAAGTAACGCCGAGCCGATTGAGGTCGTCTTTGATCCATTTCATTACTTTCTCAAGGCCGACTACCCCCAGGGCTGCTTTCCCTCCGGTTTCATCCATCTTGAAGAATTTATCACCCTGTTCATCGATGATCTGTTTAGCCAGATCGAGCATATAACTGCCGTGATAACCGTTCTCCGGCATCTCGGCTGCTTGGCCCAGGGATTGCAGATACCGGCAGTAGAGGGAATTATAGAAAGCCTGCATCTGGTTGCCGGCATCGTTGAAGTAGTACTCCTTCTCCACAGTATACCCGGCGGCGGCGAGAACATTTGCCAGTGCGCTGCCGAGAATTGCCCCACGTCCATGTCCGGCGTGCAGGGGACCGGTTGGATTTATACTGACGAACTCAACCTGTACTTTGATTCCGGAACCAAGGGTGACATTCCCGTATTCTTCGCCTTTAGTCAAAATCAAGGGGACCAGGCCGGTCAACCAATCATTACTCAATTTGAAATTGATGAAGCCCGGAGGGGCGGCGGTCACCGACTGGACTTCCGGTATAGATGGCATAAGGTCGATAAGGATTTTAGCGATATCCATCGGCTTCATACGGGTCGGTCGGGCTAGCTTTAGAGGAAAACTACACGCATAATCGCCGTGTTCGGGTTTTTGCGGATGCTCCAGGAAAATCTCCGGCAAGACCACCGCAGGCAACCGGCCGGTTTGCTGGGCTTCAACCGCTGCGTTCATTAGTTGGGATATCAGCTTCTTTTTCAAATCGAGAATATTAATCGTATCATCTCCGTTTTCTGGTGAATATTTGAGTTTATGATAATTACGCTGCAAGGGTCAAATACGAAGGCTGAAATTAGCCATTAGCTGCTATTACTGATAGAATTATTCTTTTGAAGTGACTGGTATTAAAGAAGCGGCCGGGACATGATTTGCCGCAAACAACTATATAACAAGAAAGAAGGCACATGCTCAAAAAGACATTCATCCATATCCCCCGTGTTGGACGCCACACCGAAGAACAATTGTGGCAAAATGGCTTCACCTCGTGGGACGACTATACTACAGCGGTTCGATGCCTGCCCCCTGAAAAGTCTTGATCCCAGCGGAATTTTTCGGATACCTGATGGAATCCTACCAGGCATTAGAACATGGTGACGCCCGGTATTTCTGTGATGCCTTGCACGCTGGAGATGCCTGGCGCTTATACGCTGATTTCCGGGAGCAGACCGCTTTCGTCGATATCGAAACGACCGGACTGTTCGCCGGGTCCGATACTATCACTGTAATTGGCCTGTTCGATGGAAAATCGCCTAAAGTATTCGTTCAAGGTATTAACCTGGAAGATTTCGCCGAAGAGGTCCAAAAATATTCACTACTGGTCACTTTCAATGGTAAACGTTTCGACCTGCCTTTCATCTGTAGTGTCTTCGGTGACATGCCGGAATATCAGGGGCACCTCGACCTGCTGTATCCCCTGCGCCGGTTGAATTACCGTGGCGGATTGAAGTCGATCGAAAAACAAGTGGGGTTGGAACGGGAAGGCTCGCTTAAACAAGTGGACGGTTATCTGGCTGTCCTGCTCTGGAAAGAATATCAGCAGGGCAACAAAGCTGCCCTGGATACGCTGGTACGCTACAACCTCGAAGATGTGGTGAACATGCAGTACCTGGCAGATATGGTGTATAACCAATCATCAGCCCGCTTCCCCATCGATATCGAACCGCTGCCGTCACCATCGAAATATGTACTGGACCTACCGTACGATTCCGAACTGGTTGATTATCTGTCCGATAGGGCAAACGAACAGCGGGCTTTCCAGCAGTTTTAATCGGAGCTTCAACCTGTCAGACCCGGAATTCCTCAGGTTATACTTTTTTCCGCTTCCAGCGTCCGATGCGGAAATAGGTCACATAGACTACAGCCATTGCCACGGTACCGGTAGCGATTGCCCAACGCGTGCCGTAAACCCCGACTGATGTGTAATTCGAAAGCAGATATGCCGTGGGGACCTGGAGGGCAAACATGCTGACCAGTACCACGATCATGGTGGTAATGGTATCACCAACGCCATTCAAACATTGCTGCAAAACAGCGGAACAGCCCAGAAATAGGTAAGTGATGATCTGGATACGGACGAAGATGACGCCGATGTCAAGAACTCCGGAGTCTTTGGTAAAGATGGCAATTATGTTCCGCCCCCAGAACCACAGGACAAGAGAACCGGCGGCCATGATCGAGGTAAATATTATGATACCCAGCCAGCCGCTTTTCGCTGCTTTCTCTGCCTTGCCGGCCCCCAGGTTCTGCCCGGCCAGGATACCCGAAGCCTGGCCGACACCCGAGCCGGCGATGTTGATAAACTGGTCGATCTGCTGAGTAAGGGAATGGGCAGCAACGGCTAGAGTGCCGAAAGGGACGACGAAACCGGTCATCACCAACTGGCCGAAAGTCCGTTCCATGCCGGTGATGGAAGCCGGTATACCCACCCGGATGACGCGCCAGATCATGTTAAAGTCAGGCTGGAAACCGCGGAATTTTAAGGTCAACCGGGTCTTGCCGCTGACCAGTATCCAGAGACCGAGTGCTGCTCCCAGGGAAGCAGAAATTATACCTGTTAGCGCCGCTCCACTCACACCAAGTTGTGGGAAAATCCACCAGCCGAAGACCAGGAACGGACATAAGACGATGTGGAACAACCGGTATGCGACCGCTACCTTCATGGGGCTGACCGTATCGCCGGACGACTGCATAGTACCTTCATTTTGCCGCACCAGGCCCATGGTAAGGATGCCGATGAACTGGATACGCAGGTAAGTTGTGCTCTGAGCTACCACATCTGGTGCCAGACCCATTACCTTCAAGATTGGCCCGGCAAAGAAGAAGCCGAGAGTACCGACGGTAGCGGCGAAAGCAATGGTTACCACATAACCCTGCAAGGCAACACGGTTAGCACCCTTCATATCACCGGATCCGATAAAACGGGCGATCATGGCACGTGTGCCCATATCCAGGCCCATTTTCACGGCGTCCAGCAGGGCTACCAGCATACCGGCGACACCAACTCCAGCCACTGAGGAAGCTCCTAAGCGCCCCACCCAGATCATGTCTATCGTGGTTCCGATATTGTTCAGGGCACTGCTGATAATGATAGGCCAGGCCAAAGAGACCAGGTTGTGGAAAAGATTACCTTGCGTCCAGTCCCGCCGGGGAGCGGAACCGGCCATCGAGGAAATTAACGATTTTGCCATTATATAACTGCGGTCTTATACCTAAACCGGATTCTAAAAACCAGAGCTCCGGAGTATTATGTTAAATTTATTAGTGAATTAAGTATATCATTGTCGATAGAATATTTCATCCTGGTACAACGAGGGACCTGCTTTTTGACAAACATGTCATATCAGGTTACACTTGCCCCATCAAGGAAACGAAGACCGCATGCTTCCAAAAGAAAGGACAAACCGGCCTTTTCGCGGCCTGAAAACATTCGACTCCCTTAGGTACTCAGCTTACCGGATCTATTTCCTGGGCATGATCGGCCAGTGGAGTACTTTTAGCATGGAGATGGTCGCCCGGACTTACCTGGTCTATGACATCACTGGTTCGGCAGCTAAACTGGGCATTATGTCGCTGGCCAATGCCGTTCCTACTATCATCTTCTCGCTGGTAGGCGGTGCTATTGCTGACCGGTTGGCGAAAAAGTACCTCATAATAATTGCCCAGATAGCCATGATGCTGGCATCTCTGGGTTACGGCATCGCCGTTAATGTCGGATACCTGACACCGGCGCATCCCGAATCATGGTGGGTTCTGGTGGTGGGGTCGGCCGTACTGGGGACCATCACCGCCATGAGTATGCCCGCCCGCCAGGCAATTATCCCCGAATTAGTGCGTCCGGAGCATATCATGAACGCCGTTTCTCTGGGGACGCTGGGGATGAGCCTATTCCAGTTGATCGGGCCAGCCACGGCTGGCATTGTTATCGATGGTTTCGGATATGCTGCTATCTTTTATATCATGGCTGGTCTGAATGCCTTCGGCATCATTTTTGCTGCTTTGCTGCCGCGTACGAAGCCTATCCAAGTCCATACCCAGAGTGTTTTAGCCAATATCAAAGATGGTTTAAAGTATATGTTCGGACATCGCACCATCCTGCTCATCCTGGTTCTGTTTATTGCTTCTATTATCATGGCGATGCCGTACCAGATGATGATGCCGGTCTTCGCCAAGGATATCTTAAAGGTGGGAGTATCGGGGCAGGGGACTTTGATGAGCATGGCGGGGTTCGGAGCGTTGGCAGCCGCCCTGGTACTGGCTTCTATGCCGCCGAAGAAGCGCGGCGCAATCTTACTGCTATCCAACCTGCTGCTGGGAATGGGATTAATAGTATTCGCTTTTTCCGTCTCGTGGCCGTTGTCGATAAGCATGATGGTACTTGTAGGCATTGGCATGACCGGCAACAATACCGCCGGGGCAGCTCTCATGCAGGTCTACAGCGACCCTTTGTATTTAGGACGGGTGATGAGTGTGATGAGCATGAGTTGGGGGTTGAGTGGAGTGGGAGCTTTCTTCGCCGGTATATTAACCGAGCAGATCAGTGCCCCGTGGACGATCGGGGGGCTGGCGATATGCCTGGCCGCGATATCATTCGGCGTCTTTATCTGTGTTTCCTGGTTGAGAAAACTGGATTAAACGAAGACCTTCAGCTACGAAATGTGTTCAATCCCATTTCCACTAAAGCTCGTTATAATTGTTGCATTTAGGGCACTTTATCACGATATTATTAAACGAGCCACCCACGATGCCTTTCAGCAATACTACACCGCATGAACCGCACAGGATATCAAGATTACCACTGCTTACTGCAACCGGCAACGTTTTTTGATCGATTACCGTCCTGGTGCCGGGCTGGGGTGGTGGGATTATTTTAGCTTTTTGACCGGGCGTTTGTGGTTGACTTGCGGCAGTACTTGCCACTTGGGGCTTACTGGCCGGCGATGGCTGGTTCATTGCAGGGGTCGATTCAAACAGCTTCGGATAATATTGCTTTAGTTGTTCTGGCATGTGTTGTCCGATATAGCGGTATACTTCCGCATGTCCTTCAATATCAGTCGTAAGTCCATATGTATTTTTTGAGTAAAGAAATTTAATCAGAGAATCTGTGTTTTTCAGGGAATTGTGAAGTGCGGAAAAAGCTGTTTTCTGGGCAGGAGTTAACAAAGCATAACTATTATGGGCTTGCTCATGGGCAATCACTCCCGGGTTCAGCCATGGCGGTTTCACTGCCAGGTAACGTTTACCCCCCGCTTCCCAGGTTCCAGCCGGGGTCTCCTGTTTTATCCCCATAGCTGTCAGAGTAGGAGGATAAACATCATAGACTTTTAAATCGATGGCTTTTTTCCAGTAATCCCAATACTGCGCTGGTACTGTCCAGTCCCTCAGCCACTTGGTCATAACTGCGTCGATACTGGTATTCGCCATTGTAGCCGAAGGATTCATCGCTTCCTCAGGATGGGGTAGGATTAGTCCCGATGATACCGCTGGTTGGTTTGCTGTATTCTTAAAAAACCTATCAAATACCATCTCCCGACCTGCCTTTTTAATTGCTCCATTGGATAGTATCACTCAAATAATAATATATTGAGGTGTTTTGGATAAAGTACATAATAGCACCTTTTGTTAATAAGGCTTTAGATATTAAAATGCCTTCGTTTTCTCATTTACAGCCATATTCTATTAATCAGTGATTTATTCGCTTCCAACCACACATTATCATGGTGTTTAAGGAGTTGATCAACCAGGTTTTGTAGTATATTTTGGTCATATTGATCGCCTCAATCTACTTGTTTAAGGCTAAAAAACCTAGAAATCTCATCAATGTTCAATTAAGTTCCTGTTCTGCATTATTTTTTATGGTTTTATGGCTGTGATACGAATTTGACAATAGCCTGACGATTTCATCTTCGAGTATACGGCGATCGCCGCGGGCACCAATACGGTAGGACTTCATAATCCCCAGGTCGCACCATCTGCGGATAGTATTTGTATGAACGTGAAGTAACACGGAAGCTTCTTTTGTCGTATACATTTTTACTTTCGTATTAGCCACCATCCTCGCTCGTTTCATCCCACTAACGATAAATCAGGTGGTACTCAGATTATATTAGGAGACCGAAAATATGTTGTCCATTAGCAGGTAACATAAACAATATTCTCCGGCCTCATTATATAAAGACATCGTTTATATGCAAAGGCTTTCTTAATGCGAAGGAGATTATGAATCGCCTGGTTTACCTACGTTCCACAAAGCCTTAACCGCCGCAATTATGGCTGCGGGAGCCATCAGCGTGGCAACATAAGCTAGAATATTGTCCAGGTGCCGGCCGATATCCAGTACTGAAAGAGGTTCAAATACCCGCCCGACTACCATCAAGGCAATAGTGGCTACTAAGAACAGCATTGTTTCCTTAGCCGTGATATTTAAGAAACCGATAATGATACCGAGGATGAGTAAGGCGATAAGAACTCCCTGATTGTTCGCCCAGGCAAAACCAGCCACCACGCAGAGAATAAGACCGATTATGAACGCCCAGAAACCTATCTTACTTAGCATGAGACAGGTTTACCTCCTTACGGTATATTATTTTCTTTTTCCTTTTATCGTAGCATAGACTGTTACCAGTATTACTGCTATTACAATAGCAATTCCCAAACCTAACCATGAAGGTACTTCGTACCAACCAGTTAACTGCCCGATTAACGCCGCTACTACCGATCCTGCGATGCCAATGATTATTGTCATGAACCAGCCCATGTTTTCTTTACCTGGATGTATTAGTCGAGCGATAATTCCGACAACGATACCTAATAAGATATGCCAGAACCACCCCATAATTGTACCTCCGCGTTAAAGTAAAAAGCCAAGCATACCCTTCAAATCAGTTATCTACAAAAGGGACAACCCACACTCAAATAAAATAACCCTTTTCGGCTGATATTGAGTTACTATTTCTCTATAATATCGGCAGCCGGAGCATTTTTCTTGACAGATTCGATGCCGGCCTTGGCACTGTCCTTTCCCTTGTAACCTTCGCCGCTGGAAGCAATCGACTGCCCGTTCGGAGCTACAAGTCTCCATCGATATTCGCCCTTTGCATCGGTATACAACTCAAACTTGTAAGCCATTTCATAACCTCCACGTATTTTATTCCCAATCTCTCAGAAAATAATTAACTCCAAGTATCGAATTTTAATACTTAATAATGTGTCAATTTGGTAAAAAGAATGTTAATAAATTATCAATAAAACGAGAAAACACCTGGAGTTCAACGTCTTGACACAAGATTGACCAGTATCGAATTTACTGGGTATTGAAACGGTACCCTACGCCACTGATGTTCTCGAACATCTGGAATCCATCTTTCTTTATGCCTAATTTGGTTCTCAGTCGGCTAACAAATACGTGCAGATACCTCAGTTCATTCTGGTACTCATTGCCCCAAACTTTATTTAATAGATAAGTATGGGTAAGTACCTTACCGCTGTGCTGCGTAAGTTCCTGGAGGAGGTTGAACTCGGTTTGTGTTAGTTTAATTTCCTCACCTGCCACTGTAACCAGCCGGTTCGTGAAATCGATTACCAGGTCGCCATTTTCCATACTGTTAGAGGTAAGTGCCGGAAAGGTCATTTGACTGCGGCGTAACACGGCTTTTACCCTGGCTAGTATAGCTTGCGTCGAAAAAGGTTTGGTAACATAATCATCTGCTCCGGCTTCTAACCCAACCACCTGATCTTGATCACTCGTCTTTGCTGTTAACATTATTATCGGCACAGGAGAGAAGCTGCGGATATGTCGGCATACAGCAATACCGTCAATACCACCTAACATCAGGTCAAGTAATACCAGATCATAATGGTTATTCTCAAATTCTTGTATTGCCGCTTCTCCGCTCTTCACAGTTTCTACTCGAAAGCCTTCGATCTGCAATACTCTCTTAACAAGTCGGAGTATTTCTTCGTCGTCATCTATCGCCAGTATTTGTTGTGTTTTCGGACTCATTTTCAACTCCAGTGTTTTTGTGAATGTCTCGTCGAGGGCATTGTGAAGGACATCCATACCTGAGAATCCGTTATGAGGACCAAAACTGTATACATACCAAAATCGTTTGTTTTTTATTATAATTAGCCATCTCTATTATCAATCACCTACAGGGATAGTAAAAACAATCCTGCTTCCCTGTCCGGGTGGGCTTTCTGCCCAAATTTGTCCTCCATGGGCTTCCACGATTCCTTTGGAGATTGATAGACCTAGACCTAAACCCAGCTTTGAAGTCGATGCTTTATTTTCAACTCGGTACATCCGTTCGAAAATTTTCTTGCGATTATGTTCAGGTATACCTATACCATAATCAGTCACGCTAAAAAAGAAATTAGCATCCAGGCAGGCAACTGATAAATCAACCTTTTTTTTATTTTCAGAATACTTAACGGCGTTATCGATTAAGTTTTCTATCACCTGCCGGATGCGGTTGACATCCAAGTGGACCATAGGGAGATTAGGTTTTTCTACATCGGTATCGAAAAGAAAATCCGGGAATCTCAGTTGAGCTTCCTGTATCGTCTGCTGTATCAGTCTAACCGGATCGGTCATTTCTTTATCTAGCTTCAGCAATCCGGCTTCGATACGCGACATGTCCAGCAGTTGGTCGACCATTCGAACAAGGCGGTCGGCGGCTTTATCTATATTGGTCAAAGAATTGATCTGTTCCTGTTCATCCATTTTGTCTTTATAATCGATCAACATTGTGGAATAACCTTTGATTGTCGATAACGGTGTTCGAAGTTCATGGGAAACCATCGACAGCAGGTCACTTTTTAGCTTGTCCATCTCTTCGTATTTCTTTCTTTCATTGATTTCGATGGCGAGTTCTTTCGTCCTTGTCTTGACTTTTGATCGTTGGGTAAAACTCATTACGGCAAAGATAAAGGCCAGTCCCAGGATACAAATGAACAACCAAAACATCCAGGATGGCAATACCGATTTCCCAACTGGCTTTATACCTATCCAGTATTCCATAGACTGGTAATACACTGAGCCCTGATCGCCTTTGAGTTGCTTAACATAAGTGTCGAACATATCTACTAGATACGGAGTGTTACTCGAATCCTTAGTGAAAGCAAAATAAAGCGAAGAAGGAGCGAAAATGATAGGAGTTCGGTTCACCTGGTAGTCTGCTTCGTGTACATGTCCAAAATCTTTGCTAGTGACCCCGGCATCGGCTTCTCCGGAATCTATCATTTCAAAGACGCGTGAATAGCTATCAGCTTCGATGAAAGTACAATCGATATGAAAAGCATCAATTAGTTTTTTGATACCTTCCGGGCCTTCCACATTGACACTGCCTTTTAGAACAGCTATTTTTTTCCTTTCCAGGTCGATTACAGACTGTATATCTACCCCTTTCCGGGCATACACTAACGACCAACTTACATAAACCGGTTCCTTACTGAAATCAAATCTGGTATTTCTTTCCTCAGAATAAGCGACATCCGGCATCACATCGATTTCGTTGGCTTCCAACTTATTCAGGCATTCTTCCCAGGTCCCATTAACATATTTTATCTCCCAACCTATCTTTGATGCGATAACTTCTGTGATATCCGGCCAAAGGCCCGAGGCTACACCATTATCATTTGTAAATATTTTCGGTTTGTTTTCATATAAACCTACTCTTAAGACCCGGTGAGTATCCGCATGGACATGTGACGTGCAAATAACTGCTGCTAAGAAAGACAAACCCAAGCTAATGATGAAATCCTTATTCACTTTCTTTTCCCTGCAACCTCCGTATAACCCCGGTCACTGTTGACGCTAAAAAGCCGGATAATCTTTTTCTCCTGTATTATATTCTCTACCACTAGAGTCCGCTGGTGATTTTGATGCAATGAAATATGAACAACATTTACGTAATTACTTAATCAGTAGATAAATTCCGGTAGATGATATCAAATAAAGTGTGATTAGTATATTATATATACTTTTTACCAGGTATGGTCAGGGTAAACGTCTAAAAGTACCGGACAGTTATTTTTTCGTCCAGGGATGGCTCCATAAGTTAGCAATTATCTGGATAACAGCCAGGCTAAACATGATCAATCCCCATATCAGGTAATGTTTCCACGGCATCACTACAAAACCGTAGTTCATGGCGTAGTACAAAACTAAATAAGGCGTCAAATACCGCCAGTTCTGCCGCCAACTTTCCCGGAAACCGGGAGCTAATATATGATCGAATAACCACTCTAACAATAAATAGGCAAGGAATATTCCTATGAAAACCGCATGGCGAGGAGATTGCATCCATGAAGCCAGCCCTACTCCAAAAATCGCTGGGAGTATTAGTAACAGGTAAATCCACCCGAACCGCTGTACCAGGTCTAACCGGTTCTTACGGAGTATGAAGATTAATGTTAGTGCAACACTATTTATCAGACCTAGAATAAAGAAAAAGGGTTCTAGCATATATTCCTTAGCATTAAGTAAATATGTTCATTATACTTCGTAAAAACATTATAAAGAAGAGGGAATAATTGAAAGACATCTTGCCTTTCCTGTACAGTTTAAAGAGTGACAATAAACAACAACCACTTACAAAATATCTTTTTCGACCTTGACGGTACTCTCGTCGATACGAAGCTAGGTGTCTTTCGAAGCTATGAGTATGCTTGCGAAAAACTAGGACTGGTATATCCCGGGGATGACACCATGCTACAGTTCCTGGGGCCGCCACTTCGGTACGCTTTCTCCATCATCCTTAAAGCAAACGATAACTCAGTAATCGAAAATGCCGTAGCTATTTACCGTGAACGGTACACTACTACCGGTATTTATGAGTGTGCACCATATCCGGGCATCCTGGAATTACTGGCTGAACTTTACGAACACAATTTGCGCTTATTCGTAGTCACTACTAAGGCCAAACCGTACGCCGATACTGTTGCTCAGTATCTTGGTTTCAATAAATGGTTGACCGATGTATACGGGCCGGGAATGAATGGCGATATGGATGATAAAGCCGTTATGATCCGGCATATCCTGTCTACTCAGAATCTCATTGCCCGGGAAACGGTAATGATCGGCGACCGGGAACGCGATATCCATGCCGGCAAAGCCAACGGCACCCGGACCATGGGTATTACTTACGGATACGGTAGTACACAAGAGATCAGTGCTGCTGTACCAGATTTCATTTGCCAAAGCCCGGCAGAAATCGGCCGGCTGTTTATCCCAACCCCCGGTAAAAAAAAGATCAAGGGTGGGTTGAAACACAGCACTCCTTCACACCTGCCGGGTTGAAGCCCCCCACAAACAAATAAATTCAAGTCCAAATACAATTAGGTTTGTACAACGTAATTCCTGCTATTGTAACTTAAGTAAGAATATCATATATTATTTCTAACAAATTGTATTAAGGTTATACTATGACAACAAAAGTAGGACCAAAAGGCCAGATAGTAATATCCAAAGAAATCCGCGACCGGTTCGGTATACAGACCGGATGGCAAGCCCTGCAAAGGGTATCCGGGGATCATGTTGAGATATACTTCCTGCCCCCGGAACATAACAAATCATTAAAGGGCAGTTTGTCACGTTATACGAAAGTGAAGATTACCACTGACCGCGAATGGACGGAAGCCCGGGAAAAAGCCTGGGTAGCCAGCACTGTTTCCGATACTGGTATCCGTGAGAAAACGGCATGACCGGCCTGCTCGATACCAGTATCGTGGTACGATACCTGGTAGGCGATTCCCCGGAACTAGCCGAGAAAGCCGCCCTGGTCATTGACAGCACGGAGAAGTTAGGGATAACCGGCGTGGTTATTACTGAGACTGCTTACGTCCTGTTATCAATATATAAAGTGCCACGGGATATCGTCGTCGACCACCTGATCGTTTTCCTGCAAAAGGAAAATATCACTCCCGTCGGCCTTGAAAAAAGTATCATACTGCAGTCGCTGCTGCTTTGCCGAAATTCGGGCTGTATTTCCTTTGCTGATGCAACTATATGGGCATCAGCCCGTTCCAACGGATACCGGGTTGTGTTTTCCCTTGATAATAAATTCCCGGCCGACGGTATCGAAGTACGGCAGGAAATTTAATGATTAAGGTGGTCTTCGAAGCGGCTCAGCCCACCCTACTGGATCTAAATTAACCTTCAACCGCAGCTGCTAGACCAATAACTGCTTTTCCATCTTCTCGAACAAGTTATTATCAGCCCCGTGAGTATGTAGATAGGCTCTCATAGAACCATATTCTTTCCGGATACCGGCGAGGAAGAAGGACATCAGTTCCGGCCCAGTCTCCCAGAAATATTCGGGCAACTTGTTGGCATTAGGGTCACTCTTGTCTGTATTTACCTTCTTCCGCAGGGCTTTCATATATGCGGCTGACATCGCATAATCGGCTGCGATGTCGCCGTCAGTGACATTCAGCGAACCAAGCACCGCCGCCGCCAGGATGCCGGTCCGGTCTTTCCCGGCAAAACAGTGAAAAACCAGCGGTGAACCGTTACAACCAGCTACTATCTCCAGGGCTTCTACGACTTTTTCACCGAATCCCGGTTCACGGACCATGTTGAGGTATAATTCGCCCATGTGAGTGATCCCTGCCAACTGCCGGTCGTTAGTCTCTTTTTTACCGCCCTCCCGGACGAAGGAAACGTTCCGGTGTATGATACCCGGACTGGCCACTTTCCCCAATCCCTGTCTCTCGATTTCGAAACTCACTACGGAGGTCGATAACTACTGAAACGCCCAACTCACCATGGAATTTACTGAAGTCATTTTCAGTCATCTCCGCCAGGTTGCCCGACCGGAACAGCCGCCGCCAGGCAACAACCCGGCCTTTACCGGCTTGATATCCACCCAGGTCACGGAAATTCAGTACCGATTCAAAGGTTATTACTCTATTATAGTAAGATGAAACCATAAATGCGGCTCCCGTTTGGTACGAAAATATCACTCCGCCGTGTCCTGTTAGTGGTTACTGATGCACAGCGTAAGTTGCCGTACTATGGTGCGTTATCATATCAGAAAGAAAGGACTTTGTAATGCCCAACGCCCTGTCTGTTTTCTCAATAGATTTCCGGCCGTCAATCTCAATACCAGTCATCGCGCGAATGGCATCGATCGTCTCCGGTACCGTGATGGCTTCATTATGCACCTGGAACACCAGGTATATCTCATCATCAATTACTGTCAAGGCATCTTCCCAGACGGCTACTTCCCACAGGTCGTTGCGCGGCCGGCCCAGGTCGCGCATGAGTTCGATCACCGAGTTCAGGGCGACCAGCCCTTCATCGGAACGTATGAAAGCTATCCGCGGTTCCTCCCGCAGCGCCTGGCATACTTCTTCTCTTTCGCAGCGTCCTGGTTGTTTCGACCATGACGTAATGGATGTGGCTTAAGTTTTCCGGTACTGTTCCGGCCATAGTCACAATATTCAGTCCCTTAATGACACTCTGCACGTCTGGCCCCTGGTGGCTGGGGATTTTAGTCTCCGGTATCATGGTATTTATCAAGCCGGACTTATGACTTTCCCAGGGATCAGTCGCCCGCCGCATGAGAACAGCCCTGGCTTTCTTGACCCAACTTTGCTTGTGAAAGGCATTCATGATCCGGCACAAGCCGGTAGTATTACACGAGACTACACGGACGAACTGCTGGTACAGCGCTGCTTCATAATTGACCTGGGCAGTGAAAGAAATACCGGTCAGCTCATGTTTCTCCCCACCCTGAAAGATAGCTTTTATGCCGGCTTTCTCATACGCCTTTTTGTTGGCAGTAGCCACGCCTTTGACCGTACAGTCGACCATGATATCTACCCGGTCGATCAGGTCAGCGAATGTGCCCTGCGTCGGGAGAGGAATATCGCCGGACGCCTGATCAGAGGTACAAGTATAGATGGGATATCCTTTTTCCGCCGCCACCCTGATCCGGTAATCAAGATGGTTAAAGGTCACTCCCGCAACTTCCATATCATCTTGCAGGGAGACCGCATCGGCGACCCGCTTGCCGATGACTCCATAACCATTGACACCCACTCTGATTTTCGCTGCCATGTGCACACCCCGCAAATTTTGTAAAATGGCACAAAATATCCGTATACAGGTCGATGAATGCCTGTTTTGTAGTCAGGAGATTTGTTTACTGAAGCCCCGTTTACCGGGGCTTCAGTACTACAAGCAAACTAATCCTCTTGGTAATATTCCAGGCCAAGATGGGTGATTTGTTCCTCACCCATCATCCAGCGGAGGGTATTCTTGAGTTTAGTTTGTTGGATGAACAGGTCATGCTCAGGATATACGCTGGCAGCATGATGCGGACTCTTGAAATAAAATGACAGCCATTCCTGGATGCCGCTCATACCGGCCCGTTTGGCAAGGTCGACAAACAGGACCAGGTCGAGTGCCAGGGGAGCCGCCAGGGTGGAATCGGAACACAGGAAATTTACCTTGATCTGCATCCGGCGGCCCAGCCAGCCGAAGATATCGATATTGTCCCAGGCTTCTTTGTTATCGCCACGCGGCGGATAATAATTGATACGGATCTTGTGATACATCTTGCCGTAGAGGTCAGGATACATCTGGGGTTGGAAGATATATTCCAGTGACCCCAGTTTGGATTCTTCTTTGGTTTTAAAGTTCTCCGGTTCATCGAGCACTTCACCATCCCGGTTGCCCAGGATATTGGTTGAGAACCAGCCATCGACACCCAGCATGCGGGCTTTCAGCATGGGGGCGATCACTGTCTTGACCATGGTCTGACCGGACTTGAAATCTTTACCACAGATGGGAAGTCCTTTATCTACTGCCAGTTTTTCCAAACAAGGAATATCAACAGTGAGTGCCGGTGCTCCATTAATAAAAGGTACTCCTTCCATCAAGGCAGCATAAGCATACATCATAGAGGGAGCGATACGTTCATCATTCTCCGCCAGGCCGCTGACAAAGCTGTCCAGGTTCTGGTGTACACCGGAAGCAGTGATGAATTTTTCCGTTGAAGCACACCACACCA
This sequence comes from uncultured Chloroflexia bacterium, assembly GCA_963739865.1. Taxonomy (GTDB): domain Bacteria; phylum Chloroflexota; class Dehalococcoidia; order Dehalococcoidales; family UBA2162; genus JBBITI01. Next base: position 374,449 of record CAVUCA010000010.1, read on the forward strand.
TCACAAGGCGGTCGCATTTATTCTTTTTCTTGAACTGTTTGATATCGTCACGCAACATCTCCACTAACTGGAGCTTGGTCCGTGCCCGTTTGACATTAGTCCCCTTGATCCGTTTAACCCATTGATTATCAAATACCGCCGGCATGGGTTTGATGCTTTTCAGGAAATCGGCAATGGGTTCGATGTGCTCGTGCTTGTCCAGCACACCGCAGTTAATGGCAGACTCATAAGCATTATCCGGGATAGGATCCCAGGCACCAAATACCAGTTGATCGAGATTGGCTAAGGGGACAAAATCTTTAATCAGCGGAGACCGGTTTTCAGTCCGTTTGCCCAGCCGGATAGTTGCCATCTGGGTCACCGAGCCGAAGGGTTTACCCAGGCCCCGCCGGACATATTCCACGCCGGCAATGAAGGTCGAGGCTACCGCTCCCAGGCCAACCACTAAAACACCGAGTTTGCCTTCTGCCGCTTCGATTTTCGGGGTTTTCGGTGCGACAAAATCTTTCGCTTCCAGGTTGATTTTCTTTTCCCGTGCTGCTTTCATTAATTTCTCCTGCCACTGGGCGGGTATCCTGCCCGTCTTAGCCCAATGTTCAATCGTACTTTGCCGGCGGCCGAGCAATTTAGCCAGTTCTGACTGACCGCCGAAGCGGTTGATAATTTGTTCTGCCGCATTTATCTTTTCTTTCATGCCTTTAATATTAACGATATTTTCGTTATTTGTCAAGTGAAAATACACCTCTTTAAGTGGTACAATGTTTTACTCATTACTCTTGAACCAGGAACTGATAAGGGGAAGTAGTGAAACTGGCGGAATATATTACAACTAGAGAACAGCCTATCCTCCTCGATGGCTCAATGGGCACCCAACTAGCCGCCGCCGGGGTCCCCATGGGCGGGCAGTCATGTCTAAGCCACCCGGGAGCCGTTGCCGCCATCCATCGGCATTATGCTGATATCGGCGTTGACCTTATCATCACCAATACCCTGACCATGAACCGCATCTTCATCGAGACACATAAAGTCGGCGTCGATGTGCGGGACGTCAACCTCACCGGAGCCAGGTTAGCCCGGGAATCTATCCATCAAGGACAATATGTCCTGGGTGATATCAGTTCTACCGGAAAATTACTGAAACCCAACGGGCATTTGAATGAATCAGATGCTTACGAGTCCTTCAAGGAACAAGCGGCTATCCTGGCAGAGGGCGGTGTGGATGGACTTATTATCGAAACCATGACCGACCTTAAGGAAGCCTTATCCGCCCTGCGTGCCTGCAAAACAACCGGCTTGCCGGTCATTGTTTCCGTTTCCTTCGAGACGGTTAAGAACGGCGGCCGCACCGTGATGGGCAACACCGCCCGTGACTGTGCCCAAGCCCTGGCCGCCGAGAGTCCCGCCGCTCTGGGCACTAACTGCGGCGGGATCACGCCCCAGGAAATGGCTGATATAGTTTTATATATGCGGGAAGTTACCTCTCTACCAATCATCGTCGAACCCAACGCCGGCCTTCCCCGGTTTGTGGCTGGTAAAACCGTGTTCGAGATGAGTCCGGCCGATTTTGCCTCCGGCGTTATTAAGTGTATCGAAGCTGGAGCCAGCTTGGTCGGCGGCTGTTGCGGCACTTCACCTGCCCATATCCAGGCCCTGGCCGACCTGCTCCGTTCCAGACAGAGGTAAATGTTCCCGCGATTCCTCATTATTTTATTTCCCCCTGCGTTTTGGTAAGCTATATGCAATAAACTCGTTATTAGGTAGGAACAGGACAACCGATGAAAAAGACTGTGTTTATTGACGGCCAGCACGGTACCACCGGATTAAAAATCAGAGACCGGTTAACCTTGCGGCAGGATATCGAAATATTAGAGATCCCCGAGGAAAAGCGTAAGGATCCCGAAGCCCGGAAAACATTGCTTAACGAAGCCGATATTGTCTTCCTATGCCTTCCTGACGACGCCGCCCGTGAGTCGGTCAGTCTGGTAAAAAGTAATAAAGTTTGTATAATCGACGGATCGACTGCCCACCGGGTTACCGAGGGCTGGGTCTACGGCCTGCCTGAACTGAATAAAAAACAACGGGCTTTGATCAAGAACTCAAAACGGATCGCCGTTCCAGGCTGCCATGCCACCGGTTTTATCTCCATGCTGTACCCGCTGGTAGCCGGAGGTATTGTGCCGCCCGATTACCCGGTCACCTGCAATGCCGTGGCCGGTTATAGCGGCGGAGGCAAATCAATGATAGCTGATTACGAGATTCCAGGCACATCCGGCTATATCAAGAACCCGCGCCCATATTCCCTGGCCTTGAACCATAAGCATATTCCCGAGATGACGAAAATCTCCGGTCTAATCCACCCCCCTCTCTTCGCCCCTACCGTGGTCAACGAATACAAAGGAGAAATTATCTCCATACCCCTGACTGTCCGTTTTCTGAAGAAACAAATTTCAGCGGCCGATATCCGGCAATATCTGGCTGATTATTATGCCGGCGAACGGTTCATCCGGGTAATGCCCTTCCCGGCCGACGGGAATCTGAAGAACGGCTACATGACTTTTACCGATTGTAATGACACTAATAACCTGGATATCTTCGTCTTCGGTAACACTGACCGCGTCCTGCTGAACGCCCGCTTCGACAACCTGGGCAAGGGGGCGTCGGGGGCGGCAGTCCAGAACATGAACCTGGTACTGGGAATCGATGAAGCAGCCGGACTAGTCTAGTTTATACCATTTTTGATTATTCGCCGGCGAGACCTTGTAGCGGTATCCTGCCTTCACAGGGGACTTTAGTCTGGCACAAACCACATCCGGCGTAACGCCCGAGATAGGCTTCGGTACGTCCTAATTCTTTCGCCTGTTCTTTTTGCCGGTTAAGATAAGCAAAACATTTTTGCTTATCATGACCTTTTTCAGAAATCGCCCCGGCCGGGCAGCGTTCGATGCAGCGGCGGCATGATATACCCTTAAAAAACAGGCAGTTCGCCATGTAATCTGTATATTTCCTCGGCGTAGGAGGAATGGCAGCATCGGAAACCACGCTTCCGCAACGCATGGCAATGCCTTTTGGCGTGATAAACCCATCATTCAGGCTGAATGTCCCCAATCCAGCGGCATAAGCAATATGACGCTGCGACCAGTTGGATACGAGTGTTCCCGGAATTATTTTATACAAACCGGATATTTCCGGAGCAATAGCTTGATAACCCAGTTTTTCCAATTCGGCTACCAGGAATTTCGACAACTCATTGATAAAGTCTTGCCCCTGCCAGCGGGTATGGTTCCAGCGCAGCGATGGTAACAGGGTTTCTCCATGCATACTTAAGCGGGTCTCTTGGGTGGACGGCATGATGAAGGAGATAACGCTTATCCGGCTGGGTATCAAGGTGACTTCTTTCTCATGGAGATGGATTTCCAGGGCCTGGCGCGGGGTCAGGTGGGCATCAGAGATAATTTTTTTAAATTCGCTGAAGATAGGATCATCCCCATCGGCAAAACCTACCAGTGGTTCATCAAAGATACGGCTGCCGTCGATGTCTTTAAATGAATTGGCGGGGCTTTCGGTGGTATATTTTGAGATGATTTCTTCGATGAATTTACCAGGGTCAACTGAAAACAACCGGGAAATCTGTTGATCTTTCGCCATCCGCTATCACCTTATATTAGTTACCGATGATATCATAAAGTATGGTACATTATGAAACGAAGGCAGTGTTTTTGAGTATAACAATCGTTTATTACTCTGTAACCGGCGGGAATGATGCCTTTATGTCTTTCCAACGCGTCAATAAACAAAGTTTGAATTCAAATCTTGACAGTTATTTCTCCTGACGGATACAATTTTTGCATAGTACCATTCAAGAGGGTTTGTGTCACCAGCAGTGTCCGATCTGAACATAGAATTTCAGCCGATGGGTCGACGGGGTAAATTCCCGTCCGGTCAGTCTGTACTGGAATATGCCCGTAGACTGGGTATCGGGCTCAGCAGCGTTTGTGGCGGCGAGGGTGTTTGCGGTAAATGTAAGGTCCAACTACTCAGCGGGACTTCCTCTCAACCTCGCCAGCATGAATTGGAAGCTTTATCACAAGACCAGATCGCTGCCGGCTGGCGGTTGGCTTGTCAATGCTACCTGGAAAGCGACTGCCTGGTCCATGTTCCAGTCGAATCTATGACCACCCCCCAGCGTACCCAGTTGGAAGGTATCGAAACCCCGTTTCGCCCCAGGTCCGCCGTCAAGGCCTACGCTGTAAAGCTGGACGTCCCTACCCTTACTAATGCCACCGGGGACGCCGACCGTTTACTAAACGAAATCAAGAACCAACACCTCCGCTGCAACCTTGTTGATTTTTCGGTTTTACGAACGATGCCGCTGCAGCTTCGTGAATGGAATTGGGAATTCAAAGCTTTTATCCGTCATGGTGAAATGATCGCTGTCGGTCCGAAATCCGGGCGGCAACTGGGGTTGGCCGTGGATTTCGGCAGCACTAAATTGGCTGCCTATCTTATCGATCTGAGTTCCGGGAAAACCATAGCTTCCAAAGGCATCATGAACCCGCAGATCAGTTATGGCGAGGATATCATCGCCCGGTGCAATATGGCAGCCGGTTCGCCTGAAGGCGCCGCCCGCCTGCAAAAAATGGCGGCTGATGCCATCAATGAACTGGCGGAAACCATGACGGCATCCATCGGAGCAAAACCGGAAGAGATCGTTGATGCGGTAGTGGTCGGTAACACGGCTATGCACCATATCTACCTGGGTTTGCCGGTCAAGCAATTGGTCACCGCGCCTTTCATCCCGGCAGTCAGCCGGGAACTTGACATTAAGGCCCGTGACTTCGGCATCCATATCGCCCAGGGAGCTTATGTACACATTCTTCCTAATATCGCCGGCTTTGTCGGAGCTGATCATGTATCGATGCTGCTGGCCATCGATGTACAAAACCTGAAGGGCAACGTAGTTGCTTTAGATATCGGAACCAATACTGAAATTTCCTTGATCCATGACAGTAAGATCGATAGCATTTCCTGTGCCTCCGGCCCGGCTTTCGAAGGCGGTCATATCAAGGACGGTATGCGCGCCGGCACCGGGGCTATCGAGCGGGTCCGTATCACCGGTACCGGGGTTATTTACGAGACTATCGATGATGCTCCACCGGTCGGCATCTGCGGTTCCGGCATTATCGATACTATTGCTCAGTTATACACCGCCGGGATCATCGACAGCACCGGCCGTATGAAGGCTGATGGCAAAGGTATCCAGGACCGTGAAGGTGTGAAGGAATTCGTCCTCGCCAAGGCCAAAGACACCTCAGGGCGATCGGATATCGTTTTTACTCAGCATGACATCCGTGAACTGCAATTGGGCAAAGCTGCCATACGCGGTGGCATCGCTACCCTGATCCAGAATGCCGGCCTTAAGGAGTCGGATATTATCGGTATCGTTATCGCCGGGGCATTCGGCAGTTATATCGATGTCACCAGTGCCCTGGACCTGGCTATGCTGCCCCCGGTACCGCTTGAACACATTAAACAGGTAGGGAATGCAGCCGGTATGGGGGCAAAACGCGCCCTGATCTCTAAAACCCAGCGTACCGAAGCTCATAACATTGCCCGGAAAGCTCATTATCTCGAATTAGCCGGCAATGCCATGTTCAATCAGAACTTTATTAGTGCTATGCAACTTGGACATTATTATCTACAAAATGGGAAGAGGAAGGAGTTACATTAATGGAAACGAAAATAACCGGTGCCGCTAAAGAAGTCGTTATCAGCTACGATAGTACGACAATCTTGATTGGCGAACGCATCAACCCCAGCGGCAAGAAGAAACTGACCGCTGCCTTACAAGCCGGCGACCTGGAATATGCTTGCAAAGAAGCAACTGCCCAGGTACAAGCAGGAGCAACCGTGCTTGATGTTAACGTCGCTGCCTTGAATGTAGACGAAATCACCCTGCTGCCGAAAGCCGTCCAGGCTATCCAGGCTGTGGTCGATGTGCCGTTATGCGTCGACAGTACCAACCCCGCCGCCCTCGAAGCCGCACTGAAAGTGTACAAAGGTAAAGCTTTGGTGAACTCGGTCAACGGTGAAGAGGCATCGATGAATGCTGTCCTCCCGGTGATCAAACACTACGGCGCCGCAGTGATTGGCCTGACTTTGGATGAGAAAGGCATCCCCGGCGATACCGAACGGCGTGTTGCGATTGCCCACCGCATCGTGGAACGGGCGGAAAAAATGGGTATACCCAGAGCTGATGTTGTCATCGACTGCCTGGCTCGAACACTGGCCGCCGAAAGCCAATCCGGCCCGGCGGTCTTGAATGCCATGCGCCGTGTCAGACTGGAACTGGGCGTTAACCAGACCATGGGCGCCGGCAACGTCTCGTTCTATATGCCGGACCGCCATTTCCTGACCGGCACCTTCCTGGCCATGGCTATGGAAGCCGGTGTTACTTGCCCTATCCTGGACGCTGCCCTCATCCGGCCTTATGTCCTGGCGGCCGACCTGGTCCTTGCCCGTGACAACCATGCCTTGAAATATATCCGGGCTTTCCGTGAAGCTCAGAAACCTAAGGCCCCGTAAAGGCAAGCACCATATTGGAAAACCAAAATGGGCAGAACGCTCTTACAGCGTTCTGCCCATTTCCTTTTATCAAACCATAGAAAGGTTGACCGCGCCTTCCTTTCCAATATACAATCGTTTAAAAATCGGATACGGACAGATGTTTAAATATCCTACGAGTAAAATCGATTATTCGGATTTCCATGTTTCCGACCTGGCTTTGCGAGATATCGACCCTACCATCGAACAATGCCACCGGGTGCTGCAATATCCCGACAGCGACCTCCTGCAATTGGTACACGAAGCTTATAAAGTGCGCTACCAGCATTTTGGGAACCGGGTGCATGTCCAGGTATTAAGGAATGTTAAGAGCGGTTTATGTTCGGAAGACTGTCAATACTGTGCGCAGTCCCGGGTATCTAAAGCTGAAATTGAGAAATACCCGCTTATCTCTAAGGAGTCCTTATTGGAAGGTGCCCGTAACGCCAACCGTATCAATGCCACCCGTTTTTGCATGGCCACCAGCGGTGCCCGGCTCAGTGATAATGATGTTGAACAGCTTTGCGACGCTATTTATGAAATGAAAAAAGAAACCCATCTGCCGTTGTGCGCTTCGATAGGCTTGATCACGGAAGACCAGGCGGTCCGGCTGAAATCCGCCGGATTGGACCGTGTCAACCATAATCTGAATACCAGCCGCCGGTACTACCCGCAAATATGTACTACCCACACTTACCAGGACCGGGTCGATACCATTATCCGTTGCCGGGCGGCCGGCCTGGAGGTCTGTTGCGGCGGCATTGTCGGCCAGGGGGAGACCGATGATGATATCATCGAACTGCTGCTGGCATTAAGGGTGATGAAACCGGAAGCCATTCCCATCAATTTCTTGATTCCTATCAAAGGTACCCCGTTCGGCGATATTGAGACCGGCTTGAACCCCCGGAAATGCCTGAAAATATTGTGCCTGGCCCGGCTGCTGAATCCCAAGAGTGAGCTCCGGGCGGCCGGGGGTTGGGAATACCACATGCGCTCCTTCAAGCCACTGGCCCTGTATCCGGCCAATTCCATTTTCGTGACCGGCTATCTGACCACCGGCGGGACTTCGGTGAAAGAGGTCTGCGACATGATTGCTGATATGGGCTTTGAGTCGTCGGTAGAAGACCCCGGCGGATAAGATAGCATCCGGATGTCGTACTCAGCAATGCCAGGCAATTTTTTCGAACAACAGCTTGCATCCCTTAAGGAACAGGGGCTGCTGAGAAACCTGACGGTATTATCTGATATGGAAGAAGAAGAAGAAGAAGGACCTCCCGGCAAGAGTATTTCAGTTAACTTCTCGTCAAACGATTATCTCGGACTGGCCCGCGATAAGAGGTTGAAAGAAGCCGCCATCACCGCCATCAACCGGTTTGGTTCAGGCGCTACCGCCTCCCGCCTGCTGGCTGGCAATCTGAAGATCGCCGAAGAACTGGAGAATGACCTGGCCCGCATGATGGGGACCGAAGCCGCCCTCGTCTTCGGCTCCGGATTTCTGACGAACCTGGGCGTCATCTCGGCCGTAACCGATTCTGATGATGAGGTCTATTCCGACTGGTTGAACCATGCCAGCATCATTGATGGCATCCGCCTCAGCCATGCCCACCGCTTGCGGTACCGCCATAAGGACCTTAACCATCTCGAATCGTTGCTTAAAAATAGTACCGTACGGGGCAAACGCATCATCGTCAGTGAGTCCCTATTCAGTATGGACGGCGATATCGCTCCGGTAAAAGGCCTGGCGGAACTGGCCGAACGTTTTCATGCCATGTTGATCATCGATGAAGCGCATGCCATCGGTATCTTTGGCCGCGGTGGCGGCATCTGCCGTACTGAAGACATAGATGTTCATCCCGATATCGTAGTCGGTACTCTTAGTAAAGCTCTCGGCGGTTACGGCGGCTTCGTAGCTTGTTCGCCCCGGATCCGGCATTTCCTGATCAATCGGGCCCGCAGTTTTATCTATTCCACCGGGCTGCCTCCGGCTTGCATCGCCAGCGCCCGTGAAGCCGTGGCTATTGTTACCACCCACCCCGACATGGGGAAAAAATTACTGGATAAGACCCGGCGCTTCCGGAATCACCTGGAAGAAGCCGGTTTTAGACTGCCGGCGTTAGAGTCCCAAATCCTCCAGATCCCCATCGGCAGCAATGAGAAAGCTTTACAGTTTTCCAAACTGGTGATTGACAGGGGCTTGTTCGTGCGTGCCATCCGGCCCCCCACCGTCCCTCCCGGTACGGCGCGAGTGCGCCTGTCGATGACCTTATCCATGACCGAGCCCTCCCTGAAGAAAGCAGCCGGCATCATGGCGGAAGCCGCCCGGGAAGCTGGATTGATAAAATGATCAAGGGTATTTTTGTGACCGGGACCGATACCGGCATCGGCAAAACACTGGTTACTGCTGGAATCGTCCGCTGGTTGAGAGCACACTGGATCGATACGGTACCCATGAAACCGGTACAGACCGGAGCGGAGCGGCGGGGGGACATGTTGGCCGCTCCCGACCTGGAATTTTGCCTGGCGGCGGCGGGTATACAGCCCAATGCGGACGAACGCCGATTGATGGCCCCGTATGTCTATGAACCTGCCTGCAGCCCTCACCTGGCGGGCAGAATGGCCGGACGATACCCGGATATTGCAGCCATCCGGAAAAATGCCGAGATACTATTGCGGCGGCGGCAGGCGCTGGTGATCGAGGGGGCCGGAGGCATCATGGTCCCGCTGAATGAAACGGAGACCAGCCTCGACCTGATGAAAAGCCTGGGCTTCCCGGTGGTACTGGTCTCCCGCATCGGTTTGGGGGCGATCAACCACGCCCTGTTATCGATCAATTCCCTGAATGCTGCCGGCCTCCCGCTACTGGGCGTTATCTTCAACCAGGCGGAGCCACCCCTCCCCGGTAACCGGTACATCGAAGAGGACAACCCGAAAGCCGTGGCTGAATTCGGCAAAGTAAAGATACTCGGCAATGTTGGCTACCTGGAGAAAACCCTTACCCCCACCGAGATGTGGCAGAGATTTATACAGGCGGTGCCCGGCCTGGAAGAAATAGGTAAAGCGATGGAGATGGGGCCGTGGCAGAAACATTAAGAGACCTGGATATCAAGTACCTGTGGCATCCCTGCACCGATATCAACAAGCTGGAGCAGGTGGCCTTCCCCATTATCGAACGTGCTCAGGGTGTTTACCTTTATGAAACCGGCGGCCGTCCCCTGCTGGACGGCATCGCTTCGTGGTGGTGCGTCAACCTGGGACACAGCCACCCACGGCTCATCGAAGCTATCCAAAAACAGGCACCACAGCTTCAACATGCGATACTCGGCGGGATGTCCCACCCTAATGCCATCCGGTTGGCTGAGCGCCTGGCACAGATCACCCCCGGCAACCTGCAGCACTCCTTTTTCTGCAGCGACGGGGCGTCGGCCGTAGAAGCCGCTCTCAAGATATCCGTGCAATACTGGGCGAATACCGGAGAAAAAGGACGCTACCGCTTTATCGGACTGGAGGAAGGTTACCACGGCGATACCCTGGGCGTGATGGGTGTCGGTTACGTCGAGGCTTTTCACCGGGACTACCAGAACGTGGTCCGCCCCGCCTACCATGCCCGTTCGCCGCACTGCCTCGACTGCCCCTACGGAAAAACTCCGGATAGCTGCGGCATCGAGTGCTTCGACTCCATGGAAGACATCATCCACGAACACCACCGGGAGGTCGCCGCGGTAGTTGTCGAGCCTCTCTGCCAGGCAGCCGCCGGCATCCGTATCTACCCTGAAGCCTACCTGCAGCGGCTGCGCCGCTTGTGCGACAAATATAACCTGCTGCTGATCGCCGATGAAATTGCCGTCGGTTTCGGGCGCACCGGGGTAATGTTTGCCTGTGAAAAAGCTGGAATCGTCCCCGATATCATGACCGTAGGTAAAGGCATCACCGGCGGATATCTGCCTTTAAGCGCCGCCGTCGTCAACGACCGGATTTACCAGTCTTTCCGCAACAAGGAAGATAAACGGGACAATACCTTTCAACACAGCCATACCTTCGGCGGCAACCCTATCATCACCGGCCTGGCCCTGGCTGCCCTGGATGTTTACCGGGACGAAAAAGTCCTGGAGCAGTGCCAACCCCGGATAACCCAGTTGGCCGCCGGCATGGCCGGCATCAGTGCCCTATTGAAGGGTTCGAAGTGGCGGGCGCTGGGGATGATGGGGGTGGTGGAGATCGCCGACGATATTGCCGATGATAAAGCCATACCTGGCGCCGGGGCGTCGCTTGCTGCAACTATTGTGCGTAAATGTTATGAGTTGGGTTTGTTCCTGCGCCCCCGCGGGCGGGCAATTTATCTCTGGCCGCCCCTGACGGTGACGGAAACCGAACTCGGGCAAATGATATCGATTATCATGCAGGCCGTTCAGGCTGCTTAATCCCGCTTCAACCTCGATATTTCTGCTTCACTCAGCCCCAACCACTCCCGGAGTACCTGCGCGGTATGTTCTCCCAGTTCCGGGGCGTGTCCGGATATTCCACCAGGAGTGCGCGAGAACTTGAACGGCGTATTCACCACCTTGAATTTCCCCGCCCCCGGCTGCTCCACTTCCGAGATCATTTCACGGGCGGCCACCTGCGGTTCAGCCGCGGCCCGGGCGATGTTGTTCACCCGGCTGCAGGGGATGCCTACCGCCTCCAGGGCGGCTATCCATTCCGCCGTCGTTTTCGAATTGAAAGCCCTGGTTAAAGCCGGTTCCAGTTCTTGATAGCGGACCGTCCGCTGCCACCCGTCACTGAAGCGCGGGTCGTCGATGAGATCGACCCGGTTGATGGCGGCACAAAACAACGGCCACTGGTCGTGCGGCCCCCCTTTTATAGATACGGCCACATACCCATCTTGCGTCCGAAAGGCCTGGAAAGGAGTATAGACAGGATTCCTCGTCCCCACCGCCTGCGGCACCTCCCCGGTATTCAGGTACCGGGCGAAGGCATTCTCCAGTACCGTTATCTGGCTGTCCAGCATAGCGACGTCGATATACTGTCCCCGGCCGCTGGTATTCCGTTCGTGCAGGGCGGCCAGCACCGCCGTACTCAGGAACAGCCCCGCAGAGATGTCCCCGTAAGATGCGCCCGGCCGGACCGGCGGCCCCCCCTCCTCCCCGGTGATACTCATGATGCCCCCCATCGCTTGCACCGTGATATCAAAAGCCGGCTTTTGAGCATACGGCCCGGTCTGCCCGAAACCCGACCCCGCGGCATAAATCAGCTTCGGATTGCATTGCCTCAAGGCATCGTAACCCAACCCCAGTTTTACCATGGTTCCCGGCGAGAAATTCTCCACCAGGATATCGGCTTTTTCGACGAGAGACAGGAAGATTTCTTTTCCTCTTTCACTCTGCAGGTCGAGAGCAATACTCTTCTTGCCCCTGTTCAGGCTAAGGAAGTAAAGGCTGAAGCCCCGCACCGCCGGCCCCGAGCCGCGGGCGATATCTCCTATCCCCGGCCGCTCCACCTTGACCACCTCGGCACCGAGGTCGCTGAGCAACATGGTGGCAAAGGGGCCGAACAGGACCTGGGTCAAGTCCAGGACTCTGACTCCGTTTAAAGGGCCGGGCATACCGTTTTCCCCTATTTTTTTATACGAGATCGACCGATGGATAAGTACCCACCATGGCTTTATCATAGATGAGCCGGGCGACAGCGATATCCTCGATAGCTACCCCGGTGGAATCGAAGATAGTGACGACTTTAGCGTCGGGACGTCCCGGTTTATACCCCGAAATGATTTCGCCCAGCGTCGTATAGATCTCCGCCGCCGAATAAAGCCCCCGGGCGATAGGGACATTTATCTCGCCCGACCCGGAAGCCTGTTTCAGGTCGTCCACCACTACCACCGCTCCCTTCAACAGGGCAGGTTCCAGTTCTTCCTTACCCGCAGCGTCCGCCCCGATGGCATTGATATGCGTGCCAGGATGGATATATTCCTTCTTAATGACGGGCGCCCGGGCGGGGGTTACCGTACAGACGATGTCGCAGGCAGCCGCCTCTTCGATGGTTGCCGGGATTGCCCTGTATTGGGACATCGCCCTGGCTGCCCGTTCGGCGTTCGTAGCGTTGATATCGTATATCTTGACCGCTTGCAGGTCGAATAACAGGGCATGAGCCTCAACCTGGGTGTACGCCTGCCGCCCCGCCCCGATTATCCCCAGGGTTGCGGCATCCGGCCGCGCCATGTATTTGGAAGCGATGGCGGCGGTGGCTCCGGTACGGTAAGCGGTGATATCGGTGGCGTCCATGACGGCCAGGGGATACCCCGTATCAGGATCGTTCAGGATAAGCACGGCCATTACCGTGGGCAAGCCCTGGGCAGGGTTGTCCGGATGCACGTTCACCCATTTCACCCCGGCTGAGCCCGGCAAGGCAGCCGGCATTGCCCTAAAATCGCCTTTTTCCAGGCGGACATAGGACTTGGAAGGCATGGTGGCTTTGCCGACGGTCCAGTCGCGAAAGGCTTGTTCCACGGCCTTGATGACCTCAGCCATGTTCAGCATACTGCGGACGACGGTCTTACCTAATATCAGGGTTGCCATCGATGCATCTTACGGCTTATTTATATCATACTGCATCGGTACGGAAGCGCATCACGGCAATAATGCCGAAAATGACGGCAAAGGCCGCCAGGGCAATCAGATTGGGAATGACGGCGTTGAATTCCCCGCCGAAGACCATCAGGGTATTAAAGCCTTCATTCGCCCAGCCGTGTGGTATCAGTTTAGCGACGGACTGCATCCATCTCGGCACGATGAACAGCGGCCACCAACAGCCGCCGAGCGGGGCCAGTACCAGGGCAACCAGCACTCCCAGCGCCCCCGCCGCTTTTTCCGTCTTCACCAGCGTCGCCAGCATGATGGAAAAGGCCGCCGAGACCAGCACCATCAATACCGATAGCAGTATCACTGCCAGTGGCGCAGCGCCCAGGTCTATCTTGAAAACCAGCGCCCCGATCACCCAGAAGATAATGATCTGTATCAAGCCCCGGGCGATCGTGCCCAGGAACATGCCGGCCAGGATACTCTGGCGTTTTGCCGAGCTAGCCAGCAGCCGTTCCAGGGTATTGTTCTGGCGTTCCAGGACGATGACCGAGGCCGTCTGGGCGGCGGCGAAGAAGGTGAACATCACCAGGTAGCCCGGGATAACATAGTTGGCCGGGTTCTCCGCCTCCACGTCCCCTACTTTTTCCGTCTGGAAAGTGATCAACGACGGCCCCATGGCGGTACCCGTAGAGCCGATAATGCTGCTGATATCGTTGCCCAGGTTGGCGGTGTTGCCGCTGGTTACCGCCTGTTCCACCAGCAGGCTGATGGCGGTATTCAGGGCCAACTGTTCCGTGCCTACCCGGGAGGCGATATTGGAAGCCAGGCTGTTCAGGGCGGCCCGGATAGTGGTATTAGCCGGATTGACCACGACCTCCAGATCGGTGCCGTAGCCCATCATTACTGCCTGGGTAAAATCGGCCGGGAAGAGCAGAAAACCGCTTAATTTCTTATCTGCCACCTGCTGCCGGGCAGCTTCGTAGTCCTGGTCCCAGATGATCTCCGGGACACCCGGCGCCAGTTGCGCAACGTCTTTCGTTTCCATGGCACCGATGATCTGGTAGCTCAAGCCGCCCGATGCTTCCATGGTGGCCAGGTGCAGTTTCAGCCGCTCGTCTTCGCCGCCGATGCCCTGCAGCATGAAATTGAAGAGCAGTACGAAGATGAAGGGAAAAACGATGAAAAAGAACAGGGCTGTCTTGTCATTTACAAACCGTTTCAGGTTCAACAGGGTAATGTACCAGGTATGTTTCAGTTGTTCCATCAGCGGCCACCTCCCACCACCGGCCGGAAGAGCAGCCGGCTGACGATCAAGGCGACGACAGCAACCCCCAGAAGGACCATGATTTCCATACCCACCCCGGCCAGGTTCTTGCCTTCGGCGATGAGGCCGGTCAAGGCGGTATTCACATAGGTGCTGATGGACAGCTTACCCAGCACCCCGATCACCCCGCCTTCGGGCAGGGTAAAGAAGGTGCCGCCCAGGATCACCGAGACATTGGTGAAGACCACCGATATCCAGACGGCCTGGTCGGCCGTGCGCGATATGGCGGCGATCACCAGCCCCATAGCACTGGCAGCGGCGGAGAAGACCAAAGCCACCAGCAGTACCTGTAACAGCGATAACGGGGTAAAGAGCCCAAACACGATATAGGCCAAAATGAGTAGTATCACGGTCTGCACGAATCCCCGGAAAATGCCGGAGAGAAACTTACCGAAGAATAACTCGCTCCGGGTCAAACGCGTGGTCAGCATCCGTTCCAGGGTGCCTTTCTTCCGTTCTTCCACGATGACCTGGGCACTCAGGGATACCGCGAACAACACGAACATCGCCAGGATCCCCGGTAAAAACTGGTTCACCGGGTCCGGGCTGCTGCCGACCGTACTCTCCGTCACGCCGACCAGAGGAGAGGCCGCTTCACGGCCGAGGAATTTCTCTACCGTGACCGTCACCTGGGCAGCCGGGATACCCTTATCCGCCACCAGTTCGCTGACCCGCTGCTGCACCTGGAATTCCCGGTTCAACTGCTCCGCCACCCCACTGACCATGCTGGCGACGATCTGGCCGTCGGTCCCCGCATTACCCCGCTGCCGGATGGTCACCTGGGCGGGCTGCCCGGCCGCTAATTTAGCGGAAAAGTCCTCCGGGATATATACAGCCAGCAGGATATTGGATTTTTCCAGTTCCCGGGCGGCGTCTTCAGGCGACATAAGTTCTACTTCAAGACCGTCGATCTTTTCCAAACGGGCAAGCAGATCGGTTGAAAAAGCTCCGTGGTCCTCGTTGACGATATGGGCGGTGCCGTTGAACTGCATCTGCCCGCCGAAGGCCCCGTATATCACGGCAAAGATGGCGATAGGCAATAACAAGCTGAAGGCCAGGTCTCCTTTGTCCAGGAGATAACTGCGGACTTCACGTAAGGCGACGGTAAAAGCTCTTTTCATGGCTAGTCCCGCAGGCTGCGCCCGGTCAGTTTCAGGAAAACGTCCTCCAGGGTCGTTTTCTCAGGCGAGCCGATCTGTGATTTCAGGTTGCGCGGGGTGTCCATGGCCACGATCTGCCCGTGGTCCATGATGGCAATGCGGTCGCATAAACGGTCGGCCTCTTCCATATAATGGGTGGTGTACAACACCGTGAGGCCGTTTTTTTTCAGTTCTACGATGGTCTCAAAAATATTGTTACGGGACTGTGGATCGATGCCTACGGTAGGTTCATCCAGGAAGAGGAGTTCCGGATGCCCCATCAGGCCGATGGCCAGGTTGACCCGCCGTTTCATGCCGCCCGAGTATTTCTCCACTTTCCCCTTAGCACGTTCCAGTAAACCAAGTTTGTTCAGCAAGCCGTTGGCCTGGGCTTTAGCTTCCTGGCCGTTCAAACCCACCATGCGGCCGAAGAAGATCAGGTTGTCGATGGCCGACAGGTCCGGATAAAAGGCCAGTTCCTGGGGACAGACCCCGATGATGCGGCGGATGCCGGCGGCATCGCTGCGCAGGGCATGGCCGCCCACCGAAACGTCGCCGCCGTCGGGCATCAACACCGTGGCGAGGATGCGGATGGTGGTAGTCTTACCCGCCCCGTTCGGCCCCAGCAGGCCGAAGATCTCCCCCTTCTCGATATTGAAGGAAACATCATTCACGGCATGGTGGCTGTTAAAACTCTTGTGCAGGTTTTTTACGGTTACGAACGGCTCAGCCATAATTTACTCCAAGTATATACTCGAATGTACTTGCCTAAAGATAGCAGTATACACCATCCAATACACTAGCCGTTAGGCTAGTTTTCAGGGTGGCCGGAGGGAGAGGAGGAAGGGAAAAAGGAATAGCGAAATAATCCTAACCTTCTCCAATGCAGTTTCTCAAATGACTACAAAATCTCAGGTATGGTTTACTATACGAACAGTACTCCCTCGACACTGATAAGAGAACGTCATTGGATGAGGATGAGATGATACAAATAGATAAAGCCAAGTCAGTTATAAACATCCAGTCTTAATAAGAATATAACTTGTATTCAAAAAGGCGAAACCGATCGGAGTTCCGACTCTCTCAGCACGGGGGAGATAAGAGAGCTTTCAAACGGGCACCCAGCTTGACCTTGATGTCTCGGATGTCTTTGTACACCAATTGATTCTGGCCAGCGATGTCAAAAGCTGATGATTTGGGATCGCGAGTAACGAGGATGACGGGCACCTTCGCTCCAGAAGCAAAACCGATTTCATAATAGACATTGGGATTCGGTGAAGTAACCTCGGCGACTATGACTCGTGATTGAAGAATGGAAGTCTGTATCTTATCTATAATATCACCAACGAATTCCATCTGGTCGGCGCGACCGCAAGAAAGTCCATTCTGTGACGCCGCCTCTACAATGCCGAGAAAGTAGAGATCGTCCAACTGGGAGTCGAAAGGCATCGCTACGAATATCTCTGGAGTACGACGTGGATCTGGCTGTTATGTCTTGTGTTCCCCAATCGGTGGTGTAGGTGGGGGTGGTATAAATGGCGCAGTGGCTTTTCATAGTTCGTCGATAGTATGGATTTTCATGCTTTTGGTTATGCCTTTCCTAATTGCTTGTGGTAGCCGTTATGCTGATATCCTCGAAAATGTTCACCGGAACGAATTTCTCTGGCAAAGTAAAAACATTTCCAATTACCGCTATACTCTACGAATTGATTTCGATCCAGATCGTCCCGAGTCACCTACACCACCGGTGGTGATTACGGTAAAAGACGGCAAAACCCAATCGGTTCTATCTCAAGAGACAGGCGAGCCGGCTGTATGGCTGGTTATCTTTACGACGACGCGGACAATATCGATAAGCTTTTTCAGTTGGTACGACAACAGGTGCCCAATACGCCTTACAAAATATTTGTCTTCTATGATAAGACACTTGGTTATCCGAACCATATCCTGTATGAATACCGAAACAGTGGGTTTGGTTCGGAAATCCATGAATATAACATCATCGACTTCCAGAGAATTGACTAGTTAGGCGGAAGAGTGTTATCGGAATATCCCCTTCGTCTGGTGAATCCGACATTAGAGTCATCAAAAACATTTCTTCTCAACTTTTTCCCGTTCGTCCGTTAAGTTAGTTATCAGTGTATAGTCAGTGGTTGTTTTCCCGGAGGTACGCTATGCTGAAACGAACCATATTGTCATTACTGGCTTTACTTTCCATTTTGATGTTTAGTGCTTGTGCTGGTGTTCCTAACACCATTATCACGGGTACGATATCGAGGGAAAAGGTTCCCCTTTCTCCCTTCAGCTACTCTAGCGGCCTGGCTGTGCCAGACGGCCTTGTGCCTACTCCCAGGGGCATAACTCACCGGGCGAATATTCATGAACAGAGTGTCCCGGACCGATGGTCGAAGATTGAGAACGGTTGAAAAAAATTGACCGGCGGCTCGGAACCGGTGTTCGTCGGATACCGGGCAGCCATCACTACCAAAGCCGGGGAGATACGGAACAATCTACTGACCATCAGGAAAGAGACCGGCCGTTTTGAAACAGATAACCTTACCGATGTCGAACTCTACACTATCGGCGCGCCGCAAGTCCTTATTTTCTCTCATCTCATTACCGGGGAATTGCCGGGAACCATAGCTTATCTATTAGAGATTGATGTGCCTCCAGGGCTGCTACAAGGCCGGTATGATTTCTTCATTGATATCGAAATTAAAGGCAAAGATTACGGTACCCATGTTAGAAAATATAACGAATTGTCTGAAACCGACAATTTCTTACTACCCTTTCCATCTGGAGTAGCAATACTGGGCTATATTTGTTGGGTGAAAGATAAATTATAGGATCTAGTTAAAATCCTTATTCGTTGGTAATATTTCTTATAAATACTCTCTTTAGTCACAAGTCTTTAATAAGATTCGGGATAGTCCTTATCCTAGTTCATAGTAACGGACATTCGGTGGGAAACTTGAGACTAATATTCAGTCTTTTCTTTCATTCTGATTGTTCCGTTAGATTATGATTGAAATCCGGATTCTTACCGAACCTATCGACGATGAATTATTGTTCTCCAAGTATCCTTGAAGAGAATGATAGTATACAAAGCGAGGCTTAAAATCACGGCATCGGATAATAGTCGTTTTAAAATGGTATCTGGAGATTGATTGGACCATGATTTAAATGATAATAGGAAACCAATAAAACCAAGAACCGCATATAATATCAACGGTGGAGATATAATAATTGCAGTAATACGTGCCCAACTTGCGTTAACAATAATCCCAATACCTACAAGAAGTAACAACAAGCCGATGGTTCCTAAAATAATAGGTATTACCACATTCGGAAAGGCTTCTTCATTATGAGGTAATATCTTCCAGATTGACATTATGTTGTACAGTATAACTGCCAAGCCTATTATCCCCCACGCAAGGCCGACAATTATATGCTTTCGTTTACTTTGCTCCCAAATCATAACTCATCCTTTGACGCTATTCAGATTCTGTACCATAGGACGACACTAGCCTTATGTTTTTAGTTCAATAAAAGCGATTACTAGTACTGCAATTAGTATAAATACAATATAAATGACCGCCCGAAACAGTTAACTCCGATGATTCTCAGACCAACAATATTAGGGGCTCAGGATGGTAAGTTCGGTGTCTATAATGTCGGTATAAAAATCAAGATTATGGAGACCCTCAATACGTTGTTCATTGATAAATACTAATGGTAATCTATCTACTTTGTCCAACTCGGCACATTTATTGTTTGATACGAGTTGATCAAGTACGGAAGAGGATGTTACATAATTGTCGAACAAGTCCATATCCAAACCTATCTCTTGGGCAATACTTCTAAGATGTGCAACAGAATAATCTGGTCTCTTTGACACCTCCCACGAATCCAGTAGAGTTGTACGAAATTTCCAAAGTTGACCTTGATAATTTGCTGCCAACGCCGCTTCGGCGGCTTGCAGAGAATTAGTGTTAGCACCTGCAAGAATAATGATTTTTAAGTCAACTATCCCATTGATCGCGTAACGTTCGTGAAGGGGATTTTCTACTTTGTAATGAAAATTGGCGCATGTTGTGCATGCTAGATCAGTGTAAATAACAATATTAACATGATCTTCTGTTGGATTGTTTAAGATTTTTGTAATTTTAATAGAATCGTTATCGGAACACCCTAGATTTACTAACGATATAATTAGTATTAGAGGAAGCAAGATTGGGGACATTCGCTTATTGGCTCCCACGATTGACACCTCCTTTAGCTTGTACTTGAATCTCTCTTCCTAAAGAACGATTTTTCCGCAGAAACCATGGGCGGAGTCCGATAAATCGCCCCGGGTAGAAGATGATTATTAATACAGCGGAAAGGAAAATATACACATCAATGAATAGTGCGCCTTTCGGGGTCAACAAACCTGTAAATCTTTCCCAAATGCCGAAACAGGATGAACAATAAGTGGCTTGTTGAAAACTGTTGCACAATGCCCAGACATTGTTTGACATGAAGCCGATAGAGGCTATTAGGGCTAACATGGCGGCAATCTTTACGTATACTCCGCTTATGAGCATTAGACCAATAATGACTTCTACCCAGGGCAGAACTACACTAATCGACTTTGACAAAGTTGGAGTCCAGAATGATGTGACAAGTGCCCTTGCGAACTCAGTCTGCATTGGTAACTTCCCCGTACCTGAAAGGACGAATATCAAACCTACTAGAATCGCTACAATGACAATATACAACGTCGCAAGCTTTCGCACATTTATCAATCTTCAGGACTCCTTACAACTGGATGCTACACGATCAATACACGATGTTCTACTGAACTAAAAAGGAACAATTAGGGTTCTTCGTACCACACTTCGCTAGCTGGAGTGGTGTCCCCCCATTCTCCTGGTTTATAGGGATCAGTACATACATAATGGAATCCATCGTTGATTACGGTTACATTTGGGTACCACCGAACCCAACTGCACTCAGAGTTCAAGAGCCAACCAGCATCACTATATTGTCCAACGACGCTAGTGTTATATAGATTGTTGGTCAAGCTCCAATCAGTATCCCAAAGAATAAGGTCACCTGAGCAGTATTCGCGACCATCGGTTGCTACATAGACATTCCAGATGGACTGTGATGCTTGTGTTACGCTAGTGCCCCCGTAAACGTAAGCTCCAGAAACAATGTCCCAATACACATTTCCCGTCGCTTGCCATGGGACTCCTTCATTGACGCCACTATCGTAGTCATAATCAATTGCCAAATATTGAGATGCTTGTTTCTGGTCGTTCGGTAATGATTTCTGTCTGGCAATTGCTTCCTGTGTTATTGTAAGTAAAGTGCTTGAAATAATGACCGCTACTGATATAAAAAGTAAGATGCGCTTGAGTTGTTTAGCTTCGCTAAGCCGTCCGTGTAAAAACTTCATATAATTACTTCTCCTAATTATTTCTAGAGGTTCCTCATAATTTTGGTTGATATTCAATTATTTTTGTTCTTCGTGCAGGGTATTCAAGCTCCAATTCTCGATTAACGTCTCATTTCCCATACTGTCTACCGCAAACCGTGAGAAAGCTAATGTCACGCCAGTTACTGGTTCAATTTGCATTTCGTAATAGAATGAAACTGGATTCAAATCATAATAAATGGGAGCATACATTTGTCCTTCGACGGGAGCTATTTGTATTACAGATAGAGGACACGTCCGGTTGTATACTTTAGTTTCACACCCGTTATGGTTTCCTAGTCCAGTTAACGTCCATCCAGATTCTGCAAAACTTTCCGGATTATCTTTAGGTGACGTGTAACCAATAGTACTTTTTTGACTAGAAGGCTGAATCTCGAACTCCGTGTTGGACTTATAGTCAATAATTCTAAATGGGTTATTTAGATTAGGCCTAGAAAATGTGTAATACACATCACCGGTATTGGATTTTACAGTCTGTAAGCTACTACTTGGTAATCCGTTCTCATCAACTTCGATTGATACATCCGTGACTGAGTATTCGGGACCAAAGAGTGCTTTTGTGTTCGATTCAATCACTTCTTTTTGGGGTCCGTATCTCTTAAAGCGAGAATACTGTACATGGTATGTGTGGCCGGGCTGCCAAGTACCAAAATAATACACGTCGTCTAGTGTTTCACTAGACTGTGCATTAACCATCTTCACCCCTATATTACCAGCAAGCACAAGCATTAATGCGATAAGTCCGAGCGTGCTCATAGTAAGGATTTTTTTTCTCATTATTTTCTTAATCAATGTGTTACACCTTTCCTTTTACGTCTTACTGTTCTTCATATCACACTAACAATCTACAAAAATCCTTTTCAAGACCGAGGTATCTGTTATCCGTCTGCCATACTCCGTACCATTTATTAAGCTTGGATTTTTTCATGACATTCCTCCTTTTACACAACTTTCCCGATTATCATTGCGGCCAGACCACCAGCGACGAGGCACGGTTGTCCCAGCCATAGGTGCCCAAGTTCGGATACTGAATCCAGTAGTATCCGTGAAAATAGTCGCCCTGGAGGTTGGGCAGGTCGAATAAGGTAATGCCGTTATCGGCATAGGCACTGATATCCATGGAAGAGATAATGTTGTCCATACTACCGAGACTAAACATGCTGACTCCCGGAGGTACTTCCAGTTGTCTCAAACCGGAAAGGTAATAACCTTCACAAAACCTGCTGTAAATAGATAAGGTAGAAAATAAACCGGCTTTCGATTGTGTGCTGATGAAATCTTCCAGATCAATTTCATCCGTAAATGCATAAAGCCGGCCGTCTGGTCCCAGGGTGAAACCGAGCTGCCGGCCGTCGAATTTATGAATATCTTCCGGTTGATATAGAACACCGTCGATAACCACTGGTACTTCCGGAACCTTATGTACGATTTTCGCTTCGGCTTCAGGAGCCATTTGATGCCTTACCATGAAATCCGCCTGCTTTGTGCCAGCCGGCAGCTTCTCCACTACCCCTTTTTCTTCCCGGACGACTTTCCAGGTTTTCCCGCCATCTGTCGTATAGCGGCCGACGGCGCTTCCGGTACTATCGTCCGGTGTCACGGCAGCGGAACCGGCTTGCACCTGCCCGGCCGGTGATATAAATGCCGGACCACAAACTAAAACCACCGCCAGCAAAGAACCGAATATAAGCCTTTCGATATTGATCATGGCAGCCCTCCTTGAAAAACGTAGTGACGAAGCCTGGTAGGCAGAATCGCCTTTCTTAATTGCATATGATTGGTTAATACCTGATGGATAGTCCCTGCTTCCACCATAACACGTGAACCTCAAATTGTCCTCAACGTAACCTCAATTTTTCCTCAATTTTGTACCTTTTTCCGGAAACAGGACTAAATTACTATCCCAATCATGAGATATTCATACACTAAGAACTTGACCCGGCATACAACCTGAGGCATAATCATGACAGCTTGCCTAACTTCACTCAAACAACCTGCCGGATACGGCCCAGGAGGATAACCGGATATGCGTATCCTCA
Organism: uncultured Chloroflexia bacterium; assembly: GCA_963739865.1. GTDB lineage: Bacteria > Chloroflexota > Dehalococcoidia > Dehalococcoidales > UBA2162 > JBBITI01. The sequence continues at coordinate 397,608 of CAVUCA010000010.1, forward strand.
TCATCGAAGACGAACAAAAGCTCTCCGCTTCCCTCAAACGGGCATTAACCGAGGCCGGCTATGCCGTGGATGCTGCTTTGACCGGGGAAGAAGGACAGAAAATGGCCGCTGATTTCCCTTACGACCTTATCGTCCTGGACATCATCCTGCCCGGGATCGACGGCCTGGAGGTATGCCGGGGCCTGCGCCGTAACAAGACGGCGGCCCGCATCCTGATGCTGACGCAAAAAACGGCGCTGGCCGACCGTGTGGCCGGTCTCGACTGCGGTGCCGATGACTACCTGGCCAAACCGTTCGAAGTCGACGAACTGCTCGCTCGCGTCCGGGCGCTGCTGCGGCGGGAGTCGAGCGGCTCGCCCATACTGCAAGCCGGCAGCATCACCCTGGATACCGTCAACCGGCAGGTGATACGGGAAGGCAGAGAAATCACCCTGCGGCCCCGGGAATACGCCATCCTGCATTACCTGATGAGCCAGGCCGGGAATACCGTCACCCGGTCGATGATCGAGGGCCATGTCTGGAATATCGATACCAGGGAAACCACCCACTTGCTGGATGTATACATGAGTAACCTGAGAAAAAAACTCGGTGAAGGGGTGATCGAGACCGTGCGGGGGGTGGGCTACCGGATCAGGTAGATATTTCGCCTGATTGGACACCCTCACCTTCGCCTCTCCCGTCGAGGGAGAGGGAAAATATTAATTGGGTCATTTCCCTCTCGCACTTTGATTGAAAGTATAATAGGGATTTCGTCTAGTTAGGGAAGCAAGAATAATATCTGATGTAGAATAGTCTGTTCTCTCTCCCCAATGCGGGAGAGATGAAAGTGAGGGGGTGTCAGCCTTAATCCGTGCCTGAGGTTGTTTCTTCAAAATTTGTCATTTAGCCTCAGGTCGTTTTGTTAAAGATGGATTCGTTATCCTTTCCCCTTACCAAGGGGAAAGCAGGAAAGGGGTTGTAATATGTTATCACCCTCATCCCAGCCTTCTCCCATCAAGGGAGAAGGAGTTAACCTAGTTGCTAGTCCTATGATTATCAAAGAATGTCATTTCGATGGAGTCCCGATTTATCGGGGCGACTGAGAAATCCGTATTATCATACCTTGAAACGGATTCCTCCCCTTCATTACATTCGGGGTCGGAATGACATTTCATACTGTTTTTTAACAACCTCAACAAGAGAGGAAAACAAATATGAAATTCTTGCGCAGCATCAAGGTCAGGATCACGTTATGGTACGTGTTGATAGCAGCAATACTGGTAGCGTTTTCGGGACTAACCGGTTATATGCTGATGTCCCGCGGCTTGTCTTTAAAAACGGTATATCCCTGGAGTATGCGTACGGTTCAAATCGAGAGAAACAACAATGAAGTGACCGTCGGTGATTTTTCAGATGTATTACAACAAGAAGGCCGGCCGCTGGGGATTACCAGTATCCGGGGATACCATTCCGACGAACTGGTGGAGCTCGCCGCAGAAAATGCTACGATCGAATTTGATACTTTAACCGGGCCGCTGCTCCTTGATGCAAAATTATTCTTAACCTCGGATATGGATAAATCCACCGAGATATGGTTGTATCTTTATCTCGCCGCCGACCAGAAAGAGTCATATGAATTGCTTCAAGTCAGTCAAACCATGACCGCCCGCGAGATGATGCTGGCGGATTTCCGTAAAACCGTTCTCATCACCGCCGGCCTGACCCTGGCCCTGGCGGCCGTACTGGGTTTCTTTATCATCTGGCGGCTGCTGCGGCCTTTATACAATATCAACCGGACCGCCCGGGACATCGACGGCCGCCAAATGGGCCGCCGCCTGAAAGTAGATACCGGGGATGAATTCGGGGAACTGGCCGCCAACCTCAACCGGATGTTCGACCGTTTGGAGACGGCCGTCAATACCGAACGGAAGGTGGCTTCCGACCTCTCCCACGAACTGCGCACCCCCCTGGCGGTGATGCAGTCGGAAGCCAGCCGGGCACTAAAAAAGGAACCCGGCGACGAAGCCTACCAGAGGGCACTGGAAACGGTCAACCGCGAAATCACCCATGTAGCCGCGGTGGCGGAACGACTGCTCTTCCTGGCCCGCTCGGAACACCATAACGAGATGATCATGGGCGAGGTCGACCTTAAAGCCTTAATGACCGAGATCGGCTGGGATACGGAAGTCCTGTGCGAGGAAAAGGGCCTTACTTTCCACGCCGATATCACGAAAACAGCCGGAATTTTCCGCATCCGGGGCGACCAGACCCGCCTGCGGGAGTGCTTCCTGAACCTGGCCGGCAACGCCGTGCGCTATACACCCGGCGGGGGCGCCGTCACGCTATCGTTATCGCAGGAGGACGGCTTTTTCCTGGCGGCCGTCAGCGATACCGGCATCGGCATCCCGGCGCAGCACCTACTCCATATCTTCGAACGTTTCTACCGGGTGGAGCAGGAAGGGACGGAGAAAGACGGCGGGGCGGGGCTGGGGTTGGCCATCTGCAAACGCATCGCCGAACTCCACGGCGGCCGCATCGAGGTGAAAAGTAAGTCCGGCAAGGGCAGCAAGTTTACGGTGTATCTGCCGGGTAAGGCCGTCAGTCAGTCTTGACAAATCCCTAGAACACCGGTACTATCATATAAGAACCCGGGTTAGTTTATAAAAATAGTGAATATTTATTCCAGGTTTTCACCCTCATCCCGGCCTTCTCCCATCGGAGGGAGAAGGAGCTAACCATGACTGTTAGTCCTCTCGCCCCTATGTGGGTCGAAGATCCCGCTTGAGCGAGCTGATTCGTAATCAGACGATATCGGGGAGAGAGTCAGAGTTAGGGGAATCAGGATTTAGGCACAATTCGTGCCTGAGGTTGTTTCAACAAACCGTGTAAACTAGCTTCAGGTTGTTCCGCGGATAATAACCCAGTCAGGAGTTGGAAATATCCGTTCCCTCAATACCTGTCTCGATTGTATATATACACGTCCGCTATACTTCGACGGGCTCAGTATGAGCGGACTACTTTATATTCTTATCCTCGAAACTACCAGTTACAAATTACTAACTACATCCCCCTATTGTAGTTGACAGCCGCGCTCCGACTCTCTAAAATGTTAACGGATATTCATCCAAAAGCCTGGTAATAATTTTACGGCGCCAAGGAGGCGATCTTTATTGACCCACGTAAATGCGGGTGATAACGAGAGTTTTGAAAGTCTACTGAAGCGTTTCAACAAGCGTGTCCAACAGGACGGTATTCTCGCCGAGATCCGGCACCGGGAATACTTCGAAAAGAACAGCATCAAGCGGAAACGCAAGGAAGCAGCTAAGAAACGCAAGTCTGCTAAAGCTGCCACCACCAGAACAACAACTAGATAAAAGAGGGCTGAGGCCTCATCGTGGAAGCTGAACTTAAGACCAAACTGAACAACGACCTTAAGACATCTTTCCGCGCCGGCGAGAAGCTGAAACTTATGGTCATCCGCACTATCCTCTCGTCCGTCAAGAATACCGAGATGGCACGCCAGGAAAAACTGATGGCCGGTTTCCTCAAGGACCACCAGGTGACGGCGAACGATGACGAAGCCGCCCGCCAGGCGAAACTGGATGAGATCGCCCGCGAAGTCGAGCGCATCATGCCCCAGGTCCAACTCAACGACGGCGATATATTAGTCGTCATCGGTAAAGAAGCCAAGCAGCGTGAGGAAAGCATCGCCGCCTATAAAGCCGGCAACCGGCCCGACCTGGTTTCCCAGGAAGAGGCGGAACTGGCAATCATCAAGACCTACCTGCCGCAGCAGGCCTCACGGGACGATATCATGAACATCGCCAAACAGGTCATCGCCGAGACCGGCGCCCAGGGGCCCCGGGACAAAGGCAAGGTCATGCCCAAAATCATCGCCCAGCTTAAGGGGAAAGCTGACGGACGTGAGATCAACGAGGTGGTATCCGAGCTGCTCAAGTAGCGGGAAATATGACACGAAGAAACACTATACCAACCACAGGTACCGAAAAAGACTTTTTGGAGGGGCTTAATGCCCCTCTTAATATTATTAAAGCAGAGGGGTCAACCCATGCATCGTATTGAAATCAATCTGAAAAGCGGTTTACCCGACGTGCGCGGCCAGGGCCTGGTCAAGGATATTGCCGACCTCGACATCACCTCGATCCGCGGCGCCCGCGTCATCGATGTTTACTGGCTGGATGCCAACCTGAAGGAGAGCGACGTGGAGCTGCTCTGCCGGACCCTCCTGGCCGACCTGGTGACCCAGGAATACCGTTACTCCAGCGGCGCTCCCATCACCACCAGCAAGTATACCATCGAAGTCGCCTACAATCCCGGGGTGACCGACCCGGTCGAAGATTCCGCCATGAAGGCTATCCGCGACCTGGGGATACGCGGGTATCAAGGCCATCAAGACCGGTAAACTTTATCTCTTCGACGGCAGCCCCACCCCGGCCGAACTCAGCGAGATATCGCAGCGGCTGCTGGTCAATCCCATCATCCAGCACGCCGTAGAAGGAGGGCATTTTTCCTTTCCCGAAAACCCCCGTTATGAATTCCGCCTGAAACGGGTCGGCATTCTCGATGCCGACGAGGCGGCTAAAGCTAAGATCAGGCGGGAATACGGCTTTACCCATGAAGAACTGAAAACTATTATCGATTACTTCGCCAAAGAGAAACGCAACCCTACCGATGCCGAGATCGAGACCCTCGCCCAGACATGGTCGGAACACTGCGGCCACAAGACCTTCAAGGGCAAGATTTCTTTTGAAGGCAAGGTGATCGATAACCTGCTGAAAAGCACCATCGCCAAAGCAACCAACGAACTGAATAAACCCTGGTGTCTTTCCGTTTTTGAGGACAACGCCGGGGTGATTGATTTCGACGGCAACTGGGCCCTTTGTTTCAAGGTGGAGACCCACAACCATCCCTCCGCCGTCGAACCCTACGGCGGGGCTTCGACCGGTATCGGCGGCGTTATCCGCGATCCGTTGGGGACCGGTCTGGGGGCCAAACCGATTTTGAATACCGATGTCTTCTGTTTTGCTCCGCCGGACTTCCCTTATGAAAAACTGCCCAAGGGTGTCCTGCATCCGCGGCGGATTTTCAAAGGGGTGCGCGCCGGGGTGGCCGATTACGGCAACCGTATGGGCATCCCTACCCTCAACGGGGCGATTCTCTTTGACGACCGCTACGTGGGCAATCCGCTGGTCTACTGCGGGACAGTCGGCATCATGCCCAAAGAGATGAGCGACATGGGGCAGCAAGCCGGGCGACCTGGTGGTGCTCATCGGGGGGCGGACCGGCCGTGACGGCATTCACGGCGTGACCTTCGCCTCGGAAAAACTGACGCAGGAATCGGGCGAAGTATCTTTCACCGCCGTACAGATCGGCAACCCGATCGTGGAAAAGAAATTCATGGACGTCATGCTGCAGGCCCGCGACCTCGGCCTGTATCGCCGGATCACCGACTGCGGCGGCGGCGGCCTCTCTTCCGCGGTGGGTGAGATGGGCGAAGAGACCGGCGTGCGTGTGCACCTGGACAAGGTGCCGTTGAAGTATGCCGGTCTGTCTTATACTGAAATCTGGATTTCCGAAGCCCAGGAACGCATGATCCTGGCGGTGCCGCCGGAGCATGTCGATGAATTGATGAAACTTTTTGACAGCGAAAACGTGGAAGCTGCGGTCATCGGTGAATTCACCGACGACCACCGGCTGCAGCTTTATTACCAGGACAAGCTGGTTTGCGATATGAACATGGAATTCCTGCATCACGGACACCCGCAGTTCAAACTGCAGGCTTCCTGGACTAAACCGGAATTCCCGGAACCGGACTTCGCCTGCCCGGCTGATTTAAAAGCCGACCTGATGCAGGTCCTCGGTTCCTGGAATGTCTGCAGCAAAGAATGGGTGATCCGGCAGTACGACCACGAAGTACAGGGCGGCAGCGTGCTTAAACCACTGGTGGGGATCGATAACGACGGGCCGGGTGACGCCGCCGTAATCCGCCCCCTGCTGGACTCGGATATGGGCGTGGCGGTTTCCAGCGGCATTTGCCCTTCGTATGCTGATATCGACCCCTACTGGATGGCGGCGTCCGCCATCGATGAAGCGCTACGGCAGATTATCGCCGTCGGCGGCAACCTGGAGAAAGTGGCCGTGCTGGACAACTTCTGCTGGGGCCGCGCCGACCGGCCGGAAATGCTGGGCGCCCTGGTGAAGGCCTGGCAGGCCTGTCACGATATGGCCCTGGTCTACGAGACCCCGTTCATCTCCGGCAAGGACAGCCTGAATAATGAATTCGAAGACGAAGGACGCCCCATCGCCATCCCGCATACGCTCTTGATTTCCGCTATCGGGGTGATGCCCGATGTTAATAAGGCCGTTTCCATGGACCTCAAGGAAGCCGGTAACGCCCTTTATATCGTGGGTGACACCTTCGCCGAATTGGGCGGTTCCGAGTATTTCAAGGCCAAAGGTTTCACCGGCAACCGTGTGCCCAGGGTCGACCCCGTGAAATCCCGGGCGGCGATGGAACGGTTGAGTAAAGCCACCGCCAACGGCTGGGTACGGGCCTGCCATGACTGCAGCGACGGGGGATTGGGCATTGCCGCCGCCGAAATGGCTTTCGCCGGGGGCCTGGGACTGGAAATCGACCTGAAGAAAGTCCCGCTGGGTGATACTATCAACCGTGACGACTATATCTTGTTTGCCGAGTCCAACAGCCGCTTCCTGGTGGAAGTGGCGCCGGCGTATCAGGCGAATTTTGAAAAAGTAATGTCCGGTTCGGCCTGTGCCTGTATCGGCCGGGTCAATGATACGAAGCAACTGAAGATAAAAGGCCTCCAGGGAAAATCAGTTGCCAGTGCCGCCATCGGCGACCTGAAAGAGGCCTGGCAGAAACCATTGCGATGGTAGGGTAAAAGATGAGTACTAGTACGAAAACTAAAATAAAGACTTTGATACTCCGGGCGCCCGGGACCAACTGCGACCAGGAGACAGCCTTCGCCTTTGAAAAAGCCGGGGCGGCCACCAATATCATTCATGTCAACCGACTGATCGACCGTTATGAAAAACTGGCTGATTACCAGATCGCAGTGCTGCCGGGGGGCTTTTCCTACGGCGATGATATCGCTGCCGGCAAGGTCATGGCGAATGAACTCAAGGTCAAGCTTGGCGACGATATCCGGAAGTTCATCGAGAAAGGCGGCCTTATCCTGGGCATCTGCAACGGCTTCCAGGTCCTGGTACGCGCCGGCTTTCTACCCGATCCGCTTGATGGCGACTCCTCGCATGTCACCCTGACTAACAACGATTCCGGCAAATTCGAATGCCGCTGGGTCTACATGAAGGCCAACAAGAAAAGCAACTGTGTTTTCACCCGGGGCCTGGACATCATCGCCCTGCCCGTAGCTAACGGCGAAGGCAAATTGGCAGCCGATGCGGCCACCTTAGCCAAACTAAATATCGCCCTGGTATATACCGATGCGCAAGGTAATACCAAACCCGGATATCCCGCCAGCCCCAACGGTTCGCTGAACGACATCGCCGGCATCGCCGACAGTTCCGGCCGTGTATTCGGCCTGATGCCCCACCCCGAACGCCACATCACGGGCACGCAGCACCCGAACTGGACCCGGCATGGTGCCCGGACTGAGGGCGACGGCCTGCGTTTCTTCAAGAATGCCGTCGAATGGGCACAAAAACTATAGCCCGGCTGCATTCCCAGCCGGGAGGTGGAATTACCCCTTAGTCCTGAAAAGTGCTTTTTCTTACCCCTCCGGCCGGTGTTGTAGACATTCCCCGGATATAGTGGTATATTATCAACCAATTTTACATCAAGACTTTTGGCTCGATTCCTTGTTTTAGCCAGCCTTGTATGTTATCATTATGTTAGCTTAAAATGACCAGTGAAAAAGTAAAAGCGTTAGACCTAGCCATCAGCCAGATCGAAAAAAGATTTGGTAAAGGTGCAATCATGAAACTGGGAGAATCGACGGCGATGGCGCCGACCGAGTCTATTCCCAGCGGTGCACTATCTCTGGATATTGCCCTGGGGATAGGGGGGATTCCCCGTGGGCGGATTACTGAAATATTCGGCCCGGAGTCTTCAGGCAAAACCACGCTTGCTTTACATACCATCGCTCAAGCACAGAAAAGGGGGGGGATTGTAGCTTATATCGATGTCGAACACGCCCTGGACCCGTCATATGCCGTCCGCATCGGTGTCAATGTCGAAGACATGTTGATCTCACAACCGGACACCGGCGAACAGGCCCTGGAAATTGTCGAAGCCCTGGTGCGTAGTGCCGCCATCGATATTGTCATCATCGACAGTGTTGCGGCACTGGTGCCCCAAGCCGAACTGGAGGGACAGATCGGGGATACACACGTTGCCCTGCAAGCCCGTCTCATGTCGCAGGCTTTACGGAAACTGGCAGCGGCGATCGGCAGAACGAATACTGCTGTGTTATTCATCAATCAATTAAGGGAAAAAGTGGGCATTGTCTTTGGCAATCCGGAAATCACTCCAGGGGGAAGGGCATTAAAGTTCTACAGTTCGGTGCGGATCGAATTGAGGCGGAGCGAATCAATCAAACAGGGCGATGTAATTACAGGTAACCGTGTTAAAGCCAGAGTAGTGAAAAATAAGGTTGCACCCCCCTTCAGGTCGGCTGAGTTCGATATCATGTTCGACCACGGCATCAGCCTGGAGGGTTGTATCATCGATCTAGGTGTCGAGTCGGGGCTGTTGACAAAATCCGGCGCTTTCTTTTCTTACGGGGATGTTCGCCTGGGACAAGGTCGGGAGAATGCCCGGCAATTCCTGGTTGAACATCAGGATATTGCCAAGGAAATCGAGCAGCGGATTAGAGCTTCAGCAACCGCTCATACGGATAATGCCGGTGACTGATTCCTTCATCCGAAGGGATAGTCCGGTATCAGTTTAACGGCTGGTACTTAACAGAAAGAGCGAATTTGAAAGCTGGGGCTTTAAGCCTCAGCTTTTGTTGTTTTATAAGGATACCAGATGGCCCTGATAACCGCCTTAAAACGGAATAAAGGTAAAGTGGATATCTTCCTCGATGGGGAAATGGTCTTTAGCCTGTCGGCATCGCTGGCTTCCGCCGAAGGTTTAACACAAGGCCGGGAACTCACCCGGGAAGAAGTGAACGCTTTACTCAAGCGCGACCGTTTGCAGCGCGGCTTGAATACCGCAGCCCGTTATCTCAGCCTGCGTCCCCGCAGCGATGCCGAACTCCGCCGTAAACTCCAGTCGCACGGCTACGATACCCCGACACAAAACCTGGTTATCGAAGCCCTGAGAACGAAGGGTTTACTGGATGATAACGCCTTTGCGGCTTATTGGACGGAGAACCGTGATTCTTTCAGCCCGCGCAGCCGCAGTTTGACCCGCATTGAACTGCAGAAAAAGGGCGTAGCGAAAGATGTCATCGAGCAGGCAGTTGGCGGTATCGACGACGATGCCAGCGCCTACCGGGCAGCTTCCAGCCATGTTAGAAGCATGCGCTGGTCCAGCCAGGAACAATTCCGGCGCCGCCTCGGCGGATACCTGGAACGGCGCGGCTTTGGCTATAGCGTGATCAATGCTACGCTGAAGAAAATCTGGCAGGAAGTAGCAAGCGAGAATATTTCAGATACCGGACATCCGGATTTTTAATTATATTTAATGAACCGACCTGAAGGAGGGGAGGTGACAACTTGCCACAAACAGGACTAGGAAATTTAATCTATTATGTAGCGCTGGGAGCTATCTTTTTCATAGGCCTGATCGCCGGCGGCGCCATTATCTTTTTCGGCCGGCGCATGATGATCAACCGCCAGTTAAGGGTGGCGCAGCGCAAAGCCTCGCGCACCGTTACCGAAGCTAACGACCAGGCGAAAGAGATCATTCGTGAAGGCCGAATAGAAATCGACAAGATCCGGCAAGCCAGTGAAAATGAAGCCCGCCAGCGGCGCAATGAACTCCAGCGCCAGGAGAACCGGCTTAACTCGAAGTCCGAGACCCTGGACCGCAAATTGGAAGGTGTCGAACAACGGGAACGCAATCTGAACAACAAGGAAAAGAGCATCGACTCCATCCGGGCGGAACTGAACGACCTCAAGGAAAAACAACTTAAGCAACTCGAAATCGTCTCCGGTATGTCTACCGAAGATGCCCGCAAGATCCTGATGGAAAAAGTGGACAGCGAACTACACGACGAGGGTTCGCGGCGTCTCATCGAGTGGGAAAGGAAACTCCGGGAAGAAGCCGACAAGAGGGCCCAGGAAATACTCGTCCAGGCTATCCAACGGTCGGCTTCCGAGATCACCGGGGAATCAACCGTGGTTACGGTCCCCTTGCCCAGTGATGAAATGAAGGGGCGGCTTATCGGCCGGGAGGGCCGTAATATCCGTGCCCTGGAACAAGCGACCGGCGTCGACCTTATCGTCGATGATACCCCGGAAGCCGTGACCCTCTCCAGTTTCGACGGTGTACGGCGGGAGATCGCCCGGTTGGCTCTCAACAAACTGATTTTAAACGGCCGCATCCACCCCACCCGTATCGAAGAGGTGGTGGCCAAGACCAAGGAAGAAGTCGAGGCTTCCATCTTCACCGCCGGGGAGCAGGCCGCTTATCAGGTAGGCGTCCAGGGCTTACGGCCGGAATTGATCCGGCTGTTGGGACGGTTAAAATTCCGCACCAGCTACGGACAAAATGCCCTTTCGCACAGCGTCGAAGTGGCGTATCTTTCCGGGATGATCGCTTCCGAATTGGGCGCTAACGTCGCCCTGGCCAAGCGGGCCGGGCTGCTTCATGACATCGGCAAAGCAGTCGACCGCGAAGTCGAAGGTACCCATGCCGCCATCGGCGCCGACCTGGTGAAACAATGGGACAAGTCTCCGGAAGTGATCCAGGGTATCGCCGAGCACCATTTTGAGACTGGCACGACCAGTTTCTGGGGCTTCATCGTCTCGGCGGCAGATGCCATCTCCAGCGCCCGGCCGGGTGCCCGCCGCGAATCGTTGGAAAGCTACCTGAAGCGTCTCAAGGCCCTGGAAGACATCGCCGACGGCTTCAAAGGCGTGGAAAAATCCTATGCTATCCAGGCCGGACGTGAAATCCGAATCCTGGTTAAACCGGAAGAAGTCGACGACCTGGCGGCGATGCGATTGGCCAGGGATATCGTCAAGAAGATCGAGGAAGGCCTGGAATATCCGGGCCAGATCAAGGTTACGGTCCTTCGTGAAACCCGTGCCGTGGATTATGCCAAGTAAATAAAACCGGGGACGTGTCACCGGACACGTCCCCGTACTTTCTCCGGATAAGTCCCGGAATGAATCTTGGAACTCGCTTTGTATCATTTAATTATTTGTAAATTCTACCGGCAGGTGGTGGTTGTTGAATATCCTGGTAATAGGTGACATCGTCGGCAAGCCCGGCCGGAAAGCGGTCACCGAGCTGGTCAGGCCCTTACGGGAACAATATCAAATCGACATGGTGATCGCCAACGGGGAAAATGCCGCCGGCGGCCTGGGCATCACCCCGGAAATCGCCGAGGAACTGCTGGGAGCCGGTGTCGACGTCCTTGACCTCCGGAAACCATATCTGGGCACAAAAAGAGATCATCCCCTTTCTGGACAGCCAGATGCCGGTACTGCGGCCGCTTAATTATCCGGCTCCTGCTCCCGGACAGCGGTTATGTGGTTAAGAACGGGGTTGCCGTGGTCAGCCTCATCGGCCGGACTTTCATGAATAATTTCGTTGACTGCCCCTTCCGGGCGATGGATAAGCTTATCCCGGAATTGAAAACATCTGTCATCATCGTTGATTTCCATGCGGAAGCCACCTCGGAAAAGGTGGCCCTGGGCCGGTACCTGGACGGCCGGGTCAGCGCCGTCCTGGGGACACATACCCATGTCGGCACGATCGACACCACGATCCTGCCCAAGGGAACCGCCTACGTCACCGATATCGGTATGGTAGGGCCGGTCGATTCGATTATCGGCGACGAAATAGATTCGGTATTACACCGATTCCTGACCTCGTTACCCCACCGCCTCTCGGTCGGCCAGGGGAAAATCGATGTTGAATGCCGTCCTGGTCAACATCGAGGATCAGACCGGACGGGCTACCAGGATCGAACGAATCTACCGGGAGGTAGCCTGACCATGGGGTTAGTCGACTTGCATGTCCATACCAGTGCCTCGGATGGACGGTACTCCCCAGTTGATCTCATTCAGAAAGCTGTGAAAGCGGGAATTTCGGTACTGGCAATTACCGACCATGATACGGTTGCCGGGATCGAACCGTCGTTGGCGGCCACGAAAGTTTTTCGTAACTTTACCCTGATCCCGGGTGTGGAAATAAATACCGATGTCCCCAGCGGGGAAGCACACATCCTCGGCTACTTTATCGATTATCACAGTCCCGAATTACTGTCCCGGTTGAGTGAAATGCGTGACTCCCGGCAGGAAAGGGGCAAAAGGATGGTCGCCAAACTTGAAGCCCTGGGAATGCCCTTGTCCTGGGAGCGGGTCACGGAGATAGCCAGCACTGATTCCATCGGCCGTCCTCATATCGCCCGGGCTATGCTGGAAAAAGGCTATATTACCAACTTGCGTGAAGCTTTTGAAAAATACCTGGGCCGGGACGGACCGGCATATGTAGAACGCACGAAGATGTCCCCGGTTCAGGCTACCGACCTCATCCTGAGAGCGAAAGGCCTGCCGGTCCTGGCACATCCGCTGTCGGTAATCGACCCGGAAAATATGATCAAGGTGCTGAAAGCATACGGCCTTGTCGGTATGGAAGTCTATTACGGTAGTTATCCGGTTCCGGAAGTAAGCCGGTTGCTCAGCCTGGCAGAGAAATATAACCTTATCCCCACCGGAGGCAGTGATTTTCACGGCCTCGACGAAAAAGCCGAGACCAGGTTAGGTGGTTCGGGGGTGCCGATGGAATCTGCCAGTAAGCTGATAAACCTGGACAGGGAAAGAAATGCCAGGGAAACCGGAAGGTAATATTATACAAGCTGTAAAATGGGAGCAACCGGGACAATGATAAAAATCCGGGGGAGATAAGTGTTTCTCTATTTGATCTTACTGGTCATCGGGGCTTATCTGTTGGGATCCATCCCGACGGCCTACCTGGTAGCCAGATGGCGGCGGGGGATCGATATCCGGCGTTTCGGCAGCGGAAACGTGGGCATCACCAATGTCCTGGCCTCCGGTTCGCGCTGGAGTTCACTGATCGTATTTATCTTTGACCTGCTAAAAGGGGCTTTCCCGGTATTTCTGGCCCGAAATATCGGCCTTCAGCCGTACCAGTGGATCATCGTCGGCATGGCAGCGATCTGCGGGCACAACTGGACCATCTTCCTGCGTTTTAGCGGGGGGCGGGGTATCCTGACGACCCTGGGGGTAATCCTGGCCATCGCACCGTGGTTGGCTTTGACCATGTTGGTGTTAAATTTCTTTTTTGCCCCCTTCCGTCAATTTGCCGTCGGGACCCTGGTGGTGTTGGTTTTAATTCCACTACTGAGTTGGTTAGCACCAAATGTATTCGCAATCGAGAAATCGGCTGCGCTTTCTATCGGGTTCGTGGCGATTTTACTGCTGGCGATAGTACGGAGATTGACCGCCCCACATTCGGAATTCGCTACGACGGTATCGACCGGCGAACTCATGGCTAACCGCCTGTTATTCGACCGTGATATCAGGGACAGGAGTACATGGTTAAAACGCGGCAAGCCTACAAACCAGGTTTGATCGTTTACAACGGTTAGCCTTCACGCAGAAGCTGCCGGGCAATGGTCCGCCGCTGCATCTCCGAGGTACCTTCATAGATTTCCAGTATCCGGGCATCACGGAAATACCGCTCGACGGGGAAACTCTTGATATATCCGTAACCGCCGTGGATCTGGACTGCTTTCGTGGTTACGAACGCCGCCGTTTCGGCAGCAAACAGCTTGGCCATGGAAGCTTCTTTAATAAATGGCTGCCCGTGTTCCTGGAGATACGCCGCCCGGTATGTTAATAAGCGCGCCGCATCCATCTGCGTCGCCATATCAGCCAGCATCCACTGGATAGCCTGGAAATTTGAAATGGACTCGCCGAACTGCTGCCGGTCTTTGGCATAAGCCAGGGCTTTTTCAAAAGCACCTCGAGAGATGCCCAATCCCTGGGCGGCTACGGAAACACGGCTGGAATCGATAGCATTGACGGCAATTTTGAATCCATCGCCTTCCGTACCCAGGCGGTTTTTGTCCGGTACGAAACAGTCTTCGAACACCAGCTCCGCCGTCGAAGATGCCCGGATACCCAGTTTATGTTCCACTTTAGCCACGTTAAAACCAGGGCTTCCTTTTTCTACGACGAAAGCGGAAATACCACGGTGCTTAAGGGCTTTATCCATGGTGGCAAAAACCAGTATCAGCGATGCTTCCGCCCCGTTGCTGATGAATACTTTCGTCCCATCGATGCGATACCCGCCGTCAACCCGGCGCGCCCGGGTTTGAATGGCGGAAGCATCGCTGCCGGCACCGGGTTCGGTTAAAGCAAAACTGGAGAGCACCTTACCGGCGGCAATAGGAACGGTAAAACGCTGCCGCTGTTCTTCATTACTATAGGTATATAAAGGCCAACCGGCTAACCCGCTGCTGACAAAAAGGATGGTCCCCACAGCTGCACAAACGCGGGAGATTTCCTCGTCGATGATGACCTCTTCAATCTTACCACCGCCACCACCGCCATATTGCTCCGGGAAAGCGATACCCGTTAAACCTAATTGAGCCATTTTTAAGTATTGTTCGGCAGGAAACCGGGATTCTTCATCTATCTCTGCTGCGATAGGTTCCAGTTCCTTATCGGCAAAATCATGGACCATGGTCCTGAGCATCTGCTGTGATTCAGTTATTGAGAAATCCATTTAGCCCCCTGATGAAATCGCCTTAATTATCTCCAAGGCCACCGCCCTGGGGTTATTTTTCCGTTGGGCCAGGCCTTCGATAAGGTTATCGAAATATACCTTGTCCATACTCTCCAGATGCCGTTTAATATAATCATCGGCTGCCCAGGTCAGTTCCTGTCTGGCACACTCTTTACGGCGTTTCGCTAATTCACTACTACTTTTCAAATAATTATAATGATCAAGAATAGCTACGGCTATCTCATCAGTGCCTTTTTCGATATTTGCTTCCGTCATTATCACCGGCGGCTTCCAATCGGCTTCTTTGCGACCTTTGGCAGACATGGCCAGCATAGAATCCAGGCCAAGCCTGAACCGTTCGGCACCGGGCATATCCGCTTTATTCAGGACAAAGATATCAGCTGCTTCCAGAATACCGGCTTTCATCATCTGTACTTCATCTCCGGCACCCGGATTCAATACTAAAATCACTGTATCGGAAACCCAGGCAATATCAACATCTGCCTGTCCGGAACCAACCGCTTCGATCAAGACCACATCCTTGCCCATGGCATCCATGACATGGACTGTGCTTAAGGTCGCCCGGGAGAGCCCCCCTTTCCAACCACGGCTAGCCAGGCTGCGGATAAAGACTTCCTTATCGCCGCCGTAAGCCTGCATCCTGACCCGGTCGCCCAGGATCGCTCCTCCACTGAAAGGGCTGCTGGGATCAACCGCCACAACGCCAACAGTTTGTTCACGTTTACGCAGATGCCCGATCAAGCACCCCAGGACTGTACTTTTACCGGCGCCGGGAGCCCCGGTAATACCGACTACATGCGCACGACCGGTGTGGACATATAATTCCTCCAACTCATCAACCGCACCCTCGATCTCATCTTCCAGGCACCTGATCAGCCTGGCGGCGGAGAGGACGTCTCCCTCTAGTACTTTCTTTGCCAGATCCATGAAAACCTTTCCATATCAATATTTATGACCTGAAAACCATAAATGTTATCACAGATTACACGAAATCATATAATAGGTTTCTCTGATAACCGAATAAGAAATCCCGTATATCCAGAAAGATCAAATCCCGGTCCGGTTCACGGGTTGTATATTTTGCTTTGTCCACGCAACTATTTTTTCCATGGTAGTACCGGGCAGGAATATCTCTTTCACACCGATCTTTTTCAGTTCGGTGATATCATCTTTTGGTATGATTCCACCACCGATCACAGAAATACTGCCCCCACCCCTTTCTTGAAGCTGCTTAATTATCTCTGTGAACAGGTACATATGTGCCCCGGAATGGCAGCTAAGCCCCACCAGATCCACATCCTCCTGGATGGCCGCATTCACGATCTGCTCCGGAGTTTGATGTAAGCCCAGGTATATCACTTCAAACCCGGCATCACGGTAAGCCCGGGCAATTACCTTCGCGCCCCGGTCATGCCCGTCAAGGCCGGGTTTGGCTACAAGAACTCTGATTTTTTTCTGTTCGGTCATTTTATCTTTATCCTGCTCAGTCAATTCCAGGTTTATCCCGGAACTTGTTTGTAGTACCTAAATATAAACTCCTGCGCTTTCAGGTGCAATATCTTTTCCGTATCAGAAAGATAAGCCTCTCATCTAGTAGAAAGCCGGATCATGATATACCCCAAACTGTTCACGGAAAATATCGCAGATTTCCTGCTCCGTAGCATATGCTTTTACCGCTTCTATGACTGAAGGCATGACATTAGTATCGCTCTTACAGGCTGCGCGGACATCTTTCAGGGCTGCCGATAGTGCCCGGCTATCTCTCTGACGCTTGACTTCATGCAACCGGTTTATCTGCTCGGTAGTAACCCTTTCCTCGATCTTCAAAGTATCGATGTCAGGCCCTTCTTCATCGACATATTTGTTCACGCCTACCATCACTTTCTCAGCATTGTCGATCTGCTGCTGGAACTTATATGAAGCATTGGCAATTTCTTTCTGCGGATATCCCTGGTCGATGGCAGCTAACATCCCTCCCATGCGGTCGATCTTCTCAATATATTCCCAGGCTTTTTCCTCTATCTGATTGGTCATCGTTTCCACCTGGTAAGAACCGGCAAGAGGGTCTATGGAATTTATCACGCCGGTCTCCTCGGCAATGATCTGCTGAGTACGTAAGGCTATTTTTACGGCAAAATCCGATGGTAAAGCTAATACTTCATCCAGGGAATTGGTATGTAAAGATTGAGCCCCGCCCAGGACAGCCGCCAGCGCTTCGGTAGATACTCTTACTACATTGTTATATGGCTGCTGGGAAGAAAGAGAACATCCGGCCGTCTGGGCATGGAAACGCATCCATAATGAGCGCGGATTTTTCGCATTAAACCTGTCCCGCATGATTTTCGCCCACATCCGTCGGGCTGCCCGGAATTTGGCGATTTCTTCAAAGAAATCGATATGTGAATTAAAGAAGAATGACAGGCGAGGAGCGAAAGTATCGACTTCCATTTTCTTACGGTCGATCACATCCTGGACATAAGCAATACCATCAGCCAGGGTAAAAGCTAATTCCTGCACGGCGGTCGAACCGGCTTCACGGATATGATAACCGCTGATGCTTATGGTATTCCACCGGGGAACATATTTCGTACCAAACTCTACGGTATCACTGATAAGACGGATGGATGGTTCCGGCGGACACATGAAAGTTTTCTGGGCGAGAAATTCCTTGAGCATATCATTCTGGATGGTACCCCCGATATCGCTCCACTTTATACCCTGCTTTTCCGCGGCAGCCAGATATAGAGCCCAGATGGCCGGCGCCGGGGGATTAATGGTCATCGAGGTTGTCACTTTATCCAGGGGGATTCCGTCCGTTAAGATTTCAAAATCAGCCAGGGTATCGATGGCAACGCCGCATTTTCCTACTTCTGCCCGGGCAGCGCGGGGAATCGCTGTCATAACCCATCAGGGTGGGAAAATCAAAAGCGGTACTTAACCCGGTCTCACCTTCATTAAGCAACTGATGCCATCTCCGGTTGGTATCATGCGGGGTACCAAATCCGGAGAACATGCGGAAGGTCCAGACCCGGCCGCGGTATCCGGTAGGTTGACAACCCCGGGTAAAAGGATATTCGCCAGGATAACCGATTTTTTCGGTAAAATCAGTACCTTTTAGATTTTCGGGAGTGTATATCGGTTCAACGTCAGTATCAGATAAAGTAGAAAAACGTTTTCCCGCCTTAGTGCCGGTAGATTTTACCGCACTTAACCATTTTTCCAGTCCTTGTCTTGCCTGACGTAAGGTTTTTTCAGTGAACATGTTCCCTCATTTTCAAATAATAGCAATAGTAGAGTATGAAACTAGGATATCATCTAGAGTGAGATGAAGTCTACCGGAAGCGAGTTTTCAGGCATCCGGTAGACTTTTTTACCGTATTAGGGATTGATTGTTTCCCTGTTGAACTTAAAGGGTAATTTCCTTTAAATCAGGGCTGATGATGAGTTTTGGCCCGGTCACGGATTGAACATCATCGGCAGTAAGTCCAGGCATCACTTCCAGCAGTAATAAACCCTGTGGCGTAACCTGCATAACTGCCAGGTCGGTAAATATCATATGCACTTTACCCAATGCCGTAGCCGGATAGGTCAGTTCTTCAACGACTTTAAGTTCACCTGTGTTGGTGACATGTTCCATCGCAAGGAACAGTTTCTGGGCTCCGGCGCAGAGGTCCATCGAACCGCCGATATTGCCCACGGAAAGACCCCGGGATGGATTCAACCAACCGGCATAATCACCGCGAGCATTAACCTGAAGTGCGCCCATAACGGCAATATCGATATGCCCGCCGCGTATCATAGCAAATGATTCGGCGATATCAAAATACGAGCATCCGGGCAATTCCAGTATCGGTTGTGAACTGGCGTTGATGCGGTCTTGATTGGCTTCTTCTTCGTTAGCCAGCGGGCCGGTTTTCAACATACCGATCTCAGCTTGAAGTGCGATATCCTTATCGGCGATCCAGTCGCTTATCAGGGTGGGGATGCCGATACCAAGATTAACATAGGTTCCATCGGGGATTTCCCGACTAACCCTTAATGCCACCATTTCACGCGGCAAACCTTCTATTTTAGGGCGTCCAGCCATTGTGACTTAACCTCCCGTGAATTAGCTTTATATTCCGATTCCATAATTGGGGCGATCGACTTTTACCAATCGTTTAACATATACCTGAGAAGTATGGACATCTCCCGGGGGAATTTCACCGGGGGCGACGATATTTTCCACTTCAACAATAGTAACCTTAGCCGCTGTAGCCATCACATGACTAAAATTACGGGCCGTCATGGCATATCTCAGGTTTCCTTCGGTATCAGCGGTATGAGCATGGATGAAGGCGAAATCCGGCTGCAGGGCATATTCCAGTAAATATTTCTTTCCATTAAACTCCCGGGTTTCCCGGGGTTGGCGGTTACTAGATACACTGGATAAGGTTTCGGTTTCAATTATCGAACCGACCCCGGTCGGGGTATAAAATGCCGGGATGCCGGCCCCGGCATTCCGGTACTTCTCCGCCAGGGTTCCCATGGGGAAGATTTCCATTTCTATTTCCCCATTCCGTACCGCTATCTCCAGCGGGTCTTGCATTCCTTTACTAGCCGAACGGTTTAGCCCGTAAGAATCAATCACCTTTTTTATCTGGCCACCTAATACCAGAGCTTCGGTTACATCTTTAGCACCGACCAGGGGGCCGCAACCACAGCACAGGGTCAGGTTTTTCACCCCTTTAGCAACTAAACCCCAGAGTAATTCTCTCGGAACACCACAGGTAAAAAACCCGGGGACGGCGATAACCGCACCATCACCGACATCGGCAATGGCTTCGTCTATACTAGATACTACTTTATTCATCTTGGCTTCAGCTTCTCCTATATCATGCCGGGTACAGACTGGAGTTCAGGACACGGGCTGCCAGACGAGATTCCAGTTCGATTCCTTCGTCCATACTCATGTCAAGTCCCCGCCCGACCGATTCCTTAATACAACGTACTAATACCGGGTCCATATTGCTAATATTCCTGGCGAACCTCTCTACTCTAGGTAATAAATCATCCTTGGGAACGATATGGTTCACTAGTTTGTAATGTAAGGCCTCGGCAGCCTTGACCCACCGCCCCGAGAGAAGTATTTCCATGGCAGGGCTACGGTTGATGACCCGGGGTAATGTCTGGCTGGCACCTGCCGCAGTTATAATGCCTAAACCCATTTCAGGAACACAGAACTGAACATTATCAGAAGCGATCCTGATATCACAAAAACAGGCTATTTCCAGACCGGAACCAATCACATATCCGTTAAGAGCCGCTATTATCGGTTGGGGGACACTCATAAAGACCCCCCAGATATCCCTTTCGAATCTTGCCCGGCGGGCGAAAACCGGTGGTGGGGCAGTTAGAAATTCACTCAGGTCAGCCCCGGCACAGAAAGCCTTTTCCCCGGCTCCTTTCACTATCCCGACTTTAACTTCGGAATCCGCCTTGATAGCATCCAGGACCTGATATAATTCATCCCGCATCCTGATATTGTATGCGTTTAAGACCTGGGGACGATTCAAGGTAATATATGCTATTCCGTCGTTTTTCTCGTAGATGATTGTCTCAAAACCGGCCATGGCAAACCTTAATTATTAATAAAAACCATATATCAATTTAGTAACCGTTATTTACCCGTAAACTGTGGTTTTCTTTTTTCCTGGAAAGCTTTAATACCTTCGGTACGGTCATCTGTCGTGTGTATCAGGAAATACAGGTCAGCTTCCAGGCGAACTCCCTGATCGAGTGTCAGATCAGTTCCCTTATTTACTGCTTCTTTAACATACCGCATGGCGACAGGAGCTTTCGCTGCCATACCGGCAGTAAAAGCCATGGTTTGTGCCATCAAGTCAGGACCGGGGAATAACTGGCTGACCAGGCCGATATTCAGGGCTTCTTTCGCATCAATTACTTCACTGCTAAGCAACAGTTCCAGTGCTTTACCTTTTCCAACAAGACGGGGAAGGCGCTGTGTACCGCCATCCATCGGCATCAGCCCGGCTGAAGTATTGGGGAATCCAAAATGGGCATTGTCTGAAGCATACCGGATATCACAAGCCAGGGCTATTTCCAATCCCTGTCCCAGCGCATCCCCATTTATAGCAGCGATTACCGGACATTCGATCATCGCTACGGCAGAGGCTACTTCAAAACGGGGAATATCCTTTACTTTCCTGGTAACTGATTTTACACTTTTACCGAAAGCGGCATCATATTCTATTTCATTACCGACACAGAACTTATCACCCGCCCCGGTAATTACAGTGAAATATATGTCGCTGTTTTGATTAATTCGTAAACAGATACCGAGTATTTCCTGAGCCAGAGACGTATCAATCACATTACCCCGGGCAGGTACATTTAATGTGACTACTGCCACATGTCCGGTCTCGGTATATCCAACTACATTCTCAGCCAAACTTATCCTCTTCCCCCATCATCCAAATGAATCACAGTTTTATTCAGATGTTTCACATAAATCCAATTGTGAAAAGGCGAATTTCCAGTCAACCAAATCATAATAGACAAATCCAGACTAGGTGTCAAACCATCTGGGAATTTTTCCTGATGTGAGACAGGTTTTACATATATCCACCAGACCGCATTTGCCGCAAAGGGGCTTTTTCCGGCAGGTTGTCTTTCCATGTTGAACCAGTAAAGCATGGTACTCACGAAATAACTGAAAGTCGGGTATCATATTGAACATGAATAAACGTTGATAATCGGAATATTTAGTCCCAGCTACGGGAATACCAACACGGTCGATAATACGCCGGGTATAAGCATCGATCACAAATACAGTTTTACCGGCGGCGTATAACAGGATAGAATCAGCCGTTTCTTCACCGATACCATACACTGCAAGGAGTTCCTGCCGGAGGTCTTGCGTATCTCTAGTAAATAGTTCTGCCAGATTGTCTTGACAACAGCCGAGCCAAATAGCCAAAGATTTTAGCTTCTTAGCCTTAACATGATAGTAACCGGAAGGATGTATTAAAGCAGCCAAAAGATCGATATCCATACCGCGTATCGCGGCAGGTGTGAGTAAATCGGTTCTTTTCAGGTTTTGTATTGCTTTTTCTACATTCGTCCATGAAGTTGATTGGGTTAGAATTGCCCCAACCATCATTTCAAAAGGCCCATCCGCAGGCCACCAGTATTGCGGGCCATTGTGCTGAAAAAGATATGTATATATAAGTACTAACTGATCAGTTATATCAGATTTTCGTATGTCCAACTTGGTCCCCGGGTATCAGGGATAAAATCCCCACTACGAAGGTATGGTTTTATGTCCAGTATCGGTGTTCCATCGAGCGCATCCAATCCTTTTACTTTTAGGATATTATCTTGCTTTTCAATCAGGCTAACCACGGTTTCACCGATACGGTTAGGACGGTTATAAGTACGCGTGGCAAATAGCCCGGTGGCCGGTAAGTCAAGGCGATGCATCGGATGAATTTTCAGTATTATATTTTCATCCTTCACCCTATGGAACCAGAAAAGTACAATGATGTGAGAATATGTTTCCAGCCCTTCCAGCCCATCTATCCACTTGGGGTCAATCATCAGGTCAGAAACCATGTCCAAATGCCAATCTCGTTGCGATGGAGTCTGTATAATGCCATTTTTAACGTAGCCGATAGGATGTAAAGTAATTGTATTGGTTCTTTGTTCCATAATGACAACATAATAACATAGTCAGTCTTGATACATCATTTATACTAATAAAAAAAGGGAGTGTCAGTTTAGACACTCCCTTAAAAAAAGCAACCGATAAAAGACTAACGCTTTGGTGATTGCGCAGCCTTACGAGCCCGTTTCAAACCGACTTTCTTTCTTTCCTTAGCCCTTGAGTCTCTGGTTAAAAGACGATTCTGACGCAAGGGAATCTTCAGATTAATGTCTGTTTCTACTAAAGCACGTGAGATACCGTGAGCAATGGCAGTTGCCTGTCCACTAACACCGCCACCAGACACTTTTATCGATATATTATATTTGTCCTGGCACTGGACAATCGCTAAAGGTTTGATTACAGCTTGTTGATTTACCGAGCGCGGGAAAAATTCATCATAAGGTTTGCCATTGATGATAATTGCACCGCCACCCGGAGTTAACCTAACCTGGGCAACCGCCGTTTTACGTCTTCCAGTACCGTGGACATATGCTTGTTTTTCCAAAGAATTCTCCTTATGTAACCCTGTTATCCGGGACCTCTATTTTAATAACTGAAATTACTTGACTTCCTGACTTTCCGCAACTGGTCTTTTCACTTGTCCGGCATAAGGATGTTCATCTCCTGCAAATACCTTAAGCCGATTCATCATGCGTGCCTCAAGACGGTTATGCGGCAACATTCCCCGTATTGCATGCTCGACTGCTTTCCCGGGATTTTTATTCATCAGATCTTCCAAACTATCGGCTTTTAAACCGCCAGGATAGTTAGAATGCCGATAATACATCTTCTGCTTAAGTTTATTCCCGGTGACACGGATTTTAGCGGCATTGATAATGACAACATTATCACCGACATCCATATGCCGGCAGAATATCGTTTTTTGTTTGCCCATAAGCAAATTAGCTGCCTCAACAGCAACACTGCCGAGTACTTCCCCGGAAGCATCTATTAGATGCCATTCTCTTTTGATATCTTTCGCCTTGGTACTAAAAGTTTTCATTTTTCTTCCTCAATGGGGTGGAGGTAATTTACCCGTACTAAACATAGACCACAGGATGGAGCTCGTGGTCCTGCTAAACCGGGCTTCTTCTGCTCCATTATACTATAAAATTCCTGTGTGCTCATCATGCCTTTACCGATTTTAAGCAAAGCACCTATGGTATTTCTAACTTGGTGGGCCAGAAAAGAATTAGCCTTAATCGTAAATACGATCAACCCTTTCTCTTTTCGAAACCCCGCTTCTTCCACCCTTCTAATTGTATTTTTAAGTTGTACTGAATCGGTGCTGGTGAACGATGCAAAATCATGTTCACCTACTAAAAGCAGGCATGCATCCTGCATTTTTTCGACATCCAGTTTTCCCGGTACCTGATATGCAAACCGCTGGGATAAAGGAGAACGGGTAGAACTGTTTAATATATAATATTCATATTTGCGGCTAACCGCAGAATGTTGAACGTGAAAATCATCGTCCGGATAAAAAGCGTATTTTACTGCAATCGATTCCGGTAAATAATGATTCAGCCCGGTAATAATATTTTTAAGGGGAGTCGTCGATAAGGTCCGGAAGGAGACAACCTGACCTTTCGCATGGACTCCAGTATCAGTCCGGCTGGCAGCAGTTACCCGCAGCTTTTCGCCTGTTAACTGAAATATCGCTTTTTCTATTTCTTGTTGGACAGTTGCCTGGCCTTTTTGCCATTGAAACCCAAAATATCCGGTGCCGTCGTATTCGATGACCAGTACAATCCGGGTCTTGGTTAAAATCAGTTCTGTATCATCTAATACAGGCCGGCATGCTGTAACCAGCATTATTTCACCAACTCAAGCTGCACAATAGGTGCGGCATCACCAACCCTTTGTCCGAGTTTGGCAATCCGGGTATATCCACCTGGACGGTCGGCATAACGTTTGGCTAAATCTGAAAATACTTTCTCAGTTACTTCTTTATCAAAAATATAAGCTAACGCCTGACGACGGTCATGTAAGGTACCTTTTTTACCAAGGGTAATCATTTCTTCTGCAATACCACGTACCACTTTGGCTTTAGCTTCAGTAGTAGTAATTTTTTCATAACCTAAAAGACTAGTAACCAGATTCCGGTATAATGCTCGTTTATAACTCGAGGTGAGTCCTTTTCTTCTAGTATCTGTTCTACGACCCATATCAGTTCCTTCTTACTAGGAAAACAGGGTAAGCCCTAAAGTTTGAAGGCGCTCCTCCAGTTCCTGTTTTGATTTTATTCCAAAATTACGAAGTGACATCAAGTCCTTCTCAGTCTTTGACATTAGTTCGCCAACGGTATTGATGTTGCCCCGCCGCAGGCAGTTCAAAGTGCGTACAGACAGATTTAGCTGTTCTACCGTCATTTTAGCCAATTCATCAGATATAGTAGGTTGTGGTTTATCGCTCGGTGGTGCTACAGGAATAACCCGGCTTAAACCGGATATTGGAGTTAATTGTTCAATCAGGATCCCTGCGGCTTTAGATACGGCGTCGACTGCCTTAATCGTACCGTCAGTCCATACTTCCAACCACAATCTTTCATGGCTGGTTTCCTGACCGGCATGAATCGGTTCAACAGTAAAATTTACTTTCCTGATGGGAGTGAAAACGGCATCTACCGGAATAACCCCAACCGGCAAATTTCCGCTTGATTCAGCTTCCCGGTAACCTTTAGAAAGCTCAACTTCTAACTCCACATTAAGTTTAGCATCCGCATTGTCAAGATAAGCTAAATACAGGTCTGGATTGGCTATCTCAAAATCCGCTGAAGGCTGAATATCGGCAGCAATTACCTTTTTTTCGCCCTCAATTTCCAATACCATTTTACCTGCCAGGCCGCTCACAGGTCTAATGCGAAGTGCCTTGACGTTTAGTAAAAATTCGGTAGTATCTTCTTTTACATTGGGTATGGTCGAGAATTCGTGATGAATCCCATCGATTTTTACACGGGTTACCGCAGCTCCCTGCAAGTATCCAAGGAGAACGCGCCGCATGGCGTTACCTAATGTGACACTGAATCCTTTTTCTACCGGTTCGATAGAAAAGCGGCCGTAATTATCTCTGGTTTCAACAGTCTCGACCTTAGAGACTACTAGGTCAGACAAAATAGCCCCTCCTTACCGGGAATAGTACTCTACTATCGCCTTTACTTCGTATTTTCCTTCAGTGTCCTGTGGTGTTGGCAGTGAAACGACTTTCGCTTCCAGTTTCTGTCTATCCAAGGTCAACCATCCCGGGATCGACTTGCCTTTTATGTTTTCAACTAATTGCTTGTAGTACTCGGATTTAGTCCGGTTCTCTTTCCAGCTTATCGTATCACCAGCCTTAATCATCAAAGAGGGGATATTACTCATATGGGCATTAATGACAATGTGGCCATGTCTCACCAACTGTCTGGCCTGGGCCCTGGAATCGGCGAATCCAAGCCGGTAGACAACATTATCCAGACGCCGTTCCAGAAGTACCTGCAAAGTTTCGCCGGTTACACCGGGTTGCTTTTCAGCTTCTTCGAACATTTGCCTGAATTGTCGTTCCAAGACACCATACAACCAACGTGCTTTCTGTTTTTCACGAAGTTGTAAACCACGGTCTGATACTTTAGTCCGTCGATGACTATGCTGCCCCGGTGGTCTTGGCCGCCGGTCAAGTATACACTTGGTATAACATTTCATGCCCTTTAAAAAGAGCTTATCGCCGCTC
This sequence comes from uncultured Chloroflexia bacterium, assembly GCA_963739865.1. Classification (GTDB taxonomy): domain Bacteria; phylum Chloroflexota; class Dehalococcoidia; order Dehalococcoidales; family UBA2162; genus JBBITI01. The sequence goes on from CAVUCA010000010.1 coordinate 423,953, forward strand.
CTGCGGCATAATCGGCATACTGGTCCTGTATATCTGGCCATATTGCTCCCTTATACTCTCCTTCTCTTCGGCGGACGGCAACCATTATGGGGAATCGGAGTAACATCAGTAATACTCGTGATATATAAACCGGAGCTTTGAAGAGAGCGTATTGCCGCTTCGCGCCCGCTGCCCGGACCTTTGACAAATATTTCTATCTGCCTCAGGCCGAATTCCATCGCTTTTTTCGCCGCTTCACGTGCAGCTAACTGAGCAGCATAAGGAGTTCCTTTACGAGACCCCTTAAAACCTGCTGTACCCGAGCTTCCCCATGAAAGCACATTTCCCCGTGGGTCTGTCAGAGTAATCATTGTATTATTAAAGGTAGATTGAATATAAGCTCTACCTGTCGTAATGCCTTTTTTCTCTTGTTTCTTGGCCCTGGGTTTTCTTTTTTCTTTCTCTGCCATTTATTCTCCTAAAATACCCACCATCAAGTGATTATTGATTACTTCTTGGATGCGCCGCGCTTTCTTCCGCGTCCGGCGACCGTCTTCTTGGCGCCACGCTGAGTCCGGGCATTGGTACGAGTCCTTTGTCCGCGACACGGTAAATTCCGGCGGTGTCTTAAGCCACGATAAGAGCCGATTTCGATCAACCGTTTAATATCCTGGTTGATCTCTCTACGTAGTTCACCTTCTACCCGGAATCCTTTATCGATTATTTCACGAATGCGGTTTATCTCCACTTCGTTTAATACATCGCTCTTCACATCCGGGTCAATCCCAGCCTGCGCCAGTATCTGTAAACTGGTAGTCGGCCCGATACCGTAGATGTATCTCAGGGCTACCCCGATATGTTTGCTTTTAGGTAAGTCAACACCAGCAATACGTGCCATATTACACCTCCAGGACTAACCCTGTCTTTGTTTATGTTTGGGATTAGAGCAGATCACTCGGACGACTCCTCGTCTTTTTATGACCTTACATTTTTCACATCTTGTTTTTACTGAAGCTTTTACTTTCATTATATTCTACCTGATTATATTCATTACTTAAAACGGTAAGTTATCCGGCCACGGGTCAAGTCATAAGGAGAAAGTTCTACTAACACCCGGTCACCGGGTAAAATCTTAATATAATGCAATCTGATTTTTCCGGAAATATGAGCCAATACTTTATGCTGATTAGCTAATTCTACACGAAACATAGCATTTGGCAATGGCTCGATTACTGTTCCTTCAACTTCAATTGTTTCTCTTTTCGGCATATTCCCTTATTATGAGACGGTTAAAATTCTCGGTTGGCCTTCAGTAATAGCAATAGTATGCTCAAAATGAGCGGCCATACCACCATCGGCAGTGGATACCGTCCAGTTGTTATTACCAACCACGGTATGCCAATCACCAGTACAAACCATCGGTTCCAGGGCTAAGGTCATTCCTTTTTTTAAAACCGGTCCCTGGCCGCGAACTCCGAAATTTGGTATCTGAGGATCTTCATGCATATCTCTACCGATGCCATGTCCGGTATATTCTCTGATTACGGTCAGATTTCTTGATTCTACATAATCCTGTATAGCATAGGATATATCACCAAGCCTGGCCCCGGCCTTGGCGTACTTAATTCCGGCTTGTAGAGAGTTTTCTGTTACTTCCATCAACCTTGTTGCTTCTTTAGTCAGTTTGCCTACGCCTACTGTTAAGGCTGCATCGCCTTGAAATCCTTCATAAATTGCACCAAAATCTATCGACACTAAATCACCATTCGCTAATACCCGTTTATCCGGGATGCCATGAACAATTTCCTCATTAATCGATACACAAATATTTGCCGGATAACCCCGGTATCCTTTAAAGGAAGGTTTTGCGCCTAATTTTACTACTTCCCGAGCGGCTATTTCATCCAGCTCTCTAGTAGTTATTCCAGGCCGAACCTCCGACTTTAGCTTTTTTAATATTTCCGCAACTATCTTGCCAGCCCGGGACATCAATTCTATCTCCGGGTCTGACTTGATGATTATACTCATTATTTCCCTGGTTGAAGTGAAGACTGCGTCAGTATGTCAATAATCCTTTTTTCGATAACGTCTTCGCTGCCTTCGCCTTCAACATCAAGAAGTTTTTTACTTTTTGAATAATACTGGATCAACGGCGTGGTTTCAGTTTCAAATACAACCAAACGCTTTTTTACGGTTTCTTCAGTATCATCAGCCCGTTGGTATAATTCGCCTCCACAGCGATCGCATTTGCCGGCGACTTTAGGTGGAGAATATACCGCATGATAAGGAGCCTGGCATTTCCGGCATATCCAACGTCCCAGTAATCTCTCCAATAATACCTTTTCGCCGACTTTTATATAGACAACCCAATCGATTGCTTTCTTCTGTTCCTGTAAAGCTTTGTCCAGGGTTTCCGCTTGTTTTAAATTCCTTGGAAATCCGTCGAATATGACCCCGTTCCGGCAATCATCATTCATTATTCGTTCCAGTACCATCTTGATAGTAATTTCGTCAGGTACAAGTTTACCCGATTGCGATAAATGGCCTTGCTTTCTGAGCTTGTTCCGTATTCTTCTCAAGAGCCTGGCGGAAAAGGTCTCCTGTAGCAATATGGGCTACATTCATTTTTTTAGCCACGCGTGATGCTTGAGTCCCCTTACCGGCACCAGGCGCACCTAAAAATACTATATTCATATCGAATTCCTTTATTCCGGGATCTCTTATTTATAGTTTTATGAAGCCTTCGTAACGGCGCATCACGAGTTGAGCTTCCATCTGTTTCATGGTATCGAGAACCACGCCTACGACGATCAACAGACCCATGGTTGATAATTGGATAGCCTGAACGTTGGTTACCTCTTGAGCAATAAAAGGTATTATGGCAACTATGGCCAGGTACAGTGCCCCGGCCCATGTGATCCGGTTAATTACATGATTCAGATAATCCGCTGTATTTTTCCCAGGCCTAATACCTGGTATAAATCCGCCCTGCCGCTGTAAGGTACCGGCCAGATCTTGCTGTTGGAATATCACCATTGTATAAAAGAAAGCAAAGCCGACAACTAACAGAAAATATAGTACCCAGTAAATCAACCCTAATGGCAAAGCAGCCGAGGTACTAAATATGTTGTAGATATAATTCCAAAAATTCGGGTCACTTCCCTCAGGCCTCATGAAATAAGAAGCGACGACACCGGGGAACATGACCAAAGAGACGGCAAAAATCAAGGGGATCATGCCAGCAGCATTCACCCGTAACGGAATATGGGTTGCACCTGATTGACGGTACATGCGCCCGCCGCGAAAAGTGGTCTTGGCATATTGTACCGGTATCCTCCGGTGGGCTTCGGTAAAAACTACAATGGCAACTATCGTCGCCAGACTGATCACTGCATACACAACGAGTCCAGCGATCTGATCTGAGACAAGAATACCCTGGCCAATCATTTGTGGATACCCGGCGACAATTCCGGCAAATATTATGATAGACACCCCGTTACCGATACCATGTTCGGTGATAAGTTCACCTAACCATACCAGAAATACAGTACCGGCGGTTAAAGCCGCAATCATCGAGATAGTAGATAAAACGCTGCTATCACCCATAACGCCGTAATTGCGTAAAATCGCTAGTTGTCCGTATCCGGATAAAGCGGCCATGGGGATGGTCAACCAGTGAGTAATCCGGTTGATTTTATTTCGTCCTGCTTCGCCTTCCTGACTGATCGCCTGTAATTTAGGTATTACCGGAACCATTAATGTCATGATGATAGAAGCGGTGATATACGGATACACACCCATAGCCACAATACTGAAATTTCTCATTGCTCCGCCGCTGAACATATCGAGCATACCTAACAATGCGTTTTCAGAAAATAAGTCTTTTAACGCGGCGGCATCTACGCCAGGTAGCGGTACATGGGCGATAAAGCGAAATGCAACAATTATCCCCAGGGTTATCAGTATTCTCCGCCTTAAATCCGGTAAACGGAAGGCGTCGATCATCGCCTGGAGCAGCCGGGGTCTAGTTGACCTCGGTTGAGTCATAAGCGACCTCCTCCGCGGTCCCACCCGCGGCTTCGATCTTGCTTTTCGCCGTAGCAGAGTATTTGTTTAACTTGATCGTTAAAGGACGGTCAACCTCACCATTTGCCAAAACTTTCACAGGTTTATTCATTGATCTTAATAAACCGTTTTTACTTAAAATATCTACAGTAATTTCACTTCCTGCATCAAATGTGTTGAGTGCGGAAAGACTAATTACAGCATATTCAACACGGAAATGGTTATAAAAACCCCTTTTCTTAGGAAGACGTTTGATTAAAGGTAATTGTCCGCCTTCAAAACCGGGACGGGTTTTGCCTCCCGCACGTGCTTTTTGACCTTTTAGTCCGCGCCCTGAATAAGTACCATGTCCGCTTCCATTACCACGCCCGACTCTTTTACGGGCTTTCTTGGAGCCGGAAGCCGGCGATAGCTCATTTTGCTTCACCTTGTGCCTCCACGGTAACCAGATGCCTGACTTTATTAATCATCCCTCTGATTACAGCCGAATCATCATGGACAACACTTTGATTCATCCGGCGTAAACCAAGGGCCTTTAGTGTCTTCTTCTGGTCTAATTCATAACCAATACTGCTTTTTACCTGTGTAACGGATAACTTAGCCACTAACGACTGCCCCCTCTGCGGACTGAGTACCTTTACGCTTTGCCCGTTCTTCACTCGGATTCTTTAAAGAGGTCAAAGCCAGTATCGTCGCCCTTGCTACATTTATCTTATTGGGACTGCCTAATGATTTTGTTAAAACATCTTTAACGCCAGCAGCTTCCAGAACTGCGCGTACACTGCCACCGGCAATAAGTCCTGTTCCGGGAGTTGCCGGTTTTAGCAAAACATCGGCTGCTCCGTATTTAATACGAATCGCATAAGGAATCGTGGAGCCGGCTAAGGGTACTGTAATCATATTTTTCTTGGCCGTTGCACTGGCCTTACTGATAGCGATCGGAACTTCGTTGGCTTTTCCTAAGCCGATACCAACATGCCCTTGCCCATCACCGGTAACCACCAGTGCACTGAAGCGTAAATGTTTGCCGCCTTTCAATACTTTGGCTACCCGGTTAATGGCAATGAGTTTATCATTAAGTGCTAGATCACCGGTTTCTGTTTTAATATTATTAGTCAAATTGCCCCCTTAGCTCCCACTAAATGTTAGTCTAGAATTTCAGGCCGGCTTCGCGAGCGGCATCCGCCAGGGCTTTAATGCGCCCATGATATTGATAACCGCCACGGTCGAAGACAACCTGTTTAATGCCTTTTCCAATAGCTTCTTCTGCAATTTGAGTACCAACTAATTTAGCCTGTGCTACTTTATTTTTTCCATCAGCTTTACTTTTGAGTGTTTCAATTACAGTTGAAGCTGAAGCTAAAGTAGATCCAATTGAATCATCAATCACCTGTGCGTAAATGTGATTCAAACTGCGGAATACACAAAGTCTAGGCCGTTCTGTTGTTCCATTAACTGAAGCCCGCACACGGCGATGTCTCCTAATACGAGCATCGCGGGAAGATAATTTACCCATTTACGCTTTGCCCCCTATTGCCTTGGCGGCCTTACCAGCCTTATGCCGTATAAATTCTCCGCTGTATTTGATCCCTTTGCCGCGATATACATCAGGCGGCCGGATGGCTCTGATCCTGGCAGCCATTTCGCCAACTATCTCTTTATCGCTGCCCACTACTTTAAATTTGGTAGGGCTATCTACGGTAAAGGAGATTCCCTGCAGGGGTATGACTTCGACAGGTTTAGTAAACCCTACACGGATCATGAGGTTGTTCCCTGCTTTCTCAGCCCGATAGCCGACGCCGGTTATCTCCAATCCTTTTTCGAACCCTTTAGTAACACCTTCCACCATATTGGCTAATAAAGTACGTGAAAGCCCGTGCAAAGAACGATGAACCCTATCATCACCCGGCCGAGTTATTTTTACTGTATTCTCTTCCAGCACGATCCCCATTTCGGGATGAAAAGTACGCTTTAACTCGCCTTTTGGCCCTTTCACACTGACTTCATTTTTATCGATTGTTATTTTCACACCGGCCGGTATAGTGATCGGTGCTTTTCCTACTCTAGACATAATCTGTACTCCAGTTTTACATCACATAACATAGCAATTCGCCGCCGATACCCTGGCGTCTTGCCTGATGTCCGCTCATAACTCCCTTAGAAGTCGACAATATGGCAATTCCAAGGCCGCCAGCCAGACGAGGGATTTCACCACGATTCACATATACCCGTAAACCAGGCTTGCTCACCCTCTCCAGTGTAGCTAATGCAGGCCTGTTTCTCTCCATGTATCTCAGGTGAATTTTGATACTGCGGTTAGTTTTACCTTTGACCAATTCGAAGTCACTGATAAAGCCTTCATCTTTTAAGATTTTGGCAATAGCCATCTTCATCTTGGAGGCAGGTACATTCACCGAGTCATGCCTTACCATGATGGCATTACGGATCTGGGTTAACATATCTGCGATTGGATCAGAGATACTCACTTGTTTTCCCCTAGCCTCTATTTACCAACTTGATTTTCTCACGCCCGGAGTTTGTCCGGCGAGAGCCATTTCGCGGAAACATATCCGACATAAACCGAATTGCCTGATAAAAGCACGGGAACGTCCACATTTCCGGCATCGGTTGTGTCTTTGTACTTTATACTTCGGAGGGCGCATCCACTTGGCAATTGCTGATTTTTTAGCCATAATATTTTACTCTCTGGAGAACGGCATTCCCAGCAGTTCCAGGAGACTCCTTCCCTCCTCATCAGTTTTGGCTGTGGTTACGATTGATATTTCCATTCCACGTAATTTGTCGACCTTTTCATAATCAATTTCAGGAAATACGGTTTGTTCCCGGAACGCCAGCGTATAACTACCTCGTCCATCAAAAGAATTACGCGGTACTCCCTGGAATTCACGGATACGGAATACCACCGCATTTATCAGTTTATCGAGGAACTCATACATCCGCTTTCCACGTAAAGTTACTTTCATACCAATTGGCATACCGGTTCTCAGACGGAAAGCTGCAATAGATCTCTTTGATCGGGTGATTATCGGATGCTGGCCGGCGATGGCGGAAAGGTCTTTTTCAGCAGCTTCCAGTGCTTTGGCGTTAGAAATCGCTTCACCAAGACCGATGTTCAGGACCACCTTAGTAACATGAGGTACCTGCATCACATTTTTATATCCGTGACGCTCTTTTAGCGCCGGGATCACTTCTTTCAGGTATTTTTCCTTAAGTTCTGACATTTAGTCAATCACCTCATGGCAAACCTGGCATATCCTTGCTTTGCTACCATCTTGAAGGATACGGGCTCCCACACGTGTAGGATGGTTGCACTTATTACACAACAGCATGACGTTCGAACTTTTAATCGGTGCTTCTCTTTCAATAATCCCGGCTTGCCGGACATCCTTTATTGCTTTCATATGTTTTTTTATCAAATTGACGCCTTCGATAAGCAAACGATCTTTATCAGGGTAAGCAAATCTAACTTTACCCTTTTTTCCCCTGTCCTTACCGGATATTACCAGTACAGTGTCATTTTTCTTAATTTTCATCTATAGTACCTCGGGAGCCAAAGAAATAATTTTAGTAAATTCTTTATCACGAAGTTCTCTAGCTACCGGACCGAAAATACGCGTGCCTTTGGGATTATTTTTATCGCTGATTATCACGGCTGCATTTTCATCGAACTTGATATAAGAACCATCCAGTCTTCGGTATGGATGGGTGCTTCTTACAATAACGGCACGAACTACGTCCCCTTTTTTAACGGTTCCTCCTGGCGTCGCGCGTTTTACCGAAGCTACCACGATATCGCCTATCCTGGCATATTTCCGCCCGCTACCGCCGAGTAGACCAATACACATTATTTGCCTGGCACCGGTATTGTCCGCTACTTTTAGTCTACTGTATTGCTGAATCATCTGGTTTCACCTGTAGTATTGAATTATTCTCTTCTTTTACTGGTTACCGTGTATGGTTTACAGTCAGGCCCGCCTGACCGATTATTACCGCTTATACAACCTCTTTAGGTTTAACTTCGATTTTTTCTTGTTTGATCAATATCTCTGCTACCCGCCAGTGTTTTTCTTTTGATAATGGCCGGGTTTCCACAATTCTTACCGTATCACCTTCATTACACTGATTCGTAGCGTCATGTGCTTTATATCTAACGATTCTTCTAATATTTTTCTTGTAAAGTCGATGTCTTTTTACAGTTTCAACACCAACTATCACAGTCTTATCCATTTTATTACTGAGAACCTGTCCGGTCCGGGTCTTAATAATCGTATCCATTTCAACCTACCTGTTTTGATGGAAATAATTCATACTGTTATTGAGCTAATTCTCTTTCTTTAAGAATAGTGTTCAACTGGGCTATTTTTTTCCGTGTCGCCATTAATCGCTGATTGTTCGCCAGTTGTTTTGTCACCAACTGAAAACGAAGATCTAACAGCTCTTTATGGGCTGTTTCCAATTGTTTTTTCATCTCATCGCTGCTAAGCGCTCTTACATCCGCTATTTTCAATTGGACATCGCTCCTACTTTAGTTCTTAGCCTCAGGTATGCTTTGTTTCATCACAAATTTTGCGTCAATCGGCAATTTATGCGCTGCTAGCCGCATAGCTTCTTTGGCTACTGTCTCTTCGACTCCAGCCATTTCGAATAATATCTTGCCCGGTTTTACCACGGCTACCCAATGATCAGGGGCGCCTTTACCGGAACCCATACGTGTTTCGGCGGCTTTTTTAGTAACGGACTTATCCGGGAATACTCTAACCCAAATACTTCCACCTCTTTTAACGTGGTGGGTAATAGCACGCCGCGCGGCTTCAATCTGTCTTGCAGTTATCCATGCGGGTTCCAGAGCCTGTAAACCGTAATCCCCAAAGGTGACGGTATTTCCGGCATGAGCACTGCCTTTCATTCTACCTCTTTGGACTTTTCGAAATTTAACCCGTTTAGGTTGCAGCATTATCTTCTCCTGCTTCCTTCGATTCGTCTGAGGTAGTTCCTTCGCCTTCTACCTCACTCTTTGCTGCAGGTTTCCTGGCGACCGGCTTTCTTTTAGCTCTAACTACCTTTTTCTTTTCTTCAACAACCGGAGTGGCCTCTGCTGTAAGTGTCCCGTCTCCAACTGCGTTAATGGTTGTTTCGTCATTTTTCAAAGCAGTGACAAGGGTTCCTTCATTTATTTTTTTATCGGAAACAGTTTCTACTGCTTGTACATTTTCTGCGATTACAACAGGTTCAACTACAGCACTCTCAGATTCATCGGTCTTCATCTCGGGTAATATGTCACCCTTATATATCCAGGTTTTAACCCCGATTCTACCCATGACGGTATGTGCTTCGACAAAACCATAATCAATATCAGCACGAATTGTGTGTAAAGGCACTCTTCCTTCATGCATGTTAAGACGTCGTGCGATTTCTGCACCGCCAAGACGTCCGGCAACAGCTACTTTTATACCTTTGCCGCCGGCTTGTAATGTTCGCGACATGGCTTGTTTCATAGCCCGGCGGTAAGCGATCCTGCGTTCTAACTGGTCAGCAATCGACTTGGCTACCAGTTTGGCATCAAGTTCCGGTTGCTGTACTTCTTTTATGTTTAGTTGAATTTTTTTACCAAGGATCTTCTCTAAAAGGACCCTGGTCTCATCAACCCGCTGTCCACCGCGTCCAATCACGATACCCGGACGGGCAGTATTAATGGTCGCGACCACCTGATTCGCTTGTCTTTCAATCTCTATACTTGAAATCGCAGCATCAGGATATTTCCCGTCGATCGCTTTACGAATCTTTACATCTTCTTCAAGAAAATTCGCATAATGTCGGTCGGCATACCACTTGCCCTGCCAGGACTTGATAATACCAATTCTAAAACCTGTAGGATTAACTTTGTGTCCCATGTTTCTCCTGTTCAGTTACAACAACAGTAATATGACTCGAACGCTTTAACACAGGACTGACACGTCCCCGTGCTGCAGACCGGAACCGCTTCATTGTCAAACCGGAGTCAACCGTTATTTTACTTATGATCAGTGTTTCGATTGACATCTGATAACTTTTTTCGGCATTTGCGGCAGCTGATTTTATAGTCTTGGCAACTGCTTGGGCCGTTGGTGTCGGAGTAAAAAGTAACATACTTAACGCTGATTCTACTTTTTTCCCACGTACCATATCAGCAAGCAACCTTGCTTTAGCAGGTGCTACCCTTACGTTTTTTGCTATTGCTCGTACATCCATTTAACAAATCCTGTCAAATACTAGCTGGCGGAAGTATTAGTTGGCGCCGGAGTTGCCGCTGCCGCCGCTGCTGCCTTAGCTTCTTTTTCTGCCTTCGCAGTATGTCCGCGGAAGGTCCTCGTTGGTGCAAATTCACCCAGCTTGTGACCGACCATATTTTCCGTTACAAATACAGGTACATGACGCCGCCCGTCATGTATTCCTATGGTCAAGCCAATCATTTCCGGAACAACGGTGGACCATCTTGCCCAAGTCTTAATAACTGTTTTCTGACTTGAACTATTGACCGCCGTTACTTTTTTCATTAGTTTCGCATCAGTGGCCGGACCCTTTTTCGCTGACCTTGACATGCTTAATCTACCTCAAGTTTCATTGCCATCTATTTGCCGCGACTCTTCATAATCATCCGGCTTGACGGCTTAGACTTCTTTCTCGTTTTATATCCTAATGTCGGTTTACCCCAACGGGATTTCGGCCCCGGGTGTCCGATTGGGCTTCTGCCTTCGCCACCACCATGCGGATGGTCACGCGGGCTCATTGCGGTACCTCTCACCGTGGGACGACGGCCAAGCCATCTTGATCTTCCTGCTTTACCCAGTTTCACTGCCTGGTGATCGATATTACCAACCTGGCCGATCGTAGCTGTACAATCACCAAGGATATATCTCATTTCACCGGACGGTAGCCTTATTAACGCCCGCTCGCCCTCTTTTGCCATTAATTGCGCAGCGGAGCCGGCACTTCGGACTAATTGAGCACCTTTACCTAATTGCATCTCGATACTATGTATCATGGTGCCGCTTGGCATTAGTTTTATGGCCATATTATTTCCCGTTCGCATTTCAGCTTCAGGGCCGGACATTATGGTATCACCTACATTAAGCCCAACCGGCGCCAGAATATATCTTTTTTCACCGTCAACATAAAATATCAAGGCAATTCTAGCTGTACGGTTCGGATCATATTCGATCGCCGCTACTTTACCTGGTACACCAATTTTATCTCGTTTAAAATCAAGAATCCTCAAATTCCGCTTTGAGCCGCCACCCCTCTGGCGAACAGTAACTTTTCCCTGATTATTACGTCCTGCTCGTTTTCGCAATGCCACCAGAAGTGACTTTTCGGGCTTATTTTTGGTAATCTCTTCAAAGCTGGCACCGGTCATTCCCCGGCGTCCAGGTGATGTCGGACGGTATTGCTTTACAGCCACTGTATTTACTCCATCATCTAAGAAGCTGTCTCAAACAGCTCTATTTTATCACCCTGTTTTAAGGTAACTACTGCTTTCTTCCATGGTTTGGCGGGTATCACCCTCCGGCCAAGCCGCCGTGATCTTCCCGGAACATTCATTATGTTAAGACTGGTGACTTTTACGTTAAAAGCTTTTTCAACTGCATCTTTGACCTGCGGTTTTGTTGCATCGATACTTACTTCAAAGGCGTATTTACCTACGGATTGAAGTAAAGTATATTTTTCAGTAATCAACGGACGTCTAAGTACTTCGTACAGGTGCACTGTTATCTCCTTCAGAAGTGCTATCGCCCCACAGTTCCTCGGCTTTTCTCACTGCATTAACGGTCATCAATAGTACTTTGTGGGACATGATATCAGCCACGTTCAGCAGGTTAGCCGGAATCGTAGCGATGCCGGGGATGTTCCGGGCTGACTTTACGACATTTATATCCGGTTGTTCAAGTGCAATCAAGGCGGATGATTCGATGCCTAGAACACTTAAGATATTAGACATATCTTTTGTTTTAGGGGCACTAAGGCTTAAATCGTCTAAAACAACTAATTCATTTTCAGTTACTTTACCTGATAATACCGACCGTAAAGCCAGTCGTTTCATCTTCTTCGGAATTGCCTGGTGATAGTCCCTGGGTTTTGGTGGGAATATAATACCACCACCTTTACGCAACGGAGACTTGGCACTGCCCGGGCGGGCTCGTCCGGTATGTTTTTGAGCATACATTTTTTTGGTGCTGCCCGCGACTTCAGTCCTCGTTTTAGCGCTTGCGTTGCCATGCCGCTCATTCGCTAGTTGCCTAATCAATGCCTGATGAGCAAGGGACTTGTTCGGTTTTACCCCGAAGACATAGTCACTGATCTCTATTTGCCTTAATATTTCGCCTGTTGTGTTTTTAACTGGAACCTGCACTTGTCAAATTCCTTTATCGAGACTTTTTTATTATCACTAACCCGTTATCAGAGCCCGGCACTGCTCCTTTTATCAGTAAAAGGTTACGGGTAGAGTCGATTTTCATTATTTCGAGTCTTTTTGCAGTCACCTGCTGACTCCCCATGTGGCCGGCCATGCGTAGACCTTTCTTTACGTGCCCCGGTGTTGTCGTAGACCCAATTGCCCCGGGATGGCGTTCGCGGTCGGATTGGCCGTGTGTCTTGGGGCCGCCTTTAAAATGATGCCGTTTCACCACCCCGGCAAATCCTTTTCCTTTAGAGACTCCGATAACATCGACACGATCGCCCATTTTGAAAACGTTAACATCAATCTTGTCGCCGACTTTGTTATCGGGATTGCTTTCGATCCTGAACTCACGCAGGTGGCGGAATGTAGTAAGCCCTTTCTGGTGGCCTTTTTCTGCCGAAGTAATGCGCTTACTCTCTTCGAACCCGACCTGTACCGCGTTATACCCTTCGGTTTCGATACTTTTCACCTGGGTAATCGCACACGGCCCAGCTTCGATAGCCGTAACAGCTTCTGCTTTTCCATTGCTTCTGTATACCTGGGTCATCCCCAGTTTTCTGCCAATTATTCCTTGCAACATTTCTCTCACAACTTGATGTCAATTTCTACGCCAGCCGGTAAATTCAGGCTGGTTAAGGAATCAATCGTCTTCGAGCTGGTCTCGATAATATCGATAAGGCGCTTATGCGTCCGGATCTCAAATTGCTCTTGAGATATTTTATCGATAAACGGCGACCGTATTACACTGAATTTCTGGATCCGTGTGGGGAGTGGTACGGGCCCGGACACCACCGCGCCTGTCCTTTCTACAGTTTCTACGATCTGCTCTGCCGCCTGGTCCACCAGTTTGTGGTCGAAGCCTTTTAATCTGATTCTAATTTTCTGTTTCGCCATATCTTTGACTATCCTGTCTTTTCCGTGATTTTAGCAGCCAGTTCAGCCGATACCTGTTGGTAACGGGCAAATTCCAAAGAATGAGTAGCCCTTCCCTGGGTCTTGGACCGTAAACTTGTAGCGTACCCAAACGATTCCGCCAAGGGGATCAGGCCATGTATCGTGGTGGTTTCAGCATAGGTCTCGACGGAGTCAACATGCCCTCTCCGGGAATGTATGTCACTTAAGATATCACCTAAAAATTCTTCCGGAGTAACAACTTCCAACTTCATGATCGGTTCTAGTAAAATGGATTTTCCTTTTGCCATTCCATCTTTAAAAGCCATCGAAGCAGCTATTTTAAAAGCTAGTTCTGAAGAGTCAACTTCATGATAGCTGCCATCCACCAATGTAGCCTTGATATCTACAACCGGATATCCACCTAATACGCCACTTTCGGTGGCATCTTTCAAACCGGATTCGACTGCCGGTATAAAATTTCGGGGAATTGCGGTACCGCGAATTTTCTCAACGAATTGTATGCCGCTGCCGGATTCACCTGGTTCAAACTCTATTTCAACATGACCGTATTGCCCATGGCCGCCTGATTGCCTTACGAACCGTCCGGTCGCCGTTACCGCTTTAGTAATAGTCTCCTTATACGCTACCCGGGGCCGGCCTACTTTCGCACTGACGTTAAACTCAGAGAGCAATCTTCTCACCAGGACATCGAGATGCAACTCACCCATGCCGGATATCAGGGTTTGCCCGGTTTCCTGGTTGAATACCACTTTAAAAGTCGGATCTTCTTCTGCCAGTTTCTGCAAAGCCTCGCCCATACGGTCCTGGTCGGCTTTCGTTTTCGGTTCTATTGCAACCGATATTACCGGTTCCGGGAACCTGATGGACTCCAGTAATACAGTGTTCGTTTGGTCGCACAGTGTATCACCGGTAAAGGTATTTTTCAGGCCTAATGCAGCTACAATAGAACCGGTGTTAGCTTCGGTGATCTCTTCACGCCGGTTGGCATGCATTAAAAGCAGGCGGCCGATGCGTTCTTTTTTATCTGCGGAAGCATTATATACCGGTTCTCCGGTATTTACTTTACCCGAGTATACCCGTAAATATACCAACCGCCCTACAAAAGGATCAGTCATTACTTTAAAAGCTAAAGCAGTAAATGGAGATGTATCGTCTGGTGGGCGTTCCACGGATTCATCATTTTTAACCGACATGGCTTTAACCGGAGGCATATCCAGTGGGGATGGTAAATAATAGGTGATCGCATCGAGTAGAGGTTGAACACATTTGTTACGTAAGGCAGTCCCGCAAAGCACCGGTACCCCTTTACTGGCCACGGTTATCCGCCGTAAGGCTGCTCTTAACTCATCCGGGTCGATTTCTTTACCATCTAAATAATTGCTAAGTAATTCGTCATCCATTTCGGCAGCTTTTTCAATCAGTTGATGACGGGACTCTTTCATGCGGGATATTTCTTCGTCAGGAATATTGATTTCTTTTGGTTCGCTTCCCGGTTCGCCGTCAAAACTCCAGGCTCTTTGTTCGACAAGATCGATAATGCCGTGGAAAGCTGCTTCGTTGCCTAATGGTAATTGGATGGGGAGTGGTTTTCCTTTTAAGCGGTCTTCGATCATCTTGATGGTCCGGTTGAAATTGGCACCGACCCGGTCCATCTTATTGATAAAGCAAATGCGTGATACGTGGTATTTGTCGGCTTGCCGCCATACTGTCTCGGATTGCGCTTCAACACCGGCGACAGCATCGAAAAGAACCACGCCGCCGTCGAGAACGCGCAGACTCCGTTCGACTTCAGCCGTGAAATCCACGTGTCCCGGAGTATCGATGATATTTATGCGGTGGTCTTTCCATTCAGTAGTGGTGGCAGCCGAGGTAATGGTAATACCACGTTCTCTTTCCTGGTCCATCCAGTCCATTACTGCAGTGCCGTCATCGACGGCGCCTACTTTATATGTCTGGCCTGTATAAAATAGGATTTTTTCGGTAACAGTCGTCTTCCCGGCATCGATATGAGCGATGAAGGCCATGTTTCTAATATCGGCTAACGGAAAACGATCTGACACCGGTTTCTCTCTTACTTCAGTCCTTACTGCAGGTCTTACCATGATTTAACAAATAATTCCTTACCATCTATAGTGAGCAAAAGCCCGGTTGGCTTCGGCCATTTTATGTGTATCGTCACGTTTCTTAATAGTAGCGCCCTGACCCTTGGCTGCGTCGCTTAATTCGCCCGCTAATTTCTCTGCCATTGATTTTCCGCCACGGGCATGTGCCGCAGCGATCAACCATCTCATGGCCAGGGTTAAAGCCCGTCCTGCGGGAATTTCCACGGGTACCTGATATGTGGCGCCGCCAACGCGCCGGGCTTTTACTTCAAGTTGGGGAGTAGCATTTCGAACGGCTTGTTCCAATACGGAAATCGCCGGTTTTTGTTCTTGTTGCTCGATACTTGCCAGGGCAGTATATACGATTTTCTCAGCAGTACTTCTTTTGCCTTTCTTCATAATACGGTTGACAAATTTTGAAACCACAATATTCTGATACTGTGGATCAGGCAAAATTTCCCTTACAATTTTTTTACTTCGCCTTGGCATGATATCTCCTTAAGTAGTGGTGGTTGAGGCTTTCGCGCGTTTTGCTCCGTATAGGCTGCGTCCGCGCTTTCTGTTTGCCACGCCGGTAGCATCCAGGGTACCCCGGATAATATGATAACGAACACCCGGTAGGTCAGGTACACGGCCGCCGCGAACCAGGACAACCGAGTGCTCTTGCAGTTCGTGCCCTTCTCCCGGGATGTATGCGGTCACTTCGATGCCGTTGCTCAAACGTACTTTGGCAATCTTCCTCAAAGCTGAATTAGGTTTCTTCGGGGTTGTAGTTTTTACCTGAAGGCAAACCCCACGCTTTTGAGGAGATCCTTCTCCACGCTTGGTCCTGTTCTTCAGTGCGTTAAAAACAAAACGCAATGCAGGCGTCTTGCTCTTTTTTCCCGGTTTTCTCCGGCCTTTACGCACAAGCTGATTAATCGTCGGCAAGTGCTTCTCCTATCTCTCAGAATCGAAATGGATGAGCTCAGGCTCATCCATCCAACACAGTTACAGACCTCTTGTATTAAGTTGTGAGGTCTGCTAATAACAAATGAGTTGAATTACTAGCGCCAAAACTGAATACTACCACAGCCTAATTAGACTGTCAACTGTTTTTCAGCCTCTTATTCAGCTTGTTACCAAGCATTAACCCGAAGTATCCTTCAAACTACGAGAGGCTGAATTAACTCAACCTTGATATCCTACACTAGATTGCCTGCATTTGTCCAATATTATTCAACATTGTTTATATCTCATTATTGGATGGCTAATAATTGTTATTAGTTTTGTATGTAATATTTGTTTTCTGCGCTATAATTGGCTAGTCTCGTTCCCGCCAGGATTCCTGTTTTACCTGTTTTGAATCGCCGGTGGTATTAAGGAGCAGCACATGATGAATGTTAAATCAAATCCGGTCCTCTATTTTGCTTATGCCCACGACCTCGATAAAAAACAGATGAAGGAAAGAGCTCCGGAATCCCGTCCCCACCTTACCGCCGTTTTACCCAACTACCGGTTGGCTTTCTTCGGCTGGTCCCGGCAATGGAAAAGCGGTATGGCAACTCTCCGCGGCGCCCATGGCAGCAAGGTTGCCGGCGGTATTTATGAAATCACGGAAAAGGACCTGCGCCGTTTGGACGCTCTCGAGGGTTATCCCCGGGAGTCCAACCGCATTAATATTACTGTTTTTACCGAGGACGGCGATGCTCTGAAAGCGGTCACCTATATTAAAGTCAACCAGGGTGAGGAAACAAAACCTTCCGCCGGGTATCTGGCTGTCATTCAAAAGGGGTACCGTGACTGGGGCATCGTTTAGTATAGATTATTTTTCACAACGTCTGAACACTTTTTATGCCATTTGTGTTCCCTTGCTGTCCTTTTCAAGTTCAAATTACGGTTTGTCAATAACCTTCTTTTATACATATTCTCTCTTGACATAAGCCATTTGTCTCTTTTATAATTCGGAATATGGACAGGGAATCGCAAACCCACCTCGGCAAGATAATCAAACAACAGCGGGTTTCATTATCCTTAACACTTCAGGAACTGGCGGCCAAGGCTAATGTCTCGGCGTCGCATCTGGGGCGGATCGAAAGAGGAGAAAGATTTCCCTCTGCTCATGTACTGCAAAGGATCGCCAAACCCCTTTCATTTGAAGAAGATGAAATCTTTACCCTGGCCGGGTATTTGTCTCCACAATCGCGGCCGGTAGCTGCCGAAGAACGGATGACCACTATCGCTGACGGGCGTTTGGACCCCTTCGTTGCCCGGATGCTCGCCCAGGAACCGGTTGAAGTACAACGGGCGGTTATCGGTATACTGACAATCCTGAAAAGTATTGCCCGGGATACGGTCAGGAAAGAATAACCGCTGTTTTTTCCTTGTCCGGTTTTTCTATCAAGTAAAAACCCCGATGACCACTGCTTCCCTGGCATTATGTTCGTCAAAAAACAATACCGCCACTTTTCGTCCGCCGGTCATTTCTGCTGCCGGGATATTCCGCGCCACGGCAATATCTTCTAAATATACCTTGTAGCTGGAAACCATTTGTACGGTTGCTGTGTAATCCCCGGTATTAAAGTCTTTGAGGATGCCTTTTCTCAGACTCATATTAATCACATCTCCTTTTATTACCTGCTTCAGACTCCGCCCAGCATCAGTTGGTGTAGATACCGCCCCCGTGCCGGGTCATATTTCAGTGTCATCCCGGTGATTCGCCTGATCCCCGTAAACCCCCGGGCATCGGTGATATCAACTAGGTCATACAGTTCCTGTCCGCAGTTTACCGGTACTATCAGTAACCCGGACACCGATTTCATTCTCGCCTTTCTTAGTAACATCTCTCCCCGCTGTTCCAGTTGAGTCAGGTTTTTCAGATTGATATCATTTATCGCTAAATAACGGGTGCCGGATTCCTTGATGTCCGTCCAGTCATAACAATCGGAAGTGATGGCACGGCCGGCTGATGGATCGAATCCTTCCACTCGTATCCAGTTGCATGTCCCGGCTTGACGGAAGAATTTTCCTTCCCATATCGGATGAGCTTCTCCGTAACCGTAACCCGGGCTGTCTGAGGCTTGCGGATTTACCAGGTAGGCGGTACCGTTCTCAAAAAATAACCGGTCCGGTACCATGTCCAACAGGCGTTCCGCCACCAGGTCTCCACTATCGAGCGGGTGGATAGTAAAATCAGGGAATAATCCGGTGATTACAGTAGATTCAGTCCTGGTCTCCAGTCTCAATCCGGCCCGGGACAGCACGAAGGCGAGAATATCACGGACACTTTTTTCCTGGCCGGCCTTGTTCCACCGCCACTGGTCCCGGGCATGCCATTCTTTTATCTGCGCCCAACCGTCACCGGCTTTCAGCCGGATGATATTACCCGCATCTATAATTCTTTGCTCGTAAGAGTCCAGGATAAACGACCGGCAACTACCGGCTTCGTTCCCAGTAGCGGTCCGGTATCCGGTAAAGACTTCCAACTGGCTGCCGCTTGCCAATAGGCTGGATGAGTCCGTAAAACGGTTATCCTGGTTATTGAGTTCGATCGATAACCTGCCCTGCCGTTCCCCGGTTTCCATCTCCAGAGAAGCCACCTCCGGGGAAATATCCATCGTTTGTGTTGTCAATAAAGCCCGCCAGACGCCGTTCGGTGTGGACAGCCAGGCATATTCTCCCGGGGTATGATAACCGGCCGCCAATCCGTACGGAGCATTGAAATCACCGGGAGCAGGTTCCCGCCAGAGGCCGTCGGAGTACGTTGTGTCCGGCACCGGATGCGACTGAAAAAGCCGGTTATACGGTGATTCACCATTACATTTCTCCATGAAGTATCCCCGGCACCGGTCCGGTTTGAAAAGGGCTGGATTATCGTATCCGTATTCCCCACCCGCCGGGGCTGTCGCTAATGCGGACAACGGAGACCAGGTACCGGCTGGAACAGCGCTGCCGTCACCATATACCAGCGACCATAATCTCGGGCCGCCGGCGGCCTCCTGGCCGGTTATCAGCAGCTCCCAATCAAGGTCATAAACAACCGCCATCCCGGTCAGGCTGCCGGTGGCTTTGTCCCAGGTTATCCGGTTTTGCCAGCTTTCGTTTACCAGCCGTTTTACGTAAAGTGCAGCCTGGTCGGTAAAGAACAAGGCCAGGTCGCCATTCGGTTTATAAGCCGCCGCCAGGCCGCCGGCCGCTGTCGTCGGAGCCTGGTCGATGAGTTCGGAACTGCCCCAGTTCGCCCCGCCGTCGCTACTCACCATACGGCGTATTTCTCTGTTGGTATTCATCCAGAAAAGGGAGGTCATATTATCCTGTGCCGCGGCGGCCACCCGGGTACAGTTATATTGATTGGTATATATCCAACTGCTGAAATCGGCCGCCGGCCCGGGGCCGGGTACGGTTTGACGGTATAATTTCCGGCCGTCGGACGGCGGCGTCAACCGTGCCCGTACCAGCGCCCCGGTGCCGCACACGGCCAGGGCATGATAATAGTCCGCTTCACTCCCGGCATATAGCCTTTCCCAGTTGAGTTTCAACATCCCGTTTACCCGGTTGGCCGCTTCGACCTTGATATAAGGGACACTGGAGGATGCCTGCTGGGCCGCCAGTAGTGCCGGGCTTAATTCTTTCATTTATTCGTTCCGTTCGCTTTCTGATTGGGGACGTATTCTTTACCCCAGAAAAAATGCCCGTGGATATAACCGATGGTATACGAGGTCATGATCACGGAAAATAACTTCCAACTTACCAGGCCGGTCTCACCTATCGTGTAACCGGCCACCAGCAGGGTCACCAGCACCAGGTACTCCACTTTGTGGTAAACATCCCGGGCGATATATGTCCACGGCCTTCCGCCGAGCCTCGACCAAAGCAATCGATAAAGGTCCATCAGCAGCTTCCTCCTTAAAATCTGTTTCATCTTTTACGGTCCGAAGTCGATGGTCTGCGATACTGCCGTCCGGTACGGACGGTACAACGAGCGCACCCGGACCCGGTTTTTTTGACTCACCATCTTTAACCGCTCTTCAAATTGGCCCAACTTCACTTTGCCCCAGGCCAGGAACTCCTCCGGGGTCTGCCGGCCGCCGGTATTCACCTGGTTGATGGCATAAGCCGCCCATTGTATAGCCGCATACCCCGCCGCCCCGGTCACGATCAAATCTTCATATAATGCCGGGACGGTCGAACCCAGGGCATCTATCTTGTGTAATCTGCCGTAATAAATACAGGTATTGGAACCATCCGGTATTTCCTCCCCCAGGAAGGTCAGCCGGCTGCCCCAGAGGGCGAACCGTTGAAAATGCGGCGGGAACCGGTCTACCGGATACTCCAGGGCTTCCACCATGACCCGGTCGGTGATGTCCGAGATATCCAGCGACCTTGAACCGGCCGCCGTCGCCTTGGCTGCTTTCGCTTCTTCGGGGCAGGCAGCCGAGAAGTCCTTGACGGCATGCAGGATATGGCGGTCGATTTCCCCGTCAGTCCAGCGGAAGCCGGTCACGGCCTCATCATGCAGGTCACGCCTGACCAACACCCTCATATCATTTATGTTCATATGCTCTCCTGATTAGTCTTTTACCCCGATCAAAGCGGCTGCTTTCATGGCTGAGAATAATGCCAGCGAAACATACCATTTGATACGCGTCCGTACCGCGTCTTTGGCTTCCAGGGCGCCGATCCGTTCCACCGTCAGGTAACCGGGTCCGGTCAGGCCGCACAGGGCGCCTTCGCCGAACTGCATGGCATAGATGGTGGAGCAGTCCCCGCCGGCAATATCCATTTCCACCCCTCCCGCCACCAGGTGGGAGTCCATCACCCAGTCGCTTACTCCTATCGGGATGCCGTTCCATAACTCTATGAAGTTGCCCCATTGGTCGCGGTTGGTCTCCATCATGCCGCCGGCCGCCCGCACCAGGGCATTGATCTTGCGGCGGGAACGCCGGCTCATCAACAACAGGTCCGGCCGGCCGCCTTTCACCCCGTCGATCAAAACATCCAGCATCTCCAGCGAGAGGGTCGCCCCCGTGGCGCCTGCCGGGATGACCTGGCTGCCCGGTGTATGGGTGCCGATCAGCCGGCGCAGCCCGTCGTACTGCTTGGCACTATATGTAGCATCGCTGTATATGAACGCCTCTTCGAACTTATTGCGCATCGCCTTGGCTTTGAGTTCGATCACCGCCCCTTCCAGGTCCTGGATATTCGACCTTGTTGTCTTCAGAAAATTATCCACATCGGCATCGCCGCCCATGATTTTCAAGGTCGCCGTGTGCTGGTCGAAGGTCGGGGTCGATTCCGCCCAGGATTCGCCGACATCATAAAACTGGATACTCGGTAATTCGTTTTCACGGTTGTACGTCAGTCCGTTGCCGGCAATTTCGATGAAAGGCAGGATTCTCAATATCGGTGATTCTTTGACGATAGTCTCCACCACACCCTGCGCCAGGATGTCATTCGATAGTTTGGATGCCTCTGCTAAGGTTAATGCCATTGTGTTTTTCCTCCTATATCTTTACTGATTTCGCTAAACGCCTGATATATTAGTTACTGAATACCTTTAGTCCCGGGATATACCCCGTTGGATTTTCTCCCGGGGTGACAGGTTGGCTTCGTTGCCGTCCCGCTCCGGTGCCCCCGCCGGAAAGCGGTCCCGGGCCAACTCCGTTTCCACCCCCTTCTTTACCCGGGCGACGATTTCCTGCGCCCGCTTGACTGATTCCTCGATCTCCGTTACCGAAGCCCCTGTGATCAGTTCCGGGAGAATGTCAGGATTACCCTGTACTACCAGCGTCCGGTAACTCCCGGCTGCGGCGGCCAGCGCTTCATCCAGGTTTTTTACCTTTACTTCCAGGCCTTCCAGGTTCGTTTTTAGTACCAGGATTTCCCGCTCTTTCTGTGCCATTGCCTGTGCCTGTTCACCAGCCCCGGCTTCAACTGCCGGTGTTTGCGCTGCTGGTTGCGCTGCTGGTTGCGCCGCTTGCTCCTCCTTTTCCTCCGCCTGTTGTTTCTCCATGTCTTCCATACTTAACTTACCTCCTTAAAATCAATCTCTATTTTTCTATCCGCTTCTCTCTTATATTTCTCCCGTACCGCGGTTCGTTTTCCGCTTGCTGTATCTTTGTCCGTTCCTCCAGCCATTGTTTGAATTCCGCCTCCGGGTCTTTGATGCCCATCTCGTTCATCGCCCGGTGCCGGGAATGGATGCCGTTTTGCACCATCACCTGTTCGTCAGCCGCCAACTGCGTCCGGTCTTGCGGCAGCACCGGCCCCCATACCACCCCCAACCGGTTGTCCCCGAAATCCGCCTTTTCGAACTTCTCCAGCAATTTCAGTATCATCCGGTTGCGCCGGATATATGCGGTATTACGGATCAACCGCTTCCGCCGTATCTTTTGCAGCAGGGGCTGCAGTTCGATTTCCAGGGCCACCCCGGATAGGTCCCGTTCCGTCCCCCCGAAAGCCGCCCGCGGCGACTCCGATAGGTCATGTATTACCCGGTACAACAGGTTGATATATTCCAGGTGCAGCCGTGTGCCGCCACCCTGCAGCGGGTCCAGCAGGTAAGCTTTACCTCCGTCCGGGATGGTCCATACCCCTCCCGGTTCCGCGGTGATATCATCGCTGTCGCCGCAGCCCTCCATGACCGTCACCGGGTTGCCCGATAACTCGAGTATCTTCGAAAGCTGCGATATCGCCCGGTTCAATTCCCGCTGGCTTTCCTTTACGGCAGCCAGGTCGGATATCCCCCACGCCTTTTTGGGTTCGCGCAGGTTCGGATATATTACGAAGGGAATAAAGCCGTAGGCGTTCCTTTTCTTTTCGATCCGGCCGTTGTCGATCCAGAGTTCGAACTGGTCGGCCGTCCACACCTCCACCACCTGTGCCGTCCTGCCTTCCGGCTTTATCCGGTACAACTCTTCCACCACCTCTTTTTCCAGGGTATACCGCGAGGCTACCCGCCATACCTGTGTCAGGTCGTCGCCGTATAACCAGGTATGCAAACCCTGCACATCAGGGGCTGTTACCCTAATGCTGCCGGCTGCCGGGTCCCAGGTCACTTTGTACGCCGCGTCGCCCAGGATGGCACAATCGGTCTCGGTTTCCAGGTCGAGCTGCTCCAGGTGGTTCTCCTCATAAACCCGGTGTAAAGCGGCTTCTGCCTGCCGCGCCCCGGCCGCTCCGTTATCGTTTCGCGGTTCTACGGCAAAAGTCATGCCCGACATCAAATAAGAAGTGGTCTTCTCGACGAATACCCGGGCGTAATTAAAGGTCAATCTCTTTTCTCCCCGTTGCTTGCCCCCGGCCCATTGGTTCCCGTGATAAAAATCAAGCAGTTCCCGGTATCCCGCCATCCTGGCCGTGTCCCGCCGGCTCAATTCCGCCGGACTGAATTCATTCTTCATCAGTTACTCCTCTTCCCTTTCATTGGGGCTTTCTTTATGGGGATGGTTCATCATCTCCAGGGCTTGTTTGACCGTCCTTTCACTCACCCGGTAAGCCGCGGCGATTTCCCGGACAGCCTGTTTTTCGTGCTTGTAACTGTGGTACATCTCCCCGGCCCGGGCCTGGATGCGCTGCTGCCTTGCTTCATGCTTTTTGTCATGGAAACAGTCTGTATATGGACACTCCGGGCACAAATCGGAAACGGTGTAATCTTCTTCCGGGCAGCCGCCGGTACGGTAATCTCTCGGGGAAGGTTTGAATAAATGCCGTGGCCTCACAAATCCATTCATACGTCTCATCCATCAACTCGAACTTAATTACTGATAACCGCCATACTATAGCACTTGCGTTCTACGTTTGTCAAGGGGGTATTTGTCCCTTTTTTTGACATTTGTTATGTCATCCGGGGACTCACCCTGCCACCGCAGTACCTTGCGCCCCGGTTCCGGCCAAGTGTATAATCGCCCCAACGGTATGGGATTTCCCTTTATTCGTTGGAGTCAGGAGAGAGAAAGCGGTGGTTACTAAAAAAGAACTGGTAAAATACATCATGGCCCCGGATATAATACAGAGCCGTGACTTACAGGTATTCGAATTCCACGGCAAGGATGCCCGCGGCTATGACTTTACCGTGCAGTTGTCGCCCGCCGCGGCCCTGGACCATCTCCAGGAACCGAAGGTGGCAAAGGCCGACCGGGTGAAGATGTACCTGGGCGGCGACCCGGCCCATATCGACCGCATCGATGCCGAAATCGATATCACTATTGGCAGTGAGTCGTACCGGATAGATGCCGCCGCCATGACTTATATTCCCGGAGGCACACCCCACCGGCATCAAGTGGTGCGTCAACCGAAACAAAACTCCTGGGTTTTCAGCCTCACCCTGCCGCCCGAATATATTGTGCCGAATAAATCCGGGCCGGCTAAAGCCGAATCTGGTAAAACCGTGCCGCCGCCTGCCCCGAAAAAAACCGTTGCTCAAAGAAATGAGAAATATCTCTTACGTGATGTCAAAATGCCGTGGCCTACGGTTAACCCGCTGGCCAGTGATTTCGTCGCCGGCAATCGTGATTTCATAGCTAACATCAAGGGCGCCCGGCCGAACTTCGCTCTCTATTACATCATGCGCCCCGGTATGTTCCCCGAGACGCCCCACTCCCACCATTGCGACGAATACCTGATGTTCCTGCCCACCGACCCCCATGACATGAAGAACCTCGGCGCCGTGGTCGAGGTCGCCTACGGCGAAGAATGGAAGAAAGTGGTGTTCTCCCACGCCGCCCTCGTCTTTTTTCCCAAAGAACTCCAGCACTGCCCCATCCACGTCAAGAAAATGGACCGGCCTTTCCTCTTCGGCCACTTCTGGCCCATGGGCGAGGAGTCCCATATCCTGCCGGCGAAGTAAGATAGTATCAATATGTGGGCACGACTTGCTGTGCTCATTCGTTTTCTTATCTCGCTTTGAGTTTGTTGGCCGCTCGCCCTGAGCCTGTCGAAGGGCTCTATTGAGCGGCGTCGCGCCACCCAGAGCCCCGATACCCCCTTACTCCCAATCGGGGCGTAGGGGTCTCCCGCGCTGACTATGTCCAAACGATGTCTTCAATACTTAACAGGAGACTCTTACGTCGTCACGCCGGAGTTAGGAGCGTGACTCCTT
>CAVUCA010000011.1:0-141904 GCA_963739865.1 uncultured Chloroflexia bacterium
ATACCAAGAAATAAAATCTCTCTCCAAAAACCTGACCCCTTGCGCAGATTCCGTCACAAGTTTATGTCGTTGTTCAGCGATTCGGTCAGTAGTGGATCGTTGAGGGAAAATGTCAGTCATGAAAGGACTGACATTAACGATGAAAGAGCAAACCAGACTCCAGATCATGAATGGGGTGGTAGGGAGGGAGTGGACGGTTGCCGAAGCAGCACAGGTTCTTGGTGTAAGCGAACGCCACACATGGAGACTTCTAACCAGGTACAGAGATGAGGGCGCCGCTGCTCTCGTCCATGGCAACCGCGGTAGGATGCCGTACAACGCCACTTCAACGGTTGTACAGACTCAGATCATCACAATGGCCAGAGAGCGATATGCGGGAATAAACCACACACATCTGACCGAACTCATGGCAGAGCGAGACGATATCAAGCTATCCCGATCCACAGTGCGACGTATCCTTACCGGTGCCGGACTCGCCAGCCACGGTCACCGCCAGCCACGCCAGCATCGCTATCGACGGCAACGCATGCCTCAGGAAGGCATGCTGATACAGATAGACGGAAGCCATCACCTTTGGCTTGGTGAAGATGGACCATGGCTGACTCTGCTGCTGGCGGTGGATGACGCTACCGGGACCGTGCCTTATGCGCTCTTTCGAGAGCAGGAAGACACCGAAGGCTACCTCAGGTTGATGAAGGGCATCATCGAAAGCCACGGTATTCCCCTGGCAGTCTATAGCGACCGCTATTTCGTCTTCTGCTACTCTAAGCGTGGGAACGAGCCTGGTGAAGCATCCGTCATCGACAGGGGGAAACCAACCCAGTTTGGTCGGGCCATGCACGAACTTGGGATTACCCAAGTATTTGCCCGTAGCCCTGAGGCTAAAGGAAGGGTAGAGCGGGCTAACGGCACCTTTCAAGACAGGCTTGTCGCAGAGATGAGGTTAGCCGGCGTACATACCCTGGCGGAGGCCAATACCTTTCTGGAAGCATTTCTGCCGCGATATAACGCTCGCTTCGGGGTCCCTGCGACACTGTTAGAGTCATCCTACCGTCCCGTAGAGCAAGGGAAGGACGTCAATGGCAATCTGTGTCTTAAGGAGTGGAGGCGGGTCGGGAAGGATAACACGGTGCAGTATCACGGGCAGACTCTGCAGCTCTTTCCTGGCAAAGGTCGGCGTAGTTACGCCCGCACCCGAGTCGAAGTACAGGAGAGACTGGACGGTCGTCTGGTTGCTTTCTACGAGGGAGAACTGCTGACGCCACAGGAAGCCCCTCCGCTCGCAACATCACTTCGAGCCAGTGCCCGCAAGTATCCGAAAGCAGGTTTTTGTACGGAATTGATGCCCTATCGACCAACCGAAGAACAGGATGCTACTGCCGAAATACCTATATCCGAACCCAGGGTGATCTGGTATGAGGATACTCAGATGATGGCTATCCACCGACAGATGGTAAGGGCCGGTATGGAGCGGGCTCGCCAGGCGGGCAAGCGGATCGGTCGACCCAGAGTGACCGAGCGCCCTGAATTTATTAAGCGATTCACAGCAGTTGTGCAGAACATTGGCCCGACTGGGCTATCCCGGCGACGGGCAGCAAAGGAGTTGGCAATTGGGTACGCAACGCTCAAGCGACTCTTGGATACCCAATCACCTGGCAACGGAACAAGTTACCAGTGATTCATTATTGCCAATGACAACCGGATCATTAAGTGATGAATAATATATACCGAGGTGCTATACTACTGACAAAATCGCTGAACAGTAAACCCTGACATTTTCCCTGAACAGCGACAAAGTTTATAATTCCCATAACCAAAAAGACTTCTTTTAGGCGCATTCTATTATCCCGATGATACACCTCAAGCTAATTGACCAATACACTCAAGTGTGTAAGGGAATCAATATGAGTAATCATATAAAGAAAGCAACTGTTAAAGAAAAACAAACTATCCATAATCTTTGGAAACCTTACATTGATGAGTTAAATAATTCCTACTATAAGAGTCGGGAATATAAAGACGAGGATGAGGTTTATCATTATCCATGGCTAGATAATTACTGGCAGAAACAATGTTTCCCTATCTAGTCCTTAGTGGCAAAGAGGTAGCAGGATTCGCTCTTGTTAGTTATGATCGGGATCATTGGAGAATAAATGAGATTTATATTTTACCTGAGTTCCGTAGGCTCGGAATAGCTTTCGACTGTGCCACTGAGATTTTCAGAAAGCATCCAGGTAATTGGGAAATAAGCTTTCACAAAAATAACTGTGCCAGCCGATCTCTATGGCAAAAGTTGGCCAACAATTTATCGAAGGGAGTTATTTCAACTGGCCAATCTACTTCTAGCCATGATTATATTCGCTTTTCAGTCTAGCTATACTACAGCTAAACGGTATCAAATAGCTATACGCATCACCGGACAATGATGCCGATGATATCTATATGGTAGTGCTTTTTTATTTTACTTTCATAGCGTTTTGTGGAGTTTGACTATCATTCTGCACATATATACAATTTTGCCATGATTAAAGCTATAGCATTCGATCTTGGAAACACTCTAGTTTCAAGTCCCTTTCCTTTAAGTTGGCAAGGTTTTTATCGTGAAGCGATTACAACGTTTTTACGGAGTATTGAACTTGACGTAAATGATAATGGCCTTAGTAATGGTGAGTCTATTCTAGCTAAGTATAATACCCGGATTAATCCTCGTGATTACGAAATTGATTATAACCTTGTGTTTCGCGAGATGTTCGATGCCTTTGGTATAAAGGACCGGAGTCGAATAAAAGAAGCTCAGGACAAGTTTGCCTTTTTCTTTTTAAGCGAATTGATCCCATTTCCAGAATCTATACCGATGCTTAGAAAACTTAGGAACAAATCTCTTAAGACTGGGATTTTAACCAATGTGGCTTATGGCATGGGCAAAGAGTATTTTTCAAAGGAAACTCGAGCTTTGAGTAATTTTTGCGATGTGTTTTTAACTTCTGTGGACGTTGGCTTTCGTAAGCCGAATCCAATCGGATATAACGAACTTGCCCGGAGATTGGCAGTAAACACCTCGGATTGTATTTTCGTGGGAGACGAGGAGGTTGATATAACCGGGGCGAATAAAAGTGGAATGATATCGGTACTAGTCGATAGAGAGAGTCATAATCCTAAGTGTGGTCAAATTTATACAATAAAATCCCTCGAAGATCTGTTGCTGTTGATAGATAAATAAATGAATTAATGATAATACCGGATTATTATATAAACGGGCATTTTGTATATTTATCCTGTTTCTGTTAATCGTCTATATTTCCAATAGAAATATGTAGAACGAAATAAGGTTCAAAATGAAGACAGGGAACTATGCTAAACATGCTGTGATATGGGGTTGGGGAGAGCCAAACCGTTCCAGGGAAATCGAGTTTTACTCGAAACTCGCGAAAAAATACGGGAATAAAGTGATATCGCTGATGTGCACAACTGGGGAAATTGCTTACGGTTTAGCCAACAATGATCTACGCGTTATTGCAGTTGACATTGAACTCGGAATGATTGCAGTCGCAAAGAAGAATAATCTAGATAACGTCAATCCCTGTTTTGTTGTTGGTGATGTTACAGATCTTCATTTACCCGATAAAGACAATGATTTTGTTTTTATCGGAACCGGTGACTTTCACCATCTGTTGACTGAACATGAGATGCGTAAATCATTATCATGCATCCATAAACATCTCTCGGATAAGGGATGCCTGGCACTCGAACTCTTTTACCCTGGAAGTGAATCGTGGCATTCGCCAAAACGTAGATTTGAACTGCCGGGCCTCTTTGAAACTGGACTAAAAGCATGGAAATATGGTGAAACATCTTATGATGCCTATACCATGCGGGAACACATAAGACAGGAAGTATTCGTGGAAAAGCAGGGAAAAGTTGAAAGCTTTATACACGATTTGGATCTTCAGCTTGTAAGTCATGAAACGCTGTTTAGTCTGATGGAGAACATAGGCTTTAAAATCATCGCTGAATATGGAGGGTTCAATTTTAGTCTATGGCATGCCGGATCAGAGAAATGGATAGTAGAGGCTATAAAAAGTTAATTATACAATTGGGCGTAATGTGTAAATAACGGTTTGAAAACGTTAATTTAAAAGCCAAAAGTTGTTAAATTATTCTTTGGTATCGGCATATATCGTACTGCGCCACACTGGGGGTACATCTCTGATGTTGAATATCGAGTTTACGGTAACCGACCAGATGGATCTAGACTCAATCCGACAATTATGGGAAAAATTGAATGAACACCACCGGTTACGCTCGCTCCACCATGCCCATCATTTCTTTAGTACAACTTTCGATTCTAGAAAAAGCAGTTTACTAGACAAGGCTCAAAAGGGTGTTCTTAGGTTAGATTTAGCTAAAGATGCTACCACCGGCGAAATCTGCGGATATTGTATTAGTACTGTCAACAAGGAAGGACAGGGGGAGATAGAATCAATATTCGTTGAACCCGAGTATCGCCGACACCATATCGTCGATCATTTCATGAAGGAAGCTCTCCATTGGATGGATGAAAATTCAGTCGTTCGGAGAGTTATCGGAGTAGCTGCCGGGAATGAGGAGGTGTTCGGCTTTTATTCTCGGTTTGGTTTCTACCCTGGAGTAACAATCTTGCGTGAATCTCAATACTAGGCCAGAATTTAGCGCAATCTCGATATAAATTCGACGTGTGTGATCTACCATGGTAATCGTCCATTTCGTCACCTTACTTGAGAACTTAAGGGAATTAGAAAGGTGATACATCAATTCAAGTATCCCGATCATAGTTCAGACTGATATTGATTGGATAATTAAGTAAGAATACAATTACTTTCCACACTCCTTGCTTTCTATTGTGCTACTCCTACCCTGGATTTTCAGGAGGTATTATCTGTGAACTGTCTAGTAGACTGCATAACTGCTTTGAGGGGCTCTATGAATTCCAGGTGAAACAATCACCCGTATGGGAGGGCACGATTAAGTACTCAAAATGTCTGAAGATAATCTCAGAAACAAAGGAGTCTTAATGATGAATAAGCTTAGATTAGCAGCTTGCGGAGTTAATTGCAGCGAATGTGGCACCTACAACAAAGAGCACGATATAAAAGTAGCGGAATCTATGGTTGAGTGGTATAGGGCAAAAGGATGGATTGGAAAAAATGAAGGTGCTGAAGCAGTGCAAAAAAAGCCACCGTTTTGTAAAGGCTGTTGGGAGGAGAAAAGCGAAATCCACCCTGAACAAGACTGTCATATTCGCCCATGTTGCGAGAAAAAAGGAATAAATCATTGCGGCGATTGTGGTGACTTTCCCTGCGAACCGTATAAAGAATGGGTAGATAACTTAGACCATCACAAAAAGGCAGTGGAATATCTGCTATCATTAAAACAAGCCTGTAAATGACGAATATTATGAGCATTAGCCCATGGCGGCGAAAACGGCGCTTTGCATAACAATTTCATATTTTAGACGGTGATAAAAAATGTTTTCTCTTACTGAGTTAAAACAGATTCAATTATGCCGGCAACATTTGACCGAAAAGGCGGATAAGCATACTGTCTGCCATGACTTAAACGGTATTCAAGCTCAGTTTACGGTAAATGTGGAACATTCACTTAAAATCCGTTGTAACGAAAGAATAGAAAAGGACAATTTTGGAAACAACCTTGTTAAAAACTGGACAATCCGCAACACGGTTCATGTGTTTAACCAAGACGATTTGCCGATATTTAATTATCAGGACGAAGGCAATCCCTACCTAAGCCACAATTGGAATATGAAAAACTTCTTCATTGATTGGATACGCAATGAATGCAGGATGAGTCCTGACAGGCTTGAACATATTGCAAGATTTATTGTAGATAAAGTATCGAATGGCGTAACCACGAGAGAAGACCTTAAGCAAGAGTGTTACTCAGCAGGAATTACCGAGATTGAAGTCGGATCCATTTTTAATCAGTGGGGCGGACTTCTGCGCCCATTGTGCGAGAGAGGATTCCTTTGCTATAAAGTTCAAGAAAAGAAAGAGTTCATGATTTGTCCTCCATATACGCCCATGGAGCAAGACGAAGCGCTGATCGAACAAGCCAGACGATACTTTACGCACTTTGCTCCGGCCACCGTTAAAGACATTGCGTATTATTTCGGATGGACACAAACATCTACAAAAGAGCTTATGAAGAAGCTGCCTCTTTCCGATGTGCAGATAGACGGCAAGGATTATTATTATCTCGGTGCATTACAAAGCGATTACCCTGACATTCCTCATTGTATTTTTCTCGCTGGATTTGACCAGCTTATGCTCGGTTATCAGAAATCTGAAAGTATATATCTGCCGCAAGAACATCTGCGTGGTATTTTCAACCTCGCAGGAATTGTTATGCCTTCGATTCTACTGAATGGAAAAGTTGTCGGAAAATGGCAAAAGAAAAACATGAAATTGATAATTACGCTGTTTGAAAATATTGCCTCGAAAGATAAGCAGTCAATGATTCAAGTGGCGGAGTGTTCATGGAACGATATGAAAAAAATAGAATGGAAGTCATGACTACCGGCCGTGTTATTTCCTCTATTATTGCATTAATCCGGATTCCGACATCCGGTAAACGGGCGGGTGGCAATTACTCGTTACTGGCTTTCTCGATACCCTTGATAAGCCGTGTGAAAACATCAATTATTTGATTTTGTCCCTTCTTCTCCACGTCCTCCTTCTGCTTGTTCAATACTGGTAGGAATTCAACGGCTGTCGAAAAGCTACTTGACAAACCAAGAACTCTTGTACTATTATATTGGAACCTCTGGTCGAAACGGATGTTTTTAGCGTAATTAGCTTGATTTTAAGGAGGCCCACGGTGTCCAGAAAGAAACGCCACCCCGGCGCCCAACCCGGTAACCAGAATGCCCGCAAACATGGCTATTATAGTAAAATTCTTTCTCCTGAAGAACTCGCCCTCCTCCCCGATTGTTTCCAGGCTCAGGATATAGATAACGAGATCGCCCTCCTTCGTATTACTATCGCTTCTTTAAGAAAATACTCCGCCGATAAATCTGAATTGATTTTTCGTACCGCAAACTACCTGCGCCGTATGATCGATCTCCGCCACCACATCTCCAGCCAGGACGGGCCCAGGACTCGTAATCTCTACCGCTCTTTCGTGCAATGGTTGAACCAGAATCAACTGTCAGCTACGCCCGCCGCTCCTGGGGTACCGGAAAATGAAGCTGGTCGTTTTTCATCTCCCGCGAAAACGAATCGTGCCTCTTCTTCTGGATCCCGCCTCCATGGTTTCTTAAAAAATCAGAATAATACTGATGGAAATGGCACTTCTTAACCTCGCCTTGATTGATTTAGTGTAAAGGAGATTCATATCATGCAGATTGATAATAATAACCGGAAACACAATACCAAAATAACCCACTGTCCTGGTGATCAAAAGGGAGTAAATTCACAGTCAACTCTAGATAATGAATTGATCGCCAGGTACCGATCTCTCGGTTCTCCTCGGAATCTCGATCGCGAAATCGGTTTTATCCGTAATATCCTGGTCAATCACCTTCGGCATCCCGTCCTCAGCGACCGGCACTTTCTGCAGTATTCCCGCCTCCTGGTACGGATGTCACATACCAACCGTATGGCTCACCGTGCCGCTTGCCTTAAACCCGGCACCCCTCCCGAACCCGCCAATCCGTTTCTTTTCCCACCTCTACGGTGACGAACCCCCGGACTAACTAATTTGTATAAAGCGCCAGTGTTCGTGATAATGAGTATCAAGGTGTTCAACCCGGTGTCATATCTCATTCCCGGATCCGGCCTCCAACATCGTATTGGCCAGCCGCAGTCAGCCAATACGCAGTCGGGTCGACCGCAGTCGGGTCGACCGCAGTCGGGTCGACCGCAGTCGAAAGAATCCGGATGTCTCTTGATATTTGTTTCTTGGTATTTTGTTACTATATGGTGCTTGTATCTAGAAATTTGGAATTTTTTAGGATTTTGAGTTTAGATATTAGAGTTTTCGTCTTTAGCCTTAATTCGTGCCTGAGGTTGTTTCGCTAAATCGTATCATTTAACCTCAGGTTGTTTCTAAGTGGGAAGCTTGTAACCAGGACAATTTACTAGTTGCACAGAGGATAGAGTCCTCTCTCCTAATTACAGGATAGAGTTAGAGTGAGGATCTCGAACTTTATTTTAGTCCTTTTACTTCCTCGGGCGTAAGCGGGCGCACGCTGCCTTCCGCCGTTGTGCCCAGCTTCAACTTACCAAGCCGCACTCGCTTCAAGGCAAGCACGGTGTAACCCAGGGCGGCGAACATACGGCGTACCTGGTGTTTACGGCCTTCATGGATCACCACCGAGTAGTTAAAGGGTGGCAGGGCTTTACCGATGGCCGCCGGCGCTGTCCGGCCGTCATCCAGTTCTATCCCCTTCTCCAGTCTGGACTGGTCTTCCGCCGTCAGACTGCCCTCGAAACGGACCAGGTATTCCTTTTCCTTTTCAAAACGGGGATGCGTCAAACGGTAGGTCAGGTCGCCATCGTTGGTCAGCAGCACCAGTCCGGTGGAATCTTTGTCCAACCGTCCCACGGGATAAAGCCGGATATTCCGGTACTTCTCCGGCAGAATATCGAGGACGGTTTTTTCCCCGCGGTCGTCACTGGTCGTCACTACTATCCCGCGGGGCTTGTTCATCAACAGGTAGAGGTTAGGTTCGGCCTGACTGGAAACACGCCGGCCATCGACGTTGATAATATCCTTTTGCGGGTCTACCGGCTCCGTGAAGCTTTCGATCACTCTTCCGTTAACGGACACCCCACCCCGCTTGATGACCTCAGTCATCTTGCGGCGTGAACCCAGTCCCGCAGCGGTCAGCAGCTTGATTATCGACTGTGATGCCATTTATAACTTTCCCTTCTTATACTAGAGATCTTCAGGGGTAAGACCGGTTCTCTTCGCAATACGTACCAGCATCCGGGGGCCAATCTCCTCTTTCTCATGGAAAGCAAAAACAAAGTCCGGCCATCCCTGCCGGACTAATATACGATGAGAACTGTCTGACTGGCGTTTTACCTCCCAACCGATGTGGTTAAGAGCCTGTAATACCTTGAGGGCTTTTACCGAAGGCCATCTACTCATGCAGATAAAGCAAATACTTCATGAAGCTCAGGGATCTCTTCGCCATGTTCTAGTTTATCCGCCATTACTCTTAATGCTAATACCTGGGCCCTGGATATCGCCTCTCTCCGGCTTCGGCCGTACGCCATAACCCCTGGCAGTTCCGGAATCTCGGCAATCCAGCGGCCATCTTCTTCTCGTTCCATCTCAATTATCATGGTTACTGACCTGTTACTCTAGTCTAATACCTTTAAGCACCATCATTATATCATATGCCAAGATTATCCCTTCCCCACTCCCTGTACCAGTTCCCCGCCTTCGGGAACTTTCAGGAAGTCCTCGCCGGCCAACTTGGCTATGATTGTCTGCTTCAAGGTGGCGATGGGGATCCGTATCTGGTTCATGCTGTCACGGTCACGTACGGTAACCCGGTTGTCCTCCAATGACTGGAAATCAACTGTGATGCAGTACGGTGTACCGATCTCGTCTTGCCGGCGGTAACGGCGGCCGATGGACTGGGTCTCATCATACATCGTCATGAAAGCCGGACGTATATCGGTATAAATCTGTCGTGATAAGGCTGCCAGGTTCGGCTTCTTGCTCAGCGGCAGGATAGCGGCTTTTATTGGGGCGATGTCGGGGTGCAGACCGAGGACAACCCTGGTCTCATCCTTGTCCGGTTCCTCACGGTAGGCGTCGCAAAGCAAGGCTAAGAAACAGCGGTCGATACCTACCGAAGGTTCGATGACGAACGGGACATAATGCTCCTTGGTCTCGTCGTCAAAGTACTCGATCGTTTTACCACTGCCTTTAGCATGTTGGGTTAAATCGTAGGCTTGTCGATTGGCGATTCCTTCAAGTTCGGACCAGCCGTGTGGGAACAAAAAAGTGATATCGGTACAGGCGCGAGCATAATGTGCCAGCTTTTCTTTAGGATGAGGATGGAGACTAAGATGTTCCTTCTTGATGCCTAGTCTCAGGTAAAAGTTCAGGCGTTCTTCAACCCAATACTCAAACCACTTATCGTCAGTCCCCGGCTTAACAAAGAATTCGAACTCCATTATCTCGAACTCGCGGCTACGGAAGATGAAATTACCGGTAGTGATCTCATTGCGAAACGCCTTTCCCTGCTGAGCGATTCCGAAGGGCAGCTTCTTTCTGGAAGAAGCACTCACGGCCTCGAAATCGACGAACATACCCTGGGCGGTCTCCGGACGCAGGTAAACCACGCTCGTAGCATCCTCTACTGGCCCGACGAAGGTCTTGAACATGGTATTGAACATCCTCTCCTCGGTCAGTTCACCGCCGCATGAGGGACATTTGTTTTCTTTGAGATCATCGGCCTTCCATCTCAAGTGACAGACCTTACATTCCACCAGAGGGTCAGAGAAGCTGGCTACATGACC
Source organism: uncultured Chloroflexia bacterium (assembly GCA_963739865.1). Taxonomy (GTDB): domain Bacteria; phylum Chloroflexota; class Dehalococcoidia; order Dehalococcoidales; family UBA2162; genus JBBITI01. The sequence goes on from CAVUCA010000011.1 coordinate 10,536, forward strand.
GCTGGATTCCCAAACTTTCGGATTCATCAGGATACTTGTGTCCAAACCTACCATATCATCACGTTCGCGGACATTACGCCGCCACCAAGCATCCTTGATATTACGCTTCATTTCGACACCAAGCGGACCGTAGTCCCAACAACCGGAAAGTCCCCCGTATATTTCACTGCTCGGGAATACGAACCCGCGCCGCTGACATACGGAGACTATTTTCCCCATATCCACCCGGGGCTTTTCTTCATTCATAACAGAGGTACTCCTTATAAATTATGTTCCTTGAAAATTCGAAATGGAACCTGATTTCTGTATTGTCAGCCGGCTGTCTTTCTCGACCTTATTATCTGCCGGAAGAAAAAGAAACCCATGGCGATGCTGCCGAGGAACATGATAAGAATCGCCGCCAGATACAACGGTATCAGGTGAATCTGATATGCGTTATAAAGAAAGACATCCAGCATAGCAAAGAATAGTATAGCTTGTGGCAGCACGATCATATTACTCATCAGGCTGATGACATCACGTACCATCACCGCTTTTGCCTTTCCTGCCTTAACAAAACTACGGCCAACTTTTTCCATGGTTAAAGCAATACCGGCTGCCAGAAAAGTCAAAAGAAATTGGGGCAGCAATAGCGACGTAATGAGTATTCCCCGCCCCAGCCATTGGTCTCCGGTTCCGTCATCGGTAAAATGATAAGCTAACTGGTTTGGAATCTGACTATACAGGACGACAGTACACACGATCGATAATATTAACACCACCAAAGGTAAACTGATATCCAGTATCCTGAATTTTAGTCTTGGTTCGTTGTTAGTAGCCGGAGCCACTGAAATCCGTACAACGGGTTGGGGCAGGTTGCGGCTTTTTAAGAACACCAGTAAAAGAACACCTACTGCGATAGCCGTAAGGAAGAGGAAAGCTAATAATGAAATGAGAATTACTGGCATACTCTTGAAATACTAAACTATCAGCTTTCCTCCATGATGTCAAAATCATCAGGTTAAAATAAGCCTTGATGTTATAAGAGAAGCCGCCCCGGAAAATCCGGAGCGGCTTCTCTTAAGCTGGATAATAAAGGATGGCTATTTTATAAAAGTCTTGGATTTAGCTTTATCGGCTTCCTTTTGCGGAGCAGGCGGGATCGGTAAATCTCTGCGGTGGCCGAATAAAGGCCGGCGCAGGAATGAAGGTGTATCCATTTCCTCCTCACTCTTCCGCAAATCGTTAAGATATGTTACAACTTCATCGTTTTTCGCCGTACCCCAGACCGAATGATTCTCGGGGGTGTCGAAACCGGTAGCGATGAGAGTAATACGGACTTCATCATTCATTTCGCCGTCATGAGCGACGCCAAAGATAATGTTAGCTTCCGGATCGACTGTTTGTTTAATTATCTTAGCAGCTTCGTTGACTTCGAACAGTGTCAGCGTATCATTGCCGATGACATTAAAGAGAACACCCTTAGCTCCGTTGATAGCGACATCCAGTAGCGGGCTGTTGAGAGCTTCTTTAGCCGCATCTACCGAGCGGTGCGGGCCAGAACCATGGCCTATTGACATCCAGGCCGGGCCGGCATCTTTCATGATTGCCTTAACATCGGCATAGTCCAGATTGATAACACCGGGTACGGTAATGACCTCGGCAATCGCCTGGACGCCTTTCATCAGGACATCATCAGACATCTTAAAAGCACTGTCGATGCTGGTTTTCTGATCACACATCGTAAGCATGCGATCGTTGGGAATGATGACCAGGGTATCGACAACCCTCAGCATATTATTAATACCTTCTTCTGCGACCTGGTTGCGGTGACGGCCTTCAAAAGAGAATGGTTTAGTGACTACCCCGATGGTTAATGCCCCATTTTCCTTCGCTACTTGTGCAACGATGGGTGCCGAACCGGTCCCGGTACCGCCCCCCATTCCAGCGGTAACAAAAACCATATCAGCACCGGCGACAACCGCCCGGATTTCGTCCTTGCTTTCTTCAGCTGCTTTCTGCCCGATCAGGTGATTGCCGCCAGCACCCAGGCCACGGGTGATTTTTTCGCCCAGTTGTACACGGACCGGTGCTTCCGCCAGTGCTAAAGCCTGGGCATCGGTATTCATGCCGATGATTTCAACCCCGCGCAGTCCTTCACGGACCATTCGGGTGATAACATTACATCCCCCACCACCACAACCGATTACTTTTATCTTAGCCGGGTTCGGAATATAACTTGCCTTTGCCATCTTTCTCCTCCTTTAATTGCCCCGTTATCCTGATTTATTTTATTTTTCTAGTGGAAAAGGCCCGCTAGTTGTGTCACTAATTTTCTGATTCCACCGCCGAACCAGGTCGGACGAGAGCGGTGAAGAGCTGAACGCCGTAACTTGGCCCCCCAGAGTAACAAGCCGACACCAGTGGCATAGGAAGGATCCTGGAGAGCTTCGGATATTCCTTCCATATTTACCGGTGCACCGATGCGAACCGGCATCTTCAACATATCCCGGCCCATGACATCCAGTCCGGACAGGTTTGAACTACCACCGGTTAGGACTAGGCCACCGGGCACCAGGTTTTTATATTCAGATCTCGGTAGTTCTAGAATAGTCAACCGGAGTAATTCTTCTACCCTGGCACGCAGAATATCACAAAGGTCCTGATATGATGCCCGGTGACCGTTGCCTACCATCGTACCGGAATCGATCTTGGTATCATATATCGGTATAACACTGCCGTACTTCTTCTTCATTTCTTCAGCGACATCGAACGGAAGTCCCAGGCCGATTGCGATATCGCGGGTCAACTGATAACCGGCAACCGGAATAACCGCGGTATGCCAGATCGAACCTTCTCTAAAGACGGCGATATCGGTAGTACCGCCACCGATATCAGCCAGAATGGTACCCATATCTTTTTCTTCTTCGGTGAGTACTGCTTCTGCCGAAGCTAAAGGCTCCAGTACCAGTTCGTCGATATCAATACCAACACCGCGGATGCATTTGGCCAGATTTTGTACCGAACTGACACCGGCGGTAATGACATGGGTTTCTACATCCAGGCGGTATCCATGCATACCCACCGGATTTTTCACGGTAGTATTACCATCAACGGCATAAGTACGCGGAATTACGTGGAGAAGTTTACGGTCATTCGGTACTTTAATGCTCTGTGATGACTGAACTACCCTTCGTAGATCATCTGTCCGGACCATACGGTCGCCCCGGTTGATTGAAACAACACCATGATTATTCAAAGAAGTAACATGGCGGCCGGTAACACCGATATAAGCCGACTCGACCCGGTATCCGCAAGCCTGTTCGGCTTTGCGGACAGATTCACGGATGGAATCTTTCGCCTCATTGATGTTGACTACCATTCCTTTGTGCATTCCATTGGAGGGAGTGATGCCGACACCAACTACCCGCAATCCACCATTCTCATTGACTTCTGCTATCGTAGTACAGACCTTGGTTGTGCCAACATCTATCGATGATATTAAAGATTTTTTTGCCATTCAGCGCCTCCTTTTTCGTCCAGCTTAGCATTTCAAATATTCAACTTACGTTTTGTCTTCTCTTTCAGCAGCACCTACTTTTTTCCAGCGGTAAGAAACAATCTTCGTATTTTCTTCAGTAAAGTCGGTTGACGCCAGGCATTTTCTTTCAGACCTACTGAATTACATAATCTCTCGATCAGTCCTGATGTGTTCATCGTCGTTTACGACACGTTCAGCCACTCTCATTTTGGCGCTGCGGCTGCGAGGATTAGCCCTGACTTCAGCACGTGTCGGAACGATTATTTTTTTCGTTAATAGCTTCAGTGTCGGGGTGTGCCCGCATACACAACTTGGTGTACCAGGAGGACAAATACAGCCGCTGGCTTCACGACGCATGAATTGTTTTACGATCCGGTCTTCCAGGGAATGGTAACTGATTACGACCAACCGCCCTTCAAAACCGAGGACCTTAACCGCCTGGTTGCAGCGCTGATTCCAGATTATCCAGTTCATCATTGACCACGATGCGTAAAGCTTGAAAAGTCCGGGTCGCCGGATGGATTTTGCCGTGCCGCCCACCGACTGCCCGTTCGATGATCCGGACTAGTTCGAGCACTGGTATCCACCGGCCGTTCCGCAACGATATAATGTGCAATACGACGACTGGCAGGTTCTTCACCGTATGTCCATATCAAGTCAGCCAGTTCTGCTTCGGTGATAAGTATTGACGATATCGGCTGCGGTAGTTTCCTGTGCCGGATTGACGCGCATATCCAGGGGAGCATCTTTTTGGAAACTGAAGCCCCTCTCCGCGTTATCTATCTGGAATGAAGCTAGTCCAAGGTCAAATAAAATCCCATGTACCGGCAGGAAATCATACCGGTAACAGATAGATTCTAGATTGGAAAAGTTATCGTTGACCAGCAGGACGGAATCACCATACCGTTCCATGCGGGATTTAACATTTTGGACGGCTGACGGGATCGGCATCGATTCCCAGTAGTTGTCCGCCAGGTTGACTGCGGCTAAGAATAGAAGCGGCATGACCGCCAGCACCCGAGAGTACAATCCACATACCGGCCCCCCGGTTGAACCCGCAATTCATTAATTGCTTCTTCCAACAATACCGGGATATGCGCCGGTTGGACCATCCTTCTTACCTCAGTGCCGTTCAATACTTTCTATTATCTGCCATGCCTGTTTTGTACTGTTCACTTTCTCCGCCTGCCACTCTTCCTTATTCCAAATCTCGAAGTAGCTATTGGCTCCGGCTACGACTGCTTCGCTGCCGATGCCAGCATGTTCACGAAGGAATTGCGGCAAAGCGATTCTTCCCTGAGTATCGAGTACCAGATCAAATGCAGAGGCAAACAAAGCCCGGTTCAGCCGCCGCATCTTACTGGGCAGGACAGTACCTCCAGTCAATGTCGCCAGCCAGTTTTTCCCATTCTGACGGGGTATACACCACGATACATTTCTCAGGTCCCGCCGTCAGGACTAAACCTGACTTCAACTGTTCCCGAAATCGGGGTAGGGAGGGGCAACCTGCCCTTCGCGTCTACCCGGTACTCGTATTCTCCTAAAAACATATGTTAACTTCGTAACGGCGAGAATAAGTGCTGTTCTTCCTCATCCATACCAGAGGTACGGGCAAGACGAACAAGCCGGTCATGATATGCATTGATCAATTCAAGTGCCCGTTCCCGGTTACACGACCATAATTGGGCGTTGAATTGTCGCCGCCAATTTGACTTTCCCAACCGTACCAGTGCTCCGTTTATTTCACGGGCTAAATCACTTAAAGACCCCGTCATGTATGCCATCATAGCGCCTCTTGTTCCGCCACTTTTCACCACATTTTCCCACTTGTTACCATTGTAAAACATTCTAGGCATTTGTCAATACCCCAAGCTAACTTTTTTTTAGGTATTTCACGATATAAAAGGTACATGGTAGAATGGTCAGGTGAAAATACACATCTTTACAATATTCCCGGAGATGTTTGTCTCGCCCCTCGGTTTCGGTATCCTGAAAAGGGCTACCGACTTGGGACGGGTTAATATCGAAGTACACAATATACGGGACTTTACTCACGATAAACATCACACAGTGGACGATTCCCCATACGGGGGTGGAGCAGGCATGGTCTTTAAACCGGAACCGGTTTTCGAAGCAGTAGAGAGTATTTTAACTCCCATCCCGCATGAAAATGGAAAGAGAATACCGGTAATCCTGCTGACCCCTCAAGGCCGATTGTTAACACAGGAGATCGCTCAGGAATTATCCCGGGAAGAATTCCTTTTTATCATCTGCGGACATTACGAAGGGGTAGATGAACGGATAGCTGAAGACCTGGCTACTGATAGTATAAGTATCGGCGATTATGTCCTCAGCGGAGGAGAACTACCGGCCATGGTCTTATCTGATGCCGTAGTCAGACTGATACCGGGAGTGTTGGGGTCGCCCGAATCGCCGTTAGATGAATCCCACAGTACCGGATTGTTGGAATACCCGCAGTATACCCGTCCCCCGGAATTCCGGGGCAAGGTAGTACCGGAAGTATTATTATCCGGTAATCATGCCGAAATAGCTAAATGGCGGCGGGAACAGGCTATCATCCGGACATTAGAACGTCGACCTGATATGATTTCACTGACAAATCTAAGTAAGAAAGAAAAAGAATTCCTGAAACAGTTGCAGCAACCGTAAGAAATGGTATAATGGGGTGTTACGAATATGGATATTCAAACTATTGCAGAAATTAAACCAAACCGTGAAATGCCGGTCATGAACCCCGGTGATATGGTCAAGGTCAGCACCAAAATTGTTGAAGGCGAAAAGGAACGTACCCAGATTTTTCAGGGTGTCGTTCTAAAAACCAAACAAGGCGGAGCCGGCCCAATCGTGACTGTAAGACGGGTTACCTACGGGATCGGCGTCGAACGTACATTCCCCCTTTACTCGCCAAGAGTCGAGAAGGTGGAAGTCGTAAGACACGGCAAGACTCGCCGCGCCAGGCTTTTCTACCTTCGTGGACTGAGCGCCCGCGCCTCCAGGATCAAGGAACGCCGGATCGACCAGACCCTCGAAGTTGAGCAGAAGCCGGCTGAAGAGGCACAGCCGGAACAGCCAACCACTTAGTCCCGCTCTGGAATGCGGGAAATGAGGTACGCTGAGGTCTCGGTCAATTCTCCGGTAGCACAACGCCGGAGTTTCAGCTATTCCATTCCTTCCATCGTTAAATGTGGAAATTGGACAGGTTGTACGTGTCCCTTTCGGTAGCCGGACTCTCGAGGGCGTTGTAGTAGACCTCACCAACTTCCCGGCAGTCGAGCAGACCAGGGATATCGAAGATATAATAGAGGACAAACCAGTTCTATCCCCAGACTATGTGTCCCTGGCAAAATGGATCAGCAACTATTACTTGTGTCCCCTCTTTGATGCACTTTCATTGATGCTGCCCCCGGGTTCTTCACGGAAAAGCGTAGCTATTTTATCCTTAACTAAACAAAGCGATTATGATTCAACTATCCTTTCCGGAGAACAAACCTATGTAATCGATATCCTGAAGAATAAGGTGCGAACCGACCAAAAAGATATCGAGAAAATACTGGGAGATCGAAAAGCCCAGGCCATTCTTTCCCAGCTTATCAATCGTGGTCTGGTATCCAGGATTTATGAACTGAAAGCAGCCCGGGTTAAGCCTAAATACGAAGAATTGGTCAGCCTGCTAAAACAAAATTCTGATGAACTTGAGTTGCTTAATACAGCCGGCCGCAGTACTAAGCAGGCAGCTATTATCAGGACTTTAGGAAAACGACAAGCACCGGTCGCCTGGAACACATTGAAACAAGAAGCCGGGGGGAATAGAGCCGCCTTAAGTGCACTGGTAAAAAAAGGTATTATTAAGACCGAGCGCATACAAGTTACACGGGATCCTCTTACACACCACTTTATGCCTCCGGATAGCCCCCTTTTAATGACAGACGACCAATCAGCGGCTTTCAAGACGATTCAAAAGAGTCTTCAGACTAAAAATCAAATAGTCCAAGTTTTTTTACTGCATGGAGTTACCGGCAGTGGAAAGACAGAGGTTTATCTCCAGGCTCTGGCTGAAACTATCAAACAGGGGAAACGAGGTATCGTTTTGGTACCTGAGATATCACTTACGCCACAGACTATCGAACGTTTTGCCAACCGTTTCCCTAACCGGGTCGCCGTTATGCACAGTCATCTGTCCCCAGGAGAGCAGTTCGATGAATGGCATCGGATAAATGACGGAGATTTCGATGTAGTTATCGGACCGAGGAGTGCTTTATTCGCGCCACAACATAGCCTGGGGCTGATAATCATCGACGAAGAGCATGAGTGGACTTATAAACAAAGTGAAAAACAACCCCGCTACCATGCCCGCGAAGCAGCGATCAAACTGGCAGAATTAACCGGTGCAACAGTGATCCTGGGCAGTGCAACTCCGGATATAGGCACTTATTTACGGGCAAAACAAGGTGAATTTCAGTTATTAGCATTACCGGAAAGAGTAACCCCGGTACAGAACACCCCGCTACCGGAAGTAGAAGTTGTCGACCTGAAAGAAGAACTAAAGGCGGGTGGGGGGAATATTTTCAGCAGGTCTCTTATCCTCGCTGTTACAGAAGCTGTCCAGGCAGGTGAACAGGTCATCCTGTTCCTCAACCGCCGCGGGGCTTCAACATTCATCCAATGCCGGAAGTGCGGCTTGGTGCTGCGTTGCCGTCGTTGTGAAGTCAGCCTTACATATCATTCAGTGAGTAACAGCCTGGTCTGCCACCAATGTAATTATCACAGGAGAATGCCTGAGGTCTGTCCACGCTGCGGTAGTCCCCAGATAAAATTCCTGGGAGCCGGGACACAGAAACTTGAAGAAGAAGCGAAGAAACTTTTTCCATCTTACCGGATACTGCGTTGGGATAGTGATACTACCCGGAAGACATCACACGAAGATATTATGAAAGCATTTGTTTCTCATCAGGCTGATATCCTGATCGGAACACAAATGATAGCTAAGGGTCTGGATATTCCGAATGTGACAGTAGTAGGGGTGATTAATGCCGATATCGCCCTGAATTTCCCTCATTTTCTGGCTGCGGAACGTACCTTCCAGCTTCTCAGCCAGGTAGCCGGACGGGCGGGGCGTGGTGAACGAGGCGGGCGGGTTATCTTGCAAACTTACAATCCAGGACACTTTGTAATCCAGGCAGCAGCGAAACACGACTATATCGTCTTCTATAACCAGGAAAGCGCTTTTCGCCGCCAGTTGGGATATCCCCCGTTTCAACGGATAGCTAGCCTGATATTTAGCCATACTAACGATATTTTATGCCAGAAAGAAGCAGAACGTTTAAAAAATGAGCTTGAACAGGAAAGCCAAGCCCGGGGTATAGCCGGATTGAGCTTTATTGGCCCAGCTCCGGCGTTTATTCACCGTCTGCGGGGAAGCTACCGTTGGCAAATCATACTTCGCGGCCAAGACCCGTCGCTGTTGCTTGCTGAAGTACCGTTACCAAGAGGATGGTCGCTGGATATCGATCCGGTGGGGTTAGTATAGTAAAAAATTAAAATCGTTAATCGAGACGTCCACAAGTTAAATTATGTAAATTTATCACCTGGAATGTCCTTTTTGCAGTTCACTCTGAGACTACGTTATAATTAGTATTATAAGATATGGCAGTATTACCGATAAGAAAAGTACCTGACCCGATATTACGGGAAAAGGCAAAGCGTATAAAAAACGTTGACAACTCGATCGCCAAGCTAGCCAAAGATATGATCGAAACAATGCAAGCTGCGTCAGGGGCGGGGTTGGCAGGACCGCAGGTTGGCATCGCTTTACGTATTGTGGTGATAGGAGTCCCGGAAAAGGAACCACTGGTTTTAATCAACCCTCAGATAGTGCGGAAAAGCGGCGAACGAATCATCGAAGAAGGATGTTTAAGCATTCCCGGTTATGTAGGTGAGGTTAAACGTGCAAAATCGGTCACCGCTAAAGCCCTGGATATTAAGGGAAGAGAATTCCGTGTCAAAGGTAAAGATGACGTCTTAGCTCAAGCCCTTGAGCATGAAATCGACCACCTCAACGGCATTCTATACATCGACGAACTAACCAATAGGGAAAGCTTCCATAAAATCGAACCCAGGAAATTCCCCACTGCAGAAGAACCTGAATCGGAAGAATGAGTTAATAAACGGCTCTCAAGCATCCCGGTATCCACTATTCCAGAAAGAGACCCAGCAACCGGTAAGCGATTCCCCCGATCAATAATGCCATGGCTGTTTCGGCCACAATCATAGCTAGAGAGTATTTTATTCCTACCTCTTTTACCATGACAACGATGGTCGAGATACAAGGAATGTACAGCATGACAACGATGGAAAGGACCACCATCTGCAAAGGGGAGATGATGGTATTGATGGCCGCTCCGCCCGCCAGGCTGATGAGGAGGGCCAGATTAGCTTCCTTTCTCAGTATACCAAATATCAGAAGGACCCCGGCGAACGCGGGCAGCCCCAGCCAGCTAACAGTAATCGGAGTGAGAGCATGGGTAATACTATCCAGGATATTAAACACCCGTAATGCTTCGATCACAGCACTCCCGATGACTATAAAAGGGACGCCGATTTTCAGGAAATCCTTAAAGCGGTACCAGGCTTGCTTCCAGACGATCCTGATATCCGGGAAACGATATTCGGGGATCTCCATAATGATGCCGGGCGACCGGTTCGGATTCAGCCTGTTGAGGAGCCAACCGACCACGAAGAGAATAAGAAATTGGAAAGCCAGAAGGCCGACCGCCCACGGCCAACCGATAAAAGCGCCTACCAGACCCAGTACTACCGAAGTCCGCGCTGAGCAAGGGACCAGGGTAGAGAGGAACACCGCGATCAGGCGGTCCCTTCGATTTTCCATGACCCGGCAGCCCAAACAAGCCGGGACATTACAGCCAAGGGCGGTGATGAGCGGCAGACTAGCCTGGCCATGTAAACCCACCAGGTGACAGGGTCGGTCCATGATAAAAGCAATACGAGGCAAATAGCCGCTGTCTCCCAGCCAGCCTAAAATCAGAAAAAAGGGCAGGATAAAACCCAGGCCGACGGTCAGGGCGGCATAAAAACCTACCACGGCGCCGTTCCAAAATATCAGTCCAAGCCAGCCAGTCAGATGCGGATTGAGGTGGTTAAACAAACTAGTAATAAGCCCGGTGATCCATCCGCCGAACAAAGACATCAAGACCAGGATCACGGCCATGGTGACGAAGAACAGGACATATCCAAAAACCGGGTGCAGGACCACGTCATCAAGTCGACGGCCCCGCCCGGAAACCGGCTCAGCGGCGGTACTGGTAAGCTGGACGATCCTGGCCGCGAGGGCGTACCTTTCAGCAGTGATGACGGCGGTGCTATCCTCGCCGTGAATCTCCGCTATTTCAGACGAGAGCTTTCCGGCCAGACTGACGATTTCGGGGGCTTCCCGGTTCAAGACGGCCGTTAGTTCGATATCTCCTTCCAGCAACTCTACAGCCGCCCACCTGGCGGGATAAGCAAGATCACGGGAATTCCAGGCCTGTTTGATCTTTTCGATCCTGGTCTCAACTTCAGGACCGTATTTTAGCCGGTTGCGGGTCACGCCATTTCGGTGCTGACCCGCTATCTCCAGGGCAGCGTCTACCAATTCGTGGACCCCGATACCTTTTACGGCAATGGTGCTGACGACCGGCGCGTGCAGTTCTTTGCTTAAAGCCTTGATATCCGTATGGATATGTTTTTTACGGGCGATATCGGTGTTATTCAGGGCGACGACCAGGGGGATATCCATTTCTTCAAGCTGTAAAGTGAAATACAGATTCCGTTCCAGCGAAGTGGCATCAAGCACGTTAATCACCACGTCGGGATGCCGGGTCAGTATATATTCACGTGTCACCGCTTCTTCCATTGAATAGGTGGAAAACGAGTAAATCCCGGGTAAGTCCACGATGGTTATCTGCCTGCCATGATGTATTAGTGTACCTTCGCCAATCCCGACCGTCTTGCCCGACCAGTTGCCGGTCTGCTGCACCATTCCGGTGAGCTGGTTGAAAATAACACTCTTGCCGACGTTGGCATTACCTGCCAGGGCGATGGTCAGTTGACTGCCCTGCCGGTGTCTATACCTTCTTTGTTGTCCGTGATTCTCCGAAAGAGAAGACAGGGAGTCAACCACCGGCAACTCCCGGTGCTTCCGGTGATTTCTCAACGAAGACATTGCAGGCTATTTCATCCCCGATTGCCAGATTTGAACCCCTGACACGGATCTCTACCGGTCCTTTAAGCGGAGCTATCCGGTTCACCGAAACCCTGACACCCTGTGTCAGTCCCATGTCCTGCAATCTCCGCAGTATTTTGTTATCACCCCTGATAAAAGCAACCCTACCATTCTGGTTTTCCTTCATCATGGAAATCGCTATCACCTCTTTCTGCCTTTTCCCGATACTCTCAAGACTCTCCGGACCCCATTTCTGGCATTCGTTACAATCAGCTACATCCAGATTACACGGGGGGATTAATTCCTGGTCGTCGGGACATTTATAGGGCGCTTTCAAGGTCTGACAAAGCGACCGCTCCGCCTCATCGGAAAGGGCATGTTCCATGTCGCAGGCTTCCCGGTGGACTTTCGCATCTCCGATCCTCAGAACATCATGCAGAAATTTCTCGAGCAGCCGGTGTTTGCGGGTCATTTTTTCGGCGATTTCAAGGCCTTCTCGTGTTAAAGTCACGCCTCTGTAGGGAGAGTAATTGACCAACCCCTGTTCAGCCAGTTTACGCAACATTTCAGTAACACTGGCCGGGGCGATGTTTAGTTTTTTAGAGAGTTTGGATGTAGTAGCGGTCCGGCTATCCTGTGTCAGAGTATATAAAGCCTCTAAGTATTCTTCAGTACTCATACTCATATCAGTTTTTCCTTTTTAGGTTATCCTAATATTTAGGATTACCTAAATATTAACATGACACTATATCTGTGTCAAATATTTGATAATAGAAATATTCACCCCGATGAGTAGATAGATTGCTGACCGATCGTCAATCTAGATACTATAGTCCCGGTAACAGTGTAAGCTTTGTTCCCGCATTACCCAACATCCACCCCGGCACTTTTCTGAGTCAGTACATTGACGGCACCTGGGATCATTTTCCACGATTACCTGATTTCGATACCTGCGGAAAGCCCTTTGCCAAATAACTTGAAAATCATCCTGCTGCAGATATCCTTCACGGAAATGACTGTTATCTTCCTGATCCGGGCATCCCCTTAACCATCCGTCCACCCCGATACAGCAACTCAAGATACCTGCCGGACACAGCTTTGGGCTGCGCCGGATCTGGGTATCAAATTGGCCCAGATAAGGGAAGTTTTCCACGAATTCTACCCGCATTTTTTTTCGTGTTATTTTTATAAAATTTATCAGACTGATAAATTGTTCCGGGTTTAAGAATAATGCCGGATTATTTTTGGCTCTACCTGAAGGCATAACTATACCGAGACTCCAGAAATCTGCTTTTAAGGGGATTAAAACAGCAAATAGTTCAGGCAATGCTGCCAGATTCTGAGGCATCACTGTCGTTGAAACTCCAACCTGTACATGCGGGTGTGTTTTTAAGACCTCAATGGCATTTACCGCACGGACATAACTTTCAGCATTTCCCCTGATGGCATTATGGACTTCACTTGGGCCATCCAGGCTGATTTGAACCAAAGATACCCCGGCTTTCACCAGTAAATCAGCATTCATATCATCGATAAAGTAGCCGTTGCTGGCCAGACTGACATAGAATTTTTTTGCCACGGCATGATGAAGGACGCGGAACAAATCCTCCCGTAATAATGGTTCACCACCGGTGATCTGCAGACGCCTTACTCCGGCTGCCGCTACCTGATCCAGGATAGTCATAATCTCTATTAGATCGAGCTCATTACTGCTTAGATCCTCCGAACCACAATGTACACACTTAAGATTACAAAGCTTAGTTGAATCCCAGACCACATAATTCGGCGGCGGGAACCTGTAATTATCGTATAAAAGGGAAAGGTTTTTCAGGAATAAATGCTGCTTCAAGCGATTCAGAGAATAGAGAAAACCCATTCTGTTTCAATTTCTCTTTTTATAGAAAGATAAAACTAATGCTAATATAGCGGTGAGAAGGAGAAAACCCGCCACTACCAGAAATTGCCAAATGTAAGTTACCTGACGTTGAAGGTCAGGTATATACATCCTGGTTAAGGGCAATTCGGACTCTTTCCGTGACAGGTAAATCATGAAGCCGCTGCCGGCAGCAAAGATCCCTGCAGACATCCTTAACCATAAACGGGATATCCCGATTCTGTCGGCAAATCTTGAAAGTAAACTCTTCATATACAACCTTAAGATGTAATAGCAAGAAATATTTAAACAACTACCATAAAATGTTTCAATTTTACTGCTGCTTCCATTTTCACAGGCGGTCTGGAATACTGCATAATTTCAAACCGGTATTTTATTTTATAAGAATATCGTGCTAAATAAAATAGTCCTCTAGTAATTTTTACAGATATTCCTATCGATGGCCGACCAGGACATCTATAATAACAGATATAGTAATGTACCGTAACAAAGGGGGTATTTAGCAATGAAGCTACCCGAATATGTAACAAAATCCGAAGTATCCAGAGTATGTAAGGAATTGGGTTTTAGAGACTGGTCAAAGCTTAAGGATGCCACCATAAGCAAAAAAGAAGCTTCGGACATTCTCCGAATCGTCAATGCGAAAAATATGGATATCCGCCTGGATGATTTCAAGACTGGACTTGAAGTCGAAATGGAACATGGCATCAGGTATGATGATGCCAATGTTACCAACAACCACCCCATCTTAACCGGTAAAATCGTCCTGGCTCATTTAAAAGAGACGATGGACTACTACAAACGATTAGACATTGCCGAGATTGAGGGTGACTTGTTAAAAGCTATCAAAGCAAAAAACATGGCTAAAATTGAATCGAAATACCAAAAACTTATCGAAGCCCAGCAAGCTCTCAATAAAACTGTAATCGCCCAGCTAAAGTAAAGACTACTTATTCTTCGATATCTAATGACCGGTCACTGAATTCATAGAGGAACAGTTTTTAATCGATAATACGGGGGCCATGGGGAATGGAACATACCGGACACTGCCGGCTATAACCGGCAGCATGATATCCAGTCATACCCCCGGCGGCATTGAAGACATTCCTAAAACCGTGTTGATTTAAGATACTGGCAGCCATGCTCGAACGGCGTCCGGTACTACACATGACTATTATCGTTGAATCAGTATCCAATTCGCGGTAGCGCTGCCTTAAGTCCGGGACTGGGATGTGATAAGCACCCTCGATATGAAAACGTTCGTATTCAGCTGGAGTCCGGACATCTAGCAGAAGTACTCCTTGTTCCGTATTTATCATACGGTGGACTTCTTCTGCCGATAACTGAGGTATATGCTCCGCAGGCAAACCCTCAATTGACCATTCAAATAGACCGCCATCCAGATACCCGGTGATATTATCTAGACCAACTCGCCTTAATCCGGTTACGGCTCTCTCAAGTTCAGATATTTCATTGACTATTAATAGAATCGCCTGTTGTGGAGGTAAGACCCATCCGGCGAAAACAGCAAAATTACCGCCGATGTCATTATGATAACTATGTGAAATAAACTGGCTGCCGAATGCTTCATAACTCCGGACATCCAGGATAGTATGTTCTCCTTGTTCAGCCATACGTCTAAATTCACGGGGAGACAACAACACAGGTCGAGGTAGATTTTTCAGTAATACCGGTCCAATCCGGTTGATATCACTGCAGCGGTTAAAATGATCCGGAGCAGCAGGCATATTCGTAGTCAATGTATGAATGAATTCCTCACGGCTTGGTAGGTTAAGAGATTCATTGAACCTTTTTTCATAACCAATAGTACTGTACCGCTTTGCTCCAATAGACCGGCCGCATAAAGAACCAGCACCATGGGCAGGATATACTTCACAAAAATCAGGCAATCTCAGTAATTTAAGATACAAGCTATCGTATAGTCCGGATGCAAGTTTCTGTGAAACATCCGGAAATAAATCGGGACGGCCTACATCTCCGACGAACAAAGTATCACCACAAAAAACAGAAACGGGTCCGGACCACGGGATGTATCCACAATTACATAGCTGACGTGTTCAGGAGTATGACCGGGTGTTTCAAGCACACTGACAGTTAAATTATCAATAACAACAACATCGCCTTCAGCGAGGGCAGCATGTTCAAATTTGCATTTACCAGCTTTAGGGGCATAGATTCTGGCTCCAGTACGCTCGGCTAATTCCAGATGTCCGGAAATAAAGTCAGCATGCAGGTGAGTTTCCAACACACCGGTTATCCTTAAATCCAAAGCAGCAGCTGCTGCCAAATAAATGTCGATATCGCGGGCGGGATCGATGATGTAACAGTTTTTATCACCTGCTAATAGATAAGAACTATGAGCAATCCCGTCTATGAAGAACTGCTGTATTAACATCGGCCTGCTACTCCTTACTATTGTTGTAATATGCTCAATTATAAGTTATCACCGGCTGATGAGATTGACTGATTTAGATGATTCTATTTGAATCTGTTACTTTTTTCTCAGGTAATCAATCGCCCATAATATAAGATCGTCGCCTTCCAAGTCCAACTCAAAATCAGGAGTGATCCCTTTCCCCTCGATAAGACGGCGGTCGGGTGTTAACCAACGGCTGACAGTTAGATAGATAGCTGAACCGTCAGACAATTCAAACCAGCGGTCGGCACTGCCCTTACCATAACTGACCTTACCGGCAACTATACCACGCTCGTGATCCTGGATTGCTCCTGATAATACTTCGCTTCCGCTGGCACTGTAGTTATCAGTCAACACAACTATGGGTAGATCGGTGTGGACTTCGCTCTTCTCCACCGGATAGGAAGTTTCATGGCCACTATTATCTACGAGGTACATCACCACCCCTTTATCCAGGAAACAACTGGCGACATTGACCACTGTCTCGACTGCTCCGCCGGGATTACTGCGCAAATCAATAATGATGCCGGCAGCTTTATCTGTTTTCAATTGTCTGATTATCGGCAGTAACTCCTCATCAGTACGGTCTGAAAAATGGGTAATGATGATGTAGGCCATGCCCTCACGTAGTTCATAAGTAACACTCGGTACGTTGATGGTCTCCCGGATTATCTCCAGTTCTACAGGAGTATCTTCACCTTCGTGTATGATAGTGACCTTTACTGGAGTCCCTTCCGGTCCACGAATTATTAGAACCACCTCTTCTACACTTAATCTTTCGATCGATGCGCCGTTAACCGCTTGAATGATATCACCGGCCTTAATTCCCGCTCTTGCGGCTGGAGTACCCGGAATCGGCGCCACAATGATGATATGCCCTTCACGTACTCCTACAGTAGCTCCGATGCCACCGAACGTGCCTTCTTGATGGGTTATGTTCAATTCATATTCTTCAGGGTCAAGGTAAGCAGTATAGGGGTCGTTCAGAGCAGTTACCATAGCTTCTACCGCTGCCCGGTTCAGTTCAGTTGCATCTATGACATCCGGTTCAACATACTCTTGTGAAATAATATCCCAAGCTTCATCAACCAAATCGACTCCCGCAGATGTCGGAACCGGGCTGGTAAAAACAAAGATATCACAACCGGTACAAGTCCACAGTACAAGGACAGTCATTAATATCGAGGTTACTAACACCCGGGTCCGCTTAAACATCAAGACGCTCCTCAATCGACCGGTGGTATCACTTCAACCATCACCGATCATACAATTCTCTAGTTGATTCGATTACGGAGTAATAAAGACAATACAGTCCGATTAACGACTATGATGATGGTTTATTATTACGGGAAAATACGGAAAGAGCTGACTTTAATCCCTCTTCGGGTAATTGATTAATTCTGCCGGTAATTGTAGCCAGGATAAATGCGGCAGCAGCTTTTTCCAACAATTCACAGGCATCAAAGGCATCACGCAGGGTTCTACCAACAGCTAAAGCACCATGATTGGCGAGAATAACAGCATGCCGATCCTCCAAAGCAGTAACGACATTATCCGCCAACTCAGTCGTGCCTGAAGGAGCATACCGGGCTACCTTTACAGACCCACCCAGGACCATCACTTCTTCTTCGAGAAGTGCAGGAATCTCAACACCGGTAATCGCAACGGTACTGGCATATAGAGAGTGGGTATGTATAATCGCATTAACCTCTTTACGAACCCGGTAAATAGCAAGGTGCAACGGTGTTTCCGATGAAGGCGCAAAACGGCCATCCACCATGCCGCCGTTAAAATCAACGATCGAAATATCATTTACTGATACCGAATCATAATACCGGGAAGTAGGGGTGATGGCGACTAAAGCTGTGCCATCTTCCGGTTTAAGCCGTCTGCTGACATTACCCGCCTTACCGGTAACCAGGCCTTTTTCAACCAGTTTAAGGCTAGTCTTTAAAACGGATTCTCTTTCTTCTTGCCACTTAATCAATTCAATACTCCACGCTTATATCTTACGCTCGAATATACATCACCCGGGGTTACGGTGCAAACCACATCCTTAAAATACAGTGACCTTTTAAGCAAATACACTTCTTCAGAAATACTAATTAGAAACCTGATTTACAATGGTGTGTCGCACAGTAATTTATTCACACATTATGTTTTAAGGAGGAACAGGACAACCAGCCCTGATGATTTCTACCGCTCCATTAACATCAACCTCGGTATTAACACATCCGTCTCTTGTAAGAGGAATGATTACTATTATTGGAGAATAATTATCTGCTAACTCACGAATATTCCCAATGCCTTCATCTAGTTCTTTTTGACAGGCAACTGCGACAATTACCCGGGGTCGTTTTTCATTAACATAGTTGACTGCCAACCTGCCTCCCGGTGCTACACAAACTCCTTGATATCCCAGGCTTAAGGCCGTCTTGTTTAAGAGATTAATGGTACACGCGGGATTACATGCCGTACATTCAAGACCGTCTTTACCGTAATTAGCCTTACATGTTTCTGCATGACGCAAGCAATGAGGTAAAAGGAGGATCCGCTCGGCAGCAGGTATTTCCGTGGTTTTTCTTATGTTAACTTTTCTCAATTCCAGTTCTCCATGTACGAAAAAGGCACATGATTATCAACGAGTAAACTTAACAGTTTATATCATGCTGTAGATAAAATATATTGGGAATAAAGTATCTGAAAAAACTCTCTAAAACCACGAATCATTGAGATTATCTTCAAGCTACAGCCTCCACCATATAAGCAGCGAAGGTTGTCAGGCTTTTTCTAGCTTGCCTTATACCACGGTATAATGTCCATCCCTGAACAGGATGCCGGATGAAAAAGTTGATGATTTTGTTCCATTTATAAGAAGACAATACCGGTAAGGTATCGTTCACCGCATCTGATACCGCCCGTCCGACGATTAGTGGAATACCGTATTCCTGGGCAATCATAGAAATCCAGTAGCTTTCCATATCCACGATATCAGCAGATGTAGATCTCCTGAGAGTCTGTTTAGCTGAAGGTGAAGACACCGGCTGGTTAGCTGAAGCACCGATACCACAGGAAAGACCCGGGATATTACAGTCCCTGGCTATCGAATACAAAATAGAATCAGCATCTTGACGGACACCGGTTGGGTCATCTGCGCACATCATACTAGAACAAACGAACATATCTCCGGTATGCGAAACCGGCTTTAGTGCTCCGGCAAAACCCAAAGATACTATCGAACTGACCGGATAGCGGTCAATAATCCAGCGGCAGATAATACTGGCACGCCGTCTACCGACACCATGGCTAACCAGCAACAGGTTTTTCCCCTTATAGGAACCACGGTATATTCGTGCACCATGGTAAATATCAGTGTCTTCAATGACCATGGACGAACGAAAGCAATTTATTTCTTCCTCAAGAGCGCCAAACAATACCAGCATTCAATTTCCTATAAGGTAATCGCCACCAAATTGTGTCCAAATGATGAGTATTTTACCACCGGATAGAGTCAAAAAGTACGGGTCTTTAAAAAGGTGATTATCTCCGAAAGGTCGTTTTTAATGGATGGAATTATTGGTATTCGATGCAGAATTTCTACCGCATTCTCAATATAATGCTCGGTCCTTTTCTGGGTATATTCATAAGCACCGGAGCTTTCAAGGATACCGATGATTGTCTGAACAGTATCTTCAGTTATTTTTTCATTGCGGTAGCTTCGAATTAAGGTTTCCCGCGAAGATGCCGGCGCATTTTGAATGGCATAAACAACCGGTAATGTCTTTTTCCGGTGCCGGATATCGTTTCCGGAAGGTTTCCCGGTTTCTGCTTTTTTTCCCCAAATCCCCAGAATATCATCCCTGGTCTGGAAGGCCATACCCAAATTCCAACCGAATTCACGTAAAGAAATGATCGTATTACGGTTTTCTGTGCCAAGTTCAGCCCCGGTCTGGATGGCACAGGTAATCAGGGCGGCAGTTTTACATCCTATCATTTCGATATAGTCAGCTATACTAATATCCGGCTTTGATTCAAAGCTGATATCGAGATACTGTCCTTCGATCAAACTAATAGTAGCTTCATCAACCAAACTCTGGACACGAATCTGCTTTTCCGGTGACACTTTCAGTCTACGCAAGGCTACTGCTGCCAACATGCGCATAGCAGTCCCGGCATTTATAGCTTGAGCTTTACCCCAGACGCACCAAACAGTAGGTTGATGGTGACGCTCGGTGTCATTATCCTGGATATCATCGTGAATCAAGGAATAATTATGTACCATCTCAATACCGGCAGCTGCTGGTAAAGCTAGATGGGAATCTCCGCCAACTGCCTCACAAGTCAACAAACAAAGTGTCGGTCGGACTGCCTTTCCATTAGACCGTTTTTGCTCCTGGTTGTGATTGTCTACCCATCCGAAATGATAGCGCAGCATGCTGTACATGCATGATTTTCTTTCATTGATTATCGACTTAATCTCTTCATCGATTTGAGCATGATACCGCTCAAAAACCGCCGGTAGTCCCATCAGGACACTCTCCCTCCAGTCGATGCCCCGGTAAATAATTCCGGGAAGGCTTTTTTTACCCGGTTGACGATACCTTTTGAATCCAGTTCATATTTAGCACGTAGTAAATCCTGGTTACCGTGTTCAATGAAAACATCCGGTAAACCCATACACTCTACTCTTGCAGTTACTTTATTCTGGGTTAGCATTTCTAAAACAGCACTCCCGAAGCCACCGATTAACGAATTTTCCTCTATGGTAATAATTCTACCGGTAGTACCGGCCAGTTTTTGGATTATCGCTAAGTCCAATGGTTTAGCAAACCGTGCATTGGCAACCGAACACTGGAGACCCCCGGCTGCCAGTTTTGCGGCAGCATCCAAAGCTGGGAATACTGTCGCTCCTATCGCCAGGATTGCTAAATCATTACCCTGCCTTAGTATTTCGCCCGATCCAATAGGTATTGTTTTCATTGTATTGACTGTTTCCGATGGACCACCATTTCCCCGGGGATAACGAATAGCTACCGGTTTTCCATAGGTTACTGCACTGTATATCAGGTGCTGGAATTCGACCTCATCTTTAGGTGCCGCAACAACCATATTCGGAATACCCCGTAGATATGTTATGTCAAATGCTCCCTGGTGCGTTTTACCGTCATCACCGACAATACCAGCCCGGTCGACAGCGAAAATTACCGGTAGGTTCTGAAGACACACATCATGGACAATCTGGTCATAAGAACGCTGTAAAAAAGTAGAATAGATAGCTACGATAGGGATAAGACCTTCAGTTGCCAGCCCTGCGGCTAAGGTAACTGCGTGTTGTTCGCAAATCCCAACATCATAGACCCGTTTTGGGAAGGCTTTCGCAGCCGGCATTAGCCCCGTTCCGTCAAGCATTGCCGCACTAATAGCAACGGTGTTGTCGTTTTCCTGCATCAAACGGAGCACGGTTTGTCCAAAAACCTGACTGTAAGAAGGTAAAGGATCAGGTTTTTCGACATAAGGGGCTACTCCGTGAAACCTGGTGGCATCAGCCTCAGCTTCCGCATGACCTTTTCCTTTCTGGGTAATAACATGTACCAGAGTCGGTCCCGTTTCCCGGGCAGCTCGTATAAAAGCTGCTTCGGTTTTTTTTTCATCATGTCCATCTACCGGTCCCAGGTATGTAAACCCCATTTGTTCCCAGAAGTTGGGAAGAATAACACCTTCTACCTGGCTTTTTACCCGCTGGCTCAGTTCCCAGGCGAATTTACCCATAGGCAACCGTTTTATTTCCTTTCGGGCGACTCTTTTTGCTGATTCATATTTGGGATTAAACCTGACTTTATTTAGCAGCCTGGATACAGCCCCGATACTTGGGGAAATCGACATACCGTTGTCGTTCAACACTACGATAACCCTGGTGCCGAGGTGTCCGGCATGGTTGATCGCTTCCAGGGCCATTCCGGCACCCAGCGATCCATCCCCGATGACGGCGATTACGTGATGCTTGTCCCCACGGGTATCACGGGCTAAAGCCATACCCAAAGCCGCAGAGATTGATGTTCCGGCATGCCCGGCACCAAAAGCATCGTGTTGACTTTCAGCGCGAACCGGAAATCCCGATAGACCGCCATATGTGCGTAAGGTTGAGAAATCATCCTTACGGCCAGTCAATAACTTATGCGCATAACTCTGATGACCCACATCCCATATTATCTTGTCTTCCGGACTGTGGAATACACGGTGCAAAGCAATAGTAAGTTCGACAACACCCAAGCTGGAAGCCAGGTGGCCGCCATTATGAGATACGGTCTCAATCAATACTTTTCTGATTTCCGAAGCAAGGTAATTAACCTGAGTCTGATCCAACTTCTTCAGGTCTTCCGGAGAGCCTATCCTGTCCAATACACTTTGCACTCTATTTCCCGTTATTCCTAGTTTATATACTGTATATCTCCAGGTACCAACCAACATTAAAAAACCTATTACCGATATTATAAGTGTAAATGAAAAGTTGTTCCATATCACGAAGCACAGTAGTCACCATGTTTATAAAGAACTATTATTTATCAAGTAGCTCTTATGATTTGACCATCACCAGCAGCATCTTGAATTTCCTGACCGCTTTCAGGGCATGTGGTTCATTAGCCGGCATCACAATCATCTCCCCCGTAGATAGGTTATGCTGCTTGCCGGAAATAGTGATAATAACCTGTCCATCGATGATATATACTAAGGC
Organism: uncultured Chloroflexia bacterium; assembly: GCA_963739865.1. GTDB lineage: Bacteria > Chloroflexota > Dehalococcoidia > Dehalococcoidales > UBA2162 > JBBITI01. The sequence continues at coordinate 33,359 of CAVUCA010000011.1, forward strand.
ATCGAAAGGTGCTTTGTGTTCGCTTAAGCCCTGTCCTTCATCGAAGGAAAACAGCGTAACAGTGCCGGCCTGTTTTTCTACTAGTGTACGGCTGACGACTGCACCGGTCTGGTATTCGATAAAGCCCGCCATGGACTGGGCATGATTCAGATCAATAGCTTTTTCTTCGCCTTTTCGCGGACTCATGCGATCCTCCTGATACTTTTATTAACCGGAATAAAGTCTTTAGCGTATATTATAGACTAAGCGTGCATGATATGCCTAAACAGGAGGGCTTACCAAAACAAGTTAATTTCAGTTGATGGATGGTCCTGCTTGTTCGGTGGCACTTAGAGTATTAAACATCCGGGCATAAAGTCCGTTCTTTGCCATTAGTTCTGTATGATTGCCGCTTTCGGCGATTTTTCCGTGTTCGAGAACGATGATACGGTCGGCATTAGTTATCGTGGATAGACGGTGGGCGATAATGACACAGGTACGCCCCTGTGATAGATTACCAAGAGAAGCTTGCATGATGCGTTCGGTATTAGTATCAACACTCGAAGTAGCTTCATCTAGTATCAAGATACGCGGATTGGCCAAAATAGCGCGGGCAAGACAGACAAGCTGGCGTTGACCGGCACTTAGATTACCACCCCTCTCACCGACAGACGTATCGTAACCATGTTCAAGGCGGCTGATGAATTCATGAGCACCGGCGGCTCTAGCTGCTTCCTCAACTTCTTTCTGACTGGCATCAAGGCGGCCGTACTTGATATTGTCGCCCAGGCTTCCGGAGAAAAGATACGGATCTTGTGGTACGATGCTGATCTGCTTTCTTAGAGATTCCTGGCTTACCGATGCGATATCATACCCATCGATCAGTATCCTGCCCCCGGTCACATCATAAAAGCGGGCAATGAGACTCGTCATACTACTTTTTCCGGCACCGGTTGGCCCGGCGATAGCCACCGTCTCACCGGCGTTTATTTTAAAATTGATATTATGAAGGACCTCGGTTTCCGGGTTATAAGCGAAGGCGACATGGTCAAACTGGATATTACCTTTCACGGTGGGTAAATCGATAGCGTTCGGGATGTCTTTGATTTGCGGTTCAACATCGAGTAGCTCAAAAATACGGACTGCTGAAGCCATTGCTCTTTGCAGTTCCGTATAAAGCATGACGGTCTCCATAACCGGAGCAAAGAAGCGCTGGACGAACAATAGGAAAGCCAATACAGTACCGGGAGTCGCCGTACCGGACGCTACCTGTAAACCTCCATATACTAGTACAATAGCAAAACCGATATTGGTCAGAATCTCAACAATGGGCATCATGAAAGCCTGTAGTTTAGCAGCCTGAACATTGGCATCAAGATGGGCTTTATTCGCTTCGTTAAACTGTTTAAGATTTACGCCTTCCCTTGACATACTCTGGGTTACCCGGACTCCGGATATGCCCTCTTGTAGTTGGTCGTTGACTACTGCAATCGCTCGCCGCACACGGATAAAAGCCCGCCGGGCATTTACCTGCCAGATAAAAATCACAATACCCAGGACCGGTACGACACTCAATGTAATCAAGGCCAGCGTCCAGTTCATGTATATCATGATCACGGCAATCAATATCAAGGTAATGATATTCGCTGCCATGCTAATGATATCCTGAGTCACCAATGTTTGAACCTGGTCGACATCGTTTTGCACCCGAGACATTACTTTGCCAACTTTATTGGAATCAAAGAAACTTAAAGACAACCGGTGCAAATGGTCGAATAAGCCGGTGCGAAGCCGGTATAATATCCCCTGACCGGCATAACTCAAGTACAACGTTTCCATATAGGTACCGGCCCACATTACCAGTGATAGCCCTACGTAGGCCAGAGCAATCAGTGTCAGGCCGGTAACATTACCGGTCAGCATATAATCGTCGGTAGCTTTTTGTACTATAATCGGAACAACAACAGTAGTGAGACTGCGGACAAGAGTACCGATAGCTCCGGCTGTAATGAAACCCTTGACCCAGGACATGTACTTCGGAATACGTTTGATGACCCGCGAATCGTATACTTTACCCAGTATATCGTCATCATCGGCATCAATCGCACCCCGAAGACGGGCAATCGGGGGGCCGCCAGGCCCGCCTACCCCGGGAGGACCGCCGAAGCCACCGCCTCCGTGAAACATGTTAAGGTTTCCTCCTTGATTGTTCTCCGGAAACCTGTCCGGCAGCCAGTTGTGAAAGATATGTTTCCTTGTAAAGTCCATTTATCGCCATCAAATCATCATGTTTACCCTGCTCAACAATCCGGCCATCTTTAAGTACCAGGATAATGTCAGCATTACGGATGATGGGCAGCCGGTGGGTAATGATGAAAGTGGTACGATTCTTAATCAACCTTTCCAAAGCCAGTCGTATCAAGTGTTCGGTATCGGCATCAACGCTGGACATGGAATCGTCCAATACCAATATCCGAGGGTTCAATAATAAAGCCCGGGCAATAACGATCCGTTGTTTTTCACCCCCGGATAAGGTCACACCCCGCTCCCCCACCCACGTCTTATATCCTCCGGGCAGACTTTCGATAAAATCATGTATCTGTGCTGCTTTGGCCGCAGTAATAACACTATCCATACCGGCATCCGGAACCCCGTAGGCAATATTGTCCCTTACGGTAGCAGAAAAGAGAAACACGTCCTGCTGGGCAATACCCACATTCTGACGGAGGGAAGCCAGTTTAACATCACGGATGTCTACACCATCTATCCTGATACTACCGCTGGTGACATCATAAAAACGGGACAACAGATTGGTTATCGTACTCTTACCGCTGCCGGAACCGCCAATCAACGCTACTGTCTGTCCAGGTTCAGCGGTAAAGGATACATCATCCAAAGCCGGTCCCATGGAATCATAACTGAAACTAACATGCTGGAATTCGACCTTGCCTTTCACAGTACCCAGAGAGACGGCATTGGGTTTTTCCTTGACCATAGATTCGGTATCAAAGATTTCCAGGATACGTTGGCCTGCGGAAATAGTACGGGAATACATATTCGATATCATACCCAGGCGCCGTATCGGCATCCCGAACATACCAATATAAAGAATGAACTCGGTTATTTGGCCTATAGTCATACTGCCGTCAATAACCTGGCGGCCACCGTACCACAAAACCAGGGCAGTAGGCAAACCCAGGAGGAAGGTCATCAAAGGCATATTGATCGCAGTCTGCCGGGCAGCGTTCACCTGCTCATCATTTAACTTCTTGGCATCAATAGCGAATTTTCGGCTCTCTTCCTCCTGACGGGAAAAAGCTTTTACTACCCGGATACCGTTCAGACTTTCCTGTAAGGTAGTACCTAAAGCAGCGATAAGCTGCTGTACACTCAACCAGATCGGCCGGAGTTTTGCGCTGAGGATCACGGTTACCCAGGCGATAAAGGGGAAAAAAGCCAGTGTCATCAAGGCCAGAGACCAATTGGCAACTATCATGACATAAGCGATTCCGACAGCCAGCAAGACTATCTGGATAACACTCAACAACCCCATCGCAAGGAACATCCTGACAGCTTCGATATCTACCGTAGCCCGGGACATCAATTGTCCAGTCTGAGCTTTATCATGATAGGCAAAGCTTAGTTTTTGAAGATGGTCGTAAAGGGCATTACGGATATCATAGGAGACTTTTTGGGATACAACCTGAGTCAGGTATTGTTGAACATATCCAGCCAGGCCTCGCAAGGCTGCGGCCCCGACGATGACACCGGCTGCGATATACAGATAAGTCTGATTGTCTGCATCTAGTACCGCATCGATGCCTCTCCCCAGCATCCGCGGAACTACCAGGCTAAAAACAGTACTGGCCAGTAGACATATCAAGGTTACTGCCAGGGTAACCCAGTATTTTTTCACAAAGCGCAGTAAGCGCAATACTACTTTCATATATAACGAAAAATATTAGTCACCGACAATATCGACGATATCGTTATGAGTCCGTACCAGGATATCATGAACACGCTGTAGTTTATCACCATTCATACGCCGGATTTCCCATCTTAAGACATCAGAAACCCGGTGAAACTCGCGCATCGTCCGCTTACGGGCTTCAGCATTTTCCGGAGCTGCCCATGCATTCATACGCGTTTCGATTTCACGGCCAAGTTCAGCATTCTCTTCCAGAAAGTGCAAACCATCGTCTGTTATCGAATATACCTTTTTTCCTTCTTTGAGTATTGAGGTAACATATCCATGACTCTCCAGCATTTGAAGTCTCGGATAAATCGTACCGGCACTGGGGACATAAAGGCCATGTAAATGGTCTTCTAAAGCCCGGATAATCTCATAACCATGCCCCGGTTTGTCTTTTAAATAAGAAAGGATAATGTACTTGAAAACACCTTTCTGGAAAGGTCCCTCCGCACGGAGATGTCCACCTGGAAAATGTGGATTAAAGGTCAACTACTTCTCCTTATAGCGATATAATTAGATATATCGAAATATATTATAAGAAATGAGAAATAAGTGTGTCAAGGTCTTAAAAGAGGTAAATTCTTATGATGAACTAACCGACTTTACCGGATAGGAATTTTTATTGGGCGATATAACCACCGTCTATGATCAATTCACTCCCGGTAATGAACTTCGATTCATCTGAGGCAAGATATAACACACCATAGGCTACATCGGCAGGTTCTCCATAATGCCGCAGCGGAATTCTACTTAACAGCCGGCGGTTGAATTCCTCCTGACCTTCGGGAGCATTCTTACCGACTCCGTCGAGCATCGGTGTCCATATCCATCCCGGATGGATTGAGTTGACCCTGATATTATCCCGGGCATAGCACACCGCATCGGACTTGGTCATCAAACGCACCGCCCCTTTGGCTGCGTGATACAAAAACGGGGGGGGATCGTCAACCCCACCTACAATTCCATATACCGAGGAAATGTTTACAATACTACCTCCGCCACTCTGCTTGATATATTGGACCGCATGTTTAGTGCACAGAAAGACGCCCCGGGCATCGATGTTCATTAACTGGTCCCATTCGGCAATGGTTATTTCGTGAGTTGGCTTAATGGCCCCGGTGATACCGGCATTATTCACCAGTATGTGCAACCGGCCAAATTCTTCAAACACCCGGGCACAGGCTTGTTTAATATCATCCTCACGGGTCACATCCATATGGAGATACCTGGCTGTACCGCCATTTTCACCGATAACCTTTACTAGTTCCTGGCCTAAATCATCCTGGATATCAGCATTTATCACCATAGCTCCTTCTTTAGCCATAAGTAAACAGGTAGCCCGGCCTAATCCGGTAGAGCCCCCGGTAACGATAGCTACTTTTCCTTGTACTCGCCCCATCTAGTACCTCCTGTATTAAAATTCGGTTTCAGTCTATTATTGGAATTCATTGTAGTCAAGTTGACTACCGGTGATTTGAATAAACTGGGACAAACAAGACGGCTATCTTTTCATTCCATGCTACGTTATATAGAATGCAATACGATTTACAGGAGGTTTTATGAAACGGCTGATTCTTTTAATGTTAACCGCTATTTTAATAGTTGGAATCACAGGATGCAACCCTGCTGCTTCAGCAGGGGTAGTAAAATCAGATAAACCGCGAGATACATCACCGGAAGTCAACACTGACACACAGTCTGAACTGGTCGAAGGAAACAACACCTTTGCCTTAAAATTGTACCAATCTCTCACTGACCAGGGCGAAAACATATTTTTCTCCCCATACAGTATCTCTGAGGCATTGGCGATGACCTTCGCCGGAGCTGCGGGAGACACAGAGAAAGCTATGGCAGATGCCATGGAATTTACCCTTGATCAGGACAAACTGCATCCGGCCTTCAACTGGCTCGACTTGGAATTTGAGAAAAGAGGCCAGGGGGCTGAAGGAAAGGACGGGGAAGGGTTCCGTCTTCGTATCGCGAATTCTATCTGGGGACAAAAGGATTTCAAGTTCCTGTCTCCATTCCTGGATGTCCTGGCAATCAATTATAGTGCCGGACTTAGGACCGTCGACTTTATTAAAGATACTGAAAAGTCCCGTATCACTATTAACGATTGGGTCGAAGAACAAACTGAAAACCGCATCAAGGACCTCATTCCTCAAGGTGGAGTAAACCAGATGACCCGTATGGTCCTAACCAACGCTATTTATTTCAACGCTGCCTGGTTAAACCCGTTCAAAGAGGAAATGACTTACAATGGTACTTTCACTAAAATCAACGGCAACCCTATTAGCATTCCCTTGATGAAACAGATCGGATCAATGCGTTACACTGAAGGTGATAAATACCAGGCAGTTGAACTGCAATATGACGGCCGTGAACTATCCATGGTCGTCATTTTACCCAAAGACGGGGAATTTAGTAATTTTGAGTCGTCCCTGGATGATGCGAATCTTCAACGGATCATTGGTCAATTAAGAACATACTCGGTTACCCTGACGTTGCCGAAGTTCGAATACGAGTCATCTTTCAGCTTGAAAGATGCCCTCAGCCAGCTAGGTATGTCGGTTGCATTTTCCGATGGGGCTGATTTCTCCGGGATGGATGGGGAGAAAGACCTTTTTATCCAGGATGTTTTGCATAAAGCTTTCGTATCAGTAGACGAAGCCGGGACCGAAGCTGCGGCAGCTACCGCAGTCATGGTAGGGACTACTTCCATGCCGGAGTCAGCAACAATTACGATAAACCGGCCTTTTATTTACCTCATCCGGGATAATGCCACCGGTAGTATCATCTTCCTGGGACGGGTGATGGACCCCACCAAATAATAAACAACAACTAATAAGAAAAGAGAAAAGAGGGACGTTAATTACAGCGTCCCTCTTTTGCTAAATGTCTTTACTTGATAGGGCACGTTGGGATAGGTATACAAACAATATTGTCAGGACTACCGTGACCGCCATCGCCCACCAATAAGTATCACCACCGGTTAATATACTATTACCCCATCCCAGCAATTGCCCCGGCATAAAATCGCCCACTTTTGGTACTGCAGTTAATATCGCCTGGCCGATAATCACTGCCAGGGCAACCACACCTGCTGCTAAAGAACTACGAAATATACTGGAAAATAATAATGTTATAGAAATACTGAATACCATGAATAAAGCGACCATTATATTCAGGCCTATGAAATTACTGACATCTGCACCACCGATCAACCATACCGTATAACCAAAACATACCAGGGAAGATGCTGCCAGAGAAACCAATGATGTCATACTTAACGCTAATAGTTTTGCTGTGACAAAAGCAGTACGGCTGATTGGTTTGCTGAGTACGATCAGAGCTGTACCACGCTGTAACTCATTGGCGATACTTCCCATCACTACCAGTACAATGACAAATATACCGATTTGGCTGATATCACCAGCATAACTTAACAATGCTTCTATTGCAGTCGGTGGAGGAAAATTCATCTCCACCCCTTCACCCGCCATCTTTATTATTTCCGGCAGGTATTTTAAGGTCAGAGGAGTTGTCAGGCCAAAAAGCAGAAAAACACTCATTACTACCAGGAACCGGTATGTTTTGAATTGTTCTTTTATCTCTTTTTTTAGAAGAGGCAGTAGTCCTTGCATCAATTACCTCCTCCACTCAAGATTTTTTCAAATATCTCTTCCAGGTCTGGCAAAGTCAACTCATACCGCCGCAGGGTCAAACCGCTGTTACTGACCAGGCGAGGTAATTCTTTATTGGCAAGATTGATATCAATTGCCCGTACCCTGACCACAGGATTACCGTTTTCCAGGACGACTAAAGGTTCGGCTAACCAGGGTACCTTTCTAAGGGTCTCGAGAAAAGCGGACGGATCTTCAACAAACTCCATCTCGAATATCGAACGGGCATACTTCTTTTGTAAAGCGTCGACCGTTGATATCGTCATCAACTTACCCTTATTGATAATTCCGACCATATCACAGACCCGCTCAACATCGGAGAGAATATGAGTGGACATAAAAACCGTTGCGGTTTCTCGCAGGTTATGCACGAGTGTCAATATTTCTTTACGGCCGATCGGATCTAGTGCAGAAGTCGGTTCATCCATAAACAGCACTTTCGGCCGGTTCATCAAAGCCTGGGCAATTCCTAGCCGCTGCCGCATGCCACGGGAATATCCGCCGATATTACGGCGGGCAGATTGCTTTAGATCGACTAGTTCCAGCAATTCAGCGGTCCGTTTTTTTATCTCCGCCGGTGGTATTTGATGCAGTTCACCAACGAAAGCGAGGAAATCTCTACCAGTCATCCAGTTGTAAAAGGCCGGGACGTCAGGCAGCAAACCGGTTTTCGACTGTAGCTGTAGGTTTCCCCCACCCACGCTTTCACCTGCCACCCAGGCCTTACCGGAAGTAGGGCGGGAGAAACCGGTCAACAATCTAACCGTCGTAGTTTTACCAGCACCATTCGGGCCGAGGAATCCGAAGATAACATTATCAGGGACTTCAAGATCTAGACCATCGACTGCCTTGATCGTACCATATGACTTGGACAGGTTCTCAGTCTTTATCGCTGTCAAGAGGTGCCTCCTGCCGCCCGAAAAGTAGATAAATAATCGGGCCGATGATATTTACTAAAACGATCACGATTATCCAGACCACCTTGTTGTTCCCTCTCACCCGTTCCCGCCGGATAACATCAACCAGGGCGATCACCATCAATGCAAATTCCAATATCATAAGGGGTATGATCAAGGGCAGCAAACTTACTATCTGCTTTAACGATTCGTCCATTTCATTTTCCTCTTATCATTTTCATGAGGTCCAGTATTATCCAGTGATTAATGGAAATCATTATATATCAGCTGCTTTCCGGCCGGAAACCAAACTGATCACGGCTGCCAGGCGTTCGGTATTGTCAGAGCCAATGAGATATTTTTTGCCGCCGGCAGTAGTTATCTTGACCCCCCGGTTACCGCGTAGATAATATGCCTGCATTTCTCGGTTGAAACGGATTCCATAGCCGCCGAAATCACGTAACGGCGCAAATTCATGTTTTTCTACAGCATCGATATCGGCTAATTTTAGCTGTAAGACCTTTATCCCCAGTATTCCCAGGCGAATCGTCAAATCATGTCGCGTGATGATTACCCGCAGCCCGCCGTACATGATGAATGAGGGGATGATCGCTACTAGTAATAATCCGGACAGCCATGGTTGTTCGAACCATATCCAGATTGCGATCCCCACCATTAACAGCGGCATCAAGACCGATATCAAGCTCACGTATAACGGATTCTGGTAGTCCCAGTATACAAACGGGGCTTTCGACTTTAAACGACGCGAAATGTCCTCATCTAAGGACAAGGCAGGCGATTCCATCAAGGCCGGAGAAAAACGACGGTAAGGCCGTATTAGTTCCAGTATTACTGCCAACAAGGCCGCTCCTCCCCCCACCAATCCAAGAGAAAACCAGGGGAAATTGAAAACCTCCAATCCCTGTCTCAAGTAAATCAGGTAGCCTATGTTGATCCCCGCCATAGCACCGATGGTAATATCATCCATTAACGATAACCAGTTAAATGTTTTCTGTTTTTCCTGTCGCGTCCACAGTTCATCGAGAATAAAAGAGATGGTAATGAACAATAAAGATAAACCAATCATCAACCCCACCACCTCCCATAGAGAACCGAAACGGTTGGGTATTCCCCCGTAATTGAAATGGACCGGAACTTTAGCAGGTAAAGTACCGCCGGCGAAAGTGTATATGAGAAACACCGCCAGGGCAGTTACTGCCGGTAAATGAGTCCATATGGGGTGTACCAATTTGGTATTCACTATCATGCTCCTTTATTCGAGGTACTATTTGAGCCTATCCAGTTGTTTCATGAGAAGCCGCCGCAGGTTTTCCGACGCCATACCAGTCAGTAAAGCATCGGTCACCACTTCCTTGAGGCGTGCTTCGATACCTGTCTCTAAAGCGACATCGATTTGATACTGCCGGCTCCGGTTAATAACTGCCCGCCGTCCCAGCCTTAGCCTGATTATTCCATTATCCCGCAGTTTGAGATAAGCACTCCGGACTGTGTGCATATTTATACCCAGGCTTTCCGCTAGTTCCCTGACCGAAGGCAACTCAGTACCTGGCAACAACGAACCATTACTCACCTGCTCTTTGATCTGGCTGGTGATTTGTAGATATAGCGGGCGGTTGTCGCTTTCATCTATCGTTAACAACATCGTACCACTTCCAACTGTTATATTTATACTATAACAGTTATAACAGTTCCCGTCAATAGAAAAAAACTGTTTTTTATTATGTTTAATGATACAATGACCGCAGGTTATCCCGGTGTTAAATCAAGCATTTTCACATTCGGGAGACAGGTAGCCGGAAAAAGGAGGGCATCGGTATGGCGAATATCAATGTCAAACGTAATCAGTATGTCACTGAACTAAAGACGGGGTTTTCCGTCTTTAAAGAAGTAGTTCCACCGCAGCTAGGCATCTCAGGCGGAACCGACCTGGGTGGGGCAAACTTCTCCCTGGGTTGGTCGCTCCTAACACAACCATTCGTGATGGTCATGGATGCCCACCGGCATGATTTCGACCAGGCGGTTTTCTTCATGGGCGGCGATCCCTACAGCGCCGGTGATTTCGATGCCGAGGTCGAGTTCTCGGTAGGAGAAAATGGTGAGAAGCATATTATCAACTATCCGGCTTGTGTCTACATCCCTAAAGGTACTCTACATGGGCCACTGAACGTGAAGAGGGTTACTAAACCGTTGATGTTTATCGATATCACCTTCTCACCCGGTTATTCTATCCGGCCGGTTCCTCCCGGATCAGAACGGAAATAACAGGCGGTTATAACTTATACCTAATAATGAGAAAAAGGAGCCGGATTACTCCGGCTCCTTTTTTTAAAACGATTCTTTTATTACTTTTTATTTGTACTTGTCGTAGCAAACTATCTGCTCGATGGGCTTGCGGTCTTTCGGGCGGCCCTCTTCATCAGGAATTCCCAGGGTAAGCAATTGGACAACTTTACACTTATCAGGAATACTTAAAATGCTTTTTACCGTTTCCTGGTTGAAAGCGCCGATCCAGCAAGTACCCAATCCGAGGTCGAAAGCAGCCAGTGTCATGTGATCGATAGCTATCGCCACATCCACCGGATAGCCCGGAACATCACAGATCATCATCTTCTCCGGGTCTGTAGAAACTGCGGCGATCACCACCGGTGCCTGGGCAACGTGCTTCTGGCCTCCGGTAGCTTCAGATAATTTCGCCCGGGTTTTTTGATCTTTCACCACTACGAACTTCATCTCCTGGCGGTTAGCGCCTGAAGGGGCCAGGCGTGCAGCTTCCAGTACCTTATTAAGTTTGTCCTCGGGTATGGGGATGGTCTTATAAGCTCGTATACTTTTCCGTTTTGCGATCGCTTCCAGTACATCCATTTGAGAAACCTCCGGTTTTTTCATTTGGCAAACACCTGATAACTAAAATATCAACAATTTTTTACGCATTCTTAAATAATTCATACAGTCGGGTCATACCTATATTCTGTATCATTGCCGTCCGTTCGTTACGGGGGAAACTCTCGAACAAGTTCAGGTTTTTTTGTGCTTCTTCCAGTGTCATCCCCTTCTTGATAGCAGATTTCACAACGTCAATAGCCCCCTGGAGGATACCGATCATGATATCGAGGTGGTCCCGGTCGCAGACCTTCCCATGTCCAGGCACGATCTTCGCCACGTCCAGTTTCTTTAGCTGCTGCAACGACGCAATCCAGTCGAATGGTACCGCCTGGTGCAGGAACGGCGGTACACCAAAAGTCACATTATCCGAGGTAAAGAGTACTTTTTCTTCCGGAACGTACACCGACACCTGGAAAGGAGTATGGCCCGGTGTATGTAAAAGTTGGAAAGTATGACTTCCCACATAAAGTGTTAGTCTTTCAGAAAAAGTGATCACCGGCGGGCGGTAATAGTATCCGGCAGGGGTAGTACCTGTCGGGTCGAATTGTTTTAAAGTCTCTGCATACTGTTCCAATTTAGATTCTAGTATCAGTTTTCTGGTACCCTCATGTGCTACAATGGGCGCCTCGAAAAAGAAGTTGCCGGAAACATGGTCGGCATGCGGTTCTCCGTTAATGATATACTTCACAGTCCCGAATTTAGCCATCTCGGCCTTCCATTTTTGCACATCATCGTACACCATCGGCGTATCGATCATCACCGGGCCTTCCGAAGTAGCCACGAAGCTGTGATTACAGCTCCGGTTGCCGAGTTGTACATAGATGTTATTACTTATTTTTTCCATGATTCCTCCTTTATTGAAAAGTCCGGCAATTAGTTTAGTTCAATATAAGTCACGATGGCGCAGGTATTTGTTACAACACTCTAGGCAATAAGGCTTATCATGTCAAGCTGATATTGAGTGTATTGTTTTAACAATGCTAAAATGAATTAATGGTTAATTTGTTTCTAGGTGGTATTTATGCCCTTTATCAGACCGGACATCATCCGTCCTCCCAGTGAAAGACTCAGCTATTTTCTACCATTGACCTCCGGTTGTTCAAATGCTACTTGCAGTTTCTGCAATTATTACGGCTCCAAACTGCGGATACGGCCGCTAAAAGAGGTCAAGGAAGAAATCGATGCGCTGGCGTTGTTTATGAAAACGGACATTAGCATCCCCGGCGTCCCCTGGATCGTCCGGGAAATTGCCAGCCAATGGGACGGCCGGAATGTTTTTCTACAGGACGGCGACGCCCTGGTCTATCCATATAACAATCTGGTGGAAGCTCTGGAATATCTAAACCAGCGTATGCCATCTATCCAACGCATCGCTACTTATGCTACGGCTGCCGATATTCTGCGGCGTACTCCCGGAGAACTAGCCAACTTAAAAAAACTTAAACTGGGGATCGTCTATATGGGGCTGGAAAGCGGCGATGATAAGATACTCAGCCATATCGTTAAAGGCACCGATACCAGGGGTATGATCGAAGCCGCTCAACGGGCGAAGGCAGTTGGAATCCTTACTTCAATTACAGTAATCCTCGGCATTGCGGGTGTGGAAGCGAGTGAAAAGCATGCTCTGGCTACCGCCCGGGTGCTGAGTGAAATGGATCCTGACTTTGTAGGAGCTTTGACCACCACCTTCGTTGAAGGAACTCCTTTACACCGTGAACTGGCTGAAGGCCGGTTTCATCCAATCTCAGCTTTTAATTCGCTTAAGGAACTAAAAACGATCCTGGAGAACAGCCGCTTTACCAACTGTTTTTTTAGCTCGATGCATGCTTCCAATTACTTCTCTATCCGGGGGACTCTTCCTGGCGATAAAGAGCGCATGCTGCAGGAATTGACCCGTGTACTGGAACAGGGAGATCCCTCTACCCTTCGCCCGGAATTCCTCAGGGGTTTATAAAATATCCGCCGGTTCAGGGAGGACTGATATGAAGAAAGTAAATGTCGGCAGCACCGGCATCACGGTAACAGAACTGTGCCATGGTACCCTCATTCTTGGGTCTCTGCAAGCTAATTTACCGCCGGAAGAAGGGGCCAAAGCTATTCGAAAATCATTTGCCTTGGGGGTGAATTTTTATGATACCGCCCAGGCTTATAACTCCTATACCCACCTCGCCCTCGGCTTAAAAGATATCCCTGAAGATAAGGTAGTCATCGCCAGTAAAAGCCATGCATCTTCTTATAACCAGTTACAGGCTGATATCCACGAATGCCTGCGGGAGCTTAATCGCAGCTATGTCGATATCTTTCATCTCCATCTGGTTACTGCAGAAAACCTTCCACAACGCCAGGGAGCTTTGGAATGCCTTCTTGATATGAAGAAAAAAGGGCTGGTCCGGGCGATCGGAGGTTCAACGCATACAATAGCCGGCGTTAAGGCTATCAACAACGAAAGGGCTTTCGATGTGGTTTTTCCGGTACTCAACCGTAAAGGACTGGGGATCATCGACGGTACATTAGATGAGATGTTGCTAGCCTTAGATGAATCTAAGAAACTTGGCAAGTTTGTTTATGCCATGAAGCCGGTCGGGGGTGGGCACCTTGCCGCTGAAGCTGTGGAATCATTCAATTATCTACGGCACCTCCCGGTCTGTGATGCCGTCGCCGCCGGGATGAAAGATGAAGCTGAAGTCGAGATGAATGTTGCCATCTTTGAAGACCGGCCTATTCCATCAGATATAAAAGAACGGGTCGGCCAGGTGAAGCGTAAATTGATCGTATACGACCGCTGTATTCAGTGCGGGATGTGCATCGATGAATGCGACCAGAAAGCCCTGACCATGGGCGAAAAAAAAGTACAGGTCGATCAATCCAGGTGTATCCTGTGTGGTTATTGTGCTGCCGTTTGTCCCGAATATGTAATCCGGGTGATCTAGATACTAATACTAAGAGTAACTGGTATTTTTCTCAATATCAGGTATCGGAGGTCATTTTAGGCACTTTCAAGAACATGATCCCGGTAAATGCCACCAGGCTCAGGACACTGGCGATAACAAAAGCAAGAGAATAACTATCCGTCGCATCGAATATTGCTCCGGCCATCAATGGCCCCAATCCACCCCCCACCGTCGCCCCGAAAGTGGCTATTCCGAATATGACCCCGTGAGAACGCAGGCCGAAAAGTTGCGCCGTCAGTGGTGACATACTGGAAATAGAGGCGCCAAAACCCAACCCGAAAACCGCGGCCATCGTATAAAAAAGGCCGACTGACCGGGTCAAAGCAATACCCAGCATTGATACAGCCAGGACCAGGATACCGAGGGCCATGACATACTTACCACCGATCCGGTCGACCACCGCACCGAAAAATACCCGGGCAGCGATACCTACTCCCGCAAAAGTGGTAACGATCCCCGCTGCCGCAGCCGCACTCATCCCCAGATCGATCCCGTGATTAATGGCATGAACTACCATTACACCCAATCCGAACTGGAACAGGATAATTGAGATAAAAAAGAGCCACCATCGTCCGGTATGTATCACTGCTTTAATTGAGAGCCCGGTCCGGACTTTCTCTTTATTCCCCGTGCCGGATATTGCGCCATATGGGACCAGCCCCATTTGTGCCGGATCCTTACGCAGGAATAGTGATAACAGTATTACTCCAATCAGTATCCCCACACCAAATATCCGGTAAGCTGCCGGCCAATCGTACTCTGCAATCAACCAGGTGCCTATCTGCGGAAAAATTGCCTGGCCGAGGCCCCCACCAGCCAGCACTAGGCCGGTCATCAAGCCACGCCGTTTCTCGAACCAATGAGTGATCGTGGATAACAACGGTACGAAACCGCCGCTGATGCCCACGGCGATCAGGAAATTATATAAGTACAACTGCCAGATACTGGAAATACCCGACATCAGGAAAAAGCCCAGGCCGAAAAACAGGCCGCTGGCAATCATCATCGGTTTTGGGCCAAAACGGTCGCTTATTTTACCGGTCACGATATAAAGAGCACCGTGAGCTATACTGTAGAAAGTGAAGGCACCTGAGGTCGCGGCACTGGTCCAACCAAACTCACTGGAAACCGGTTTGAAAAATACGCCGAAGGTGAAATGTACCCCAGCCATGATCATGTCAATCAATAAAGCCGCAGCAACGATTACATACCCGTAAAAAAAGCGGGGTGTCTTCACTCCACCTGCCTTCGTATTATCTTCAGGCACACGATATCCCTTTCCAGTAATATGTTGATACTATCAGGGGCTGGAGATGAATTCAAATATAAAGGTTCACTAAAATCATGGTTTTGTCATTTCAGTCTCGCTTGGCTATAATAATCCAGTCTGTGTATTTCATCTGAAAGGAAACTGGTATGGGTTTACGTTGTGGACTGATCGGTATCCCCTCCTCCGGCAAGACCGTTATTTTTAATGCTGTCACCTCCGCCCGGGCGCCCCTATACGGCAGTTCCGAGGCTAATCGTGTCATCGTTAATCTTGCCTGATGAACGAATGGACCAACTGGTCGCCATGTACCACCCACGTAAAATTGTACCGGCGACACTGGAAGTGATGGATACTGCCGGCATCAAACCTGCTGATACCGGCCGCCGTTCACGCCTCATCAGCAATATCAAAGATATGGAAGCCCTGCTGCATGTAGTACGTTGTTTCGAAGACGACCAGGTACCGTACGAATACCCTACCATCAACCCGGTTCGGGATGTCGAGACCGTCGACCTCGAGATGATGGCCTCGGATGTGGCTACGCTGCAGAATAAACTGGAACGGCTGGCAAAAAAAGCCAAGACCGGTGATAAAGAAGTCATCCGGGAAAGTACCAACTGCCAGAAAGTATTAGACGGGATTCAGAATGGAGTTCCTGCCCGCCGCCAGGTCCTTTCCACCCAGGAAATCACCAGTATTAAAGAGTGCAATCTGGTCTCCATGAAACCAGTATTGTATCTCGCCAACATCAAGTCGATGGCTGATGCCAATAATAAACACGTTCAGGCACTAAAAGAACTGGCTGCCAAAGAAAATACCGAAGTTATCGTAGTCTGCGGTAAAGACGAAGCCGATATCTGCGAACTGGAACTCGAAGACCGTAAAGTTTTCCTCAAGGAACTTGGATTGGAGCAGTCAGCCATGGAACGCCTCTTGCACGCAGCATACAGTAAACTCGGCCTGATCAGCTTTTTCACCGTTGGCGAAGACGAAGTCCGGGCCTGGACCTGCCGCCGTGGTGACAAAGCTCCTACCGCAGCCGGAAAAATACATTCGGATATGGAAACCGGGTTTATCCGCATGGAAGTCATGAGTTACGCCGACCTGATGCAGTACGGCAGTGAAGCTGCTGTCGCCAAAGCCGGACGGCACCGCCTGGAAGGCAAAGAATACGAGGTCCAGGACGGTGATATAGTAACGGTACGTTTTAACGCCAAGTAATATTCTTGTTATGTCAACTTCGTTTTAAGGTTCTCAGTGAGTCCTGCCAGTTGGCGATATGACGTTCTTCATCAGCAATGATCCTCCTGATCAATGACCTGGTACGGTCGTCCAGGATCAAGGTTCTTAGAAAATAGCTGTAGTCTTTTACTGCCCGCTCCTCGATGACTACTCCGGCTCGCAAGGCAAATTTATTGCCGCCGCACCGGCTGATACAGCCGACGATACTACCAGCCAAGCGGAATAAAAAAGCCAAAGCAAAAGGCCTTTTCTTCAAGTGAATCAGGCGGGCTTTTAAACTATTGGCGTGCTCCTGTTCATTTTCTACCGCATAGGTCATTTTCTCTAGGATTTCCTTGGTATGAAAACCGCCTTTCTGTGCTTGATACACGGACGTAGCGAATCTTTCCATACTATACATGAACTGCAGCGACCAGGTTGATTTGCTCATCGATAACCCCTTAACACGGTCATTTGTTATGTAAATAAGTTGGATTTGCTAAACATAGATTATAATCATTTCAGACTGTGGTTGATGCAAACGTGTTTTTATACCTGCTTCAGGGTAATTAAAACAGTTGCCAGGTGAATACCGAATGAAATGGCTGACACATATTATCGACTGGATCGCTTTTCCTTATGGAATCATGTTGCTGCTGAAGGACCATGACATCCCGGGGAAAACTAAAATAAAGGCCGGTTCTATTTTAGTTGTACTATTTCTCTATATCCTGAACCCGGCCGACCTGATCCCGGATGTTACACCGATCATTGGTTTACTGGAAGACCTTTTATTGATTCCAGGAGCCATGTTCGCAACCCGTAAAATGATACCCGAGATCAATGTGCCCGAACTGGTAAAAAAAGCCCGCAGCGATACCAAGCGTTTCGTACTGTTATTCTTGTTATGTGTCAGTGTGATAGTGCTGATCAGTATTTCTTCTCTTGTACTGTTGATTTATCTCGCTGTCAGGTATTGGAACTAATGCGGGTCAACGTATTGGCCAGTACTGACTTTGGTGATTACTGCCAGGCCGGTAGTTGCTCACCATCTTTACTTTGCCAATATGGTAACCAGGTCAACACCAGCAATTGTACCGTAATGTCTGTTTTGGACGGTCGTATCAGAATTTTATCGAGTTGCTCGGTCAAAGGATCGATCTTTTCCGCTAATGCCGCTGTGTCATTACTGAAGTCGGTTTCCAACTGCCGGAGTCGTTGTTGGGCAGCGGTGACGGTATCTTGAGCCCGTTCTATATCTCTAGCCTCTTTAACAGAACGGTTAGCCCGGGACACCGATGACCTGGCTTTACTGCTGACCCGCCGTCCCAGGAAGCCGCTGAGGATCGTGGACCCGAATGATAAAGCAGTGTCCATCTGGTACTGCCGTGCCTGGTCTTTTTCACGCTCAACTGCCGCTTGGGTACGCCTTACCTGTTCCTGCAACACGGCAAACTTGGGGGCATACTTTTGCCGTAGTTTTTCCGTGGTTTCATCTCGTTTTTCCCGGGCGATCTGCAGCAATCTGACCCTGAAATCGCGTTCCGATTCATTGACCCGGGAATATTCCTTCAGACTGGGGCTGTGCCATAATTCTACCTGCTGGGTACGGTACAGCCAGGTAACAAATTCCCTGGTCCATGCATTATAACTTTCAGCCTTCATGGCAATAGCTGGTAAATTCCCAAACACAACCGTTTCCTTAGGCGATTGCTCCAGGTTCTTTGTTTTCAGGAATATCTCCACCGCATTACCCCAATCCAATGGTACCGGACCCTCTTCTATTGATACTCTAAAAGTAACATACTTTATAAGGTTAACCCCGGTTTTTGTATCTGTAAAATGGATCTCACCGGCACCGAGAATACCCGGTTGATAAAACAGGATATGGTCCGTTGGTGGCGCAACTATTACCGGACCAAAATACTCGGAAACCTGTGGTGGTAAGACCGGTCGTCTTCCCAAGGTTATATCTACCTTTCTTTCGGTTTGCCTTTGCTCCGCTGGAGCCGTGATTGATGCATTAGCTGACGACGAAGAAGTAGTTTGTTGAATACCAATAATCTGTTTCTTGACCGGGTCCATGAGTTTTTTTATCTGGCTCCGGGTAAGCGGGCCACGGAGATAAGACATTGCCCATCTGGTTTCAAAAACCTGGGGGGCATCATCATGCACATTATTCATCAAAAATATACGGTTGCCCAGTCCCGCTATAGTCTGTTCCATCGCCTGACGGTCCCAATTTACTCCTGCTGTAGCTGCTACCCCCTCCAACCCCTCCATGACCCGTGCTTTATCCCTTTCAGTCTGCAGCCGGCCGATGAACCAGGTCCCGGCGTTGGAAAGGCCCTTATAGTCCAGGTCTACCGGATTTTGCGTTGCCAACACGATTCCTACTCCAAAAGCTCTGGCCTGTTTTAGGAGTGTTAGTAACGGTGTCTTGGAAGGCGGATTAGCTACCGGGGGAAAGAAACCGAATATCTCGTCCATATAAACGATCGATCTCAGGCTGGTGGTGCCGGACTGGGTGCGCATCCAACCTAAAATCTGGTTTAGCAGCAGGGAAACAAAAAACATACGCTCGGCATCGTTCAAATGGGCAATGGAGAAAATAGCGATACGCGGCTTACCTTCTTTGGTATAGAGGATCTGGTTGATATCCAGCGCTTCTCCTTCCAGCCAGGTACTGAATCCCGGAGCAGCGATCAGGTTATTAAATGCCAGGGCCAGTTCAAATCGTTCTTTCGCCGGATAGAATGAATCTAAATCCATCACCCCGATCTTTTTCACCGGTGGATTTTGTACTTGTTGGATCAGGATATCGAGACTAATATCCTGCCCTTTGCTCCAGGCCTGGCCGAGTAATGTCGAGACTAAAATATGTTCCCTGCTCTTTATGGGATCGGCATCGATACCGATGATTCCCAGCAGTGAAGTGGCAGTGGCATTTATCCGCTCACGGAATAGTTCTTCATCCTCCAATATCGCCTCCGCTGGCGCAGCAAATGATTTTAAGATCGAGACCGGGATGCCGGAGGTGCTGCCTGGAGTAAATATCGTAAATTCGGCAGTCTGTTTTAGACGGCGTATCCGTTCACCGCTCTGCCCCCAACCGGCCAACCCGTTCTTCCATGTCTCCGCCTGTTTCGCTGCATATTCTTCATTTGAGAGGCCTTTTTTTAGGGCATCTTCAGTATTGATCCAGGGCAGGAAGTCTTCCGGTTTCAAATCCGGGAAAGTCAACATCAGGTTCGTCAGGTCGCCTTTGGGGTCGATCGCGATGGCTGGAATACCATCAATGGCCGCTTCTTCCAGGAGGGAGATACACAACCCGGTCTTACCACTGCCGGTCATACCTACGCATACCGCATGGGTAACCAGGTCTTTTGAGTCGTACAGCAGTAACCCTCCGGGCGATTTTTTCTCCGCCAGTTGGTATGGCCTACCCAGGTAAAAAACACCTAGTTTTTCGAAATCGTCCATCTTGCCTACTTCCTGTATGTAACTTTTAGAAATATATTAACATATCTTATGATGTGTTATTTTACTGAATAAACCGCCGGAAATATGTGATACACACATCCCGCCATAGCCGGGCATTATCTTCCTGCATCTCCAGCCTCTTCGCAACATGTGCATGCCGCTGCGGGTCTATCTTTCCCCTTACTGACTCCCAATCATCCCGCATCCGGGTGACATATTTGACCCCATTCTCATATAAATACTCTATCTCATCCATCAGGGTTCTCCCGGACTTCATTCGGTGGTACCACGGCACATGATGGAACCACAGCAGGTATTTTTCGGGACAGGTTGTCAGATCGTCATATCCTTCCCGTAGTGGACTGAAATATTGACTGACGGCGTTGCTGCCGCTATAACTGCGGTCAAACCCCAAACCGTTTTTATCCGTTCGGTGGTAATATACCGAATTCCAGTCTGCTCGCCTGGCTGAGCTAAAAGCCGGGTTCGGTCCGTAATGATGGCCTTCCTGCATGATATGATGCAGGCCCAGTGGCGTCATATAATTGACACAAGCCTCCCAAGAACCCAACATCATCTTTGTGATTTTCTCTACCACTTCCGGTTCGTTGGACCATGTCATCCGTATCCATTCGTCACTAACGGCTTCACTGCTCAACCGGTGGTCCCAGGCTAGCCGTCCGTAGGCATACCAGTTGGCCTGGGCAAAATGATGCCCGCACCAGTTGCGGTTGGAACCGGTATTGGCTACTCCGACAATCACTGATTCCGGATTGCTGTAAAGTGAACCATCGATTATCCCGGCTACTGTTGATCTTTGCCCACAGGCGTAGGTATCCGTCTCCAATACCTCTTTCCACATCGGCGCCAGGTAAACCAGGTGGATTGCCTGTCCCAGGTATTCCTGGGTGATCTGAAGTTCCAACGCCAGCGGAGTTTTGGGCATGGCACCGAAAAGGGGATGAAAAGGCTCCCTCGGTTGAAAATCTACGGGACCGTTCTTAACCTGGATAAAGGCTCCGGGGGCGAATTTGCCGTCCAGCGGGACAAATTCCTTGTAGGCACATTTAGCCCGGTCCCGGTCGATCGTCGAATCGTATACAAAAGCCCGCCAGAGTACGATTCCCCGGTGTGGGCGCAGGGCATCCGCCAGCATGTTAGCTCCATCGTAATGCTCTGCTCCGTAGTCTTGCGGGCCGGGCTGCCCTTCCGAACTGGCCTTGACCTGAAATCCGCCGAAATCCGGAATCAAGTTGTATATCTCATCGGCTTTCTGCCGCCACCAACGGGCTACCACTGAATCCCGCGGGTCACTGGTAGTCAGTCCCCCCAATTGAATAGGGGAATTGAAGGCGGCGGATAGATAGACCCGGATGCCGTAAGGCCGCAGCACACCAGCGATTGCCGCTGTTTTTTCTAAATATCCGGTGCTCAGGCTCTCTGCCTGGCTGTTGACATTGTTCAGGATAACACCGTTGATACCGATGGAAGCACAAGCCCGGGCATAATCCCGGTACCGTTTACCAGTCTTCCTCGGCGACGGGTCCCATTGCCACAACGACCTCCCGGCATATCCCCGCTCGATCGAGCCGTCGAGATTGTCCCAGTGAGCTAACAGGCGGCGGCGGATCCGGGAACGGCTGAGGATATCGATTTGCCTGATGTCGCTTTCTGTCTGGAGCAGCCTCAAAAAATGGAACACCCCCCATACCAAAGCGGATTCCGAGTTGGCCGTGATTTCCGTCCATTTGGTTCTACCGTGCTGAATTCGGCGGATCAGGAAACCCTCCTCACCCAACTTTAAGTTGTCTTCCGGCGGCACCTCGAAATTGATCTTCTTCAAATTCTCGACCGTGCCGATGACGACGGCGTTGCCGGCAGGTTTCGTCCGCCTGATTGGTACTTTTTTATCCAGTATGGCTGGTAAGGCCAGGTGCAATTCATACTTGATGATGCGGTAAACCGCCCCGGTCTCGAGGATGGTGACAGTTTTAACCATCCGCCGGTACTGCGACAACCTGGTATTATCGTCGATCTTAAGATACCGCAGCCATACCCGGTGTCCGTTTTCATTCGGCGGTAAGATATTTTTTTTCACGGTTACATCAAGTATAGAATTTCACAATTTTATCTACAACTATCAATAAATTCAGTGATTTCTGAAGAAAAAGAGGGTAAATGTATGATGAATAACCCAAATAGACTACAGACCCCAGTTTTATCAGGACTGTGATCTAACCGGCTACCGAACAATATCGAATTGCTTGACCATATAGTGAGGATTCTTCCAGCTTTTAATCTCTTCGTATTGCTTCACTACAGGTATCGAAAGTCTCTGTGTAAACAATCTTCTCTGGTCGGTAATTTCTGGTAGCCTTCACTTCACCACTATTATGCTCGGTCAGCCGATTTTCTAAATCTTCGGTTGAGCCTACATCATATCGACCCGTTTTTAAACTATTTAGCACTTACCCGTAAAACATTGTGGTAAGGTAAATGGTGGGCGGTAGGGGACTCGAACCTCTGACCTCACGGATGTGAACCGTGTGCTCTAACCGACTGAGCCAACCGCCCTTAAACGTCCTATATTTTAACCTGATACAGTGTTGATTGTAAACACAGCGGTAGTTCTATCGCTTCCTATCTGGAAAGTTAGGACTGATATTGATAATAGCTACATTGGACCATGTTTTTGTCCCGATACCAAGTCATTAGTTATACAACTCCAATTAAGGTTATAATTTTATATAAGGGACGTAACTTCTCTAAAAACTGCTGATAAACACCCGTTTCCTGACCCGGTGTTGAACGATGTGTTGAATAAGTAATGTGTGAAGCGGGAGGGGAAATATGTCAGTTGAACGCAATAAAACCACGCTGAAACGACTGTATGCTGAAGTCTGGAACAAAGGGAACACCTCGGTAATACCGGACCTGGTATCTCCCGAATTTTTCACCCGCGGCCTCCATAAAAACTTTACCGGCCACGACGGTTATGAGGAAATGGTATCCAATCTGCGTACCGATATCCCGGATATTCACTTCACCATCGATGAAATAGTAGGCGAAGGCGATAACCTTGTCTACCGCATTACCGGTGAAGGGACTTATAGGAGAAAACGATATAAGTGGACCCAGGCACTTTTTACCTGTTACAAAGATGGGAAAGTGGCCGAGGCTTTAAGCATCGCTGATAATCTTACCTGGTACCAGCCGGCAGGTACCGTACCGCCCAGTTATGAGTTGAAAAAGAACTAAGCTTTACATTATCAAGGATAGAGATAACTAACCATCCGACAAAGTTGGACAGCTTCAACCGGCGTACGTGCGGACTGTTTTCCAGCTTCCCCTTGATCGAGAAGAAAATGATGATGGAAATGATGAATACTAAAGTCAGGATAACACTGGAAATCATACACAACGAACAAAATCCGTAGAGGATAAAGATTTTCAGACAATACAAATAAACGGTGAAAATAATTCCCACCAGTTCCACTTCGAATATCCCCAATGCCATTACATGCTCCCATACCCAATCTTTTCACCTTAACAGCAACCCCAATGTAATCAACACCGCATACATAGCAATGCTGATCAACGCCAGCGGGATGTTCCAAATTACGGTAAAATTACTGGTCAGCACGATATCGCACCTGGCATCCAGTACACAGACCGTCGCCACGTTTGCGTAATGTGTATAGGTCAGTTATCCCGCCACCTCCAACACCGGTATCAGTATCATGGCGGCATCACTGAAGGTGAAACAGCGGCCGGCTTCACGGTTACCGGGGCATTACCGGTCTGCCAGCCGATAACGCTGGCGGTAAGCCAACTGGCCTAAGTAAACGGATACCTCGTGGCTCGTCGTACCCTAAATTTGTTGTTTTACCGCACCATCCTGTAACTTAACAAGGATTCCCTGATATGGTCCTCTTTTGTCTGAATGGCACCTATTTCCTGTTCCAGGACTTCCCGGATAATTTTTTTATTTTCTTCCACCGCGGCTCTAATAACCATCTTTTGCTCTTCTACCAATTCACGGACGGCATTTTTTATCTCTTCTTTAATCATAGCTTTGATTTCGTCATCGATCGTTTTACTAATATCAACCTGGTTTTCTTCCTCTTCCGCTATACAGGACAGGATATCCTTAATTGTATAGACAGTATTCTTTTTCGTTTCATTGTCAGACTCTTTTTCTGTATTACCGCAATTCCATTTTGGAACCATATCTCTACCTCTTTTTTTACACTGAATTGACTAGTCCTTTGTCTGCTGATATTCGTCCTAAATCACACTTATGTCGATGCTAAATCTATTTCCACCTGATGATGGAACACAGCAACATTTAGTACTTTTTCTAGATTGACGGCGATGATACCGATAAGTTTAGTATATTGCGTGCGCATGTTGGGACTGATGCGGTTAAATTCCGTAGATAACCAGACTAGGTTATTCAATAAGGTAATATCATCATAGATTCCCCTTAGATCGTGTTTAAGATCTGGTGTCATATCACTTACCAATGTCTGATTAGCATCCCAAAAGGATGTTTCCAGAGGTAACAACTTCTCACCAGCAAATTCCTTGATTATTTCAAGATTATGCTCAAATTCATAAAGAAACGCTGATATTCTACTTATATGTTCATCTTGACTGGTAGAGACTAAGCCATCATTTTGTAAGGACCAATGTAAAGGAGTCTTGTCTGGTACGACATAAAACTCATGGTGATTTTCCAGATCATCCATAACGGAAGTTTTTCTCCAATCTCTATCCAATTCAGATAATGTTTGAGGAATCTGTTTTTTTATGAAGTTGTGATATGAAAATACTTCGGTTTTCTCGTTTATATCTTGTCGGTTCCCGGTAAACGACAAATAATCTAGTAATGGTGAACCAAACATAACGTTTCTAATTTCTTTCATTTTGGCTTGAAACCGACCGATAATTGAGTAATACTGAAAAGGATTGGTACGCTGTAAAACAGGTGACGAATTAAACAAAATGCTAAGCATAACCCACAAACTTATACTTTTTTTATAAGTTATACGGATATAAATATACGAATATAATATCCCGACTGAAATGCCGGCTATTACACTCACTATAGAAAAACCGATTACTAGACCGATATTCATCAAATATTCACCTAAGGAATATTAGCCATATTTTTGTTGGTATGACATCACTTTTGTTCTTACTAAACAACTCAAATTAACAGTAACTATCTTTAGCTCTCACTACAATAGTTCGTTAAGGTGGTCTTTTGATGACATTGGTAATAGGTCTAAAGTCCCAAAGAAATCACAGGGATACCGACAAAACGAAAATCTGGTTGAAATTGGTGGAAGTGGGATGGATAACATTATTCAGACATACTATATTGATATATTTACTAAAGGCAATCATATATAAGACAATTGATCTGATTTCATTCAATAATAACTTAAGTAAGTTAATCTTCTTCGAGTTCGTCCAGCCGCTCGTCACTGATACCGAAGTGATGGGCAATTTCATGGATCACGACTTCACGTACCAAGGCCACCACCTCCTC
Organism: uncultured Chloroflexia bacterium; assembly: GCA_963739865.1. Taxonomy (GTDB): domain Bacteria; phylum Chloroflexota; class Dehalococcoidia; order Dehalococcoidales; family UBA2162; genus JBBITI01. Next base: position 59,276 of record CAVUCA010000011.1, read on the forward strand.
TCCTGTCCGGCAACTAGCCTCGATCGGCCGCTGAAAGATGGTGATTTTGTCCGGTAGCACCATGCCGTAATCATGTCCCCGCCGGGTGTGCGGCACCCCTTCATACAACCCCAGCAAGGTATTTCCCGGTTCCACCTGGGAACGGTGTAATTGCGCCCGGGCAGGCAGGTCTTCCACCACGATCGCCACATTATCCAACTGCTCAGCAAATTCTGCCGGCAGCCCCTCCACCGCCGCTGCCACCAGTTCTTCAAAATGTTTCCCGCTTCATCAGGACCCCCTGACTTGTGTTATTGATTAGTCATCTCTTCCGCCGTCTTCTGGGCTAACGGCCGTACCAGGCAGATGACCCCCAATGCTAAAGCATAACATATTGACGATACTATCAATGCAATGCTGTAGCCGCCGGTATGGTCGTATATCCACCCCCACACCAGCGGCCCCGTCCCCCCGATCAGCCCCCACCCCAGGGTTAATGTCCCGAACAGCGACCCCACATGTTCCCTCCCGTAGAGGTCGCCCAGGTAAGGGGCAAACAGGGTGTTCGGAAAGCCCACCACCAAGCCGACGGCCACGGCAAATACCCCTAACATCCACGGTGATGTGGTTCCCGCCAGTCCCAGCAGGAATACCGCAAATGACATCGCCGTGCCGATGACCAGTATCTTCTGTTTTCCGTAACGGTCGCCCATGATGCCGCCGAATATCCGGGCGCCGATGGACGGCCCGTTGAACAGGGTCACAAAGATCCCCGCTGCCGCTACCGAACTCCCCAGGTCGACCGCCCATACTACCAGGTGCCCCAGCAGCCCGTTATACACGATCCCGATCAGGCTGTAAGCCAGGAACAACAACCAGAACTGCCGGGTTTTCAGGGCTTCCCGCAGCCGCCATTTCTTTTTAGTTTCTGCCGCGAGTATTTTTGTCGCCACGGCTGGATCACCATCCGGTGTTAGCCCCACTGCCTCCGGGGTATCCCGGATGACGAAATAAGCTAACAGGATAATGGGAATGCCGGTGACGAAAGCTGCTCCCACGGATACTGCCCGCCAGCCGAAGCTCGCGGCTAGTGAAGTCAACAGGGGGCTGAATGCTGCCGTCCCCAGGGCAAAAGCTGAGCCCACAATGCCCCCCGCCAGTCCGCCCCGCCGGATGAACCATTTCCGGGAAATGGACTGCACACAGACCAGGTGGGTGAAACTGACTGCAATACCGGCTACCACCCCATAGTACAGGTATAATTGCCATACTGAATTAATGGTCGACAGCAGAAGCCAGCCAGCCATGCACAATCCACCGCCAAGTAGTATCGTTTTCCGGCCGCCGAAGCGGTCCACCATGATACCGGTCAGTATGGACAGGAAAGAGTAGACCCATAAAGACACGCTCTGTGCCGTCCCGATCAGGGACCGCGACCAGTCCAGTTCTGCCGAGATCGCCGGGAAAAAGGCTGAGACGCTATAACGGGACATCGGGCCCAGGCTTCCGACCACCACCAGGGCAGCCAGCAGCCACCAGCCATAAAAGATGCCTTTATTTTTCAATATCCACCTGTATATAAAAAATCAGGGGACACCGCCAACGATGTCCCCTCCCCAACTAATATAGTATATTGTACTACACGGCGTGTTATGGTTTTTGAAAAAGAATCCCTAAATGTCATTCCTGACCCAACTTGTTTGTCATCCCGGACTTGATCCGGGATCTAGCGTAATTTATAACCTGGATTCCCGGTCGTGGCCGGGAATGACGAATAGTTAGCGGGAGGGGTAAATCTTAAGGCGGACGACTCGCTGAGTCGTCCATTCATGATCGGCAAGTGAAATACGGATCCTTTCGGCTTCGCCTCAGGATAACATCTCAAAGTAACTCAATTTGTCATTCCGAACCTTTTGTATCCGACCGAAATCGGCGGAATCCGGATTCTGGTGATGTTTTCCAGATAAATCCCATAAAAGAGGGGCTGTCCGTGAATCCGTACAGCCCCCACTCTTACTTCTTAGTGCTTAGAATTTAATGTTTAGAGTTTCGTCTTTTATCTTCTTGGCGGCCCCATAGGCGGCCACATCACCGGGACCAACTCATCCAAACCCAATGATTTCAATTTCATCATGCTCGGCTTGGTGGTATTGCGGTCCCAATCCAGTGCCCCCAGGTTCCAGTAATTCCAGGCATCAGCATTGATGGTCACTCCCGCCAACGGCCCTTCTTTCAAGGCCGGGCTGCCGGTGATCCGGGGATGGACCGGCCATTTCACTTCGGAAATCCCTTCCCGCAGGTTGAAAGCATGCCGCATCACGGCGATCCTTTCGCCAGCCCGCAGCAATTCACCCATGTTGGTGTTCCAACCAGTGATGGCATTGATCAACCCGACAAACCGGTTGTCACCGTCCGGGCCCCCACCAAAGCCCCACCCGAAGGTGCATAAGCCCAGGGCATTGACCAGGTGGCCGCGGAAGCTGCCCGGCCCGAAGCCGGCGGTGTGGCGGCCGGGGGTGGCATCCAGTTGATACTGGCTGATGTTGAAGCCGCCGAAAGGCGAGATCAACTTGGGATCGTGCATGCCCAGTTCCTGCCCGCCGATATGGACGGCGTACTTCTCGGCACCCTTGCCGATCTTTTCCGCCGCTTTCTTCACACCGTTAGCCAGGATGGCGCCCAGGCCTTTACCTTCCGCCATCATCTGGGTGACCGCTACCAGTGCCTGGTGGTTGCCCCATTTCAGGTCGGCGCCGCCGGTATCCTTTTTGGTCAGGATGCCGTTCTCGTAGCATTCGATGGCAAAGGCTACTGCCGTACCGGCGGAAATGGTGTCCAATCCGGCACGGTTGCAGATATCATTAGCCATGTTGATGGACTCTTCGTTATTGTTGCCGCACATCACCCCGAAGACGCCCAGGGTCTCGTATTCCGGGCGGCGGCTGCCGGCGGCGTACTTATACTCGCCGGTGCCTTCTTTCATCAGGGCTTTACAGGCGATCGGACAATGCCAGCATCCGCCGGCTTTGGTTGTTTTCGCCTTGATGGCATCACCTTTCAATTCCGATACATCAGGGACATCCTTCACACCCACGCCACCCCAGTTCTTGACCGGGGTATCGCCGCTGTGGGCTGAAGTGGCGGCCATGCCGCTGGTGCCGAAAGTATGGAAATTGTCAATGAAAGACATGCCGCCGGGGCCCGGCTGCTGCCAGCCCTTGATCTGTTCCATCCTTAATTTGTCCACCGTAGGTTTATCAACAATGGTTACCGGCAGGCTGCCTTTGGCGACTACGGCCTTGAGTTTTTTGGAACCCATGACTGCTCCCAGGCCTGACCGTCCCGCGGCGGAGCCGTGGTCAGTCATGATGGAAGCGATCAGGCTCTGTCTTTCGCCGGCGGGTCCGATGCAGGCTACTCGGCTGTCTTTGCCATATTCGGCAGCCAGGGTATCTTCTGTTTCATAGGCATCTTTGCCCCAGAGTGCCGAGGCGTCTTTGAGTTCGGCTTTGCCGTTGTTCAACAGCAGGTAGACCGGTTTGGGGGAAATCCCGGTAAAAAATACCCCGTCGAAACCGGCAAATTTCAGGTAAGGCCCGAATTCGCCGCCCGAATTGGCATCGCCCCAACCGCCGGTTAGAGGCGATTTCCCGACTACCTGGTAGCGGGCACCGGTGGGCATGGGCGTGCCGGTCAACAGGCCGCCTATCATACCCAGGGTATTTTCCGGACCCAGTGCATCTACACCGGGTTTCTGTCGGCTGTACAGGATCCTGACACCGATGCCGTAACCGCCGATATAATCACGGTACATCTGTTCATCCGGGGTTTCTTCCTTAATCGTTCCGGTGGTAAGATCGACAAATATAATCTTACCAGCATAACCTCCAGCCATGCTTTTAGTCTCCTCTCTATTTCCTTTGCTAGCCCTATTCTATCATGTAGGAGCAGAACGTCAAACCCCCTGAAAACCAAAAAGCCCGGCTTTAAAGGCCGGGCTGTATATTGTCTGGTGGCTACCAGATAAGCTCCTTACGAAGTAAGGGCCCTTATATAGTAGCGAAGGGGCTGTGGCGAATGTTACGAACGAAATCAGTGGCGGGGGGAGTATCTTCGCCCAGGATTACGTTGATGATCGCTACGGCTACTTGTGCAATTCTCTTCATTTGTGTTCCTCCTTAAGTAGTCAATTACCAGTATGCCACTGTCAAGTTACGTCAAGGTTAACAGATTCACACGAGAGTAAAGTTGTGGGGACGTTATAGTAACATTCCGGTTACAAAGTTGACTATTTTGGTCGGCTTTATAGTTGCCCATCCAGAGCCCGGTACCCTTAACACCTTACCGGGGCGTAGGGATCTCCCCGCGGTCGGCAGGATCATCCGGCACTCACCATTTATCAAGACAGGAGACTCCTACGTCGCCCCGCAGGAGAAAAGGAGCAGGGCTCCTCTGAGTGGTTACCAGGTTTCTATCCAGAGCCTTGCCAACACTCCCTGATGCCTTGATGACAAGGCGTCGGGATCTCCCGCGCTGAGGTATATAAACCTAAGAATAAGTCAACCTTTTTCGCGGGTGAAGTCTATATATAAATCCCGCCAACCAGGATTTACCTTCTCAATCATCGTCACTTTCTTCATCCGGGAATACCCTTTGATCTGCTTTTCACGGAAAAGCGCTCCATCTCTACTATCAGCTACTTCATAATAAACCAATCTATTCACTCTATACTTCTTGGTAAATCCCTCGACCAAGCTTTGTTTGTGTGCCCAAACACGCCTTAACAATTCATTGGTCTGACCGGTATATAGCACGTTATGGATACTATTAGCCAATATATATACATAATATGGACTAATAGGCATAAGTAAATGATATTGTATCCCTGTTCTTAAATGCAACATAACCTGTCAATCCATTATCGAAATATCTAACGTTTGACATCGTTCAAAGCAGGAGACTCTCACGTCGTCCCGCAGGAGAAAAGGAGGGGGACGCCTCTGAGTGGTTATCAGGTTTCCCATCAAGAACCTTGTTCAAACTCCCTGATACCTTATTAGCAAAGCGTCAGGATCTCTCTTTCTGTGGTATATAATTTCTTGACCTCCCCTTCCCTGATATGTTACCTTCTTGCTTACTCTAACTATACACAAATATTTGAGTGGAAAAGGTGGCAAAGCAATGACACAGCTTCAGATTAATCCCCCCGCCCGCATCCTCCTCGGTCCTGGCCCTAGTAACGTCGCGCCCTCGGTGCTCCTCGCTATGGCTTCTTCCGTCGTCGGCCATCTCGATCCTTATTTTCAGGCAGTCATGGATGATACTATGGGCCTGCTGCGGGAGACCTTCCGCACCAAAAACCAGTTAACTTTTCCAGTTTCCGGCACCGGCTCCGCCGGTATGGAAGCCGCGTTTTGTAACTTTCTGGAGGAAGGCGATACCGCCGTTATCGGTGTCAGCGGCCTGTTCGGAGAACGAATGGTGGACAACGCTGCCCGGCTGGGCGCCACCGTGATTCCTATCACCGTCGAGTGGGGCAAAGTCATCGAACCGGAAGCCGTCGCCTCTGCCCTTAAATCACAAAAAAAGGTCAAAATGGTCGCCGTGGTCCACGCTGAAACCTCTACCGGCGCTCTGCAGCCGCTGGGAGAGATCTCGAAGCTGGCAAAAGACCACGATGCCCTGTTCCTGGTGGATACTGTGACCTCGCTCGGCGGCCACGAGGTAGCCGTGGATGACTGGGGCATCGATATCTGCTACAGCGGTACCCAGAAATGCCTTAGTGTACCGCCGGGTTTATCTCCCTTCACTGCCAACGAAAAAGCCCTGGCGGCACTTAAGTCACGAAAAAAGAAGGGGCCGTCGTGGTACCTCGACCTGTCGCTGTTGTCCGATTACTGGGCCACCGGCCGCTTATACCACCACACCGCCCCCATCAACATGGTCTACGGTCTGCATGAAGCCCTGCGTATCATTGCTGAAGAAGGCCTGGAAAGACGCATAAGCCGCCATGCCCGCAACGGGCAGGCCCTCCACGCCGGACTGGAAGCCATGGGGCTGGTATTGCACGCCCAGGCGGGGCACCGCCTTAACGTCCTCACTTCGGTGCGCATCCCCGACGGGGTCAACGACGCTAAAATACGCGGCGCCCTGCTCAATGAATTTAATATCGAGATCGGCGGGGGGCTGGGAACCCTTAAAGGTAAGATCTGGCGTATCGGCCTTATGGGCCATTCTTCTACCGAAGCCAACGTCCTCTTCCTACTCCATGCCCTGGAAAAATTGCTGGCCCGGGAAGGCTTCAAACTGGGAGCGGGGGCAGGGGTGGCAGCGGCAAATAAGGTATTAAAAAACTAAATAACTAGCCTTGGTTATTGCTATTTATTTACGATCTTGTAGGGGATGGTCTGTGACCATCCCGCCTCGAAGCTTTATCAGGTTGCCGCATTATTAAGCGTTAAATCAGGACTTAAGGCGGGTGGGTCCGAGACCCACCCCTACAAAACGGCATCCGTTAATCGTATTACTGGTACATGGGGACGTCCAGTTCTTCCTTGGCAATGATCTCCAGGAGAGCAGCCTGTCCGGACTGGATCGCTTTCTTGGCCCGCTGCAAAGCCGGCATGACCTCGTTGGGTTCGGTTACTTTCTCGGCATAACCCCCCAACGCCGCCGCCACCTTAGCATATTCCCCCGTCTGCTTGTTCAGGGAATAATGCTCGGAAGCGTAGGGGTGGTGATGCTGATAGCCGCCCAAGCGGTTATCGTTCTTTAATACGACCAGGATGGGGATATTTTCCCGCACCGCCGTCTCAAAGTCCATGCCGACCATGCCGAAGGAAGCATTGCCCATGAAGGCAATGCAATTCTTCTCCGGGTGTGCCAGCTTAGCCCCCATAGTAAAGCCCAGGGATGCGCCCAGGGTCGTTGTCTTGCCCCACCCGATATACCCCCCCGGAGTGGTCGTTTCCCAGAAGGGGAGTAAAGTATCCCGCGGGAAACCGGCCTCATGGGTGATGATAGTTTCCGCCGGATCAAATACCTTCTGCATATCACCGATAATGCGGTAGGGATTGATAGGCGTTTCATTGGAGGTCAGTTTCGGCGCCCATTCCTTCAGGAATTCATCCTTGACCGCCTTCAATTCCCGGCGCACCATGTCGTCTTTCTTGCGGCCTTCGTTACCGAGTTGTGCCTTTACTTCGTCGATCATCTGCTGCAGCACCAGTTTAGCATCGCCTACGATAGCTTGTTCCAGCAGGTAGTCTTTTCCCAGGTCCCGTTCGTCGACGGTCGATTGTATCACCCGCTTGTCGTCCGGTATCGGGGTGGTAAAGGCTTCTTTGGTACAGCTCGAACCGATGGCGAAGACCAGATCGGCTTTCTTCAGGAAATGCATGACGGCCTTGGGCCGGGTACGTCCCCCCGCCCCCAGCGCCAGGGGATGGTTCTCCGGGAAACCGCTCTTGCCGGACATCGTCGTAAAGACCGGTATCTGCAGTAGTTCGGCGAATTCCCGCAGTTCGTCCCAGGCTTGAGCGAACAGGACGCCCTGACCCGCCCGGATGACCGGGTTTTTGGCTGCGATCAGGGCTTTGACCGCCGCTTTAACGTCGGCGGGGTCGCCCGCACTCCGGGCAGCCTTGACCGGTTTGTATTTGAAGACGTTATCCGGGAAATCCTCCATGGCTACATCGCCGGGAATCTCCAGTAGTACCGGCCCCAGCCGCCCCGTCCGCAATAAAGGTGAAAGCGCGCCGCATCATCTCCGGGACGCGGTCGGCGAAATTGATCATATCGGCCCACTTGGTGATTTCCTGGTAGTTGTTCACCGCAATGAAGGTTGGCGGCACCAGGCGGCGCCGCGGCGCCCCGCTGGGCAAGACCAGTACCGGCACCGACTCACTGTAAGCCTGGGCTACCCCGGAAAACGAGTTCTCGATGCCCGGCCCGTTCTGCATGGCGCAAACTCCCACCCGCTGGGCGAAAGAGGCCCGGGCAAACCCGTCGGCGATGCCCACGCCCACCCGTTCGTTGCGGGTCAGTATCGGCCGGATGCCTTCTTTGGCCCCGGCTTCGAATATCGAGTTCATGGGGAAACCGCTGATGAACTCCACCCCTTCCATCTTCAGAATTTTCGCTATCGCTGTAATTCCCTGCATATCCATCCTCCCAATTATGTAATTAAATTAGTGTTAGGCGACCCATGGTTCGACAGGCTCACCATGAGCGGGTCACTTAACAGAATCAACCAGGCTCACTCATGAGCGGACTGCTTAGTACGTTCTTTTTACTTTTCCAACTTGAACTTCGGCTGCACCTTCGGATTTACCGGATTCTTCGGCCACTTTCCGGACAAGACCCGGGCAACTTCTTCCGCCGGGTTGACCGGCTGGGTCGCCAGTGCCGCATCGGAATACGACGCGGTATGGGGTATCAGGATGACATTGTCGAATTTCAATAGCGGGTTGTCCGGCGGGGTCGGTTCTTTCTCAAACACATCCAGGCCGGCGCCGGCGATCCATTTCTCCTTTAGTGCTTTTATCAAGGCGGCTTCGTCGACGATCGGGCCGCGGGCCGTATTAATAAGATAAGCCGAAGGTTTCATCCGGCTGAATTCCCGTTCTCCGATGAGATGGAAGGTATCTTTCGCCAGCGGGGCATGAACCGATACAAAATCAGAGTGTGACAACACATCGGGTAGTTCCATTAATTCGATGCCCAACGCTTTCGCCTGGGCTTTGTCGGCATAAGGATCATAGGCAATGACTTTCATATTGAATGCCTGGGCTTTCTTTGCCGTCATGCGGCCGATATCCCCGCAGGCCACTAATCCCAACGTCTGCCCGTGTATCGGAGCCATGGGAGCCAGGACTTTGCGGGCATCCATCCAGCGCCCCTGCTTCATCGGGGTATCCAGCAGCACCAGTTTCTTGGCACAGGCCAGGAGCAAAACCATGGCTTGGTTTGAGACTTCTTCCACACACCATTCCCGGGCAGGATTGTTCACGAAGATGATGCCGTTGTCCGTGGCCGCCTGTACATCTACGCCGTCGAATCCCACGGAATAAAAGACGATGATGCGGCACTTGGGCAGGGAAGACATCAATTTCCGGGAAAAGAACGGCCCTCCCCCCATGATGGCATCGGCATCCTTCGCCAGCGTGATCAGCTCGTCCTCACTCTTCGGCTGGATCTCCACCGCTTCCACGTCCAGTTTATGTTCGGAAAATACCTTACGCTCGGTCACCATCGACGGCCCGCTGATCTTCCCGAAACCCACCACTTTAAATTTAGTGCCTGCCATGATTTCCTCCTTTTCGTACGGTAAGCACCCGGTATTACATTATGTAAATTAAATACCGGGTGGTTTGAACAAGCTCAATTATAACGATGGCAGCCACTAATGTCAATTTGAAGCTGTCAGCCACTCCAGAACCAGCAATTCCTTCTCCAGGGTTTCGTCACCGATTGCATACATTTCGTCCTCGAAATAGCCGGCGAAGGTTCGGAATATGCTGCGGTATGGCAGCGATATCGTCAGGTCCAGGGAAGTCCGTTCCCATTGTCCTACGTTCTCCAGTGGTATGCAGATACCGGTATCTTCACGGACCCGGGGCGACCACGGCTGGTTGTACCGGGCATATTGCCGCTCGTCCATCATCCAGTTCTTCAACAGGGCGGCATAACGGCTCAACAGCACTCCCTTGCGGATGCCGGTATTGGGGAAATATTCCGGCGGCTGGGATTCCAGGTAGACTACCGACTCATCCCCGTCGCTCCTGCCGTTCCGGTCTTCATAGGTGGTTCTCAGGTATACTTTGTCACTGCCGTTGTATGACATCTTCTGCAGTTTGAGTAATACCAGGCCTCCCCGCACCTCGCCCCCCTCGCTTTTCGCCGCGAACAGGGTATTTATCCGCATCAGGCTGCCGGTCGCGGCATCGGCTTCCGGAGAGCCGAAGACCTTCTCGATGCGCCAGCCGTCGGCATGGAAATCCAACCGCAGGTCAAACACCAGCGGCGTGACCATGTAGTCGAATTCCTCTTCCACCCGCTCCCGGAACTGGCGGGGGGAATGGACCGAATAATAGTTGGCGCCCTTGATCTTGGTGATCTGTTCAATGAGCTGCGAGTTGAAATCCACCCCGATGCCGATGAAGGTGGTATATATCCGGCGTTCCGCATTTGTGGCAGCGATGGCATTAAAGCCGCGGGTGCTGATATCTCCGGTATTCGGCTGGGCATCGGTGAAGACCATCATCCGGTTTTCATATTCGTAGCTGTCCAGTTCACTGTAGACCGCGGTACTGCTCCGTCCCCAGTTCCATACCGGCTTCCTGGTTGGTGCTGCCGCCGGCATTGATATCCAGTACCATGTCTTTCCACGTCGCCCATATTAGCCTCACCCACCAGTCGCATCGGCTGCAACAGGAAAGCCCGGGAGTTGAAGGTGACGATGGCAAAACGGTCGTCATCGTCGAATTGCCGCAGGATGCTGATTACCGATTCGGCGGCACTTTGCATCTTGGTTTTCCGGTGCGTACCTTCCCCGGCGTAGGCATCGACCTGGCGGCCGGAGCCGTCATAATAATACTGGTTATACTGCTCGGTCATCGAACCTGACGTATCCAGGACGATCACCAGGTTGAGTTTCTTACGGGCAAAGTCGCTTTCTTTCATCCCGGAATTCAAGCCGACCGAGAGATAGTATTCGGTTTGATGGGAGAACGGGTCCCGGGTCACGGCGAAGCTGTAGGAAGGGCTGTAGAGTTTCTCGGTAGGTTCCACCTGGCCGGTCTCGAAATAATAGTCGTAGAATAGCCCTTCGTAGGTGACATCGGTGGGCAGCGGCAGGTAATTGTTGCGGATGTTTTCCCGGAAGTTGCCCACGTCCTTGGCCCCGCCCGCCGCCAGCCCGATGGTACCGCTGGTGGTAGTCGATGGCTGGGTGTATGAAGAGGTCGGTTGAGTAACAGGCCGCGGTTGTCATCGGCGGCCGGGTAGTCGCCAGAAGTACGGCTAGTCATACTCGGTGGACGGGTAGTCATCGTCTGACTGCACCGCAGGCGGTTACCGTGACACAATCTACCATCAGGAATAAGGCTGCCAGTATTCTCTTCATCATGTTCCTCCCTTCGTGTGCGTTGTCAGTGATATATACGAAGGTCGGGAAAAAGTATCGCCGTCAAATATCAGGTCAATCGATGCGGAAAGAGACCGTCCGGGGCAGGTCCAGTTCCACCGGCTGTCCCTGGTTGTCCAGGTCTTCCAGTTCGATGTAGTATCGGCCCGGGCTTACCGGTTGTCCGTCGGCATCAAGCTGGTGCCAGTATACCGTATAGCTGGTTTCCTGGCCGGGTGACAATACCACCGTGCCCCCACCCGCTTCCGTAGTATATACCGGCTGGCCGGTCTCGCTGTCCATCACACTGAGGATGGGCGGGTATTTCCGGATGGTAAAACTTTCTGCCGTAACATTCTTTAAATGGACCACGATTTCCACCCGTTCGCCTTCTTGATATACGTCTTTACTCATGGTAGCCGAAGCCCCGATAAACGAAGGTATCGTTGCTGCCGGCTGGAAGACACCGGCTATCCAGACGATAACCGCCGCAATGCCCAGGATTATGACTGCCGTTACCGCCTGCCACGTTTGCCGCCGCAACCGCTGGCGCAGCCAGCTCCACCAGTTCTGCGCCGGCCGGGTACGGGCTTTTTCTTCCAGTTCCACTAACTGCCGGCGCAACCGCTCTTGCAAAGACTTTTCAAAACCGGGGCGCAGGCGGGGTTCCATCTCCGCCATCCGCACCGTGAATTCCAAAGCAGTCCGCAGGTCTTCTTCCATGCGCGGGCTGAATTCCGGCCGCTCTCCCGCCAGGATGCGGTCGACGTTTTCGGCAAATAATCTGGCCTGGTCCTGCCGGTTATTCATCCCGCCACCCCTTAAAATTATCTCTTAACTTGCGCACCGCCCGGAAGACCAGGTTGCCGACCTGCGATTCGGTCATGCCGGTATTCCGGGCGATGTCCCGGTTGGTCATGTGCGCCCCGAATTTGAGGGAAATGACCGACTGCTCGGTGGGGGCCAGTTTTTTCAGGCATGCCTGTAAACGTCCGAATTCCTCGCCCCGGATCGCCATCTCTTCCGGGGAGGGGTCCCGGCTGGCTTGCGGGAGGTCGTCGTTCAGCGGCACCACCCGGTCCGGGTGTCCCACCCGGAAATGGTCGATGACCGTATTGCGGGCGATGGTATAGACCCAGGTAGAAAAAGACGCCCGCTGGGACTCGTAGGCATGGAATTTGACCAGGGCTTTTTCGAACACCACCGAGGTCAGGTCTTCTGCCGTCGCATCATCCTCGATGCGGTAGCGGACGAAGCGGTAGACCTTCGGCAAATACTCCGCGTACAGCCGCGCGAATACCTCGGCGATGGTTTGGCCGACCTCACCCGGCAGGCTGAAGAACAAAAAGAAAAACACCGCTGCCGCTCCACTTCGTCTCGTATCATGATACGGTCGAATATTTATACGAAAGACCGGGAAAAGTATCGCCGTATTCTAGCCGAAAGGGCCGGTACGGTTCAACAATGAGGCAAAGAAAAGCCAGCCTTGGATGTCATCCCGAGTGCAGGCCTACTGCGACGAGGGATCCGTTATCCTATGCCAGATGGAGTACGGATTTCTCAGTCGTTTCACTCCTTCGAAATGACATTCTGAGACAAACTCTCGAAAGCCTGCCGGACATCATCCAGCGAGGCGGCGATGGTATGCCCCAGGGCTTTGACTGGCGGCGAAGGCGGCAGCAGGTCCGGTATCTGGACCACCTGCAACCCGGCACGGAAGGCTGACAGCACCCCGTTGTCCGAGTCTTCCAGGGCCAGGCAGGCGGCGGGGGGGAGGTTGAGTTTTTCACAGGCTTTCAGATAGATATCCGGCTCCGGCTTGCTCCGGGTGATATCGTCACCGCAAACTAGGAAGTCGAAGTACGGCAGGATGCCGGATTCCGTCAACATTTTCTCCGCCCAATATCGCTGCGTTGAGGTCACCACGGCTTGCTGCAACGTACGCCGGCCGAGATACTGGAGCAGGTCCAACACACCCCGTTTCAGCGGCATCGGCTTTTTCCCGGATTTACTATACCAGGAGGCTTTAACGTCCTCGTACGGAAAATCCGGGCCGTAGCCGGCCAGCATGATCTCTTTCGTGCGGTCTTTATTGCCGCCGATGCATTTATAGTAGACCTCTACATCGGGTTCGTAGCCGAATTCACGGCACGAGGCGATGAAGTCTTCGAGGACAATCCGTTCGCTGTCCAGCAGCAGCCCGTCCATGTCGAAGACGACCGCTTTTATCTTCTTTAAGTCCAGCATTTTGCCATGATAACACAAGCCCGCATCTCTTTTCCTCCCACTGTCCCAAGACAAAGAGAATGGGGGAGGGGAATATTATATTAGGAACACCCTCATCCCGGCCTTTGCCGATTCATTACATTTATACGGCATCCCGTACGAATCGGGTGAGTCGGGACTCCCATCAAAGGGAGAAGGAGCTAACCGGAATTATTAGTCCTCTCGCCCCTTGCGGGAGAGAGTGAGGGGTATTTCGTATTTACAACCTCGGTGGTATCATCACCCTTACGAAGGCTTCCGCCAACGGGAACTCGGTGCCCTCCGCCGCCCTGACCGCCCCGTCGCGGGTGAATTTCAGGTGGCCTTTTTCGGCATCTTCATGGCTCTGGTCGTCCATCCAGTCCTCGATCTGGGTCTGGTGGCAGAGGATGGCCTTTTCCTTGATGGCGAAAGTATCCGTAACATCGACCCGGTAATTGGGCTGTTCCGGACTCCACAACAGCACTTCTTTCACTTTGTGAGGTAACAGTCCTTCCTTGACCAGGGCAGGATAGTAATTCGGTGCCTGAGCGCAGGGCCAGACCATGTCCATGACGATGCGGCCGAGTTTGCGGTGGTCGGGATTGGAGACATACCGCCCATTATAGGGGTCACGGGTACAGACGACTTCGGGACGGTAGGTCAGGATGATACGGAGGATCTCTTCCTGCAGTTGGGGGGTATCTTGCAAACCAAGGTCGGGCTGGCGCAGAAAGATCACCTTTTTCGCCCCCACCACTTTACTGGCAGCCAACTGTTCTTTTTCCCGGCGTTTGGCTAAAGCCTCCGGCTTGACGGCCGGGTTGCCGCTGCCCTTATCGCCGTTGGTACAGATCACGCAGACCACTTCCTTACCCTGGCGGGTCCACTTGGCCACGGTGCCCCCCATCCCCCCTTCCGTGTCATGGGGATGCGGCGAAAACGTCACCGCATATACCGGTTTATCAACCATTTCTCTCCTGCCTCCTGTCATTTAATTTGTAGAGACTATATTTGAATGTCATCACAATAGCCGTTTGTGAAACAGTCGTTATAACGACGTCATTCCGATTGAAGGAGAGGGATCCGATGCTCCTTACCATAGAGAATGGATTCTTTCGATTCTGAGTCGACCGTCGCTTCGCTCCTCAGAATGACATTTCCGGGATTTTTATACACATTCATACAATTTATTTCTTGTCGTTTAATATTTTCTTAGAATTTTGAATTTAGTGTTTAGTGTTTTGTATTTAATATTTCGTCTTTGTATCGTACTTCCAGCCGCTGACCGGCGGGCGGTTATTGGGCGGCGGGGGTTCCGGCATGCCCAAACGGAAATGCTCGCCGGTAGCCTTTCGCTTCCAGCGGGTGCGCTGGTTCATGGGATGGTTGAGGGTAATGGCCCCCTTTTGCCATAGCGGACAGCTTTCCACACACGCCCCGTCATACCAGCATTCATCGGGATACAGGATGACCGGGGGATGATGCGGGGTGGGGTTGGGCATCAGGATGTCCATCACGCAATGTTCCACGCAGTTGTTGCAGCCGGTGCACACCTTCTCATCGAAGGCCACCGGGCTGCCCGGGGTGACCATATTGGGCATCATACGGACGTCGGAAATGATCCCGTCAGCACTGTTGATATCTTTACCTTGCTGCATTTTTCGCGCCATCGTTCGCTGCTCCTCTATTTATAGTCCGGCATGTTCCCGGTAATTTTTCTCCAGGTCGCCGTGGTAGTCGAGGGGCAGTTCGCCCACCTTGATGCCGTCTTCTGCCTGCTGGATGGTGACCCATTTCTGCCATTCCGGCGGATTGATTTCCGGGTAATCGGTACGGACAAAACCCAGGTAGGAATTCCCCGCCTGCCGCGCCCGGCAGCCTTCCATGATCATTTGGCCGTTGGTCAGAATATTAAAAACTTCCAGCACCCGCACCAGTTCGTGGGGGTTGCGGGCGATCACGGATGCCGCCTCGCTTTTTTCCGTCTCGGCGAACCATTGCAAACCTATCTGCAGCAGGGTTTCGCTTTTTTCGGCGCCGCAGTAGTCCTGCATGATCTTGCACACCCCGGCATTGAGTTCCTTCCAGTCGAGGCCATTCTTACGCAGCACCGGGGCATAAACCCGGGCTTTCTCGGCCGCGATTTGTGCACGGTCAACTTCGGCCTCCGGCCGTCCAGCGGCATAAGCGGCGGCCCGCCGCCCGGCATACCGCCCGGTGGCCGCGGCATAAGCATGGTCGCCGTTAAAAAATATCTGTCCGCCGGCGGCGAACAGGCCGTCCAGGCTGGTCATGAGGTCCCAATCCACCACCGGGCCACCCCCCGAAACCACGCCGCCGCCGGAAGCCTGGCGCCACTTGGGGAAGCCACCCTGGTTATATCCCTGGAGCATATCTTGATCCGGGTCGAAGCCGGCCCGGGTAAAAGTGCGGTAAACAGGGATGCGGGTCTTACCTTCCTGCCCGATCATCAGGCCGAAGATCGCCCGCCGTTCGTGCTCCGGCATGCCCGGCAGGTCGGCGTACAGCGGTAATTCGGCATCGAAAAATTTTGTCTCCGGGCTGACGGGGCCGAAAAATTCGCCGCCGCGCACCGGCATCATCTGCGGGCCGCGGTAGCGGTAATCAGGCCCCTCGCCGCCCCCGGAGAGAAAGAAGCGCTGCCCCGGGGCGGGGTAGTAACGCTCGGAAACAGTCTTGAGTATCCGGCCGTCGCGGTCGACCCAGGGTATCTCTCTGCCCTTGGGCATCGACCATACTGCAGGCATACCAGGTATTGTGGGGATTGCCGTAGGCATATTGGGGATAACCGTAAGGCCCTGCGCCCCCCAGGGCTGGAGGCCTCGACACCGGCCATTACCGCCCCCGCTTTCCAGGCGAGGGCATGGCCGTCGCCGGTGAGGTTCGGGGTGCGGTGGCTGTAGGTCAGACCGCGGATCTCCGTGGAAAAGATCCACTGCCGCTGCGGGAAATACATGGAAAGAACCGAAGCTTTGCTTTTAAAGATGTAGAACTCCCCGGTGCGGGCATGGACCCCGGTAGCTCCGACCACTCGGCCGATAACCCGGCCGCCTGCTTTCCCATCCGCCGTCAAAAGGCTGGAAATAAAGGTATGGTCGTAGATCTGCACGCCCAGGCGTTGACATTCCTTATAGATGGCTTTTTTAACATTATGGCCCCAGACACGGGCGCAGTACTTGGCTGAATAATCGTAAGCAAACAACAATTTCGTGGCTTCGTCACGGAATTCGGCGCCCTGGAACTCGTCATCACGGTCGCGTACCCGCATGCCCATTTTTTCGATTTCCAGCAGGCAGTCGTAGCTTTCCTTACTGGTGATATATAAAGCCAGTCCGTTGCGCCAGCCACCCCGGCTGTCGAGCAGGGCTTGGGTGAATTCCTCCGGCGACAGTTTGCTGGCCGGGTTAGTCACGATGCAGTGCCAGTGGTCGACGCCGGAACCCCCCGCCCCCGAGGACACGGTGGCCCCCTTTTCCACGAGCACTACCCGGGCGCCTTTGCGGGCGGCGCCGATGGCCGCCCAGCAGCCGGCAATGCCGCCGCCCAGTACCAGCACATCGCAATGGACTTCGTTCTCCTTACCGTAATGCACCGGGTAAGGCCAGCGGGGGGCCTGGTCATGGACCAGTTCGTCATATCGCATGGCAATTCACTCCTCTCCGGAAAATAACATCGGGCATTACTGCCCACGGTCCCGTTTAGTAATAAGTAAAATGATAGCCGGATTATACGCTTTCAGGGGCGGGAGGGAAAAGGGGGGAAAATAATATAGGGCAGGTAGGTTGTACCATCCTCAAGCCGCTCATACGTTCGACAGGCTCAGTATGAGCGGGATATAAAACAAACGCCTATCCGTCGTCTTCTGGAGAGGCATAGCATGTTGTGCCCCCGGTAATTAAAGAAGGCGGGCTGTTTTTCCAGCCCGCCTTTTTTGTCAGTATTCTATAATCCCCCTTACCAAGGGGGATTTTTAGGGGTTTATGCCGTCTTTGTTGCCGGCGCCCGGTACAGGGCAATGCCGATCAGTCCCAGGGCGAGCCCCACGATGATCATAAAGGCCCCGGTGGCCAGCACCACCTGGACCAGGCCGAAGGCGGTGACCGCCAGATACAGGTAGTTCTCCAGGTTCATGGCCTGGGCATAAGTCAGGTGTTTGGGGTTGGTGGGGTCGAAGCGGCCGTCACCCAGCAAGTCCTGGTACGAAGGGGAGATGGAGCGGCGGTGTTCGGCAATGAGGTCGGCGGCTTTCTGGGCATCGCCAGAGTTGTTGATGGGCGTGAGTTGGTCGGGTTGGTCCGGGTTTACCGCCAGGGCGACCTTTTCCACGTCCATGCGGCCGGTGATGAGGTTATTCTTACTGATGCCCTGGAAGATAAAGACAGCCCCCATGACGATGGCTAACAGGCCGATAAGTGAAATGGCAAGGGATAAAAAACGGTTAGTATGCTTCATATGGTTTCGACGCCTCCCTATTAATATTCCGGTATATTTCCGATCCTTCACAGCCGGTGGCTGCCAGGCTTTGTTGCCGGAATCATTGTTGACTAATATTATATACAATTCCGGCAATGCCGATGTGATATTTGTCACGCAAAAACCGGTGTCTTCCTTGACTCCCGCGGTACCGCCTACCTATAATTAGCCCGGCGGCGGCAGCCGGAAGCATTATTTCAGAAAAATAAGGAGGTATGTGATGAACGTACTTGTAATCGGAGGCAGCGGCCTCTTCGGACGCAAAACGGTACTCCATATGCTCAAGGAAAAGGAAATCGACAAGGTGGTGTCCATGGACATGGCCCCGCCGACCGAATGGTTTATGAAGACCATCGAGAAATATAAGAACAAGTTCGCCTATTTCCGGGGCAACGTCTCGGAATTCGAGGACTGCCTGAACTGCATGAAAATGCACAAGATCGACCGCGTGGTCAACTGGGCTTTCATCATGGTGGCCGGCAATGTAGCCGTCGACCCCCGCCTGATCACCAAAGTCAACGTGATGGGCATGAGCAACGCCTTCGAAGCGGCCAAGCTGATGGGCGCCAACCGGGTAGTCTATGCCAGCTCGGAGACGGTCTACGGGCCACAGGACATGTACGGCGACCGCGAAGTCACCGAAGAAGACCAGACCAACCCCACCCACTCCTATGCGGTATGCAAGAAATACGCCGAGATACTGGCGGCCGACTACAGCCAGCAGTTCGGCATGAAATTCACCGGCGTGCGGCCGACCATCGGTTACGGCCACGGCGGGCGTTCCCCGGCGCAATACTGGTCGGACATGCCCTCCTTCGCTGCCCTGGGCAAATCGTATACCATGGAGACGGACGGCAAGAACCTGACCTCGCTGGTCTCGGCGGACGACCTGGGCCGGTTCACCACCCTGCTCATCAAAGCCCCCTCCTCTCCCCACCCCGTCTATAACGTAGGCGGGCCGCCGCAGACGCCGCGTGACCTGGCGGCGGCGATCAAGAAATACATCCCCGATGCCAAGATCGCCTTCGGCAAGAAAGGCATGCCGCCGCGGGGCGGACTACCCTGGTTAGTCAGCATGAAACATGCCATCGAAGACTTCGGCTTCGAATGCGCTCCCATCGCGGAGTCGGTCCTGCTGCACCTCAACGACGCCCGCACGGAAGCCGGTTTACCCCCCATCAAAGCCAAAAAATAACTGGATAAAAACAGCGGCGGGTTTTACACCCGCCGCTGTTTACTAATACGAAACTCTAATTTCTAAGCTCAAAATCCTAACCCCTACACCCCGCCCAACCACTCCAGCAAGCCCCACTGCAAAACAAACAAAATCACACTGATACAAACGCCGAAACCAAGGCCTTTGGCGATCTCGCTTTTGCGGGTGATCCACGTCCCGGCCGCGGCCAGGATGGCAGCGCAGATCAGGCCGGCGTTGATGATGGTGAGGGTATTGGAGATCACCGGGACGCCCGTGTTGCCGGCGGCGTTGTGTATTAACTGGATGACGACGGCCGCCGCCGCCACCAGCAAGACCGGTAATATTACGGCCAGGATGGCGGTGATGCGGGGCCGGGGGGCATCTTTCCGGGGCCGCAGCAGCCAGCCGATCAAAATCACAATAAGAACCAGGGGGATGATGATAATCATATTTGTTACCTCATGACTGAATAACCGTACCTATTGTACTCTTACATCGAGTTCATTAAGAAACAACACACAAGGATTTTTCCATCCGGTATATTCGGTACTAAATAGCTATTACAAAGGTTTATCTATTATAACCATATTTATCTATTGTGCTGGTTTCTTTAGGCAGTTATTGTAATGATAAGTGTATTTATGATAACAAAAGGGATGTCCACCTGATCCATTATGAGTATTTCCCATGGTAAAGCAGAAAATGGGCTTGCTTCTTGTCTCATGGATTTGAAACAAGATGAAACGCGTACCCTGGAACAAGACCCTTTAAGCCGTCTATTAGCCGATTTTCTAAATGAACTGGAATATAATCAAAAAATAATAAAGGAATTTTCCGGTGGCAAATTATTGCCTTTGGAAACCGGAATGTGGGAAGCCAACCAGCGGATGGTACACCATATGATCCCTAATTTGAAGAGAAATTTGACCGGGATCTATGATGATATCGGTCAAATAAATCATATGGTTTGGTTATCTACGGAGTTTAACCATAATAGTGCCAATATGTGTGCTCAGTATACGAATTTGTCTAAAAAAATCGCTTCGAATCTTGAGAAGATGATAAAAAGAATCAGGTGTTTTAACCAGGTGGAGAGGGCTTTATCACTAATATCAATATTTGATTGATTGTTTTTATGGCGGTTGCATGAGGGTTGTTGCGATGAATATCACTACTCGGGCTTTAAAGTAATCTCAACATCCCTGGCCTTCCATGATACCCCCTGGATGAGGTCGATATGCATCAGCCGCTCGAGTAAAGGAAGAGGTTGTTCAACCAGTATTATCATATTCAGTCCTTCACTTGAAGACCCGCCAACCGACCGCACTCGAAAGTCATCGGATCTCTCCAACAATTCCTGAAGTTTCCTCATCCGGAGGTAGTTAACCGGTGGGTTTATTATTAACTTGACTAACCCGCTATAGATTTCTGTAGTTGGTTTTTCTGGGGTCTTTGCTTTAACGGGACTCTCGCTTTCACTCTTTATATTATGCCCGGTCTCTTCAGTATTTTGGGGATCAAATTCAGGTTGTGTATCATTATCCGGTTTGGTATTAGCTGTGGATATTTCATCAAGCCGGGCTGCATTCATTTTTTTAACTACATTTTCTATCAAATCATGGAACTGGTTCTCTTCAGTCATTTTTTACCCTTCCAAGTTTGCTACGTATTTATTAATTTTAGCAGAAATATTTGTGATAAGTACCCTGGCCCCCCGGACCAGGACGGCATAAGCTATCCCAGCCCCTGTTTTTGGTAATTTGTAATTTGGAAATTGGGATTTATTTGGAATTTGTTACTTGTGTTTTGGTGCTTACTTTGAGTTTAGAAATTAGCAACTGTCTTAGAATTTTTTTAACGCGTATTTTAGTGGGAAAGTAAAGGGAGAAGATTCGGGTGGCCTATTTTACTCCGAAAGGGTGGCTGTTTTACCCCAAAAAACGCATCAATGGTCTCGCAGAGACAGTTGGAAAGGATTCGTTCCTTGCACCTTACTAGGGGGAAAGATAGAAAGGGGTTGTTGTACCAAGGTTCAGTTTTTCCCCCGCCCATACATTCGATGGAGCTCAGTATGAGCGAGGAGAGAGAAGTAGTTAGTAGTTTTGGGTTACGAAGAGAAAGGAGAACGGCGGAATGACAGAAAAACCAGGCAAGAGACTCTCACGCCCCGATTAGGAGGAAAGGGGATCGGGGCTCAGAGTGGTTTCTCGTTTTATTCTTAATATTTTCTGGATATTTTCCATGGTTTTCTGATAATTGTCTGAATAATTTGGCAGGCAATGATACTTCTATTGAGTTTGTGCCGGCGCGGAGTAGGGCGTTGTTTCGCCGTATTCAGGCTGCGTGATTGTTCTCAGGAGTTCCTTTAACACAAGATCTATAAGCTATATGTTTCCCGTTTGTTCAGATATACTACAGAATAACCAATAATTGGATACTTGAAGCGTTGATAGTTCAGTAGTAGAATTATTGCCGACTCAAAGGAGATCTCGTTAGTGCATAATTCATCCCTTTCACCATCATCGTACGATTTCTATACCGCCGGATATTCCGGATTACGTATCGATACTTTTATGCAGAAGCTGAAGGACCGGAATATCGCTACTCTGGTGGATGTCAGGTATATGCCCTTAAGCCGTTTCCGGCCGGAATACAGTAAGAAAAATCTGGAAACAGCGCTGAATACTGAGGGGATCTGTTACCTGCATAAACGCGAATGGGGCGTACCAAAAGAAATCAGATCATGCTCGTTTGAAAATATAGAAAAAAACGATATCTGGAATTGGTACGATGTTCACGTGATGCCGGACCTGTTAAAAAACTTCGATGGGTTTTTCAACTCTATCAGGAAACCATTTGTGATGATGTGCCTGGAACAAAATCCTCTCGATTGTCACCGGCACCGGATATCATCGGGATTAATGAAAATCGGATTTAAAGGCCGTGACCTGTCTGAATTAGTACTCGACGATAAAGTAGGTTTGGTTACGAACGGTGGGTAAAAAAGACCGTCCTGATAACGGTTAGAACTTATCCTGCCTCTGATAAAAGATACCCACTTTTTCGTGGGGACTCTGAGTACGCACCCGGATGCATGAATCATCATCGGCCTGTTTTATCCACCTAAGTGACTAGTAATAAATGACGAAATTTCTAATAACTTCCCGATTCTGTCGAAGGCGATCGAACGACTGCGAGTCGACCCGACTGTAAGTCGGACGTCTTACGGTCCCGATTCATACGGATTTTGTGGATTGGAGAAAATCTGTTATTCATACGGTTCCGATTTTCTTCGTGCATGCGGAATCTCCGAGATTTAAGGAGATGCCGGCTGCGGCCGGCAAAATCCTAAGGAAACTCAAAACCTTAAATTCAAAACTCCTAGTGAATTCAAGATACTAAATTCAGTTATGATGAGAAATCAGGATCATTTTTAACCCAATGATTAAGACTGCTTCGCCTGACTACGGTCAGCCTCGCAAAGACAGGAAGTAAGGAGGGAGACTCCGACGTCGGCCGCCAGCGGCCTCCTCTGAGTGGTTGCCGGGGGGATACGGATCCTTCGGCCTTGCCTCAGGATGACAATCGAAAGGATTTATGATTTATGAATGGGGAGGCGGAGGGGGCTAAGCGGTAACTAAAAAAAGGCCCGCCCCTGAGGGCGGGCCTTTTTCTAAGGAAGAGGATTTCTGTTATTTTTTAACTAATTCCTTAACCGCAGCGATGGCAGCTTGCTGGTCGTAGCCGTATTTCGCCCGCTGTTCCGGCCCTGAGCCGAAGCCGGCATAAATCTGCGGGATGCCGAGCCGTTTGAATTTCTTGGGATAGACGCCGGTCTCGGCGAAGACATCGGCGATGGAGCTGGCCAGGCCGCCTTCCATCAGGTGGTCTTCCCAGACCAGGATATTCTTGGTCTCTTTGGTGGCTTTGACCACCAGTCTTGGTATCGATCGGTTTGATGGAATACATATCGACCACGCGTACATCGATGCCTTCCGCTTCCATGGCTTTGGCGACTTCGAGGGACTCGAAGACCATTTCGCCGTGGGAGAAGATGGTGACATCTTTGCCTTCACGCGGGGTGAGGCCCATGCCGATCTTGTACTTCATATTTGCCCGGTTCATAGAGCACGCGGTCCTGTTTACCCTGGGCCAGGCGGATGTACAGGGGGTGGGGATAGGTCATGCTTAAGATCATGATATCGCGGACCATGTTGGGGTCGCCGATAGAGAGGACGGTCATATTGACCATCGACTTTCATGATGGCGATGTCTTCCATGGCGTTATGGGTCGAACCGCCGCCGGAAGTCAGGCCGCCGCCGGTACCGATCATGCGCACCGGCAGGTCCTGGTAGCAGATCTCGGTACGGACCTGTTCGCAGGCGCGCATGGTCATGAAGGGGATCATGCCCATGATGAAGGGAATATTGCCTTCCAGGGCCAGCCCGGCGGCAATGCCGGCCAGGTTCTGCTCGGCGATACCGACATCGATGTACCGGTCGCCACAATCCTTCTTGAATTCCTTGATGGCGCCGCCGGTATCGGCGGTCAGCGCCCAGACATTTTTATGTTTGACACCCAGTTCATGTAAGGTGTCGCCAACGACGGACCTTGCCGATAAGAAAGAACCAAAATTAAAAGTCTGTCTCATTATGATGCACTCCTCGCTTTGGCATAAGCCGCTTCGACATCGGCGATCGCTTTGTCCATGTCTGCCTTGCTCAGGGCACCGGCATGCCAGCCGACGTTCCTTTCCATGAAGGAGACGCCTTTGCCCTTGACGGTATTGGCGATGATGACGGTCGGTTTCTGGTGCGGTGACGGGGGGCAGCTTGTCCAGGGCATCGACGATCTGGGTCATATTATGGCCGTCGATCTCGACGACGTTCCAGTTAAAGGCCCGCCATCGGTTCTCATAGTGTTCAAAGCTCATGGCTTCGCCGGCCATGCTGGTCATCAACTGGGCGTTCTTGTCGACGATGCCGATCAGATTACCCAGTTTATAGGAACCGGCGGTGTTGGCGGCTTCCCAGATTTCACCTTCGCAGGTCTCGCCGTCGCCCATCATGCAGAATACCCGGTGCGGCTGTTTGCTCTGTTTGGCGGAGAAAGCCATACCGACTGCCACCGCCAGCCCCTGGCCGAGCGAACCGGAGGAACATTCCACGCCGGGGAGGTATACTTTGCAGACATGCATGCCGTATTTGCTGTCCAGTTTGCCGTAGGTGGCCAGGATCTCTTCATAATCGAAAAAGCCCCGTAGCGACATGGCGATATACATGCAAACCGCGCCGTGCCCCTTGCTCAGGATAAACCGGTCACGGGTCGGCATCTGGAGGTCCTTGGGATCAACGTTCATACCGTGATGCCAGAGACCGATCAGGAGGTCGGTCATCGAAAGGTCGCCGCCGATATGCACCGCGCCCTCATAGTGACCGCACAGATTGAGCAGTTTCTTACGCATTTCAAATGCCAGGTCTTCAAGCCGTCTTACTTCTTTTGGATCAGCCATACATACTCCTTATATAAAATGAATTCCGTAACTACTAGTTCGACTACATTTTAAGCAGGATTTTAACAGACTTTCCCTGCTTATGCATTTCGAAGGCTTTGGCCACGTCCGCCAAAGGCACGATATCCGTGGTCAGCGATTTTACATCGATAACCGACAATAGTTCCAGTGCCCGGGGGAAGCAATAGGGCGACAGGAAAACGGAGCGGATGGTCAATTCATACTGGTACATATAGAAAGGCGGGACTTCGATACGGGCGTCGCCGGGGTAAACCGAAGCCCAGACTACGGTGCCGCCTTTATCCGCCAGGGTGAGGGCCTGTTTCGCCACGGCAGCTTTACCCGAGACATCGATCACGGAACGGAAGCCGCGGCCGCCGGTATACTGCTTAGCGATCTCTTCCAGGTTTTCCTTAAGGGGGTTGACGGCCAGGGTGGCGCCCAGTTTGAGCGCCAGTTCTCTTTTCTCCGGGATGGGTTCTGAGACCAGGACCTTCACTGCCCCGGCGCGCACCGCCAACTGGAGTGCCAGCAGGCCGATGGGGCCGCCGCCGAGGATGGCCACGGAACCGCCGGTACTGATATTGGCGATATCGATGACATGGACAGCGATGGAGGTCGGTTCGAGGAAAGCACCGGTTTCAAAGCTGATACCGGCCGGGAGATGATACACCGAGCTTTCCTTATATACAGCATAGTCAGCATAGGAACCGGAAGCCGCCAGGGGATTTTCGCAGAAATTCTCCATGCGGCTGCGGCAGTAAAAGCAGGTACCGCAGGGGCTGCGGAAGTTGCAGGCTACACGGTCGCCCACTTTAAAATGGCGGACATTTTTCCCCACCGCCACCACGGTACCCGAAGCTTCATGGCCGGGTATATGAACCGTATCCGGGGTCCACTCGGGCGGGGCGAAATGACCTTCCACGATCTCGGGGTCGGTGCCGCAGATACCGCAGTAAGCGATTTTTACCTTGACTTCATCGGCCGCGGGCTGCGGTTCGGGGACATCTTCGACGATTATCACATTCGGAGCTTTCAGGACAGCAGCTTTCATGACTCATTACCTCCATTGACCAATGCCCGCGTATTATAACATTGCCTTTCCGTTTTAGGAAACCTCCATCAAAGTTGACAATAAGGCTGGAAAGTAGCAAAATGGCATTTGGTGCTTAAACAGCACAAAAATCCACAATAAATTCAGTTGAATCTCGTCTGACGGCCGTAGTTATACTGGAATTTCGAACGCAGGCGCGTCAATTAAGGAACAGGAGGCTAGAGAATGCCGTTTCAATTATCTCCCGCTGAGGAGATGGCCCGTAAAATCGCCCAGGAATATACGGAGAGGTACATCATCCCCCGCCGTAAGGAACTGATGAAAGACGACCGTGCCATGTGGGAAGAAGAGGCAATCAGGCAGAACAAATTCGGTTTCCATCTACATATCGTCCCCCGGAATGAAGGGGGCACCGGCCTCGGTTACGTCGCCAGCATCGTCTCCATCGAAGAATTATGCGCCGGCTGGCCGGACCTGCAGTTCGTAACATACGGCGAAATGGCTTACTATTTTGTAAAGGCCACCGGTGGGCGAAGTCGCCAAGAAATTCACCCCCGGTATCATCACCGGCGATATCAAAGCCACGACCGTGGTCACCGAACCCAGCGGCGGGTCCGATATGCTGGGGCTGCGCTCCTCCGCCCGCAAAGTAGAAGGCGGCTGGATATTGAACGGACGCAAATGCTTTATCAGCGAAGCGCCGTGCACCGATTTCATCATGACACTGGTCAAGACGGGCGATCCGAATGACCCGGCGACCAGGGGCACCCGCTCGTTGAGCGCCTTCATTGTCGAGAAAGGCATGCCCGGTTACCGCATGGGCCGCATGGAAAATACCCTGGGCCGTGACGATGACCTGGCGGAAATCATCTTCGATAACGTATTCGTCCCGGACTCTAACCTGGTAGGGCAGGTCGGGCGGGGCATCCCGCCGGTCTTCTCCGCCGTGGCCGATACCGGGCGGATGACCATCTTCGGCATGTTGAACGGTATCACATTAGGTTGTTACCGGTGTTCCGTGAAGTATGCCAAGGAACGGAAACTGTACGGACGCTCCATTTCCGAATTCCAGGCCATCCAGCACCGTATCGCCGACATCGCCATCGACCTGGAAGCTTCCCGGCTGCTGACCTACCGCGCCGGCGCCCAGCGGACCAAAGGTATGAAAGTCGAAGGCGAACTAGCCATTGCCAAATACTTCTCGACCCAGGCAGCCTTACGGGCATCGTTACATGCCGTGAACATTCATGGCGCTTACGGGGTATCGGAGGACTATATGCCGTACCACTACTACAAGCATGCTCCTCTCCGGATCGGCGCCGGTGGTACCGATGAATTGATGAAGAATATGGTAGCCGCTTCCGCTCTGGCTGATGCCAACCCGGACCTGAGCAATAAGCCGATGGAAGAATCATATTTCGGCACCTGGTAATAATAAAGGAAAATCTGGAGGAGCGAACATGCGACCTTTAAATATGATAATTTGCGTAAAACCCGTCCCGGACTCAAGGTACTGGGACAAATTAAGTATCGACCCTAAGACCAAGACACTCAAGCGGGAAGGGATTCCCATCGTGATCAGCCCGCTGGACAAGAACGCCATCGAAGAAGCCCTGCGGATTAAAGAAAAATGCGGCGGCAAGGTCAGCGTCATCAGCATGGGCCCGCCCAACACTACGGAAGTGCTGGCGATGGCCTACGCCCTGGGGGTAGACGAAGCCATCCTGCTGTCCGACCGGGCTTTCGCCGGGGCCGATACCCTGGCTACCGCGGCGGCGCTGGGCACGGGCATCAAGAAACTGGGGAATTTCGACCTGGTAATGTTCGGCAACGAAAGCCTCGACGGCAGTCCACCGGCCAGGTGGGGCCGCAGGTGGCCGAATTCCTGGGTATTCCCAGCCTTACCCGGGTGGAGAAAGATCGAGGTCGTCGATGACGCCACCATCCGCGCCCGGAGCAGGATCGAGGGCGGTTACATGGTTACCGAGATTAAACTTCCGGCCGCCTTGGCCGTCACCAAGGACATCAACGAAGTCCGGCTGATGCCGGTTTTCGGCGCCCTGTGGGCCACCGAAAAGCAGACCAAGGTGATGTCGGCCACCGATGTTAATGCCAACAAAGAACAGATCGGGACGCCGGGTTCCCCGACGTGGGTCTCGGATGTTACCAGTATCGATATGGCCCGGAAGGGCGAAGTCATCAAGGGCGAAGCCGGCAGAAGTAGCCCGTAAACTGGTCGAAAAGTTGAAAGCCGCCGGCGTACTTGCCCGGAAGCATAACCCGGGCCAGGCGATAGGAGAAAGAAATTGAATATTGCAGATTATAAAGGAATTTGGATCTTCGCTGAACAGCGAGACGGAAAACTAGCGGACGTCGCCTTCGAAATGCTGGGGGGCGCCCTGAAAATGGCCAAGAAGACCAAAGAAGAAGTCAGCGCCGTGCTCCTGGGAGACAAAGTTACGGCGTTAGCCGACGAACTGGCGGCTTACGGTGCCGATAAGGTTTACGTCGCCGACAGCCCGGTATTGAAACAATACACCAACGAAACTTATGCCCCCGATTCTGGCAGCGCTGGTCGAGAAACACAAACCCAGTATCTTCATCATGGGCGGCACCAGCCTGGGCATGGACCTGGCACCGCGGGTGGCGGCCAAAGCCGGCACCGGCCTTTCCGCCCATGCCGTGGATGTGGATATCGATAAGAACGGCTACATGGTAGCCTTCATCCCCTCCTTCGGCGGCAGCGTGATGGCACAGATCACCTGCGACAAGCGCTGCCCGCAGATGTCGACCATCCCCGCCGGCTTCCTGCCGAAACCGGAGAAACAGAGCGGCAAGAAAGCGGTCATCGAGAAGGTCGCCGTCAATATCGACCAGGCCAAGTTGAAGACCAAAGTAGTAGAAGTCTTCCACGACGCACCCAAGTCCAAGCCGTTAAACCAGGCCGAGGTAGTCATCTGCGGCGGTTACGGCATCGGTAGCAAGGACAACTGGAAGATGGTGGAACAACTGGCCGCAAGGCTGAACGGCAGCGTGGGCGCGACCCGGCCCGCTTGCGACGAAGGCTGGGCCAGCCTGGAAGACCAGATGGTCGGCCAGAGCGGCAAGACCATCCGGCCCAAGCTGTACATCGGTATCGGCATTTCCGGGGCCATGCACCACCTGATCGGCATCAAGGACTCCAAGGTCATCGTCGCCATCAATGCCGACGAAAAGGCACCCATTGCCGCGGCTTCGGACTACGTAGCCGTAGGCGATTACAAGCAGATCCTGCCTGCCCTGATGCAGGAACTGGCAACTGCTAAGAAATAACAAATTTTCTACGATTGATTAATAAAAGGGGCATACCTGTTTCGGTATGCCCCTTTAGTTTTCGTATGCCAAGCATACAAACCTTGTATCATCATCCTTATGATAGTAATATCTATAAGAATTTATCTTTACCGCTAAACATCACCGGAGGAACACGATGGGTAAAATACACATTCATGAAATCGAAGTCAGGATGACCGAAGACCGCGAAACGGTGGAAAAATTTCTGAACTCCCTTGAAGGAGAAGTGATAGCTGTCATCCCAAATGTGCATAATATATGGGGATCAAATCAGGTAGGGATTGACTTTTTATGGGTAGTGGAGAGAGAAACAGGAGAATCGTAATATTACCTTTGACTGTATTGTCAGCTACGATATAATAAGTTATCATCAAGTATTCAGAGGATACTAGTATGAAACTATACAACTATACCGTGGTATTCGAGCCGGTCCCTGAAGGCGGTTATAATGTCGTGGTTCCGGCGATACCGGAAATCGTTACCTTCGGAGAAACGCTAGAAGAAGCAAAAGCCAATGCCAGAGAGGCCATATCATGTTATCTAGAAAGTGCGGTGAAAGCCAAGGAAAGCATCCCCAAAGACCGTAAACCTGCCATCGAGAAGATAGCCATCGAGATGTAATAGATGACCAGGCTACCCGCGATTCAGGGGCATGAACTATTACGCATCTTGCTCAAAGCGGGTTTCTACATTCACCATCAAAAGGGCAGTCATACCCGACTTTTTCATAACACCAAACCAGGACTGCATATCACTATTCCAGTGCACCATAAAGACTTGCCAGAGAGAACTCTCAGGTCAGTAATTAAGCAAGCCGAACTTACAGATGAGGATTTTCTCCGGTTAATGAGAGATTAAGGGGAAAAAGAAACGGCCTGATATCGCTATCAGGCCGTTGTTAGTTAATAAGAAAGACTAATGTTTTGGTGTCTCTACGAGTTCCACCAGCACCCCATTCATCGACTTCGGATGGACGAAGGCGACCTTGCCTTCCAGCCCCTGGCGGGGTTCTTTATCGATCATACGGTACCCTTTATCGGACAGGTCCTTAATGGCTTTAACGATGTCATCGACTTCGATACAGATATGATGGATGCCTTCACCCCGGCTCTCCAGGAATTTAGCGATAACGCCGCCGGTGCCGGCAGGTTCCATGAATTCCAGCTTGGTCTCGCCCACCTCCACCATCTGCGCCGCCATATCGGCGGTGCGGTGAACTTCTTTATCCACCTTACCACCCAGGCCGCCCCCGTAAGCCTTGATCGCTTCATCAAGGCTTTTTACGGCGATGCCGATGTGGTTGACCCCCTTAAGCATTGACTTTACTCCGGATGTAGTTGGCTACTTCTTTGACCGAACTGCCGCCGGCAAAGACGGCGCTGACGCCGTGCTCGGTCAGGAAGGGAACATCCTCGGGCGGGATATTGCCGCCGCCGAGGACCAGGACGTTATCCATGCCCTTGGCCTTAAGCTGGGTTACGACCTCGGAGAACAGGTAGTTATGCGCCCCGGACAGGCAGCTCAAGCCGATCACATCGGGCTGCTCTTCGACGGCGATCTTGGCGATCATTTCCGGGGTCTGGCGCAGGCCGGTGTAGATCACTTCCATGCCTTCATCACGCAGGCCCATGGTAACTACTTTAGCCCCGCGGTCATGCCCGTCCAAACCGGGTTTGGCGATGATTACTTTAATATGTTTCTTTGCGTTCAATTATCCATCTCCTCCGTGTTAAATGGAGCCGAAAGCTGAATATTCGCCGAGGGTCTTGCGCAGGACACCGCAAATCTCACCGATGCTGGCATAGGCTTTCACGGCTTCGAGCGTCGCCGGAATCACATTGACATTCTCATCAGCGGCCGCTTCAGCAACTGCTTTAAGGGTCTTCTTGACCAGTTTATTATCACGCTTCTTGCGGATATTTTGCAGTTTGTTAACCTGCAGTTCTTCAGCTTGAGCCCGCTTACCGGCATCGTAGGGGTACGGGATAGCCCGGTTAGGCAGGACTTCTACTTCCTGCGGGCCGTTAAAAGCATTCACGCCGACGACCAGTTCTTCCTTGTTTTCCAGCTTACGCTGATACTGGTGGGCGCTCTCAGCGACCGCCCGCTGCATAAAGCCGTTATCGATGGCGCCGACGGAACCGCCCATGGCATCAACCTTGGCAATCAGTTCCCAGGCTTCTTTTTCAATCTGGTCGGTCATCGACTCGAAGAAATACGAACCGGCCAGGGGGTCCTGTATCTCGGCTAGTTTGGCTTCGTAATGGAGGATCTTGGCGGCATCTTCGGCTAACTGCTGGGCTTCGATACTCCAACCGAGGCCGAGCGGCTCATCATAAGGGGGTTCGGCGGAGGGGATATAACCGGCTAAGGCACCGGCAAAACCGCCGATGACGGCCCGGGTGAGGTTATTCATGGGACGCTGGGTCGTACAGTTCCAGGCTCCGGTCAGGAAGCCGCCGGCTTCTCTCAGTATCTGGCTTCTGGGGTTGGTACTACCGAATCTTTCCTTTACGATTTTCGCCCACATGCGGCGGGAGGCCCGGCGGGCACAAATTTCTTTTAGGACTTCCATACTGCCGCCGAGGGTGTTGAAAGAATAGCGGCCGATAAAGGAATCTACGTTCAAGCCGGCATCTACGCCGACCTGGACATAAGCGATAGCATTACACAGGGTAAAAGCCAGGGCTTGTACCCGGGAAGCGCCGGCTTCACGCATATGATAGCCGGAAATACTTATCGGGTTCAGGTTGGGTAATTTGTCATTGCAATAGACCACGCAGTCCCGGAACAGCCGCAGCGACTCCTTGGGCGGGAAGATGTAGGTACCGCGGGCGACATATTCCTTCAGGATGTCATTTTGCAGGGTACCCTTTAACTTGGTCAGGTCAAGGCCCCGCTGCTGGGCGAGGGCAACATACGCCGCCAGGACGACGACGGTGGGGGCATTGATGGTCCAGTTGGAAGCGATCTTATCGAGGTCGGTATCGCCTTTAAAAGGCTCATAAAGGACCTCAAAATCGGCGAGAGTGTCAAAAGCTACGCCGGTCCGCCCCACCTCACCCCGGGACTGGGGATCATCCGAGTCCAGGCCGATCTGGGTAGGCAGGTCGAAGGCGACGTTGGGGCCGCCTTTACGGCCGCGGGCGATTTCCCGGTGGTAATATTCGCGGGTATCTTCGGCAGTACCGTATCCGGAGTACCGGCCGGCCCGGACCAGGCCGCCGCCGCCACCGATGTGATAGCCGCCGGTGACCGGGCCGCTGCCCGGGACCGAACTGGCATAAGTACCGGCGGTGAAGGGGTATTCACCGGGGAAACCGACTTTTTCGGTAAAATCAAAATCGGGGATGTCGAGGGGGGTATAGAACTGGTTGGGGCTCTTGGAAATCTTAAAGCGGTCCAACGCCTGCTTCAGAGTTCCCTTTTCCCATGCTTCACGTTTACGCTTGATATCTTTTAAGGATTCTTTGTTAAAATCACCGGACATGTTGTCCTCCATTAATTAAATCAGGTGAAAATCACTAAACCGATAGGATTATAACCTAAGACATAGGCAACTGCCGCGGAGCACACCACTATTAATGAAAACAATAAAGCCCCCAGCGCTGCTTCCGTTTACCAGATTTTATTATGTTACATCGGCGTCTTGATTTGTGTCAAACATGACTTGTGTGGTTTCCAAGGCATCTATTATCCATTTCTAACTCGCCACGGGATGGATTCTATTCATATACGATAAATAAATGATAAAGATGTTTTGACTAATATTATTTGTAGTCCTATAATGGTTATAGATTTGAACCTATGAATGTAGATAAATCCAAATTTGGTATCTTTTCAGTCTATCCTTTGAACCGGTAGATTTGTTCATAGCCAAAAATATTAACATGTCGATTAGATTGACCAGGTCAATAAATCATACTTCGTTTGACTATCGGTGGATAGATATTCTCAACCTCAACGTATCGATGCTCCAGTGTTTTTACAACGAAACAGAAAAAATACCGAGGTATATCGTCATTTAGCATATTTTGGTATACACGCGGATTTCATATCTTTTGAGTATTTATGATGGAGAAAGTCAATTGGATGATTTAATTAAAATAACTTTCGATGGTGAAAGTATTGAAGTCAAGAAAGGGATAACTGTTCTGGAGGCAGCCGAGGAAGCCGGGGTTTTTATCCCCACTCTCTGCTCCGATGCCGATTTACACCCATATGGGGCATGCCGTCTTTGTGTCGTAGAGATCGACGGAGTTCGCGGTTATCCCACCGCTTGTACCACAACAGCGAGCGACGGAATGGTAGTACGAACCGATACTCCCGACCTCGCCAGGATACGGCGGGCCACCATACAGCTCATCAGAAGTGACCATCCTACTGATTGTGATGCCTGCCCGCGGAATCAGCAGTGTGATCTGCAGATGACAGAAGCCATTCTCGAAGCGGCGAAGCCGCGTTTTCAAACGTTAACCAAAGATTTGCCCGTTGACAGAAGCAATCCTTTCTTCAATATCAACCGGAATTACTGTGTACTGTGTGGAAAATGTGTTCGCTCCTGCAGTGAGATCAGGGGTGTCAATGCGATTAATCTATCCAACCGTGGCTATAAAACGAAAGTCAGTACTGCCGTGGGAACCTTGATAGTCGAATCAAACTGTGAGTCCTGCGGAGAGTGTCTCGATCACTGCCCCGTCTATGCTTTGAATCCCAAGGAAACGAGGAAGCCATCTCAAGAAATAGAGAGTATCTGCCCTTATTGCGGTGTAGGTTGTGCCATCAATCTAGGAGTCCGTCAGGGTGAAATAGTAGACAGCCACGGTATTAAAGAGGGTGCTGTCAATAAAGGAAGACTTTGTGTTAAAGGACGTTTCGGCATTCCGGAATTTGTCCATCATCCGGACCGGATTAAAACACCGTTGATAAAACAAAATGGCGAATTAGTCAAGGCGAGTTGGGATGAAGCACTGAACCTGGTTGCCAATAAACTCCGTACCTATCATAGTGATGAGGTCGCCATGATAACCTCAGCTAAATGTACAAACGAAGATAACTATATTGCCCAGAAATTCAGCCGGGTTGCCTTAGGTACCAACAATATTGATAACCAGGCACGTTTATACTTATCCCCCAGTAATGTTGGCCTTACACGCAGCTTTGGTATGGGAGTGATGACTAATTCTATTGAGGAAATCAACGATTCATCTTGCATTTTGGTAATAGATAACGATACGACAGTTACCCACCCCATTGTTGGTCTGAAGATAAAAAATGCGGTTAAAAAAGGGGCAAAACTCCTACTGATCAACTTCCGCGAAACAAATCTGCTTCAATTTGCCAATTTATGGCTACAACCCAGATTAGGGACAGGTGTTGCCTTATTGATGGGGATGATGCGGGTTATTGTAGATGAAGGACTGGCCAATTCAACTTTTATAACCGAACGCACAGTGAATTTTAATGCCTTCAAAAAGTCACTTGAAGCATTTTCACTGGATTCTGTAGAAAAAATCACCGGAGTGCCCGCCGACAAGATTACCGAAGCGGCAAGGACTTATGCCGGTTCCAGTCCGTCTTCAATTATTTATAATACTGATTTTATACGGAATACGATGGGTACGAACGGAGTGCATGCGGTTGCCAACTTAGCCCTGCTTACCGGGAATATCGGGCAGCCTGCATCAGGGATTTATCCTCTTTCAGCCCAGAACAATGCTCAGGGTGCTTGTGATATGGGATCACTGCCCGACATGTATCCGGGATATCAACCTGTAAACGATCCCTTGATAAAAGCAAAATTCGAAGCCGCCTGGGGTTGTTCATTAAGTGATTCTAAAGGGTTGAATTATTCCGAGTCAATCGAGGCAGCGGCCAGGAAAAATATCAAAGCAATGTATATTATCGGGTCAAACCCGTTACTAACCGAATCGGCTAGCCAGGCCAAGGAATCACTGGCTTCCCTGGAATTTCTCGTCGTCCAGGATATCTTTCTTACGGAGACCGCCAAGATGGCGGATGTTGTTCTGCCGGCGGTATCCTTCGCCGAGAAAGATGGGACCTTCACCAATACCGAACGAAGGGTTCAACGAATTAGAAAAGCCATCGATCCCTTTGGCGAATCCAAGCCTGATTGGTGGATAACCTGTCAACTCGGGCAAAAAATGGATAAAAATGGATTTACTTTTAGCAACTCTTCTAAAATTATGGATGAGATTGCCGGTCTTACTCCAGTTTATCATGGGATCTCTTATAACCGTCTTGATAATGGCAGCCTGCAATGGCCTTGTCCCGATAATCAAAGTAATGGCACCCCGGTCCTTTACACCGATAACTTTACCGGTAGTCCCGGTCAATTTATTCCGCTTGAGTTTACGATGCCTGAAACATTAACTGATGGAAAATATCCGTTTATGCTGGTCCCGGGAAGGAGTCTATATTATACCCAGACCGGCACTGTGTCCCGTAAGGTGAGCGGGTTAAAAACCCTACGCGGTGAAGACACGGTTGAAATTTGTACAAAAGACGCGCAAGACCTGCAAATAACGAACGGAGAGATAGTTAAGGTTATCTCACTACATGGTGAAGTATCAGCTAAGGTTAAAATATGCAACCGATTATTGCAGGGTACTATTTTTATGGAATTTCCGCCAGCCAACGGCCAGATAAGTCTGATGACAACACCAGCTGTCGATTCTGAATATAAAGTTCCCAAATATGTTCCATGCGCTGTCAGAATTGAAAAACAAGTGCAGTAAGTTGAATCAGAAAACAGGGAGAATATTATGACATGTAAATGTGCTGAACAAGAGATACTCGACAAGATCCTGGTAAATCATTCTGCAGCGAAACAAGAAGACCTGATTCCGATACTGCAGGAAACCCAAGAAGCACTGGGTTATCTACCGGTCGAAGCGATGGAGAAGGTCGCCCATCATTTACTCATGAGTATTGGCGAGGTCTATGGAGTCGCCACATTCTATGCCCAATTCAGGCTAGTTCCCTCAGGGAAAAACCGGGTCACTGTCTGCCGGGGGACGGCATGCCATGTACGTGGCGGCAACCGGATACTAAAAGAAGTAACGCAACGCCTGGGTATCAAACCGGGAGAGACTACCCAGGACATGGAATACACCCTGGAAACAGTGGCTTGTATCGGAGCTTGTGCATTAGCACCGAATTTAACCATCAATAATGCTGTACATGGACAATTGACCACAAAGAAAGTGGGGGAGATATTCAGTGATAGAAGTAAGAAAAACGCCTGATAATCACCGCTGTATCAAATTCTGCCACGGCACCGGTTGTGTATCCGGTAAAGCCTTTGAGATACGGGCAGCCATGGAGAAGAAAGTCGCCGAGTTGGGTCTCACTGATGTTGATGTAGATTTCACCGGTTGTCATGGGTTCTGTCAACAGGGCCCTATCGCAGTCGTTGAACCGGAAGGGGTCTTCTATACTCATGTCACGGTAGAAGATGTCGCCGAGATCGCTGAATCGCACCTACGCGATGGAAAACCGGTTACGCGCCTTTTCTATAGAGACCCGCACACCGGTGAAGCAATCAAGTACTACCAGGATGTTAACTTCTACCGGAAGCAAAAGCGCTTGATTCTAAGGAACTGCGGCCACATCAATCCGGAGCGGATAGATGATTATATTGCTACGGATGGATTTGACGCCTTGAGGAAGTGCCTGAATGAGATGTCACCGGAACGGGTGATTGAAGAAGTCAAAAAGTCCGGTTTGCGGGGGCGCGGCGGTGCCGGTTTCTCAACAGGGACCAAATGGCAACTTTGCCGCCAGGCTAAAGGCGACCAGAAATATATGATCTGCAATGCTGATGAAGGTGACCCCGGAGCTTTTATGGATCGCAGTATCATGGAAGGCGATCCTTACACCGTTATCGAAGGCATGACCATTGCGGCTTATGCCATCGGGGCTTCGGAGGGTTATATCTATATCCGGGCTGAATATCCATTAGCTGTCAAACGGATACGTATCGCCATCCAGCAAGCCAAAGAGAAAGGGCTGCTCGGCAATCACATAATGGGTTCTGATTTCACTTTTAATATCCACGTCAAAGAAGGTGCCGGTGCCTTTCGTTTGCGGTGAAGAAACCGCCTTGATGGCATCGATCGAGGGTAAGCGCGGTATGCCACGGCCCCGCCCGCCTTTCCCGGCAAACTATGGTTTGTGGGGTAAACCCAGTAACATTAATAATGTAAAAACGCTCGCTTCGGTGCCGGTTATCATAAGTCAAGGAGCGGATTGGTACTCACAAATCGGCACAGAAAAGAGTAAAGGAACCACCGTTTTCGCCCTGACCGGGAAGATTGCCAACAGCGGTTTGGTTGAAATACCGATGGGAACTACACTCTACGATATTATTTTCGACATCGGCGGCGGCATCCCGAACGGGAAGAAGTTCAAAGCTGTCCAGACCGGCGGCCCATCCGGTGGCTGTCTACCGGTGACTCATTTAAATCTTACAGTAGACTACGAAACACTGGCCCAAGCCGGTTCTATCGTGGGCTCAGGCGGTATGGTAGTCCTGGATGAAGACTCCTGTATGGTTGATATTGCCCGGTACTTCCTGTCATTCACCCAGGATGAGTCATGCGGGAAATGCGTCCCGTGCCGTTTGGGAACCAAGCAGATGCTTGCTATTGTTGGAAAAAATCTGCAACGGCCAGGGTAAAATGGAAGACCTTGATAATCTTACTAATCTGTGTTGGGAAGTTAAGTCCGGTTCCTTATGTCAACTTGGTCAAACAACCCCCAATCCCATACTAACTACTCTAAAATATTTTAGAAAGGAATACGAAGACCACATCAAGAGACATCATTGTGAGGCAGCAGTCTGCCAGGGCATCGTCAGTGCGCCGTGCAGTCACACCTGCCCTGCCAATATCGATGTCCCGCGGTACGTCCGGTTTGTGGCTGACGGGAACGCCGATGCAGCCCTGGCCGTCATCCGGGAAAAGATCCCCTTCCCTTCAGTATGCGGGCTGGTCTGCTTCCACCCCTGTGAATCCAAATGCCGCCGCGGCCAGCTGGATGAGGCTATCGCTATCAGGATGCTGAAGCGGTTTGCCAGCGAGCACGGGGATGGTCTATGGAAACAGGGCTTTAAGATAGCAGCATCGACCGGGAAGAAGGTGGCGGTGATCGGGGCCGGGCCGGCCGGACTAACCGCAGCTTATTTCCTGAACAAACTAGGGTCATCAAGTAACTGTATTTGAATCACTTCCCGAAGCGGGCGGAATGATGCGGGTGGGTATCCCGGATTACCGGCTGCCGAAGGATATACTTAAGAAAGAGATCAAAGAAATCGAGGACCTGGGTGTGACCATTAAGACCAGACGCCCGGGTGGCCTCGCCGGAAAGTTTGCTTAAAGAAGGCTTCAATGCGGTGTTTGTCGCCATCGGAGCTCATCAAGGTACCAAGCTTGGAGTCGACGGGGAAAATAGTCCCGGTATCAGCGAATGCGTCTCTTTCCTGCGTGATATCAGTCTGGGTAAAGCGGTGAAAGTCGGCCGGCGGGTGGCGGTAACCGGGGGAGGCAATGCTGCGGTTGATGCAGCCCGTTCTGCTCTACGGCTGGGAGCCAAAGAAGTGACCATGCTGTATCGGCGGACGGCGGAAGAGATGCCGGCCAATCCGGAAGAAGTAATCCAGGCTCTAGCCGAAGGCATCAAGATCGAATATCTGGTTAATCCCGTTAAAATCACCCGGTCGGGTAATGTCCTGGAAGTCGAATGCATCCGCATGAAGCTGGGGGCTATCGATGACAGCGGCCGAAAACGGCCGGAACCGCTACCGGGCAGTGAATTCAAGATGGAATTCGATAATCTTATCGAAGCCCTTGGCCAACAACCGGAGATACCGGCCGAATTCGGCCTGGCGGTAGGGCGGGGAAACATCGTCACGGCAAATGCCGACACCCTGGCCACAGCGAAATCCGGTATCTTTGCCGGTGGTGATGCCATGACCGGTCCGGCTTCCGTCATCGAAGCGATCGCTTCCGGTAGACAGGCAGCTATCTCCATTGATAAGTACCTGGGTGGGGCGGGAAATATCGAACAGACTTTAGCTCCACCGGAAAAGGAACTACCGGCCCTTGAAGAAGCCGAGGAGAAACGCCGGCCCGAGATGACCGTGGCTCCTGTCGCCAAGCGGATCACCTGCTTCTGCGAAGTCGAGTCCGGATATAATAAACCGAATGCTGTAGAAGAAGCCAGCCGTTGCCTGCGGTGCGATAAGGAAAAAAGAGACTAGAACAGTTATATCCTGAAGTCCCCGGATACTAAAAAGGGGAATGCTATTCTTGCCATCCCGGCATAATAGCATTCCCCTTTATCTTTCAGGAATCAGTATGGTCTGATACTTTATTTACTCAGTATGATTAAGTGGTGGGACCCCGCCAATCTCCGACCTGGCCGATCTTAGCGGCACTTTCGTAGACCACGCACTTAAGGACACAATCACCTGCGTCGGTATCGATCTTTTCCAGCGAAGCATTATAGACCATTTCGTATTTCAAGACATTCAGTACTCTGTCCAGTATCATGTTCGCTATCGGGCACATATAGGGAGCTACCCCACCCTCATCCTTCTGCCCGGACTTAAGTTTGGCTTCCATCGATAGATGTATGCAGTTCTTAACATTAAGGGTAAGTAGGATGCCCTCCGCCACCCCGGGAGAAGGTTATATCTTCAACAAGGCCACCGGCTTTGATTTCTTTGATACAACTATCAACTACTGTTTCGACAGTAGTCCCCTGGATATTTTTGTTCTTTAGATAATCTGTGCCGACATATTCTACCTTGGCATGCGTCATGCCGGATAGTTCGTGGTAAAATATCTCCTCAAGCCGGACTAACAGGTCGTTAAAATAGGTGACTTTCTCATCCATTTATGGTCTCTCCTTCTTGCCGAATTCTTCCCAGAATACGATATCCTCGAAGTTTTTCTTTTCCCTTACTTTAGGGCTTTCAGCCGGCCAGCCTAAGGAGACGGTGGCGATCAATTTGTACTGTCCCATCCCGGAAGGTACCTTTAAAAACTCTTTCATCCGCTTAACCAGTGAAGGATACACTGAAGGTCCGTGGACCCAGCAGGCACCAAGGCCTAGAGAATGCGCTTCCAATAACATGAGCATAATGGCGCAGGAGAGATCGTAAGGAGTATCGAACATCTCCTTTAATTCACCGACTACGACCAATACCACCGGGGCATTGCCGGCAAATTCGGAAGCTTGACCCGTGTACATCGTTCTAAATAGTTTAGCTCTTGTTTCCGGGTTCTTAACACCGGCCCACTTTTTCTGCCAGTAGTCCGACAGACTATACTCCGCGGTAACGCGGCCGCCTGTCCCTAATTTGGCAATATTGGCAATTTTTGCTTTCGTTTCGGGGTTCCGGACCACGATTATTTTCCACGGTTGCTCGTTTTCACCACTCGGCGCCCAACGGGCGGCTTCAATCAATTTGTTGATTACTTCGTCTGTTACAGGAGCATCGGTAAATCTTCTGATACTTCTCCTGGTGGAAATAAGATCTAGGATATCAGCCATCTAAAAACCTCCATATTTGAGATTACCTGAGAACTGCGACTGCAAACCAAACTTGTCCGAACAACAAAACCCATCCAGACGCAGCTCCCTATGCCTAACTCTTTTTTTAGTAACTACTTAATATCAAAGACTGCCTGGGCAGATTTTCCCATTACCCAGTCGAGCTCGTCTTTTGTGAACTTGATATTTGTTTGCGGTTCTTTGATCGCCTTCACCCACTCGGCTTCGGGGGTCAATACGTTAGGATTGGGGAAACCACTGCCAAACATTACCTTTTCAGGACCGCAGGCATCTATTGCATCCCGCAGCCATTGATAAAAATACTGAGGCTGTAAGCGCCAGAAGCCCTGATACTCCGAAAAGTCCATGTAGAGATTAGGTATTAAACAAGCTTCAATAGCTTCCTGGCGATATATTCTGGTACCGGCATGTCCGAGTACTACCTTAAGCTCAGG
The DNA here is from genome assembly GCA_963739865.1 of uncultured Chloroflexia bacterium. Taxonomy (GTDB): domain Bacteria; phylum Chloroflexota; class Dehalococcoidia; order Dehalococcoidales; family UBA2162; genus JBBITI01. The sequence continues at coordinate 100,254 of CAVUCA010000011.1, forward strand.
GTACATGAGAGCTACATTGGCAATCCTTAGTGTCGGATGATTATAATCCCAGTGAGCTATTTCCTTCCCGCAATGGATAATCACAGGTACTTTCCATTCAAGACATTTTTCATAGATGGGGAAACAAACCGGATCATCCGGTTTAAATCCCGTAGCCGGCATGAAGTAGAAGCCTCTCATTCCCCAATCTTCAATGGCTTCCTTGGCAAGTTCCATCGAATTCCCCCGCGTGGGATTAAGGCCACATATCGGTATGAACCGGCCCTTATGCTTCTTCGCCGCATCGGCATGAGCTTTATTCTGATCTCTATATGGAACCTGCGGGGGACCGGTAATAGCTTCCCAATCCACAGGGAAGATAACGGCTTTATCAACCCCGGCTTTGTCCATCAATTCGATCACACCATCGCCTTCAGGGTCAACCACTGACGGCCTCATAGCCGTCAACATGTTCTTGAAATCATCAATGGTCTTGTTTGTTTTATGTACCCGATTATACTCGGTAACATACATCTTCCATACAAACCGTAAATACTTACCCCTTACCCAACCAGCACCACTAAGGTGCATATGAGCATCAATAACCATATAGCCTCCTTTATTCTGTCCTTATATATAGCATGTTGCAATGAAAAACAGCAACACAAAGTTGACGCTATTTTATCATAAAGGATATAATCGAAACAAGGTTGCACTAACACTTATAATGTACTGATTGAGTACGGAACACACTAAGGAGGTTAACAGTGGCAAAGAACAAGGTCCCTTTGGTTGATGGTCTATTCACCTGGCCATCCGACAAACCCAAGCTGATTGGGAGTCATTGCAAAAAATGCGGTTCGTACGCATTTCCTAAACAAGCCTATTGTGGCAATCCTGATTGTGAGGTAGACACAAAAAATATCGAGGTTGTTGAATTATCCAATCGGGGCAAAGTTTACACCTTCGCAGTCCAGGTACAAGCCCCGCCTATCCCTTTCAAAATGGATCCCTACGAGCCCATCCCGATGGGCATGATCGATCTTCCGGAAGGTTTAAGAGTGCTCGGTATGATGACAACGGTCGAGAATGTGACCTTCGGCACCGAAGTTGAGATGACTACCAAAAAGCTCTTCGAAGATGATAAAAACGAATACCTGACCTGGTGCTTTGCACCGGTTGCGGGGAAAAAGTAGGAGAGAGTAGTGAAGAATAGACAAGTTGCAATTGTTGGAATGGGTCTTCATCCTTGGGGCGTCTGGCCAGACAAGTCCATGGCTGAACTGGGAACCTATGCTATTCAAAATGCCCTGAATGATGCCGGTCTGAATTGGCGGCAGGTTGATGCCATGGTCGCCGGAGCTTATCTCTGGATGTCCCAACAAGCCGGTGTTCCAGGTGCGTTAATGGGCACTTCAATCACTTCGCTGTTAGGGCGTACCGGTATTCCCTGCTCTAACGTCATCAATGCCTGTGCCACCGGCCAGAACCTCCTCCGTGAAGCCTGTATGACCGTGGCCAGCGGTGATTTCGATTGTGTAGTAGCAGTCGGTTCGGACCGCTCAGCTGGAGGATTTTTCCGGCCTCAATCCACCGACGCTAAATTCGATTATGACTATTATCGTTATGTCATGACCGGCGAAACCAACCCGGCTTACTGGGCAATGGAAATGAAACGCCGCATGCATGATGTCGGTACTACGGAAGACGATATGGCCAGGGTCAAAGTCGTTACCAGCAAAGGCAGTGTGAACAATCCGAATGCCCGTTACAAGAGAGTTTACACCAAAGAAGAAGTACTTGCTTCTAAAATGGTCTGCGATCCTCTGCGCCTTTTCGAGATCTGCGCCACCAGCGATGGTGCCGCGGCTGTAGTCGTCATGCCGCTGGACAAGGCTTTGAAACAGGTCAAGAGGCCCCTCCTTGTCGAGGCTGCGACATTAGGTTCTGCTTCCTATGGCGATCCTACGATCATCCTGACCTACCTGAGCGCCTTCCCGAGACCGGGCGTTTTACCCTACAGTGAAAGCCGTAACGCCGTACGGGCAGCTTATAAAGCCTCCGGGCGAAAACCCGAAGATATTAACGTCGTCGAGTTGCCGGACAATAGCTGCTGGCACTACTTCACCTATCTTGATATGATTTTCGACCTGGAGTATGGCGGTTCCGAGAAATTATTCCGCCAGGGTTACTTCAATGTACCCGACGGTAAGGTGCCGGTCTGCCCGAGCGGCGGTTTCGGTGCTTTCGGTGAAGCTACCGTTGCCCAGGGCCTGTGGCAGGTTGTCGAAGTCGGTAAGCAGATCCGCCAGGAAGCAACCGGCTACCAGATCACTAATAATCCAAAAGTCGGCCTGGCCCAGAGCTACGGCTACGCCGGCAATAACGGTGTCGCCATCCTCAGCAAAGCCTGGTAAAAATCACCTTAAAACAATAAATCAGAAGCAAAGGGGAGCGGGTTCAAACCCGCTCCCCTTTTTTTATGGTTTCAAAATAATCATACGTATTACTTATATACGATATACCTCACCTCTTCCCTTTGTCCGGTAGATAGTAACCACCTTAGTAACATCACTAATAACATAAAGGATACGGTAATCACCCACTCGAATGCGATATCCTTCAAGATCAGTGAGTTTCTTAGACCCAGGGTGACGCGGATTCTCCCCGAGTAAGGCAATGGCTTGATTAATACGCTCCCGGACATCAGAAGGCAGTTTAAGTATTTGCCGACTGGCTTGCCGGCTAAGTTCGAGTTGGTACATTTCTTGCAGCAACTCTTGATTTTACCAAGTGTTCCTCAAATGATACTGTTGGTTCGTTTTCTATTTGTGCCTGGAGTAATTCTGCCGCATCAGCCAAATCTTCCAGGCGTTCAGTCATATCATTAAACTGGTCGATACCAATCAGTACGGCTTTTATTTTGCTGCCGGAAACGATTAAGTACGGGTCACCGCCAGTACTTACCTCATCCACAATCTGTGTTAGATTTGGCCTTGCTTCCGCCATACCGACCGACCTAATTTTACTCATATGAAACCTCATTCTTTGTTAATGTAAATATTAATTCTGATTTTAATGTATATGTTAAGATATGTCAAGAATATTGAAATCCTATAGTTTCCGCTACCTTCTAAAAGCTAGTATTTAGTATCTCACTGTGTGTTTGAATCGACTTGATATAATCTACCCAATATGCTAATATGCTTATCTGCATATTTTGAAACTACATAATTTCTAACGGAGATTGGTGATGTTGAATGACGAAGTGAAAGCCATCTGGAATGCCAATGCTGAATTCTGGGATGGGCGGATGGGCGAGGGGAACGCTTTCCACAAGACCCTCATCGAACCCACGCAGCTAGCGATGCTGGATATTAAGCCAGGACAGCAGATATTAGACATCGCCTGCGGCAACGGGCAGTTTGCCCGGAAGATAGCAGGGTTGGGGGCGAAGGTAACTGCGGTCGATCTCTCCGAGGAATTCATAAAAATAGCACGGGCTAAAAGCAGCTTGGATATCGATTTCCGGGTAATCGATGTCACGAGCGAGACCGATCTCAGTACCCTGTTCGATATGACCTTCGACTCGATTGTATGTACCATGGCTATGATGGACATGGCAAACATTGAAATATTGATCGATCGTTTACCCCGTATACTTGAACAGGACGGTAAGTTCGTCTTCTCGGTACTGCACCCATGTTTCAATTCGGGGGAAGTCACGTTGTTCCACGAACAGGATGATATGGGCGGGAAGATGAAAGACCGGTACGGAGTCAAGATCAGCAACTATCTGGTAGAAAAAAGTGAACTGGGCATAGGCATGTTGGGACAGCTAAAAGCCCTATATTACTTCCACCGTCCTATCTCGGTGCTCCTGAAATACTGTTTCCAGGCGGGACTCGTGCTGGATGCATTTGAAGAACCTTCATATCAAGAGTCCGGTAGCAGCGAACGCATCCACGATAACGTCTACAAATATATTCCGGCAGCGTTGGTCTGCCGGCTTAGACCGGGAAAAGCGGTTTAAAGGAGGAAAAGCCTATGGCCGCAGAGGACTGGAATACCCAGGTGGACTACTTGCTCGATGCCCGTCAAAAAAACCCCTGGTTCAATGAAGATTATCTTAACTTTTTATTTTTCAATGTCTGGAAACTGAACCTGAAACCATGCCGGATACTGGAGGTAGGCTGCGGTACCGGAAATGTCCCTTTCTGGCTGCTGCCCCATTTCCCGACAGGTACACAATATACCGGCATCGATAATGCCGAGACACTATTGGCGGAAGCAGAGAAGACATTCAAGGATTCTCCTTTCAACGTGAACTTCATCAAGGGAAATGCCTCTGAATTGGATTTCCCGGATAACACCTTCGATATCGTGCTGACCAGGGCCGTCCTTATGCACCTGGAACAGCCATTACAAACGGTGCAGGAAATGGTCCGGGTGACGCGGCCGGGCGGGGTGGTGGTCTCATGTGAAGCCAGCCGTAACGGCTGGTACGCCCTCTTCAATATCGCTGAAGCCGACGAAATGGCTAATATACCACTGGGGATGATACAGCGGACCAACCAGACGATTAATGAACGTACCGGTATCGACTACAACATCGGGATGAAACTGCCGGTATTATTCAAGCAGAACGGGCTCAAGGAGATCGAGTGCCGTTTTAACGACCGGATATCCTGCATTTTACCACCGGACTTGACCCCGGAAATGGTAAATATGTACGAATGGATGTGCTGTACAGGCTTTGGTGTACTGGATGATAAGCATGCCTCCGAGTGGAAACAACGCTTACTAAGAGATGGAGCAACGGAAGAGGAAACTGATAGAGAAATCGCCCGGTATCAACAGGTAGATTTCGCCGGCAAGGGAAAAACTTACCATACCGTCTACCCTCAATTATTTGTCTTTTGCAGGGGGATCAAACCGTAGCAATAGTCGATACTGAATTCAAATCGAAGCCAATTTATTGAGTGCAAAGGAGAATGGTATTTTATTCATGAATCCTGACCAGCACTACTTTCGCTTAACCTTTAGTTTATCCTTTTTACTCACATCGTGTAGCTTCATCGCGCCCCAGGGTTCTCGAAAGAGCTGTCAGCATATACTGATTTAGACTCACTCCTTCCAATTCAGCTATGCGTATGAGTGATTCGTGCATTGAAGGCGGCATACGAATAACAATCTTACCACTGTACTTCTGTGGTTCGACGGGCAACGGTATCGAAATACTACGCTTAAGACATTCTTCGAACCAACCCCGCTTTTCGGCTTGAAGTTCTCTCACAGCCTCTTCCGGGGTATCTCCCGTCATCGTTAAATCAGGTAATTCTATATAACCTGCCACATAGTACCCCCCTTGCTCGGGACGGAACTTCACCGTCATGGTATATGGTAGGCCCAAATAATATTCAACCTTCTTTTCTATTTCGGTATTGCTGGTTAGCATACTTAGTCCTCCTCTCTCTGCCCCTCGTCAATGAACCCGAGTACCGCTTCGACATAGTGTGTCAAAGAACGTCCTTATTTCATTTGATGTATTTGTTACAATTCTAGTACTTGATTATTGTTTGGCACTTTTCGCCTTATTATTGAATATTTAGACTACTTTCCGGTTCTTGCCGGATACATAATCTACCAGGACGTACTTGCCAAGATCTCCAGGGTTGGCGAAGAAGACACGGCCGCGGTTGATGCGGGCCATTTCCATGACAAAGCGGGTGAAGTAGCTGGACTCATCCAGCATGAAAGTATTGATGACAATCCCCTTCTGGGTACAGCGGATGACCTCACGCATGGTGAGAGTCAGGGTACGAAAAGAAGGCGGATATTGGAAATAGATCTCATCGCCCTCGATATGCGCTGTCGGTTCACCATCGGAAATCAGTATGATCTGTTTATTCCCACTGCGCTCTTTCGCCAGCTTTTTCCGGGCTAATAAGAGGGCATGTTGGATATTGGTACCGTGTTCGTAACCGTTCCAGTTAACGAAGGGTAAATCTTCTTTCTTGATCTCCCCGGCACGCTGGGAAAAACCTATTATGTAAAGATTATCCTTGGGATACTGGCTGCGGATAAGGCTGTCCAGGGCAATGGCAGTACGTTTAGCAGCCTGCAAGCGGCCGTTCATGAACATGGACAAGCTTAAATCCACGAGGAGTACGGTTGCCGTGCGGGTAAGCGTCTCCCGTTGGCTGACCTCAAAGTCTTCTACCGAAAGTTTAACCGGGATGCCGGCATGCTGGCGGCGCAGGGCATTCATAATGGTTTTTTGCAGGTCCAACTCGAAATCATCGCCGAACTGGTACGGCCGGGTTTCTTCTAACCGTTCGCCATTGCCACCCCGCTTCCGGGTAGTATGGCCGCCCATGCGGTCTTTACTTAAGTGGGAAAAAATCTCGTGCAGGGCTTTCTGGCCGATACGGCGGATGCCGCGGGGGGTCAACTCATAACGGCCGTTCTTACGCTGGATATAACCGGCATCTTCCAGTACCTTGGCAATCTGCCGCAGATTGTCCAGGTCGCCGGCTGCCTGGTCGCCAAGGAGTTCTTTCATCAAGTCATCGTCGATACCGTCGAGGGTGGAACTACGCTGAGCCTGCGTCAGTTGGTCTTGCAGCCGGTCCATCTTCTGCAGTTCTTCCATCAATTTCATAGCTTCAGAATAGGAAAGCGATTCTTCACCGGAAAAACGGTAACGCTGCCTTAAGTCATCACCCGGGTAAAGAGCTTCCAGGTTAGCTGCCAGCTTCATCATTTCCAGTTGAGTACTATCATCGAACATCGAATTCAGCATTTCCTCCAGCGACTTCCGGTCTTCCGCAGAAAGGCTGTCTAACAAGGACTGTGCCTGGGCCATCTGCCGCTGCATCTGCTCGATCAATTCATCCAGGTTTTTTGGTGGATCGGGGCCGAAGAAATCACCGTACTGCCGCATGAAGCCGTCGAAGTCCGGTTCTTTTCCTTTTAACCGGTCTTCCATCATCTGGTTCAAGGCTTCCATCATATGCCGGATGCGGGCCAGGGTTTGCGGATCCATATTCTGCACCTGCTGCATCATGTTCTTCGCGTAGGTAGACATGGCATTCCGCTTTAATATGTCCATCAATTCCTGGAACTGCTGCCGGGCGCTATCGTCCATGAAATCGTATTTTGACAGTTCTTTGATCTGTCCGCCCATATCGAGGGGGAGAGTATCCAGTTTCCGGATGTTTTGTGCGGCCATATCTTGCGTCCGCTGCAGCATTTTCTGCTGTAATTCCGGGGAAAGGGGGGTGTGGGGATCGGAAGCTTTCTGCTGCGCTTCGTCAAGCTTTTTCCTGATGCCCTCGCGCTCGGATTTCAGGATATTTTCCAGTTTTTCCCGGATATCGTCCATCATGGAGCCGAGGTTGTATTTTTCCAGGTTCTGCTGGCGCTGCCGTCGTAAACGCTGTTGTAATTCCTGAAGCCCGGGCATTTGACGTCCGCCTCCCCGGATACCGAAACGCTGCATCATACGCAGAGCCTGAGACAGATCGCCGTGATCCATCAGGTTACGTTCGAGTTCCGCCAGGAGGTCGTCGGCGTCTGCGTTAGCCCAATCCTGGGTCCCGTCCCATTCCGAATAACTATAGATTCCCATATCCCTGCTTTAATTGTCCGCCATGGCCATTTTAAAGTCAAGGTAAAATACAAGGTTATTGACATCAATCACACTAAGGAATATTCTATAATACATTAGTCAGAAGAACAGGTAATTCTATTCAATTACCTGTTCTTTTATGAATATTAAAATACCAGTATATGGAGATAAGGAGGAGAAGTTAAAGTATATGTGGTGGTGGATAGGTGCCATTGCTACCTGGTTATTCGGGTTCATCTGAATCATCGCCGTGATGTCGGGCGTGTTCCGCAAAAAAAGTTCGGCATGGGCTAAGGGAACAATCATGGGATACCTGATCCACGGTGCCTTCGCTACAGCCGCCATGTGGATGTTCATTAACGCTATCGCTTAAGCAAGCAAGAAGGAAGGGAGAATAAATGCCGACTTTATTTAAAGTACTTGGATATGTATTCCTGTTAATTGGCCTCATTTGAATCATCGCCATTGTCACGGCAGTTGCCAGAGACAGTGACGGAGTTACTTTTATAAGCCAGATCCCCGGGCTTGCCTTTCACGCAGTCGCTACATTCCTGGGCATGATATTTCTGGGACTGGGACAAAAAGCCAGGAAAGCAGTCCCACAAAAATAATCAGGCTATTTTAATCTAAATACCTGAACTGAATGCATCAATATACCGGATAATCATGCCGGGCTGTACGAGCAGCAGCCCGGCATGATATTATGTAATAGAATCTTTTGTGAATGCATATATGATCCACCGTTCATTACACGACCAGATTTTATATCTGCACCGTTTCCGGTCGTACCCGGTCCACCGGTAAATTACAACCGGTGAAATTTTCCGCGTGTCTTTCCAACCGGTAATTATGCCCGCCGCGCGGCTGTATTTCCCAGATTAGTTATGTTGGTAATGTGCAGCAAAATCCAGAATGGAGTACTAAAACAAAAGTATGAAATATCGTAATGATATTAGAAACATAGCCATAATCGCTCATGTCGACCACGGCAAGACCACCCTGGTTGATGCCCTGTTGAAACAAAGCCATATCTTCCGTAATAACCAGGATGTGGGCGAACTGATCATGGACAGCAATACGCTGGAACGGGAAAAGGGCATCACTATCATGGCTAAGAACACCGCCGTCGAATTCCGCGACGTCAAGATAAATATCATCGATACCCCGGGACATGCCGATTTCAGCGGCGAGGTGGAACGGGTCATCAATATGGCTGACGGCTGTCTGCTGCTGGTAGATTCGGTTGAAGGACCGATGCCGCAGACCGCTTTCGTCCTGCGGCATGCTTTTCAAAAAGGCCTGAAACCGATCGTAGTCATTAATAAAATCGACCGTGAGAACGCCCGGGTGGCGGAAGTCCTGAAACTGACCCAGGACCTGTTTCTGGAACTGGCGACAAATGCCGACCAGCTTGATTTTCCCATCGTTTATGCCAGCGGCAAACACGGTACCGCCAGCATGGATGCTGAGAAACCGGGCGACGATATCATGCCTATCTTCGAAACCATCCTGGAAAAGGTCCCGCCGCCCCAGATCGAAGAAGGCCCGTTCCAGATGCTGGTATCCAATCTGGACTATGACAGCCATAAAGGCCGCATCGCCATCGGGCGTATCTGGAGGGGTAAGGTCTCGCCGCACGACCATGTCGTCAGCATCGGCACCGAAGGGGTATCGGCAGAAACGGAGATAGGTGAAGTATTTAGTTATCTCGGTCTTAAACGGATATCTATCGAAGAAGCCCTGGCGGGGGATATCGTGGCGATCACCGGGATACCGGACGTCAAAATCGGAGATACCATCACCGACCCCGACGCCCCGGATGCCCTGCCCCGTATCGAGATCGGCGAGCCGACCGTGGAGATGAGTTTCAGCGTGAATACATCTCCTTTCGCAGGTCGAGAAGGCCGTTTCAGTACTACCCGGCAATTACGCGACCGCTTGTTCCGGGAACTCGAAACCAACCTCAGCCTGCGTGTGCAGGAGACCGATAGCCCGGATACTTTCCTGGTCAAGGGACGGGGAGAACTCCACCTGGCGGTCCTGATCGAAAACATGCGGCGTGAAGGGTATGAATTCGAAGTGTCCCGGCCGGAAGCCATCATAAAAGTAGTCGGTGGGAAAAAGATGGAACCGGTCGAACTTCTCAGTATCGAAGTTAAAGAAACACATATCGGCATCGTCACCGAGATGCTGGGTAAACGTCAGGCTCAGATGACCGATGTTAAGCACGACGACCACGGCGGGGTGAAGATGCAGTTCCGTATCCCGACCAAAGGATTGATCGGCTTCCGCAGCGCCTTCCTGACAGCGACGCGGGGGAAGGCATCATGAGCAGTATTTTCCTGGACTTCGAACCATGGAAAGGCGACCTGCTTTCAATCCGGACCGGGGTCCTGGTAGCCGCGGAAACCGGGCCGGCTCTCACTTACGGCCTGAACAATGCCCAGGGGCGTGGCCTGACTTTCATCGAGCCGGGTACCTTTGTTTACGAAGGGATGATCGTGGGCATGAATCCACGCACCCAGGACATCGCCGTCAATGTCTGCAAAGAAAAGAAAAAGACCAATATCCGTTCTTCCACTTCGGATATCGCCATCAAACTGACACCGGCCATTATTATGAGCCTGGAGCAGTCCATCGACTTTATCAACGAGGATGAATTGGTCGAGGTAACCCCGACTAATATCCGCCTGAGAAAGAAAATCCTTTCCGAGACCTTTAGGCTGCGGGCATTAGCCCGTGTCCGAAAGGCTAACGAAGAATAACCAATATCAAAGAGAATTTTTTTATCCCCGCAACTCCCGGTTCATTTCGGCAGAGTGCTTGCGCAGCCAGGTACGGTGTTCACGCCAGTCCGGGCAGTATTGTTCTACCAGGAGCCAGAATTTTTTCGAATGATTCATATATTTAAGATGGGCAAGTTCATGAACAATCACATATATGATCACCGGTTCCGGCGCCATCATCAGCCGCCAGTTGAAATTAAGGTTTCGTTTCCGTGAACAACTCCCCCATACCGTCTTCTGTCCTTTCAGGGTGATGCGGTTAAAACTCAAACCCATAAGGCGGCTTTGTGCTGCGGTCAATTGCCCGATTTTATACCCGGCTTCTGCCCGGTACCATTGCTCCAGGGCTAAACGGAGTAGGTCCTTACCTGGCGGCAGGAATGCCACCAGTCTTTGCCGGGTAATATCCAGGCATACGGCTGCATCCCCGGATTTGACCACCCTGACGGTGAGTTTATGTCCCAGGTACAAGATGGCATCACCATCACTAACCGGACGTGCAGATGACGGTGCCGGGACATACTTCGCCAACTTATCGATAACCCAACGCTGTTTTTGTTCCAGCAACTTCCGAGCAAGCTCAATGCCGTCGTGTGCCGGAATAACCACGACCAGGCCGTTCTCCGGACTTATCTCGAGCCGGGCATACCTGGCCCGCAAACTTCGCTTCAGGGTATATAAAACCTGCCGGCCGTTGAGAGTGGCCTGGAGTTTTTCTTGCATTATCATCACTTATTTCCTGTGAACCTGACTATTCTAGACGGCGGTAAGGCGGTTGTCTACTAGATCTATGGCTAAATGTTCCTATCAGCATCTTTTATTCTTTGACATCGCATCCCGGTTTGACTAGACTGTAATTAGTATGCGATAAGTGGTTTTTCCCCAGTTGCTGGCCACCAACTTAAGTCGGCAACCACCTTTGGCGGACCAGCTTTTTCGTTTTACATACTATCTCCAGGAGTGATCGATGGCAAATAAAGGACTGATTCCTCCCGGTTTGGCCTATCTGGCCGACAACATCACGAATAAACATAATCTGCTGGGAGCCGGAAAGGACGCCGGCAGCAAATGGGCAAAAGGGCTCGATTTACCGAAAGAGGCCGGGACCATTTTCTTTGCCGGATGCGGCTACCAATATTCCAGCGATTTGGAAACTATGATGTCCCTGATCCGGAAGATGGATAAGGGGGGGATTTCGGATATGGCCATGGGCATGGCCGGCATCACAAAAAAATTCGGTATCGATGCCGCCGGCATGTACCGCAAAGTCATGACCAGGGGCGGCGAGGAAGATGCGAGTGTACTCCGGGACGCCGTAAAAGTGTTACAGAAGATCGGCTTGAAATTCGGTTACTTAGCTGATAACGAACCCTGCTGCGGTGGGCTGCTGCACTACATGGGACTGGAAGACGAATTCAAACGGCATGCCGGTGAGGTATCATCTCAACTTAAGTCGAAAAAGGTGGAGCAAATCATCGGCATCGTACCTTCCTGTACCTTTACACTGAGAGACCTTATCAGTAAACATACCACCGATGGGCCCAGTGTCAGGCACTTTTCTCAGATCGTAGCCGAGAATATTTCCTCATTATCACTAAATTACCCCGGCACGGTGAAAGTCACCTATCACGACCCCTGCCAACTGGTACGTTACATGGGTATTGTGGATGAGCCGCGTATGATTCTCCGTGCAATCAAGGGTATCGAACTCGTCGAACCGGAATGGACGAAGCGGGAATGGTCTACCTGCTGCGGTGGGGGTGGTGGTTTTGAAGCAGTCTTCCCCGAAATGAGCCAGATACTGGCAGTGAACCGGGCGAAAGAACTGGTAGATACCGGGGCAGGGATCATCGTTACCCATTGTCCCGGCTGTATCATGCAGTTAAAGACCGGCCTGAAAGAGTTGAAAGCCGAGAAAATAGAGGTCCTCGACCTGGCACAGGTCGTGGCCAGGGCAATGGGGGTCTAGGAAGATGTCTGTTTTCAACGACTATAAAAAAGAAGTCATGGATGCTGCCCATAACGACCGCATCAAACTGGCCTTAACCCGGGCAATCAAGAGTTACCGCGGCAATATCAATGAAGCCATGAAAAGGTTTCCTCATACCGTTAAGTTAGCGGAAGAAGTACGCGGCATCAAGGAACAGGCTATCGGCAACATGGAAAAACTGGTCCAGCAAGCCTGTGAATCGATCGAATATAACAAGGGTAAAGCATATATCGCCAGGACCGTCGATGAAGCCCTGGGTATCGTCGACAAGCTGGTAGGTTCGGGTAAATTAGTCGTAAAAGGCAAGAGTATGACCGGGGAAGAAGTTGAACTGCGGGAATACCTGGAACACCGCGGCAACGAGGTCTTCGAGACGGACCTGGGTGAGTTTATCATCCAGAAATTGGGCTCCCGTCCGATGCATATCCTGTCCCCGGCGATCCATGTCCCCAAAGAAGACGTCGCCAAGCTTTTTTCCAAACTCACCGGTGAACAACTGCCCTCGGATGATATTCCCCGGCTCGTGGAAGTTGCCCGTAAATTACTACGAGAGAAATATTTCCTGGCAGATGTCGGCATGAGCGGCGCCAATGTGGTAGCTGCCGATACCGGGACGCTGTTCATCATCGAGAATGAGGGCAATATCCGGCTGGCGACCAGCGCCCCACCCATCCATGTAGCTTTGATCGGCATGGAAAAAATAGTACCGACACTATCCGATGCCAACAAGGTGTCCGAAGTGACCTGGCGGTACGCCAACTATACCGTCCCTTCTTATGTCAGCCTGATATCCGGGCCTAGTAAGACCGGCGACATCGAAAAAACGATCACTTTCGGTGCCCATGGGCCAAAGGAACTGCATGTCATCTTCCTCGACGGCGGTCGTACCGAACTGGCCAAACACCCCATTCTGAAACAGGCACTATACTGCCTCCGCTGCGGCGGATGTTTATATGAATGCCCGGTCTTCGGAATCACCGCCGGCCATTTTGGCGACAAATATTTTGCCGGCTGCGGTATGGTATGGGCAGGCATGATAAGCAATAAACCGGAGAAAGCAGCTTCCCTGGCTTATACTTGCCTGACTTGCGGCCGCTGCAAAATAAGGTGTCCCATGCAGATAGATACTCCGGCCATGTGTCTTGAATTAAGGAAAAAACTGGTAAACGGTTAGCACGAATTAAGCATGGTCAGCCCTGCAGAACAGGGCATTGGGGAGTAATTTCCATGCGTGAAATAAATTCCGGGCAGATAACCGAGACCATTTCCCGTTTATTCCCGGAGGCCTGCCTGTACCTGCCTGACGATGTGACTGCCGCACTGCAAAAAGCCCGGGCAACCGAAGAATCACCGGTAGCGGTTGAAACATTAGACAGGATACTGGCGAATGCCAATACCGCAAAGAAAGAACTAACACCTCTGTGCCAGGATACCGGGGCTGCAGTGGTTTTCCTGGAACTGGGGCAGGATGTCCATATCACCGGTGGGGACTTATACGAAGCTGTGAATGAAGGCGTACGCCGGGGATACCGTGAAGGCTACCTGCGTAAGTCCATGGTGACACGCCCGTATTCGTCCCGGACGAATACCTCCGATAACACTCCGGCCGTGATACATACCGACATCGTCCCCGGCAGCCAATTAAAAATAACTGTCATGCCTAAGGGGGGCGGGGCAGAAAATATGACCCGGCTGAAAATGCTAACCCCGGCTGACGGACGTTCCGGCGTGATCGATTTTGTATTGAAAACCGTGGAAGAAGCAGGCAGCAATCCTTGCCCGCCGGTGATTTTAGGAGTAGGGATAGGAGGCACCGCTGAGAAAGCCGTCATATTAGCAAAACGAGCCCTGCTCAGAAAAGTCGGAACACCCAGCCAGGATAAAGAAACAGCGGACCTGGAACGAGAGCTATTGGAAAAAGTAAATAAGTTGGGGACCGGGGCAATGGGCTATGGGGGCACCATCACGGCTTTAGCCGTCCACCTGGAAGTTTTCCCTGCCCATATCGCCAGCCTGCCGGTTGCCGTGAATATACAGTGCCACAGCGCACGCCACCGTGAAGCGGTTATTTAACGGCGGCGTTAAAGAAGGTCAGCATGGTAAAAGAATATGATTATGTAATTATCGGCAGCGGCATCGCCGGCCTTTACACCGCCCTCCTCGCCAGGGAGCACGGTAGTGTTTTGGAGATAACCAAGGGCAGTATCGACGAATGCAACACCCGTTTTGCCCAGGGCGGTATCGCTGCGGCAATCGGGACTAACGATTCACCTCAGCTCCATTTTCAGGACACCATCGCCGCCGGAGCCGGTTTAAGTGATGAAGAATCGGTGCGCATACTGGTTACCGAAGCTCCTGACCGCATTATGGAACTGGTTGCCCTGGGAGTACCCTTTGATACCCAGGAAGGAGAAATCGCTTTAACAAGGGAAGCCGCCCACAGCGTCCCCCGCATCCTGCATGCCGGCGGCGACAGCACGGGGGAACATATCGAGACTACACTGAGCAACCGTGCCAAAGCTTCCGGGATACGGATACGGGAATACTCGCTTGTCACCGATATCATCGTAAAAAACAACACCGTCAAAAGTATCATGGTAATGGACACCAAAAGCGACGCTGTAGAAGAGATCGGCTGCCGCTTTTTAGTATTAGCTACCGGTGGTGCAGGCCGGCTTTTCCGGTTCAACACGAATCCCGATGTTGCTACCGGAGACGGTATCTCGCTGGCTTTCCGGGCCGGGGCTGAAATTTCCGACATGGAATTTTTCCAGTTTCACCCCACCGCGTTGCGTATGCCCGGAGTCACGCCTTTCCTGATATCCGAGGCGGTCCGGGGTGAGGGGGGAATACTACGGGATGCCTCCGGCCGGGCTTTCATGCAGGACTATACCCCGGAACGCGACCTGGCACCACGTGATATCGTTGCCCGGAGTATTTTGTACGAGATGGAAAAAACCGGCACTGACAATATGTTTCTCGATGTCACTCACTTACCGCTGCGCACTGTGACTACCCGCTTCCCCAATATCTACCGTGTTTGTTTGCAGCAAGGAATCGACATCAATAAAGAAATGATCCCGGTCGCTCCCGCCGCCCATTACATGATCGGCGGCGTGCGGACCAATCACTGGGGAGCCACCAACATCAACGGCCTTTATGCCTGCGGAGAGACAGCCTGTACCGGGCTGCACGGAGCTAACCGCCTGGCCTCAAATTCCCTCCAGGAAGCCCTCGTTTTCGGGCGGCGTATCGTACGGCATACTATCGGCGCCGGCGATGCCACTCCGGATATCGATGAACAGGACTATATACATAATAAACTGCAGGAACGCCACCCTTCACCACCGGCTGTCGCTCCGAGCTTACGTGCCCTCCAGGAACTGCTCTGGGAAAAAGTCGGTATCATCAGGGATGCCCGTGGCTTGAATGAAGCCGCCGGTATTTTGGCCGCCTGGGACGCAGGAATGCTGCCTCCGGTTGACCGGCCTACCCACGAATTATGTAATTTAGTCGTTGCCGGCCGGTTGATGACGGAAGCGGCTTTGCTGCGCGAAGAAAGTCGCGGGGCACATTCCCGCTCCGATTTCCCTGAGCCGTCACCAAATTGGCAGAAACATCTTGTTTTTACGAAATAAACCAGGCTGTATAAGCTTGACACGAATGATTTACAGATGATAATTTGAGAATTCAGCATGAAAAAATTACTTTCGGGAAATGAAGCTTTTGCCTGGGGAGCATATCACGCCGGGGTAAAGGTAGCCGCTGCCTACCCGGGAACTCCCAGCACCGAGATACTTGAAACCCTCGCCCAGTTTCACGACATCTATGCGGAATGGTCGACCAACGAAAAAGTAGCCATGGAAGTAGGGATGGGGGCCGCTTATGCCGGGGCACGGGCATTGGTTTGCATGAAACAGGTGGGGTTGAACGTAGCCCTGGATCCGTTCATGGCAGCAGCCACTACCGGTATTAACGGAGGCTTGGTAGTCATCAGCGCCGACGATCCCGGTACCCACAGCTCCCAGGGAGAACAGGATAACCGGCATCTCGCCATGCTGGCGAAAGTCCCGGTATTGGAACCCTCCGACAGTCAGGAAGCTTATGACCTCATGGCCCTGGCTTTTGAAATAAGTGAAAAATACGACACCCCGGTCATGGTCCGCACCACTACACGGATTTCACATTCCAAGTCGGTAGTCGAATTAAAAGAAAGACGGACTGAACCGGAAAGGGCGATCGCTTTTAACCATGACGTCGCTAAATATGTCATGGTTCCGGCTA
The DNA here is from genome assembly GCA_963739865.1 of uncultured Chloroflexia bacterium. Lineage (GTDB taxonomy): Bacteria > Chloroflexota > Dehalococcoidia > Dehalococcoidales > UBA2162 > JBBITI01. The sequence continues at coordinate 116,926 of CAVUCA010000011.1, forward strand.
ATGCCCGCGTCCGCCACGGGATTATTGAAGAACGGTTGTTGCAGTTAGCCCGGTATGCCGACGCCTGCCCTTTAAACCGGAGCGAAATGGGCGATACTTCGCTGGGCATCATCACCAGCGGCATCGCTTACCAGTATGCCTGTGAAGTTTTCCCCAAAGCCTCGTTTTTAAGGTTGGGCATGACTTATCCGCTGCCGGAAAAACTCATCCGGGATTTTGCGGCAAAAGTTGATAAGGTGTTTGTTATCGAAGAACTCGACCCCTTCCTGCAGATGAATATCCAGGCTATGGGTATCAATGTCATCGGGAAGGAATATATTCCCCGATTGGGCGAACTGGATATCGATACCGTAACAAATGCCGGACGTAAAGCCGGGATATTACCGGAGAGTAATACCGAACCCAGGATAGACCTTTCCAACTTGCCCAAGCGGCCGCCGCTGCTCTGTCCGGGCTGCCCCCATACCGGTATCTATCACGTCCTCGGCTCGATCGGGCAACGCCTGAAAATGCCCCGGGCTAAAGATAAAGTGATCGTCCCCAAACTGATCATTGCCGGAGATGTCGGCTGCTACAGCCTGGGAGCTTATCCGCCCCTTAATGCCATGGACACCTGCGCCTGCATGGGCGCCGGCATCGGCCAGGCTTTAGGTATGGCTAAAGCCGGTATCGCCAGAGATAAAGTAGTCGCCGTCATCGGTGATTCGACCTTTTTACATTCCGGCATCACCCCGCTGGTAGATGCTGTTTACAACCGGGGTGAAATTACCGTTATCATACTGGATAACGGGACTACTGCCATGACCGGCCACCAGGAACACCCCGGCACCGGTATTTCCGCCCAGGGCCAGGCAACGCACTCCGTAAAACTGGAAGAAATTGTCAGGGGTATCGGGATAAACCGGGTATCTGTGGTCGATGCCCTGAATTACAAAGAACTCCGGACGGCCGTCAAGGAATCACTTGAGGCCCCTGAATTATCTGTAATCATCGTGCGGGGCGACTGTGTCACCAAGGTAAAAAAACGGGGCGTCCCGAATATTGTAGATTCCGAAAAATGCAACGGCTGCGGTACCTGTCTGTCATTAGGCTGCCCGGCCATACAAACTGAGAACGGTAAAACAATCATTGACTCCACTCTTTGCGCCGGAGAACAGTGCAGTTTGTGCGCGCAGATCTGTCCCCGGCATGCTATCAGCCCGCATACCGGGTCAAATGGAAAGGTGACGTATTCATGAAGACGCTGGGAGCACTGGTAACCGGGGTAGGAGGACAGGGCATTATTCTTGCCAGTGATATTATTTGTGAAGCCGCCATTATAGCCGGGTACGACGTAAAAAAGACCGATACCCTGGGTATGGCGCAGCGGGGTGGTTCCGTTCTTAGCCATGTCCGGATCGGGACCCGGGTTTTCTCACCCCTGATCCGTGAAGGTGAAGTCGACCTGTTATTAGCTTTTGAAAAACTGGAAGCCGCCCGGTGGGTGAATTACCTGCATCGGGAATCGGTAGTGATCGTTAATAACTATGCTCAACCTCCCCTGGCAGTCAACCTGGGCAATGAGAAATATCCGCATGATACGGAGATAAAAAAGTTGCTGGGCCGGCGTACGGCCGGATTCTATTTTGTCGAGGGTAATGCTGAGGCATTAAAAGCCGGTGACAGCCGGGCTTTAAATACATATATGTTAGGCTGTGCTTCGTGCTTTCTTCCTATCCAAACCAGAATATGGGAAGACATGATCACACAGCGGGTACCTGCCAGGTTTAGAGAAATCAATATGACGGCTTTTGAAGCCGGTAGAAAGGAAATGAATCATGTCAGTCGCGGATAAGATTAAAACCGGGATATCCGAGGGTTCCTGGATAAGGAAGATGTTCGAAGAAGGCAACACCCTGAAACAGAAATACGGGGCGGCTAATGTTTTTGACCTTTCTCTCGGAAACCCCATCGTCGAGCCACCCGCCGAATTCCAACAGGAATTGAAACGGTTGGCGGAAAATCCCATCCCGGGGATGCACCGGTACATGGAAAATGCCGGGTATGCCGAAACACGGACAGCTGTTGCCGAACATATGGCAGTAGAGACCGGGCTGAAAATGACCGCCGGCGACATCGTGATGACGAGCGGAGCGGCAGGGGCTCTTAACGTAGTACTAAAGACAATCCTAAATCCCGGTGACGAAGTCATCGTCCTTTCTCCTTTCTTCGTCGAATACCTGAATTACATCGACAACCACGGCGGAGTGGGTAAAATAGTCGCCACCGGTCTTGATTTTATGCCCGATATTAACCGCATCGAAGCGGAAGTAACAAAAAAAACCAGGGCTATTATCCTGAATTCACCTAATAATCCCACCGGTGTCGTTTACAACAAAGAAGTACTGAAAAAGTTAGGGGAATCAATCCGCAAGAAAGAATCTAATCTGGGTACTGAGATATATATCATCAGTGATGAACCGTACCGTAAAATCATCTACGACGGACTGGTATACCCCCACATCCTTCCCATCCATCCCCGGTCCATCGTGGTCACATCTCACTCCAAAGACCTGGCTTTACCCGGGGAACGTATCGGCTACATCGCGGTCAATCCCGGTTGTAACGATAAAGAGGAACTTATCAGTGGTTTTATTTATAGCAACCGGGTCCTGGGTTTCGTCAACGCTCCGGCCCTGATGCAGCAAATCGTACGGCGCCTTCAATCAGTCACCGTATCCATCTCCGACTACCAGCGAAAACGGGACTATATCTACCAGCATCTAACATCCATGGGTTACATGGTAAACAAACCGCAAGGAGCATTTTACTTTTTCCCGAAATCTCCGGTAGAGGATGAAATAGAATTTGTCCGCGAATTACAGCAGTATAAAGTCCTGACTGTTCCGGGACGCGGTTTCGGAATGTCCGGTTATATTCGCCTCACCTACTGCGTAGACGACCACACCATTGAAGGGGCAATGGAAGGATTTCACAAGGCAGCAAAAAAGTATAAGTTGAGTAAATGATTTTTTCACCGGATATTCACTAACAATCACACACCGATTATCATTTTTCTAGATTACCTGCTGTTATTGAGAGCCCGGGGAAGTGATATAATCACTTTCTCTTTTTGTTAAGTAGGAAGGGTATACTGCTGCGGGACGAGGATTAAGCAACGATCTATGAAAGACTATATTTCTGAATTGAGGACCAAATCACTAAACGAACCGGTAAGCCGGTTTTTACAAACGACACTCGTTGAACTCGAGCCGGGATATGCAAAAGTCAAGATAAAGATAAAGCCGGAGTATGTTAATTTCAACGGCCTCGTCTTCGGCGGCATTATTTCGTCGGTGATCGACGAAGCATTTGCTTACGCTACCAATTCACTTATTAAACCCAGTTACGCTTCCCAATTGAATGTGCACTTTATCAATGCGCCGGTGGTGGGTGACGAATTAACCGCAGAATGCTGGTTATTGAAATCCGGAAAACGGGTGGGTATCTCCGAAATGGTAGTAACCAACCAGGATGATAAACTGATCGCCAAGGCCACTGGTACTACCATTCCTGTCATTCGGGAGTCTGGTGTATAATGACAGATAACTACCTCCAGATTCTAAAAGCGGACCCCCGCCCATGGCTGCTCGAAGAGGATAATCCTTCCGTTCGTTTTTTCGCCTTGATTGAGTTGATGGGGAAGTCAACAAAACACCCCTCCGTGAAAAAAGCCCAACGTGATATTATGAAGACCGGGCCTGTGCCGACGATATTATTTAAACAAGCTGACGGCGGTTACTGGGATACGGCGGAAAATTTCTATGTGCGGGCGAAATACCGGGGGACAGTCTGGCAACTTCTTATCCTGGCAAAACTGGGTGTCGATTATGATGACCTTCAGGTAAAACAAGCCGGTGAATTTATCCTGGAGTGGTCACAGGATAGGGAGAGCGGTGGTTTTGCTGCTCGTGGTAATGGTAAAGGCGGATTACCTGCCGCGGTATTGCCCTGTCTTACCGGTAACATGCTTTTCAGCCTGATTCGGCTGGGTTTCCTGGATGACCCGAGAGTACAACACGGGCTGAGATGGATCGAACGTTATTTCCGGGCAGATGACGGAGACGGAAAGCCGCCGGCGGTTTGGCCTTACGACCGATATGAGCAATGTTGGGGGAGTCACACCTGCCACATGGGTCTGGTCAAGATAATAAAAGCTATAGCGGAAATCCCGGAAGAAAAGCGTACTCCTCAACTTCGCCAGGCGACCGCAGCCGGGGTAGAACACTTGTTAAGACACCACCTTTATAAAAAAAGCCATGACCTTAATAGTATCGCTAAACCTGATTGGTTGAAATTCGGCTTCCCGCTTATGTGGAATACTGATGCCCTGGAAATGCTTGGTGTATTGACCAGGCTGGGTTACCGTGATGAAAGAATGCGTGAAGCCATCGAACTGGTAAAAGCCAAACAAGACGAACAGGGGCGGTGGAACCTGGAAACCACATTTAACGGCCGCTTCCAGGTCAACATCGAACGAAAAGGTAAACCCAGCAAATGGGTTACCTTGAATGCCCTGAGAGTCCTTAAGGGTTACTTCGGTTGACACACCTTTTATATCATGATAAGCTATCTTTTCGTAAAATGTTGAACATATCAGTCCAGACTTACTATTTTAACTTCACCTTTATCGGGCGCACCTTGGGTGCGCTCAGGAGGTTATGATATCCGGCCTGGACGAATCGTAATATAATTTTGAGTCTATAGCAGGGTACCTCCTGAGTTCGAGGTACCCTGCTTCCGTTATATGGGCTTATGAACAAAACAAGGGAATTATTGTCAATTGCCGAACCGGTCACGATACCGCAGTTGATCAAGGCCAACCGCGACAACTGGGGCACGCGTACTGCCATGTCCATGAAAAAATTCGGCATCTGGCAACGTTACAGCTGGGATGACTACTACAACAACATCAAGTTGTTTTCCCTGGGTCTGGTCGACTTAGGCATGAAACCCGGTGATGTCACCTGTATTATCGGCGATAATGAACCGGAATGGTTCTGGGGAGAATTCGCCGTACAGGCGGCCGGTGGCATTGCTACCGGGATCTTTGTTGACTCCATCCCGTCGGAAGTAAAATACGTGGCCGAACATTCCGGGGCGGTATTCGCCATCGTCAACGACCAGGAACAGACGGATAAGTTTCTGGAGATAAGAGATGAATTACCGCTGTTAAAGAAGGTGATCTACTGGGACCCGAAGGGGTTGAAAAACTATGACGATCCGCTGCTTATCAGTTTCAATGAAGTTATACGGCTGGGGCAAGAATATGAAAAAGCCCATCCCGGATTATTCGAACGGAATATAGATACCGGTAAAGCTGATGATACGGCTTTTATCTACTACACCTCCGGTACTACCGGATTACCCAAGGGCGCGGTACTTACCCACCGGGCCCTGATCACGACTGCACACGGTTTTGTTGACCGCTATCCTTTGACCGCAAAAGATAACCTGATTTCCAATTTCCCGGCAGCCTGGGTGGGAGACAGCTATTTCGCCACCATCCCGCACTTACTGACCGGGGCAATCTTGAATTTTCCGGAAGAACCGGAGACGATCGCCGAGGATACGCGTGAGATAGGGCCTAACTTCGTCATTTACGGCCCGCGGCAGTGGGAAAGCCTGGTCAGCGATATCCAGGTCAAAATCGTTGATACCAGCCCGATCAAACGGTTTGTATACAATTTATTCATGCCGGTTGGCCACAAGATAGCGGACTTCAAGTTTAAAGGGGTAAAACCCAATACATTCTGGCGGTCGCTATATTTTCTGGCATATTATTTGCTGTTCCGTCCGCTGAAAGACCGCCTGGGACTTAGCCGCGTCCGCTTTGCCGTTACCGGCAGCTCGGTTTTGAGCCTGGATACTTTCCGTCTTATCCATGCTATCGGCGTCGAGTTGCGGCAGAACTACGCCAGTACGGAAGCCGGCTTTATTTCCTCTCACGGCCACGGAGAAATCGCTTTTGAAAGCGTCGGCCGTCCGGCCCTCGGCACGGAAGTCCGGGTGACCGACGAGGGCGAATTGCTGGTCAGAAGCAACTGTATGTTCAACGGCTATCTGAAAGACCCGGAGAAAACGAAAACCGCCCTGATCGACGGCTGGTGCCATACCGGTGATGCGGTAAATATCAATGAAAGAGCACATCTTATCTTCATCGACCGTCTGGAGCATATGGGAGAACTAAAATCCGGCGCCAAGTATGCCCCGCAGTATATCGAGGGCCGGCTGCGGTTCAGTCCTTATATCAAAGACGCCATGGTGATCGGCGGAAAAGACAGGGATTATGTTTCCGCCATCATCAATATCGATTTCACTATGGTCGGCAAATGGGCGGAACGGCACCGCATCGCCTATACCACCTTCGTGGACCTTTCACAGAAGAGTGAAGTCGCAGATCTGATTCGAAAGGACCTCGAGCGTGTCAACGGCTACCTTCCGGAAACCTCACACGTCCACAAGTTCGTGCTGCTGCACAAGGAATTCGACCCGGATGAAGCGGAATTGACCCGGACCCGAAAACTCCGCCGGGAATTCGTAGAACAGCGCTACAAGAACCTGATCGATGCTATGTACAGTGATTTGCAAAAGGTCGATGTCGAGGCGTCCGTCACCTACCGTGACGGACGCAACGGTACTGTGACCACCAGTATCAAGGTAAGGAGCCTTTAGAGGAACAACTATGGCTGAATTTCTCCAGTTCACTATTACCGGTATCTCCGTAGGGATAGTTTATGCCCTGATCGGACTTGGTTTTGCCCTTATCTGGAAATCAACCAGCGTCGCCAACCTGGCACTCGGCCAGATCGTCTTGATTTCAGCCTGGTTCACTTACTCCATGCTGGTGGAGGCCGGGCTGCCGCCGTTTCTCGGCTTGCCGCTCGTCATCGTTTTCGCCATATTTCTTGGTTGGGTTATCGAACGGGTGGCACTCCGGCCGCTCATCGCCCAGCCGATACTTTCACTGATTGCCGTCACCCTGGGCATCGGCTATTTTCTGGAAGGCTTGGTCACTTTCATCTGGCCGTTAAGCACTGCCGGCCTAGGAGAGGCTGCCTTTTTCCCTAAATCCGCAATAAATATCGGGCCGGCCGTAATATCCCAGGAATACCTGTGGATCATCGGCATCTGTTTACTGGTCTTTATCCTGTTGACCCTTTTCTTCCAGTATCACAAGATGGGCATTGCCATGCGGGCGACGGCAGACGACCAGATGGCAGTTCAGGCTTGCGGCATCCCGGTGACCAGGGTCTTTTCGACATCCTGGATGTTTGCCTGTGTCGTCGCCGCTATCGGCGGAGTACTGATTTCCAGCATCGGCAGTATTTCCCACGGCCTGGTCGATACCGGTTTAAAATCCTTCTCCGTCGTCATCCTGGGCGGCCTGGACTCTTTTATCGGCGCCATGGTCGCCGGCCCGATTATCGGCCTGGCGGAAAGCTATGGCGGCGGATATCTGACCCGGTACCTGTGGGCCGGCATCAGGGACATCATTCCCTTTGTTATCATCATTATCGTCATGGTAATCAAGCCGTATGGATTATTCGGTGAGAAGCGTATCGAGAGGATATAGCGGATGAGTTTACCTTGCGGAGTCAGAAATTATACTTATGCTGAAGATACCGCCATCGTACGCACGCGTACTCAGTGGGTCCTACTCCTGGCATTGCTGGTTTTTCTGTTCACCATGCCGGCTTACCTCAATAACTACTGGTTGGGGGTATTTAACCTCATCGGCATCACCCTCATCGCTGCCACCGGCCTGAATATCCTCATCGGCTACTGCGGCCAGCTTTCCATCGGCCATGCCGGGTTTATCGCCGTGGGTGCATATACCACTGCCATTATCACGACAAGGTTCGATATGCCATTCCTCGTCGGGCTGATCGCCGGAGGCATAATGTCCGGTGTCATCGGTATCATTTTCGGCTTGCCGTCCATCCGTGTCAAAGGTTTTTACCTGGCTATCAGTACCATCGCCGCTCAGTTTATTATCATGTGGGTTATCAGCCAGTGGAGCTGGACCGGCGGCCAGATGGGGATGCAGGTGCCCTTTGCCTCGATCGGCGGTTTCGTTTTCAAAAGCGGCCAGAGTCAATTCTATCTCATCATCGGGATCACCGTGATATGTATCTTCCTGGCTAAAAACCTGGCCCGGACCCGGGTCGGCCGGGCTTTTATCGCTATCCGGGATAATGATCTGGCTGCTGAAGTGATGGGCATCAACCTGATTTACTACAAATTACTGGCTTTTTTTATCGGTTGTTTCTTTGCCGGCATCGCCGGCAGCCTGTTCGCTCATTGGAGCCTGCAGTTAACTCCGGAGCAGTTCAGCTTCACCGATTCCATCCTCTATGTAGGGATGATCATTATCGGCGGATTGGGAACCAGTGTCGGCCCTATCTTCGGTGTTGTCTTGATTCGTCTACTGCGGGAAACCCTGACCAACAACGTTGTTCCATATCTCGAAAAATCGTTAACATTTCTTCCTTCTGGATTCGCCAGCGGTATTACGCCCATGGTCTTCGGCCTGGTTATCGTCCTGTTCCTGGTACTCGAACCGCGGGGAATTGCTCACCGGTGGAATCTCTTTAAATCATCTTACCGGCTATGGCCGTTTTCATATTGAGTAAACCTGAATTCAGGATAAAAATAAGGAGCAGCAAGATGAAAGGAAAGACAAAAATCATTGCCCTTATCGGCCTGGCACTACTCGTGATGGTAATGCCCTTCTTGAGCGCGTGCAACGGTGGTGGCTCAGGCGATAAAACCGGAAAAACCCTGAAAATCGGTATTACCACTCCATCCACCGGCAAGGCCGCTGAAAAAGGCCGGCCGCTGGAACACGGGCAAAAAGACGCTATTGAATATGTTAATACCGAACTCGGCGGCATCGACGGCTACCAAATCGAGTATGTCTGGCGAGATGATGGCTACGATGCCTCTACCATGAATAACCTTGTCAGGAACTTTATCGATTCCAAGTGCCTTATGTTCTCTACCTCGTCGTCGGCCATGATGACCGCGGCGATGGGCATCGCCAACCAATACAGTTTCCCCGGCCTGGTAGCTTTCTCTTCGCCAAACCTTTACCGGCCGCCCCAGCATATCTACGGCCAGTTGCCGGACTACGGCGATGACTTTTTGGCTTTCATGAAATATTACCTGGAAAATATCTGGGAAGGCAGCGGAAAGCCTAAAGTAGCGATTCATGCCCTGAATAATTCAACAGGAAAAGGTGCCATCGACGCTGCTCGTGCCTATGCCGATGAATTAGGGATCGAGATCCTCTGGGATGGTGCTGTCGGCAAGGCCTTTGAACATAAAGCCGATACTATCTCGGAAATTGAATCGTTGACCCGTATCAAAGCTTTGTCACCTGATGTTTTATATATTTCCAGCACCCCTGCCCCCACCGGCCTTATCATCAAGAATGCCCGTACCCTCGGCCTTGATGTTACTATCGCCTCCGGCCACGCTGGTTACACCTCCGCCCTGGTTGGTATCGCCGGGACTGATGCGGAAGGCGTATACGGCGTATTCCCCACCGTTAGTTGGAACGAAGATGTCCCCGGTATGGCCAAGGTAATAGAATACTGCCAGAAAAATAATCCCAGTGACGTCGGCAATGGCGACTATATCACCGGCTGGGCGCAGAGCATGATCATGATCGAAATCGTAAGGACTGCCCTGAAGAATTCCAGCTACGATGACCTGGCCAAAGGCGATGAATCCGCCTGGAAAATCATCGAAGAAAAGGGCATCCAGAAACTTGATTATGATATCGAAGGCCTACATGGTCCGGTAAAATACACCGCGGGTGACAACCGGCTGTGTAAGTCCGTGCGCATCCTGAAAATCGAAAATAGTAAACTTAATGCCCTGACCGGCTGGATCGACGCTCCTGTCGTCCAATACGAAAAATTCGACTGGTTCGGTAAATAATCATGGTTATAAGGCGGGGGCTGTGAACACAGTCCCCGCCCTGATCAGGCAGAGATTGGAATAAAGATGCTCACATTGAACAATATCGAGGTCACCTACCTTGACGTCATCCGGGTGCTGCACGGTGTCTCGATGTCCGTCGAAGACGGGCGCATCGTGGCTTTGCTTGGGGCTAATGGCGCCGGCAAAAGTACCACGCTCAAAGCCATCTCCAGTCTGCTTAAAAGCTGAGGAAGGCGAAGTTACCGACGGCAGCATCAAGTGGAACGGCGAACGCATCGATAAACTGAATGCCGAAGCCGTCGGCCGTTTGGGTATTATCCAGGCGCTGGAAGGCCGCCATGTCTTCGAGCACCTGAATGCCGAGGAAAACCTGCTCGTCGGTGCCCACAACCGCCGTAACCGGCATGAAGTGAAAAACGACCTGGAGATGGTTTATAACTATTTTCCGCGTCTGAAAGACCTGCGGAAAAACACCGCCGGCTACCTGTCCGGCGGTGAGCAGCAGATGGTGGTCATCGGACGGGCGATGATGGCGGCGCCGAAGCTGATGATGCTCGATGAACCATCTCTCGGCCTGGCGCCGCTTATGGTCGAGGAAATCTACAATATCATCCACCGCTTCAACGCTGAGCAGAAAACCTCGGTGCTGCTGGTCGAACAGAATGTTCGCATCGCCCTCAGCATCGCCCATTACGGCTATGTTATGGAAAACGGGCGGGTTGTTCTTGACGGCACGGCTGAATTTCTGAAGAATAATGAGGACGTCAAGGAATTCTACATGGGCCTCTCGGCACTGGGCACTAAGAAAAGCTACCGGGAAGTGAAACACTATAAGCGGCGTAAGCGCTGGCTGTAATTTTTTTTAAGGTGAATAGGATGGCTGCTGGTGAATATTTCGACGAACTGGAAACGATGTCTGTCTCCCAACGGGAAATTTATCTAAACCGTAAACTGGCCGAAGCTGTCGCACACGCCTACCGTAATGCCCCGGCGGCACGAGAAATCCTTGACCGTGCCGGACTTAAACCTCGAGACATCAATAGCACGAAAGACCTGGAAAAACTACCCATCACCCGCAAGACCGGCTTGATCGAGAAACAAAAACAAAATCCACCTTACGGTGGTTTCCTGGCGGTACCTCCGGAAGAAGTGGAACGTATTTTTATCTCCCCGGGCCCGATTTATGAACCCATCCAGCACTCCGGTATCAAATGGTTCGCCAAGTCCTTCTGGGCCGCCGGTTTCCGCAAAGGAGACATCGCCGTCAATACCTTCACCTATCACCTGTCCCCCGCCGGCCTCCTCTTCCACGAAGCCCTTAAGGACTGCGGTACGACCGTGGTGGTCACCGGAACCGGTAATACCGATATCCAGGTCCAGGCAATGCGCGACCTCAAGGTTACCGGATTCGTCGGTACGCCTTCCTTCCTTATGACTGTCATCAAGCGGGCGGAGGAAATAGGCCTGGTTATCGGCGGCGACCTGCCCCTGCGGCTGGCCTGGTTCACCGGTGAGATGCTGGCGCCGTCGATAAGAAAGACGCTGGAAGAAAATTATCATATCGCTACGGCCCAGGCTTATGCCGTCACCGAACCGGGCGGCGCCATCGCTTATGAATGCCGGGAAAAACACGGCATGCATATGATGGATGATTACGTCGTGGAAATCGTCGACCCCGAGACCGGCAAACAGCTTGGCCCGGGCGAGGTCGGCGAAATCGTGGTCACCCCCATTCACAACAAAGCCTGGGGACTGCTGCGTTTCGGCACCGGTGATATGTCCTCTTACACTACCGAACCTTGTCCCTGCGGCCGAACAGCCTACCGTATCACAGGCATCGTCGGCCGTAGTACCGACGCGGTAAAAGTCCGCGGCATGTTCGTCGTCAGCCGCCAGGCCGAAGCCGCCGTCACCGGTTTTGATGCCGTATCCCGTTTCCAGTTTGTCATCAGCCGCCGGGAAAACCGTGATGAGTTGGCTATTAAAATTGAGTTGAAAGACTTTTCTACCGATAGAAAGAAACTGGCGGATGAATTAACGGCAAAATTCCAGGACAACTGCCGTGTCAAACCCGATGCCATCGAGTTTGTTCCTTCCGGAACTATGACCGAGAACCAGCCGAAAATGTTGGACACCAGAAAATGGGATTAGGCTCGTTCTTTTAGTAAAGAGCGGGAATTATCTACTCTTCTTTGCCCAGGTAAGCCGAAATCACCTGTGGATTGGACTTGATTTCTTCGGGTGTCCCTTCAGCGATCTTGCGGCCGAAATCCAGCACGGCGATACGGTCGGCCAGGTCCATCACCACACCCATGTCATGCTCCACCAGCACGATGCAGTTAACCCCATCCCGCAGTACCGGTGTGTTGGGATAGGTATCACCCTGCCCTTCGAAGATATCCACGATAAAACGGGCGATGTCCTCTTTTTCCTCCAGGTTCATCCCGGCCATCGGTTCATCCAAAAGTAAGACCTTTGGTTCCATGGCCAGGGCTCGGGCCAACTCCACCCGCTTCCGCATGCCGTAAGGCAATGTCCCCACTACCTTTTTACGTATCGGTTCTATTTCCAGGAAATCGATGATGTCCTCTACGATATGGCGGTGGTCGATCTCTTCCCAGTGCGGCCAGCTTACCAGCGGCGGCCGGGCGATACCGGTTTCAGTTTCACCGGCCTTTTTACGGAATCTATCAAACGAGACGCTGAGGTTAAAAGCGGAGCCTAAAGGCCCTTCCTTCATCAGGATGTGGCGGGCGGCCATGATATTATCCAGGGTCGACAGGCCGGAATATAGTTCGATATTCTGAAATGTGCGGGCTAAACCTAAACGGGCCGCCCGGTCCGGCCGTATCCGGGTGATTCTTCTTGCCCTCGAAGTAAATGTCGCCTTTCTGCGGCTTATAAAACCCGTTCAGGCAGTTCAGGATGCAGGTCTTGCCCGCTCCGTTCGGCCCGATGACCGCCAGTATCTCATGGTCCTTGATGTCCAGGCTGACATCTGTCAAGGCTTTAGCCCCACCGAAAGAAAGCGACAGGTTTTCGATGTGTATCTTGACCTGCTTTACAATGTCTTGTTCCGTAGTCGCGGTTGTACTATTATTTTCTGACACCCTGTTCAACCTTAAGCTTGTTATCCCGGTTTGCCGGATTTCACGGCTTCTTCCGCTTGCAGCTTGTTCCGGTATTCGACCGCCAGTTTACACTCCGGGCCGGCACATCCGGAATGATGACGGTTCTTTTTCCCGGTGATTTTCATGTACCCGGTGCACTTGACGGTCCAGTCCTTATTTACCAGGAGCGTAACCTCGTCATTTACCGTATCGCAGCGGAAAGTTGCCGCCGTTATCTGCCAGTCTACCATTTATACAATCTCCAATCGTGAACGACTCCATCTTAGCATTATGGTAATGTTGATTTCAACGATAGTTGTTGTCTCGCGGCCGTAAATGACATAGAATACGGCTGTTATAGAAACCTGCCATCAGGGACGGTTTACCGAAAAAAGGAGGAAACGTGGCAGTTAAGAAATATACCAAACTGGTGAAAGAACTGGAATTCCGGAAGGGCGGCGGGGGGGCCAATGCCCGGGAGTTGGTATTTGTCCAGGGCGAGGAAATGGCCGGATTCGACCTTAATTTCATTGTCGGCGTTTATGATAGCCCCGGCGACTGGGCACCGGGAAGGGGCGCCCATACGCATCCCTTCGACGAATTATTGGTTTTCTTCGGCTATAACAACGATATGACATATTTGGGTTCCGATATGGAATTAGCTATGGGCAAGGAACAGGAAAAACATAAATTCAGCGCCCCCATGGTTGTCGTGGCTCCGAAAGGCGTACCGCACTGTCCGCTGGTCACCGAGAAAGTCTACCACCAATTCGGGCATTTCCATATCGCCCTCAGTGCCAAGTATGCCGGGGAACCTGCCCCGCTTGAAGGTAAGACCGACGGCAATCAGTACACCCACCTCTTTAAAAAGATGCCCATTAAACCGGGCCTGGGTGGGGCGGATGCCCGGCAGATGATGGCTTTGAGCGGCACCGAACTCGAAGGTCTGAATATCAATCTGATGATGGGATTGTTCGATAAGGCCGGTCAATGGGATGCAAAAAACAGTAAAAAAGCCCATCTCCATCCCTATGACGAAGCCCTCGTCTTCTTCTCATTGGAAGAGAGCGACCTCAGTCATCTGGGAGCGGAAATGACTGTCGAAATCGGGAATGAACACGAAAAATACACTTTTGACAAACCGGCAGTGCTGGCTTTCCCCAAGGGCACACCCCACTTCCCCATCACCTGCAACAAGGTTGAACGGCCTTATGCCGTGATGCAGATCGGCCTGGGGCCGAAATACAAGAGTACATGGGTGTAGTTCTTACCATGGCATAATCATACCGGCGGGGACGTTCCGTAGAACACCCCGCCGGCACTTTAAGAGGGTAGAAAATGGACACTATCATCTCCGACATCCAGCGGGAACTCGAGGCGAACATCGACCCCGCTCCAAAAGTAAATCCGGAGTATTATTTCAAAGAACCGGTAAAATACCACGGCGTGAAAACTGCCGTGGTCAACCGCATCGCCCGGGAACGTTTTAAGCAGATATCTGACATGAAAAAACAGGAAATCTTTGCTCTTTGTACTGCCCTGTTTCAAACGGACTATATGGAAGAAGCTGTTATCGCCTGCGAATGGGCATACCGGCTGCGCAGCCGGTATGAGCCGGCCGACTTCGAGTTATTCGAGGAATGGATCACCCGATACGTCAACAACTGGGCCAAATGCGATACCTTGTGCAATCATACGGTGGGCGACTTCGTAGAGCAGTTTCCTGATTATGTAAAGCGGCTAAAAACCTGGACGAAGTCCCCTAACCGCTGGCTCCGCCGTGCCGCCGCCGTTACCCTCATCCTGCCCGCCCGCAATGGCAAATTTCTCAAGGATGTTTTCGAGATCGCTGACAGCTTGCTGTTGGACAAAGACGACCTGGTGCAGAAAGGCTACGGTTGGCTGCTCAAGGAAGCCGGCAAACCTTATCAACAGGAAGTCTTCAATTACGTGATAAAAAACAAGGCCGTCATGCCCCGCACCGCCCTCCGCTATGCCATCGAGAAATTCCCCGCTGACCTGAAGAAACAGGCTATGGCAAAATAAAGAAAAATAGGAGCACTATATATGGTGCTCCTATTTTTCTTAACTATTACGCAAACGGTTTTATTTCCGGAACGATTGCCGGCGGCGGTAAGGTTTCCTGGTGCTGTTCTTTCAAACGAATGTAGATATGGGCCGGGCCTTCTTCCGTCTTCACTTCTTTAACTTCGAACATATTATGGAAGGAACGGATCAGCCCGGAAAGCTGCTTGGCACCGTAGGTCCGGGGGTCGAAGCTGGGATCAAGCTGTCTCACCCGGCTGCCGACCGTCCCCAGGAATGCCCAGCCATCATCCTGCACCGCCATATCGAATGCCCGCTTTAAGAGCGGCAGCGGCGAGGGTGGCACTACCGGTTCGGGAGCCTGGACTTTTCGTGGTACCCGGTATGTCCGTCTCCGCGGCGGTTCGACATGAGGAGCGGCCGGTTCGGCTTCGGCGGCCAGGTTCTCGGTGTAAACAAAAATCTCACAGGCGTTGATAAAGGCCCGCGGCGTGCTTTTCTTACCGATCCCCATGACAAAGAGGCCTTTCTCCCTGATCCGCGTTGCCAGCCGGGTATAGTCGCTGTCACTGGAGACCAGGCAGAATCCGTTCACCACACTGCTGTAAAAAATGTCCATGGCATCGATGATCATGGCACTGTCGGTAGCGTTCTTACCGATGGTATAACGGAATTGCTGGAACGGTTGGATGGCATATACATGCAGGACTTCTTTCCAACCCTTCATGCTCTGGGCTGTCCAGTCTCCGTAAATACGCCGGATGGTGACCAGGCCGTATTTTCCGGCTTCGGTAAACATACTTTCGATTAATGAGGGTTGGGCATTATCGCCGTCGATCAACATGGCGATCTGGCGGTTGGGAACATTTGCTGTTGAATGTACCAAAATAATTTCTCCTTTGGACTAGCGCCTTATTTCCAGTTTACGGAAGGCTTCACAATAGGGCATGTCCGGTCGTCCCATCATGGCTACCATGCGTTTCTTGTGCTCTGCCGCCCATTGCGCAAAATCGGCGGCATGGTCGCCAACCTGGCTGACATGGCAGGCGATCGCTTTCGTCTTGATATCAAAAGTGGCTGCGATATCAACGAATATATTCGGCTCTTCAGCCCCGGCCAGGAATACTTCTTTTACTTTAAAGGGTGTCAACCCTTCTTTCCGGTGCTCGGGATAGAACAGGATATCACGGGCGTAAGGGAACACGGCATCCAGCGCTACCTGCCCGGCGATGCGGTGATCGTGGTGGTTCATGTATTTACGGTACGGATCGTGCGTGATAACCGTATCCGGGCGAAACTTCCTGATCAGGCGGACCAGTTGTCCCCGGAGCACATCGGTTTCCTCCAGGCCGCCGTCGGGATATCCCAGGAATACTACCTCGGTCACTCCCAGTACCGTGGCGGCTGCCAGTTGTTCTTTGGTCCGGATTTCAGCCAGTTTTTCTGAAGTCATCTCCGGGTCGGAACTGCCTTTATCTCCGTTAGTACAGATAACATAAATAACTTTTATACCTTCTTTGATCCACTTGGCGACTGTTCCCCCCGACCCGAAATCCGGGTCATCGGGGTGGGCGCCGATTACCATGGCGATTTTTTGTTGTTCCATCTCTTCCTCTTTGAACCGCATGTTAACATATTGAGCCATACCGGGCAACCATCAACCCTAGTTTATTGCTTGACAGTCCGTTGTTAAAACTGGTTAGATAGTGTTTGACTGATTGATAGAGGCAGCCTTTTCTGAAAGGATTGGAGGTATAATGATAAACAAAGTTATCAACAGTTTCGACGAGGCAGTGGCCGACGTTTTCGATGGCGCAGTGATCCTCATCGGCGGTTTCGGCCCGGCCAACGGCACCCCGAGTTATCTACTCCGGGCGCTGGAGAAACAGGGGGCAAAAAATTTAACCATCGTAATGAATACCCCCGGTGGCGGACGCACCCCACCCCCCAAACCCGGAGCTCCTCCACCACCCATGTTCCGCAAAATGCCCCCGAATTATGACAATGCCGGTATTCTCATCCAAAATCGACAGGTTACCCACGTTATCACTTCTTTCCCGGGCATGGCACCCCCCGGCGGCGGTTCCGCTCTTCATGACCAAATGAGAGAAGGATTCCTCACCATTGAAATGACCGGACAGGGCACCCTTGCCGAAAGGATCCGTGCTAATAAAGCCGGCATCCCCGCTTTCTATACCGCAACCGGTGTCGGTACCATCCTGGAAAAAGGTAAGGAAATCCGCGAATTCGACGGCCGTAAATACTTGATGGAACGTGCTATCAAGGCCGACTTTGCTTTGATCCGGGCTCGTAAGGCCGACCGCCGTGGTAACCTCGTTTACCAGGGCTCGTCCCGGAACTTTAACGCCACCATGGCCGGGGCTGCCAAAGTAACTATCGCTGAAGTCGATGAAGTAGTTGAACTTGGGGCGATCGGTCCTGAAATTATTGTCACCCATGAAATCTATGTCAATCGTGTCGTACCCCGGCCGGCAGGTTGGAATAAAGGAGCTTAGTGATGAAAGAAAGACTTGATGATCAGACGATGGCCTTAAGGGTCGCCAAAGAATTCAAGAATGGTATGTATGTTAATCTGGGCTTCGGTATCCCGACTCTCGCCTCGAACTTCGTTCCGGAAGAAAATGAAATCGTTATCCACTGCGAAAACGGCGTGATGGGCTGCGGCCGGACCGCTGTTACTGAAGAAGAACAGGACTTCCACCTGGTTAATGCCAGCGGCCAATTCACCACCCCCCTCCCCGGGATGGGTTTCTACGATCATGCCGAATCTTTCTCCATGATCCGCGGCGGCCATATCGACCTCTGTATCCTGGGCGGCCTGCAGGTAGCCGAGAACGGCGACCTCGCCAACTGGCTGATTCCCGGACGTGAACCCGGGACTATCGGCGGCGGTATGGACCTGGCGTCCGGCGCTGCCCGCCTGGTCGTGGTCATGACCCACACCACCAAGGACAATCAGCCTAAGATTCTCAAAAAATGTAACTATCAATTAACGGCCGAGAAATGCGTCGACCTGGTTATTACCGACATCGCCGTGATCGAAGTTACTAAAGACGGGCTGGTACTCAAGGAAACTGCTCCCGGCTGGACGGCGGAAGAAGTTCAGGCTTTAACTGAGCCTAAACTCAAGATTGCTCCCGACCTAAAAGTAATGTCTCTATAGTCCTTCCCCGTAATATCCGAAAGGGGGGCACCGTCAAATCGGTGCCCCCCTTTTTTAGTTTCGTATTTCTTACTTAGTATTTGGTATTTAGTATTTGGTGTTTAGTGTTGTATGAGTTTAGTGTTTAGTATTTTTTCTGGCCGGTGCCGTCAAGGCCAGCACCATACCGCCCAGGGTAACGATGCCGAAGGCGATCCAGGCTCCCTGGTAACTGCCGAAATGATCGTAAGACCAGCCGGCGATGGGTGCCCCGCTGACATTACCGAGCATCATGATGGTCGAGTTAAAGCCGATCACCGCCCCGAAACTCGCCCGGCCGTAGTGTTCCCGCAGCAGCGTTATCCGGGAAATCACGCTGAAACCCCACCCCAGGCTGAAGACCAGGATGAACGGTATCACCAGCCACAGGCTGGTGGACTTCACCAGGCTGAAACAAAGCAGCCCCACCGTCATCAGGATGAAGCTTACCGTATACACCGCCCGGTTGCCGGCTTTTTGGCTGACCGTACCGCAAGAGAGCCGCCCGATGATACTGGACAGCGGCAGGAACAAGGCTACCAGGCTGGCCGTCGACCTGTCTACGCCTACACTGCCCAGGTAAGGCATGATATGGGTGACTACGGCGCCGATCACGAATGAGTGGCACGCCGATGATACGCTGACATGCCAGAAAGCCCGGTCCTTTAAAGCCTGCCATATCGATACGTTGGTTTCCGGTTGTTTTTCTGCCGCCGGCCGGTTATTTTCGTTTTCTACGGTATCGCCGTCCGGCAGGTAGCCGTAATCTTCCGGCCGGTGTCTTACCAGCAGCGCCAGGGGAATGCAGATGATTACCGTACCGGCGGCGATCATCAACATGGCCGGCCGCCAGTCATAGACGTCGATAAGCTTGGTGACGATGGGGACGATGATACCCCCTAATCCAAAGCCGCTGGCCACGATGCCCGTGGCAATGCCCGCTTTCCGGTTGAACCAGTGGGTAACCGCCGTCAACAGGACCGTGCCTGCACAGGCACTCATTCCCAGTGATATCAAAGCAAACGCCAGGTAAAACATGGGCAGTGATGACACCCGGCTCAAAATGATATAACCGAGGGTGACCAGGATCGAGCCGCCGACGATCAGTTTGCGCGGCCCCAACCGGTCTACCATCAAGCCGACCACCGCTGAGAGCAGGCCGACTTCCAATCCCCGTAAAGAGGCCGCCAGTGATATCTGGGCGGAACTCCAGCCGAATTCCTCGATGAGTGGATCGAAGACGGCGGTGAACCCGAAATTGACCACGCCGCCGGTATACAGTGTTATTACCATACAGGCAATGACGACATACCAGCCGTAAAATATCCCGGGGCGCTTTTTTGCAGACTTCTTCAATTTCGGCGATTCAGGCTGAATTTCGATAAATTAAAGTTTTTAGACTATGAATCATCATCATAACACCTGATATCGCGATACTTCAAAAGTATCTTCGTTGTACATAAATCACAGGTTAGCTATTTGGACGTTTTTTAATTGACGCTCTGGCAGAATTCTTTAACGTCAGGAATATCCCCGCTAATATCAAGACACTGCCGGCAATCTCCATAATAGTGGGTGTCTCTCCGAGGAAACAATAAGCCCAAATCGTCGCCCCGACCGGTTCGCCCAGCACCGCCACCGCCACCAGGGTCGCCGGGACGAACCGCAGCGACCAGTTCAACGTGGAATGTCCGATCAACTGCGGGACTACCGCCAGCAAGGCCATCAGCAGGTATGTTTTACCGGCATAACCCGTCAAAGGATCCCCGGCTATCAATACCGCTGCCAGCAGACAAATAGCAGCCGTGCTGAATACTGTCACATTATAGGTTAATGTCCCCACCCGGCTCCGCAGCCGTTGTCCCGCCAGCAGGTATCCGGAAATCGCCAGCGCCCCACCCAGGGCTAGTATTGCCCCGGCGAAATCATGTTCCCCCAACTGCCAGTTGCCCAGGCTGATGATTACCGCCCCACCCAGAGAGATGATAATACCCCATACCGCCGGCCGGGGCAGCCGCTGGCCGAACAGGAACCGCGAAGCGATCACCAGGAATATCGGGCTGGCCGTTACCAGGACTACCGAGGTTGCCACCGAAGTATACTTCAATGAAGTTATCCATAGTCCGAAATGCACCGCCAGGCAGACTCCGGCAAATACCATGAGCAGTATTTCCCGCCATACCAGTCCGGGTAATTCCCGCCGGGTTTGCCGCCACCCTATCGGTACCAACACTAACGAAGCCAGGCACAATCTATAGGCAGCGATCACTAATGCCGGCGCCTCGGCTAACTTTATAAACAGCGCGGCAAATGAGACCGCTATTACCCCTGTTGCCAGCAGCAAATATCGCCGTGTCATACCCGCCAATATACATTCCCGGTTTTGAAAAAGCCAATGTCATTCTGGCGCAGGCGTCAACACGTTGTTGAAAGAATCCAGACGTATCCCCTATCCTGAGTTCTACTGATCCGATATTGTACTTGTGGTGGAATGACAACTACATAGTATGTCATAATTAATTTTATTAATATTATTAATTATACTACTTGACAAAATTAATTTTCTGTGTAATATTTATATTATAAATTAATTTACTTAATTCCTTCATTATCTACCGGAGACAACTTTATGAAAATTAAGGAATGGCAGGAACTTACCCGGTTGACCCGGGACGAACCCATCCTCGTCGAGCGGGTGCACCTGGTTGATTCCGATATTTCCATCGAGGGGCGGTTCGAACTCCCCCCCCTCGCCCGCCTCTCCGCCGAAGACCAGGTCTTCGTCATGGCCTTTGTAAAGAACGACGGCTCCATCAAGGATATGGAGAAAGCCTTCGGCGTCAGCTACCCCACCATCAAAAGCCGGCTTAGCCGCATCGCCGGCCAGTTCCAGATGGTGGAAACGGTCATCACTCCCGTCAACCCCCTGAAAGACGAAACGCTCGCCGCCCTGGAACGCGGCGAAATAACCGCCGCTGAGGCGATTGAGAGGTTGTCAAAATGAACTGGCCTCCATATTTACTAAAACTCAGGATAAAAAACACGGAACATAACTTCGGACTGTGGCTGCCTTTGTTCCTCATCTGGCCTATCGTCCTCGTCTGCCTGCTGGCCGTCTTCATCATCCTGCTGCCCTTCGCCCTCCTGGCCATGATCTTCACCTGGCAGTTGGGCTGGTGGCGGCCTATGATATTTGGTGTTCCGTCTATCTGCCGTGTCATCTGTAACCTGCGCGGCACCGTCGTTGATGTCGACGATCATGACGGCCATGTCGAAGTCGAATTTTATTAAGTGGAGATTACGGCTATGGGTGAAAATCAAAAGAAAATCTTACAGATGCTTGCCGAAGGCAAGATCTCCGTTGATGAAGCTACCCGCCTGCTGTCGCTGATGACAGATGAAGACGGTTTCTCCGGGCCGGCCGGCAGTCCTGCTTTGCCGAAAAAGAATGCTAAGTTCCTTTACGTCAAAGTTGAACCTAAAGAAGGCTACCGGAAACACGGCATACACTGTGAAGAAGGCCGTCATGAAGCGGAGCGGGTTAACGTACGCATTCCCGTCGCCCTGGTCCGGGCCGGTATGAAACTCACCGCCCTGATGCCCCCGGAGGCCGCCGAAAATATTAATAAAGCCCTTAAAGACAAAGGCATGGTCTTTGACATCCGGAATCTGAAAGACGAATATATCGAGCAGCTTATCGACGCCCTGCAGGAATCACACATCGATGTCGATAGCGACGAAGCTACGATTAAGGTTTACGCTGAATAACCGGGTATTAAACGATATATATTTTTGGAGGATATAGACATGAAAGACAAAACGGGCGCCTCTCTGGCGGGAATGCTCTGGTTTGCCGGTTGGTTATTTACCATCACGTACGCCAACCTGGTCTGGTGGAAGATCATCCTCGGCATCGTCGTCTGGCCGTTATTCATGGGCATCGAACTCCGCTAATATATCGCCATATCGTGATATTATCGGGAAGCGGCTGTCCGGCAACGGCAGTCGTTTCCCCTAATATGGCATAAGCCTGGCAATACATATTAAAAATAGATACGTACTATCTCTACATGATATGATTATCCGGGCGGTACTGATTTTTGTCGAAAAAGGGAAATTTCTTTGAGAACCTTTTTTATCCTCTGGCTTAGCCAGGCTGTTTCCCTCCTGGGTAGTGCCCTGGTGGAGTTCGCTCTGGCCTGGTACCTGACGCTGGAAACCGGTTCCGCCACCATCCTGGCTACCGCCATGCTCATGGCGCTGGTGCCGCAGATCGTCCTCGGCCCTATCATCGGCCCCCTGGTCGACCGCTGGAACCGTAAGCGGATCATGATTTTCGCCGATACGGCCATCGCCCTGGTAACCATCGGCCTGGTTGTGCTCTTTGCCGCCGGGGCCATCCAGGTATGGCATGTTTACCTGGCGATGGTCGCCCGTTCTATCGGCCAGTCATTCCACTTTCCTGCCATGCTGGCTTCTATCCCGCTGATCGTCCCCGAAAAGCACCTCTCCCGCGCCGCCGGGCTTAATCAGATGCTGCAAGGTGCCGTCACCATCGCCGCCCCGCCCGCCGGCGCTTTCCTCATCGGCCTCCTGCCCATGTACAGTGTCCTCGCCGTGGATATTGCCACCGCCGTCGTCGCTGTCACCGTGCTTTTCTTTATTGCCATTCCCCAGCCGGAGTTGACCACCCGGACGGTAGATAGTTCTCCATTCAAAGATATGGTCGACGGTTTTAAGTATATCTTTGCCAGCCCCGGCCTCCTCGCCCTGACCGCTTTATGCTCGGTCATCGTTTTCTTCATTGTACCGGCCTTCACCCTGATGCCCATCCTCGTTACCGGCCATCTTGGCGGTGACGTTCTGAAACTCGGCTGGTTGAATTCGGCCTTCGGTATCGGTATGATCGCCGGCGGCCTCCTCCTTGGTGTTTGGGCCGGTTTTAAGAAGCGTATCGTTACTTCCCTCGTCGGCAGCCTGGTGATGAGTGCCGCTGCCTTTTTCCTTGGTTTCACCTCGCTGAGCCTTTACCCTTATATCCTGGCTGCCAGCTTTATCGTCGGCGCCGGGATGTCGGCACTAAATGCCCCCATGATGGCGATCATCCAATCGGTCGTCGCCAAAGATATGCAGGGGCGGTTTTTCTCCATTTTCAATGCCCTCACCTCCGCCCTCACCCCCCTCGGCCTGGCCGTCGCCGGCCCGGTCGCCGATGCCGTCGGCATCCGCCCCCTGTACTTCATCACTGGGGCTGCTACCTTTCTCGCCGTGGTTGTATTTTTCTTCATCCCTGCCCTTATGAACATCGAGGCCGCTTTCGCCGCCGGTAAACCTAAAGCCGGTCCTGTAACTTCGGTAAAATGAATCGCTTGTGTTATAATCCTGCCGGATATGAAAAACAAGATTCTACCGGTCCTGGCTGTACTGGCCGCTATCTTTTCCGGTGCCTTCCTGGCCTGGCTATTCCGCCTTCACGGTACCCGCGGCTTGCTCCATGTCGAAATCATCGGCTGGTTTGCCGTCATCTTCATCGCCCTGGCCGGCCTTCTCCCCCTTGCCTTATGGTTTGTATATTTCCTGCGGGGAAAAAAGGCCCGCCTGCTGCGGGCAGCTGTTATTCTTGTGTCTATCATCTCTCTCGCCGTCCCGGTTTCCGGCTTTGTTTATATCAACGGTTTCCCCTCCCCCACCCCCACCGCCACGGCACCCCGCCTGATTATCTCCGGCACTGGATCTTACGGCCTCCCCGATATCGCCGTCACTTTTATGTCAAGTAAACCCACCGCTTCTACCCTGGCCTGGGGCCGGGATGAGCTTTCCCATACCCTCGTCGAACCTGCTGCCGTGACTACTCATGTCTTTATCTTAAAAGATCTTCGCCCGGATTCCCGGTACTGGTTTCGTCTCAACGACCGTGTCGACGATGGTCCCACCTATTATTTCTCTACGCCGGGCCCCCAACAACCCCTGCACTTCGCCGTCGGCAGCGATGCCCATTTCGGCGCCGGCGACAGCCGTCCGGACATCACCGCACAGATGCTGGACATGATTGCCGGGGTGAATGGTGACTACGACTATTTCTTCTTCCTGGGCGACCTCGTGGAATTCAGCTTCCGGCCGCAAGAATGGCAGCAAGCCCTGGCTGCTTTACCGGCCGCCTCGGCTACTATCCCCACCGCCTTCGCCCCCGGCAACCACGATACTTTGTTCACCGGCCTCGGCCGCTACCTGGACTACTGCTGCCCGGCAGGTGTTGCCTTCGGCAGCGGCAGCAGCCTGTGGCGCCGTATCGACGTAGGTGATATTCATTTCCTCATCCTCGACCTGGAATGGAGTGCCGAAGCCTTTACCCCGGCACAACAGGCCTGGCTGGAGGCGGAGTTACAATCGATCCCGGCTGAGGATTGGACGGTCGTCCTGAATCACGGCTTCTATTACGGCTCGGGGTCGGTCACCCGGGGCTGGGCGTGGTATGACAACCAGGAGACTATCGGCCTTATCACCCCGTTATTCGAAAAATATGATGTCGACCTCGTTTTTTCCGGGCATGCCCACCAGATGGAACTGCTGGAGCATAACGGTGTCACTTATGTCATTGCCGGGGCTTTCGGCGGCATCCCCGACCCGGCAC
>CAVUCA010000012.1:0-68224 GCA_963739865.1 uncultured Chloroflexia bacterium
CTGGCGGTGTTATAATTTAAGAAAAAGGGAGGCAAGTAGTGCGGGAAGCTTTGCTCTACGAAAAACTCCCTGGATCAATAACCCGCTGCCGGACGTGCCAGTGGTCCTGCCGTATTAATCCCGGCAAGTATGGCGTTTGCGGTATGTACCAGAACCGGGACGGGATGCTTTATAACCTGAATTACGCGGTGGTTTCCTCAATGGCCGCCGATCCCATCGAAAAAAAACCATTATTCCATTTTTACCCCGGGAGTTCCGTCTTTTCGTTGGGTACTCTCGGTTGTAATTTCCACTGCCGGCATTGCCAGAATTGGGAGATTGCAATGGCTGACAGCCATAACATTGAAAATTGCCGGGAATTATCCCCTGAAGCTGAAATAAAACTTGCCTTAGATCACGGCTGCCGCGGCCTGGCATGGACTTATAACGAACCGGCGGTCTGGTTTGAATATACATTTGAATCTGCCCGGCTGGCTAAACAACAAGGATTGTATACAGTCTATGTTACCAACGGGTATGCTACTCAAGAAGCCCTGGACATGATCGCTCCTTATCTGGATGCCTGGCGGGTAGATGTCAAGGGCTTTTCCGACCGGTTTTACCGTGATTTGACTAAAGTTCCCCGCTGGCAGGAAATCATGAAGACTACGGAACGTGCCCGGCACAAGTGGAACATGCATGTCGAGGTGGTTACCAATATCATTCCGGGGATGAATGATGACGAAAAACAGCTTGGCAGCCTGGCTGCCTGGATACATGATAATCTTGGTGCGTTGACGCCCTGGCATGTCACCCGGTTTTATCCGCAGTATCGTCTTATCGGTATTCCGGCAACCCCCGTCTCTACTTTGGAACGGGCCTATAATATCGGACACCAGGCAGGTCTAAAATTCGTTTATACCGGAAATATTCCCGGTCATCCCGGCGAAAACACCGTCTGTTACTCTTGCCGCCGGATTGTGATCGAGCGTATGGGTTTTCAAACTCGCCTTGCCGGTTTGAATGGTTCGAAGTGCCGTTTCTGTGGAGCAGAACTTAATATCCGTAACGGTTAATGGGGAAGAGATAAAATTCCCGACTAGGAGGGATGCGATGACTAGAGAGCCAGTGGTCGCCGGACAGTTCTATCCCGCCGCACCCGGGCAGTTAAAAGAAATGATCAGGAGCATGGTTGACGAAAAAGCCGAAAAATATGAGGTTATCGGCCTGGTCCTGCCCCATGCCGGCTATATATATTCCGGACCGGTTGTCGGCGCCGTGCTCTCCCGTGTGAAATTCAAAGATACTTTCATTATCATCTGCCCCAATCATACCGGCCGCGGCAAATTATTCAGTATCATGGCTTCCGGGAGATGGAAAACACCGTTCGGTGAAATTGAGGTCGATTCTGAACTGGCAAAACAATTACTGAAAGATTCCCGGTACCTGGAAGAAGATACCGCCGCCCATTTATTCGAGCATGCCGTTGAAGTACAGTTGCCTTTCCTGCAATATTTCCAACCCAATATCAAAATCGTCCCTATTGTAATGGCCCAGGGGAATAGTGTTACTTACAAGGAGATCGGCCGTCAGTTAGCCCAGGCAATCAAGAATATCAAAAGAGAAGTTGTTATCATCGCTTCCAGTGATATGAGCCATTATGAGAATCAGGAGTCGGTTGCGGATAAAGACAACCGGGCGATTGAAGCTATGCTTAATCTTGATGAAGATGAATTGCTTCGTCGGATCGAACGGTTTGACATCAGTATGTGCGGATACGGCCCGGCCGTGAGTATGTTGACCGCAGCGAAGGAACTTGGCGCCGGCCGGGCAGAACTTGTCCAATACCGTACCAGCGGCGATGAGACAGGTGACTATTCGAGTGTGGTTGGTTACGCCGGTATTATGGTCATGGCCATGTCTCCCATCGCCCGGCTGGCCCGGGAAACGGTGGAGATGTATGTTCGTGAAGCAAAATTACCTCAAGTAGAGCATCCGGCACCGGAAATGCAGGAAAGAGCTGGTGTCTTTGTTTCGATTCATAAACATGGTGCGCTTAGAGGTTGTATCGGTACCTTTGAACCGGTTACTGAGAATATTGCCCAGGAGATAATCTCTAATGCCATCAGTTCAGCTACCCGGGATCCCCGGTTCTCACCGGTTACCCGGAACGAACTGGCTGACCTGGAGTATAGTGTGGATGTCCTTACCCGGCCGGTACCGGTTGAAGATAAAGCTATGTTGGACCCTAAAAAATATGGGGTGATCGTCGAAAGCGGCTGGAAAAAGGGCTTGCTTCTTCCCGATTTGGAAGGGGTGGATTCAGTTGAACAGCAGATCGATATCTGCCGCCAGAAAGCCGGCATCTACCCCGGGGAGAAGGTCAATTTGTACCGTTTCGAAGTGAAGAGGTACCGGTAAGATGAATGCTGGTATTTCTTAACTATTGTTAAATTAAGCCGTCAAGAAGTATTTGGTATAATATTTGAGTGAATACCGGTTATTATTGTACCTGGCTATTATCCAAACAGACACTAATTACATTACTATCTGGTAAAAGCAGCGGTAACGTAATATAATCATTCCGAAAAAATATACCCCGGGAGGATGATTTATGGCCTACGCGAGTGGTAGTGCCGCCGCAGCAGCCGCTGCCAGGGTCGCTGCGATTGCCCAGGCAATCCGGGCATCAGGCGCTATCGTCAGTGTCAATCCCGATGATTTTATGTATATCCTTTCCAAGACAAGCCATGCCCTGGTGATTACGGCGACCGGTGGTATATTTAACAAGAATTATCAATACCTGACCTCTTATAAGTCCTTCTTTTTCTATACTAAAACATCCATGCCGTTACCTCTACCCGGAGATGCGGAATTGATCGCAGCCAATAAGATCTGGATCCCGAGCTGATCCGTCCTTCATTATCGGAAATTACGGATGGTATGGCTGATCCGGGATGGTGTTTTACGATTAAAGGTTAATAATTATTTCAAGAGGGTAAAGTAACGAAACGGTCGAAGCCGGAAGGGTTTAGCCAGGACATGTTTGATGTTCCTGCCGGGCCGGAGCAGATTAATTCATCCCCTTTGGCAGCCCGCATGCGTCCGGTCACTCTCGACGAATATGTCGGCCAGGAACATGTCATCGGCCCCGGCCGGGTAATGCGAAAAGCACTAGAAGCCGGACGGTTACCTTCGATAATACTTTGGGGACCGCCGGGCAGCGGTAAAACGACGCTGGCTAATGTTATCGCCAATACTACAAATTCCTATTTCAGCGCGGTCAGTGCGGTCAGCGCCGGCGTCGCTGATCTGCGCAAGGTGATCGACGAAGCGAGAAGACGGTTGCAGACTCAGGGTCAACGTACGATCCTCTTTATCGACGAGATCCACCGTTTCAACAAAGCTCAACAGGATGCAATTTTGCCCTTTGTTGAGAATGGGACCGTTACTTTGATCGGTGCTACCACTGAAAATCCTTCTTTTGAAGTCACCTCGCCGCTTTTGTCCCGTTCCCAGGTACTGATGCTCGAGGCTTTAAATAAAGAACAGATCGACCTGATTATTCAGCATGCCTTGAAGAACAAGGAAAAAGGCCTGGGGGAATTGAAAGTGGAATTGGGTGAAAAAGCCCAGGACCATTTGATCGGAATTTCCCGGGGTGATGCCCGTATTGCCTTAAATGCCTTGGAAATCGCGGTCATGGTTACTCCCCCTGATACCGAAGGGAAAAGGGTGATACAGTTAGCGACTATTGAAGATGCCGTGCAGCATTCCGCCTTACGTTATGACCGGGCAGGGGACCAGCATTACGATTTTATTTCAGCTTTACATAAATCGATGCGCGGGTCTGATCCGGATGCCGCTTTATACTGGTTGGGCAGGATGATCGAGGCTGGCGAAGACCCCCTGTTTGTTGCCCGGCGTATCGTGCGTTTTGCCTCCGAGGATATCGGCATGGCTGATCCCCAGGCTTTGGTCGTGGCCATGGCTGCCCAGCAGGCCGTCCATTTCATCGGTTTACCCGAGGGCAATCTGGCATTAGGCTGAAGCAGTTATTTATATGGCGACTGCCCCTAAGAGTAATTCCCTGTATACGGCATATTCACGTGTCCAGGAAGAGATAAAAAAGGGTTACGACGAACCTGTACCGTTGCACCTCCGCAATCCGGTAACCGGACTGATGAAGGGGATAGGGTACGGTAAGGACTATAAGTATCCTCATGATTATTCCGATCATTTTGTCGAACGAAAAATATCTGCCCGAATCACTGCAGGGAAAACGCTTTTACTTACCGGGTGACCAGGGGTATGAAAAAAGTATTGCTGCCCGGTTGAGATTATGGTGGTCAAACCGGAGGGCTAGACGCTGAAAAAAAGTTAACATAACATTACGTTTTCAATATCATAACGGAAGTAAGGAGATTATCCGTAAATTAGTAGATCTAGCAGCGAAAACGAGTTTATTTTATCTATTGTAGCAAGCCGCCTAACTTGCGCTAGAGTCGTAATTGTGATATATTTGGCCTAGTGACTGAGTGGGTGAGTTTCCCACTTTTTTGGTTTTTGTAATGTTGATAAAAGGCATCGGAGGGTCTGGCCCAGGATGAAGAGCGATTTTATTCTCGCCATTACCCAGCTCTCGGCGGAAAAAAATCTACCGAAGGAAGTGGTGATCGCTGCTGTCGAAGCGGCATTGGTTTCGGCTTATCGGAAGGATACATTTGCGCCTAATCAGAATATTTCTGTTAAGATAAGCCAGGTAACCGGAAAAGTCCAGGTATTCCTTGAAAGGACAGTAGTTGAGAAACGTAACCGACTCTCGTATCGAGATGTCGTTAGCTGAAGCGCGGCGGGTGAAATCGGACGCCCAGATCGGACAGGTCGTTTCGGTTGAAGCTACTCCGGCAAATGCCGGTCGTATTGCTGCCCAGACGGCTAAGCAGGTGATTTTACAGCGTCTGCATGAAGCGGAACATAGTGCCATCATTGAGGAATATGCCGGCCGTGAAGGTAATGTTATCAGTGGATTGATTCAACGGATCGAACCCCGGCAGATACTGGTCGACCTGGGTAGGACGGAGGCAGTTTTGCCCTCAACCGAACAGGTACAGGGTGAACGTTATCGGGTCGGGCAACGGCTTGAAGGTGAATATCGTTGAAGTGGCCAAAACTTCGAAAGGGCCGCGCGTGGTTGTTTCACGTTCACATCCTGACTTAGTCCGCCGTTTATTTGAAGTAGAAGTACCGGAGATTCATGCCGGCGTTGTTGAAGTGAAATCAATAGCCCGTGAAGCCGGTTCCCGCAGTAAAGTAGCCGTGGCGGCCAAAGCAGGAAGGGGTTGATCCGGTAGGTTGTTGCGTCGGGCTGCGTGGTATTCGTATCCAGAACATTGTCAGTGAACTGAACGGAGAAAAGATCGATGTTGTCGCCTGGAGCCAGGATCCGGCGACTTTTATTGCGAGTGCTTTGAATCCTGCCCAGATTGTCGGGGTTGAATTGAACCGTAACGATGGTGTAGCTACTGTAGTTGTCCCTGACCGACAGCTCTCACTGGCTATCGGTAAAGAAGGACAAAACGTCGGTTAGCCGCCAAACTTACCGGCTGGCGGATTGATATCAAGAGCGCCTCGGCTGCTGAGGCTAGTAAACCTGCAGTTGAAATAGTAAAAGCCACTGAAGCAGCAGTACCTCCGGTTAAAGAAGAAGTGGTTGTAAGTAGTCAGGCTGGGGTTAACCCTACCGTAGTTCCGGTGGTGAAAACTCCGGAACCGGTATTAGAAAAAGGACCTGCCTCTAAGTCACCTGGCTCTCCTGCGTCAACCGATCATGTCCGCCTGCGCTTTGCCGAGGATATTTTGACCCCGGCCAAGCCTGAGGTTGATAGCCGGAAGAAAAAGAAGAAGAAGACCGCTACCGGTAAAGAAAGTGAAGAGGATCATAGCTTCCCGTCGGTCACGCCGCGGTGGGGCGGATTATACCTTGGATGAAGACGAAGAGTTCTAACCGGCCTGCGGTTAAAAAACCTCCTCAACGGACTTGTGTGGCTTGCCGCCGTATAGGGGTAAAAAGGGAACTGGTCCGGTTGGTTCGGATGGCTGATAATTCGCTGGAAATAGATGAAACGGGGAAAAAGCCAGGTCGTGGGGCTTATCTCTGCCGTACCAGGAAGTGCTGGGAAATCGGTATCAACGGGGGAAAACTAGAACACTCCTTACACATCACGCTTATTCCTGAGGACCGCGAGTTGATTTTAAAAAAGGGTCAAGACCTGATAGAGGAGAATGCTGTTGGTTAGTCCTGGCAAAATAGTAAATACGGCCGGACAAGCAGGCAATACTGCGGCTGGCGGGTCAGTGGTTAAAACCATTGAACTCCCTAACACGACGAGTGTAAAGCAGCTTGCTGATTCTCTGCAGGTTACTCCGGTTGACGTGATAAAACAGTTGATGCGTTTAGGCATCATGGCAAATATCAACCAGATCGTTGATTATAAGTCGGCTGCCAGTGTTGCTGCCGCTCTAGGTTATGAAGCTCATCTGAAAGCAGAGACAGGCCGGAAAGCTGCCAGTGCCGTTAAAGAGATGCGAAAACAGCAGCTTGACCAGAATAAAGAACAGACCGGTCTGAAATCAAGGCCTCCGATCGTTACTGTAATGGGTCACGTCGACCATGGTAAAACCCGTCTACTAGATGCTATCCGGAGTACAAATGTTGTCGCCTCGGAAGCAGGTGGTATTACTCAGCATATCGGAGCCTACCAGGTCGATATCAACGGACAGAAAATTACTTTCCTGGATACACCGGGCCACCAGGCTTTTACTGCCATGCGGGCGCGAGGCGCTCAAATCACTGATATTGCGATACTGGTTGTTGCCGCAGATGACGGGGTTATGCCGCAGACTATCGAGGCTATTGACCATGCCCGGGCAGCGGGCGTCCCTATCATCGTCGCTATGAACAAGATAGATAAACCGGAAGCGAATCCGGAACGGGTCAAACAGCAGTTGGCGGAAGCCGGCCTGGTCGTCGAAGAATGGGGTGGCGATACTATTTGTATTCCGGTTTCAGCCAGAGAAAATAAGGGTATATCAGAATTACTGGAAAATATTCTCCTGGTGGCCGAAATGGAAGACCTTAAGGGAGACCCCAACCGGCAAGCTAGTGGCGTGGTTCTCGAAGCTAAGTTGGATAAGACCAAAGGTCCGGTTGCGACTGTCCTGGTGCATAACGGCACTCTCCGCGTCGGTGATGTTATCGCTATCGGTACTACTTGGGGACGGTTGAAGGCGATGTACAACGATTCCGGCAAACAAATCAAGAAAGCCGGCCCTTCCAGCCCTGTCGAGATACTTGGCTTAAACAGTGTCCCACCGGCAGGTGAGATCCTGACGGCTGCTTCGAGTGAACAACAGGCAAAAGCTATAATTGAGAAGCGGACACAAGAACAGGAAGAAGCCAGCCGAGCGGTCAGCCTGGCGAATCTCTTTGAGCAATTAAGTGCCGGTAAGGTACAAGAACTCGCGGTCATATTAAAAACCGATGTCCAAGGCAGTATCGAACCTATTAGAGCATCTCTGGAGCAGTTGTCGACCGATGAGGTCAAGGTCCGGGTGATTCGCGGCAGCAGCGGCAGTATTACTGAAAGCGATGTCCTTCTGGCGATAGCTTCGAAGGGTATCATCATGGGCTTTAATACCGATGCCGAACCTGGAGCCAGGCATCTTGCCGAAAACGAAGGCATCAGCATCCGCCGTTACGATGTCATTTACGGTATGATCGATGATGTTAGTAAAGCCCTTAAAGGTATGCTGGCACCGGTGGAAGTGGAAGTCGTGGAAGGCCGGGCAGAGGTTATTGCTATCTTCCCGGGTGGCAAAGGGGCAAAGATCGCCGGTATTCGTATCCTCGAAGGAAAAGCTATACGTGGCTCTTCTGTCAGGGTTTTCAGGAAAGATAAACAGATCAGCGTAACTACTATCGATAGCTTAAGGCGTTTCAAAGACGACGTAAAGGAAGTGGCGGCTGGTTTTGAAGCTGGTATCGTTTTGAAAGACTTTGGTAACATCCAGGTGGGTGATGTCCTGCAGTATTTCAAAATGGAACAAGTAGCTTAGGGGGTAAGTCGTGTCTCACCGCCTGGAACGTGTCAATAGTCTCATCCGTGAAGAGTTAAGTGAAATGCTTCGGCGCGATGTTAAAGACCCGAGGCTGGGTACTTTTGTTACGATTACCGGTGTAATTACTTCCCCGGACATTAAAAATGCTACGGTTTATGTCAGTTATTTCGGTAGTAATGAGGAAAAACAGGGGACCCTCAAGGCTCTGGCTTCCGCTACTGGTTTCTTACATCATGAATTGGTCAAGCGTCTTGATATGCGGCACGTTCCCGACCTGCATTTCCAGTGGGATGATTCCATTGAGCGTGGCGACCGGCTGCTCCGCTTAATCGATGAAGTCTCCTCTGAAGTCGATAAATAATGACTGCTCGCAGGCATGAAATCCAGCTCCTGAAAAGGTAAATGACCTATTTCCCCGGCTTAACGGGGCTACGAACACGTATTTACGAAAATTATTAGCATCTTTCGGATTTGTATATGGTAGCTGGCATACTGAACATCAATAAACCGGTAGGCAGGACTTCTTTCAACATCGTGTCGGCTGTGAAAAAGCTTTGCCGGGAACGTCATGCCGGCCACTCGGGGACTTTGGATCCTTTAGCCGAAGGCGTATTACCGGTTTGTTTGGGCCGGGCTACCCGCGTAGCCGAATACCTGCTGGGATCAAAAAAATCTTACCGGGCAGCGGTGGAGTTTGGTTCGGAAACCGATACCGGTGATGCTGAAGGACAGGTCATAAACCATGGTGATGCCTCTTCAATCAACCGGGAGAAGGTATCAACCGCCCTCGCAGGTTTTCGGGGTCAAATACAACAGACTCCACCCATGTATAGTGCTCTAAAACATCACGGCCGGCCTCTCTACAAGTATGCCCGTGAAGGCGTTGTAATTGAACGAAAAAGCCGTACTGCTGAGATTTATAACCTGGAGTTGTTATCCTGGGAAGCCCCGGTTGCTGTGATCGATATTACTTGTAGTCATGGTACTTATATACGCTCATTAGCGGTAGACCTGGGGCAAGTACTGGGTTGCGGAGCGCATCTGAAAAACCTGGTACGTCATCGCTGCGGACCTTTCGACATCTCAGCCTCAGTCACTCTTCCTGCTCTGGAAGAGGCGGTGCAGCGGGGTGATTGGGAGGCTTTACTCTATCCCGTCGATAGCGTCTTGCAGGATTGGCCGGCGCTCTATGCCGGATTGGAAATAGCGGAGGCTATTCGCCATGGCCGGCCTGTCATGTGCCCGGAAATCGCATCTGGAGGCGGGATTTCAAAAGACCTCTGCCGAGCCTATACCCTTGACGGAACTTTCCTTGGTGTGTTACGCTTCAACTCTGACACAGGTGAATGGCAACCGAAAAAAATATTCCTCTGATTTATACGGCAGTTTGACCATTACGGGATATCAAGGAGTATATTACCACTGATCCGAACCTCCCGGCAGTACCAAAAACGATACAAAATAATCCCGGTCATGATAAGGAAATCGTCTAAGTTATGTTGCTGTTCGTAGTCTGTTGATGGAGAGAAAGTGTCAATGAAGATTGCATTAGTTTCTCCTTACGATTTCTCTTATATGGGCGGTGTCGTAAACCATATTACTAACCTGCATCATTGCCTGATCCAATATGGGGCATGAAGTCAAGGTGATTGCGCCAACTTCAAAAGTAGTGACTACCGTCGGGAAAGATTTCGTCCAAATCGGGCGGCCGTTTCCCTTACCGGCAAGTGATTCGGTGATCCGGGTGCCGCTTTCGTTAAATCTGGGGAATGAGATTAAAGAAGTCCTGGCACGGGAGAAGTTCGATATCATTCATCTGCATGAACCTTTTGTCCCCATGCTGTGCAGTGCGGTACTTCGCTTTTCCGATACGGTTAATGTGGGTACTTTCCATGCCGCTGATGCTAAGCCGGGTTATCGGTTCGGTTGGCCGGTCAGCCGTATCATGTTAAGAAGGCGTCGCCACAAGCTCGACGGTCGTATCGCGGTATCGAAAGTAGCTTACGAATATGCTCGAAAATATGTACCGGGGGATTACTCCATCATTCCCAATGGTACTAATCTGTCCCAGTTTCATCCGGATGTGAAACCGCTGGAACAATACCGTGATGGTAAGTTGAATATTCTTTTTGTCAGCCGGCTGGAACCCCGCAAAGGAGTTGATTATTTACTACCGGCATTCCGTGAAGTAAAACAGCAGATTCCCAATTCACGGCTGCTTAGTCGTTGGTGCCGGAACACGTCTTCGTAAAGGATACGAAGAATGGGTTAAACATGCCGGCCTGGAAAAGGATGTAGTTTTTGTCGGCTATGCGACAGATTCCGATTTACCGCGGTATTTTCGTACGGCTGATGTCTTTTGTGTCCCGGCGACCGGCCGGGAGAGCCAGGGGATCATTCTTATCGAAGCGATGGCGGCGGCATTCCGATTGTTACGACCAATATCAGTGGTTATGCTACCGTGGTTACCCATGGTGAAGAAGGTCTGCTTGTACCTCCGCGTGACATCCGTTCCTTGGCTAAGCGCTTTGATCACTTTGTTGAATGATGAGACCTCTCCGCCGGCGGATGGGTGAAAAAGGGCTGACTCAGGGCCCATGATATTCGATGGAAAAAGATATCAAACAGAGTAATTACCTTTTACGAGGAGACTCTTCGGAAATGCGGTAAAGTACCTCCAGACCACCGGAAAAAGAAGCACGGAAAGTACGAAGTGAGCAGGCCCAGATTGTCTGACGAGAAAAGCCGTAGTCGGACTCCAGTCATCACGCAAGGCGTTAGCCCGGTACGTTACCGGTCCGATTGTTCGTCTACTGGCAAAGACTCCGGTCACGCCGAATACTCTTACGGTCTGTTCGCTGCTTGTTACCCTGGTCGCTGCAGTACTGTTGCCCTTGAATAACTCATTGCTGCGGCTTGGTCATGCTTTTTGCCAGCTTTTTTGATATACTAGACGGGGCCTTGGCGAGGAGTACCAACCGGGTTACTAAGTTCGGCGCTGCGCTTGATTCATCGCTGGACCGACTGGCAGAAGCCGTCATCTTCATTGGTTGACGATACTTTACGCGATAGCCAGTTCAGTCCTCGGAGTCGCCTTATGCGGGGCCGCCTGGTGAGCTTCTTGATGGTGAGTTACACACGAGCGAGGGCCGAAGGACTGGGGATAGATTGTCAGGTCGGGATATTTACCCGTTCCGAGAGAATCGCGGCACTTGTGATCGGCTTATTGTTAAGTCATTTTGGGATCATCCTCACCGGGATCTGATGTTGATTATCGTTTAAGTTCTATTACCGTGGGACAACGGTTATATCACATCTGGAAAAATACCAGAACATAAAAATGGATTAAGCATCTCCCGGCCCGTGTTTATCTTAACGTGGGTTGGCGGCCGTTTATAGGCGCGTGCATTGACGGGCAAATGTTGGAAAGGGGGTTAATGCAATGCCGGTTATTTCGGTCATTGGCGCTCAATGGGGGGACGAGGGGAAAGGGAAAAATAGTCGATCTTCTGGCAGAGAAAGCAAAGTGGTCGTTCGGTTTTCCGGAGGGGATAATGCCGGCCATACATCGTCAATCACCTCGGAAAATTTGTTTACACCTGGTACCTTCCGGGATCTTTTATCCGCATACCACCTGTATTATCGGGAACGGGGTAGTACTGAATCCTTGCTGTCCTTGTTCAAGGGAAATGGACGATCTGAAGGCAAAAGGCGTTAATGATTTCAGCCGGCTGTTTATCACCGATCGCACCAATCTGATCATGCCTTATCATCTTCTGCTGGAACAACTGGAAGAGAAAGCTCTCGGTTCACGGGCGATCGGTACTACCGGAAAAGGCATCGGTCCGGCTTTCACTGACAAAGTTGCCCGGTATGGAATAAGGGCCGGCGACCTGCTGAATCCGGCAGTATTTCAAGGAGCGGCTCAGCCAGGTGATGGAACTCAAGAATCGGATCATTACAAAAGCTTTCGGAGCAGAAGCGCTTGTCTGTCGAGAAGGTCTATGACCAGTACATGGAATATGCTAAGCGCCTGGCCCCACACATAAAGAATACCATCGCCATTGTTGAAGAAGCCCTTCGAAAGGGCGAACCGGTGATGCTGGAAGGTGCCCAGGGTACCTTGCTGGACCCGGATTTCGGTACCTATCCCTTCGGTACTTCTTCATCGCCGATGGGCATCGTCGGTGCCGGTATCGGACCGACTCAGGTCAAGCGGGCTTACGGTGTCTTCAAAGCTTACTGTACCCGCGTGGGGAATGGCCCCATGCCGACCGATTTGAAAGATGCTACGGGTGATAAGCTGCGGGAAATCGCCCAGGAATTCGGTGCCACGACTGGCCGGGCACGGCGCTGCGGCTGGTTCGACGGCGTGGCGGCACGATACAGCAGCCAGGTCAACGGCTTCAACGGGGCAATTATTACCCGCCTGGATATCCTGGACTCTTTCTCCAGGATTAAATGTATGTACAGCCTATAAAGTCGACGGTAAGACGATCGATTATTTTCCCGCTGATATTTCCGTGCTCGAAAGATGTGTCCCCGTTTACGAAGAGTTACCGGGTTGGCATGACTCCCATCAGCGACATCCGGGAATTTTCCCGTCTGCCCCTGAATGCCCGCCGTTACGTGAAGCGCCTGGAAGAATTGTGCGGATGCCCGGCGAAAATTATCTCCGTGGGAGCTGCCCGGGAACAGACTATCTTCCGGGGCGAGATTTATTGAATCCTGATCAATCAATTTAACAAAATTGTATCGTAGGGGCGTTCAACTGAACACTCCTGCCGGTATAAAAAACCATGGTAATTGTTCGAAAAGCGGCTGCCCGGGACATTCCCGATATCTTAAGACTGTACCGTCAGTTAGAGATTACTACCTCCACCGCGGAAGAGAATAAACAACCCACGGCAGATGACTACCGTAAGGTATTCGACCATATCAACTCATACCTTGGAATGGAACTGGTTGTTGCCGAAGACCAGGGACAAGTTATCGGCTCTCTGGAAATCCTGGTTGTTCCCAATCTCTCTCACAAAGGACTACCTTGGGCTTTGGTGGAGAATGTTATCGTGGAAGAAACCCGGCGGCAAACCGGGGTGGGGCGGCAACTAATGGAATACGCCATCAACCGGGCTAAAGCAGCCGGCTGCTACCGGATATCTTTGAGCAGCAATAACAGCCGGAAAGATGCCCACCGGTTTTACGAAGCCCTGGGTTTCAAAGGTTCCTCGATCGGCTTCCGTTTGTACCTTTAATCCTGACTATCCGTCTCTTGGATATGAATTGGTGTGTCATAAATACCAGCAATTTTTCCCTCTCCGATGGTATAATCAAAAAACAACTACTTAATTGATATTATGTGCTTAACACAAATTCGAATAGGCGCTAAAAAGAATGATTTCAGGAGGAGAAACATATGTCGCCAACCCCTAAAGAAATGAAAGTGGAATTTACCTTCGACGATGGTAGTAAGAAACAGGTAAAATATACTCTCAGTCCCCTGCGCAGCGGTGATAATCCCCACCAGGCCGGCTTTGTCGGTGAACCCGGCAATTCCTACACCGAGGTGATTGAAGGCCGGGGTATGGGCTTCACCAACCATATCGACCTTTCCGGTTATGCCGTCGCCGTGGAAATAAGTAAGACTATGGCTTTCCTGGGTGACAAACGACTGGAAGCGGTGGTTATCAATAAACATACCAACCCTGCGGTATATGCCTCCCGGTCCAACCAACTGGAAGCCCTGAAAGCTGCCCTGGCTACCGATACCAAGTCGCCCTTTGGTGGTGTCATGTCGACCTCCTCCAGACTTACTCATGAGACTACTGAATTCCTGGTCGAGAAAAACAAGACCGAAAAATTTGTCCTCGATGTACTGGCAGCCCCCGGATTTGAGAAGGGGTGTGCCGACAACCTGGCGGAGGTCATGAAAAACCTCCGTATCATCGATGTCTCAGCCCTGGATTCCTGGGAGAAGATTCTGGCTGGTGTCGCCGGCTATAATATGAAATGGACCGTCGGCGGCAAACCGGTCATCACCGAAGTCGACCGCACCTCTTTTTTCAACACTAAATACGGTATGGAAGTCCTGTCAAAACGGAAGCCCACCAAAGAAGAGATGAATGATGCACATATGGCCTGGATCGGAGCTAAAGCTATCCAGTCAAATTCTTTTGCCTTTTGTAAGGATGCCCTTCTCCTGTGCCAGTGCGGCGGTCAGACCAACCGCGAGGACTCCGCTAAGTTTGCCATCGAAAGAGCTGACGAATTTAAATTGTCCTTGAAAGGCTGCGCCGCGGCCACCGATTCCTTTATCTTCGATCGTACGGCCATCGACATCCTTCATGCCAAAGGAGTGACGACAGTCGTTCACCCCACCCGTAAGCTCCTTACCACCGGTTCCTTGAAACCGGACCGGGATATTGCCGATGTAGTAGATGCCAACAACATGATAATGCTGCGGCCTTATCTGATTGGGGTTGACGGTTCGGAGAAAGCCTGGCGTGTTTTCCGGCACCTATAGTACTGTCTTCCTGAGTTATACCATAAGAAGCTTTTAGACGATTGGAACTAATCGAAAAGGGCGGTCCGCTCGTGGTGAGCATGTCGAACCACCGGACCGCCCGACTTCATTGGCTTTTGTCCAGTGTCTCCAGGTAAGCCCGGACCATTCTTTTTTCCGGCTCTGTTTTTTGCAGGATATTTTCAACACATTCCTTCTTGTAAGCCATATATCCTTCGATATCCTGGGGATATAGTTCGGCGGCCTGTTTCTTCACCCGGCTGTATTCTTCGACGTCTTTCGGGTTTTTTCTCAAGTACTCTCTGAGGGCCAGAAAATCCACCAGCACCGGCGCATGATTCCGGCATACATAGAGGTAGTGTTTCGGCCATTCCCGGCCGCTCATATCATAAGGGGCAAATTTGTCCCTGTTTTTAAAAGCCTCCCGTCCGTTGATGCCGAGGTCACTTTCGTGGTAATAGCCTATCTTGTCTAACGCTGTCTTAATTATGGAAAATGATTTATCCTTGTCCGGAATAATTAACATAATATCCAGGATCGGTTTTGCCGCCAGTCCCGGCACCGAAGTACTGCCGAAATGCTCGATCCCGATGATTTCGCGCCAGAGTTTTATTTTCAGGTTCCTGGACAAGTCCAGGTAATCGGCCGGCCACTGCGGATTGTAAGGCACTACCTCGATCGTTCTCATATTGTGTATGGCTCGCCCGGATATTGGGATTCTATTGTTTACTCCATTTAGGCGTATTCCCTATTGTAAAACATAATACCGGTTGTTTGATATTTGAGAATTGTATCGGGCAATGAGAGATTCCCTTCGGAATAAAGACCAGTGAACTTTGTTTGATGGGGTATTTCTCGTTTTCGATCGTCAGCGTAACATCATCATGGATCTTGTGCGGGTTTTCATCGCTCCACATTCCCACCAGCCCGATCATCTCATCGAAATCATGGGTGTGTGCTTCCGGGGCCATGGTTACCTCGCCGCTGTATATCCAGGCAAAGTCTGCATAAAATGCGCCGGGCGAGGCCTCGCTGTCCAGTGATACTATTCTGGCAGCTTTACCGGTTGGTTTCTCCGGTGGTTTTTCGTCGCCGTGGGATTTCGGCTCGGTAATGATATACCGGGCATACCGGGAACCTTTTGCATCCGGTGGCGGCGGGACGAAAGCCGACGGCTTTAACGGAGCCGCCGGTGTATTTTCCGCCATGTTGGTGCGGCCGTACCGGCTGATGGGGGCCAGGGTGAACCAGAACAATGGCCGGTTCACTTCCCGGAGGGTCAGCGGACAGTGTTTCATTCCAGCCGGGATATATACCAGGCAGCTTTTTGTCAGGTAGTGTGTTTCATCTCCCAGGATGATCTCCATCCGGGCATCCAGATCATGGGGGTGGCCGGGGTCGGTGCTGATGAAACCGATTACCTCGTCGAAATCGTGATGATGCGGTTCTTCAGTGGTCCCGGAAGTGGTCTTCCCGTTCCATGCCCAGAGACATTCCATGTAAAAAGAAGCTCCGGCAACCTTGGTGTCGTCCATCCACAGCAGCCTTAATCCTTTTACTGTAGACTGGATCGGATTTTTCCTCAGCATTTCCTCGACTTTCGCCATTTCCTCGGGGGTATATTCCTTGGTATCGGTCACGATATTTTTCGCAAAGCGTAATGCCATGATTACCTCCCTTTAATGTTTTTAAATTGGAAAATAAATAACTGGAAAAGCAATTGTCCCTGGTGTCCGGTTTGGTTGCCTAATAATATACAACAAGTTGTTTGGACTTAATAGTTGATACCTGTTTTGGTAAGATGGAGAACTGTTTTCGAATTTGTACTTACATTCCTTTATCAAAATCGTTATTATTTATTGGAGTTATGATGAGTTAAGTTATGAGAGTTTAATATACGTTGACGGATTATTAAATACGGGATATGCTTTAATTAAGGCTTGAAGTTAGGAACATATGATGGAAATGCAATCGATTTCAGATTTACGAAAGCAAACATCGGATTGGTTGTTGCTTGAATGCTATACCGAGGATGAAGTATTGGCCGGGCGGATCCGCTGGCCGGTTGGTTTAAGGCTGCTTGACCTCTTGAACAGCCTGTATACCACCCAGCATGATTCCAGTGGTGAATTCCTGAATTTTATCGATATTTCCCGGGAGAATGACAGCGTTCGTACTTTTATCAATAAAGCCGCCGTCCAGATGGTGGCAATTTCCGAAAATGACCTGGCCCGAGGTGCCGGGGCGGAAACCAACCGGCATTATCCGTTTATCCGTAAATCGGAAGTCCCGGTGTCTCTCCGTTTGAAGACTTATATCGTCACCGGTACCATGCACCTGGCTGATAATGAAAGCATTCAGGATATCCTTAACCGGGATACAATGTTCGTTCCGGTGACCAATGTAACCCTGGCAACGACGGCGAATCAGTTCTATGGCGCACGTCCGTTCATTGCCGTTAACAAAAAGCATATCACCTGGGTTCAAGCTTCAATTATCGCCTGATATTTCTCTAGCTATTAGAAAACATCCTGTCCTTGACTGTTTCTTTGAACCTTATCATCTTCTCACTATTATTCTCTATTGATGATTATCCAATATGATATTTGATTTTGTCTTATGCTTTGTGCTACATTACCCTCTTGGTTTAACTCAAAGTGTATAAAAGAGGTGGGTAATGAGCATAACTCTATTTGACGCCTTCAGCGTCGCCACCACTTTCGAGAAATGGTCTCTTATAGTCGTTCTCGTAGTGGCTGTCCTGGGCTTGCTTTATGCAGCCTTCCTCACCCGTCAGGTGTTACGGGAGCCTAAGGGTACGGACAAAATGCAGAAGATTTCGAATGCTATCCGTTCCGGCGGCAACGCTTATCTCAAGCGACAATTCAGTACTATCTTCCTCGTCCTTGTAGCCTTAACTATCCTCGTGTTTTTCAGCGGCTGGTTTGGC
Source organism: uncultured Chloroflexia bacterium (assembly GCA_963739865.1). Classification (GTDB taxonomy): domain Bacteria; phylum Chloroflexota; class Dehalococcoidia; order Dehalococcoidales; family UBA2162; genus JBBITI01. The sequence goes on from CAVUCA010000012.1 coordinate 17,574, forward strand.
ACCATCGAATCTGCCTATGACAATCCCACATGGCTGATCGGCCTGGGCAGGGCTTTCGGTTTCATCATGGGGGCCGGCTTCTCTGCCCTGGTCGGCTATCTGGGTATGAATATGGCTATGGCCGCAAATGTGCGTGTAGCTGAAGCTTCACGTACCAGTTTTACCAAGGCTTTACAGATCGGTTACCGTGCCGGTACTATCACCGGTATGCTGACCGATGGCCTGGGACTGCTCGGTGGTACTATCATCTTCCTGCTTTTCTTTAAAGATTCACCATTGATCCTGCTCGGTTTCGGTTTCGGCGGCACGCTGTTGGCTCTGTTCATGAGGGTCGGCGGTGGTATTTATACTAAAGCGGCTGATGTCGGTGCCGACCTCGTGGGTAAAGTTGAAAAAGGTATCCCGGAAGACGACCCCCGGAATGCTGCTGTTATCGCCGACCAGGTCGGTGATAACGTTGGCGACTGCGCCGGTATGGCGGCCGATATCTTCGAATCTTACGAAGTAACTATCGTTTCCGCCATGATCCTGGGTCTCCTCATCTCCAATATCACCGGTGATCTTTACTGGATTATCTTCCCGCTCCTGGTTCGTGCTGCCGGCGTCTTCTCTTCTATTATCAGCACTTACTCAGTGAAGGCGAATCGTGAAGGCGAGAGTGCCATGAAAGCGATTCACCGCGGTTATATTCTCGCTGCCTGCATCTCGATCCTCTCATTCTTCCTGTTTGGCTGGTTATACTGTCATGACTTAAGATTCTTCTGGGCGACCTCCGTCGGTGTTGCTTTGGCAGTCGCTATCCAATTCCTCACTGACTACTACACCGCCCCGGAAAAAGGTCCGGTCCAGGAGATCGCCAAAGCCACCAAGACCGGCCCGGCGACTACTATTCTTGCCGGCATCGCTTCCGGTTATGAAAGCACGGTCATGTCTGTAATTATCATTGCCCTGTCGATCCTGGCTTCCGCTATCATCTGGCAGAATGCTGATCCGGCACACCAGATCCTCTACATCTTCTACGGCATTGCTCTCTGCGGTATCGGCCAGTTGACCCTGACCGGTAACAATATCGCCATGGACAGCTTTGGCCCTATCGTGGATAATGCCAATGGTATCGGCGAAATGTGCGGCCTTGAACCCAAGGCCCGCCAGACCCTTGCTGACCTGGATGCCGTTGGTAACACCACCAAGGCAGTTACCAAGGGTATTGCTATCGCCTCCGCCGTTTTAGCGGCTGTGGCTTTGTTTGCCTCGTTTTACGAAGAATATCATCTACCGACCATCGACCTTATCCAGTGGAAGGTCTTTGTTGCCTTCCTGATCGGTGGCGGTATCCCCTTCCTGTTCAGTTCGATGGCTATCCGGGCTGTCGGCCGGGCTGCTTATGCTATCGTTAACGAAGTACGATGGCAGTTCAATAATATTAAAGGCCTGTGGGAAGGCACGGCAGAACCTGATTACTCCAAAGTTGTTAATATTTCCACCAGCGCGGCACAGAAAGAACTGTTAACCCCGGCCTTGATGGCGATCGTCTCGCCGATCATCATCGGCCTTCTTCTCGGCCTGGAGGCTCTGGCTGGCTTCCTGGCTGGTGTAATCCTGGTCGGACAACTCCTGGCGGTATTCATGTCCAACGCTGGCGGCGCCTGGGATAACGCTAAGAAGGTTATCGAAGATGGCCTGTACGGAGGAAAAGGTTCCGAGTCGCATAAAGCCGGTGTCGTCGGTGATACCGTGGGCGACCCGATGAAAGATACCGCCGGCCCCGCCCTTAACCCCTTGATCAAGGTTATTAACCTGGTGGCCATGATCTTCGCTTCTGTCCTGGCGATGCCGTTACTCAATGGAAAATTTCAGGAACGGCCGATGTCCCCGGTAGGTGTTATTATCGCCGTATTAGGGATCATTGCAATCGTCATCGCCTTCTGGTACTCCAGAAAACAGTCATCCTTCGGTCGTGAGGATGAAGCTGCCGAAAAAACACCTGCGGCTAAAAAATAGTCGCTGTTAGTTACAAATGAGGAAAAGGGAGAGGCTTGAGCCTCTCCCTTTTTTATCCTGCTAAAGGTTCTGTGATTTCTGTCTATTAGTTACCGCTGTAAAATACGGTTTTTTATGGGTCGTAGAATAAATTATAACCGGTCGATGCCGAACTGGTGGGGCCGGTATCGACATGACACCAGACTGAATTCTCACCTGGCGATAGTGTAATAGTCCCGGAGAATGTCATATTTGTTACCGGTACAGTAGTCCGTGTTGTGTTTACTCTGATTTCAACTTCGGAAAAACTCGGGTCCCCAACCTTGCCTGTGATAGTCACTGTGGGATTGGTGAACCTGCTGTCATGTTCCGGTGAAGTTATACGGATTATAAAAGAATGGATATCAAGGGAAGTAGTACTTGTAGAAGTTGGTATTGATGCTGAACTGATACCGGTAGCGTTCAAACTGATAGGAATTGTGTCCGGCCCATTCCATTCAGTCTCGATATGTGTTATATAGTACCATATCTCCGTCGGTTCCAGGAGATTGTTACTATTTTCATCTCCCCTGCTGTATACCGCTTCTCCGGTCGTCTCTGATATCGAAATATCGGATAATGGAATATTACCCGTATTTTTCACCCAATAATCGATGGTAATAGTGTCCCCTTTCCAGATATATGCCGGTTCGAACAGAAATCCGGTACTGATATCTGCTACCGGGCTCGATGTTGGCGCGGTTGTTGTTGGGGCAATATCATTTATAAAAGGCTCCGCCTCTCCCGGCGCTTGTCCGGGCTCTACCGTTACCTCCGTATTTTCTTCCAGAATTATCGTTTTTCCTTGTGCGGAAACAAATACCGAGCCTTCGACGTTACTGATTGTAGTCGTCCCGTCGGCTAAAACAGTTACTTTGAAGATGGTACCTCTCACTCCGGCCACGGCTACCGGCGTCTCGATTTCGTAACTGGAAGCGGTATCTGCCAATTTCTTTACGCGGTTCATCGTGGTGCCAATTTCCTGTTTAAACTTGAGCACGGTAGTAGTGTTTGGCGCGCCGGAAATTTCTTTCAACGATATTTCAGTGTCGCTTTCAAGCTCGACCGTGCTTCCTTCAAAAAATACAATGGTTGCCAGGCTGCCGGGATCAGTCTTCACCCGGTCGCCGGTTTTGATTTCCATCTCTAGTTTCCCCTCTCGCCACTCCTGCTCCCCGCTTTTTTGAACATAGACCGGGCCACCTTGTATCGACAGTATTTTAGTAGTAGCGGAAGTTTCCGGTAAAGTAGTAGTCCCCGCCGCCGGCCCCCCGCATCCTGTTGCCAGTGGCATAATTATCCCTGAAAATGCTATCATCAGAACGAGTCTTATCAGCCGAAATGTCATTGCCGGTTCCTCTTGTATGAAATTAAATAATGTGAAACAGAGACCTTTGAGCGCCTTTTATTACCTTATTCTGAATGCCACGGCAATTCTAACCATGCCGGTTAAAGCCGCCACCGATTTTATCATATACAAACTATCGGATACTAGATGGTTGGCGTGTGATTTCTCCGAGCACCTTAAAAAATGCATACCATTTTTATCATTATTCATTATATTTACAATGACATTGTGCTTATTGCCCGGATGTGGTTCCGGGAAGCAGGCACTGGCTATTTTATCCTCAGTTAACGGCAGTGTTTCGGTATTTCATGCCGGCAGTAACGACCCGGTCGCAGGCCAGGCTGGTTTGATGCTTAAAACCGGCGATATCATTAAAGCCGGGGATGATGCCAGTGCCACCATCACTTTCTTTGAAGGCAGTACTATCGAGATTAAACCGGGCACGGTGATGGAGATTACTGATGTTTCTAAAACCAGTTCAGGTACTTTCACCATACTGATGGAACAAACCCTGGGCGAGACCATTAGCCGGGTTAACAAGTTAACCGACCTGAAATCGCGTTATGAAATCGAAACCGTCGCCGCTACCGCCGCTGTTCGGGGCAGCACCATGGTGGTCATCGTGGCTTCCAGCGGCCTGACCTCGGTGGGTAATGAGGAAGGTACTATTAGCGTGATTGCTCAGGATGTCGAAGTCCCGGTCCCGGAGGGAGAACATAGTACGGTCATCCCGGGAGAAGCTCCCGGTGCGCCCCAACCCGGGTCGCGTCCGGTTATCATTTCCACCCCGGTCTTTTATGATGGATTTAGTGACCTTTTCGATGCCGATTCTACTGCCGTTACCGGTAAAGAATATCTTGATATCGCCAGCAGCCGGATATCCCGGACAGGTAGTTTTTATACTGCCCGCATGGTCCTGAATGGCCCTTGCCCGGTCCGTACGGAAGAGGATAATACCTTTATCGAGTGGGACATTCTCATCGATGCCGATAATACCGCGGCTACCGGCACACTATGGCCCTTGATCGGTAATGATATCGGGTACGATTACCTGGTACGCGTGGGCCTTTATGGTGATGAGTATAGGGGCGAGATATTAGCTACAAGTAACAGTCAGTGGATGGATATCGAATTCCTGGTGGCGATCTATAATTACGAAGAAACCGGAAACATCATGGAACTATATTTCCCTGCTGAGATAATTGGCAGTCCGGAAAGTTTCAACTGGATCGCTGCTGTCCGCCAATACCTGGACCCGGAACAGGCGAGCCGGCCGTCGGCTTCCGATAAGTCGCCTGATGAAGACCATTATACCTTCCCTTAGAAGGGAATATTAAGGTTCAGGTGGTATCTTCCCCCACCCCGCCACCCGGTAAACGGTGATCGGGCTGGTTTTCCCTTTGAAGGACTGTGGTTCAAGCGCCACCAAGGTGCAACGTTCTACTACTTTACTATAGGTATCCGGGCCGATCCAGACTTCACATCCCGGGGTTGCGCTGCATATCCGCGAAGCCAGGTTTACGGTGTCCCCGATAACCGTATATTCCGAACGTCCGGTTGAACCCACATTCCCGGCCAGGGCTTTACCGGTATTAATGCCGATGCCGAATTTGACCGGTATCGGCAGATTGTCTTCCTGGCTTATCTTTGCTAATTCTAGTTGTGCTTCCCAGGCTGCTTTCACCGCCAGTGCCGCATGGTCCGACTGGGATTGCGGGGCGTTCCATACTGCCATTATGCTGTCGCCGGCAAACTTGTTCACAATGCCCCCGTTTTTTACGACGGCTTCGATCATCACCGGGAGATGCTTATTCAGCATCTTTACAATGGCTTCCGGTGTCATTTTTTCACTGATGGTAGTATAGTTGCGGATATCTGCAAAGAATACGCTTACTTCCCTTTCTTCGCCGCCCAGTGCCAGGGCACCATTATTTGCCATCACCACTATCTGACTGGCTACTTGCGGCGAAACATACCGCCCGAAAAGGCCTTTGACGAACCTTTTGTCTGTCTGTTCCCGTACTGCGATATAAATGATGTTGATCATGTACAGTAAGATCAAGGTTAAGGATGGGTAGAAGACATCGATCAGCCGTCCGTTGGAAGCTAGTAGTGAACCGGTGATTAGGAAGGCCAGGAGCAGCAAAACAATTATCCCGGTCCCCTTCAGGATGTCGGTCCAGCGCCATGTCCCGCACAAAGGCAGTGATAAGGCGCAAATGACAATCAGCAACAGGTTGATAGCCCAGGTCGTTCCCCGTCCGGTGTCTACCAGGAACTGCTGACGCAGTATGGTGTCCATCGCCGCTGCGTGGATAAAAACCCCGGGTACCCTGCCCGCGGCGTTGGGAATTGCCCAGGTATCGATTTCTCCCGTGGCCGTCATACCGATAATCACGATTTTGTTTCTGACTAATGATGGATCGAAATCACCGCTGATGACATCGGCATAAGAAATGATGCCGGTATTATCGGCATCCTCCGTATAATTTACCCGCATGAAATAAGAATCGTCCACCGGGATTTCCCTGCCCACCATGTTAAGCCGCCTGTTCCGGATTTCGAAGCTATTTGTGTCTGTCATATGAAACAGTGTTTGCAGTACTGCGATACTGAATGATAGTACAGTATCTCCCGTGATGCTTTTCACTACCAGCGGCAAACGCCGTACTTTACCGTCAAAATCCGGTACTACGTTAACGTGGCCGACACTGCCGGCTCCTTCCCGTAGGGATACCGTAGGGGTGATGATATTACCAAAGGTCAAGCCATTTTCAGTTCCGGTCACCTGGTACTCACCGCTCGCGGCCAGGACTACCCGGCCGGACTGTTGAATGGCGTCCGCCAGTGCTGCGTCATTAGCTGTACTCTCCGCAAATATAATGTCGTATCCAATGACACTGGCCCCGGCGTTGCTTAGATTATTTACCGCTTCCGCGTGAAGGTCACGTGACCATTCCTGCCAGTGTCCGTAAGTCGCCAGACTTTCGTTATCGATGCCCACGACTACGATGTTGGGAGAAAAGTCTCCTGTTCCCAGGAATTGATCTTTTGCCCATTGGTCGACGGTATGGAAGGGCTGTATGAGTAACAAGACGAGGGTAATAATTAAACCGGTGCTGAATAAAACCAGGGCTTGTGACAGGCGACGCCAACGCCGCTGCCCGATTCTTTTACTAAATGAATAGACGGCCTTTGTTGGCGGTATTTCTGACATGTGGTATTTTCTCTCTTTCCTGACGTTGTGCCGCACAATGTTTTGTACTGCTCGTAGTGCTAAGTATAGAGACCCGGATTTTATCCTGTCAAAGCGGCTTTATTCGATTTTTGTCATTTGTGGTAGTTTTTGTGTTGACAGTAGTGAAAACAAATGGCACACTATTACTTTACGTTTTTGGATGTTTATCCGGTTAAATTCGGGTACTACTATATGCTATTTACGAAAATTATAAGGTTCATTTCCCTATCCTCCGTTCTCTTTTTACTATTTTCGTGTTCGCCTACTCCCCCCTCCGGTGATACTGATAATACCGGTGATCCTACCGGCCGGATCGCTTCAGCTCCGCTTTGTGTAATGACTGCCGCTGAAGGCCCGGTCCTGGTACAGAAACCAGGAGGTGATGAATGGCAGAACGGTGAAACCGGGATGTCTCTAGGGCTTGCCGACCGGGTCAAGACCGAAACCGGGGGTCGGGCGGCACTGACCTTCTTCGACGGTAGTGTTATCGAGATGGCTGAAGGAACTGAGGTTGCTTTGATAGAGTTGGATTCGTCGAACCGGTTGACCAAAATTAAGATGCAACAGGATATCGGCCGGACCTTCAACCGAGTGAAAAAGCTGGTCGATCCGGCATCCCGTTATGAAATCGAAACCGGGGCTTGTGTCGCTGCGGTCCGGGGCACCGAATTTTGGATCGATGTCCTGCCGGATGGGACTACCGTCGTCTCAAATATCGACGGTTTGATCGGTGTCACCGCTCGGGGATTAGAAATCATCCTGCATCCCGGCATGCAGAGTACTGTCGTTCCGGGACAGCCGCCGGGGCAGCCTGTTTCAAATATCGAACCGACTGTCGCTGTTGTAGCGCCAACTCTCCCCACCCCCACTGCTCCTCCCGACACCCGGGTTGCCGGCTTGACTGTAACTTACCATGCAGACCGCTCTCAAGCCTTCCCCGGCGATACCGTGGTTTTCTCCTCGGAAGTCACCAATTCCGGGACCCTGCCCCTTACCGGCCTGTCGGTCAATTGCGGCCTCCCCGGTATGGTTTACACGGGCGGCGATGCCGGTGGCGATGGCCTCATGGACACAGGTGAGACCTGGCAATATACCAATCAATACCTGGTACAGGCCGGTAATGCCGGTCAGTTGTTGGATACGGTTGTTGCTTCTGGAATCGGTGATGGTAGCCGGCAGGCCACCGCCTCCGCTGCGGTGACTGTCAATGTACTTAACATAATAGTTGAAATTACCAGTCTCGAGGAAAGCCAGACTGTTACCCGTGATATTACTGTCGCTGGGACGGTAAACGATCCCTCGATTACTCAAGCAACCATTGCCTTGAATGGTATCCCCGTCTCCGTCCCGGTGGTTAATGGTGCCTTCACTACCATGGTCTCCCTGGCTGAAGGTGTTAATATTATCGTCGTCACCGTTAGTAAACCGGGCGGGATATCGGCGAGCAAAACGGTGGAACTGGAACCTGCACCTTAAACTGTTGCCTCAGGCTATTATTGGGTAATGACGGGCTGGTGGACACTGTCCGGTTAGGCTACATGTTATTAATAACCGTAACGATGATCAGTGTCAACTGGGTTGCCAGGGTGAGAACAACCAGCCAGACCGCCCTTTGTACATACTTGTATTTCACAGAATTTATCTTGGCGATTTCATATATCTGTTGGATGTAGATATCTGTAGTCGTAGATTCTTCGTTTAAGAGGTCGTCGAGCCGCTTTTTGTAAGCGTCCGCATCGGCAAACCTGGAGATGCCGGCGAAGAAGGTCGGTTGATAAGCATTGGATTCATCAACTTTTTCGGTTTTATCCACTTTTTTAATACGTATCCGGGGGCTGATCGCCATGATAATTGTATATATGGAAAATATAGCGCAGGCAAAATATACCGCTACCAGGGCGATGGAAATAAGGTCGAAAGTCAGTTTGTTGAAAGTAGACATGAATACCGCAGTAAAAATACCCAGCATCGATAATAACGATATGGCCTTAGTATCGGCTCTCTCAACCAGCTTGTTTTGATCGTCCAGTATTCTGAGTACTTTTGTGTGTTTATCGCTGGGCACATTGACCTCCTTGGTAGCTATCTCAGTATAGTTTATTTCTCTACAGGAATTACTATTTTTGCGTTAACAATAACTGCTCTATCTCTTTGCGGCCGTCCGGCGTGGTCATCAGTACCAGTATCGTGTTCGGGGTGATGACATAATCATCCGTTGGATTGTAGACCCAGTCTTTTTCCGCTCTGACGGCCATCAACAGGCTGTGGGAAAATTGCCTGATGCCCAGTTGTGAAATTTTCTTGTTTACCAGGTGACCGGGCACATTTATTTCTTCGACTCTCAGGTTCTTGTCGCGGTCGCGCATCATGATGTCCAGGAAGGAGACAACGACCGGACGTACCATCTCGGAAGCCATCCGCATGCCGCCGATATAGCCGGGCGAAACTACCGTATCCGCCCCGGCTTTTTTCATTTTTTCTTGGTTGCTTATTTCGTTGCACTCGGCTACGACTCTCAAGTTGTGATTAAGCTGCTTAGCCGTCAGGCAGATCACCAGGTTCCGGTTGTCGTCGCCGGATACGGCAAATACTCCGGCCGCGCTGGCGATGCCGGCTTTGATCAAGGTATTGTCATCGGTGGCGTCTCCCTCAATAACAACCAGGTCTTTAAAAGCTGCTGTATTCTTTGTTAAAGCCTCTTTGTTAATATCCACCAGTACCTGGTCGCGTTTCGTGGCATAGAGTTCGTTCACCACATAATAACCGATGGTACCGGTGCCGCAAACGATATAATGTCCCTTTAAGTTTTTCGCAATTTTTTCCATCTGTCTCCTCTTCCAGGACTCGGTTAATTGGCCTTCGACCACCATGGCTGTTACGTTCGTGGCGGCGTAACCCATAACTCCGATTCCGGAGAGGGCTATGAAAATGGTGAAAATCCGGCCGCCGGGGTTTTGAGACATATCGATAACTTCGGTAAAACCGATAGTGGTAATGGTGATGACAGTCATGTAGGCGGCATCGACCGGTGAGTATTCTTGATCACCGATCAGCCAGTATCCGGCCGTTCCGATAATGACGATAACTACCAGGGCTACACCGCACCAGATAAGGCGGCGTATCGGATTGATATTCACGGATGTAATTCTGTCATATTTTTAGAGGGTTCACAATACCCACCCATCCGATGATGTACATACGATGATGTACATCATTTGAATGATTGACAACCATACCCCCGGACTAATAGAATTGAAGTGCAGTAAGGGAAAGCCTACTACTTTACACTTGTAAAAAATGGCAGGGTAGCTCAGTCGGCAGAGCAGGGGACTCATAAGCCCTTGGTCGCCAGTTCAAATCTGGCCCCTGCTACCAGTTTTTAAGGTTTCATTCAGGCTTCACCAAAGATTTTAAGGTAGACCACGGCATCGGAATCTTTATCGTAGTATTCTGTTCTGAAGCAGTCTTCCTTGTATCCCAGTGCCGTATAGAATCTTCGCCCGGTTTCGTTATTCACCGGGGTGTCGAGATGGAGGCCTCGGGCCTTCTTTTTCTTCATAAAGCGTTCCACCTCTCCCACTAATCGCACTCCGATCCCTCGTCTCCTGAGCTGAGGGTTCACGATTAGTCCCTGGATCTGCCCCATCCTATTCCACTCATATAATTCGGCTGATATATAACCGAGCAGGTCATTACCGTCCTTGGCGATCAGGACGATGCCGTTTCTATCTACTGCAAGCCGGTGGATCGCCTCCAGTTGACCTTTCAACTGCCTGGTGTTCCATCCAACACTTCGGATCAGACGGGTTAATGCTTTATCGTCTCCATCATACGGTTCTATTGAAATATCGTTCATTACTAATTACATCCTTAAAAGTGCGTTATATGAATTCCTTATGCTGTTTATTGTAATTATCTTGGTCGTGAGTTCAAGTCTCACCCCTGCCGCCAATACAGATTTAAATACCTAACTATGCTTTCTCATCATCCATTCTCTGCGTTTACCATATAGCCAATCGTAAAACCCTGCCATTTGTTTATAATGTTCCGTGACTAAACGATTCACAGCGATATCCGAACTCGTGTTGCTAAGGATATGTTCTCCGGTTGTTAAGCGTTTCATATCTTCAAGCGACTTTCTGGCTAACGGTTTCCAACCATCCCATTCTAGAAGAGAATCTGTGGACAAATAATAATTTACTTTTAGTGAAGGAGTATTATCTAAAACATTAAAAGACATAGCCCTGCCTGCCACAGGCAATTTCCTATGCTGGGTGTAGTCTCTCAAACCTTGAATTATTTGATGCGTCTCGTTATTAGCAAACCGATTGTTAATTTCTTGTTGTATTTCTTCTAAAGCTTTTGGAAATGCCTTTGTATAAAGTTTCTTGTTTAGTTCACGGGTATGACTGATTAAACTCATTACTGATGATACATAATTGTGCAAATTGATATTTACTTCTTCCACTATTTCTGGTCGAAATCCAGCAGTTATAGCATTTGTTAAATCCTCATTGGTATCGAGTACTCTTTTTAGTACCCGGTAATTCCTAGTTACGAGTTTGAATGATGTTTCGTCAGCTCTAGTATTGGGGTCATATCCCATGATGCTGCAATCCTTCGAGAATAAGTGTATTTGGGCGAATTGTAACACTGTAACCATGTTCTATCAAAAGTATTGTTGAAGCTAAAAATCAATACAGCAACCCTGTTGACCTTTTCGTGAGTCTCGCTTATCCGCGCACACGTTAAACGAGAAGCAGGAGAGATTCAGCGTCTGAATTAATCACTAATACGCAAGCGATTGATAGTTTTCTGTTATCCTGCGGTTTCCTGAATATAGATTAAAGTAGTATTATACCTGTATGAGATTATTGCCGGTAATAAAATTGGGTAAATGGGCGTTATGGTTAAGTGTTGCCTTTATAGTATTGATTACCATAAAAATTGTGCTCTGGTTTCCTCTCCCCACCTTTGTCCTGGCTGCTTTGGGTATTGCAGGATTTATTGTAGGTATGATTGCCATTATAAAAGACAAAGATAGGGCAGTTCTGACGTTTGTGGCTATTTTTGTAGGAGTATTGATCATCCTGTGGACCATTCTTGAGTTTGTATTCCCGCACTGAGGAAATGAACGATAACAATAGAACCATAGCATTCACCGTAATTCTGAAAAGTGATTGACAAATTAGGTGTCGTTAATAATAATAGAAAATGTTGTTTAGCGGACTCGGGTGAATCACGACTTCGGCCTTCAAAAGCCCCTGGTCGCCAGTTCAAATCTGGCCCCTGCTACCAATTCCTCAATTACAGGCATCAACGACCTTTTAAAGCTTGTAAACATGTCCATATTTAAAATACCTTTATATTTAGTCTCAACATGGGTCTGCATTCTATGAAGAAAATACTGATAGACATCCTGTTCGGAGTTCTAACGATTATTGGCGTGACTATTTTTGAGTTTCTAGTATCATTACCTTTTGGTGAGGCAGGGGATCTTGCTTCAGAAAATTATTCATCGCTTATCAACGTGGAGTTATTGTTGACGGCTTTGCCCGCGGCTATCGTAACATTCGTATACACGTGGCTACTGAAAACAAAAAGTAAATCTGATTGTGTGAGAAGGGCTGCGATTTGGACGTTCATAATAGGTTTATACTATGTATTGATCGGACTTGGCAACAACAATTTGCAGGAAATATTCGTGACTATCGGGGTTTATGTTTTGATGGTATGTACGTTTGCAGGTCCTGTTATCTACTCTAGATTTAGGCATCTGCAATAAATAGGGAAGGGATGCAGCGAACTCAGCTCTGATGGGCCCAGGTCGTAAATTCAAGTCTCACTCCTGTTATCAGTCTTCATTTTTCCCATCAGTAACTTTCCACAAGAATCGTTAGTACGTGTTTTAAGGTAAAATATTTAAAAATACGCTATCATATCTTGAATGGAATCCGATGGAAGAATTAGTCCTGCTCTTTGTCAATCAAGTACCTGATATTGCCGCCGGGCAAGCTGCAGCGGGAGATGATTTGGTATTAAAAACTGTAATCACCACCCCCTTAGGGAAATTGGACAGTATAAGTCAATCGCAACTGGCGATCTGTTCAGGTGCCATACGTAAGTGAGTCCGGCAGGAGCAGGAAGTGTGCCGGTGAAGCTTTTATACTTGGACCAAGTGCTGGATAACCTTAAGGATGAATTAAATGAGGAAAAGAGCACATTGTTCGATGGCAGCCGTGGTGTCGTCATCGTTGGCCGGGTGGATTTTCCAGTTAATTCCGGGTGTGTTCCGGTGTATTTCGGAACTACTCAAAATCCGGTGAATGTGGAGAACTTGCTGCGGCTGGAAGCCAATGTGATGCGGTGTCTAGATGAAGGCCTGGACTGCTTGCCTGCCGAAGTGTTTCTAAAATGGAATAGTAATATCCTCCCCGCTATCTTCAGTCAAGCCCGGTTCGTTATTTCAGGGCAAGCAGACAGCACCAATAATTCTTAAAGCTAATGCAAATAGTTATTGACAAAACCAATGCCGATACTAATAATGGATAATGCTATTTAGAGATACCGGTTTATAGATAAATAGCCCTGGTTTCATAATGAAAATCGAGGGCTTTTTTGTTAACAGGAAATAGACTAAATAAATATTTCAAAAAACGAAGGAGTAGCCGTGTCAGACTTCCAGGTTGGCAACAGAGTTGAAATTTTAAGTCACTTAAAAAATGAGTACAAGGGTAAATTGGGTAAAATCAGCTATATCGGCGCCGGTATGTTGCAGGGGACCAATCCCCTCGACTATAACATCGATATTCCCGACCAGGAAAGCAGGTTTATTGTCATGCTTGATGATACTACCGTTCTTGGCGATATCCAGTCTTTCCAGCTTCGGAAAGTATAAAACGTATAAGCTGAGTAGTTGAAAGGTATTCGCTACCTTTCTTTATTGATAAAGCTGATCGTGGATTAGCTTGTGTGCATGTTTGGCTGTAGGTTCAAACCTCGCCTTACTTTTACATTATCTACGTCCTTGAAAGCAAGTTCTACCCATTCTGCCCCTTCTTTTTCCATGCTTTGACAAAAGTTCTTCAGGTAGTATCATTATCACCATCTGCATGGCTGTACACACCTTTTTAAGTTACAGGTTGTTCTGTATCGCTGCATGATTTGGCATACCCCTTATAATGGATATTTCGTTATCTTGATACTTGATCTGGAGGTTCGCTGATGGACACATCCAAGTTTTCCCTGGCAGGCCGGGTTGCCGTGGTAACCGGTGCCGGCGGCATTTTGGGTATGGGAAGAGCAACCGCCCTGGCTTTTGCCGATGCCGGGGCTGATGTGGTGGTTACCGACCTGGTGAACAAGGCGGAAAGCTGGGACCTGGAAGGTACCGCCGAAACTGTCCGCAAGTTAGGGCGGCATGTCCTGGTGGTGCAGGCGGACCTTACGAAAGAAAGTGAGGTTGCCGGCCTGGTGAAAAAAACAGTGCGGGAATTTGGAACCATTGATATCCTGGCCAATGTCGCCGGTGTCCCCGCCCATGCTCCCTTTATGGAGATGACCCGTGAGTTGTGGGAAAAAGGCCTGGATGTTAATCTCCGCAGTGTTTTCATGTGCTGCCAGGCAGCCGGCAAGGTAATGATAGAACATAAACGAGGCAGTATCATCAACTGGTCGTCTTCTGCCGGAATGAAGATGGGTGTTCTTTCCGTCTACGGTATCGCCAAGATCGGTATCCGTCATATGACCGCCTGGATCGCCCAGGACCTGGCTCCTTATAATATCCGCTGTAATGCCGTGGCCCCCGGCTTGATCGGGACGGATTTCGGCTATGTCAGCGTCGACGGCATCAAGGAAAATAGTACACCGTACCATATGACGAACGAAGATAAACGGGCTAAGGAAATCCCGCTGGGCCGGGTCGGTGATGCCGCCGATGTCGCTGATGTTGCCCTTTTCCTGGCTTCCGATGCCTCCCGCTATATCACGGGAGTTACTATTCCGGTGGGTGGGGGCCTGGTGATGGGTTAAGTGCGGTAGGTTATTACATCGATTTATAGATAATATTGGAGGTTTACATAACATGAAAAATGATTGGGAATTCGACCACGTTGGCATGGTCGTCCGCAGCCTGGCGGAAATCTCGGCCTATTATCCTTCCCTGGGTATCGGCGTCGACATCGGCCCCCTGGGTAATGGCGCCGTTTGGCCGGTTCCCGGTTCCCCGGAAGAAGAACGCCGGCCGAATACAATGACCGTGTTCGGCAAGCCTTTCGTAGACCGCCCTCATTCTCCGACCTCCTCGGGCGTGATGGTCAATAATTTTATTCAGAATCTCCAGGTGGGTTCCCTGGTGGTCGAGGGCATCATGGCACATCCCGGTGACGACGGTATGAACGATGTATTTTTCCGTGGCTATGGAGAGGGTATCAGCCATATCTGTTTCAATGTGCCCGACCCGGAGCAAGAAACGGCGGCACTGGTGAAAAAGGGCTGTGGCATCGTGATGAGCCTGGAGCAGGACGGCAAGATCGTGGAAAATTACCTGGACACAGGTAAATACGGCCATATCTGGCTTTCCTTCCGGCCGCTGCCGGATAAGCGGCACCGCGACTGGCAGGCACATAACCGTGCCCATCCCCTCGTCAGTGACTGGCAGTTCCGGGGTATGGGGGTGGTGGTTCGGGACCTGGATAAAGCTGTCGCCTATTACCGGCACCTGGGCATCGCGGTAATTCAGCCTGAAATTATGCTGGACAGCGGTTCCTCCCGGAGTTATAAAGTACACGGCCTGACCGGTTCCGTGGCCCGGGCGCGGACAAGAGCTGCTTTTATAAGCTCGATAATGTATGAGTTTATCCAACCTCTTGAAAAAGAGACTACCTTTGGCGAATATTTAAGCCGCCGGCCCGAAGGTGCCTGCAGCCTTGATTTTACCGTCGATGATCTGGAAAAAGAAACCGCCCGCCTCCAATATCGCGGCGTACATGTCCTCCTCAGTGGTAAACCAAAAGACGGCCGAGCTTTTGCGTATTTCGATACCCCTAAAGTAGGGAACCTGCTGGTCAAGCTGGTACAGGCGTAAAAGATATCGTTAAAATTGTACCGGGAATCCCAACCTCAATTGTTAAATTTGTCCCGGGGTTGGCCTGGCATCTCGCGGTTTTACTGGTAAAAACATTCTTTGGTCCCGTTTATCATCTTGAATAGAGACTAATATTTTGGATTATACTATAGCATGAAAAAATTTCTGCAGCGCTCGTTCGATTTCCGGTTCGATAAAAGTGTTTTCCTGAAACCTTCTGTTTTGATGTTGATCCTTTCTAACCTGTTGTTTATTATCGGGGCAGTAGCCTGGGGGTGGAATGCTTTCATTCTCCTGGCCTTATACTGGTCGGAAAACCTGGTGATCGGCATTTTTACGGTATTTAAGATGCTTTTGGTTCCCCGTCAGAACTGCCGGTTTACCTTCGAAGACTCGCTGCCGCTGTCTTTTTCTGCTTTCACTACGGGATATTCACCCTGGTGCACGGGATGTTCGTATTTCTCGTTTTCGGCGGTGATTTTTTTGACGATTCGTCTTCATCCATCTCTTTTTGGTCAAAGGTTATAGATTACCAGTTGTACTGGCCGTTTTTAGCTCTATTGATCAGCCACGGCGTCTCTTTCCTTTACAATTACCTGGGCAGCGGTGAATACCGGAAAAGCAACCTTAACAACCTGATGCAGCAGCCTTACGGACGGGTGGTGGTTTTACATCTCACCATTATCTTCGGCGGTTTCCTGCTCGGCTTTTTCGGCTCCCCGGTGATCGGTATGTTGATACTGATTACTATCAAGACGGTGATTGATCTGCGTGCTCATCTACTGCAGCATGAACAGTATAATAAGCCGTCGCCTGAAGAAGTGATAGTCGAATAACCGGTTATCCCGAATAACCTGATTTTTGATAAAAATATATTTTACCTTATTTCCTGTTCTACGTAAAAAACTCGGGTAACCTGGTAATTTGATGAATCATCGTTGTTTTTGCTAGAATCCAACCGGGATATGCAATATGGGAGGGTCGAATATGGACAAGAAACAGATCCTGGATTTCATTACCCAACATCCGGTCGCTTATATGGCTACGGTCGAAGGGAACAAGCCGCACGTTCGGGCGATGGGTACTTACCGGGCGGATGAGAACGGCATTATCTTCTCCATGCAATCGCCGAAAGATGTCTATAAGCAATTACTCAAGAATCCGGAAACCGAGTTGTGTTATTACGCCGACGGTATCCAGGTCCGGGTCAGCGGCCGGATGGAACAGATTACCGATATGGCCGTGAAGCAAGAGATCGTCGAAAAGCGTACTTTTTACAAACCGGGTGTGGAAAAGGAAGGTTGGGGCTACGTCGGCGCTTTCATCCTGAAACACGCCAAGGCTGCCGTTACCGATATGAAAGGACCGCCCACCCCTCCCGGAGGCCCAAAGGAATATATTGAATTATAGATATTATTATTGTTGGTCTTCTTTCCCGGCATAATACGAAGGCGGTGTCATAGGGAAGGCTCTTGGACAGGTCGGCCGCTCGTAGTGAGCCTGTCGAACTATGCGGTCGGCCTTTATTTCAGGAATTAGTTCTATTACGCCTTTTTCTTCGCCGTCGTCCGCATCCGGTGCCTGATCAGTACCGATAGAACGGTGGTATTACGGGAAATAACAATATCATGCGAAACAACTTCCCAGCCCGGTGGTACTGAATCCGGTAGGTGTTTAAATGCCTCTTCCATGGTCTTGCAGAAACCTGCCTGGTCTTCGATGTGTCCGAAATGAGGGTATTTCCCCTTCTCTTCCGGGCTGATGTATTCCATCAGCACCTTGTATTCATAAGGATGGCTTGCCATAAGCGACCTCCCTTACTCTTACTTAAATGATAATTCTGATTTTATCTTTATTATCGTTAAAAATGAGTTTGGCGGTCAGGTATGGCTTATCTAAATGTAATCACATTATTTTTTTGCTTTTGGTTTTTTCTCCTTGGCAGTGGATTCCGTATTTGGGGATGGGGCCACTGGTGCCTGACTGTAACCCTTGGTGGTCGAGATTTCCAGGAAGATAAATGGCTTGGTATACTTTGTCACTTTTAGCGGACAGTGTTTTAAACCTGGTGGAATTGAGATGACCGTTGCACTGTTGATGATATGTTCCTCCATTTCCTCGCCCAGGCAGATGCTGATTTCCGCCCCCAAGTCGTCGATATTTTCCGGATTACCGCCCAGGAAGCATATCAATTCATGAAAATCATGGGAATGAGTAATCGGCGCCTCATAATAGTCATTGATACAGTGGTATCCCAGGGTGGTGCCGTTACCATATTCATTGGCATGTGCCGATATCTCAATGCCGGTTGTCCCCGGTTCCCCGCCAAAGTAAAAAGGCCCCCGGATCACGTTTTTCCAGTATTTCTTCTTTTCCATATTTCAAACCCTCCTTATCAGGTATGCTTTAACGGTATTATTTAGCAGGCATATAATTGTTCGCATTATACTACCGGAAAGAAGAATATTTAACTGAAACGGGAGCCAGAATCGACTCCCGTTTCTCTTAGCGTCTTGAAAAAAGAAGGGTTAAACCAGCGCTCCGCTTTCCGTCGATACCCCGTTCGGGTCCAGGGCTTTCTGTATCTTCCGCCACCATATGTGGTAGTTGGATACCACCGGCCCGATTTGTTCCGGGGTGCCCGAGGCAAAGAAGCGGCCGCTTAAGGCCCTTTCCGTTTGTTCTTTCCGCCAGGTATCAACCGCTTTCACCGCTTCTGGATTCAGCCGGTCGTACCGGCAGAATATCTCCGTCTTGCCCACGTGCCCGTTTTCCACCCCCCACCCGAAAGCCATCCCCCCGTCATCTACGATTAAACCTTGTTTGATCAAAGGTTCTTTCGCCACCCCTGCCCCGATCGACCATTTCATCGTCAGGTCTCTTTGTCCCATGATCGGGATGGAGTTGAAAACTCCGCCCGCCCGGAACGTTTCCCTTATCGAAGCACTGACCCGGATGCATTGGCACAACAGGATGCCCTCTATTTCCGGGTCTTTTTCTACAGCTTCCAGTGATTTCCCGCCTGTCTCGCCAATGATTGTGGCCAGGACCTTTTTCTTGAACGCGAAGTCTTCCGGCGAATTCCCTGCGATTATCACCATAAAACCGTATCCGATGATTTCCTTACTCAGCTTCCGGAAGACCTCGGCTTCTTCTTCGTTACTGGTGGTGATATTTGCTGCCACCATAGACATATTGAAACACATCAACTCGAAAGCGATTTCGCTTTCACCGATCTTGATTTCTGCTTCGTACATTTTTTCCGGCGTTGGGAAGCTGTAGTACCTCACCATGAAATTCGGCGGTATTTCACTCAGGGTATAACGGGGGGATTTCCCCACTACCGGAAATTTCGCCGGCCCCGGCCAGTGGTATATCTTCGTGGCACACTTGGTGAATACCCCCGGCGTCGTCCCCGGTGGTACGGCGCTGTTTATCAGGCATCTTAAGGATGGCCCCGGCCCATCCCCACCGAACCACTCGTCTGTAGACCCCAGCGAGCCTGTTCTGACAATTTCCCCTTCCGGGGTGACCCACTCCACCGCCAGGTGATTCCGGTCGTCGCCGCTGGTGGTCTGGTCCATGTGCCCATGACCCCGCAGCATCGCCGAACAGTTGGCTCCGGCACCCTTCAAATTAAGGTTCAAGCCCCGCTTCATCAGTTCCGCCTGCAATTGCGCTGATATCACATACGGTTCGACCACCGCATACATATTTTTCTCATTTATCTCGATGATACGGTTCATCCGCCGCAGGTCCAGCAATATCATGTTGGGGGCAAATCCCCCCGTCCACCCCGTGCATATCGGCCTGAAGCTGAGTTTGAACTTATTACACAGCTTAACGATAGCTTGCACTTCCTGTGTATTTCCGGGCAGGACTACCGCCGCAAAATCAGTCGCATAATATGAGGGCATTATCGCCGGGTCGTTACAGATATTTTCTGCTCCGACCACATCTTCGAATGTTCTGTAGATTTCTTTACTTACTGCCATTTTCCATCACCCTCCTTTCCTAAATCGACTCCGCCAGTAGCTCTACGGCGTCGTAGACTTTCAATTCCCCGCCGCTTTCCCGGATGGTGTCGTTGAAGTTTATTTCGCACCAGGGACAGGCTGTTACCAATGCTTCTGCTCCGGTGTCCGTAGCTTCTTCGATCCTCTCTCGCGCCGTCCATCTGGCGAACTCCGCGTTCGATTCGTATACTCCACCCCCGGCCCCGCAGCACCAGGCATATTCCTTGATGCGTACCATTTCGGTGAATTTAATACCTGGAATACTATGGAGAATTTCACGCGGCGCTTCGTAGACGCCGTTGGTCCCCCGGCGGTAGCTTTTCGGCGGGTCGAACATGAAGCGGTGTCCCGCTATTTTCTTACCTTCCCAATGTATCCATGGTTCTCCCAACCTGCCCAACCTGCAGGGGTCATGGTAGGTGACTGAGAGATCTATTTTCTTTTCGGGCTTGAGTTTGCCTTCTTTTATCAAGCGGTCTGCATACTCGGTGATATGCAGTACCTCCAGGCTGCCTTTCAAGTTATATTTGTCATAAAGTACCTTAAATGCCTGGTAGCAGTCGGCACAACCGGTCACCAGCGTTTTCACCCCGGCTTTCGTTATCATGTCCATGTTTTTGCTGGCTTGTTTCAAGAAGTCTTCCTGGTAGCCCATCTGGTATGCCCGGCCGCCGCAGCAGGTTTCTGCATCGCCGGCGGTACCAAAATTCACCCCGCCTTTTTGCAGTATCTTCACTGTCGCCACGGCCAGTTTCTGCATGTTTTTATCGAAACTGGTCAGGCAGCCGGCGTGATATAGTACCTCTACTTTCTCTTTGGTGGCATCTTTAATATTTAGTCCGTTTGCCCAGTCTCCTCGCTTGCCTGTTTCCGGAACCATGGCTCCCTGTTTCTGGAGTCTGGTGATTACCTGCTCCAAAGCGGGATGGGTTTTGCCGTCCTTGTTACACTTCAACCTGAATTCGTTGATCGGTTCGATAACCTGCATATCCATGGCGTAATTGCAGGAAACGCCGCAGGCACCGCACATCTGACAGTTGTAGACTACGTCGAGCAGCTTGTCCGTATAGGTAGGGCCGTTCTTCAGCGTCGCCGCTGCGATATTCAATCTCCCACCCCCGGAATAAGCGTGGAAATTATACCTGGCGATGCTGGGGCAGACGTTTGCATACTTGAAGTCTTCTATTTTTTGCATGGGTATAAATTTACAAGCTGAACACCGGCAGCACATATCTATGTCGCCGCGAAAATCTTCTAGTGCCATTTTTCGTCCCTTCCTGTTTTCGTATTATTATTCATTTTTTCCATGACTTAAAAACACAACTTTCCCGGGTTCATGATGTTATTCGGATCGAAAATTTTTTTCATCCGCGACAGCATATCTGCGCTGGCAGCATCCCGGTTGATGATTTCACCGGCCAGGCTGCCGTAAGGCCGTGAAAAAAACGCGCCCCGGTTCATTAATTCCCTGGTGGCTGCCGTTGATAGTTCTTTGACGGTCTCTACTTCATGCCGGTTCGCGGGGTCGTAAGACAGGTTGAATTCGACATGGCTGCTCGTACCCTGGACTACCGGTTGGATATAGGTACTTATTTCCGGGACCGGGTAGCCGTATTTATTTGCTGCTTCGTTCATTGCTTTGATGAGCCCGTCCAGTTTGGTATCGACGGTCAGGAAAATAATTGCTTCGCAAGCTCCTTTATCCCGTTGTTTCCAGTATGGTTCATGGTCAGGTTGTTGTATCAACTTTAGTAACACATCGGCAGATATTCCCCCGGCTGACTTCCCTGTCATCACGCCCACCCGTTGTGTGATATCCGAGATGTTTTTACACTGGTACCTTACCCGTTCCTCCGGAAAATAGTCATATCCGGCTACCGTGTAGAAAAGCACCCACGGCGGCAGGTTATTACCGGCCGCCGGGTCAACGGCCGTATATTCCCGGTTCACGATTCCGGAAAGGGCGGCTTTGTTGAGGATAAAACACTCGTTGACCAGTCTTAACCGGATCAGCCAGTGGCACAATTCCATTAACTTGCCGGAGTCGGCTGCCCCGGTAAGAAAAGACTCTTCGATTCTCGGCTTTAGTTCGCATCTCAGGGAAGCCCATGTAACGATGCCCATGGTGCCCTGTGCTCCCTGGATCAGCCGGTGCAGCGAAGCTGTGCCCGGGCCGTAAGGAGCTTTCTGTACTGCCCCCGCTTCCCACTGCTCGTCAAGTGTGCCCGGTCCGGCGGCCTGGCCGGTCCGGAATTCTTCACCGTTGCCGAAGATTACCCCCAGGCAAGCCAGCGGGTCTGATATATCCCACTGGTAAGCCGGCATTGTCACCGGTTCCCTCTCCAGGATACTGGCGGTTACCGACTTATTCTTCCGCGGCAGCAGCGGCATATTCAGTCTTAGCCCTGCTTTTGCTACCTCCGGTATCAGTTCTTCGAAGGTAACTCCGGCTTCTACCATGGCTACCCGGCGGTTACGGTCGGCCAGGATGATTTTTTTCATCCCTCTGAGATTGACGATTACCGCTCCTCCCGTCCCCGGGACCGTGTCCCCCCGGCTGTGAGGTGGCCCGGAACTGACCGGGACCAGCGGCGTTTGGGTTTCGTTGGCTAGTTTAATCAGCTTCTGTATCGAATCGGTATTTGTTGGTTTTACTACCCACCTGGGCTTGATCCGGTTAGCCATGCTCATGTCGCCGGCAAATTCAGTCAGTACCCCTTCATCGTCACTGACACCGTCCGGTCCGAAAATGTCCACCAGTCTTTCTTTTTCGACCATTTTCACCCCCCTGATTTATCATGGTATCTCTATTTTATGTCCCTGTTGTGGCCTGATTATACTCTGGTGAACGAAAATCGGAAAGTGGTACGGATTGCCATTGATTTTTGAATGGGATATAGTCTAATTAAGTTTGTTCGTGGAGTTGGGAAAATGCCTGATTCGGATGTCGAAAATTTTTTTAAGAAATATATCCTGTCTCCCCGGGGGATAATATACCGTGATATCAAGCAGCAGATCGACCTGGCGCATACCGGTAAAACCGGCAGCGGTTTGTTGGTTGCTCTCGGGTTGCTTTCCTACACCGAATTCATGGGCCGGATTTTGTTGAAAAATGACGGCTCGTATACCAAGCAGTTCCGGTCTTTCTTCCGCCTATTGGGAGAAGATTATGCCGCCATGATCGATAACAAGGAAATTGATGTTTACGCCTTTTTTAGGAGTGGGCTGGTCCAGTCTTATCTTTCAGGTGATTGTGAAATCAGGATGGCGGATGAAAATGCTACTGCCGGGGTCATTCTTCAACCGGACGGCAATTTCGTTTTTATTGTGGAAAAATACTTTACTGATTTTCTGAATGCCTGCCGCAAACTCCATGATGATTTGCTGTCCGATCCCGATGTGTATCTGCCTTTCTAACACTATATTAATCATCACAGAATAGCCTGTGGCGGGAATCAGTAGTATACTAAGAGAGATTGCAATCTTGACTTAACTGGAGGTTGTACGTGATTAGAGCTTTGGTTGGTTACAAAGTCAAAGAAGGCGTCGATATTTTACCGGTGCTGCTGCAACTCAGATCGAGCGAAATGACCTTTCCCGGTTTCATTTCTTCGGAAAACCTTCAGAATAGAGACGATGAATCAACTGTCGTAACCATGGGTACCTGGCAGAAAGCTTCGGACTGGAATGCCTGGGAAACCTCCCGCGTCCGGCAGTCTATTTTAGCCCAATTGGAAGGTAAATTAGTAGATGGCCCCAAGGTCACAGTATATACCGTTATGCCTACTGTAGGTTGGCTCATTCACTAACCCGTTGCCATCTCTCCGTTAATCTCCGTCTGTTTATTTAGCTGATTCTGCCGGCTGCAGGATCGTTTGGGGTACATTACCCTGCTGAATGCCGCTGAACTCTACTGTGTAATGGTACACATCGGTAGGGTGTCTATCCCCCGGCAGATAATAGGTTGACCAAAATTCCGAGTCCACTACCGTTCCCGTCTGTCCGTGGAATTGTTCTAACTTGGGATACCAGACCAGGTTCCGCAGGTCCCGGTTGTGTACTTTTACTCTTGTTCCCTTGGCAAATAATGGTTCAGGCATAATTCCTCCGTGTTTTACTGGACATTGCTGCCTATTGTAGCATTGCTTTTATTAAGCTACCACTTTTTATAATTGTTACCAACTCTTAACCTTTTTTCAGTCTCGTTAACGTTTCTGTAACAATCGTGATGTAAACTATCATGGTTTTGTCTGGAAGGCAGCTTCCGGACGATATACTGAATAACAGATTAAGGTGGTTTAAATGGCCATATGGAAACTAAAGGGTTGCCCTCGTTGTAAGGGTGACCTGCTCGTAGAACGTGCCGGCGATAAGTGGGATGAATATTGTCTTCAGTGCGGTTACCGGCGCGATTTGAAGGTCGTTGCTACAAAAATGCCCGTTCCTGACGGTGTTGTTGCGGCTGTACCTGCTGCTGATAGAAAAGCCTCGGAGTAACATACAGGTCGGTGGCGCCTTTTTATGGGCGTCCTTGCGTGACAGGCTTTCCTGTGATATCATTTTAATAACTGGTTTGGTAAGGTTGTCTCTCACTGAGTCAACATTCACAAATGTCCTCACATGTGGATGACCAAAACTCTAACCAAATATTAAAGAAGGAGGTCATCCAAATGGCTTTCGAAGAAAAGACCCTGACTTGTTCCGATTGTGGCGCAGACTTTTAAGTTCACCGTAGAGGAACAGGAACTGTTCAAGACCAAGGGTTACACTAATGAACCCAAGCGGTGCCCGGCTTGCCGTGAGGCTCGTAAGGCACAGCAGAATACGAACCGTGACAGTAGTTATGGTAGCTATGGTGGTGGAAACCGGGGTGGCTATTCCTCGGCCAAACGGGAAATGTTTCCCGCCAAATGTGCTGAGTGTGGCAAGGATACCCAGGTGCCGTTCCAACCTCGTGGCGATCGGCCCGTATACTGCTCTGATTGCTACCGCAAGATCAAACCCGCCAGATAACCGGGTTTAGTCGAACAGTAAAAGATAGGCCGGGTTTTTTGACCCGGCCTTTTCTTTTTTCGAATTTGACCTTGATTTCTCATAACTACCGCAGGTACGTTTCATTGAACGACCCTTCAGAATTTGATTTTCGCCTTTTTGAGTTTAGAATGCTCCCTGTTGTAGTTCGATGGAAACTCCATCAGGGGTACGCAGGAAGGATATCTTAAAGTCCGGCCGTATTTGCCGCATCTCCATTGTAAATATCACTCCCTTTGCTTTTAACTCGGCGATTGCTTTTTCCAGGTTGTCCGTCCTGATTCCGAAATGGTCCAGTGAGGGTTTCTCTGCTTCCCCCGCCGGTTTTCCCGCTACCAGTATTTTCGTGTCGCCGATATATACGGTTACTTTCTTCATGCCGCCCGGCATGTCCTCGACTGTTTTCCTGGCTCCGAATGTCTTTTCATAAAATTCCGCTGTTTTCACCGGGTCCGGGCTAGCCAGATGAACGTGATCGAATGTATATGTTGGCATGTTTTACCTCCTCCGATATGAGATTGCCTTATGGTATCGGGCAGGGTGGCGACTGTCAAATATTATTCCCTTTCTCCGGGGGAAATATCTGTATATAATGGCTTCATTGATAACGAATAGATTTTTGACGGAGGAGATACAATGGCGGTATATATCATGTTCACTACCTTGACTGATGAAGGACGGAAGACTTTGAAGGACAATCCCAAGCGGCTAAAAGAAGTCAATAAGGAAGTCGAGGCGATGGGTGTTAAGATTCTGGCCCAGTATGCCCTGCTTGGCCCGTATGATTTCATCAATATTCTGGAGGCTGCCGGAAATACTACTATTTCCAAGTTAGCCTTGGAACTGGGTTCTCGCGGTACCATGCAGACGTATACCATGGCAGCAATCCCGATCGACGATGTCGTCGGGAAATGACCAAACGATAATCATGGTATAGGGTAATTAATAAAACAAGGAGGTATGTAGGCCTCCTTGTTTTATTAGTCATGGTTCGAGATAACTCTACTACTGATTTACCCCGGGCAGCGGGACACCCTGCTTGAGCAGTTGCTGTTGAAGCTTTCGGTGGTCGACCTTACGCAAGCTGATGTCCTGTTTTACCGCCATCGCTGCCGCCGTTCCTGCTGCCTCCCCCATCGCCACACAATGAGGTATCAGGTTGCAGGCATCGTTGGCCGGCGCATCGGAAGAGAATGACCGCCCTGCCACCAGCAGCCCTTCCACCTTGGCCGGTACTAAACTGCGGAATGGTATCTGAACCCGGCCGCGATTCTCCCCGGCGCCCACCGGTGCGAATACTGCAATGGTGTCTTCGAAGGTCTTACCGGAAAGTATATCTTCTGATGTCACTGTGTAATCCCCCTTCAATCGGCGGCCGCCCCGCGTCCCCGTCTGCGACGCCGTATCAAGTATGAAGCCATTTTCAAAACCCGGCACATTTTCCCGTAAATAGGCCAGTCCCGGCAGCATACAGCGCCGCACCTGTACTTCGACTTTCGTCAGGTCCTCCACGTTCATAGCACTTACGTTTGGTATCCAGTTATTCATCCAGACCACATCGTTGCGCGGCGACGGCAGCGGTAGGAACCGCATGCCGGCAGCTCTGGCTAACCCGGCCATCAGTTCATTATATTTTTCCGGATCGGCTTCATGGAAATCAGCTGTTTTATTGAAATCGACGTTCCCGATGCGAAATACCAGCGCCAGTTGTGAACTGCGTATCTTGGGGTCCCATTTATCGTCGAAATCAGCACCGGCCGAGGGCAGCAGATCGCCATCTCCTGTACTGTCGATGATGATCTTACCCATGATTGCTTGCCTTCCTGATTTACTTTCGAAAGCTACTCCCTTGACGGTGTTGCCATCTACCAGTGCCCGTGTGCCCCAGGAATGCAGAAATAGCTTGATATCGGTTTCTTCCACCATGTCGTTGAGCACGCATTTCAGCAACTCCGGGTCTACCCAGGCAGTCTGCCTTATCCTGCCTCCCACCACTGTTCCTACATAACGCTGCCACCGGGCGCATGCTTGTTTATCGTCCGAGCCCAACAGCCCCCGCGGCGGGTGCAGCGCCCCCCCGATCTTGTCTAGACGGTCCAGCCATTCCTGGCACAATCCGGCGATTTGTTGTTCTTTAGAGCCATCGCTCATGTGTGGTATCTGGATCACAATGCCTCCGGTGGCCATACCCCCCAGGTGCCCATACCTTTCCAGTAATACTACCTTCGCACCATTCCGGGCAGCGGCGATGGCGGCCGAATGGCCTCCCGGCCCTCCTCCCACTACTACCACGTCTGCTTCATAACAGACCTTGAGTTCTCTTGATGGCTCAATTATTGTCCTGGTCGATTTCATCTTACTCCTCTCCTGCTTAAATCGCCTTCTCTTTATATGATTACCCCCGGCAGCGGTACCCCCTGTTTCAATAATTGTTTTTGCAAGGCTCGATGGTCTACCTGCCCTGGTTGTATATTTTGCTTCACCGCTATGGCTGCCGCCGTCCCTGCCACCTCTCCCAGGGCAATGCAGTGCGGTATCCAGTTGAACATGTCATTAGTAGTTGGATCTGAGGCAAAGCAGCGGCTGCCTACCAGCAGCCCTTGCTTCTCCTGCGGCACCAGAGCCCGGTAAGGGATGTTGACCCTCGGTATCTGGTCGGTCGGTACCAGCGGCGGGAAGACGGCGATGGTATCCTCATATTTCCGCCCGGCGTGGACATCGTCGATGGTGATGTTATATTTGCCCCGCAGCCGCCGGCTCCCCCGCGTCCCCACCTGCGACGCTGTATCCAGGATAAAGCTGTCCTCAAAACCCGGCATGTGTTGCTTCAGGAAAGCAAAACCTTTCCGCATCATCTTACGTACGTTTATCTCGATATTGGTCAAGTCTTCTACTTTCAGGGCATTGTACCCGGTTATCCAGTTGTTTACCCATACCACATCGTTGCGTGAACTTGCTAGCGGTGCAAACCTGGTCCCCGCAGTCTGCGCCAGTTCTTGCATCAGTTCTTCGTGCTGTTTTCTTTCTCTCTCCTGGAATTCACAGTATTTGTTAAAGTCGACTTTTCCCAGCCGGAAAACCAGGGCTAATTGAGATGCCCTCAGTTTTCTGTCGATAATATCTTCAAATTCTGTCCCTGAG
The DNA here is from genome assembly GCA_963739865.1 of uncultured Chloroflexia bacterium. Lineage (GTDB taxonomy): Bacteria > Chloroflexota > Dehalococcoidia > Dehalococcoidales > UBA2162 > JBBITI01. The sequence goes on from CAVUCA010000012.1 coordinate 45,452, forward strand.
GTTGCCAGCAGGTCGCCGTCTCCCGTTCCATCGATGATTACCTTCCCCAGGATCGCCCGGCGGCCTGATTTGCTTTCGAAGAAAATTCCCTTTACTGCCCCGTTTTCCACGATTGCCTGTGTGCCCCACGAGTGCAGGAACAGTTTTACGCCCGCCCCCTCTACCATTTCATTGAGCGTACATTTCAGTAATTCCGGATCTACACAGGCGGTATGCCTGACCCGGCCGCCGATCACGGCAAAAGCTACCCGCCGCCACTTCGCTAAAGTTTTTTCATCGCCGGCACCCCATTCTTCTCTCGTCGTGTGCAAGACGCCTTCTACTTTATCCAGGCGGTCGATCCATTCCTGGCATAATCCGGCGATCAACTGCTCGTTAGTGCCGTCGGTCATGTGCGGGATGATGATAACCAATCCCCCCGTCGCCATGCCCCCCAGGTGCCCGTATCTTTCTACCAGCACCGTCTTTGCGCCGTTCCGTGCCGCTGCGACGGCCGCTGAATGTCCTCCCGGCCCCCCTCCTACTACCACTACCTCAGCTTCATAACAGACCGGAATCTCTTGTCCTGGTTCGGTTACCGTCCTCGCCGGTGCTATTTCTTCCACGAAAATCTCCCTTGTTCGCGCTGCTCCCAATAAACAACAAAAATGAGGGAAAGTCAAAGACGGAAATATCGATAAAGTGGGAATATGGTATTAGAATCTAGAGTTTAGTATTTAAGATTTCCTTCGTAGAAGGCTTGATGCCGAAGGTCGGACTCGAACCGACACAGGGGAAAGATAAAAACACGAATGGACGGCATAAAGCTGGCTATCTTCAAAGATGGGCGGAAAATAATGCCCGGTTGTTTCCACGGCAGAAACTGCGGTATCAGACAATAAGTAACGAGCGTACCTAAGTTACTCAGGCGATGATTATTATTGGTAATTAAGATGGTATTCAGCCAGGAACAAGATGCCTTTTTCATACATATTAAACTACCTTCAGTTGAGTATAAATACTATAAGTCATTATTACTTTCATGACCCGGCCGTAACATGATTGAAACATTTCTGTGATATTCTTCGCGAAAATTAATCTCAGTACTCTGTCAGGAGGTGCAACAAATTGATCAATTCCGGTGACACTGCCTGGATTTTGGTCTCTTCAGCTTTAGTCATGTTGATGACACCGGGTTTGGCTTTCTTCTACGGTGGTATGGTCAGGCGAAAGAATGTACTTTCCACCATAATGATGAGCTTCGCTATCATCCTACTCGTCGGTGTCCTTTGGATCCTCTATGGGTATAGTCTTGCCTTCGGCCCGGACAAGGGAGGTATTATCGGTGGGCTAGATTGGGTTTTGCTTAATGGCGTCGGCCAACTGCCGTCGATGATATATGCCACTACAGTCCCCCATCTGGCTTTTATGATCTTTCAGGCGATGTTTGCCATAATCACCGTGGCTTTATTTACCGGCGCTATCGTAGAAAGAATCAAGTTCAGTGCTATTATGGTCTTCGCCGTGCTCTGGCTTACCTTAGTCTACTGTCCCATAGCCCACTGGGTGTGGGCTTCGGGCGGTTGGCTGTACAAACTGGGCGTACTAGATTTTGCCGGGGGTATTGTCGTACATATTAGTGCCGGTGTCTCTGCACTGGCATTGGCGCTTGTACTCGGCCCTAGAAAGGGATTCAAGGAGAAAGAATCGATGGAACCGAGTAACATCGCTATGGTTGTGCTTGGTGCAGCACTATTATGGTTCGGCTGGTTTGGTTTTAACGCCGGTAGTGCTTTAACGGCTGGCGGACTGGCGTCTAGTGCTTTTGTGGCAACAAATACTGCTGGTGCAACTGCCGGGCTTACCTGGATGTTATTAAGCTGGTTTTACCGCCGCCCGTCTTTGTTAGGATCAGTTACTGGTGCCGTTGTAGGATTAGCAGCGGTGACTCCAGCTGCTGGCTATATCCCACCCTGGGCGGGTATACCTATAGGAGCAGTCGCAGCTATACTTTCTTATTATATGATGCTTTTCCGATCACGGAAGATGGGAATCGATGAATCTCTCGACGTATGGGCCTGCCATGGAATCGGCGGCACTTGGGGCGTGATCGCGGTTGGTATTTTCGCCACGTTGGATGTAAATTCATCTGGAGCTAACGGTCTTATTGCCGGAAATACTTCGCTACTCGGCAAGCAATTGATCGGTGCAGCCGTTGTCTGGGTATTTTCTTTTGGTATGACATGGATTTTGGCTAACATCGTGAAATCAGTAATCGGCTTCAGAGTAAACGATATCGAGGAACGAGTCGGGCTAGATATATCACAGCATGGAGAAAAAACACATGGAGGAATCCCGTAATATTGGGCAATTGTAATTTGCTATGCCTTTAACACATTTATCACACTCTTTAGTATTTTGTTTATTGTAGTAGGTATGAATATTAATTCTATGATCTAGTGTAACAGATATACTTTAAAGAATGTTAAGTTTTTAGCTTCATAGCAAGCATTAAGGTATAGGATGCAATAATTAATGCTAACTTGTGCGTTTCGTCAGTATAATTAGGCTCGTTAACGACAGTATATACCGATGCAATGGCAGCACTAATTCAGAAAAAAATACAAGACTGTGCTAGACGATAAAGAGAACTGGAATGTTCGAGTTAATAGTTTGTATCGTAACAATCCCCGAGAACGAATACCATCATCTCCAGTTAACACTATGTGCTGCTTTTGCTGTACTAAATTTATATGTCCAATATTGAGAGTTTGATACCTATATTGCAACTAATTATTACATGTATTACAATTATTACTATTATGAAATCTATTAGTGAACCCAAGCTGGTAGGTGTAGCTCGTTTAAATGAAAAGAGCCAGTTGGTAATACCCAAAGAGGCACGTGAGTTTCTTGGCATTGGTCCTGGGGATCGTGTATTGATCGTTTTAGCACCTTTTTTCAAAGGTATCGTCATAGCCCGGCCTGAAGATATGGAAGAACATTTGAAAGAGATGATATCAAACTCGCAAAAAACGATAGGGACCATGCAAAAGAAGATGAAGAAGTAATTCTTAACTTTGTTCTTGGGCATCGCACGTGTCGATTATTTTATGAATGATTTAGATCGAGTGCAGAACCATAATTACCAGAAATATTTAAAGTGAGTGTAAGAGAAGGGATGGAATCTCAGAGTGTGCCAGGAAACAATAACAGTGTGGTACTACGCATCAATGGACTATGTAAGAACTTCGGCAAGCTGGAAGCAGTGAAGAACCTGAATCTAGAATTAAGGCGGGGTGAAGTATTCGGTTTCCTCGGACCTAATGGAGCTGGAAAAAGCACGACCGTCGGCATGATTCTGGGACTGATTGCTCCGACTGCCGGTAACATTGAGCTCTTCGGGGTGAAGCAGAATGGCAATCGTTGGGCTGCTCTCCGGCGAATCGGAGCTATTATCGAAGAGCCTGCTTTCTATCCCTACCTGTCTGGCTGGGATAACCTCCAGGTGTTGGCCAAATCTATCGGTGACATACCGAAAAGGAAGACATCAGAAGTACTGGAGCGGGTTGGCTTGTTGGAACGAGCAAAAGACCAGTACGGTCACTACTCCATGGGTATGAAGCAGCGTCTGGGTATAGCCTCAACGCTGTTACGTGACCCCGAGCTCATAATCCTGGACGAACCGACAAATGGACTGGACCCGGCGGGCACTAAGGAGATACGCGATCTTATCCCCCAATTGGCGCATGAAAGCCGAGCTATTCTGCTTTGCAGCCATTTGCTACACGAGGTAGAAATGGTTTGCAATCATGTAGCTATTATCAAACAAGGCGAGGTCATAGCAGATGCCCCTATCAAAGAACTCCTCTCCCACGGTAACCGACTGCTAATCAAAGTAGATAACCTTGAGAAAGCTACTGCCATACTGAGTGATCTATCGTGGATAAAATCAGTTCAAAAAGAGGACGATTACCTGGTGGCAGATGTACCTCAAGAACGCAGTGCCGAGGTCAATCGAATGCTAATGGAGAAAGGTGTCCAGGTATCCGAATTAATAAATCGAGGTACGAGCCTGGAAAGCGTTTTCCTACAATTGACCGGGGGTGAAGGTGATGTCTAAGGTAGTAACTTCTCAAAAATCCGGAACATTACTTTCAGGATTAGGGAGGATGATTGGTGCTGAACTCACAAAGCTAAATAAACGTTTGCTAACCAAAGTGTTACTTGCCATACTTGTTGGTATCATAGCCCTTGTGAACTTATTGTTATTAGCCATATCCAAGACCAATCTACCTGCCGGTGGACAAGCAATGGGAAATATCCAAAATTTACTTGGGTTACCGGTGGCGATTCCCTTTGCTTTTTCATTGATATCATCTTTTGGCATCGTACTCGCAATTATACTGACAGCCAGTTCTGTCGGTAATGAGTATAATTGGCGCACCATCAGAACTGCTCTCATCTCAAGTGAAAGCCGCTTCAAGTTCTTAACCGCCAAACTTATCTCGTTAGGGATTATCATCTTGATCGGTATGTTAATTGGGGTTGCGACAGGCTTTATTATGGGCTTGATCACTACCGCTCTTGGCGGTTATGCCTTCGACTTTAGCTTTGCGACCGGATCGTACTTCTGGAATCAATTCCTTCAGTTCTGGCGTACTTTCTATGTAATTACACCATTTTGCTTACTGGGCTTCCTTATGGCAATTGTCGGCCGCTCTGCCATGCCTGGTATCGCCACCGGAATCGGGGTGGTTTTTTTGGAGACCATCATCACTACCTTCATGAGATTAGCCGGGGGTTGGATAGCCAAAGTACCAGATTATCTATTGAGCGCCAATGTCAATGCACTAGTCACCTTGAATAATCTTCCAAGAGGATTCGGCGGTGGATTTGGTAGCGGAGGGACAGCCGAAGCATTCCCGAGTGTACCCCATGCCTTTATTATACTGGGGATTTATAGCCTGGCATTTCTGTTCTTGGGTTTTTATCTCTTCCATAAGAGAGATGTAACGGGTTAAAGAACAAATTAGATTTTTACATTACGTAAAAGTCCCTCTTATCGTTATAAACTTACTTGATTCTGAAATTATCTGCAAGACCGGTTCACTTCGATAATGACATGACCTAACCCCAGATTGGATGGAACCAGGCATTTGTAATCATCCGGCGATTTTTGCCCGTATGTCGTCACAGAAATCGTTGCCGCGAAGAGTGCCTGGGCCTATTTCCCAGATGTGCAGGTCTGTCACCCGACTCTCTTTATCCTGTTGAATACAATCTAGTATTTTCTCACGGATGCTTTCTGGCCCCTGGTGATCGAGCAGAATGCGGCTGGTATTACGCAGCAGATCCCAGGACCATCTCGATACCAGAATGGCGCCGAAAATACCCATCAGAGGGTCCATCCAGACTAGTCCGGCGTATTTCCCAAGCAGCAGGGCTAGAATTGCCAGTATCGAGGTCAATGCGTCTGCCAGCACATGGAGGTAAGCTGATCGTAGGTTGTAGTCGTGATGATGGGCATCCGGCTCTTCGTCGTGTTTATCCGAATCGTGATGATGTACCCCCAATATCAGTACCGATGCACCATTGATGATTAAACCCAACACGGCAACCATGATAGCCTGGTTGAAAGCAATAGTAACCGGATTCATGAAACGTCCGATACTCTGCCATGCCATGAGCAGGGCAAAGACCACGAGCAGTAAGGCCCCGGTAAATCCCCCTAAAGCGTTAACCTTTCCCGTGCCATAACAAAACCGTTTGCTACGGGCGTGGCGGCGGGCATACATATAAGCAAAAAAATTGATGCCCAGCGCCGTAGCATGCGACGCCATGTGCATCCCATCGGCAAGCAGTGCCATGGAGCCGAAAACGATACCGGCTCCGATTTCAACCACCATCATTGTGGCGGTGATAATAAGGACCAGCAGCGTGCGGCGTTCACCCGGTTGTTTTTGGTCCTGTCCGAAAGTATGCTCGTGTGGTCCTACAAGTGAATGATTTTCTACCATTTTCTACCTTAAGCCAACATCTTACAGTCTTACTCCATTAAAAAGAATAGAACAATTTGGGTATGATGTTAACCTTTAAATTTATGTGGTTCAAAGGTTTCATGAGCCGGTGATATCTAAGGATATTCTGACTGCGTTTATTATTAACGCCTTCCTAGTACTGGTTCATTTTTATCTTTCTCTTGAGGTGCTTTCACATTACGGAACATAAAGAAAAGGGATAGATCGTAGGTGATTTTAAGCACAGCACACCCAATGATGGGGACCGTCGCCGAAAAAGCCTGCCATAAAGCACTGGCGATCACCGGGGCAATAGTCCCTGTGATTCCTCTACCGACAGTATTAATCCCAGCCATAGCCACTCTTTCCTGGGGTTGTACCATCGACATGGTATATGAGTCCCGGGTAGGTTGGTCCATCATGCTGAAAAAAGCCCGCAGTTGCCAGAAAACAATTACCAAGCTTGGGACCGGGATGAAAACCGCTACGATCAGGAAGAGACTTGAAGGTATGTGGGTAAATACCATGGTATTGATGAGCCCGATCCAATTACCCAGCTTGGCGGCGACCCATAATGACACTGCTCCCAGGATATTAGACAAAGAAAAAACCAGAGCCAGGTCTTTAAGATCCATCCCGAATTTGGTGTAGAACCAGTAGGAAGCCAAACTTTGCGCGAACAATGAACCGGCAAAACTATCCAGGGCAAATAGACCAGTTAGAGTAAAAATAATCCGGCGAGAGGGAAGCTTGAGAGGATTTGACCACTGTTTCTGTGTTTTTGCTACTTCGACGGCCGGTGATAAAAATGCGTAAAGGAAAGCCGCAGCTAATAACACGATACTAAAGCCAATATACATCGCTTTGAAAGAAGACAGGTCGCTTAAATCAAACGATGAATGTAATATAGGTGGTAGGCCGGCAGCTAGTGCCCCGATTGTTGCTCCGACTAGTCCAGATATGCGGTAGAGGGCGAATAGATCAGTCCTCTTTGTTGCCGGAGCCGTATCCGAAAGACTGGCCTGTTCTAACGGGGCTGCCGGCGAAATCCCACCGGCACCGACATTCCCAAAAAAGGCAATGAACAGCAGGGGAATAAAGCTATCTACGAAAACCATCGCCAGACCGGCCGCCGCGGTAATTGCTGCAAAAAAGATCATTAGTCGCCGCCGCCCGATTTTCTCGGAAATCATACTAACCACTAGTGTCAGCACCGCAGATCCGGCAACCCCGGCACTCAGGAACGCTCCGATCTGAACGATACCGTATCCCAGCTTATCGAGATAAAGCGCTAGAATGACAGCTGCCGAACTCTGCGCCAGGGTACGTATACCCAGACTCAGAATAAGGAGTTTACCATCTTTATTGATCCAACTTGGTCCTATTTTCACTCTGTTAATAATACGTCCATCACATTTTCATCGTATAATTGCCGAATTTCTAGAACGCTAATGCCGTTGTCCATTGTACGCCGAGTCGCTTATTATACTCTGATTTGACTTGATATTTAAGTCAGGATTATTATATCCCCCTGGGGGGGTTAATTGACAACTTTCTTTAGAAGATACAAATCCGTTATTACTTCCCGCGAATTCGTAATCACCGCAACTACAGCTGTCTTCGTACTTACCGGAGCAATCGTCGGACTTTTCAAGTCGGCTTCCCTGGCGGCAACCGTCCTGGCGCTTATTGCAGTCGTGGTTGGTGGTATCCCGATCATCATCGGCGCCGTGCGTGGCTTGATACATCATGAAATGAATGTCGACGAACTGGTGGCGATTGCTATCATCGTATCGGTATATTTCAAGGAGTACCTCTCTGCCGGGTTCGTCGCTTTCATGATGTCATTCGGCAAGATACTAGAGGATTTTACGGCAGCGCGGGCTCAAACTGCTTTGGGTGACCTGGGTAGATTGACTCCTCAAACCGCCCTTGTCCGCCGGGAGGGTAAGGAACAAGTAGTTCCTCTGGAAGAAGTGATGACTGGCGATTCAGTGATCATAAAACCGGGGGAGCGAATCCCCGTTGATGGCGTAGTTGTATCCGGCCAGGCATCGGTAAACCAGTCACCCATCACCGGGGAATCGATCCTGGTAGTTAAAGTCAAGGGTAGTGACGTCTTCGCCGGTACCATGAACGAACTCGGCGCACTCGAAGTCAAGGTTACTAAAGTGGGATCTGATACTACCCTGGCAAGGATAGCAGACCTGGTCGAAGAAGCTGAAGGGAATCGTGCTCCTTTGGTCCGTACCGCGGATAGGTATGCTAAATATTTTACCCCATTGATTTTAACCATAGCCGTTGTTGTCTATTTAGTTACACGTAACTTAACCAGTGCTTTGGCGGTACTGATAGTTGCTTGTCCTTGTGCCCTGGTCATGGCTACACCTATTGCAGTCATCGCCGGGGTGGCCAACGGGGCAAAACGAGGAATTTTGATCAAGGGGGGCGCCCGGTTGGAAGCTGCCGGACGGGTGACGGCCCTCGCCGTCGACAAGACTGGGACAATTACCCTTGGCCAACCTCAAGTGGAGCGGACCATTACCTTTAACGGTTTTGCCGACCGGGAGGTTCTAAAAATCGCAGCGACTGCCGAAAAACTTTCGGAGCATCCGATAAGCAAGGCGATTTTGAATCATGCACATAGCTTAAATCTGGATATCCCTGATGCCGAAGAGTTCCAGGTTATTCCCGGTCGAGGAGTTTGTGCCCGGCTAAATGGATCGGTGATTCTCGTAGGTACTTCAAGCCTTATGGTGGACCACGATATAGTGATCCATACTTCGGTAGATTCAGCCCGGCAATCACTAGAAAAAGAAGGATTGACTCCTCTGCTTGTCGCATCTTCAGATAAAGTGATCGGTATCATCGGTGTCGCCGATTCCGTACGTGACGATATCAGACTGGCAATCAGTCACCTGAGACAATCCGGTATCAGCAAAATCGTCATGCTTACCGGGGATAGCCCCGAAGTAGCTAACCGGGTCGCCTCTTCGGTGGGGATCAACGAATGGCAAGCAAGATTATTGCCGCAGCAAAAAGTCGAGGCGGTAAAAAAGCTCCAGGAAGAAGGCTATAAAGTGGCGATGCTGGGCGATGGCATTAACGATGCCCCTGCTTTAGCTCAAGCAGATGTCGGTATAGCGATGGGTGTCACGGGTACCGATTTGGCGATGGAAACGGCGGACATCGTCCTGATGCAAGATGAGGTACTCAAGGCAGCGGAGGCGATAAACCTGAGTCGGAATACCCTGAAAACCATCAGGCAGAACCTTGCCTTTGCACTGATTTTCAACCTGATCGGCCTTGTAGCGGCAGGGTCGGGAATTCTCAATCCGATTGGAGCGGCCTTATTTCACAACCTGGGATCGGTGGCAGTGGTGGTCAACTCCGCTCGGTTGGTTAATATGAAACTTCGGCTTTAGTCGATATACTTATCCAGGGCTTTCTTAAGGCTTTGCCATTCTGCCTCATATGTCCCTTTATCAACCGCGTCGGTCATGCAGGATTGAATATGGTCTTCCAGGACGATCTGGCTGGCTTTTTTTACTGCTGACTTCACTGCTGCCAGTTGGATCAATACTTCGGGACAGGGCCGGTCTTCTTCCAGCATCCGTTTGATCGCCCGGATATGTCCCTCGATACGCGATAACCGGTTGATCACTGTCCTGGTTTGAAAATGACGGTGCCCGGGATGTTCTTCGGTGTGTATTTCCTTCATCGTCTCGCCCTCCGCCTCCATGATATGTCAGTTTAAAACATGAGGCAAGTCGACTGTTAACATGGAATTCAATATACGGATTTATTTCTTTCCTACTTTACAACGGAGAAACCGCCCCTTCATAAACATAAACCTGGTTTCGCCGACTTCGATCTCTGGAAAGGAATTCGCTTTTAAGATTGGCACTAACTCACGCATATCATAACGTTTATCGCGTGTTGCTGCGTCGAATACGAAATAGTGACCTCCCGGTTTTAGCACACGATATATTTCTTTAAATCCTTTCATTCTTACATCATCAGGCATGGGTAAGGTATAGGGTGCACCATTTTGTGCAAACTTGTGTTCTCTTTTTCGGATAGTTGAGTAAACAGGGGGCTAGTCACCTTGTCATACACCATAGAAACTGTATCCAATAAATGTTGACCGCTGGAAGTCAATGAAAAATACCATACCCGTTTATCGTTATTATCCATGATTCTTCGGATATAGCCTTTCTCTTCCATCAGTTTTGTTTTATGGGTTATACTGGCAAGGGTGATCTGGGATACATTTGCCATCCTGGTAGTAGTATTTACATTAACAGCGATCAGCATCAGTAATTCATACATACTGAGGGTAATACCGAACCTGGCGAAGATAGCATCGCCAACCTTCTCCAGAGCGAGGGCAGTAACGAGTAACAATCCGACAATATGGGCATCGACACTCAACTTATTATTTAGCATAATAAATAGTTTATTAAAATAAACTATTATTGGTCAAGTATATCGACCGACTTGGTTAGAATTCCTGATTCGTCAATCGGTTAATGAGTGTGTGACGAACCATGATTTTAGGTACAAATGATAACTAATCTGAAATAACCATTAGCCTGGCTAGTAATCATTAATTCTCACAATTGGCTACTACGTGGGCTACCGCTGGGACAATAGAATACTTCGAATCGGTAGATATTGGTGAAATTTAGCATCAAAACTGGTGCCGAAGGTCGGACTCGAACCGACACGAGAGTTACCCCTCAACAGTTTTTGAGACTGTCGCGTCTGCCATTTCGCCACTTCGGCTTCTTGAATTTCGATGACTTAAGGTGTTGAGAGGGGGCTCTTAAATCATAATTCTTAAATCTATTCATTTTGGTGCCGAGGCGGAGATTTGAACTCCGACGGGTTTTACCCCACCACCCCCTCAAGATGGCGTGTCTACCAGATTCCACCACCTCGGCGAGCTGGCAGGAGTGGCAGGATTCGAACCCGCGACAAGCGGTTTTGGAGACCGCTGCTCTACCAACTGAGCTACACTCCTGCGTGAAGGGTTTTTATTGACACGGCATTTTCTCGTTATGCCCTGATTGCAGGTAATAAAAACCGCCAGCAGTGCCTGCGTCCTCTCAATTATATTCGAAGAATGTGTCTAATGTAAATGCTCATAAAACTAAAAAGAAAGCGGGGCAATTGCCCCGCTTTCTTTTTAGAGCTTTTAGACTAATTACTAGCCACCACTTAAGTTTTTCTTCAACGATTGGTCGATCCAGGCATATTGCCAGAAGCCGGCGGAGTATTCTCCGTTGTAGTTCTTCAACCACGGCCACCAGAAGGAGTAACTGAAGGGTTGCGGCCGTTCGATATACCAGGCATTCCTGAGTACGTATGGCATCATGTCATGGATGATCTTGTCGGCTCCGGCCGGGTCTGTGAATGAAAGCGTGGTTACCTCGTTCGTAGTAATTCTGGATGGTTGGTTCAGCTCCGGGTGGATCGTTGACGAAGCTCTGGTTGGCACTCTGTGCTCCCCACATTGAACCGAAATATAGGTATACCGGGAATATGTTCCATTCCATCGCGAAAATCATGTCCTGGTTCCGATGCCCCCAGTATAACATCGCATAGACACCTGGTTCCTTGATTTGTATTTCCAGGTCTACATTCACTTTTTCCCACATGTTCTTGTATACCGTCAGGGCGTCTACCTGGGCCTGGTCGGAGGAGACGACGACTTTGTGCTTTAAAGCCGTCGGGATATCCGGCTTCCGCCAACAGTTGTTTGGCTTTCTCCGGATTGTAACTGTATATAGTTCTTGGACATCTGCCGGTAGATTCTTCCATCGGCATGTAAGCCCGTTTGAAACTCCTGCTGATCGGGTAGACCAGGATTTCCGCATCGCCGCCGTATAAGACATCCGCCATGCCATTAAAGTCGGTAGCCATCATCAGTGCCTGGCGTACCCGTATGTCCTTGTATGGTAGGTCTTGTTTGTCCTGTCTCATGGCAATGGCCATGACCACACCACCGATGTATTTTTTGTAATTTAGTTCCTTGGTAGTCTAGCATCAGGCTCTTGGCATCATCTGCGGTGACCTCGATTCATGGCATCGATTTTACCGGTTCGCAGTGCCGATAACCGTGTAGATAAGTCGGGCAGGATGAGCATTTTTAGTTCGTCGACATACGGTAATTGGTCGCCTTTGCCTGGCCCAACAGGATTATTGTGCCAGAAATTCTGGATTCTTGATCAGGGTTAACTGGGTTCCCGGAACAAAGTCATCGATCATGAAAGCCCCGGTACCCACGTTATTCTTCCATTCCCGGAGGTTGCCGTATTTCGTCCATAGTTCCGGTGGAAAGACAAAATGATAGCCGCCGCCGTGGGCTAACCAGTGCCACATCCTCAATTGGTCTGATAGTGCCTCTTTCATCTCGAAAGTAACTTCCCAGGGTCCCGTCTTGGTAACATGGATTAATGGTACCGTAGCCGGGTAAGAGTTCTTTATGAAGGCCATATCGTGATGCAGGAACTGGTCCATGTTAGCCACCCAGTCATCGGCGGTCATTTCCCGGCCGCCGACCATCTTACTGGCTTCTCTCCTGGGATCGAGACTGTAATGGACGCCCTGGCGTACCTTAAAAACCATCACTCCCGGTTCGGGATAGACTGACACTTTCGGCTAGATAACCGGCGAAATCGTCCAGTGCCGCTCCGGGGTTCAACCAGTCGACCTTGCCACTGCCGGCTACTCCCTGGGTCCAGTCCGGTTGTATCCATTGTTCATTGGTCAACCAGCCGATCGCTCCGATCAGCTGCCCGGTCGTCACCGGGTCAAATGTAGTGACATCGGATGGTAGGGCAATGGTCAATTTCCCGCCAGATTGCGGTTTATCTGAGGTTTTGCTCGTAGTCACGGGTTGTGTTTTGGTGTGAGCGGTTGCCGATCGGTGCCGTCGTCTTGGTCGTGGTCTGGGTTTCGTTGGTGCATCCGGAGAATATCAGGATGCTGGTGATCAGGATCGCTAATACGAGAAAAATACCCCTTCTTTTCATAAATCCTCCTGAAATATTTCAGAATTTCTTGTTTCTAGTCCCGGTAAGTAAAGAAATTCTGGACTTATTTATATACCTTCGAACAATATCTGTCAACTAACAAACAGTAATTAATTCGATGATATCAGATTGAGACTAATGTATTATTGTCGAGTATGATATGTTAAGGTATTTTTAACCACTTTGGTCAAAATATAACATTGTTAGTGCTTTTACCGGTATGCCTTGTATTTATCCTGTGATTGAAGATTTATGGTTGATGCTGCATTTGCTGCAATCACGGCAATCATGGATAGTTTTCCGGGAACAGCCGGCCGCACCACCGCCGGCACAGGCACAAGCGCAGGCACAGGCACACGATACACAGGCGCAAGAGGAATGAACACACGATGAACTCTGGTTTGCGCTTTGTTGATTTAGAATAATGGCCGCCCAGATCGCCGGGGTGATGTAATCGCCGTAGCCCCGGTCGTAATAGCGCCCCTGCGCATCCGGTTGGATGTCTTCCTTGATGATATACTCCCGGAAACCTTTTTCGGCGGCTTCTTTCTTCTTTTCATCCGAGGCTAATTCCCGCTCGGTCACCGCGATCCTTTCCTTCAGTGCGGCTTCCTGGGCTTGTTTTGCCTTACGGATGCCGATCACGATCAAGTAAATAACTACCGCCGCTATCAGTATCCCGATTACGATTGTCCAGGGAAAGGTTTTTATCTTTGCTCCGGGCGTGTTAGCTGCTAAAAAACTGCCGTCCAGGCATTCGGCCTTGATCTGGAAGCGTGCCCCGGGAGCGAGGTTGGTCTTCTCCCAGGTAATGACATTATTTTCCGTTGCCGCGGGCACAGGTTCGGTCAATGAATATGTATCGGTATCAACCGGGGAATCAAGTATTACTGTCAGTCTATCTATCACTGCCCGGTCATACCATCCCGGAACATACATGATTCGCCATTTTTTCTCGGCGGACAATTTTTCCAGGAGGTTATTCTGCATCACGGTAAAACTGACTTCGAACGTATCGCCGGTATAGTAGGTCTTGTCGAGATCTATCCTTACCCCGGTAAAGCCGCTAGAATTTTCCTGATAAACGTCGGAGGCGTCGCTGCCCCAATCCTCCACCGTGAAACTGGAATTGGGTAAACCGACCGTTATCCACGGGATATTGCCGCTGAGTACCTGCCATTTTTGTTGATAGGTGATTTTTACTGCGCCGCTGCTTTGCGGTTCCAGTGTTGCTGTGTAATCTGATATTTTATAAGTCCCCGTGTCAGCGTGCGCGGGAACGGCAGCATTAAGTATAAAAACTAGGGCGAATATTCCAGGGGACAACCACCGCCACACTGATTTAAGTGCTCGCATCCCTTACATTCCTCCCTGTTCTGTAAATAAGCTTTCTGCCTGAAACCGGTGCATACCGGGTGATTCCATATTTTCGGCCAGGGGTCTTTCAGGATATTTCCTACCTTTTCTTTCAGCCATGACTGGCAGGGTATCACCGCTCCGTCAGGCTCAATTGTCATGTTATACTGGGCCGCCGAGCAGGCTTTTGCTCCGAAACCAAAATCAAGCGGATTGAATTGTTTATAACAGGTGGGGGAATACCATTCCAACCTTATGCCCCGCTTGTCGGCTGTCTCTAGTGCCCTGGTTAAGGTGGCTTTTAGTTCATCCGTGGTGATTTCATAACCTTTCTTTGCGACAGTACCACGGCCGCTGCATATAAGAGTATTGCAGGCCATGACTTTCAAGCCGAGGTCCGCTCCTGCTTTTATCAGTTCCGGAAATACAACCAGATTGTCCCTCGTCAGGGTAGTATTGGTGATGACTTCCAGATTATTGTTCTGTGCCGCCCGGATCCCGTCACAGGTCTCTTGCCAGGCTCCGGCCGCCCCGGTCATTTTATCGTGTATTTCCGGTGTCGGTGCTTCCAGGCTGACCTGGACATAATCGAGGCTGACCTTGTGGAGTTCTCCGGCTAGCTTGTTGAGCCGGCGGCCGTTGGTGACCAGCCCGGTCACAAATTCCTGTGCATGGTCGACCAGTTCCACCAGGTCTTCCCGTAACGTGGGCTCGCCGCCGGTGAAAACCACCTGCGGTATGCCGCTGTCCCACAGTTTGTCCAGGACATTTTTCCAGTCTTTAGTCTTCAACTCATTGCTTTTCCGGGGGCCGCCGGTATAACAGAAATAACAGTTGTTATTGCAGCGGTAGGTCAAAGCCAGATCCATCCGCGGCGGTGCTGTCCATAACTCAGGCTTGGTTAATTTGGTCTCCAGGTTCACTTCGGCGATGGGGCAGCTGCCTTTCGCTATCTCCTGAAGTGAACCGTAGATACCGTCAAAATCCTTTTTCAGTACTTCGGCTGGTGCCCGGGGATACTTTTTCTGCATTATCAAAACGATGCCTTCGATGAATCGCCCGGTGTCGATGTCTTTGTGGTATCCTGACATGACTTCGATAAATGCTTCGATAAAGTCAGCCGCGGTCTGGTTCACCAGGAGCAGGTTTTGCCCGTTTACCCACAGCATATTAGGCTCGCCCCGCCTCAGGTGCAGGCGGAGACCGGGGATAGTGACATGTTTTATTCTGGAATCAGCCATCTCAATCCCTCGATTATTCCCGTTTCCCTATTCCCTATTTTCTATCTGTTATCCGGCTTGGCAATATGTCAGGTCTATCATTGTCGTTCGGCTTCTGAGCAGCATCTCGATATATTTCCCGGCTGCCTCCGGTATCGCCGTTGCTAGTTCTTTTTGATCGAGTAAGGAGAGCATCTTTCTTGTTGCCTCACCGTCTGCTCAACTCTTTTTTAGTTACCGGTTGGGCCATGCAGAAGCGGATATATTTTACTGCGAAATACCGCATCCCGGTTGCATTTCTCTCTTTTTCTTCTTCTTTACAATACCCTGGTTTCCGTCCGGCCAACGGAAAGATTTTCGGCAAGTCAACAGCTTTTCCTTGTGCAGCGATGCCGCTGGCCTCCGGTGCCTCCTCGTACCAGAAGAATATATAGTCACCGGCTTTTGGTTCTCCTTTCCCTGCTTTCCATTTCCCAACTCATCGGATAACCGGTCGTCGCTTAACCAGTTGAAGTCCCGCAGCCAGTCCATTAGCCGGAAATCCCGAGTTTAGTCTTAATATCCAGTATTTCATCTTTGTTGTTATTTCACTATAATACTATCTCTTTAATATAACTACCTTGTCCGGCTTGTCAAGCAGCTGGTTTGGATTTGACGCCTGTCCTCGCTGATGTTACTATCCGGTTGTTGGGTCTTGTTCGGGCCGTGGAGGTTAATATGATTGAACGCGTTCATGAACACTTACTGGGTGAATTGGCAACTAATACCCGTACCGATACTATCTTCGTCATTACTGCCATCCTGCTGAACCTGGTGACCCTGGGTGTCAATTCCGGGGTTGCCTCATCCGGTGGTGGTGCGGTACAGACGGTGGTGATGTTTACCTTCGCTGCCTTGATAATTATTATCAACCTGGTCGCTGAGATCGGCCTTATCCGCGGCCGCCAGTCGCGGGCGAAGATTATCAACGGCCTTATGAAGATGTATAAAGACCAGGGCGTCGATGGTTATTATGACCCTTCACTGCTCAGTGATTACAGCACCCGCTATAACCTGTTCATCCTGGCAGTGCTCTTCACCGGTATCGTCGCCCTCGTTATCCCCTTCATCCTCTTCGCCCTGTAAACCGGTTATTCATCTACCTTAAAACTCGCGCCGAATTTTACCGGTTTCGGTAAAATTCGGCTTCGTCCAGGTAGCGCCGGTACCATAACATGTGATGCAACGCCCGTGACATCCGTTGCGGCCCGGAGAAAAGGGCGAAATTGTCTGAGTAACGTTCTTCCGACTGGCTGTCCGGCATCAGTGCCGGGATATGGCCTACCGAAAGGATCGGCTTGCCCATCTGCAAAGCCCGCTTGCTGATTGCCGCTAGCCGGTTGTCCCGGGCTTCGCTGATATTCTTGTCCGGTGCACGCAGTCCCGGCGGCATCATCTGGCCGGACCTGGCCAGGCCGATTAACGATATCAATGCATCTACCCCACTGTCCTCCAGCATCGCTTCCAAACACTGCATTACCGTGTCGTCGCCCATGGTGTCCATACCAGCCAGGTCTACCGGATTGCCGTGTGACCACCGTGCCGGCAGTAAGCTGTCCAGCTTGTCCAGGGTTTTCTGGGACAGTTTCGCCAGTTGGAACCCATCTTTCTCCATCGCTTCGGAAGTCACCACCCCGTACCCCCCGCCCATCGTCAGTATTCCCACCCGGTTGCCCCTGGGCAGCGGCTGTTTCACCAGTCCCGTCAGTACATCGGCCACCTCGTCTTCCGTCTCCGCCCTGATTATACCGGCTTGCCGGAAGGCGGCCGTATATACTTCGTCCGAACCGGCCAGGGCTCCCGTGTGCGACCTCGCCGCCGCTTGGGCGCCTTTTGTCGCCCCGGATTTCATCACTACGATCGGTTTTCTTCGCGTTGTCTCTTTCGCCAGTTTCAGGAAACGTTTGGCTTCGCGAAGGCCTTCGATATAAAAGGTGATTACCTTCGTATCTTCATCATTGGCATAAAATTCCAGGTAGTCTTCCAGCCGGATCGTGGCTTCGTTGCCGGTACAGACGAACTTGCTGAAGCCTACCCCCTGGGCGTTCCCTAACTGCATTATCCGGGAACCCATATTTCCGCTTTGTGCGGCAAAGCTGACCGGCCCGGCAAAGACTTTTCCTGTAAAACCCAGGATGCTGAATTTGGCATGAGCATTCGAATGTCCCATCGTATTCGGCCCGATGAACCTGATGCTACCCTGCCGGGCTATCTCTACGACCTCTTTTTCGAGTTGCCTGCCTTCCTCGCCGGTCTCGGAAAAGCCACCCGAGATTACGATCGCCGACTTGACCCCTTTTTGTACGCAGTCGCGCATCACCTGAGGTACCCGGGCTGCCGGTACCGCGATCACTGCCAGGTCTATCGCTTCGGGAATATCCGTCACACTTTTGTATGTATTCATTCCCATCACTACCGGATGGGAAGGGTTGACCGGATAGGTTTTTCGTGTATTGGCATGCAGGAGCGTCCGCATGATATTGAAGCCCCAGGAACCGGGCACGTCGGAAGCACCTACCATGGCTACGTTTTCAGGTGAAAAAAGGTGCTGCCAGAGTCCGTTTCCCGATTGATTATTATTACTCACCGGTGGTATACCTCGATAATCGTATTCCACACAACTATCAAAGTCCCCATAATATCTATGTCCATTCCGACCATTATATCCCATTCGTCGGTAATGAAGCTAGTTTTATGTTTGACAAGCCCGGAAGGGGAGTTTAGAATGTTCTCGCCCCTCGGGTTATTGGTTATTTTCATTGTGTTATTGCAGGGTGGTTGTTTTTCTATCACATTTAATGAGAGGTGTACATGAAGAACAAGATATTTACAAGTTTCGATAGTGCTATCGCCGATATTTTTGATGGTGCCACGGTCGCTCATTCTATCTTCGGGCCGGCCAGTGTCCCCCATAATCTGCTGGAAGCCTTGACCCGCAAGGATGTCAAGAACCTTACCCTTGTTACTAATATGGCCCATCCCCGGCAGCCCGCCCCCAACGGTATTTCCCTGCCGGGCTATGCCTCGATCGCCATTATTCAACAGCCGGGAAAGGTGAAGCGCGTCATCGCCGGTTTTACCAGTAACGTATATTCCAATATGCGGGGCATGGAAGAAGAATATGAGGAAATCACTAAAAATATTGAAGTGATTCCCATTCCTTTCGGGAACCTCTGTACTTGCCTCGAGGCTGCCGCCGGTGGTTACGGCGGTATCCTTACCCCGGTCGGTGTCGGCACCTACCGCGAGGATTATTGCCAGCGCATCGAGATTGACGGTAAGCCTTTTATCATCGAGAAGCCTATTAAGCCCGACTTCGGCTTTGTTAAGGCCTGGAAAGCCGATACCCTGGGTAACCTGGTCTACTATCGCAAGCAGCGTATCCAGAATCCCCTCATTGCCCGTGCTTCCACGGTCACCGTTGCCGAAGTCCTTGAGATTGTCGAACCCGGTGAACTCGACCCCGACCATATTCATACCCCTCATATCTATGTCGACCGTATTGTCAAGGTCCCGCCGGGTGGTATGGGTACCTTCGAGTGGGATAAGGTCAGCCGTTATTTGAGTTATGGCCCCCGTGGTACCCGGCGGGTCCAGCTCGAGGAAAGCCGGGGTGCTTGAAGGCGTGAATAATTGTTACGAGAGGTTTTCGAAATGAATGATCGAGATAAGCTGGTTGAAAAATATCGTGAGACTAAACTTGCCCGCGAGACTATCGGTATGCGTATCGCTAAAGAATTTAAAGACGGCGATTACGTGAACCTCGGCCGCGGCTTGCCGGTACTCGCTGCCGATTACGTCGACCCCTCAATTGATATCTTTTATCATGCCGAATCGGGTTTGCTTGGCTACGGCACGGCTATTCAGATCGATGATTGGGAAGAGATCGATATGAATCTGCATGACGCCGCCAATCGCCACGTCCGTCCCAAACCCGGTATGGTCGTCTTTGAAATGAACGAAGCCTTTTGTATGCTCCGTTCCAAGCGCGTTGGTACCTCTGTTGTCGGCGGCTTTGAAGTCACCGACAAGGGCGATTTCGCTAACTGGGCTTTCCAGTATCCGGTGAAACATTCCGGCATCTCTGTCGGCGGCGGTTTTGACCTGGTCGTTGGCCCCCGGCGCTGTATCACCGCTATCGCCCATCTCGATCCCAAGGGTAATCCGAAGATCGTTAAGAAGCTTCATTATCCCATGACCGGCGCTCCTCAGCATATCGATTTTATCATCACCGACCTGGCTGTTTTTGAGGTCCGGGGGCCGAAGGGTGCCAAGGAAGGCTTGTTCCTTAAGGAGCTTGCCCACGGCTGGACGGTCGATGAGCTTCGGATTGTTACCGAAGGTAGTTTCGAAGTTGCCTCCGACCTTCAGGAATACCAGTTATGATTTTCGAAACTAATAGTGTTTCTCCTCCGGGAGGCTTAACATGAATAAATACGCCGTTATCGGCGGTGTCCTTTCCATCGTCTCGGGTGCCCTGGGTATCCTCAGCGGATTGGCAATGGTGGTTTTCGGTATATTTTTCAAGTGGCTCATGATGTTCGGTGATTCTTATTCTTACGATGCCGGGATGACCGCTGAGCAGGTTGGGACTCTCCTTGGTGTTTTCTATGGCGTTACGGGCGGCTTCTGGGTACTCTTCGGTGTCCTGGCTTTAGTCGGCGGCATCTATGCCGTCAGGAAAAAACTCTGGGGCCTCGCCCTGGCCGGTGCTATCGGTAGTGTACTAACTTGTTTCCCCATCGGTGTTGTTGCCATAATTTTTACCGCCATGGCTAAACCGGAATTCGAAGGAGGTCAATCATGAAGGCCTTGGTCGTTTACGATTCTCAGTACGGCAACACCGAACAAATTGCGAAAAGTATCGCCGATGGGCTTGGTCCTGATGTTGACGTGATTATGAAAAAAGCTGTTGACGCCGGTCCTGCTGATGTCATTACCCTTGATTTACTGCTTGTTGGCTCGCCTACTCAAGGTGCAAAACCAACCGTCCCCATCCGGGAGTTCCTTGACAAGCTCCCCGCTGACTCTTTGAAAGGTATCCGGGCAGCCGCTTTCGATACCCGTATGACCAACCCCGTTATCCGTTTGTTTGGCTACGCTGCCCCTAAGATCGATAAAGCCCTGGCGGAAAAAGGTGCGGTCTCTACCGTAAAGCCGGAGGGCTTCTGGGTGGTCAGCGGTAAAGGCCCGCTCAAGGATTTCGAGATTACCCGCGCCGCCCATTGGGCGAAAACTATTATCGTTGCTAAATAACCGGATAATAATCACACCCTTCTTTCGGGCACTGCTGGTTGCGTGCTACGTGCCCGCACTTTACCGCTTTCCCTTTGGTCAACTTGATACCCATCTCGGTGTTCATATATTCCACCGCCGCTTCGATCGCTTTCCGGCTGGCTCTCTTACAACAACGCGGGTAACCGTCTGCCACCCTCCCCAACGCCGCCTCCGTCCCCCTGATCGCCAGGCTTCTTTCCTTCCCTGTTAACGGTGTGGCTTTGGTCAGGCAGCTTATCGCTATCCCCATCCCCACCCCTGCCCCGCATGCCCCGCAGAAGCCGCACCACCCCCCCGGTACCTTGCTGCCCCTGGTGATTGCCTGTTCCAGGGCATTCTCCGGCGCCGGGAAACCAGCATTCCGGGCTGCCGCCACCAGTACCGCCGGGACGATTACATGGTGCTCCGGCCCGTGCATCGGTATCTTCGGGTCGGTGGTTATCTCTTCGAACAGGTCACCCGGCGAAGTCGAGGTACTCTCCTCCAGTTTTTGTTTCAGGTTGGCCAGCGCTTCTTTCTGGTGGCATTCGTCACATACATAATGCCCCTGGGGGCAAAAGATGTTCGTGCTCTTTTCCCGGCCGCAAAAAGTGCACTGCATTACTTTCGGTTCCGCCTGGTATACCAATGTTTTGCCGCAAACGCCGCATTCTTCAGTCGATTTCATCTCTTCTCCTTTGCTTCTATTATCAACTGAAAAGGCTGCTCCTGGCAAAACAAACGAGCCCCGGTTTGCATCGGGGCTCGTTTATCGTAAGGGGTGGGGTCTCTGATTAACTATTTTTTGTTGCCGCGGTTGCCTGGTACATTGCCCTGGTTTTCGGACTTACCATTGTTATTTTTGTTTTTATTCTTCTCGCCCTTTGGCGTTACGTCGTTATAAGGCTGGTCCGGCCCGCTTTCTCCGATCTGCGGCTTCAGGATGTACTTCCCGCTGTTGCCGGCTTTGATGATCGTTATGTCGAAGACGAAGTCGACCGTTGAATTATCTCCTGTCCTGGTGACCATGAACGGAATGGATATCTGTAGTTTGCCGCTGGGCAGCTTGATGGTGGCATTGTCACCAGGTTGATTCTCAGCTCCAACTTTCTTAAGGATGCCGGTGACATTATCCACATAGATAAAGACCTTGGTATAATTGCCGCTGGCGATCAACCCATCCCAGATTTCCGTGGCGTTGTCACCGGTCAATTTCACCAGGTCGAAGGTCCGGTTGACCTTATACGTGGTCCAATTGTCCGAGTCGGCCGATAGGATGCCGATTTCCGATACCGTCACGTTCACCGAATAGAAATCACCGATATCGTTGGGCTCATCGCTGACCAGCAGGCGGAAATTTGTGTCGGCCTTCGCCACTTCGGCCGTGCAACTTGGTAAAAATACGGCCAGCATCATGAGTGCCAGGACTGCTGTTAATATTTTCCTCATCTATCCTCCTTGATTTGGCATGACTGTTGTATTGCTGTTGCTACATATACCAACGGCAAATTTTAGGAGATGTCAGCAACAACAACCGTCATCGGTATAGGAAAATAGTCTCAGCGGTCCCCGTTTTTTACGATTTGCTAGTACTTGAATACTATGTTTGGGTAAAATCGGTAGGTTAAGTCAATTCCGGTTAATCCGAATGTCTTTGTCTCCGCCTTCCCGGTATCCCGGAAAGACTGACATCCGGATTATAAACGGTTAGTGCCTATCATATGATCATCGTTATTACGAATAACGAAGATCATAGAGTTCTCTCTCCAAATTACTGGCGAGAGTGAGGATTATTTGGTTATTGGTTATTTTTTGGTACTTGGTATTTATTTAGAATTTAATTTAGATATTAGAGTTTACTTT
>CAVUCA010000013.1:0-23753 GCA_963739865.1 uncultured Chloroflexia bacterium
GGAGAGTCGAACTCCCCGTCCAAAAGAAGCGGCCCTGGACTTGCTACAAGCTTAGTCGACTCTTTAATCTTGCCAGATTGACCTCTGTCGACCGAGTTCAACCGAGCAAGCCGATACATCTTTCACCGCCCCTATCGGCGTCCGGGTGATGGCACCCCAACATTTCGTCACCCAATCTCAGCCCGTCGGGGTGGGGCCAAGTTGGATGTGCTACCTATTAACTAGGCTGCAACTAAAACTGCATCATCGGCAGTTGTGTTTTGCCACCTGTTTTGCGAGGGTGATGGCACCTCGGCTTGCATTACAGTAGTCTACTTCCCCTGTCGAATCCACGCGCCCCCAAAATCAATGGTACTCGTCTTGTGATAGATGAACAGCCTTAACTATGTAACTGCCGCTGTTTAACGGCACGTTCCATCTCGCGGTCGGTATCACGTTTTGTAATAGCTTCCCGCTTATCATATAGCTTCTTTCCTCTACCTAAAGACACTTCAAGTTTAGCATGGCTGTCTTTTAAGTAAAGCCTGGTTGGCACCAGGGTAAGCCCTTTTTCAGCTACTTTACTTTCAAGTAAAACTATCTCCTTATGGTGCAACAATAACTTGCGAGGTCGTACCGGATCATGTCCCATATAACTACCCGGATCATAACGGGCGATATGTGCATTCAGCAACCATAACTCTCCTTTTTCAGGGCGGACGTAAGCTTCGGCCAGACTGACCTTGCCTTCACGAATTGATTTTATCTCCGTTCCGGTCAGGGCAATCCCAGCTTCGATACTCTCCAGCATATGGTAGTTATGGTAGGCTTTTCGGTTATGAGTAATATCTTTTGTTGCCATATAAGTTAATTCTATCACAGCGGCATGACTGAACTATACTAGAGGATGAGAAATATAATATTTTAGTCTTATTGTATACATGAGTATCAGTTAACATCAATAATAGCGTATATTTTTAATCAACTTCACATAAAAGAGGAATAAAAAAGTGGCAACAAAAAGAAAGAACATAGAGAAGCCGGTAATCGTCGTTACCATGGGCGATGCCGCAGGAGTGGGACCGGAAATTGTCGTAAAGACATTAGTTTTACCTGGTATCAGGGCAATCTGCCGACCTGTTGTTGTCGGGGATTTAAGAATTATACAAAAAGCGGCCAATTTACTAGGCCAGGAAATAAGAATACAGTGCATAAATAGTGTTCATGAAATATCCGATGACGACTGCATCAACTTAATGGATATGGATAATATTGATATCAGTGGATTCATACCGGGAAAAGTAGCATCAATTTGCGGTAAAGCATCGATGGAATTTATCGATATAGCGGTTAAATTAGTCTTATCAGGTAAAGGGCAGGCGATTGTTACTACCCCGATTAATAAAGAGGCAACGATTTTGGCAGGATATCCCGATATGGGGCATCTGGAATATATGGCGCACTTAACTGGAGCAAAGGAATATGCCACGATGCTTATTTCAGGCAAGTTAAGGACCGTGCACTTAACAACACATTATTCCCTGTTACAAGCTTGTATGATGGTTAAAAAGGAAACTATATTATCCAAGCTTAGATTGACTAATGATTCATTTATCAAATGGGGTTTTAAAAAACCAAGAATCGGTGTTGCTGCCTTAAACCCGCATAGCGGAGAGGGTGGTTTATTAGGGAAGGAAGAAATAATAGAAATAATCCCGGCAATTAATGAGGCCCGGGAAAAAGGGATTGATGCCCGAGGTCCTTACCCTGCGGATTCGATATTTGTCCGAGCGATAAACGGAGAATTCGATGTTGTCTTGGCAATGTATCATGATCAAGGCCATATTCCGGTAAAGGTACATGGATTCGAGAAAAGCATCAGTGTGGCTTTAGGTTTGCCCTTTATCAGAACCTCAGTTGATCATGGTACAGCTTTTGATATTGCATGGCAGGGAAAAGCGAATCCAGATAGCTTGGTCGAAGCCATTAAAGTAGCGGTTTCGATATGTAACAAAAATATGTTGAGTATGTGAAAGTGACGAGTCATTCACCGACATATATTATCCGGAGATCCCTCAGGTTTGTCCCGGTGTTTCCCATGATGACTGCATCACTTATAGCCTGTAAAACCGGGCTGGAGTTATGATGACGGAGTTCTTCGTTTATGTTAAAACCAGCTTCGGTGATACTTTCTAAACTGGTTCCATCAACAATACCTCCAGCAATATCAGTCGGGCCGTCAGTACCGTCGGAATCGACTGAACCAATAACGATTTTTTTGTCTCCAGCGATACGAGGAGAAGCGGATAAAACAAATTCCTGGTTCCTTCCTCCGATACCTTTTTCCTGACCTGTAGCCACGGTCACCTCTCCTCCCAACATAAAGACACAGGGAGGTTTAAGCGGACGGCCGAAATATTCTGCTTCCTGAGCGATATCAGCGCATATTTCCCCAGTCGACTTTGCCTCGACATCGTTCAGACTAGTAGATAAAATTACGGTATTAAGGCCGAGTTCAGACGCCCGAGATTGTGCGGCAGACAACATCCTTTCCGGCCCGATAACACGATAGATAAAATACGGCCGACGTTCGATATCTGCTTGTGTGGGTGGCAGGTATATAGGCTCAGCTTTAATTAAGAATCTGCGTACGGATTCCGGTACCTTGTTCCAAACCTGGTACTTATTAAGAACCCCGATAGCTCTTTCAAAAGCACCTTGTGAAGAGGGGGTCAGTCCAAAAGCATGGGTACGTAAACGCAAGGGTATTTCCGTTGCAATAAATCGTATCAGGGTAGCTCCGGTAACGAATTTGGTCTCCTGCATGTTGAGTATGGCGATAAGGTTTCGTACTGCGTTGGCTTCCGGCATACTAGCTCCGGCACCAAAATATAAGATTCGATATACCTGTAACAAGTCATCCAGGGTAATACCTTCTGCCGGCAAAGCCAGCAAAGCTGTCCCGCCACCGGATTGCAGCCAAAATACCAGGTCGCCTTCTTTCGCCTGGTGCATAATTTCTACTATTTTTACGGCTCCGGAGACACTATCGTTGTCGGGAAGGGGATGCCCGGCCAGGGTAACCCCGATATGTTTTAGGATTATTTCTTCGCCCTTTTTGATATTGATATGGCCGGCTGTGATACGGTTGCCAATGATTTCTTCAAAAGCTAAAGCTTCCCGCTGTACTGCTTTGCCGCCGCCAACAATAAATATATTATTTATCTTGCGCAGATCGAATACCTGCGGGCCTTGTCCCGGCGGATCAGAATATTCAGGATGACCGACTACCAGGCGGTCGCCGTCGAGGTGCAACAGATTTTTGGTCGCCAGGTAAGGGTCAGCAGCCGTGATTCCCGCCTCTAAGATATCAATAACCAACTTTCTACCTTTGATATTTCCGTGAGAAAGCAGAGTATTCCGATTCTTGATCAACATAATAATCTCCAGGATAGCTTGAATACGTTTTATATGTAAATATTTATTACTGAAGTGAGTTGTTATTAAAATAAGGCTAAATACGACTGGTAACCAGGACAACCGTTAAATCATTCAAACTGATATTCGGTGTAGCCAAAATTCCGTTTTTTAATGTCCAAAGAGCCAGCGAAGTATCGTGTTTCCTTAATGTCTCTCCTATATCAATGCCTGATTGCTTTGCCTCATCAACCGTATTTCCATCGACAATACCACCGGCGAGACAATTTGGTATTCCTTCGAGAAGATTAGCAAATTGAAACCCAGGGCCGTCGGTCCCATCCGTGTCGACTGAGGCAATTACAGTATTTTTACTGCCGGAAATACCTTGAGCAGCAGATAGGACGAATTCCTGGTTCCGGCCGCCGATACCATGCTCTTTACCTGCGGTAACGACCATCTCACCGGCAGAGAAGATGGCACAAGGTGGTTCAAATGGCTGCCCTATCCTCTCAATAGAGCGTGTCATAGCAGCGATGAATTTACCGGCTTGACTGGCTTCGATTCCCATAGCATCTTCAGCGAGAATAAAAGTATGGAAACCTAACTCTTTGGCCTTGTCAATAGCGGGAAATAATTTGGCGGTGTGACGATATCCGGGCATGACCCCGAAGATGCGAAAAGACATTTTTCTAAATTCATCAGACCTGACAGGAGCGAAAGCAGGATCGGCACGCTGTAAAAAATCTTTGACTGCAGTGGGGGTTTCATTCCATACATCCCAATGACGAAGTGTATCAATAGCTCCCTGATATGATGTATGATCGTCAGGGAGCGTGTGCAACCATAAATTATGCTGTATTAGCTGGTCATATTCTCCGGGTTCTGTAGCCAAAATATGTATCGTATGGCATTTACTAAATAGACGGGAAATCCGCCCGCTCTTCATCGAATCAAGAGTATTTCTTATCATATTAAGGTCACCGGTACCGGCGCCGTGTTCAATTTGCATCGTGTAAGTTAACTTTCGGATATCCTCAATATCGATGCCGGGTACCGGTAAAGTGAGAAGAGCGGAGACACCATTACCGACACAGGTGAAAATCAGGTCTTTTTCAGTCAAGTCAGAAGCTAGCTGCCGAATTCTTAAACAACCCTGGACACAATTGCTGTCCGGGACCGGGTGGGCACCCAGGGTAACCTCTATTTTTTGCAGTATTACCGGATGCCCTATTTTGTCGATAACATGGCCGCCGGAGAGCCGGTTACCCAAAACGTCTTCAATCGCTTTGGCAACGCGTTGAATACCTTTACCGGCTCCAAAAACAAAAATACGGTTGATGTTATTAAGGTCGAAAACCTGATTACCGCTGACTGGTGATCTGACAGGCTCAAATTCATCTGATCCTATCGTTAGAATATTACCATTAAGTTGTATTAACTTTTTTGTATTAAAGTAAGGATCTGAAGCCTCCATCCCTGCTTCGAGTATCTGCAATATAGCCCGCCGGGCTGGTATATTCCCGTGAGACACCAGGTCGTCAATATTCGTTATCCGTTGTTCGGGGTGAACTATGTTCATAAAATACTCCTGATTAGGTCATCATAATAAAACTGAACAGTATGATAGAAATCCCTATTTCAAGAGTTGCGATATTTTGTCATTGGTAAGAGCTTTACGAGCAGCCTGTTCGCCAAGAGCTATCGCCTCGTGAGCATTATTGTATTGCCAAAAGCCTATTCTGGAGACATCGGGACTAATCGCAATATCAGCGTCCTTTAGGTTTTCAACGGCGACATGATATTCAGCAATGGTGATCGTCTGGCTCAATACATCGATCAGCCGAGGGGTTTTCGATGATATAGTTGAATTTATTATTCTTTTATTTGATGCGGAAGGAGTTTTGTTTTTTCGTGATATCATCGGTCGGTGTGAAACCAGAAATTGCCTGGTAGCGTTGTCAACATCATTAATATGCGACTGCAATGTACGTCCCTGTACTCCGGACATGGCAACGTTTCCGGTATTATCTATTTCCGGCGTTTTGCATTCAGGGTATAGTTGATTTTTATCTGGAGAACATAAGAGTTTTCCTGGTTCAGGTATAACATTGATACCGATTACCACATCTGCTCCCATTTCTCGGCAAATACTAACAGGGACGCTATTCACTAATCCGCCATCGACAAGATATCTACCTGATACCAAAACCGGGGTAAATATTCCTGGTATTGATATGCTGGCCCTTATTGCCTCGATGAGAGAGCCTTCTTTTATTACAACTTGCTCTCCACTGATTATGTTTGTGGCGACACAAGAAAAAGTATATTTTAGTTGCTCAAAAGTAAGATCCCCGATTATTGATTTTAGCAAAGAAACGACTTTTTTCCCTTGAAAAAAACCACTCACCGGTAACGTTATATCACCCAGGGTAATCAGTTTTTTCCAGTTAAGGCCGAGAACCAGTTTTTCCATTTCAGATGGCCTATGACCGCCGGCATATAGGGCACCAATAATAGCACCGATACTTGTCCCGGATATTACATCCGGGTAAATGCCTTTCTCTTCCAGAACTTTCAGGACGCCGATATGAGCTAACCCACGAGCACTTCCTCCGCCCAGAGCATACCCGATTTGCTTGTGACCAGTGGTCATGATATTGCTACCTTACAACAATTCGTTTCTACTTTATTATAGTGTAACAATGGTAATTATGGATATATGTATTATCTTAATCATGTGATAATGTCAGTAAAAATAGGCTGGATTTGAGAAATCAGCCTATTTTATATACGATTAGGTTCTATGAATTATACCCTAATACTTGCCATATTCCTTGGTAAATTCGATCATCGCTTTCAAGTTAGCAGGGTTTGCTGTTTCAGTAGAACTTCGCGGCGAAAGAATATAACCCCCACCCTTCCCCACAGTATCGATTAAGTTTTTACAGTAATCCTTCACATCCTGGACTGAACCGACTTGCAACAGGGTGGAGGGGACATTTCCTTCGATGCAAAGATGGCCTTTCAGGACATCTTTTGCCCGGTGAATATCGGTAGTGTCAAAACGGGCCAGCAGTTTGCCCTTCGGAAAATCAAGCAGGTATTCCAGACGCGAGGTAAAGTTACCTTCGAAGAATATAAAGGGAGTAGCACCGCGTTTGATCAAAGACATAATCAATTTATTAAATGTCGGCCAGTAGAATTTATCAAAAACTTTGGTTGACATAAAATCGTCGGAGCCCCTGGTATTAGTCATAAATATCCTGATATGGCCGTTTTCGGTGGGTGGAGGGAGCGGCCGTTCAATCGTTCTTTTTAGTAGATATTCACACATTTCGATAACTTTTTCGGGTTGCCGGTATATATCCAGCATCGTGCCTTTCATACCGCGAACCGAATGTGAAACAACATCGAATGGCGGCATCGCCGCACCATTAAACATTTCAGGATAACCCATGTTATATATCAGTTTATTAAACTTAACCATTTTCGTCTGGTCGCGTCTCATCTGCCGCCCGGCTTTTTCGAGAGTATGTACTGCTTTACTCAGCTTAGGGTCGGAGAAAGCCATGGCCAACATCTGTAAGCCCATGGCCCCAAAACCGATATCCGACAATTTTGGTAAATTAGCTAATCCTGCCATGTTCTCGCTGGTCCGCGAGGCATGAATACGCAACATGTAGTCCGAAGGGTCTTGCATATAATGGTCATACTCGTCATCTTTCATGTTGTCGACTTCAATCGATTGATGGCTTTCATAAGGATCGACGCCATGCCCGGGCCATCTCATCTGAAACGGCTCCAATATCTCAAGTGCTTTTCCGGATTTATACCCTTCAGTAAAAAGCATATCCGGTTGAAAGTCCTGAAGCGTCTTTTTATAGGCGTTATACCAGGCATCGAAATCATAATAAGCGGCTGAACATGGTATACCGGCATATTTGGCCGCGAAGTAACCTATTGAACTAATAACAGGGACGCGGTCGGTAGGCTTCAATTGGACAGCATTCATTATGCGTTGTTCTCGTTCTTTTCGTATCTCGGGAATGGATTTTTCCATGGGAACCTCTCTTCTATATAGTAATAAGGATAGTCGGTATTAATTAAGACTAGTATCTTACACTACAATGATAAATATCACAAAACAATTCCCCATTAAAATCGTTCTTGACAAACAATATGTAATCATGTAGGTTTTCAAGCATACAACCGGATAAGTTACTTAAGAATCATTACGGCTGTAAAAAAATAAGGAGGATTGAGAATGGCCGCAACAAAATACGGCAAAAACATCCTGAGACAGACGGCGAAAAACACGAAGCCAGCCGCTGCCATCCCAGTTACTTTTGAGGGACCCAAGGACTGGTGTGGAGTGAAACAACGCATGACCTGGACGCATGTATCCAAACCTGTAGTAGTCCAAAAGGAAGCCAAATCACATAAATTCGATAAATTTTTATGTATCCTCGGTGCCAATCCTAACGATACCCTGGATATCGGGACTGAAATCGAAATCACGATGGGTAAGGAAGCAGAAAAGCATTTAGTCGATTCTTCAACTATCGTTAGCATACCCAAAGGGACTCTATACGGACCGATCAATGTACTGAAAATAACCAAGCCTATCATTTTATGCGAAATATCCATGGGTGCCGATAAATAATACTGAATAAGGAGGATTGAATAATGGCCGCATCAAAATACGGTAAATATATATACAGAAAACCGCTTGGCAAAGGACCACAACCAAGAAAGGTCGAAGAACAAAGCATTAGTTTTGGCCCGGAAGTAATTGCCGACATGAAGGAATTCGACATTAACTTTAATTTTGTCGGTAAACTTGCTCCTCATCAACTGGGCGATCCCCCGCACAAGCATGATTGCGACGAACTGCTTTTCTTCATCCCCGGTGATCCGAGCATCGCACCGTACCTTGGTGGTGAAATGGAGATTGGCCTCGGCGATGAATGGGAAAAACAAACGATAAATACCGCTGCCATCATCTGTATTCCCGCAGGATTGACGCACTGCCCGGTATTCGTAAAGAAAGTAGAAGTACCTTTCTATTTCGGGCATTGTTTGTTAGCATCCAGTTATGGGTCCAGTGTAAATCCGGCAGAAGAGAATAAGAAAAAGAAAAAGTAAGCTAAATCAAAGGTATTGTATCTTTAAATACACTTACGGAGAGACAGTTTTATTCAACCTTCCGTAAGTGTATTTTATTTTGCTTGACAGATGATTTTGACCTGTTCACCGATATAATGATAGCATTCCTCTATTGAATCATTCGGGAGGTTTATATGATATTCCCCAAAAATTTTATCTGGGGCGCAGCAGCCGCCAGTTATCAAATCGAAGGCGCTGCCTCTGAGGATGGGAAAGGGCCGTCGGTATGGGATATGATGTGCAAATGGCCGGGTAAGATATGGGAAGGGAATACTGGAGATATTGCCTGCGATCATTATCACCGGTATGAGGAAGATGCCCGGATCATGGCGGAAATCGGTCTCAAAGCCTATCGGCTATCGATTTCCTGGCCGCGTATTTTACCGCAAGGAACGGGGAAAATAAATCCAAAGGGTCTTGCCTTTTACGACCGTTTGATCGATTCCCTGTTAAAGAATAATATCCAACCCTGGATCACTTTATTTCACTGGGATTATCCATATGCACTGTATAAACAAGGCGGATGGCTAAACCGGGAGAGTTCTGATTGGTTTGCTGATTATACCAAAGTAGTCGTGGATAAATTATCCGACCGGGTATCGCACTGGATGACGCTGAACGAACCCCAGGTATTTATTGACGCCGGACACCGTGTTGGCAGGCATGCCCCGGGCTTACAATTAAATCTATACGACGAGTTGACGGCGGCTCATAATACCCTCTTGGCACATGGTAAAGCAGTACAGGTGATACGCAGCCGGGCGAAAAGCAAGCCTAGCATCGGAGCAGCACCGGTGGGTATTACTTCTTTTCCTACAACCGGTAAACAAAAAGATATTGAAGCCGCCCGGAACCGTATGTTCTCGGTTACGGAAAAAGACTGCTGGAACAATACCTGGTTTACTGATCCCATGATATTCGGTAAATACCCGGAAGACGGTTTACTGTTATTTAAAGATGAAATGCCAGAATATACCGAGCGGGATATGGATACCATCAAACAGCCGCTGGACTTTTACGGAGCAAATATTTACCACGGACAAGGCGTACGTACGGACAGAATGGATAAGGTGATACTGGATAACGGCCTTGAAGGACCGGCTTTAACGACGATGGGCTGGCGGGTAACACCAAAAGCATTATACTGGGGCCCACGCTTTCTTTATGAACGATACAAGCTGCCGATCGTAATCACCGAAAATGGGATGGGCAACTGCGACTGGGTACACATGGATGGTAAAGTCCATGATCCGCAGCGGATCGATTTTCTTTCCCGGTATTTGATGGAGTTAGGACAGGGCAATTGATGATGGAGTAAAAGTTCAGGGTTATTTCCAGTGGTCGGTCACTGATAATTTTGAATGGGGCCATGGATATTCACAACGGTTCGGCCTGGTGTATATCGATTATCCTACCGGCAAACGCATACTCAAGGATTCTGCCCATTGGTATAAAGAAATCATTAAGTCAAATGGAAAAATACTAGCAAACCAATAGCAATACAGACACAAAAATACTGCCCTACCAGTCAGTAGAAAAAGCAGGGCAGTATTTGTTCTTAAAACATCAACAACAGATGGTTATTCTATAGCCGGGGTGGAATCGGTACCCGGACAAAGGCCTCGGCATACTTAAAGGCAGTACCGGCCGCGGCGGCGGCATTATTAGTATCGATCATTTTGAAGAACTCACGGTCTGCTTCGTCGTAACCGCCGGGCGGTTCGATCCAATCGATGATCTGGGTTTTATGGGCGCGTAACGCCGCTTTCTTTAATTCGTAGGTATCCGAAATATCCAGGCGGTAATTCGGTTGTTCCGGACTCCATAACAATACTTCTTTTACTTTGTGAGGGAGTAAGCCTTGTTTAAATAGGACTGGAAAAGTATTAGGAGCTTGCGCATAAGGCCAGACCATATCGAGGACCAACCGGCCCAGGATCCGGTGATCACGATTGGATACATAACGCCCGTTATAGGGATCACGGGTGGCTACGATTTCCGGACGGTAAGTGAGGATCTGTTTTAGGATCAATTGCTTTAGTGCGGGAGATTCTTCCAGGCCTAAGTCCGGTTGATGCAGAAATACCACATCTTTAATTCCCAGGACCTTAGCTGCAGCTTTTTGTTCTTTTTCCCTTGTTTTAGCTAGTTCTTCCGGTTTAAACTCAGGATTGCCGCTGCCTTTATCGCCGTTGGTACAAACGACACAGACCACCCTTTTCCCTTCCTTTGTCCAACGGGCAACCGTACCGCCGATGCCCCATTCCGTATCATGAGGATGCGGTGAAATGGTTAATGCATAAACCGGTTTTTCAGCCATAAATTTCCTCCCGTCTTTATCTATAATAAATAGCTCGAGCGATTATTATAACAGACTATTCAATTACGGGATAACGAAGGAAGTTCAGAAGGTTGTCAAGCTTGCCGCAAGCTTTTGAGTATTTCCTGCCAACCGGGGGTTTTCCCGTACATCAGCAAATAGGTCCGGAATACCCGGGAAGCCAATAATAAACATCCGTATATGGAAAGCCCCAGAACTATAATACTCACGATAAGCTCCCACAGGGGAATCCCGCTGTCAATACGCATCATAACCGTAAGAGGTGCCGTTAAGGGGAAGATAGTCAGTATTTTCGTAACGATATGATCACTATTTTCCATGATGAAAGGCATCAGGAAATATGGTATGGCGCCAAACAGGGTGAAAATGACCGACATCTGCTGTCCGTCACGTTGGGTTGGAGCAATCGCCCCGACACAGGCCATAAGAATGGCAAATAAGAAGTACCCTAATATGAAATAGAGCAGGCTAAAGATAATCACATTCCCCGGTAATTGTAGAGTTCCGAACAGGCCGCCGATATTGGTCGATACGAAACGAATGATAGCGAACCCGGAGGCTAACCAGATGGTTATTTGTATCAAACCGGCCGCGCCCAGCGCCAGTACCTTGCCGGTGATCAGTTGTCTAGTAGAAACTGAAGAAAGTAAAACTTCCATGATCCGGTTTTCTTTTTCTTCACTCAGCCCCTGTAAAAGATAACCGGAAGCGGTGAATATAGCCATAATCAGTAAGATACTAAAGAGATAAGAAACAATATATGCGCCAAACCCCCCTTGCCCCGTGGCCACATTTCCGGTTTTATCGAGCACCACACTGGATAAAGCCATGGGATATTTTATACGTGTAATGACTTCCGGACTGACATCATTTTTCAGGAGATTACTGATCAGGAAACTACGTATCGCCTCCGAAACATCAGCCGGAGTGTCGAGTTCGGATTTCATGGAAAATCGGGTAACTAAACCGGAATTTAGATAGTCTTGGGGAATGACAAAATATTCCTTGATAGTGCCGGATACGAGTTCTTGTTTTGCTTCTTCTTCAGCGGGGTATATCTGGATCTGTAAATCGCCTTGTTTCGTATAGTCCGTAAAAAGGCTCGTCCGGTCGACACAACCGATCCGGTCAAACTCGGTTACCACCGGGGGCTGGGACAATCCGGATATGAGTTGATACAGGATAATCCCAACTAAACCCAACACAGGGATCGCCAGGGTAGTAATAATAAACCCTTTTCGCCGCAGGGTGGTAAAGAGTTCATTCTTAAGAATTACGATCGTTTTTTTCATTTTTGTGCTCCGGCAACCTGGATGAAGATATCATTTAGAGAGGGAGTAGCTATTTCGAACTTATTGATAATGACCTTCCGGGCGACCAACTGTTCCAGAAGTTGTTGGTGTGTTAAATTGCCGTGAGTATGTATTTCCACCGTATGGTTTTTGACCGGTTTGATTTCTACCCCATCGATTTTCCCGATATCGCCGTCATAATCAAGCAAGATAGAATCACTCTTAAATTTACCCTTTATTTCATCGATATCGCCGTAAAGGACATTTTTCCCTTTGCTGATCATAAAGATCCGGTTGCAGAGTTCCTCGACTTCATTCATGCGGTGGGTACTCAACATAATGGCTTTCCCCTGTGCTTTCAGCTCCAGTATCATGTCCTTGACCATCTTGACATTAACCGGGTCCAGGCCGTTGAAAGGTTCATCGAGGATGATAACCTGGGGGTCATGCAGGATGGCGACCAATATCTGCACGATTTGTGCCATACCATGGCTCAGTTCCTCGATTTTCCGGTTCCGGTAGTTTTGAAAACCGACCCTGGTCAGCCATTCATCCGCTTTCTGTTTAGCTGTGTGTATTGACATTCCCTTCAGCGTCGCCAGGTATACCATGCTGTCGATGATATGGAGTTTGCGGTACAGGCCTCTTTCTTCAGGTAAATAACCGATACGGTCCTTGATATCATCACTAAATTTCTTGCCAAAAACGAGTACACTACCCGAATCCGGCTTGATCACGTCCATGACCATACGGATATTGGTGGTTTTACCAGCCCCGTTCGGGCCGATAATACCCAGGATTTCATGCCCGGATACGGTAAAAGAAACATCGTCCACGACAGTCCGGTTGCCGTATCGTTTTGTGACATTATTCACTTCGACATCAAACATACTATCGCCTCAAATTGACTTTAACTGAATCATTATAGAATTAATATTCCGGCATGTAAATATCTATCATAAAAGTACTGTAATCTTTGAAAGGGAATGAACTACTCATGGTAGTGACTACATGGACAAAATATCTTTGTGTCAGGTCGAAAGATCTTATTCGTTTATCTGATATTCCGACTTGCTTTTTCAAGGCTCTCATCAAATGTCGCCAGAGGTAAATTGCCTTTCCTCGCCACATATAAATAACAGGCATCGTAAGTTGAGAGATCGGCACTTAATGCCAGGTGCATTACTGTTATATAGTCGACTTCACTCCAATGAATTGGTAGAGCTAAGGCGGTACGTAAAGCCTCCTCAATTAATTCAGCTTTCTCCGGGTACACCTTAGTTTTCTTGCGGGCAATGCTTGTCAGTTCATAAGCTAACAATAAAGGTGCGTGCAGCTCTGATTCACGAATGATCGCCAATGCCTCCGGGGCGCGCGGCTCCCGGAAACACCAGGCGGCGATCACGGAAGCATCGACGACCTTAGCGGGCATCCCGGAGTTTCCTGACCCAAACCGCTGCCTCATCCTTTGTTTTTAACGCCAGGGCATTAAGCCTTTGTTCTGCTTCATCGACAGAGAGGATAGAGCTTTTCGTAGCTTCTTCCATGATGGCGATCAACTCTCCTTGAAGGGAACGGTGATGGCGCTTGGCTCTATTCCGTAGTTTATCGATGATATCGTCGGGAACATTCTTCACAGATACATTAACAGGCATAGTAACACCTCCATAACGCATCCTAATTGCATCTATTATAACATCATTATTATACCCTGCATACCCGGACTGGCGAAAAATAAGACAAATAAAATAGTAGGCAGAACTGTTCGGTTGATTTTGTTGGGTTAACAACCATTGTCGTATGCAACCATGATTTTCTTAAATTATGGATAGAATTTGGTGGAGCCGAGGGGATTCGAACCCCTTACCTTCGCGATGCAAACGCGACGTTCTCCCGAGTGAACTACGGCCCCGCAATAAATGAATATTATATCAGTATGAAGGCAAGCCGACAATGTATGAAAAAGAAGCTGTTCCTTTGCTTTTTTATGCCTGTTCGCATATCATTATACACAGATATCCCCGGTTCGCCCCTGTAGCTCAGTAGGATAGAGCAGCGGTTTCCTAAACCGTGTGTCGGCAGTTCGACTCTGCCCAGGGGTACCATCTTATAAAGGTTATTTCCGGTTATTTGTCAGGCTTAATATTCCTGTTTTTCGGTGGCAGTGTATCATCTTGGTCCCAACCGGCAGGTATTATTTGTATGCCGAACGCTTTAGCCCGCCTGATGAAATCATCAGCTGCTTCACTTTCCCAGGGTAGGTATTTTATCGCCGTGGGACTGCGGAAAGCGTACAGGAGCAAATCGATAATTTCCTTCGATGGATTGCCTAACTTGATCACCGAATCTCTACGGATAGGGAATACCTGGCCGGTAATCAGCGTGGGGACATTGGGATAATACACATTCACCAGCGAAAAAGAGGTGTCGGAATTATCCAATTGCACCTGTTCTTCGGAGAGGATCCAGCCGTATGACAGGCAGGTGGGCGACATCATGAAAAGGCAAGGTGTTAAATGGGCCAGCCGGTCGATTGTCATCACTTCCCCGCCGCCGAAAAATAAGCCGAGGATCGGTATCTTGGAGAGTCGTTTGCGTATATTGGTCAGTTTAAGGATGACTCCCGAAAGATAAATAACTAAAATTTCGGCCAGGAAGCCATAACCCTTGTGATACAACTCAGTAGGTAAAAACCAGTTAAATACTTTACTGCCTATATCTTCACCGTAGCTAAATATATAAAAAAGGATAAATGCCAGTAATACGATCGGCAGCCAAAATACAAAACCGTAAAGTAAGAAACCAAATTGGCCTCTAATGAATTTTTTCATATATCCCACCCTGTTTGTATCATAATATGATATGAACAATATAACGTGAATAAAACCGTAAAAAAAGTCCCTTAAACCAGGGTATATTATTTTATTATACTGTCTTGATAGTAATATTGGCTAAAAAGTGCCGCGGCCGTTATCATAAGTAGCAAATCCCGCGTACAGTACGGTGTTAGACAAGATGTTGAAAAAAGAATTCAGTCTCAGCAGGGCACAAACACTAACATATTTAGCCGGACCGCTTCACAACACCGGTAATACCGGCAACACGTTATATATACCGGCAGGCCTTTCCCCCGAACAGATAGCAGCCGAACTATCTCCTTTACTAACCGGGCAGAAACTCCAGGATGTAAAAGAAACGGTGCAGCGCTCTCAAACCGGGGCTTGTGTAGTAATCGAAGCAGGGACTACTGTTATCCTGCCGCCATTTCCCATTAAGCAGCGGCTGACCTTCCAGGGCAGGGATGTCTCCCTGCTTGAAATTATCCTTAAGCGTGATTCTTTACTCAGCGTCGTCTTGATCCGCCTAGGCGCTTATGCTATCGGCGTATGCCGGGGAGACTCCATTATCAGCAGCAAGGTAGGTACCGGACTGGTCCATGGCCGACACCGGCAGGGCGGTTCCTCCGCCAACCGCTTCCGCCGCCATCGCGAAAAACAGATGGAAACCTTTTTCATCCGGGTTTGCGGACACATCAAAGAACACTTCGGCCCATACGTAGATGTCTTCGAATATGCCGTCTTCGGCGGCGCCCGGACCACAGTCGAGTTGCTGCAAAAAGACTGTCCTATTCTGCAAAAGTTGGAGGACCGGCTGCTACCGTCCTTGCTGGACATCCCCGACCCGCGCCAATATGTATTGGAAGAGGCTGTCACCCGGCTCTGGTCCAGCCGGGTCATCGAATTCCGGGAAGAAGAAGTTTAATCATGGCAGCAACCGACATCATCGTGATTGGCGGGGGCGCAGCCGGGCTGATAGCGGCGGGGCGGGCCGCGGAATCCGGAGGCAGCGTTATCCTGCTGGAAAAAATGCCGGCTACCGGCAATAAACTACGTCTAACCGGCAACGGCCGCTGCAATCTGAGCAACAACAAGCCGCTCCAGGAATTCGTGGCTATGTTCGGCCCCAACGGCCGTTTCCTGTACGGCGTGTTCCACCAGTTTTTCCGGGACGAGTTGCTGGCACTACTGGCCCGGTACGGCGTAAGCACCAAAGTCGAAACGGACGGGCATATCTTTCCGGTTAGTGACGATGCCCGGGATGTTTATCAGGCACTACACCGGTATCTGGAACAGGGGAAGGTACGTATCGTTACCGGCGAAAAGGTTACCGAAATACTGAGTAACGGACGGGAAATCACCGGGGTCAGGGCGGGGGAACGGGTATATCCGGGCGGGGTGGTGATAATGGCAACAGGTGGGGCCTCGTATCCCGGCACCGGCTCCTCCGGCGACGGTTACCAACTGGCGGCTGCCCTGGGGCATACGGTGGTTAAAGTACGGCCGGCATCAGTTCCCCTGGACGATAAAAGACGTTGATCTGGCGCAAAAGTTGCAGGGCCTCAGTTTACCTGACATAAGATTGACCTTTTATGCCGCGGCGGCGAAGGATGCCGGGAACCTGAAGACGATAAACACTGATTACGGCCGGGTTATGCAGGGAAAAAAACCGCCGCCGCCGGTCATTGAAAGCCGCCGGGGCAGCTTGTTATTCACACATTTCGGCATCAGCGGGCCGGTGGTGCTGCCGATGAGCCTGGGGGTAGTCGATGCCCTGGCAAACCATGAGGTAAGTGCCGGCATCGATTTGATCCCGGACTTGGATTCTGATGAATTAAAACAGGAAATGCAGCGGGAAATGGACCTGAACGGGAAAAGGCGGTTCCGCAATACCTTGCATCAATGGCTGCCCGAAAAAATGGTCACCGTGATCCTGGAAATGAGTAAGGCCGAGGGGGATATCCCCAACCACCAGGTCGATGCCGCTGTACGGGATAGGGTGGCCGGTTTACTTAAAGCCTGCAGATTCGACATCCAGTCAGCGCTGCCCATCGAGGCGGCCATGGTCACCGCCGGGGGTGTGGCCCTGGATGAGATCGAGCCGAAAACCATGGCCTCGAAGCTGATTAAAGGGCTGTATTTTGCCGGCGAGGTCATCGATATTGATGCTGAGACCGGCGGCTATAATCTGCAGGCAGCCTTTTCTACAGGCTATATAGCGGGCGAGAGAGCAGCAAAATATATGGATGAAAACTCTAAATCCTAAGCTCAAAATCCTAAAAAAATCCCAATTTACAAGTAACAAATTCCAAATAACCAAGAAATCCTCATCCCTCACGCTCATCCCTCACGCTACGCTCAGGGCAAGCTCTAACCTTCTCCAGTAAATTGGAGAAGGAACTCTATCCTCGGCGCAATTTTAAATATCCCGGTATAACAAGCTTCCCGACTGTCGAAATCCCTCAATATCTCCCCTTGGAATGGAAGAAGAGACCACGAAACAATTCGAAGCTAATTTGAAGGGTTGGGAGGCTAAACGTGCGAAACAATTCGAAGCTAATATTATCCGGATGAAAGTATAGGGGCGAGAAAATAGCCACTCAAATACCAGGGTGGTAAATAAATGCAGGAACGAAGTAAGCTGGTAAAAGGGAAACAGGCACGGTTCGTTTTCGCGGCGGCCGCGAAACGACCAGCTTCGGTATCCGGGGGTGGGGGTGGACGAGCAGGACAGGCCGGACCGGTGGGACGTATTGGACTGATTAATGATATCAATCATAGCTATCTCCTTACGCTTAAATCCTCACTCTAACTCTCTCCAAAAATTTGGAGAGAGAACTCTATCCTCAATGCAATTTAAAAAATTCCGGGTATAACAGGTTTTCTGTCGGTCGAGAAAACATAAGTTCTGGTATTGTAGCACGGGAGTTCTGGGATGTCAAGTAGTGTACGACTAGGGGGAAAGTACTGCCACCCCAAATCCCCTTAAGGCCAGTACCAGAGCGGTCAGGGGCAGGCCGATGACATTCGAATAATCACCCTCGATCTTTTCCACCAGTACTGCCCCCAGGCCCTGAATGGCATAGGCGCCGGCTTTGTCCCGGGGTTCGCCCGACTTTACATAAGTCTCGATTTCGGCTGAAGATAATACCCGGAAATATACTTTGGTTTCCACGGCCTGGGAAACGGTACGGCCGGAAGCGGTATCGAGGATAGCGAAGCCGGTGATTACGGTGTGGCAGCGCCCGCTCATGGCCTGCAGCATGGCCACGGAGTGGCGGTCATCACGGGGTTTACCCAGAATTTGACCGTCGAGGATGCCGAAGGTATCGGCGGCAAGAATAATTGCGTCAGGGTAGTGAAGCGCTACAGAATGGGCTTTAGCCAGGGCGATACGGCAGGCATCGCCGGTAGGATCCTGTGGGGAGGGCTCAGCTTCCGCCCCATTCCCCGCATCCACCTCGAACTGCAAGCCTATCTGTGCCAGCAGTTGTTGGCGGCGGGGGGAAGAGGAGGCGAGAACAATGTTCTTTGTTTGCATACAAGGTTAATAATAAACTAAACAAACTCAAAATTCTAAACCTTAAACAAACTCAAAATTCTAAATTCTAAACCCTAAGGAAATCCTAAATCCCAAATTTCAAAATCCTAAGTACAGATCCAAGTAAATAAATTTAATATCTTAATAACAAGGCAACCACTCATGAGGGATTCCTTTTACTACCTCCTAAGAAATCCAGTAAGAGTCTCCTTTCATGATTAAAGTACATTTTAGAATTCGTCCTGTTCTCCCCTTAGAATTTTGGGTTTTGTTCTTTGAATTTCGTTTCTTGTAGTTCTAAAGTAATATACACATGCATATACAGGCGTGCTATAATGCCCAAGAAATCATACTCAAATATATAAGAGTATGTTCAAGTATAATTAGAGATTGAACACAGAGTATAACCTGAATACCGAAAATATAGATATGAGAAACTAAAGTACTACCTTGATCGGCACATGACTAACGAAACAGATAAATCTCCAAACAAACCGGAAATATGCTTGATTTCACGATATTTCAACTTGAAGAATGCCGGCATCGGACGTTTTTCTATGGAAATATTGGCAGGATTACGCCAGCGGAATTACCCGGTAAGCGCAATCGAAACTAAGCACCAGAGCAACGCCGGATATTTTTCATATACTGCCGTAGAACTGGCATACAAATTACCCCGGTATAAACCGATTTATCATTGTTTAACACCGATGGAAGCCATATATGCACCAAAAGACCGGACTATCGTGACGTTTCACGACCTGATCCCGTTATTACACCTAAGTGATTTGGATACACATTATGCTGAAGGAAGATTCAAGAATGTAAAGCGTATTGTCAGTAAAAAATGGTTTGGTTTTGCTGCGAAGAAAGCGGCCAAAAGTGCTTTCGTAGTATGCGACTCAGAGCAAACGAAATACGAAGTAATTCAGTACCTGGGAGTAGAAGAGAAGAAAGTAAAAGTGATAAGACTGGGCATCGCCGCGGCCTGGAGCCGAAGAAAAAACAAGATACGATATTACGAATCGGAACCTTAAGTTACCTGGACAGAAGAAAACGGATCGATTTACTGATCGATGCGTTTTAAAAGACGAATATCGACGGTGAATTGATCATCGGCGGCAGCGGCCCGGATAAAGAAAGATTGGTAGTTTTAGCCGCTGGCGATAAAAGGATCAAGTTTTCCGGTTTTATACCGGAAGAAAATATGAACGAATTTTATAATTCGCTGGACTATTTTGTATTTCCCTCGAAAAGTGAAGGATACGGGCTGCCAATCGTCGAAGCATTCGCCTGTAAAAAACCGGTAGTTGTCATGAATGACGGAATGATTCCCGGAACGAACTCAAATACGTTGTTAGTAGTGGATAATCTGCTAGAATGCGCTGAAAAAGCGAAGTTGTGAATCAATCGAAAGATAGAAGAAATTATCGTTTTGCGAATACCCATAACTGGGACACTTGTATTGAAAACTACCTGGGTATCTATAAACAGGTTCAATACGGGTAACAACTATAAAATCAGGAGAAAAAATGGCAAAGAGAGCTCTTATTACGGGAATAACCGGCCAGGATGGCTCATATCTTTCCGAGTTATTACTGGAAAAAGGGTATGAGGTACACGGAATA
Organism: uncultured Chloroflexia bacterium; assembly: GCA_963739865.1. GTDB lineage: Bacteria > Chloroflexota > Dehalococcoidia > Dehalococcoidales > UBA2162 > JBBITI01. The sequence goes on from CAVUCA010000013.1 coordinate 20,205, forward strand.
GTAAGGCGGACCTCAGGGCATTATTTCCAAAATATCGCACATATTCAGAACAAACTCAATCTGTACTACAGCGACCTGGAAAATGAACACCATTTATGCTCGCTGTTATATAAAATCCAACCGGATGAAGTATATAACCTGGCAGCGCAGAGCGATGTTGGAATCAGTTTTGAAATGCCGGAATATACCGGGAACATCACGGGACTGGGAACGTGCCGGGTTTTGGAAGCGATCAGGAATTTTTCACCGAAGAGCCGGTATTATCAGGCATCGACGAGCGAATTATTCGGTATAACGCCCCCACCCCAAAATGAAAACAGCCTGATGATGCCTGCCAGTCCCTATGCCGCGGCTAAATTATACGCCCATCATATGACCAGGATATACCGGCAAGCATACGGGTTATTTGCCTGTTGCGGAATATTATTCAACCACGAAAGTCCGCGAAGAGGACCAATTTTGTCACAAGAAAGATAGCGATTGCAGTCGCGGAAATAAAACGCGGGGAACGAAAAAAACTGGTATTGGGCAACCTTGATGCGGGAAGAGACTGGGGTTATTCCCCGGATTTTGTACGGGCAATGTGGATGATGTTGCAGATGGATAAACCCGAAGATTATGTAATAGGAACCGGAGAAATCCATACGGTAAGAGATTTCTGCGAAGCTGCTTTTGCCCATGTCGGACTTAATTGGAAAGACTATATTGAAACTGATCCAAAATTCCTACGGCCGATAGAAACAGCTCCGCTACGAGCTGATAATACAAAAGCCAGAACCAAACTTGGTTGGGAACCACAGGTGAAGTTTAAAGAGTTAGTCAAGATCATGGTAGACCATGAAATTAAACAATAAAAAGTAGTTTTAATATGGTTAAAGGACAGGGAAATTTATGACAATTAAGATATCCAAGTGCAGGATGTGCGGCGAATCCAAACCTGATACCAATTGTTAACTTGGGCGAGCAATGTCTCACCGGAGTATTTCCCAGCTCAAAAACTAAGGAAATCACCTGCGGATCACTTGAACTAGTCAAGTGTGTCGGGAAAAACGATGAGCCGGTTTGTCGGTTGGTCCAATTACATCACTCTTATAATAAATCCGAAATGTACGGTGAAAATTACGGCTATCATTCAAGCCTAAATGCATCAATGGTAGCTCATCTGCGCGAAATCACAGATTTCTGTACGAAATTAGTCAAACCAACAAAATATGATGTAATCGTGGATATCGGCAGCAACGATGGCACACTACGTCAACATGTACCCGGAGAATATGACGTTGGTAGGTATCGATCCAACGGTAAAGAAATTTGCAGAATCGTATAAGCCACATATCGAAAAATTAGCCGACTTTTTCCGAGCAAACAAGTAACGGAAAGGTTCAAAAATAAAAAAGCGAAGATAGTGACATCGATAGCGATGTTCTACGACCTGGACAGCCCACTGGAATTTATAAAACAAATCATGGCGATACTTGATGATAACGGGATATGGATTTCGGAGCAAAGTTATCTACCGGCGATGTTGAAAGCAAACTCTTACGATACAATATGCCATGAGCACTTGGAATATTATGCATTAAAACAAATCGATTGGATATTAAAAAAATGCGGACTAAAGATCATCGACCTTGACTTCAACGATACCAATGGAGGCAGTTTCAGAGTCACGGCGGCGAAGGTACAGTCAACGTATTCTGAATGTACCGAAAAGATCAAAAAGCACTTGAATGATGAATCCAGGCTGGGACTGGACACAATGAAACCTTTCGAGGATTTCAGGGAGAAGATAGAAAAACATCGAATCGATCTGGTGTCTTTATTAAACAAAATAAAGAGTCAGGGGAAAAAAGTAATAGGTTACGGGGCATCGACGAAGGGTAATGTCTTATTACAGTACTGCGGTATCACAGAAAAGGAATTACCTTATATTGCCGAGGTTAATGAAGATAAATTCGGGAAATTCACACCTCGGACGCTAATACCTATAATATCGGAGAAAGAAGCCCGAAACATGAAACCAGACTATCTGTTAGTGCTTCCCTGGCATTTCAAAGATAATTTTATCAAAAAGGAAGCAGAGTATCTAAAGAAAGGGGGAAAGCTAATATTTCCTCTCCCAAAGATCGAGGTTATTTAACGCAAATACACTCAAATAAATCACATGATTTGTTTTATTTAGGCATCCATGATAGTAACCAATTATTACTACTGATAACCTGCATTAGTTGTACTGTGCTTTCTTTCCAAGTTAACCGACTAATATTTTCGGAATGTGGATGTATATTCTGCCGGTAACGTTCCAACCATTCTTGTATTGCGACGGCTAACCCTTCCCCATCTTTATTTTGAAAATAAAAGGCATTATCGGATGCAATTTCCCGAAAAACTGGAATATCACGACAAATAATTGGTAATTTTACCCGGGCGGCTTCAACTACTGGTAAACCAAATCCTTCACCTTCTGATGCCATTATTAGTGCAGTGCATGACTTGTATATATTATTAAGAAGATTATCACTTGATTTATTAATCCATATTAACCTTTTTCCAAATTCAGGATGTTTTTGAATCCGCTGAACTAATTTGTCAACCATCCAACCCTGTTTCCCAACAATAATTAGTTTTCCATTAAACCCCTGAGTCCACAATATCTCAAATGAATCAAGCACTTGTTTATGACCTTTACGTGGTTCTAGAGTACCGACAATTAAAAAGCTAATTGTGTTTTGTATGTTAGTCAAGATATTATTATCTTCATTAGAAATATATTCAGATATTTGATTCACTTCCATATCACTTCCAAGATGAAAGTATCCAATATTTAAAGGCTTCAATCGGTTTATCGGATGTTGATTCAACCAACTTATTAGTTCAAGAGATACGGATTGAGAAATACATATTAAACCTTCAGCATATGTTGCAACTACCTCAAGCCACTGTTTGAACAAGGAAAGACTATTATCAGGAAAACAATCCGGTCTAACAAAAGGCAACATATCATACACAACAAAATATGACTTTAAACCGATAGCATTGTTTTTCCGTATCCTTTCTTTAGCTATCGTGTCCATGCTTAGGGTATTTAGATCAAGCCCAAGAAAAGTATCTCCAGCATGAAATTCTACTGGAGTATCATCAATATTGAAATCAGATATACCAAGGAAACCAATCATATAACGTCGAGCATAGTAGTATGTACCTTTATGCCGATATACAGGTTCTATGCGAAAACCAAGATTAGACTCTTCGATTAGCGTTCTTAATATATTTCTGACTACTCGTTGAATTCCCGATTTAGCATCACTTGTAACTAGTTCCGATATATCAACCAGCAATTGATTTGATCCAAAGAACGGCGTATTTTCATCAATACAAGTGGCGATATCTACAAGATTATTGTGTGAGGAATCTCTTGTGGTGGTATCGATAAAATCGATGAAATGAGTTTTTTTCGTAGAGTAATTGGATGCTTCTTTCCAGAAATATTCAATAGCTTCTTTATATTGATAAGCAATAGTATCAGAATTATGATTAACATTGATGTAT